>JAIQEU010000031.1 GCA_020073665.1 Terriglobia bacterium
CTGTCAGAATTTCATGGGGTCTCTTGACGTTCCTTCCTCTGCGCATGATCCTTCTTCGAAGCTGGATGCCGTCCTTGAACGATGAAGAGCAATAGTGAAGTGGCACGCTCGCGTCGCTCCTCAGCAGACCCCATGCAAGTCTCTCGCTCCCTTTGACTGCGGACGAGATGTCGTCCTTGACATCGAATCCGAGCATTCTAAGCGGCCTCCAGTTCGTCTCGGCCCAACGATTGTACGCATATCAAACGTCCCTATCTGCTCGAAGTCAAAGTGCCTGCTCTTGTCGAGCGGCTTAAAGGACAACTTACCCTGATCGCCACGCAGTCCGAAGGCGGCAACTCTGTTTACGTCGAACGGTTCAAGCCCATCGGACGCCCTGTGAAAACCATCACCATCGAAATCTGCAACAGTTGGAATGTTGCTCGTGACCGTGTTTTCAAGAGTGTGAAGGGTTTGGGTTAGCTAGGAGTAACTCCACTGCTGCTCCACTCGCAAGCGTCGATTGAGATCGCGAATGCCAGAGTCCTCAGCTATCGCGCCGTCCAGACCGCCACGCGAGAGCTTGAGGGCGACGGAACTACTTTGGCGGCTGCTTCTCGAATGTGAGTTGGTGGGCTGCACGCTAGTGATTTTGCGGTTTCTACTGGGACTTTTCGTATGTTCGAAGAAATTAAAAACACGGTGAATGCGTTGTCGAACTTCGACTTTGCTGTTTATGAGGGCAGATGCGGTCGAACAGGTTCATTCCTGCCCAAGCGAGGTAGAGCAATGTCGATGATTGAACAACTAAGGGGACGAATAGTGCCCTTGAATGTGAGAGAGGTCGCCGACCTGCTCGGCGTTGCCGAGTCCACGGTGCAACGCTGGGTCCGCAATCGCGAGCTTCTGGCGATTCGCGTGGCGGACACGATCCGTTTTGATCCGGGCGTGCTGGCTGATCGGCTGGAACGCTTTTCAATTAGCACCGTGGAAACGCAGGAAAGAACTGAGAACGGTCAAGGCGGGGGCGGACTCGTCCTCGTCTCCAACACCGTGGACGAAGGTTGATATGGCAGAAAGCACAGGCTTCAAGAAACTCAACTACAAAGACCGTCCGGCTATGTTGGCACTCATGCGTGCCTCCCGGTCGGCGTATTGCCTGTGGTCGTTCATGTACCTGCGTGCCGAATGGCAGGAACATTCCAAGAAGAACATCCTCTGCCTCGCTCACAAATTCATCATCAAGGACACCGGAATCAGCCACAACGTTGTTGATGAAGCCAAGGCGCTGCTCACGAAGTACGGCTGGATTGTCGGGATCGGTGCGCGAGCGGCAACCGGGTGCTGGGACACCAACGAATACGAGATCAAGATCGGCACCGCACCCACGGTACCCCAGAAAGTGGGCTCCGGTAAAAAGAAGGTTCACCGTACCCCAGAAAATGGGGTACCGACCTTACCCCGGAAAGTGGGCTGCACTGTAGATGTTATTACAAGCGGTACGCCGTTGGGTGGTGGTGAGAGTAGTGGTGGAGTTGAGTCCCGTGCTGGGGGGTGTGGGGGGTCTCCCCCCACGGGGTTGGGGTTAGAGCGAAGCGAGGGGTTCGGCGGCGACAGTCACGCAAGAGATGCAGTTGCAAATGCTGCTGCGCAGCCAACTGCATCGACATCTCCTGCGCTTGACCGCGACTTCGTCGAAATTCAAAATCGGAAATTCATCCCCAACCCCATGGGGGCTGCGCCCCCACCCCCCCCTTGTGGGGACATGGGGATGTCTGGACTTAAGGATGAAGAGTTTGACTCCATCCCTGATGACCTGAATCCTGATCCTGTCTCCGAACCCGAACCTGAACCTGAACTGGACGACATCCCTGAATTCACAGAGGCTCGTTGCTGCGCAACGTATCTCTGGTTCTTCCTGCGGGGAAGGCAGTCCATGGGGGAGAAGATCATGATCTTGCCCAAGTGGGAGGAGTATTGGAGCGCCGACTTCCAATCCCTGCTCGATCACGGCGCGAGTCGCGCCGAAATCGAACTGGCGATCTGGGTCTCGCAGACATCCGGCTGCCGGGAGTTCTATGTTCGGTCTAAGTCCATCCTCGATCAATTTGAGCTTCTCACCGAGAAGGGCAAAAGCCTTGAGCACCTGAAAGAGGATCATCAGTGCCCGTACTGCTACGGCTTTTTTAGCCTCGGCTCTGAGCTTCGGGCGCACGCCGAAGTCTGTACTGAAGACCCCGGCGCTGACCCGGATGATGTGGCCGAAGAGAACGAGATGTACGCACGCGAAGAGTTATGCCCTGAGCCCATTCCTGATCCCTTCGCGGATAGCCGGGTCGAGGAAGTGTGTGACGACGGTGTCCCCGTCTTTGCAGAGCCTGATGACGACTCGCAGGATTGGCAGCCCATCCTGATCCGGGAGGATTGGGGTCAGCACGATTTGGACTATGAACTGCCTGAGCCATTCAAAACCAAGGCGACGGGAAGTATTAAACCGGAGAAGAAGAAAGCGGGCAACACATGAATTTGAATTTCGGCGTGCCGAGGAATGTGGGGACATGGCCTACGCGCACACCGAACCGGGGCAGGCGGCGAAGAGCCGCCGCCCCAAAGTTTGAAGGTTTGGGGACGACGGTGTGAACCGCGCCTGTTGATTAGGTGAAACCTCCGTGTGCGCGTACACGGCGGGGTCAGCGGATACTGGCCTGCGTGCTTTATCGTCCCCAAAATGTACGTTCAATGACGGCTTTGCGGTGCGCACGCAAACAGAGCGGCGGTACGACCCTGAGTACGAATTCCGGTACGCCTTCGAAGCGTCCTCCAAACCCGGATACGTCCTCCAAACCTCAGGGCGTCCTCCAAACCCGCTGCTCTGCTTCTGAATCGCCCTTACAGCGCAAACGAAATGGCAGGCCGACCTGCACGAGGGTAACAGGGAACTCGCCGCTACAACTCTTGGGTTCGACCAGATCAGAGGCTCCGCGCGGTCCTAGATACGTTTTCGTCAAACGATCTGCAAAAACAATTCACATCGTCAGTCCTCACGTTTTCCCAATTTCAAATTGTTTGTATGAGAGCAACTCGCGCTCACGGGCGTGCAATTTGCTCCGCAAATCAATTCGTAGTGTGAGGCGACATGTTAGAAACAACAGAGCAGATTCAGACACCCGCAGTATCAGAATTCCCAGCAGCAGAGATTCCGGCACAGCCCTCGGAACCACGGACTCCAGAGCCAGAACATCTGGCGCAGGACGAAGCGGTTCTGAGCGCGAAAATAACGAAGCTTTGGCGGTTGCACACCGATTACAAAGGCACGATCAAGAACCAAACAGAAAACCTTCGCTCCCTCCGCGCCGAACTGGGAAGGAAGCTCGCGGAGATGAAACAGGTTCTCGCCCGTCCGGGCCGGAATGGGCAATGGAGCGGATGGCTAAAGCAGAACCGCATATCCAGAGCCACGGCTGATCGGCTCGTCGCCAAGTATGAACGGTCCCTCCAATCCGACTCGAATTGCCTCACTGAGCAGATTACCGAACCGAGTGAACAGGAAATCCAAAACATCTTGGCGAAGCTCGCACCGAAACTGCGCAAGGTGCTGCGGACACCAGCGAGTGTCTATCGCTTTATCGATCTGCTGGCATCCTCATTCGAGGTACATCGCAAGGAAACCGAAGAAGGGTTCGTGGTATTGCGGCCCGTTAAGCAGACAACTGTTGCGGATTCTGTATCTGCGGGATTTCTAGTTGAGCCTCTCCCCCAGTGATCTAGTGATCCAGTTCGGCAAGACTAATTGCCGTGGATTGGAGCGGCACTGAAAGATCAATGCTCGCTGATCCTCCGGATGCCGCCGCAGCCATAGCTCGTTGCGCTTCGGGCTTCGGAAAAGGCAGCACTTCCCACCTGAGGGCGCGTCGGAGAATTCGCTTCATCCTCCGATCCCCAAATATCCCAACAAAACGATGCTTGCACCCGGTGTCCTTGAAAAACTCGCAGCCCTCTTCAATGAGGATTTTCTTCTGCTCTGCTCGGCTCCGCTTGTACCGCAGCATCCCAAAACGTCGATCACGGGTCAAGAGATGAACGTTTCGTGCATCATAGACCTTGCCGTCTGGGCGGCGGAACTTCTCAGTCGGATTAGTCGTTCCGCAATACAGGAAATTACAAGCTCGCAGAATCACTCCCCGTTCGCCCGCTTCAGGATCAGCATAGGCAACGATCACATGGAAGCCTTTCTTCGTCATTTCGCGACAGGCTGAACTGACTAAAAAAGACCCGCTATGAGGATGAGCCCAATGAAGGCAACAGCCCCTCGTGAGAGAAATCACCTTGTCTTCGTGCTCGGAACCACAGACCGATGCTCTGACATTCGTTCCCGCTGTGTTTCCAAAGCAAGCAACTCCGGCTATATGGTCGCCGAAAAACAATCCAAAGGCGTGTTCGGGACTGCCAAGCGTGCCCAGCCACTCTTGGGCGACAATTACGTTTTTAGCGTCGGCGAGGGAAATTTCTCGCACACTGGCATTCTTGAAATCAGTTGCGAGTGCACGCTTTTCAGCCAGCAGAGGATCAGGCTCTTCGGCCATCCGTTCTCGAATTACACGCTGGAAGGCTTTTCCGCTGACCGGAAAATCCCTGAAATCCTTCGAAAGCTGCGCCTCGCAATCCGATACGTCCGCCGCCGAGTTCTTCAATGCCAAGATGAGCTTTTTCCTGATTGTGGGGTTCAACCGTTTTCGGAGTCGAAGTACGGTCTCCAGTTTTTCCTTCCTGCTTACCGACTCAATGTCGCGGATCAGTTCTGACGCGACCACATTGATATCGGGCTCCGTCAAGACTTCGACTGGCGTAACGATTTCTCTGATTTCGCGGAGCAGAGCCGCATTCGTCAATTCGCCATTCTTCTCCCGCGCTTGGGCGAGCGCCTTTTCGAATGTACCTTCATCAACAAGCAACGCGAGCCGCTGCCATTTCGAAGATTGATCCTTCGTGATGCCGATGTCCTCTAGCTTCGGAGGGTAGGCAGTCGTTCTGCTCGACCGCGTAAATTTCGTGCCGTCCTTCCTTGGTCGCCCCTCCCCCCTCGTGCCGGGATTCTTCTCCATGTCAGACAGGAGTTGACCTGCACGTCGCTCGGCGCGAATTCTGATCTCGGCAGCCATGTTTTGCATTTCGAGATCGCCCGCCAATTTCGCGTAAGTTCTGACTGCTTCCGCCTTGTCGCGGATTTTCTTCGCCTCGTCAACACGGTAGGCGGACGCGATGGCTTTGCGGGCAGCGTCGTATCGGATCAGGGCAGTCACAAAGAGAGTCTGCGACAACACGGGGCCGAGACAAAGTTACGGAGGTCATGAAGTGATACCGCTGACAGAGTGGTCATTTAGGCCACTCATGTTTGCGGATGCGTCCTTCCTGCACATCTGGAGCGGTGTTGTACCATTCGCTGACAAACTTACGCATCTTAGCCTCATGCTCGGTCGCCAGTTTTTCGGCGTTGGGGTCATAGTCGCTAAGATCGGAAATGAACGGTTCAATTTCGCCGTGAGCAACCTTATTGCGAAGAAGAACAAACATAATCGGGTTAGCACCGCTCAGGTCTTCTCCAGCGCCAAGCAAAGCATCGACGGGAAGACCGTGTTCCTTGGCGATTCTCAAGTTTTGATTGTTGATAGTGGCCCAACCAGCGATTCTTTTCAACGAAGTGAGCTTGCGGGTACGACTGTCCCTGTTGACTATCAACTCGACAGCGGTCGAGGACATGGCTATCACAGCAAGGAATCTGCGCCCTTGAAGACAGTGTGCTGCTTCTCGCGTGTATGAAAACAAATCCATTGGGTATCGTTCACTGTGCGTGCGATACCCTGATGGCTCGCTACTCATCCACGGCTTATCCCGTTTCATGCGATCCTAAGGTTAATTGGTACGTTAAACCGTTCGATGAACTTTTCGATCACGTCGTCGCCAATCCATTTCGATGGAGGCCATGAAATGGGAGCGTCTGCATTCGGCCAGAATTCGATGACCGCCGGGTTCCAGTAGGCGTTAGGGTTAAGGACGGGCAGCGGATAGCCTTTGTGGCGTATGTCTTTCCATCGTGCCGCGAGAAGTTGAAGGACAACCCGCCCGACAACATACGTGAAACTGTAAAACTCGATCCCGTACAGGGGGCCGGGCTTATCTGGCGTTAGAACGTTAGTGACGAACCTTCCACTGTACCGATAAACCCCTTGGTACGCGGCAATCCACATTTGAACGTGGGAAGGAACGGAGAACGATCCTCGAAATTGTTCTCGAACGTCCGCTACAAAAAACGGATCATCCTTTACGGTCGCGTGATCCGCAACCACAGCTTTCATAAAAGTGAAGGCTGCAAGAAGATCAATGTCTTTAGGTTGCAAAGTGGTGGGCGTGCCGTTAACGATCAGTTCCGAAAAGGCTTGTTTTGTGCGATTGGTCAGATCGCTCATCCATGTGTTGTTGCACTCTTCGCATACGACTGGAAGCTTTTCCTTTATGATCCGAGCGTCGTACTCTCTAAATGGATCAAGTCGGCTCCATTTTTGCCGAACCTTGAATCGCTTCGTGGGGAGTGCCCGATTTAGCCAATCGTCCCAAATGTGCTCTCCGCTCAGTTTGGTTGCTTCGGTCGGGCAAAATGCACATCTCTTCATCCTTCCAGCGTACTAGGGTCTTTTGCTTCAGGTAAACACTCCGCCCTCCTTCTGCGATAATTCTTGCCTGTGTGCGGGCGCTACCGACTGTCGCGGCGGAAGCAGCTAATCGAGGAACACTTTGACTGCGATCCCTGCGATGACGACTGGTCTCCGCGCTTCAACGTCGCGCCGACCCAGCCCGTTCCCGTGATCCGCCAGCACCCCAAGGAACCCTTCCGCGAATTGTCGCTGATGCGCTGGGGACTGATCCCGTCATGGGCAAAAGACCCTTCGGGTGCGGCAAGGATGATAAACGCGAGGTCGGAGACAGCAAGCTCGAAGCCCGCGTTCCGCGATTCGCTGAAATCTCGCAGGTGCTTGATTCCCGCTGACGGATTTTACGAGTGGGCACAAACGGGAAAATCCAAGCAGCCCTACTGCTTTGAAGTGAACGATGGTGACCTTTTTGCGTTCGCTGGGTTGTGGGATCGCTGGAAAGACCCCGGTAACAATTGGATCAAGACCTGTTCGATCCTCACCACCACCCCAAATGCGGTGACCTCACCTGTCCATGACCGAATGCCAGTCATCCTTGAGCCCGACAGCTATGACCTCTGGCTCGATCCGGGAATGAACAACGTGGCTGTGGTCTGCGAACTGTTGAAGCCCTACGACGCTCGCGAGATGCGGTGCTTCCCCGTGAGCACGCGGATCAATCACGTGGCGAATGATGACGAGGAGTGCTCGCGACCGGTGGAGTCCGAGGCGGTTCAAGATCGTCTGTTCTAGCACAACGGCAAGCCCGCGATTCCTGTCTTTCCCCACGTCGCTGCGTCCCAGTTGTTGCTGAACTCGGCAGTGCCCAATATAATCACGACGCCGAAGGAGCCTCCTATGCAGGAGATTGCGATTTCAGGGTTGTTGCTCATTGGTCTGACGGCAATTGAAGTCACCGCTCAGCAAATGCCTGCGAAACCAAGAGTGGACACTAAGGAAGCGAAGATCGCCCGTGCTCTCTCCGCAGCGCCAGCGAACATCGCAGAGGCAGCTAAGATAGTTGATCGAGATGAGAACGGCAGAGAGACCGTTCTGCGCGAAGGTCACAATGGCTTTACTTGCTTCCCCGGACACCCGTGGGTTGTGGACGATATATCTTACTGTGCGAATGCTGATGCTCTGAAATGGGAAGAAGACTGGCACGCGCACAGACCCAACCCCACTAATACGCAACCGGGCTTTGAGTACATGCTTGCTGGGGGCACATACCGGAGCGCCACTGACCCTTATGCTACTTCCGGGACGCCGTTCACAGAAGGACCTCACTGGATAATTTTGTGGCCGTTCGACGCTGCAACAACTGGCTTGCCCACACAAGTGAAGCTGAAGACTGGAACTTGGATCATGTGGGCTGGCACGCCATACTCCCATCTTATGATTAATCAGCGTCCCTAAGCCTTAGTTGCTTTCCACTTCGGCTAGCGGTGACATTTTGGATTACCTTGCCAAGTCGTCAGTTGTTTTGGATCGCGAACTCGACGAAAAGAAGGGCCACGATCCCTCCGGCCCGCGCATCCGCTGCCCGCTCTGCGGTTGGTCGCCCCGAAAGGAAGACAAATGGTTCTGCGAGTGCGGACATTCGTGGAATACCTTTGATACGGGAGGCGTCTGCCCAGCGTGCCTTCACCACTGGGCCGAAACACAGTGCCTCGCGTGTAGTCGATGGTCGCTGCATTCCGATTGGTATGCAAGCTGATCCGGCCCTCAACGAAGCAATTGCAGAAGTTCGTTCACGTTATCGCTCACTGTACGGCAGGCGGTGTCGATCACAATGTGTTTGCGTTGCCACGGTTCATATTCCCTTGAAATGACCTCGTCCCAACTGGGCAGTTTCAGACCGGGAATATCAGAGACTCTGTTCTCGACTCGCAGCCGATGCTGCTGCGGATCGGAGCATACAATCTCGACCTCCACGGTTTTTGCCTGTGCACGATTCGCTACACCGATCCAAGCATCACGGGCTATCTGAATGGGATTAACGCAATCTACGACAACAGTTCTGCCCATGCGCAGGTTATCCTCGGCGATGACGTATGCGACACGATAGCCCGCGTCGTCAATCGTTCTGTGCAGTACCCCGGAGGCGCGGATTGCCTGCTCAATTGAGTCGATTCGGACGTACACCGCATTCACTTCGCGGGCAAGTTCCCGTGCGATTACGGTCTTGCCTGTCCCCGGAAGACCGCCAAAGGCGATTAGTGTCGTCATAAGAGTAATGCTATCGAGCTTTTTCCCGAATGAATTTTGCTTCTTTAGCAGCATCCTTCCTTAGCTCATGTACCACCCACCATTGACCGAAATCGTCTGCCCGGTCATGTAGTTATTCATCGCCAGCATCACCGCCACGGATGCGACATCGTCCACCGAGCCAAAATGCCCCATCGGAATAAGATTCGGGTTGGCGTTCGGGTTGCTGGTCACCATATCAGTCTCGATAAGCGCAGGGGCGATAGCGTTTGCGGTAATCCCGTCCTTCACGAAAGCTGAAGCGCAGGAGTGAGTCAGCCCGATAATTCCCGCCTTCGAAGCCGCATAGTGCGCTCCCACCGCCCCACCCGTTTGCGCGGCAACCGAGGACAAATTGATGATCCGTCCCCATTTTCTTTGCCGCATCCTGCCGACGACCGCCTGCGTCACCAAGAAGACAGACTTCAGATTCACGGTGAGAACCTCGTCCCATTCCGTCTCGGTGATGTCTTCCAATTTGCGCGGATGAGCGATTGCAGCGTTGTTGACGAGGATGTCGATCCCTCCGATGTTCGCCTCGACCTCCGCGACCATGCGCTTCACGTCGGCTGCGACCGACACATTGGCCTGCACCGCTATTGCCTTGCGTCCGGTGCCCATGATTTCGCAGCACACGCCATTCGCTGCATCGGCACGCTCGCGGTAGTTGACGGCGACATCGGCACCAGCCTTAGCCAGTGCGACTGCGACCGCAGCACCGATTCCGCGACTACCGCCCGTTACAAGGGCGATTCGATTCTTCAAATCTTTCATGGCTTCCTACTCCGATTCGTCCTGTGCCCAGTCAATCCGTCAGCAATCCACACCCCCATTCGCTGCTCTCGTCAACGGGCTACGAGGACTACCATTGGATATGAGCAGAATACATCCGGAAAGCCCCGACTCAGACCCTTGTGATCGGTCGGCAGCCGCCGAGTTCGTCCTTCGACAAGAGCCAGATGAGGAGGACGAAGAGGAAGAGGAAGAGGAAGGCGACGGCAAAGAAGATAAAGATGATGACGACAATGACGATGACGGTTATTCGGAGTGAGCGTGCCCTTGCTTCAGCGGGTGAAGGATGAAGCGCGAAGATTTCGTCAAGGTTGCAGAAGAGACTTTGGATTCGCTGCCGGAAGAGTTCCGAATCCGCATCCAGAACGTCGCGATCCTCGTTGAAGATTTTCCGGCGAACCAGCGACCAGCCAAGCTGGGGCAGCGCAGGCGACTGCTTCTAGGCATCTTTCACGGCGTGCCTGCGACGAAGAGGAGCGTCTTCAACCTCCCCACGGGACCGGATCACATCGTGCTTTATCAGAAAAATATTGAGGCGGTCTGCTCAAGCGAGGCCGAAGTGCGTCATCAAATTCGCCAGACTCTCATACATGAACTGGGGCACTATTTCGGCATGACGGAGGAACAACTTAGGGACGTTTAGTATTTTTTGCTGATTCTGTTGCAGTTTGCGAAACGAGAGCTTATGGAACCGAATGTACTTACGCGACTGAAGAGGGTAACGGGCAAGCAGACAACGACCCTGACTCATTATGGACGGAAGACCGGGAAGCCCAACGAAGTCACGATTTGGTTCGTACTGGATGACGATAAGCTCTACATCGGCACCGCGAACGTGAAACGCCAGTGGGTGCGCAATGTCCAGAAGACGCCTCAGATTAGGCTGTCCATTGGCGGCGAGACGTTCGAGGGCACGGCACGATTCCTCGCCGACCACGCCGAGCACGAACGCGCCATGGCTGCCATTCGGCGGAAGTACTGGATGTTTCGACCCGTGATCGCGCTGGGACGGATTCTCACCGCCATGGGCGTGATGCGCGACGACACGGGATCGTTTGAGGTCACTTTGGCTGGCTAGGGCTTCCGCACCCAGTTGAAACGATACGCCGTCATGCTGCACAATTCGGCAATGAATTCCCGCCGACGCGACTTCCTACGTTCACTCGCCGCACTTGGATTTAGTACGTTCTTGCCTGCTGGTACCTTGTCGCAGAGTACCGCAAGCCCACAATCGGGAAAATTCCGAGTCTGGGTATTCTCTGATCCGCATGTTGGGAGAGACCTGAAATACGGAAATGGCCGTGAGAGCCTCGCCGATGCTATTCGTCAGTCGGAATCGCCATCGGGCTTTGATTGGGACATTGCCCTCGATCTCGGCGACATTTCCGGTGATGTTGGCCTGCCTAAAGATGCCGAGGGCGAAGAGGTCGTCCGGCAATTCGATGCGCTAAAGAAGCACCGTCGCGAGCAAGTTTACGATTTAGGCGGGAATCATGATCGCAGTGGTCTCGATGAACCACAAGAATGGTGGTGGCGAAAATGGGTTGACCCCACGGGTGAACATACGCAATTCTCGCACGTTGGCGCGTCAAAACGACCGTTCCCAATTGAAGGCACTTGGGAGCGGTACTCCTTCCGCGTTGGCAATCTGTTATTCCTCATGATGGGTGATATCAACGAGCCCAGCCAAAAATTGGGGCGCGGCACGTTGGGGGGAAATCCTGCGGGAGTGGTTAGTGGAGATACATTCCGCTGGTGGCAGCGCATGGTTGAACAGAACGCCTCTTCGATCATCATCAGTGCACATCATTACGTGCTCAAGAACACGACTGTGGCTTCCGGCGATTGGGAGGGATTCCGCCGCGATGAAAAAGGCCAGTGGAAGGATTGGTACCACGGCTACTACGAAGGCAAGGGCTCCCCTCGCGGTGCATCATACCTCTATTGGGTGGATAGCAAACAGGACTCAGGTGCGTTCGAGAACGTTCTGAATGCCTCTCCCGGTCGCGTTGACTTGTGGCTCGGAGCGCACACCCACACCGCCCCAAACGATACCTATGGCGGCAAGTCGCACATCGAGCAACGCTGGGGCACCACGTTCATTAATGTCGCTGGGCTAACGAAGTATATGGGCTCGCCTCAAAATTGCATCCCAAGAAGCTGGGTTCTGACGTTTACTGAGGCTAGCGACGAAGTAGCTGCACAGTGTTACCTGCACACCAGCGACTTTGCACCGCAAGGATGGTTTCCGAAATTCGACCGAGTGATTAAGCTCACGAAGCCATTCAGGATGCCTGCGAAATCGGCAGCATAGCGAGCCTTTCCCATGGAAAGCTCAAAAGATCGCCTCGCCCGCTACCGCCAGATTAAGATCAGTGTGGTTGGAAGAAAGTCCGGGAAGACAATCTCAATTCCGGTCTGGTTCGTGCTCGAAGCCGAAAAGCTGTATCTCCTGCCCGTGCAGGGTTCTGACACACAGTGGTACCGGAACGTGCTGAAGAACCCATCCATTCGAATTGATGCGCGGGGTGCGGAGGCGGAATTTCGAGCAATGCCATTGAATGACGCCGAGACTGTGAAACCTGTGATCGAGAAATTCCGGGAGAAGTACGGGACGAAGGACGTGAAAAAGTACTATTCGAAATTCGATGTGGCGGTTCGGATTGAGTTGGACATGGGTAGCGCAACCTATTAACGCATTACCGACTTGCAATGATTAAGACACGTCTGACAGAGCGATTCGGCATCCAGCATCCCATCATGTGTGCGCCAATGGCGTATGTCACTGGCGGGGAACTCGCAGCCGCAGTGTCTCGCGCAGGTGGACTGGGAATCGTTGGCGGAGGTTATGCGGGCACGGTGGGGGGAGAACCTGATTTAGAAACTGAACTTGCTCAGGCGAAATCCGGCAAATTCGGCGTTGGATTTATCACATGGGCTCTGGAGCGTGCGCCAAAGATGCTGACGAAGGCGCTGCAATACTCGCCTCTTTGCGTCTTCCTCTCCTTTGGCGACCCTAGTCCGTTTGCAGCAGAGATCGCCCAAGCGGGTGCTGTCCTGATTTGTCAGGTGCAATTCCTGTCTCAGATCGACATGGCTCTGAAGGTTGGTGCCGCAGCAGTCGTTGTACAGGGGAGCGAGGCAGGTGGACACGGGGCATCTCGCTCGACTTTCCCGTTCGTCCCGGAAGCCGCTGATTACCTGAAAAAACACTCACCTGAAACTTTGCTGCTCGCGGCTGGAGGTATAGCGGATGGCCGGGGATTGGCGGCAGCCCTGATGCTGGGCGCAGACGGGGTGGTGGTGGGCACGCGTCTTTGGGCGTCGGCAGAAGCACTGACCCCAGAGGCACACACAGACAAAGCCATTGCTGCGACAGGCGACTCGACCATTCGGACTAAGGTGCTCGATGCGCTGCGTGGGACGCCTTGGCCGAAGGAGTACTCACTTCGATTCTTGAAGAACAAGCTTACGGACGAATGGGCAAGCCGAGAAAACGAGGCGTTCAGCGCATTCGGCACGTTATCTGAACAATACGCTGAGGCACGTGCTCGTCACGATCTTCAAACCGAAGCGGTTGTTTGCGGAGAGGTTGTGGGTCTTCTCAAAGATCGCCCAACGGCTGAATCAATCGTGAATTCGATGGTCTCTCAGGCGGAAGGACTTCTCCGTGACGGCGGCACGCTTAACTTTACATCGCAACTGTGAGAGTTCCTGCAATTGACCTTTCCTCAGCCGCAACCTACCATCCTTGCCAGTGTTCACGCCCTCCCAACCCGTGGGGCAGACGGTTTCCCATTACCGCATTCTCCGCAAGATCGGCGGGGGCGGGATGGGTGTGGTCTATGAGGCTGAAGACCTCAAACTAGGTCGCCACGTCGCGCTCAAGTTCCTGCCCGACGAACTCGCCAACGACGCACAAGCCCTCAGCCGTTTCCA
The DNA here is from genome assembly GCA_020073665.1 of Terriglobia bacterium. Lineage (GTDB taxonomy): Bacteria > Acidobacteriota > Terriglobia > Terriglobales > Acidobacteriaceae > JAIQEU01. The sequence continues at coordinate 13,644 of JAIQEU010000031.1, forward strand.
GCGGGAGGCCAAGGCTGCGTCCTCCCTGAACCACCCGAACATCTGCACGATCCATGAAATAGATGAGTCCGATGGACGAACCTTCATCGCGATGGAACTGCTGGAGGGGCAGACACTCCGGCATCAGATCAATGGCAAGCCGCTGGAGATCGAAACGGTGCTCGATCTGGGCATTCAGATTGCCGACGCCCTTGACGCCGCACATTCGAAAGGAATCATCCACCGGGACATCAAGCCCGCAAACATTTTCGTGACGAATCGAGGGCAAGCGAAGATTCTCGACTTCGGGCTGGCTAAGGTCTCCCTCAAGCCACAGAGCGTCGCTTTGAGCGCCCCGACCATAGACACAGAAGAGAACCTTACCAGTCCCGGTTCGACACTTGGCACCGTCGCCTACATGTCGCCGGAACAGGTGCGAGGCAAAGAACTCGACGCTCGCACCGACCTGTTCTCGTTCGGCGCGGTGTTGTACGAGATGGCGACAGGAGCATTGCCATTTCGAGGAGAAACCTCAGGTGTAATCTTCAAAGCCATTCTGGATGGGACACCAACGTCAGCAGTGCGGCTGAACCCCGACCTCCCAGTGGAATTGGAACGGATCATCAATCGCGCTTTGGACAAAGACCGCGACTTGCGTTATCAGCATGCCTCGGATATGCGAGCGGAACTCCAGCGTCTAAAGCGCCAGACTGAGTCCACCAAGATCGTTGCTGTGCAAGCATCGCCTGACCAAACGTACAAGCCTCGCAAAGGTTGGGGTATCCTTGCCGCGTGCATCGCGGCTATCGCGCTGGCGGCAGTTGGGGTTTTGTACCTGCGACTTGGCAGGGCTACCCAGATCGATTCCATTGCTGTGCTCCCGTTCAATAACGTTGGTGGAGACGCTAGTAATGACTATCTCAGCGATGGTATTACCGAATCGTTGATCGGTAACCTCGCTCACGTGCCCCAGTTGAGGGTGAAGTCGCGCAACTCAGTCTTCCGCTACAAAGGCAAAGATGTTGACATGCAGAAGGTCGGGAATGAACTGGGCGTATCCGCTCTGGTGAGCGGCAGAGTGGTGCTGCGCGGGGACATTATGGAAATGAGTGCTGAGCTTACGGACGTTCGTGACAACACCGAAATGTGGGGGCAGCAATACCGAGGCAAAAGCGCGGACATCATCTCTTTGCAACAGCAGATGGCAAGCGATATTGCAGAGAAGTTGCGTTTCAAGCTCAGCGGTTCAGAAAAACAGCAAGTCACCAAACAAGGTACACAGAATCCCGCAGCCTACGACCTATACCTGAAGGGCCGACATTACTGGAGTAAGCGCACACCAGCCGACATTCACACCGCGATCTCCTATTTCAACCAAGCGATTTCCGCAGACCCCGCTTATGCTTTGGCGTATTCGGGCTTAGCCGACGCATATTCGGTGTTCCCGACCTACGGAGCCGACCCACGAGAGGCGTATCCGAAATCGAACGCCGCCGCGAGGAAGGCACTGGAGTTGGATGCTTCACTCGCTCATCCTCACGCGGTGCTTGCGGACAACGAGATGGAATATGACTGGGATTTTGACGGAAGTAATGCCGAGTACAAAAGAGCGTTCGAACTTGATACTAACGATGCTACAGCACGTCACTGGCATGCACACGGACTGGCCGAGATCGGCGGCCGGGAACAAGAGGCAGTCGCAGAGGCCAATCGCGCTTACCAGCTTGACCCTTTATCACCAATGACAAATGAGACGGTCGGGGAAGTTGCTATCTTCATGCACCAATACGATCAGGCTATTCAGGTGTGTGGGCGTGTGGCAAGCGACAATCCGACCTTTGCGGTAGCGCATCGTTGCTTAGCCTATGCTTACTGGGCGAAACGAACGTACCCGCACGTTATCGAAGAATTCCGGAGATTCGGGCAACTCTCCGGTGAGAAGAGGGATGTCGATTTTGCTTCTGCTCTGGGAGAAGGGTTTGGGTCGGCGGGCTGGAATGGAGCCTTGAGCAAGGCTATCGAATTGCGCAAAGCACAGCGCAAAACGGGCTATTCGTCTGCGTATGAGATTGCCACGCTGTATTCCGATTTGGGTCACAAAGATGAAGCATTTACGTGGCTAAATGCGGCGTATCAAGAACATGATCGATACCTTGTAGATTTAAAAACCGACTTCTTGCTCGACCCCTTACGTTCCGACCCCCGCTTTTCTGAACTAGTGCGCAAAGTGGGGCTGCCGCAGTAAACCTCTCAATCATGATCGGCCAAACCATCTCGCACTACCGCATCCTCGAAAAGATCGGGGGCGGTGGTATGGGCGTGGTCTATAAAGCCGAGGACACCGATCTTGGGCGATTCGTTGCGCTGAAATTCCTTCCCGATGATGTGGCGCAAGACCCGCAGGCGCTTGAACGTTTTCGCCGCGAGGCACGGGCAGCTTCCGCTCTTAATCATCCGAACATCTGCACGATTTATGAGATCGGCAAACATGGCGAGCAATCCTTCATCGCGATGGAATTCTTGGAAGGTACGACACTGAAACACCGCATTGCCGGAAAACCACTAGAGATTGAAACTGTGTTATCGCTGGGCATCGAGATCGCCGATGCCTTGAATGCTGCGCATGCCAAGGGCGTGGTTCACCGCGACATCAAGCCTGCCAATATTTTCGTTACCGAGCACGGGCACGCCAAGATTCTCGACTTCGGGCTGGCTAAAATGATACCCGTCCTGACCAACCCGGGAGCGGTTGGGGAGTCAACAAAGTCCAGCGTGGAGGAGGAAGAATTAACCAGTCCCGGCTCGACTCTCGGAACCGTTGCTTACATGTCCCCAGAGCAGGTCAAGGGAAAGGAATTGGACGCTCGAACTGACCTGTTCTCTTTGGGTGCAGTCCTGTACGAGATGTGCACTGGCATGCTGCCATTCCGGGGAGATACATCTGGGGTTATCTTCGAGTCGATCCTCAACAGAACGCCAGCCCCGGTTGTGAGATTGAATCCCGACACACCCTCGAAGTTGGAGGAGATCATCAGCAAGTGTCTGGAGAAAGATCGCAACCTGCGTTACCAGCATGCCTCGGAAGTTTGCACTGACCTGCAACGGCTGAAACGGGACACAGAAACGGGCAAGGGGGTAGCACGTCTTGCAGCAGAACCCCGCTGGTCACGGTGGACGATGTTGATCGGCGCGGTAGCTTTCGTTTTCGTAATCGTGGTCATAGCGGCGGCAACCTACTATTTTGGTAGCAGCGGTCGCCCGCGCATCAACTCGGTTGCTGTATTGCCCTTCTCTAATGCCAGCGGCGATCCAAACACGGAATACTTGAGCGATGGAATCACGGAGGGTGTCATTGATCGCCTTTCGGAGCTTCCGAATATGAAAGTGATCTCGCGCACATCAGCTTTCCATTTCAAGGGGCGTGACATCGAGCCTGAAAAAGTGGCGAAAGAGCTTGGCGTGGAAGCCTTGGTGATGGGAAGGGTCGTTCAGCGTGGCGATGATGTTTCAGTAAGCGCCGAACTCGTATATGCGCACGAAGACAAACAGCTTTGGGCAAACTCCAGCGGGGATGTGGGTGCTCGATGTCTCAGATCTCGGACGCATTCAGAAAGCGCGGACCTTGCAGGATCTTTCGCTCTCCTTCTTCGATACCTCCGGGCCACACTCTCGCGGCATCCACTGGCTGTGGTTTGTCGACGGCGAGTTCGCGCACCTTACCACCGGGACACGGGACTCCAATCCGACTAATCCGAAGGACGACCAATTCTACCTGGTGGTGGATCTTCGCGATCCCCGGCATCCGCGTGAGGTCGGCCGCTGGTGGCTCCCCGGAACCCAACAGGGCGACGCGTGTCTCCCCGGCTGCCTGCCGGAGCGTCATAAGATTGATGACGGTTATAGGGTCCACAGTGTGGAGATCTTTCCGGAGCGGCCCGATCGTGCCTACGTAGGCTACGTTGATGGAGGCCAGATCATCCTGGATATCTCGGGGCTGGCCGATGTGCGGGCAGGACGCGCGGACACCTTTACGCCCAAGTTGGTTAGCCGCCTCAAGTTTTCTCCGCCCTACCCGGCCTGGACCCACACCGTCCAGCCTTTATTCGACCGCGGCCTGGCACTGGACTCTGACGAGTCGGTGAAGGATAACTGTGCCGACGCGCCAAAACTGGTATGGCTTGTGGACATCCGCGCCGAGACCAATCCCGTGATCCTCGGGACGGCTCCGCTCGCTGACAACGCCGCGGAGCTGTGCAGAAGGGGCGGGCGGTACGGCGCTCATAATCTGCACCCCAACTTTCCCAGCTCTACCTCCGCAAAGCTGAAGAACACAACGGTCGCGAGTTTCTTCAACGGCGGGGTTCGCATCTTCCGCTTGGTCGATGTACAAGGGGTCCCAAATGCGCCCCCGCACATCGAAGAGATCGGCTACTTTATCCCGCCGGCCCCGCCCAACAATGTGACCCACGCCATCGAAATCAACCACGCCATCGTGGACGAGAAGGGACTGATTTATGCGATTGACCGGCTTACCGGGGGCCTTTACATCCTCAAGTACACGGGGCCGGAACCTCTGGACTGAGCACGTTGTGTTGTAGCAATTGCCTGGGGAAGGCGGCAATTAGCCGGGACGTGGCTATGTTGCAATTCCCAGGCGGATCCCGCTCCGCGAAGTAAACATGGAAAATCGATCCACAGCATTATGGATTCTCTCTATCCGGAATCGGGGAGGAGGGTTCGCCGTGGGGTCCAACGGCGCGGACCGCCCTTTCTATGCCCAACTGAATCCGTGTTTCGACAGCGGCAGCGAGCGGATTCGTTTGCCGGTCGCGGCAAAAATCGCGTTGCATACGGCAGAAAGAATCGGCGGCAAGGCAGGCTCGCCAAGCCCGGTGGGCGAGTTCTCCGTCCGCAGAAAATGCACTTCGATTTCCGGGGGTACCTGGTCCATGCGGACCGGGGGGTACTCGTGGAAATTGCTCTGGACGGCGCGGCCGCGATCGATGGTGATCTCATAGGCCATGACATGACTCAACCCTTCGATGATCGCGCCCTGCACCATATTCACGGCGTTGCTTGCATTGATGATCTGGCTGCCGATGTCGCCGGCAACCCAGACCTTGTTCACCTTTACCCCGCTGTTGGCGTCTACGCGAACCTCCGCTACCTCCGCGAAGTATCCGCGGTGTGAGAACTGGAAGGCCACGCCCATGGCCGTTCCTTTCGGCAGCTTGCGCGAGCCCCAGGACGACTTCTCCGCCACGAGTTCCAGAACACCCCGCATGCGAGCCGCGTCGAGGTCGTACTCGATGGGGCTAAGCTGGGCGCTGGGGTAGGCGACACGCGGAGCGCTCAGCAGCTCCAGACGGAACTGGACCGGATCTTTTCCCGCCGCGTGGGCCAGTTCATCGATGAACGACTGAAACACCCAGGAGTACGCATTACTGCGGGGGGCGCGCAACGCATACGTCGGCACCCCCAGCGGCATCAGCGTAGCTCCGAAGAAGAAATTCGGCAGGAAGGTCCCGGGAAATTCGTTCTGCGGGATGTTCGCCTGCGGAGCAAACCGCTGGCCCTCGCCAAAGCTGACGAAATGATTTCGCCACGCGACGAGTTTGCCGGAAGTATCCAGTCCGCCCTTCAGGAAATGAAATCCCGCCGGCCGGTAGTGATCGTGGTGAAAATCGTCCTCGCGCGTCCAGAGCAGCTTGACGGGCACGCCCACGACCTTGGCGATCCATGCGGCCTCGAGCATATAGTCATTCGTCAGGCGCCGGCCGAACCCACCGCCCGCTCGCATCAAGTGGACGGTAATGTCACTCGCGGGAATCCCCAGCAACTTCGCGACCTGCTGGCGGCCCGATTCCGGGGTCTGGCTCGGTGACCAGAACTCGAGCTTGCCGTCCTTGAAGTGCGCCAAGCAGTTCTGTGGTTCGAGCGGTGCGTGTGCGAGGAACGGGTAGAAGTATGCCCCCTCCACGACCTTTGCGGCAGACTGCAATGCCGCGTCGGCGTTGCCGTCACTGCGCAACGCAAAAGCCGGAGGTTGCTGCGACAGCTCTTCGGCACGCCGCGCAAAACCTTCGCTACTCTGTTTCGCGGTTGGCCCTTCGTCCCATTTCACCTGCAACTTCTGTCGCGCCGTGTGCGCCTGCCACCAACTGTCGGCGACAATGGCGACCCCTCCGTGCAGGCCGAGCAATTCCTGAGTCCCCGCGATGACAAAGGCATGCCGCACCCCGGGCATTGTCTTGATCTCGTCCAGATTGGCGCTGAGGACCTTCCCCGCAAACACGGGGCACTTCTCGTAGGCCGCCCAGAGCATTCCCGGGACCCTGAAATCGATGCTGTGGACTGGTTTCCCGGCCACAATGCGGGCATTGTCCACGCCGGGCGTGGGCTGGCCGATAATCTTGTAGTCTTTCGGATCCTTGAGTCTGACCTTCTTGAGATCGGGGGGCGTCAATGTGGCGACCTTGGCCGTCAGTGCCCCGTAACCGAGAGTGCGCTTGGTAGGCTGATGAAGGACGCGGCCCGAGGATGCCTGGCACTCCGATTCGGGCACAGCCCACGTCTGCGCGGCCGCGGTCACAAACATCTGCCGGCCTGCGGCGCCCACCTGCCGCAACGGATCCCAGTTGACTGGCGTGGCGGTGCTCCCACCGGCGCGTTGCGGACCATATTTCGACTCATCTAGGTCGGCCTGCTCGATTCGGACGTCCTTCCAATCCACGTCGAGCTCGTCTGCGATGATCATCGGCAGGTGAGTCTTCACGCCCTGCCCAATTTCAGGATTCTTCGCCTTAATCGTCACGGCGCCATCAGGCGTGATGCGGATGAAAGCGCTGGGTGCGAGCGCCATCTGCGGCGGTCCCTGTGTTTGTGCTGCGAAGTCCCTCGCAATCGGCACGACATAGTAGGCCAGTAGAACGCCCCCTCCGCTCAGCGCGGACACACGAAGAAAGGTTCGACGATCGAAAACCTTGGTTTTCACAGGGGCTCCTTCCTCCTTACCGATTTCGTCCCGGTCATCGCGGTAGGTTACATCGCTTTCCGTGTACGCGGAGACCGTTCTGTGGATCGCCGCGCGCACTTGCGGGCCTAAACTGTAGTCTCTCTCACGCCGGGCGGTCAAAATCTACCTCATTCGGCTGCGTTTTCACAGTATCTTGTGGACGCAATTTTACGCAGCCTCTGCTTTCGCTTCGCCCATCCGCGTGGCGGGCCGCGGCATGGCCGCGAACGCCAGGGCGATGATCCCGATCAGGCTGAGGAGGATATTGAGTTCGAATGCCAGTTTATAGCTCCCGAAGCGGTCGAATAGTTTTCCGCCAATTACCCCGGCGGGAGAGCAGACCATGCCCGTCACGAGCAGCATCATTCCATTGACCTTGGGAAAAGCCGCAGGGCCGTAGAAGTGGCCCGTGATCGTGTTCGAGCACACAAAGGTCCACCCGAAGCCCATTCCATAAAAGATCGCCGCCAGGAAGGCGATCTTAAGCGCGTAGGGGTTGACCCGCAACGCCAAGACCGAGCCGACCACATAGCAGCACAGACCAATCATAAACGCGTAGCGCGCGGCCATTATGTCCATCAGCCACCCGCCAATCAGGCGCCCGCCGATCCCGGCCAGGGTGAACAGCCCCATGGCCCAAGCCGCATCGGCAGCCGAAATGCCCGCGCCCTTCAGGTGCAGAATCCAATGCGCGGTGAAAAAGAAAAACGGGAATTGGCAGGCGATCCCGCCCGTTAGAATCAACCAGTAGGTCGGCGTCTTGTAGGCCTCCCAGGGGGTCCACGGATGCTTCGTGACCAATGCATTCTCCGAGGAACCGTGCGCGCCGATGGCTTCTTCCGGCAGCCCATCCACGAGTTGTCCCAGATCTTCCGGTCTTTCTCTCACAAAGAGAAAGGCGATGATTGCGGACAGCGCCGCGATCCCCGCCACCACCTGCCAGGCTTGCCGCCAGTTGCCCCCGTTCGCTGCCAGCACTCGGTTGATCAAAGGTGCGGCGACAAAGCCTGCGGCACCGGAGGCCCCCAGGGTGATGGCCATGGCTCTTCCCCGGTAACGCTTGAACCAGCGCGTCACGATCGTGGCCGCCGGTACGATCGTGCCGAAGCTGATGCCGGTGCCGATCAAGACCCCGAAACTCACCAGGTAGTGCCAAGGACGAGTCGCGAAGAACGCCAGCCAAACCGCGCCCAGGAGGATCAGCGTGGACCCGATCCCGAAGGTCACCTTGATGCCCCAGCGCAGGATGACGGCTGCCACAACAATCGAGGGCAGCCCGATGAACAGGTTCAGCAGGGTGAAACCCAGGCCGAAAGTGCTTCGGCTCATGACAATCTCTTTCACCATGTAGGTGTGAATGACGGCGCCGCCGTAGAGCGGGAACCCCATATTCAAGAAATCCAGGGAATACAATGCGGCAACCAGCTTCCAGCCGTAAAACCCCTGCTTGTTAACCATGGGTCCCCTTTAGGAAATCTTTGCGGAACGCCTGCGTGCCGGCTTTCAGCGATAGTTTGGCGGATTCACCGACTGATCCATCCCCATGCAAGTTGGTCCCGCCTTCGCCACAGTGACGCTGATCAGGCGCGGCCCCGGCGACGCGAACGCCTCTTTCAGAACGGCCTCGAGATCTTCCGGCCGGTCCACCTCCTGCGCCGTCATCCCATAACCCTGCGCAATCTTGACCATGTCCATTCCCGGCAAATCCATGCCGTGAACATTGCGGCCCACTTGCGTGAAATCGCAGAAGGATTTCAATGCCGAATAGTCGGCGTTGCGCAGAACGATAAAAATTACCGGTGCATTGCACTGCACGGCGGTCCACAGCGCCTGGATCGAATACTGGATGGAGCCGTCACCCACGGGGCAGACCACCCTCCTGTGGGGATGCGCGAGTTGCAGACCGACGGCGGCTGGCAGGCCAAAGCCCAGGATGCCGGTGCGCACCGAGTAGAACGACCCGGGTTGATCCGTCTGCAGATACCGGTCCAGGTCCCCCTTCGAGGACGGGCATTCTTCGCAAATCACCGAATCCCGCGGCATGATCCGGTTCAAAACGCTGAACAAATAACTGGGCGTCATAGGATAGCCGGGCTGGGGCGCTGGGGGTTCCTTCCGCGGCGAAGCAACGCTGCGTTCCCGCGCCTTGGAATGGGTACGAATGTAGTGCGCCGCCTTGGCCAGATTTCCCACGACGCTGCTTCCCGCCAATGCCGCAGAAGCGTCGAGCGGCGAATTGGTGATTTGGAAAAGCCGGGTTCCCGGCTTGATCGGATTGCCGGGCACGTAGGCGTAATACAGGAAAATGGGCGCGCCCAGGACCACCACCGTGTCATACGCGGCTAGTTGCTCCGCAAGCGGCCGTTGTGCGGGCAAAAGGCCGCCTTGAAAGAGCGGGTGCGTCCGCGGGAACGTCCACCGCGACGCGATCGGCTCCTGGTACACATCTGCTTGCAGGTGCTCGGCAAGCGCAAGCACTTCTTGCCATCCCCCGTCCTCCTCAATCTGCGCGCCGGCGACGAGGACCGGATTCCGGCTGGCATTGAGCGCGTGAACCACGGCGTCGAGCGCCGCGGGGTCGGCCAGGACGGTCTGGCTCATTTCCCGCACCGCCACTGCCGGGCATTCGTGATTCCAGTCATCCATGGGGATGGAGATGAATACCGGTCCCATGGGTGGCTGCATCGCCAGGTAATAGCCCCGCGCAATGGCCGCCGGCACGTCCTCGGCCCGCACCGGCTCGCAGGCCCATTTCACGTAGGGCTTGACCACCTCCGCCGCCCGGCTCACCAGAAAAGGTTCGGCCAGGATTTGACGGCGATCCTGCTGCCCAGTGGTTACGACCAGCGGAGCGTGGCAGTAGAAGGCATCAATCAGTGCGGAGAGCCCGTTGCCGGCGCTGGCAATCGAATGCAGGTTCACAAACGCCGCTTTTCCCCGGGCCAGGGCGTATCCCAGCCCCATGCCGGCTGCGCAGCGCTCGTGCAGCGCCAGGACGTACCGGAAATCCGCGGGCATGTCCCGCAGAAACGGTATCTCGGTCGACCCGGGGTTGCCGAAGATCACGGTCATTCCCGAGTCGCGCAACACCTGATATGTGGCTTCCCGTACCGTGCTCACCGTTAGGCTCCGGATTTGCTGAATCTCGCGTCGCGAGGTGCGGAAGTTATACCATTTTTTCCCGGAGCCGGGGGAAACAGCCGCGGCAGAGCTGCGGCCCGGCTTCATCGCGTGGTTGAATCCCCATTCCGAGAGATGGTATCGTCTCTCCCTCTCTTCACCGTGTGGGCGATCCGCAGTGTAAGGATCTGACGGAACTGCTATGGCTGTGAAGGTCTGTATTGTGGGCTGTGGCGCGATTGGCAGCGTCATCGGGGCGCACTTGGCGCGCCTCCCTGATGTGGCGGTCTATGCCTACGACACCTCCGCGGAACATACCCGCGTGATGCGCGAGCGCGGATTGCGGATCAGCGGCGCTAGCGAATTCACCGCCAGGCTCCACGCCACGTCCGAGCCGCGCGAGATTCCCCTTTGTGATTTTGGCATTCTGGCCACCAAGTGCTTGCATACGCGCGCTGCGATCGAGCAGACAGCGCATGTTTTCGGGGTTTCCGGCGCCGTCTGTTCGGTGCAGAACGGTCTGGGCAATGAAGAGATTATCGCCGAGCACGTGAGCCAGGTGATCCGCGGTGCGACGACCATGGCGGCGCACCTGACCGGGCCCGGCCACGCGGAATTGGAATTCTATAGCGACCTGTGGATCGGGCCCTTCGAGCCCACGGGCACGCCCTATGCCCGCGTCGCGCAGCTCGCGGAGATACTGAATCGCTCCGGGCTGCGCGCCGTCCCCCTCCGCGATGCGCGCGGCGCGCAATGGACGAAGTTGATTTTCAATGCCGCGGTCAATCCGGTCGGTGCGCTCACTCGCCTCCACCATGGTGCGGCAACGCGTTTTCCGCCCACCGCCGCGCTGTACGAGGCCCTGCTCCTCGAAGGAGAGTTCGTGGCGCGGACGCTGGGCATTGCCTTGCATGGGGACGCCCGGCAAATGATCGCGGAAGGGGCCAAAGCGCCCGGAAGAAGAAAGGTCAGCATGTTGTTGGACATCCTGGACAGACGGCAGACCGAAGTAGACTTCGTGAATGGCGCCATCGCGGACCGTGGTGAAAAACTGGGTGTCCCGGTGCCCCTGAATCGCGCAATCTGGCAGCTGGTGAAGGGGCTGGAGCACTCTTGGAAGGATCCGTCATGAAGGGGGCAAGGAAGATGGCACGCGAGACGTTCTTGCACTGCCAGGAGAGCTGCTTTCGAGGTCTTCTAGCGGCTCTTCGGCCATTGCGTGTCGCGCCGGGGACTGGGATGAAGTCGGGACGGACGGGCCGATGAATCACTTCCACTACTACGATCACAAACTGGAAACTCTGGACCGCGACCGGCTCCGCGAGCTGCAGAATGAGAAACTGCGGCTACTCCTGCGGGAAATGGGCGGGAACGAATTCTACGCGGAAAAATTCCGCGCCGCAGGAATCCGCCGGGAAGATGTGCACTGTGTCGAAGACCTCCAGACCCTGCCGTTTACGACCAAGAGTGATCTGGTGGCCGAACAGGCGGCGCATCCGCCCTTCGGGCGTCTCTTAAGTTATCCGCTTTCCCGCTACCGCTATCTCCACCAGACTTCGGGTACCACCGGTCGTCCGCTCAAGTGGCTGGACACTCAGGAGAGCTGGGACACCTGGCTCCGTTGCTGGGGCTATGTCTATCGTGGCGCGGGCGCAACCGAAGACGATATCGTCTATTGCGCCTATTCCTTTGGGCCTTACGTCAGTCATTGGGCTGCCATAGAGGGCGCGAGGGGCATTGGGGCCCTGGCCATCGCCGGCGGCGGCCTCAGTTCCGAACTGCGTCTGCGGTCCATTCTCGAAAATAATTGCACGGTCCTGCTGTGCACACCGACGTATGCGCTGCACCTCCTCGAAGTCGCCCGGCGGAACTCGCTCGATCTGCGTTCTTCCGCTGTCCGCATCACCATTCATGCCGGGGAGCCGGGCGCGAGTGTGCCCAACGTCAAGCGCGCGATTGAGGAGGGGTGGGGCGCGGCCTGCTTTGACCATGCTGGAGCAACCGAAGTTGGCGCCTGGGGATTCGCCTGTGAGGCCCGGAACGGGGCCATTCACCTGAACGAAACGGAGTTTCTCTTCGAAGTCATCGAGCCGGCTACCGGTCGCCCCGCCCGGGAAGGCGAGCGCGGCGAGCTTGTGGTCAGCACGCTGCGGCGCGCCGGAATGCCTGTCCTGCGCTATCGCACCGGCGATCTAGTGGAACTGGGGACGGCACATTGTACCTGCGGACGCACCCTGGCGCACATTCAGGGCGGAGTGATCGGCCGTGCGGACGATATGCTGATCGTGCGCGGGGTGAATCTCTATCCCAGTGCCATTGACAACCTGATCCGCAGCCTGCCCTATGTCCTCGAATACGAAGTCGAAATCCGCCGCCTGGCCGGAATGGATGACTTGCACTTCAAGATCGAAGCCGCACGTGGATCGGCAGGAGATCCCGCGCAGGGCGTGGCCGACGCCTTTCGCGCCCAGTTCAATATCCGCATACACGTGGAACGGGTCGCCGAAGGCAGCCTTCCCCGCTATGAGTCCAAGGCGCGCCGTTACAAACGGGTCCCCGGCGCCTGATTTCTCAGATCTTGCCCGCGGCCATTTGCCGGCCGATGTACTCCGCCTGGCGCAGCACCAATGCCACTATGGTCAGCGTGGGATTCGCGGAACCTGGCGTGCTCATCATGCTGCCGTCGGATATGAATAGATTCGGGATATCGTGTGTCTGGCCCCAGCCGTTGGTAACCCCGTCCCGCGGATCGGCGCTCATGCGCGCCGTGCATGTGTTATGCGTCGCCGGAAGACTCGGACCGGGGAAGGTGCGTTTCGCACCGAGGGCCTGGTACATCTTGGACATCTGCCCCTGCGCATGTTTGCGCAAGGCCTGGTCGTTGGGATGCTCATCCACGTGGACATTCGCCGCCGGCAGGCCGAAAGCGTCCTTGACCTTAGGGTTCAGCGTGATGCGGTTCTCCGAGCGCGGCATATCTTCGCCATTGATTAACAGGCCGGCGATATTCCGGTACTCTTCCATGATGGAGGCGAAGTCCCGGCCCCACCCGTACGGCAGGCCTACCTGCGGCATCGTTGGCAGATCCAGCGCGACCAGTTCGATGCGGTACCCGCCCACGAAGCCACGCTGCGGATCATTAAGCACTTCGTCTTCGACTACGCCTGCCACCGTCGCTCCCCGCCAGGAATAGACGGGCTTTTCAAAGATCCCCCAGATATAGCCGACGATCTGGTGACAGTAGTTCCGCCCCACCTGGTCCGAAGAATTCGCGAGACCCTGTGGGAACTTTGCGGATTCCGAGAGCAGCAGCAGACGCGGCGTCTCGATGCCATTGCCGGCCACGCACACCAGGCGCGCCTTCTGTCGCTGCTCCTGCCCCTGACTATCCCGGTAGACCACCGCGTTGACCCGGCCGTTGTTCCCGTGCTCAATGCGCATGGCCCGGCACTCAATCCGCAGGTCCAGCTTTCCGGTCGCTTCGGCGCTGGGGATCTCCGTGTACAGCGTGCTCCACTTCGCTCCCATCTTGCAGCCCTGCACACAGAAACCCTGCTGGATACAGAAGCCGCGTCCGTCATGGGAGCGCGAATTGATGGCCATGTGGCCGGTGTGCACACGCTTGTAGCCGAGCTTCTTCGCCCCCGCATGCATCACTTTGAAGTTGTTCGAGGCCGGCAAACCAGGCATGCCGTTGCGCCGGGTCACCCCCAGCCGGCGCTCCGCGAGCAGGTAATAATTCTTCAGTTCCGGGTAGGAGATCGGCCAGTCGATCAGCGAGGTGCCGGGAACGTGGCCGTAGGTGCTCTTGGCCCGCAACTCCCAAGGTTCCAGCCGCGGCGTGGACGCCGTCCAGTGCACCGTCGTTCCCCCGACGGTCTTGCAGTGCCAGGCGGGCAATCCTGGAAAGTCGCGGGCCGTGCCCCAGTTGCCGCTTTGCGTCCTCGTATCCAGCCACGTCAATTGCTGGAAAGCCTCTCCTGGGACCTGCGAAAACGAGGCCATCGATTGCCGCTTGCCGGCCTCCAGCAGCACTACCTGGATGCCGCGGCGCGTCAGTTCGTGCGCCAGCGTGCCGCCTCCGGCACCCGAGCCGATGATTACGACCGCGCCATCGTCATTCAGATCTATGCGAGCCATCGCGATGCTCCACTCCTTGCCTGCTACACCGGCAGCGGGCCGCTGTCCGCCAGCGGGACTTCCGGCAACCAGCGCAGATCATTGAATCCGCGAAAGAGATAGCCACCTTTGGAGAACGCTTCGCCCTCGTACCCAAAATAGGCATACGCGATGGGGTTGGCGTAGAGAACCTGCAGCGTCTTCCGGCGCATGGTTTGAAAAAATCCGGAGGCTTCCATCTTCTTGAGAGCTTCGACGCGCTCACTCTCCGCGCTGCCGACGAAGCCTGCTCCCAGGCCTGCGATGCCTTCCTGAATCATCTGGCGCGTCTTTTCGTCATTGCTCGCATCAGCGTCCACCGCCTGGATGACCAACGCGTAGGCGGCGTCATCCAGCTTGTCGTGCGGGATGATCGTGCGGGCCACGATCATCAGCGTGGCCGCCTCCGCACTGCTGAGGGCCGTCAGATCTACGGCCCACGCGCGTCCCGGCGCGAGCAACGCCAGCGAACTTCCCGCGGCCACCAAACCCGTCAACAGGCCGGTCGTGGTCTTGAGGAATTCCCGGCGATGCAGCGTGATGGACTGGTCCATAGCTTCTCCTCTTTCGGCGTCGGGTGGTGCTTAAGGGTACCGGACGTTTGTCGGAAATTAAAGTATTTTGAAATCCTTGTCCGCTGTGACCGCAAAGCGGTCAACGTCTGGTGTGATCGCAAAGCGGTCAACGCGCGAAGACAGAGCACAAGCCTTGTAGGTTTGGTTTTATACTTTTGGGGCGACAATCTCAGAGCGCGGCCGGACGGTGGGAATTTTCAGCGGTCGCGCAGTTCTTCCAGCCAATTTTCCAGGATGGTCTGATCGTGGGTTTCGATCTCCGTGAAGACGATTCCCATGCGCGCGTTGGGCCGCACGTTTGCTACCCGTCCCAGCGCGGAGAAGACGGCGCTGTTGTGCGCGATGCGGATGCGCACCTTGGTTCCCGTCTTCAGGGGCTCCGGCGTGTTTACATGGCACCCGTACAGGCTCAGGTTCCTGGTCTGTTCTATCCACTGGGCCTCCGTCAGCACATCGGTGAT
>JAIQEU010000015.1 GCA_020073665.1 Terriglobia bacterium
ACACTCCCAGGCAAATCGGCGCTGTGAGGCTCAAGCCTAGCAGGATCTTGGAATACCGGGTGTAGCGGTTCTCGGACTTGCGGATAACCAGCACCAGCAGAAAAGTGGGGACAAGCAACATGCAGCCGATGAAGATCTCCAGAATCCAGTCGCCAAAGGCATACATCCTACCCGATGCCGCGACGTCTTCCGGATGAGGCGTGCGTCTTGGCGGACCATTGGAAGATCGATTGCCCAGAACTGGTGCGGCAGTTCATGCCTGAGTAAGATCCGCAACTCCCGGTTTGTCGGCCAACCGGAAGTTGGGAACTCCGACCGGGAATGCTGCTTTTGCGCCTGATCACCCGCTTTGCCCGTCCGCGTTTTCTCTGAGTGCCTAATCTGCGAATCTGGGGTCAGTGCTGCCCAAAATCGCCTCCGTGGCGCGTGTTGTCATGACCTTGGCGAGGTCGGGCGACGCTGCCCGGTGGTCAACCCCACCCTCCACCCAAGAACCTTGCTGGCCAACCGTGGTCCCCGTTTCGCTCTACACACTTGCTAAGCTGTAGTTGCTCCTGTTTTCACTCGGAACTGCGCATTCCTTGCCGGGGTTGCCGCTAATTGAAAATCTGCCTACACCGATTGTCTGTCGCGGCAGACTGGCGGCTCTGGGAACCGTTGCCTTGACTATTCGCTCGGGATTCAAAGTCCGACAGAACAAGGGCGGCAGGCGTCCCTAATACCCAGAACGTGGCAGCACCTTGCGACTATGAAACCTTGCGGGATTAGCCAATTAACTAAGCTCGCGTCTAGCACCAATTCGGCAAGCTCCTCCGGGCGGACGAGCCTCGAAAAAATGGAGTACAAAACGGAGAACAATAGTTGCCGAATGAGACCCAATCCACCCGTCTTCGACACATCTGCTCCGCCCCTAAATGGTTGAGACAATTGAGAACAGAGAAAAAGGGTAGATTTGCTAAACCGTTGTAAAGGTTAACACCTGTACCTCGTCGTGGCGATTTTGAAGTCATTCTCGCGCAAGCCCTGAGTCTATTTGGCACCTTTCATCGTGAGATCGTTTATGGTCTGCATCGGAATTAGCACCCGCCGCCCGATCCGAACAGAGGGAATGATTTGTTGCCTGACGTGTTTTCTAACGGTGTGTTGGCTCACACCGAGCAATCGTGAGGCTTCCGCGAGACCCACTGCCCGAGGTTCCAATTCTTTTCTTGCTTGTCCGTGGATCGCAGGAGGCACAACAACTGGCTTGTGTAGCTCTGGAGTCGGTTTTGGTCGAGTTTCTTCCTGTGTCAATCGGAGCACCTCCTTGAAGAAGAGGGCCGCGAACCTTTCCAGAGGTACTTCACGATCTCCGACTTTGAACTTAACTTGAACACTAAACATTGTGGCCTCCTCGATGAATTCAGTCTTGCGCGGTGTCTTGAGTTTAGAGCGACAGCTCCTTAGGGCCGGACAGTTTATCAAATACGGTCAGCGAGATCGCCTGGCAAGTCCGATCAATTCCCTACCGTCCCTTGCCGTCTCAACTCCCTACTGAACGTATCCCGACGATTTCTTGCCGAGCCTGCCCCGGTCACCTGATGTCAGAGGGTGATCCACGGACGAAACCGAGGGGGCTGACTGATCCCCCTGACGCTCGTCGACGGCATTCAATCCGAGACGGGAGAGCAGGTCGGGACTTTGCCGCTCAATCAGCTGTGCAGCCCTGTGAACAGCGGTCTGAGAGATATG
Organism: Terriglobia bacterium; assembly: GCA_020073665.1. GTDB lineage: Bacteria > Acidobacteriota > Terriglobia > Terriglobales > Acidobacteriaceae > JAIQEU01. The sequence continues at coordinate 1,732 of JAIQEU010000015.1, forward strand.
GCAGTAATGCTCAACCATCGTCGCTGACATGTGGCCTACCTGCGCTTGAATCACCATGAGAGGCACGCCCGCTTCTGCAGCGCGGGTGATGTAGCTGTGCCGCAAATCATGAAATCGTCTACCCTCGATTCCGGCCTGCTTTCGAACTTCTCCCCACTCGGCATCCCATGAAGTTTGCGGATGCGTGGGATCCCAACCAGACCCACCGCATAGTGGGTCAGATGCCCACGTGTGCCGATCAAGTCGAGTCGGAAGCAGATAGTGCTCGGGCCGGCTGGCTCCCAGTTTCACAGCCCGGTCGAGCAACCTCCGGATCGCCCAACAGGCCATCTTAATCTAGTGCCACGAACCGGGCCCCCTTGTTCGTCTTCGTGGTTTCCCGCTTCACTTGAATCTGCGGATGTCCCGGTTCGAGGTGAATCGCCCCGATCTGCAACTGCTTTATCTCGCAAGAGCGCATTCCGGTGGCGTAGGCGAGCACTGCAGCGAGGGGTGCAACGGCGTCTTCTCCAGCCACCCGAGCTAATTGGATCAATCGGTAGGCTTCCTCCCGCGTCAGCGCATCTGGAATGTCGCTCTTCCTTACCGCCAAACGCTTGTAGTCCTCCTCGACCCGCCGCCACAGCTTGGCTTCGCGCAGGACGCCTGCCAGCACGACAATCTCGTTGTTCACCGTCTTGGGAGAAATTCCCTGAGCCAGCCGCACGGTCTCGTAGTGCCGAATGTTCTCAATATCCGCCAGCCTATGTAGTCGTACATCGGCACCCAGCACCCGTAACAGCGTCCTTGCAATTGCAGCTTCAGAGGCGAAGCTGCCCGTAGCAAGCCGGTACTTGCGGTCGACAAGCCGCTGCTCGATCGCCTGCCGCAGTGTCCATCGTGCACGCTCATTCGGCAGCTTGCCCTGTTCCAGATCAGCAAGAAAGTCGCTGCGGATTTTGCGAGCGTCGGCATAGTTCTGCGTGCGAGTGGCCTGCTCTCGCCATACTCCGTCCGGCGTTTTGAATTTGAAGTACCAGTACCCGCGACGTGCATACAAGCCATCCGACCGGCGCGCCATCACGACACCTCCCCGGCCACGGTGTGCCGCGCGACAAAGTCGTCGAGATCGGAACGCCGGTAGCGCAAAATCCCGCCCAAGAAGAAATACTTCGGCCCAACCTTCTTCTTGCGCCAGCGGCGAATGGTGGAAAGGGAAACTCCGAGACGATGCCCGGCCTGTGCTTCGGTCAGAAGCACCAGATTTTGCTGTTCGGTTGCAGGGGTATTCGAGTCAGCCACTTTATCCGCTCCGCGAAGTACGGCAGCCCGGTGGAGCTGATCCACATCGGGAAAGCCGGAATTCGCACGCCGCAGATAAAGCTCAGATCCTGTTATCCAGGACCTGTGGCGGAAAGGTAGGCCCGCCATCGACCCGCGCCTTGGCCGGGGGAGTTTTCCCCGACCGAGGTGTGCTCGGTTGATTATATGCTCGGGGAGGCGGCTGCGATTCAGATTTCGCTGCTCGGCACTGCGGTTGCTGCTGTGCCTACCGTCGCCGGAGTTTGGGGAAATCTTTGGGGAAATGGAAAGGGCGCTCTTCTCGGAGCGCCCATAAGTGCTTGAAGAAATTGGTTGCGGGGGGTGGATTTGAACCACCGACCTTTGGGTTATGAGCCCAACGAGCTACCAGACTGCTCCACCCCGCGCAGCCATCATAACAACCTGCCTAACGAGCGTCAAACCTGACGATTCCCAAATCGGGTTTGATCTAGCTTTTCTCTCGGCGCCGCTCGCAGGCCACCACTAGCTTGGTCGGATCGATGGCGTCGTGGTCTACCTGCATTTCCAGAATCTTTCCGTCTTTGCCTATCAGAAAATTCACCCGTCTCGGGGCCTGGTACTCGTTTTCGTACACTCCGTAGCGGCGAGTCACTTCCCCGCCCCAGTCGCTCAGCAACGGAAACTTCACGCCGATCTGGTCGGCAAAGGCTTTGTTCGCAAAGGCGCTGTCCATGCTCACACCCAGGACCTGGGTGTCGGTAGCTTCCAGCTTTTCCAGATTTTGCTGGAAGTTTTTCATCTGCTGGGTTCAACCACCAGTGAACGCGAAAATGTAGAACGCCAAGACTACGTTCTTCTTTCCCCGATACTGGCTGAGTGACACATCTTTCAGATCGGTGCCGTCGAAGTATTTCAGGTGGAAATCGGGAGCGGCGTCGCCGACTTTCAGGGCGGGTGGCGATGGGGCCGGCTTCTTGGCCTGGGCCCACAATTGGGGAAGACCTGGGGGCAACATCGTCGCTGCCAGCAACCCGGCGGCAAGTGCGGTGAACACGGTTTTTCGCATTAGCCTTACCTCGCGAACCTCAGGCAAAGCCTACTATCCAGCCGCAAGACGGTCAACCTGAAACCCGTTTCAGATTGCGCAATCGCGCACGAAACCAGTACATTTCTTTATAGATCCCGGTTGACGTGCCGCGGTTACAAATGAGTCCCCAGACCCTCAACGATATCTTCTTCGCTATCGTCGAACGCAATCACCCCCAGGTCACCATGTACCGGCAGGCCATTCAGTGGGTTCCGGTCTCCTCGCAGGAGTTCTATCGAGACGTGGCCGGAGTAGCGCGTGCGCTCCGCAGTTGGGGAATCGGCCGCGGAGACCGGGTCGCGATTTTGAGCGAGAACCGGCCGGAGTGGACAATCGCCGACTTTGCCTGCCTGCTGATCGGCGCGGTGGTCGTGCCTATCTACGCGACTGTCACAGGAGAGCAAACCGCCTACATCCTTTGCGATTCCGGGGCACGGGCGGTTTTCGTTTCCACGGAGAAGCAACTGCAAAAGGTTCTCGGCATTCAGCGCCAGACCGCAACTGAACAAATCGTGGTCATGGACGCAGTGGAAACCGCGCACGCCCACCATATGCATCGCCTGATGCAGGACGGCCCCACCCAGCGCGATCCCGAATTAGACATTGGAGCGCGCAGCCTCGGTCCGGATGACCTCGCCACCATCATTTACACCTCGGGAACCACCGGCACTCCCAAAGGGGCAATGCTGACCCACGGCAACATGGCTTCAAACATCAACTGCTCGCTCGCGGGATTTGCGGTCGGCCCGGGGCAAACCAGCATTTCGTTTCTCCCGCTCTCGCATGTCACCGCCCGCCACGTGGATTTCGCCATGCTCTATCACGGGGTCACGCTCGCCTATGTCCCTTTTGTCGAGCAGCTCCAGCGGGCGCTGTTGGAAGTGCAGCCGACCATCTTCGTCGGAGTACCGCGCGTTTATGAGAAAGTCCATACCCAGGCCGACCTGAAGGCGCAGGGATTTCCCAAGAGCTTGATCTACCGCTGGTTGCTCCGGGTCGGCCGCAAGTACCGGGCTGAAACGCTGAAAGGACGCACGCCCGATTCCCTGGTATGGCGCCTGGCCGACCGACTGGTTTACTCGAAGGTTCGTGAGGGCATGGGGGGCCGGGCCGAACTGTTCATCTCCGGAGGTGCGCCGCTGGGGCGCGAACTGGCCGAGTGGTACGCGAGCATCGGCATCCGCATCCATGAGGGCTACGGCCTTACCGAGACGTCTCCGGTGATCGCCGTGAATACACCGGCCGCTCACAAGCTGGGCACCGTCGGCAAGCCGCTGGCGAATGTGGAGGTCCGCATCGCGCCCGATGGGGAGGTTCTGGTTCGAGGTCCCTCGGTGTTCAAGGGTTATTGGAACCGTCCCGAAGAAACGCGGAATGCTTTTGAAGACGGCTGGTTCAAGACCGGCGACATCGGCAACCTGGATGCGGATGGATTCTTGTCCATCACCGACCGGAAGAAAGACCTCATTAAAACCTCCGGCGGAAAGTTCATTGCCCCACAACCGATCGAGAACTCGCTCAAGCACAACGTGCTGGTGGCCGAGGCCGTGGTTCTGGGGGACAAACGCAAGTTTCCCTCGGTTCTGATTTCGCCGTACTTTTCTCTGCTGGAAGACTGGGCCCGCGCCAACCAGGTGACGTTTGCCTCCCGCCAGGAATTAGTGGCGCATCCCAAGGTGCGCGCGTTGTACGAAGGCATTGTTGCCGACTTCAACCAGACGATGGCGCGCTTTGAAAAGCTGAAGCGGGTCCTGCTGGTGGCGGAAGAATTCTCCGCTGAGACCGGAACCTTGACCGCCAGCTTGAAGATGCGGCGGCGAGCGGTGGAGGAGCGTTACCGCCGGGAGATCGATGAGATGTATGAGCAGGCGGAACGCGAAGCGCCGGTGGCGCAGGAGTAAAGAGAAAGCCCCACGTCTCGCAAAAGGCGCGAGACAGCCGAAACCCTCATATCCGTCCACGATGAAGTTCCGCACCTCCAGTTGGCGGCATTCATTACAATAGACCTATGACGGACTCGTTGATTATTGCCGGACGCCAGTTTCGTTCCCGTCTGATTGTAGGTACGGGGAAATACAAATCCTTTCAGGAAACCGCACGGGCGCTCGAAGCCAGTGGCGCGGATATGGTCACGGTGGCGGTGCGGCGGGTGAATCTGGATCGTAGCAAGGAATCGCTGCTCGACTACATCGATCCGAAAAAGTATTTTCTGCTGCCCAATACCGCTGGTTGCTACACCGCGGACGAGGCGATCCGCACCGCGCGCCTGGGACGCGAGGTGGGCATTTCCGACTGGGTGAAGCTGGAAGTCATCGGCGACCAGGCGACCCTGTATCCCGATGTGCAAGCCACCCTGGAAGCGACCCGCATCCTGGTCAAGGAAGGCTTCACTGTTCTTCCCTATACGTCGGATGACATCGTGTTCGCCAAGCGCCTGCTGGATGCCGGCGCCAGCGCGATCATGCCTTTGGGTGCGCCCATCGGCAGCGGGATGGGAATTCAGAACGCGGCCAACATCCGCATCTTGCGCGAAATGATCACGGGCGTGCCCCTGATCGTGGACGCAGGAGTGGGAACCGCGTCCGACGCCGCCATTGCGATGGAACTGGGAGCCGACGCGGTGTTGATGAATACCGGTATCGCCAATGCCCAAGATCCCGTGCTGATGGCGGAGGCCATGAAGAACGCCGTGAGCGCGGGCCGGATGGCGTATCTGTCGGGGCGGATGGTGAAGAAACTTTACGCTACCGCGAGTTCGCCGCTTGAGGGCGTGGTGCGATAGCCCTCACACATTGCCGGCGGACGCCGGCGCTACAACGAAAAAAGGCGGCCCTTGGGCCGCCCTTTATTCTCGTTCGGTAACTCTGCTTCACATCATTTTGACGCTGTCCACGTGGACCATGTTTCCGGTGACGTGTCCGGTAACGGTTACGTGGTGGCCTTCGTGGCCTTTGAGGGCGTCAGGGTTTTCCACCTCCAGGACTTTCTTGTCCGAGTCGGTGACCACCACTACCTTCGCGCCTTTCTCCAGGCACTTCTTCATGCAGGCTTCATGCCCATCAGCTGCGCCCTTGGCGCCGCACTGGGAGTCGCTGACCCATCCATTCACGGACTGGGTGTCGGCGGCAGAAGCGAAAGTTACCAGGAAAAACACTAGGGAGAGGGCAACACAGAGCAGCAACAGTTTTTTCATGGCAGAATCTTCTCCTCGAGCTGTGGCGGCCGTAGCCGCGAATTTGAACCCCGACCCTGCGCTCCGCTGCCCGCAAGTTCCGGAACACCCCATGTTCGTGGAGACCCAGATTGCGTAGCCAGTTGCAGGGACCGCTGCACCATCGGGAAATTGCCCCGAACTATATCACAATCCGATGTGATAGTTGTAAACGGGAAGCCTGCCCCCGAAATGCAGCGGGATTATTTCCGGGCGGCAGCCGTCGACGGAGGCTGGGGATGCGCCGGCGGGGGCGCGACGTAAACCACCTCGCCCGGCCGGGTGTAGTGAAACTGCTCCCGGGCTTCCTTCTCGATGGTCTCGGGATCGGTCTTCAGGGCCTTGATCTGGTCGGTGTAGTGATCGTTCTCGCGCTGCAGGCTGTCGATTTCTTTCTGCAGGTCCTGATACTCGGAGCGCTTCTGGCGGTATACCACCATTCCGTTGGCGCCAAACATCACGTGGACAAACAACCACACCGTGAGCACTCCTACCGCGGTAGTAGCCAGGCGACGCCGGGAGGCATACAGCCAGGTCAACGCGGGGCGCAATCTTTCCATCGAACGTTCCGCCCATGCCTCCGCCTGCGGCGCCCGGTTTACCAGCGCGCGCAAGCCGTCCTCGGGACGTGGAAGAACCCGAATTTTGGGAAGCTGCTCTACTCGAAAATCCATTGCTTGGCCAACCCGCTCAGCTTCTGCAGCTCATCCTGGCTACCGGCTTCCGAATACACGCGTACCACCGGCTCGGTTCCGGATAAGCGGTAGCAAACCCACGAGTTGTCGTCGAATACCAACTTCAGACCGTCAGTACGGACCACTTCGCTGACCTTCCGCCCGAAGAACTCGCGCGGTTCCAGCCGCAACTTCTCAGTGAACTTCTCCTTCACCACCGGCGTCAAGCGGAAGTTCTCCCGTTGGGGGTAGAAGGAACCAACTTCGGCAAATAGCTCTCGCAGTTGCCGGCCCAGGGGCTTGCCCCGCTTTGCCACCATTTCGCAGCACAATAGCCCGGCCAGCACGCCATCTTTCTCCGGGACGTGGTGCCGGATGGAGAGCCCTGCACTCTCCTCCCCGCCGATGACGATTTTGTCCTGCTTGATCAGTTCGCCGATGTACTTGAAGCCAACGGGGGTCTCGTGCAGTTCGACGCCGTGCTTCCGGGCCAGGGCGTTGATCAGATTGGTGGTCGCAACCGACTTGGCGACGCCATTCTTCCAGCCCCGGCTTTCCACCAGGTAGTCGAACAGCAGCGCGATGATGTAGTTGGGCTGAAAGAAAGTGCCGTCTTCATCCACGATGCCGAAGCGGTCGGCGTCGCCGTCGGTAGCGATGCCGATGTGGGCCTTCATTTTTCGCATCTGCTCGCGCAGGGCTTCCAGCAGGTGATCGTCAGGCTCGGGTGCGTGCCCGCCAAACAGCACGTCGCGGCAGTCGTGGACGGTGGCGACCTCCACTCCAGCAGCACGCAAAAGCGAATCAGGGTAGCCGCGCGCCGCGCCCCAGAGCGGATCGTAGACAACCCGCAACCCCGCTTTCTTGATGGCGGCAAAATCCACGATTTCCTGTAGCCGCGTGAGGTACATTTCCCGGGGATCCAGTCGCGCCGACGCGGCGCCTGCTTGGGATGGACCGCCCTGGGCGACCGTATCAATGGCGGCAATCTCCGCCTCGATGCGTTTGGTCACCTCGGGCAGGGCGGGTGCACCATCAGGGGTGGAGAACTTGATGCCGTTGTACTCCGGAGGGTTGTGCGAGGCGGTGAAGTTGATGGCGCCGTCGGCGCGCTCGCGAATCACCGCGTAGGCGATCGCCGGAGTGGGCGCGGCCTCGGCAATTACCAGAGGGCTGACGCCATGGGCGGTTAGAACCTCTGCGGCAATTGCGCAGAAAGTCTCGCCCAGAAAGCGCGGATCGCGTCCCACAATGACGCGCCCCCCCGAGGCCTTCTGCGAGACAACGTAGCGCGCAATCCCGGTGACCGCACGCCGCACATTGGCAAAGGTGAAGTCCTCCGCCATGACGGCGCGCCATCCCGAGGTGCCAAACTTGATTTGTGTTGCCATCGGCCCCTGCCTGCGAAAGATGCTACCCTTTTTTGCCGGACAACTATTCCTTGCCGAAGGCTGATTCTATATGACGAACAACCGACTCGTCCTGAGCACCGCTGCATCGAAGGAAGAAGCCAGCAAAATCGCCCACGCGCTGGTAGAGCGCGGCTTGGCCGCGTGCGTGAACATCATTCCACAGGTTGCGTCGGTGTATCGCTGGCAGGGTAAGGTGGAGGAAGGACAGGAACTTCTGCTTCTGATCAAAACTTCTGCGGACAAATTCGAGGGTGTTTCCAGCGCGATACTCGAACTGCACTCCTACGAGGTGCCGGAGTGTATCTCATTCGCGATTGACAACGGCAGCCCGGACTACCTGAAATGGATGGCGGAGTCGTTGGAGTGAAGTAGAAGCGCGAAGAGAGACTCGCCGCTTCAGGACTCCGCCATGGCTCGGGTTGCCGCGCTACTTTCCTTGGCGGTCGTGGTGAATGTCGCGCCGGTCACGCCTCGCATCACGCTCATCATGGCGAACGTCGCGGCGGTCGGCGTGGACATCGCGCCGGTCATGGTTGATGTCGCGCTGGTCGCCCCGAACCTCTTGACGGTCGCGGGTAATATCGCGGCGGTCGCCGCGGATGTCCGCACGCTCTTTGCGGGCGTCTGTGGTGTCACCCGAGCGGATGTCCTGGCGTAAATCCCGCCGATCGCTGTTCAAGTCGCGCTGGTCTTTGCGAGCGTCGCGCACGTCCCGGTTACGGTCCACACGGTCGCGACTGAGATCGCGCTGGTCGTGCCGGATGTCACGGCGGTCCCCGCGGATGTCACGGCGGTCGCTATGAAGGTCGCGGCGGTCATGCATGGCGTCAGGATGGGTCACCGGTGGTTCAGGTGCCGGCGTGGTCTGACCAAACGAAAACAACGATCCGAATACTAGAAGAGCACTAGTCAAGCCGATGGTGCGTCCCATATCTCACTCCCAGAATCAAGAATCTTCAACCTACACTTATCTTGAACACCGGGGGTGGAGGGAAGTTTCTGGCAACCATCCAGCCACGGGCGGCATCGCACTGACCTCGGTAATCAGTGCTGGTTACCGGCAGCTGGAAGGCGGCACAGTCCTTATAAATAAGAAGGAAGCAGGGTTTGACTATGGCGACTGAGTTTCTAAATTGCAGCCAACGCCTGGTCTAAGTCAGCCAGTATGTCCTCGACATCTTCGATGCCGACCGAGATGCGCACCATCCCATCGGTGATGCCGATGGCTCTCCTGCCCTTCTCGCCAAGTGCAGCGTGGGTCATGGTGGCGGGATGCGAGATCAGGGTTTCGACTCCGCCCAGTGATTCGCCTAGAGAACATACCCGCACCTTCTTCAGCATCTTGTTGGCGTTGGAGACAGATCCGGTTTCGAACGTGATCATCGAACCGAATCCGCTCATCTGGCGTTTCGCTAACTCGTGCTGGGGATGGTCCGGGAGCCCAGGGTAGAACACCTTCTTCACCTTCCTGTGCTTGGCCAAGTAGTCAGCCACGATCCGGCCGCTGCGATCGTGCTGCTGCATGCGTACGGCCAGCGTCTTGACGCCGCGCAGCACCAGCCAGCACTCGAACGGGGACAGAATGGCTCCCGCGGCCTTCTGCAAGAAGGCCAACTTCTCGGCTTGCTCCGGGCGGGTGCAAACCACCACTCCTCCCAAACCGTCGCTGTGGCCGTTCAGAAACTTGGTAGTCGAATGAACCACCATGTCGGCGCCCAGCGCAATGGGCTGCTGAAAATAGGGTGACATGAAAGTGTTGTCGACCACCAGTTCTACTTTCTTGCGCCGGCAAATCTGGCTGATAGCTTTGATGTCACTTAATGACATCAGCGGATTTGTGGGCGTCTCCACATAGACCATGCGGGTATTCTTGCGGATGGCGCGCTCTACATTGCCGGCGTCGGAAGTGTCGACGTAGGTGAACTCCATGCCGAAACCTGTCAGCACCTGGTTGAACAGCCGGGGCACGCCGCCGTAGAGGTCGTTTCCGCACACCACGTGGTCGCCTGCCTTGTACATGGTGGCGATGGCATTGATTGCCGCCATGCCACTGCCAAACACCGGCGCGGCAATCCCGCCTTCGAGTGCAGCCAGGTTCTGTTCCAGGCGGCTGCGCGTGGGATTGGAAACGCGGGAATACTCGTAACCTTTATTCTTACCCAGCTCTTCCTGCACATAGGTTGAAGTGGGGTAGATGGGCACCGTAACTGCACCGGTTTGAGGATCGGGCTCCTGCCCGACGTGAATGGCACGAGTGGCAAAGCCGGGTTGCTGGTTTGGCATGCTTCTCCGATGATGGCCGGGGACTCCCCGGCACAATTTTTGTTTCGGTCAGCGAAAATCTGAACGGGAGACGGGTTAGATCCCACCCTCGAATATCTTCTTCGACAAATACCGTTCCGCAGAATCCGGAATCATGGTCACGACACGCTTCCCCGTCCCCAGGCGCTTGGCCACTTGCATGGAGGCAAACACATTGGCGCCGCCGCTTGAACCAGCCAGCACGCCTTCTCGGGCCGCCAGCTGTTTCACCATGTCGAATGCCTCGGGGTCCTTCACCATGATCACCTCATCGCAGACCGAGGAATCAAAGTTCTTGGGTATGAAGCTCGACCCAATGCCCTCCACCTTATGTTGGCCAGGCTGACCGCCGCCGAGCACCGAACCCTGGGTCTCAACCGCGAAGGCCAGCACCTTGGGTAAACGCTGCTTCACATAGCGGGCAATTCCGGTAAACGTGCCCGCGGTTCCGGCGCCAATGACCACGGCATCAATCTTCCCTTCCATTTGCTCAAAGATTTCGCGGGCGGTGGTCTGGTAGTGGTAGTCAGGATTGGCGGAGTTCTCGAACTGACCGGCCATGAAGGCGTTGGGGTCGCTCGCTGCCAGTTCGTTGGCGCGGCGAATGGCTCCTTGCATGCCCTCGGCATCCGGGGTGCGCGTCACCTCGGCGCCGAGGGCGCGCATGATCATAACTTTTTCTTCCGAGAACTTTTCCGGGACAAAAAGCGCCACCTTGTAGCCCCGGTTGACCCCGATCAGCGCCAGGCCGATGCCGGTATTTCCGGCCGTAGCCTCGATGATGGTGCCACCCGGCCGCAACTTCCCTTCCTGCTCGGCGCGGGCAATCATGCCGATCGCGGCCCGGTCTTTCACGCTGCCGCCGGGATTGAGGTATTCCAGCTTGGCGTACACGTTGGCCGATCCCGGAGTGGCCAGCCGCTTCAATTGAAGTAGGGGAGTCCCGCCGACGAGTTGGGTAATGTCGTCGGCGACACGCAGATGAGCCGATTCGATGGTCTTGGGTTGCACCCTACAGGGTACGGAAGCTAGGGCGGAAGCGTCAAACCAGCATTCAGCACTCAGTACTCAGCCCGGACACCAACTTCTCAGAGATTGGAACAAGCATTGGCGGGATGAGTTAAGTCTTAGTTCTCGCCGCTCGCCGCCCGCTCCTGGCCTGCATAGTAGCCGCTGCGGGTTCTCACCGTGAGCTTGTTGTAGCCGTGGGCCTTGGCGTCCACATGGACGGTGCGGTAGCCGGGGATGTTCTTAGGAGTTGTGGGCTTGTATCCGATGGTGTACTGGTTGCGAATGTCGTGAGCTACGGTGCGGCTGATCTCGTCCACTTCGTCGAGTGTCTTGGGGAGAAAGGCGATTCCACCGGTCCGCTCGGCCATCTGCTGCAATGCCCGCCGTGCGCGCCGGGCTTTCTCTTCGCCCAGCAGCCCGATGGCGTACACCGTGGGCCCGTTCTCCTCTTGCAGCCGGCGCACCGCCTGCTCCAGGGACTCGCGGCTGGCATTGTCTTCGCCATCGGTCACCACGAACAAGACTTTCTTCTGCAACTTGGCGTTCCGCTTCAGGTGATCCGCTGTAGCTACTACGGCGTCGTATAGGGCCGTGCCGCCCCGCGATTCCACTTTTTCCAGGGCCTCGCGCAGCTTGTTGATGTCTCCGGTAAAGTCCTGGTCAAGATAGTACTCGTCGTTGAAGTTGACCACGCAGACCTGGTCCTGGGGATTGCTCGAACGCACCAGGTTCACGGCGGCCTTGTTCACCTTGTCGCGCTTCTCGCGCATGGATCCGGAATTGTCGATGACGATGCCCATGGCAACGGGAATATCCTCGTGCCGGAAAGAGGTGATGACCTGCGGCTTGCCATCTTCGAAGACGGTGAAGGCGTTCTTGTCCAAGTTGGTTATCAGGCGCTGCTTGTCGTCAACCACGGTGGCGTGCAGCATGACTTCCTGCACTTCCGCATGGAACACGAACTCACCGCCTTCGGACTGCTCGGCTGGTTTGCCAGGGTTGGGCGGCTGCGCTTGGGGTTGGGGTTGGGCTGCGGGCACGGCGCTGCCAGGGGGTGGACTGGGTGGAGCAGGATTCTGCGCCCCTGACCTCACGCCAAACAAGAACAGGCAGAGCAGAAGGATCAAGACCCGACTATTCCGAAGGCGCATAGTATCCCGTCTTGGCATACACCTTGAGCGGCGGCAGTCCTTTGGGCGGAATCAGCTTCACTTTTATCTTACGCCATTTGCCGTCGTGTACTGGATTCTTTGGACGGTATCCGAGTACATATTGGTTGCGCAGCTCGACCCCTATTTTTGCAGCTACGTCGGCCAAGTCATTGGGATTGTCAATGGTAAAGGCACGCCCGCCGGTCAATTCCGAAATCTCGCCCAGCAGGGCGGGGCCCAGACGCTCTTCCTCGGTGGGCATGTATTGATCGTAGATACCGATGGCATAGATCAGCACATCGGCTTCTTTGACCATTGATTTGATCTCGCCTTCAGTGTAGCGGCTGTGGTTATCGCCGCCGTCGGAAATCACCAGGATCGCCCGCTTAGGATATTTTGCCTGGCGCATCTTGCTCACGCCGAGATAAATCGCGTCCAGCAGGGCGGTGCGGCCTTTGGGTATGGTGTAGACGAGTTTGCCCTGGATGTCTTCAACGGATTGAGTGAAGTCGGAGATTTCCTCGGGCTTGTCGGCAAACGTGATCATGAAGAACTCGTCCTGCGGGTTGGCGGTCTTGAAAAATTCAATCACCGCTTCGCGGGCGCGTTCGATCTTGCTGCTCATACTGCCGCTCATATCGAAGATCACCCCCAGCGAAACCGGCGCGTCCTCGCTGGAAAAGTGTTTGATCTCCTGCTGGTCCTTGCCCTCGAAAAGGGCGAAGTTGTCCTTGTCCAGCCCCGTCACCAGGCGGTTCAAGGGGTCGGTGATGGTCACCGGAACCAGCACCAGGTCCACATCCACCAGCAGCGGCTTGGTGTGGGTGCGCAGCGAAGGATCGATGAGGTCAGCTTCTTTTGCTTTTGGGTCGACAGGCTGGACCCTGGGTTTGACGTGCACATCATCCACTTGGCTTTGCGCCCACGCTAGTGATGAAACACCACACGTAACCGCCATGATCACAGCAAGAAGAATTTGGATGGCGAAAGCCTGCTCTCGGGCTTGCAGCATAAGCCTTCTCTGGGGCCGGGATTGAGCTACGTACAGGTTCCGGGCTAGGGTCAGGGGGCGAGATGACCCGCGCCCATATTGGCGGGCCATAAATTACCTCATTGAGGCTGATAGTACCATAGCCCGCGAGTGCCGTCTGGAGGTTTTTCGTCCCCAGCGGATTGCTCGTGCGCAAGGGTTTTCTTTATTCAAGTTCACTGCCCGCACCCTAGGGGTCTTGCTACAATGCCAGCTTCGCCCGACATGGCCTACATTTCGCCATTCCGCGCCCTTCGCTACGACCCAGCCCGCGTAGCCTTGCCGGATGTCGTCACCCAGCCTTACGACAAGATCACCCCCGAGATGCAGGACCGTTACTACGCCGCCAGCCCCCACAACCTGGTGCGCATTATCCTGGGCAAGCGCGAACCTACTGACCATGAAGGGGAAAACACCTACACCCGGGCCGCAGCGAGCTTTAGGGACTGGCGGCGGCAAGGCATCTTCCTGCAGGACGGCCAACCCTCCCTATATGTCTACCACCAGCGCTTTGCCGTTCCGGGGGGAAAGGGCGAACTGGAGCGCCGGGGCTTCATTGCGCTGGGCCGGATCGAGGACTACTCGACCGGCGTCGTCTTCCGCCACGAGCAAACCCTGGCCAAACCCAAGGCCGACCGACTCGACCTACTCCGCTCCACCCGGGCCCACTTTGGACAGTTGTTCATGCTGTACAGCGACCCCGCACGTGAGATTGAGGGGCTGCTCGTGCCCGGGGGCGATCCCGCGATCGAAGTTCGTGATGAGTACGGTGTTTCGCACCGCATATGGAAGGTCGCAGACCCGACCCTGATCGAGCTGGTGCGTGGCAAGATGCGCGACAAGAAACTCATCATTGCCGATGGCCACCATCGTTATGAGACCGCGATCACCTACCGCAACGAGCGGCAGAGCGAGTTGGCTGCAACCGCGCCGAGCGGAGTTCCCCGGCCGCGCTCCTCCCAGGAGGTCTTGGTGCGTGGCGGCGATGCGGAAGGCGTTCCTTTCCAACTGGTTATGATGACCTTCGTCAACATGGACAGCCCGGGACTGGTGATCCTGCCCACGCACCGAGTGGTGCATGGGCTGCCATCGTTTTCTTCAGGGACGCTGCAGTCGGGGGCACGCCGCTATTTCGGGGTGGAAGAAGTCGATCCCTCGATTGACGCGTACCGGGCCAACGTTATCCTGCGAGAGGCTGGTCATGCAGGGATGGCGCTGCTGGCGGTGACCGGCGATCGCGCCCTTCTCCTCGACCGCCCCAAAGCCGGTCCGGAGATGTTTGCCGGACTGTCTCTGCGCCAACAGTCGCTCGACGTGCTGCAATTGCACAAATGCGTCCTGGAAGGCGTGCTGGAAATTTCTGAAGAAGCCATCCGCAACCAGCAGAACGTCAGTTACATTCGCGACACGGGCGAAGCCCTGGCCCGAGTGCGTAGCGGCCAGGCCAATGTTGCGTTCCTGATGAATCCGGTTCGCATCGAGCAGGTGCGGGACATCGCGTTTGCCGGTGAAGTGCTGCCGCAAAAATCCACCGACTTCTATCCCAAGCTGCTGAGCGGTCTAACCATCTATGCGCTGGAGTAAGACTCCGAGCCGGAGCCTGCGAGTTCTGGCGTTGCCCGGCCCGCGGATGGGCCTCTGGACCTCATTTGGTCTGGTGGTTCTGCTCTCGACGCTTCTCATCGTCGCCGCTCCCACCGGCGAAAAGCGCATTTCCATCTACTCCTCCGCAGCCAACTACACTCTGCCGGTCATAGAACGCAATGGACAGGACTATGTTGCCCTCTTCGAAGCTCTCGAGCCCCTGGGCACGGTCAGTACCAACGCCCAGGGCCCACGATGGAAGCTGCGCTATAACGATGTGGACAGTGAGTTCACCGCTGGGAAAAGGCGCTGCCGCATTCGCGGGCGCGACTGGGATCTGCCGGCGAATTTCCTGCTGGACAATGGCCGAGGGCTGGTCCCGCTGGCTTCTCTGAGCGTGCTGATGCCACGATTCCTGGGTGGGCCGGTAATGTTTCACGAGACTTCACGCCGCTTGTTCGTGGGGAATGTTGCGGTTCACTTCACGGCCCAGGTCAGCAAGGGCACGCCTCCCATGCTGGTCATGGACTTCACCTCGCCGGTGAACCCACGAATCGCCACTGAACCCGGGAAACTGCTGATGGTGTTCAGTCACGAACCGCTGGTGCCGCCCGGCTCGCAGATACTCACCTTCGACAGCAAGATCATTCCCTCGGCCAGCTACCAGGAGGACAACGGCACTGCCGAGATCACGGTAACCGCGAGTGTGCCGCTTTTCGCCAGCTTCAGCAATGATGGCCGCACTATTACCATTGCCCCCGCTCCCTCGCCGACGACCCAAGCCTCTATCCAGCCTCCCGCGCAGCTGCCCCTAGGCACTCCAACCGTGAGCCCACCCGGCACGGGCACAACCGCCGGCCCCAACGGCTCTATCTCCTTCTTCGTGGTGGTAGACGCCAGCCACGGTGGCGATGAGCGCGGCGCGGCCTTGAGCGACCAATTGGCCGAAAAAGATGTCACCCTGGCTTTCGCACGCCGATTGCGGCAGGAACTACAAAACCGTGGACTTACGACCCTGGTAATTCGCGACGGTGACACCACGCTCAGCCCCGACCAGCGAGCGGGCATGGCGAATTCCGCCCATCCCCGAATCTACATTTGTGTGCACGCGGCTTCGCAGGGGCACGGCGTTCGTCTCTATTCCGCGCTGCTGCCCGCAGGTGGAGACAACCACGGACCGTTTCTTGACTGGCAAACCGCCCAGTCTTCCTTTCTGGCGACGAGCCAAGCCGCCGTCTTGAGCCTGGCGGCGGAGTTACAGAAGGGGCACGTTCCAGTCCGCACCCTGACAGCGCCTTTGCGTCCGTTGAACAACCTCACCACGGCAGCAGTTGCCGTGGAAATCGCTCCTCCCGCGGGCAGCGCCTCCGATCTGAATAACGCAGACTACCAGCAAGCCGCGGCCAGCGCGGTCGCCGCCGGGGTGCTGGCGGTGCGCGACAAACTGGAGGCGGGCCGGTGATTCCTCGTCACTTGCTGATCGGAGTCGCAATCATGCTGGCAGTGGCGCTCGGTATGGGCGTATTTGCCTGGCGCATGCGCGGACGTGCCACTCAAACCGAGCCCGCAGCAGCGTACACCCAGCCCGTGGCCCCGCCCGTGTCTGGACCGACCGAGCAGGTTACGTTGTACGTTGCCTATGACGACCCGGGAATTCTTCGCGCCCAGCCAGCTCACATTCCACTGCCGGCAGGACGTCAGGAGCGCGCCCAGGAGTTGCTGCGCGCCTTGGTCGGCTTGTACGTGGACAAGTTGTCTTCGCCCCACCCACTGGCCCCCGGCGCCGAGATTCGCGATGTCTACCTGGTTGACCCGGGGCTAGCCGTGATTGATGCCAACGCAGCATTCGCCGATGGCCACCGCTCCGGAATACTGATTGAAGAGCTGACGGTGGCCTCCCTGGTGCAAACTTTGTCGGTCAATATCCCGGGTATCACTCGGGTAAAGATTTTGGTAGACGGCAAGGCCCGCGATACCCTGGCCGGACACGCTGACCTGTCAGATTTCTACGATGTCTCGACGGTGAACCAGTTGGTGTTGCAGTTGCAGTCTTCGCAGTAGCGCCCAGCGTTCAGCACTTCAATTGTCATCCCGAGCGCCGCTCGGGACCTGGGTTCCCCTTCGCGTTTCCCGCGTCTCTAGCGGTTTTCATTTAGAATCTCGACCATGTTCTATCGCTCGGATAATCGCCAGCCCGACCAGATGCGGCCGGTGAGCATTCTCCCCCACTACATCAACACTGCCGAGGGCTCTGTCCTCATCGAGGTGGGAAATACCCGCGTCATCTGCACCGCTTCAGTCGAAGAAACCGTGCCGCCATTCATGCGCAACAGCGGCAAGGGCTGGGTTTCAAGTGAATATGGCATGCTACCTCGGGCCACCCTGACGCGCACACCTCGCGAAGTGAACAAGGGCCGTCCGGGCGGGCGCACCCATGAGATCCAGCGGCTGATTGGCCGCTCGTTGCGCGCGGTAACCGATCTTACGCGCCTGGGTGAGCGCACCATCTGGATTGACTGCGACGTGATTCAAGCCGATGGCGGGACCCGCACCGCGTCCATCACCGGCGCTTTCGTGGCCCTTGGGCTGGCGCTGGAGAAGTTAGTGGAAGCCGGCACATTGACCTCCGTCCCCTTGCGCGATTTCATGGCGGCGGTCAGCATCGGCATCGTGGATGGCGAGATCCTGCTGGACCTTTGCTACGAGGAAGACTCCCGCGCCGACGTGGACATGAATTTCGTCATGACCGCCGGGCGCAAGTTGGTCGAAGTGCAAGCCACCGCGGAGCACCAGGTTTTCGACGAACCCCAATTGGGAAAGATGATTGCGCTGGCCAGCCAGGGCGTGCAGTCGCTGATCGCCAAGCAGCAGGCGATCCTGCGGACGCTGACTCTGTTGCAGTAGGGAGCGCCAAACCAAAACCGCAGGGGACGCAGAGGTTTTCGGATCTCTTAAACCTAAACTTGAGGTTTTTACCATTCTCCTCTGCGTCTTCTGCGTCCCCTGCGGTTTTGGTTTCATCTCCTCAAACGTATTACAATTGCTCGTCATCCTAATAGCTCGCATTCATCGGAGGAATCTATGAAGCTCACACCGGGAAAACTGGCTGGCCTGAAGAAAGTATCGAATGAGCGGGGCGTCATTGCCGCCGCCGCGATGGACCAGCGCGGCTCGCTGCAGAAATCGCTCGCCAAAGAAAAAGGCTCGGCGGTGGACGACCGCATGATGGAGGAGTTTAAGAGCCTGGTTGCTGAAGTCCTGACCCCGCACGCTAGCGCTATCCTGCTCGATCCCGAGTGGGGGCTGCCTGCCTCCAAGCGGCGCGCCAAGAATGCCGGCCTGCTGCTGGCTTACGAAAAGACCGGATACGACAAGACGGGCCCCGGCCGCCTGCCCGACCTGCTCGACAACTGGTCGGTCCGCCGTCTGAAAGAAGCCGGCGCCGACTGCCTCAAGATCCTGCTCTACTACACGCCGTTCGATCCCAAGAATATTAACGACGTCAAGCACGCCTGGGTGGAACGAATCGGCGACGAATGCCGCGCCAACGATATCCCTTACTTCCTGGAGTTCGTCACTTACGAAGAAGGTGTGGACGAGAAGGGCTTTGACTTCGCCAAGAAGAAGCCCGAAGCCGTAATTGAAAGCATGCGGGAATTCAGCAAGGACCGTTACGGCGTGGACGTCCTGAAGGTCGAAGTACCGGTCAACATGAAGTTTGTCGAGGGCGCCAAGGCTTATACCGGACAGAAGGCCTACAGCAAGCAGGAAGCCATGGACCTGTTCCGCAAGGCGGCCAGCGTCGCCACCAAGCCCTTCATTTATCTCTCGGCGGGCGTCAGTAACGCCGAGTTCACCGAGGCGCTCGAACTGGCTGCCGAAGCCAAAGTGAAGTTCAACGGCGTGCTGTGCGGCCGTGCGACTTGGAAAGACGGCATTCCGGTTTACGCCAAGCAGGGCGCCGAAGCTTTCCGCAAATGGCTGCAAACCGAGGGCGTGACCAATATCAACAACGTAAACCAACGCTTGAAGGCTGCTACTTCATGGCATTCGATCTACGAGGTCGAACCGGCCATGGCCGGGGTGTAAGCCAAGCAGAGATCTCGAGAGCGTGCCCAGGATGATGGGCACGCTTTGTGCTTTGAAGCGGTGCTTAGAAGGTTTCCTACTGGCTGCTGGCGTAGTACCCCGCCTTGGCATGCACATGGAGAAATCCCAGTTTGCTGGAAATCTTCAGCTTGATCTTGATTTTGTGCCACTTCCCATCCCGCTCAGACTGCTCCGGGCGGTAAGCCAGCACGTACTGGCGGCGAATCTCCAGACCAATTCTGCCGGCGACGGCTGGCATCTCGTTGGGATTGTCCAGGGTAAAGGCTTGCCCGCCGGTGGCCTCGGCAATGTTGGCCAACAGCTCCGGCCCCAGCATTTCCTCCTCCGTGGGCACATAGCGGTCATAGGTTCCGACGGCGTAAACGGTCACGTCGGCCTCTTTGATCAGAGACTTGACCTCCCGCTCCGTGTAACGGCTGTGATTGTCACCCCCATCCGAGATGATTAGCAGCGCCTTCCTCGAGTAGCGGGCCTCCTGCATTTTGCTGATGCCCATGTAGATGGCGTCGAGCAGGGCGGTGCGCCCCTTCACCAGCGGGAAGGCCAGATTGCTCAGAATGTCTTCCGGACGGGAAGTGAAATCGGCCACCACGCGCGGCGCGTCCGAAAACGTGATCATGAAGAATTCGTCCTGCGGATTGGCGTCGTTGCAGAACCGCATCACCGCCTCTCGCGCCCGGTCCATCTTCTGCTTCATGCTCCCGCTGATGTCCATAATGATTCCGAGGGAGACGGGCGTATCCTCGCTGGAGAAGTGCTTGATCTGCTGGGGCTTCTTCCCCTCAAAGACCTGGAAGTTGTCTTTTGCCAGCCCCACCACCAACCGGTTCCACGGATCCGTGATGGTCACCGGAACCAGGACCAGGTCGACGTTCTTTCGGATTGGTTTACTGTAAGTGTCGAGAGAAGGATCCATGACAGCGGCGGTGGTCACGATCGCGGGGCCTTCGCGCGGCGAAATGTGCGCATCGCTACTATTGTCTTGAGCCAACGCCGCAACGGCGCACGTCAAGAACCCGAGAAAGAAGAACAACCTACGGAAGGAAACCGCTCTGGAAGACGCCGGCATGGTCGCACCGCCCCAATGGCAATCGGCAAGGAGCCGGCTTTCCTAACAAGTCTGCTTCGTCGCCTGCTTGGTTTTAGGACGGGAGAGTGGACGAGGCAAGGGAACTTTAACGCAGAGCAAATCCAAAGTAACTTCGTCCGGTGGCGAGGCCTGTCGGCCGCGTCACGACTTCGCCGGTATGTCTCCAAAGGCAGGGATCATTCGCCAGTTCCTGCCGTGCTGCTTGTAGAATCCTGGTGTCCCGGCCGGGCCGAGTCGGCTTAAGGGCCGTGCAAGATCGTCAACTGACGGGGAGATGCCATGACCACCACCACCGCGCTCATCACCGGCGCCTCCGGCGGCATTGGATACGAACTGGCCAGACTGTTTGCCAAAGACCATCACAACCTGGTGCTGGTGGCCCGCAGCAGCGGCAAGCTCACCCAGTTTGCCAACGAACTGCAGCGCCAGTTTGGGGTCTCGGCGAAGGCTGTAGCCCTGGACCTGGGCGCATCACCGGCCCCGCAGTTTTTGTTTGACCAAGTGCAGCGGGAGGGAATCGCCATCGATTTCCTGGTCAACAATGCCGGTTACGGGAGGCATGGCGAATTCGCCGAGATTCCCCTCGAAGAATCGTTGGGCCAGATTCAACTCAACATCATCGCGCTGACTCAAATTACAAAACTGTTTCTTGGCCCAATGATGGAACGTCGCCGCGGTAGGATTCTGAACGTCGCCTCGACCGCCGCATTCCAGCCAGGGCCACTGATGGCGGTCTATTACGCCACGAAGGCTTATGTGCTTTCGTTTTCCGAAGCGCTGGCCAATGAACTGAAGCCCAACGGAGTGACCGTGACCTGCCTGTGCCCCGGTCCCACTGAGACTGGATTCCAGGAAAGGGCTGCCCTCGCGGGTTCACGCCTGGTGAAGTTCGGAATGATGAGCGCCAAAGCGGTCGCTAACGACGGGTATCGGGGCATGCTGGCGGGCAGGGCCGTGGTCGTTTCCGGGGTTCAGAACTGGCTGCTGGCCGAGTCGGTTCGCTTTGCGCCGCGACGATTGGTAACTGCGATTTCGCGAAAGGTTTCGGAAAAGACTTGAGCCCTGGTCAATACCTATTTCACCTGGAAGTTTCGGGGGTCTAGGGTAACGTTTTCAAGAATCCTGGTCGCTGTCGTGTCCCAATCCAGGATCGTTGATCTCCCACTCTGCAGCTCCTGAGTGAAGTGAATGACGTAGTGATTGGGCAGGGTGATGCCATCGACAGTCTTGAAATCGCTGAATCTTTCCTCAACCCGGTATCTGGTTTCCTGCTGCCCGCTGGCTTGTGAGGCGTCGGCACCCGCAGGTGCTTGTATTCCGGCCGTGCCCCCCATTTCAGGAACCGAGAGCGAGTTAGCCTGTCCGCCCTGAACCAGTTGAGGCTGGATCCTCAAGGTGTAGACCGTCAGCACGTGGTGAAAACTTTCCGGATCGAAGTAGAGATGGATTTCTACATCTGCACTTTTCTTGGGTTTATAGCGGACGTCGTAAAGCGTCTTGCCATCGATGGTCTTCGTTCCCTCGTAGCTGAGCTTGGGCTTGCGTCCGTCCAAGTCGAGCAGGGGCCAAGCGGTGGTTAATACGCCACCCAGTAGGCCTTCGCGCAGCAGTACGTCCTGCAGATAGACAAACTGCCCAAAGTTAGAACGGTTCTGAGCGTCAGTGCTGGTGGCAATCTGTACTTTGCTTCCGTCGCAAATGAATCTTTCCCCGTGATAATTGCCGCTGGGGAACTTCATGTTGAGTTGGAGTTTGCGGTCGTCAGAAACGATAACCGCCTTACCATCGGTTGTGCCTGCCCCACCCGTCAAGACCTTGAACTGCGTCGTACCCTCGACCACGCGTGACTTGGTAGCCGTTCTGGTCGGAGCCTTTGCGATGGAGTCAAGGTGACCAGCAATGATGTCGTCCAGCTTCACCTCGGTAGCGGCCATGCCAATTGCAGGACAAAGGGCAACGACCACCACGACGGACAGGGCAAAACTCAGCATTCGCGACATGGCACTTTCACCTCAACAAAGAAGCCTACTCCCGTAACAGCCTGCAGTACAACTGTGGCCAGTGTTGTTAGGGACTGCACATGAAGATCTGGTTTAACTGAGGTCGCAACCGGGAACGGCTTCCTTTGTTCAGATTCTGCCCGACGACCGCGGAGGCGTTGCCGAATGCGTCTCTACAGCACGCGGAAGGATTGCGGTAGCTGAGGTCCGTTCACTCCCACTCTATCGTCCCCGGCGGCTTGGAGGTCACGTCGTACACCACGCGGTTCACGCCCTTCACCTCGTTCACAATCCGGTTGGAGATTGCCTTCAGTACTTCATAGGGGAGCGGCACCCAATCCGCGGTCATGCCGTCTTCGGAATGCACTGCGCGGATGGCACAGGTGCAGGCGTAGGTTCGCTGGTCACCCATGACCCCCACTGACATCACCGGCAGCAGCACGGCGAATGACTGCCAGACCTTGTTGTATAGGCCGGCGTTCTTGATTTCGGTCACCACGATGTCGTCGCACTCGCGCAGGATCGCCAGCCGCTCCGGCGTGACCTCGCCCAGGATTCGCACCGCCAGTCCGGGGCCCGGGAAGGGCTGGCGTTGCAGAATCTCTTCCGGCATGCCCAAATCGCGGCCTATCTTTCGGACTTCATCCTTAAACAAGTCCTTTAAGGGCTCAATGAGCTTCAGCTTCATCTCCTCCGGCAGTCCGCCCACGTTGTGGTGCGTCTTTATGGTCTGCGACGGCCCGCGCACGGAGCGGGACTCGATCACGTCCGGGTAGAGCGTTCCCTGCACCAGCCAATCGACGGCGCCCTCTTGTTTCTCGATGCGGTGCGCTTCTTCATCGAACACCGCGATGAATTCCTTGCCAATAATCTTGCGCTTCTTCTCGGGATCGGTGACACCGGCAAGCTTGTTGAGAAAGCGTTCGGTAGCGTCCACGGCCACCAGGTGCAGCCCCAGCTTGTCGCGCAGGTTCTGCTGTACTTTCTCAAATTCGTTCTTGCGCAACACCCCGTTGTTCACAAACACGCAGGTCAGCCGGGACTTGCCGCCTTTCCGGCCGAGAGCCCGGTCAACCAACGTGGCGGCCACGGCGGAATCCACCCCTCCGGAAAGCGCGCAAAGGGCGCGCCCGACACCGACCGTGTTGCGGACGGTTTCGATGGTCTCGTCAATGAAGCGCTGCGCCGTCCAGTTGGGCTTGGCGCCACATATCTTGAGAACGAAATTGCGCAGGATATCGGTCCCCAGGGGCGTGTGGTGTACCTCCGGGTGAAACTGCACCGCCCACATCTTCTCCCCGGGATTTTCAATGGCTGCGACTGCATTCGGCGACTGCGCGGTCAAATAAAAGCCGGCGGGCAGTTCCACGGCTTCGTCGCCATGCGACATCCAGACAGCCAGAATCTTGGGGAGTCCTTCGAACAACCGCGAGCCAGCCTGCACCTCGACTTTGGCATGGCCGTATTCATGCTTGTCCGCAGGGCGCACTTTGCCTCCGAGCGCGTGCACCATGTACTGCAGCCCATAACAAATACCGAGCACTGGGACGCCCAGACGGAAGACGCGCTGGTCGGCCACGGGCGCATCCTTGTCGTAGACCGACGAAGGTCCGCCAGACAGAATGATGCCCATCGGCGAGTAGCTGCGGATTTCGTCCAGGGACGCGTTGCAAGGAAGGACAACCGAAAAGACGTTCTGTTCGCGGATGCGGCGCGCAATCAACTGCGAATATTGCGCCCCAAAGTCGAGGACAACAATAGATTGAGTTTCCACCGATGAGTTTCTCAGAACCGCAGAATACTGTAAAGAGGAGAGTGCGGGTTCCGGTAGCCAGTTTCAGCTCCCTGCTGGATTGGGAAGAACGTCGCCCGCTAAATCGCTCAGGATCAGCTCATCTCGGTCGACACACGTACGCAAATCCAGAGCCAACTGCGAGCTATCTTGCGGCGGCAACGGCGGGGGTGGCGGCGAGACCACAGGCATCGGTGGTGGTAGCTCCACAATGGCCACGTAGGCGGCCAGCCGTCCCGTGTAAAGGAAGTCGACCACGGCGAAGTAGAGCAACGTCACCAGCAGCACCCCCCCAAAGACCACCCCGCCCGGAAGTACGCGAGCCAGCGCCAGGGGAAACGCAACCACGGAGGTGGCAATAAAGAAAGCCACCAGGTGAGCCAAGCCAAACCAGGTGCCGGCAGCAAAGACCGAACCGGCCCGATTGCGGCACAAACGCACCGCGGCTGCGATCGCCGCGAAAGTGTCGCAGCCGTCAGCCACAACGAACACCGCGGCCAAGGAAAGAAACCAGTTCACGACGGTCCAAGTCAGCCAAACCAGCATCAGCAGCATCAGGAAGATGAGGGTTGCGCTGCCCGGCGCCGGATCGGACTTGGAGGAGGTCGATCCGGCCAGAAGCATTGCACCCAAACAACCGACGGCCGCGGCCAGGGTCATGCTGACGCGGAAAAAGTTTAGCCCGAGGAGGGGAGCCAGGCGCCAGTTGCTGTCTTGGGGGACGGGAAAAGGCAAACTCACCGGCTGCGAGTCGTCGGTAAATTCCCGGAAATAGCTGAGCAGCGCGCGGACCGTAGCGGCCCGGCCAAAGGCGGCGATCACTATCCACGCCAGCGCCAACCCCGCACCTACCACCATGGTGGCAAGTACGAATCGTGGGGCTGTTCCTTTGAAGATGCGCGCCAGCGCTTGAGAGATCAGCGCCGGCTGACGAGAGCGCAATAGAAGAAGTTCAGCGGCATTTACCGGCAGAGTATCCAGATACTCCAGAAAGGAGAATGTCCCGAGCAGCACGGTCGCCAGGCCGACGCTCCAGCGCCAGGAAATTTCAGCCAGGCCAAGCAACGGCCGGCGAAACATGACTCGAAACCCTTCTAGAGTGGGTGAGCGCATCTTCCTGCATGGAATCATAAACCATGATCCCAGTCAGGTAACTACGGGATCCGGAAATTCCTGGGATCGAGGGTCACACCATTTAGTACACGGGTGGTGGTCACATCCCATTCCACCGTCTTGGTGAAACCGTTTGCCAGTTCTTCAGTGAAGCGCAGGTCGTAGCGAGATGGCAGGGTCAACCCGTCGTTTTCCTTGAAGTCGCTAAAGCGCTCCTCGATCTTGTAGCGAGTCTGCTGCTGGCGGGCGCTTGCGGTTTCGGCGCCTCCCGGGATCGGGCTCGTCGGTCCTTCCGGATTTGTCCCCACAATTCCGGCGTGAACACTGGTCTTGTACACGGTCATGACGTGGCGAAATGTCTGGGGATCGAAGTAGAGGGTGACGTCCATGTCTGTTCCCTTCTTCGGCCGATAGGAAACAACCTCGCGTTCGTTTCCTTCCACCTTCTTCCTCCCTAGGTACTTTAGCGTCCCTTTGCGCGCATCAAGGTCGAACAGAGGCCAGGTAGTGGACAATGTCCCGCCGATTAAGCCTTCGCTTAACGGGAGGTCCTCGCTCCGCAGGAACTCACCAAACTCGGAACGGCTGTGGTCATCGTAGGTTCCTTCCACGAAGGTCTTGTCTCCGTCACAGAGGAACTTTTCACCGTGATATTTCAGGGCATTGATCTTCAGCAGAAGTTGGAACTTGTGTCCTTCCGACACCAGCACCGACTTACCATCGATGCGGCCCGAACCACCCACCAAGATCTTATAAGCAGCCGTTCCCTCTACGACCCGTGACTTCGCCGCGGAACGAGCGGCAGGAGTTCCTACAGAATCGAGGTGATGGTGCAGCACCTCTTCCACTCTTAGATCGTTCCCGGCAAGAGCCGACCCCGTCAACAGCAGCAGCATAGCGACGCGCGATGTAAGGTGTTTATAATCTGAGAACATACAAGTCCAATCCACTTCAACTAGATTCCAAGTCTAGAATCTAGTCCCGCACTGCTGAGCATGTAAATGACATTGCCTCGGGTTGGCTCAAAACTCCGCCCAAAATGGGAAGATAACATCAGGGATTAGGCAAGGGGCACCACTTAGTCGAGCCAGTGGACTCGTCGAAGAACGCATCAGCGGACAACTATGTTGACCAGCTTACCCGGCACGATAATCACATTTACGACCTGCTTGCCGGCGATCGCCGCCTTT
This sequence comes from Terriglobia bacterium, assembly GCA_020073665.1. GTDB lineage: Bacteria > Acidobacteriota > Terriglobia > Terriglobales > Acidobacteriaceae > JAIQEU01. The sequence continues at coordinate 27,751 of JAIQEU010000015.1, forward strand.
ACTTTCTCGTCGGCGAGCGCGCGCCCCTTTACCTCGTCACCACCCAAGTCGGCGGGCACCGTGATGCGGCTGCGCAGCTTGCCGTTGACCTGCACCGGAATCTCAATTTCTTCTTCCTTCGCCAGCGCCGGGTCGTATTTCGGCCAGGGCGCGCGCAACAGGCTCTCGGGTTCACCCAGCATTTCCCACAACTCATGCGCGAGATAGGGAGCAAAGGGCGCCAGTAACAACGCCAGGTCGCGTTGCGTCTCCGCCAGCAAGGAAACGGGGATTGCTCCCTTGGCGATGGCGTCCTCGGCCGCGTAGAGCTCGTTCACCAGCTCCATGATCGCGGCGACGCAGGTGTTAAAGTGCCAGCGTCCTCGGAAGTCGTCGCTCACGCGTTTGATGGTCTTGTGTAACTTGCGCTGAATTTGACGCGCTTCCGGAAGCAGAGGCCCATCAGACGAAGACGCAGCACGCCGCGCCTGTGCAGAACTATTCGGGGCGTGGCGTGCCACAAACCGGTACACGCGCGCCAGGAAGCGCTGAATACCTTCGATTCCAGAGTCCTGCCAGTCCAGTTCGCTATCCGGGGAAGTAGCAAACAAGGTGTACATGCGCGCGCTGTCGGCGCCATAGCGGGCAACCATCTCGTCCGGCGTGACCACATTGCCCAAGCTCTTGGACATCTTGGCGCCATCCTTGATGATCATGCCCTGGGTGAAGAGACGCTCAGCGGGTTCATCGTTCTTCACCAATCCCATGTCACGCATGAACTTCGTCCAGAAGCGCGAATAAATAAGATGGAGGATTGCATGCTCTACGCCGCCGATGTACTGGTCGATGGGAAACCAGTATCCCGCCGTCTTGCTGTCGAACGGGACCCGGTCATTGTGCGCGTCGGTATAGCGATAGAAGTACCAGGACGAATCGACAAACGTATCCATGGTGTCGGTTTCACGGCGCGCCGGACCGCCGCACTTGGGACAGGTGGCGTTGACGAACTCCGGCACACGTCCCAGCGGCGAACCGCCAGTCAAGGTGATGTCCACCTGCTCGGGCAAGATCACCGGCAGGTCTTTCTCCGCCACCGGCACAATGCCGTCTTTCTCGCAATAAAGCATGGGGATCGGCGTGCCCCAATAGCGCTGGCGGGAGATGCCCCAGTCTTTCAGGCGGAAGGTCACCGTGGCCTTGCCGAAGCCCTTCTTCTCGGCATGCTCCGACATTTTCTGGATGGCCTCTTCGCAGTCGAGACCGCTGAACGGGCCCGAGTTCACCAGCGAGCCGTTCAAGGTCGTGAACGGTAGGGCGGGTTCCACCACGGTTTCGTCGGGATCATCTGGACGCGGCACAATGACCAGGCGAATCTCCAGGTTGTATTTCTTAGCGAACTCGTAGTCGCGCTCGTCGTGCGCCGGCACGCTCATGATGGCGCCGGTCCCGTAGTCCATCAGGATGTAGTTGGCCACCCAGACCGGAACCGGCTGCTCGGTAAACGGGTTGCGGGCGAAGCGTCCAGTGTTGACGCCGTGTTTCTCGATGGCGCCGATGTCGCCTATCTCTTTTGCCTTCCGCTGTTCCGCGATCAACTGATCGACCTTGGCGCGTAGTTCGGGATCTTTGGCTGTCATATCGGCGACCAGCGGATGTTCGGGCGCCAACTGTACCGACGTAGCGCCGTAAATCGTGTCCACACGGGTGGTGAAGACGGAAATGGTGGAGCCAGCCGGGCCCACCGTCCCTCCAAGATCAAAGTCCACCAGCGCACCCTCACTGCGGCCGATCCAGTTACGCTGCATGGTGGCGACTTTGTCGGGCCAGCCCTTGAGCCGGTCGAGATCGCGGAGCAGTTCCTCGGCATACTGGGTGATCCGCAGGAACCACTGTTCCAGTTCCCGCTGCTCGACGGGCGTGTCCTCATGGCGCCAGCAATTTCCCGCGACCACTTGCTCATTGGCCAGCACCGTGCAGCACTTCGGGCACCAGTTGACTTTGCTCTTCTTGCGATAGGCCAGGCCCTTTTCGAAAAGCTTGAGAAAGAACCACTGGTTCCAGCGGTAGTACTCCGGCAGGCAGGTCGTTACCTCGCGCGACCAGTCGTACCCGAAGCCCAGGCGCTTCATCTGCGCCTTCATGTTGGCGATGTTGCGCAGGGTCCATTCGCGCGGCGGAGTGTTGTTGGCGATAGCGGCGTTTTCTGCCGGCAATCCGAACGAATCCCAGCCCATGGGATGAAGCACGTTATAGCCGTTCATCCACATGTAGCGAGCAAGCGCGTCGCCGATGGAGTAGTTGCGCACGTGTCCCATGTGCAGCGCGCCCGAGGGGTAGGGCAACATTTCCAGAACGTAATACTTCGGCTTGGTGGAGTCGGGCTCGGCGGCGTAGAGCGATTCGTCCTGTTGCCAGCGCTCGAACCACTTGGTCTCGATGCGCTGCGCGTCGTAGCGCTCATCGCGGATTACCACGGTCTTTTCTTCCTGCGGCATAGAGGGGGACTTCGGCTACTGGGTAAACCCTAGATTTTACAACGATCCCCGGCAAAGACGCAGCCCGGCTGCACCTCTGGCATTTTCTATGGCGCAATAGGTTCTAGTTCCGGTTCCTTCCCGCAGAAGACAATTGACGAGTCCATAGCAGGATGACACATTGTCAGGGAAGCTGGGCTGTATCAAAACAGCACGGCTGCGTTGCTCCATGCGAGTCTCGGGGCAAGAGCAGGTGCCTGTCTGCGGGGCTATGAAGAAAAGTAAGAAGAGTCGGGATAAGAAATCCGAGGCCCCCGCGCCGAGTTTCTCGCCCTACTGGGGTTACGCGCTGCTGCTCCTCGTTATTCTGTTCTTTGCCTTGATCCGCATCCGCCTGCGGGACATGCCCCTGGAACGGGACGAAGGGGAATACGCTTACGCGGGGCAGTTGATCCTGCAGGGTATACCTCCCTACCAACTGGCTTACAACATGAAGCTCCCGGGGACGTATGCGGCCTATGCCGTGATTCTCAGCGTCTTCGGCCAAACCCCGGCGGGAATCCATTACGGATTACTCCTGGTTAATGCGGCGACCACCCTCCTGGTATTCCTGCTGGCGGCGCGGCTGTTTGGGCAGCTCGCCGGATTGGTTGCCGGCGCCAGTTATGCCCTGCTTTCCACCAGCCAGGCGGTATTGGGTTTCGCCGGACATGCCACCCATTTTGTCGTGCTGCCCGCCGTCGCGGGCGTCCTGTTGCTGCTGCGCGCCATCGAGTCTAAGCGGGGCTGGATATTTTTCTGCTGCGGCCTACTGATGGGGCTGGCGTTCGTAATGAAGCAGCCAGGAGTGTTGTTCGGATTCTTCGCCGGCCTCTACATCTTGAAAAGCGAGTCGCAACCTCCCGTGGATTACAGTGGCCTGGCCAGGCGAGTGGGATGGTTTTCCCTGGGAGCGCTGCTTCCCTTTGCCGTGACTTGCCTGCTGATGCTGCGGGCGGGGCTGTTCCGGAAATTCTGGTTCTGGACGTTCTCCTATGCCAGCCAGTACGGGACCAACGTGAGTTTACGCGACGGTATCCACATCTTCTGGATGGCGTTCCCGGAAATCCTGACCTCCTCGCTCTTTCTTTGGATCATTGCGGGAGTGGGCCTCACAGCGCTCTGGTGGAACCGGGCTGCCCGCGCCCAGGCGGCGTTCGTGGGCTGGTTTCTACTATTTTCCTTCCTCGCGGTGTGCCCAGGACTCTATTTCCGGCAACACTATTTCATTCTCATGTTGCCGGCGGTGGCGCTGCTGGTCGGACTGGCAGTGAGTGCCGCAACAGATAGCCTTGGCCACAATGTCTTTCTGCGTGCCGTCCCCGTGCTGGTCTTTCTGGCTGCCAGTGTTTACGCCATCGCCGACCAGCACGAGTTTTTCTTTGCCATGGATCCCGTGACCGCCTGCCGGGAGACCTACGGGACCAATCCTTTCCCCGAAGCCATCAAGATCGCCGACTACATTAAGAGCCAGACCACGGATGGAGCCCGCATCGCCGTGGTGGGCTCCGAACCCGAGATCTATTTTTATTCCCGGCGGCACTCCGCCACCGGCTACATCTATACCTATCCGCTGATGGAGCCGCAAAAATACGCCTCCACCATGCAGAGAGAAATGACCAGCGAGATCGAGGGCACCCGTCCGGAGTTCCTGGTGTTTGTGGATGTGCCATTCTCCTGGCTGGTGCGGCCTCAATCCGACGCCTACATCTTCACCTGGGCTGAGACATATCTTCACGATCAATACGAACGAGTCGGAATCGCCGACATCGGCCGGACCACGGAGTATCGTTGGGGCGACGAGGCCAAGACCTATCATCCGCTCTCGTCGTGGACGGTCTCAGTCTTCAAAAGACGAGCACCCTAGCAACCTTGAGCCAGGGTCTCCGCCCCTTAGAACCCGCCCGTTTGCCGCAATCCGGATACTAACGATAAACTTGATAGTTTGTGAGGTAGGGCCATGTTAGTAGTCATGAAGGCGCACGCCACCGAAGAGCAGGTGCGTGCTGTCTGCGAGAAAATCGAGTCCCTGGGATATCGCGCTCATGCCATGCCCGGGGCGCAACGCACCGCCATCGGCATCACCGGAAACCAGGGTGAGGTTGAGCCCGGCACCCTGGAAGAACTGCCTGGCGTGCAGGAACTGATCCGTGTCAGCAAGCCTTACAAGCTGGTAAGCCGTGACGTCAAACAGGAAAATACTGTCATTCGTTTCCCTGGCACTGATGCCACCGTGGGTGGGCCAGGACTCGCCATCATGGCCGGGCCGTGTGCGATCGAGAGCCGCGAGCAGGCCATGGCGGTTGCAGAGCGCGTGTGCCGCGCCGGGGCGCAGTTCTTCCGCGGTGGAGCCTACAAGCCGCGCACTTCCCCTTACTCCTTCCAGGGGCTGGGTGAGCAAGGCCTGCAGATCATGGCTGAAGTGCGGGACAAGTTCGGAATGAAGATCGTCACCGAGGCCATCGACAACGAGTCGCTGGAACTGGTGGAGCAGTACGCCGACATTATCCAGATCGGTGCTCGCAACATGCAGAATTTTTCGCTGCTGAAGCGCGCCGGACGGACCCGGAAACCGGTGCTGCTCAAACGCGGCATGTCAGCCACACTGGAAGAGTTCCTGATGGCCGCCGAGTACGTGATGAGCGAAGGCAACTACCAGGTGATCCTGTGCGAGCGCGGCGTGCGCACGTTCGCCGACCATACCCGCAACACGCTGGACTTGAGCGTGGTGCCGGCGGTGCGGCGGTTGAGCCATCTGCCGATACTGGTCGATCCCAGCCACGGGACCGGCAAGCGCAACAAGGTGACGCCGCTTTCGCGCGCGGCGGTCGCAGTGGGCGCGGATGGCCTGATTGTCGAAGTCCACAGCGAGCCCGATAAGGCGCTGTCTGACGGGATGCAGTCGCTCTACCCCGAACAGTTCGAAGAACTCATGGCGCAGGTGCGGCAGATTGCGCCGGTGGTGGGACGGACGGTGCCGGGGATTGGGGCGCACGTTTCGGTTGACCTCCGAACGCAAACTGACTTCCACGCGCCCGCCGCTGACTGAATTGCGAAAGTTCCTCTTCATCGCGGTCCTTATTCCCCTCGCAGCTGCGCTGGGCTGGTGGTACTTTCACCTGCGCAGCCTTCCCGAGTATGGCCCTGCCTACCGTGAATACGCGTACGTCACCAATGGCAAGAGCAACACCGTCAGCGTCATCGACCTGCGCACCTTCGAGCCGGCCAAGACCATCCGTGTAGGCAGCGGGCCCACCGGAGTCGCCGCCAACCTCAAGAAGAACGAGATTTACGTGGTTAACACCGGGTCGAGCAACGTCAGCGTGATTGACGCGGAACGTAACGCGGTGGTGGCGACCATCGGTGTGCATGCGGCCCCTTACTTTATTGACGTTTCCGCGGACGGAAGACACGGGTACGTGGCCAACTCCGGGTCAGCCAACGTTTCCGTCATCGATCTGGAACATCGTGTCGTGGTCGCCAACATTCGCGTGGGCGCATCGCCGGGGCTGGCCCGAGTTTCGCCCGACGGCCAGACGGTGGTGGTCAGCAATCGGGGCGACGATTCGGTTTCGCTCATCGCTGCCGACAAACTCAGCGTGCGTACCACCATTCCGCTGTGCAAGGCCCCTGAGGATATCGTGATCCAACCCGACAGCAGCAAAGCCTTCGTGGCCTGCGCCGGTTCGGCCCAGGTTGCGGCCATTGACTTGAAGACCGACAAACTGCTGGCCCTGCTCGATGTTGGGAAATCTCCGGTGAATCTGACGTTGAAACCGGATGGCGGCGAGATGATTGTGTCCAACTTCGATTCCGACAGCATCTCCATCATCGAAACCACGACCAACGAAGTCGGCGGCAGCTACCTGATCGGCACGCATCCGGCGCGCGGCGTGGTCACCGCCGACAACGCCCGCCTTTACGTAAGCAACCTCGGCGCCAACAGCGTCGCGGTCTATGACATTGACGCCGGCAAGGTGATCGCATCGCTGCCTGTCGGCAGCCGTCCGGATGGACTGGCGTTGTCGCAGAACCAGAACTACCTGCTGGTGCTCGACTCGCAGTCCGGGGACGTGACCGTGATCCAAAAGCGTAAGCCCACCAAGCTGGAACCAACGGAATACTCTCTGTTGACCATGATCCCAGTGGGTGTGCAACCCAACAATATCGTGGTGAAATCGTTTATCGTGGCCCCGGGACCGGGAAAATAAGGGCGGCCTCGCCGTAAAGTTGAGGTTGCAGTTAGTGAACAGATTTCAGTAAACTTACATTTTCAACGAACCCCGCCCATGCGCAACGTGCGCGCGGGCGTTTTTTTTCCCAAACCCGAGAGGTAGCTATGACTGTGACACCTTACCGTAACCCAGAGGATATTGCGTCCGTGGTCCGCAAATTTGAGAATTGCGAATACCGCACCGACCAGTTCACCCATGCTTTCCATCTGACCGTGGCCGCCTGGTATCTGTCCCACTTCTCGATGGAGGAGTCCTTGGATCGCATACGATTGGCGCTATTGCGGTTTACCCAGCACCACGGGGTCAATGGATATCACGAAACCATCACACGCTTCTGGTTACAACTGACGGCAAACTTCCTCAAGCAGGCCCCGGCAGACTCCGACTTGACCCACCGGGTCACTGAACTGGTCCAACGCTTTGGCCGGAAGGACCTTGTGTTCGAGTACTACAGCCGGGACCGGGTCATGTCTGACCAAGCTCGAAACGGCTGGGTGGAACCGGACTTACAAACCTTCCAGAAGCATGCCCCACCACCTCAGCACAAAAGTTGAGTAACCTCAAACGACGGGTGCCGTCTAATATCACGACAATCCTGCGGAGGGTGGATGGTGCGGAAACTGGGTCTGCGAATAGGTTGGGTGGTTGCCGGGATGGCTCTCGGCATGGCCCCACTGCACGCTTCCCCACCGCAGCCGCCCAACTTCGGGCAAATCCTGATTCCCCGCGTCAGTCTTCCCCCCGTTCTGGAAGATTTCCTCGACATGAAACCCAGCCCCGCCTGGGAAGGCAAGCTGGCCAAGGTGGATAAGTTCACCCAAAGGGTTCCGAGTGACGGCGAGCCCTCTACTCAGCAAACTGATGCCTACCTGGGATACGACGACAAGAATCTGTACGTCATCTTTGTGTGCTTCGACAAAGAACCGCAGAAGCTGCGTGCGCGGCTCTCGCGTCGCGATGACCTCATCGACGACGACTCGGTGGAAGTTATGCTGGACACGTTTCATGATCACCGCCGCGCCTACACATTCCTGTCGAATCCCCTGGGGGTTCAGGCGGATGGGTTGTGGACGGAAGGTCAAGGTTTCGATTTTTCTTTCGACACGGTGTGGAATTCAGAAGCCAAGGTCACTGACCGGGGCTTCGTCGCGTTGATAGCGATTCCCTTCCGCAGCCTGCGCTTCGCTTCGAACGATCCGCAAACCTGGGGAATCATTTTGAACCGGGGCATCCCGCGCAATAACGAGGACACATTTTGGCCTCCGTACTCCAGTCGTATCGAGGGCCGGTTGAACCAGGAGGGGGAGGCCAGTGGCCTGGAGAACATTTCTCCCGGACGCAACTTTCAGCTGATTCCGTATGGCATCTTTCGCTCGTTCAAAGAACCGGACCTGCGCGATCCCCTGGTCCCCACCTACACTCAGCGACAGGCCTTCTTCCAAGCAGGCTTGGACGCAAAGGTTGTGTTGAAAGACAAGTTCGTTCTCGACATGACCGCCAACCCTGACTTCAGCCAGGTCGAGTCCGATGATCCACAGGTTACGGTGGACCAGCGCTTCGAGGTCTTCTTTCCGGAAAAGCGGCCGTTCTTCCTCGAGAACTCGAACTATTTTCAGACGCCCATCAACCTGGTATTTACTCGCAGGATTGCCGATCCCCGATGGGGCGTCCGCCTGACCGGGAAAGACGGTCCCTGGGCCGTGGGCCTGTTGGTGGCCGACGATGCCGGTCCCGGCGACAACGCGGCTACCAGCGACCCGTTGTTCCACAAGGACGCCTACTTTGCCGTCGGCCGAATCAGCCGCGATTTCGGCAACCAGAATTCCATCGGACTGCTGTACACCGACCGGGAAATAGACGGCTACTTCAATCGCGTAGGAGGAATCGACGGGCGGCTAAAGCTGAACAGCAACTGGGTGGCGGGGTTCCAGGGAGTGTACAGTTCGACCTTCAACGTGGTCGACAGCAACTTCAATACCAACGGTGCGTACCAGTCAGGATCGGCCGGAGAAGTCACACTCCAACGTGACGGGCGCAAGCTGAATTACTTCCTGGACTACACCGATCGGAGCCCCAACTTCCGGACCTTGACCGGCTTCGATCCCCAGCCCGACATCCGCAACCTTTACCAGCGAATCCAGTACAGTTTCCGTCCGGAGGGCAAACATCTGATCTCCTGGGGACCGCAGTTTGAGACCTACGAAACCTACGATCACGAGAGCAATCGCATCAACTCGGGATATTTTCCGTCCATGCGAGTGGAATTGGTTGGGCAAACGTTTCTCACCGCTCTCTTTGCCCAGGAGATGGAACGGCTCCGCCCGCAGGATTTCTCGGCCATCACCGTGATTCAGAAGTATGTTCGTCATACTACGGAATTCGCGTTCGATACCAGCTACTACAGGCCGATTTCCTTTCATGCCGACTACCGTTTCGGCACTCGCGTGAACTACGACCCGCCCGACGGTGTGATTCCCTTCCTGGCGCGGCGCACCAGCGCCACTACTACCCTGACCGTCCGTCCGAACAAGGCGCTGCGCGTCGACACCACCTACATCCTGTTTCGACTGCGCAGTCTCGAAGGGCCATCCGGAGCGTTCAACGACCACATCCTCCGCTCGAAGTGGAACTATCAGTTCAACCGGCAGTTCTCTTTCCGCTTTATCGGAGAGTACGACAGTGTGCTCGCGAACCCGTCTTTTACCGACTTGCACACGACCAAGAACTTTAATGCCGACTTTCTGTTCACCTACTTGCTGCATCCCAGCACCGCCGTGTACGTGGGCTACAACACGAACTTGGCGAACGTGCTCTCCCCGCTCGCCTACGATGACGACCAGGATCTGCTGCGCGGCAAGCGCTTCGTCAACGACGGGCGGAATTTCTTTGTGAAGGTGTCGTACTTGTTCCGGTTCTAAGGAGGAAAAAACCTTATTCCTCTGCGTCCCGAAGTGTCCCCTGCAGTTTTCATTTGCAGCTTTAAGGCTTTCCCAAAAGCTCCAGCACCGCCGTCATCTCCGCTTCGACTCCGGTGCGCAGGCTAGGCTCACGGTCGGGAGCGAAGAACGGCGAGTGCGGGCCGGGCAGTGCCTCACCGCTCTTCTGGGCCGCAGCAAACTGTGCCGGGTTCACCGCGCCGACGGAAAACTCAAGCGCCGGGACCCCTGCGCGACCATAGTAGGCAAAATCATCGCCGGCCATGGCCGGTGCCTCCTGCAGCACCGCCGAGTCTCCGAGCGACTGTTTCAGTGCGCCTGCAATGCGCTGGGTGAGCGTTGGATCGTTGTAAACCGATGGCACGCTCTCGGTGACCTCCACCAGCGGCGGTTTGGGTGCGCCGGCGGCCTCGGCTTCGGCTCTCGCGATTCGCGCAATCGAGTCGAGCAGGTGCTTTCGCACCTCGTCTTTGTAGGAGCGTACAGTTAACTGCATGTGCACTTCATCCGGAATGATGTTGTGCTTGGTCCCGCCGTGGATGGAGCCCACGGTAATCACGGCTGGATCCATCGGATCGTTTTCGCGAGCCACGATGGTTTGCCAGGCGACGATAGTGCGGGCGGCGATCACGATGGGATCGACCGACTCTTGCGGCGCAGCGCCATGCCCGCCTTTGCCGAAGACAGTGACGTCAACTGAATCCGAATTAGCCAGCGCGTAGCCAGTGGTATAGCCCACTTTTCCGGCAGGCAAGCTGTTGGTGTCGTGCACCGCAATAGCGTAGTCGGGTTTGGGAAAACGCGTAAACAGCCCATCGGCCAGCATCGCATCCGCTCCCTTGACGCGTTCCTCAGCAGGCTGCCCCACAAAAATGAAGGTACCGCGCCAGCGGTCCTTGTTCTGGGAAAGCAAGGTTGCCGTGCCGATTCCAATCGCCATGTGCAGGTCGTGGCCACACGCGTGCATTACGGGCACATCCACGCCGAGGTCATTTTTTGTCATCACGTGGCTGGCGTAGGGCAGACCGGTTTTCTCCGGCACCGGCAGTGCATCGAGTTCCGCCCGCACCATCACCGTGGGCCCTGTCCCATTCTTCAAGACGCCGACCACGCCGGTGTGGGCCACCCCGGTAGTCACCGCGAAGCCCAGGTGGCGAAGTTGGTCTGCCATCTTCGCGGCCGTCTTCTCCTCATGCAACGACAATTCCGGGTTTCGGTGTATGTCCATGTAGAGGGACTCGATCTGCGGATAGATGCCGTCAATCTGCGACTTTGACGGTACCCGCCAGGCATCAGCGGCGAAAAGCGGCACAGCCCACAGCAGACAAGCAAGAACGTAACGTCCATAGCTCATGGGATTTCCTCGGTTGCGTATTAGAACACGCGGAGCAGAACAAGCGAAATTGGAGACGCAGCGGGGCTGCGTCTCCACGGAACAATTGCCGCTTTTTTATACAGCGGCGGGCTTGGCGCAGAACTTATCGAACATGCGGGTAAGCTCGGAAGCGATGTCCCCGGCTTCGCGATGCTCGATGTCGCTGCGTTGCACCATGTGGAGCAACTTGCCATCGCGCAGCAGCGCGATCGACGGCGAAGAGGGAGGATATCCAGTGAAGTAGCCGCGAGCGCGTTCCGTGGCTTCGGTGTCTTGTCCGGCGAACACCGTGAAAATTTTGTCGGGCCGCGCGGGGTGTTGCAGGGCCACGCGCACCGCGGGGCGCATACGGCCGGCGGCACATCCGCAAATGGAATTGACCACCACCATGGTGGTGCCAGGTTGATTGGCGAGGGCGCGGTCCACCTCTTCGGCGGTGTGCAGCTCTTGAATTCCCAACCGGGTCAGTTCCTCGCGCATGGGGACCACCAGAATCTCAGGGTACATTGGATCTCCTCGGTGTAATTGTATACGGAGAGCGTGGAGCCTTATAGAAACGCACTTGAGCCGCGTCTCTGCGACGCTTTCCACGTCATATATATTGTTGTGATCGCATGCTCATTCTGCAAAATGTGCCGCTGGCGCCACTGACCACGCTCAAGGTGGGCGGGGCCGCACGCTATTTCGTCGAAGCCAAGAGCCACGCCGAAGTGCACGATGCCGTCGAATTTGGCCGCTCCGAGGGCCTTCCCCTGTTCGTGCTGGGCGGTGGCAGCAACCTGGTCATTTCCGACGACGGCTGGCCCGGGCTGGTGTTGAAGGTAGGTATTGGCGGGATAGAAGAGAGTGCAGAGAAAGGCAAGATCCGGTTCGAAGTCGGGGCAGGAGAAGAGTGGGACCGTTTTGTGGCCAAAGCCGTGTCCCGTAATTGCGCGGGTGTGGAGTGCCTAAGCGGCATCCCGGGGAGTGTGGGTGGGGCGCCGGTGCAGAACGTGGGAGCCTACGGGCAAGAGGTCTCAGAGACGATTGAATCCGTCCTCGTACTCGACGGCAAAGATCTGCAGCTGCACGAACTCTGTCGCGAAGCCTGCGGGTTCGAGTATCGAACCAGCGTCTTCAATACTACCGAACGCGGACGTTACATCATTTTGCGTGTGACGTATTCCCTCACGCCGGGCGCCGCGCCGCGCCTGGCCTATGCCGACCTGAAGAAGTACTTCGCGGGATGGGCCAGCCCGCCGACTCTCGCCGATACACGGGAGGCGGTGCGGCAGATACGGGCCAGCAAAGCCATGCTGATCAAGGCTGGCGACGAGGACTGCCGCAGCGCCGGTTCCTTCTTCAAGAATCCAGTAGTTTCGAGCGACCAGTATCAGGACTTGGTCAGGCGAGCCACGGCCAAGGGTCTGAAGATTCCAAGCTATCCCGCGCTCGACGAGCAGAGGAAGGTCTCCGCAGCCTGGCTGGTGGAGCACTCCGGCTTCAGCAAGGGCTACGGTCGTGGGCAGGTGGGGATTTCCCGCAAGCACGCGCTAGCCATTGTGAACCGGGGTGAAGCCACGGCGGCGGACATTCTGGCGCTCAAGGAGGCGATCCAGCAGCGCGTCCATGACGTCTGGGGCATCCACCTGGAGCCCGAGCCCGTGTTTGTGGGGTTCTGACTCGGCCAGGGCCTAGAGGGCCGCGTCCGACACTCAATGGTGGAACGGCGCCACCCCGGACCGTGGCCCAGCGTTCAAGGAGTCGAGGGTTTGCCCACAATCCGGCCCCAGCGGCGACCGTCCCAAATTACCTATCGGCAAGGCGGGCCGCTTCTTTAAAGATGCGCACAAACATGGGACGCGTAAGCTTGCCAGTCTGGGTATTCTGGTTCGACGGATGGTAGGAAGCCAGTAGAATCTTGCCGTCCGGCATCTTGTACCTGGCGCCATGTTGAAAGGTGTAGGACTTCTTGCTTGCGATCAGGCCAAGCCGTTTCAAATAGTTGAGGTAAGCATCAAACCCTATCTTCCCTAGAGCGACGACCACCTTGACCCGCTTAAGGCCATCCATCTCGCGGTCAAGATAAGAAGCGCAGTTGGCCAATTCGCTGGGCAGCGGCTTGTTGTCCGGAGGCGCACAGCGCACCGCCGCGGTAATGTACATGTCCCGGAGTTTGAGGCCATCGTCCCGGTCGGTCGCCGTCGGCTGGTTAGCAAAACCCGCCTGGTGCAGCACCGGGTACATGAAATTGCCGGAGGCGTCGCCAGTGAATGGCCGCCCGGTGCGGTTGGAGCCGTGGGCGCCGGGAGCCAGCCCCAGGACCAATACCCGGGCATCCGGATCGCCAAATCCCGGAACCGGTTTCCCCCAGTACTCCCAGTCGCGATACGCGCGCCGCTTCTCCCGAGCCACCTGCTGGCGATAGGTCACCAGCCGCGGGCAGCGGACGCAAGAGATCACTTCGCAGTTGAGCTGAGGAAGCCAGTCGTTGGGCATCGGTCATTGGTCATCGGTCACAGCCAAAAAGTACAAAGGGAGCTAGATTTCAGCCAATGGCTGGAACCGGGGATTCGCAAGCACGAGGGCACAGTTTACTCTCACCATGGCCACTACATCGTCCTGTTCAGCCAACAACAAACGACCAACGACGGTGTTCCCCCGTTTGACGATGCTCTCCCTCTGTCTTTACACTCAAAGCTTGAGCCGCGTGGATTCCGGCCCCTTACCCTACCCCAAGGGAACGGGGCATCCGGTTCGAACCGCGAAAGGCAAAACGTGAGCCCCACTGAAACCAGCAGCAGCACCAAGCGGGAGATTGAGGTTGAGATTCCCGCCGCAGAAGTAGCCCGGGCAACCGACGCCCTGATCCAGAAGTATCAGAAGAGCGCGCGCCTTCCCGGCTTTCGCCGCGGGCACGTGCCTGCCTCCATTATTCGCCAGCGTTTTTCGGAAGACATCAAGACCGACGTGGTGGAATCCCTGGTTCCAAGATACTTCCACCAGGAAGCCAGCAAGCAGGGCCTGATTCCCGTCTCGCAGCCGCGGGTCAGCGATCTGCACGTTCACGACGGAGAGCCACTGCGGTTCAAAGCCAGCTTTGAAGTCTTGCCGGAAATCAAGCTGGAGGGCTACAAGGAACTGCGGGCAGAAAAGCCGCAGATTACGGTAACCGACGAAGAAGTCGCGGACTCGCTGAACGGCATCCGCGAGCAGCACGCCACCTTCTCCTCCATCGAGGGGCGCGCCCTGGCCGATGGCGATTTTGCCCAGGTGTCGCTGCACGGCCAGCCCAAAGAGGGCGAAGGCCAGCCCGTCCACATGGATGACATTCTGGTCGAAATCAACGGCAAGAGTACGATGCCGGAGTTCACCGAGAATCTGCGCGGCGCGGTGGCGGGTGACGAACGCACCTTCGATGTCACCTATCCCGCGGACACCCAGGATCAACGCCTGGCGGGAAAGACTTTCACCTACACCGTAAAGGTGCTGGCCCTTAAGCAGAAGAGCCTCCCCGAACTCAACGATCAGTTCGCCAAAGAGCTAGGCGAATTCGCCAGCCTGGATGATGTACGGCAGCGCATCCGCGAAGGTATGGAAGCAGAACGCAAACATGCGGCCGAACACGAAGCCAAGGACAAGCTGGTTGCCGAACTGGTGAAGCGTAATCCGTTCGAGGTACCGGAAGCGCTGGTCGACAGGCAGATCGATATCCGCCTGGAGCGCGGATTGCGCGCATTGGCGGCGCAAGGTATGCGCGCCGAAGACATCAAGAAGATGGACCTGAACCGCTTGCGGGCTGGCCAGCGTGACCAAGCTTTGCATGAGGTGAAGGCCTCGCTGTTACTGGAAAAAATTGCCGAGGAGGAAAAAATCGAGGTCGGCGATGAGGAATTGGACCGGGAAGTCGAAGCCCTGGCTAAGCAGTCCAAACAGACCACGGAACAGATCCGGGCTCGTTTGACACGCGATGGGGCGCTCGATAGAATCCGGAACAGAATCCGCAACGAGAAGACCCTCGAATTTCTGTACCACCAGTCCGCATGACGCGGACCACTTTCGACTCCCCCAAAGTTCAAGCGGTGTTGGGGCAGGAGTGTGGCAGGTGAATGTGAAAGACGCACAGATGATGCTAGTGCCCATGGTCATTGAGCAGACCGGACGGGGCGAACGGGCTTACGACATTTATTCCCGGCTGCTGCGGGACAACATTATTTTTATTGGCACTCCCATTGACGACAACATCGCCAACCTGGTCATTGCCCAGATGCTGTTCCTGGCCCAGGAAGATCCGGAGAAGGACATCCAGCTTTACATCAATTCTCCGGGGGGATCGATCACGGCGGGTATGGCGATTTACGACACCATGCAGTACGTGAAGAACGACGTGACCACCATCTGCATCGGACAGGCGGCGTCGATGGCGGCGCTGCTGCTGGCCGCCGGAGAGCCCAAGAAAAGGCTGGCCCTGCCCAATTCGCGCATCCTGATCCACCAGCCGTCCATGGGCGGCCTTTCGGGTCAGGCTACCGATATTGACATCCACGCGCGGGAAATCCTGCGTATGCGGGAGATAACTAACCAGTTACTGGCCAAGCACAGCGGCCAGCAGCTGGAAAAGGTAGAAAAGGATGTCGAGCGCGACTTCATCATGAACGCGCAACAGGCTAAGGAATACGGAATCATAGACGATATCATCTACAAGACGAGATAAAGGGTATTATCGGAATTCCGCCGATCAATTCCTGCGGTCTCGGCGAACAACGGTCTCCTGGCTGACCGGGCGAAGGGCGCCCTGGGGCGGGGAGAGGCGAGGCAAATAAGGAGTAAAGCCGAGTGAAAAACAGGACCGGCACTGAAGAAATCTTGCGCTGTTCGTTTTGCCACAAGTCGCAGGACGCGGTGGCCAAGCTGATTTCGTCCCCCAGCGATTATCCTCGGGCGTACATTTGCGATGAATGCGTTGCCGTTTGCAATTCTATTCTTGAAGATGACCGCACCGCGACCCCGCCCAGCACCACGCCCAATCAACTGCCCAAGCCGCTCGAGGTGAAAACCTTCCTGGACGAGTACGTCATTGGCCAGGAGCAGACCAAGAAGAAGCTGGCCGTGGCGGTCTACAACCATTACAAGCGTATCTTCATGAACCGCCAGCGCACCGGCGACGGCATTGAACTGACCAAATCCAACATCATGCTGATCGGGCCCACCGGGACCGGCAAGACCCTGCTGGCCCAAACCCTGGCCCGCATGCTGGATGTGCCTTTCGCCATCGTGGACGCCACCACCCTGACCGAAGCCGGCTACGTCGGCGAAGACGTGGAGAACATCATCCTGAAGTTGCTGCAGGCAGCCGACGGCGACGTGGGACGCACCCAGACCGGCATCATTTACATCGACGAAGTGGACAAGATCGGCCGCAAAGACGAGAACCCGTCCATCACCCGCGATGTCTCCGGCGAAGGCGTGCAACAGGCGCTGCTGAAGATACTGGAAGGGACCATCGCCAATGTGCCGCCTCAGGGCGGGCGCAAACACCCCCACCAGGAATTCACACCGGTCGACACCACCAACATTTTGTTCATCTGCGGCGGTGCGTTTGTCGGCCTGGAGAAGATCATTGGGCGGCGCGTCGGCAAGAAGTCCCTGGGCTTCAAAGTCGGCGAAGAGGCGGAAGCGGAAGACGCGTCCACCAATCGCAAGCGCAACTTCGAATTGCTGAGCGACGTCCAGCCTGAAGACCTCATCAAGTTCGGGTTGATCCCTGAGTTCGTGGGGCGTCTGCCGGTGGTGGGAGTGTTGGAAGATCTGGACGAATTTGCCCTGATCGAGATCCTTACCCGTCCCAAGAACGCGATCGTCAAGCAGTACCAGCGGCTGTTCGAGTTCGAGAACGTGCGGCTGAAGTTCAGTGACGATGCCCTGAAAGCGATCTCGCGCCAAGCCATGGCCCGGAAGGTGGGCGCACGCGGCCTGCGCATGATTCTCGAAGAACTGATGCTCGACCTGATGTACAACCTGCCCAGCCAGAAGAAAGTAAAGGAGTTTGAGGTGACCCGCGAGATGGTCGAGAAACGCGCCGCGTCCCTTGCTATGATGGAGAAGGCAGGCTAGCTTCTAGCAGCTAGCCACTAGCTGCACCGGAAGTGCCGTCGAACGAGGGATTGAGCTAGCGGCTAGCCGCTAGAAGCTGTTTTTTCGGAGACTAAGTGACCACACCTAAGGAAAAGTTCGAGACCAAGAAGCTGCCCATGATGCCCATTCGGGATGTGGTCATCTTCCCCTACATGATGACCCCGTTCGTGGTGGGCCGGGAATCCAGCGTGCGTGCCCTGGAAGAGGCGCTGGCTGCCGACAAGAAGATTTTCCTGTCGACCCAGCACGACGCCAGCATTGACGAGCCCAAGCCCAACGAGATTTACCAGGTGGGCACCATCGTCAATATCGTGCAAAGTCTCAAGCTGCCGGACGGCAACATTAAGGTGCTGGTCGAAGGCATCGAGCGCGGCAAGATCCTGCAGATTGCCGAGACTGAAGGCTTCATGCAGGCATCGGTGCGGGTTGCCCGCTATACCACCGAGACTACGCCCCAGATCGAAACCGGCATGCAGCGGGTCACCGCCCTGTTCGAGCAGTACGTGAAGCTGTGCCAGTCTTTGAACTACGAGACCATGATCGCCGCCGTGCGCATGGAAGATCCGGCCAAGCTCACCGACACCATTTCCGCCAACCTGCAGCTCTCCATCGAGGAGAAGCAAGAACTGCTGGAAATCTTTGACCCGGCCGAGCGCTTGAGCCGCATCGGCGACGTGCTCGACATCGAGATTGAAAAACTGAACATGGATCGCACCATCCAGTCGCGGGTAAAGCGGCAGATGGAGCGGGCGCAGAAAGAGTACTACCTCAACGAGAAGATCAAGGCCATCCAGAAGGAACTGGGACGCGGCGAGAAAAGCGAGTTCGACGAACTGAAGAAGAAGATCGAAGCCGCCGGTATGCCCAAGGAAGTCCGCGACAAAGCCATCCAGGAACTGAAGAAACTGGAGGCCATGCCGCCCATGTCGGCCGAGTCCACCGTATCGCGTAACTACCTGGACTGGCTGCTGGCGGTGCCGTGGAAGAAGCGCTCCAAAGAAATCCGCAATATCACCCGCGCCGAGAAGGTTTTGAACGAAGATCACTACGGCTTGGAGAAGATCAAGGAGCGCATCCTGGAATTCCTGGCGGTACGCCAGTTGGTGAAGAACCCCAAGGGTTCGATCCTGTGTTTCGTGGGGCCTCCCGGAGTCGGCAAGACTTCCCTGGGGATGTCCATCGCCAAGGCAACCGGCCGGAAGTTTGTGCGTATGTCGCTGGGCGGCGTCCGTGACGAAGCCGAAGTGCGTGGCCACCGCCGCACCTATATCGGCGCCTTGCCCGGACAGATTATCCAGATGATGAAGAAGGCCGGAACCAAGAACCCGGTCTTCATGCTGGACGAAGTGGACAAGATGTCCATGGACTTCCGCGGCGACCCGTCGGCGGCCCTGCTGGAAGTGCTCGATCCCGAGCAGAACTTCATGTTCGTGGACCACTACCTTGACGTGGAGTACGACCTGTCCCAGGTCTTCTTTATTGCCACCGCCAACGTGATCCACACCATCCCTCCGGCCTTGCAGGACCGCATGGAAGTGTTGCGGCTGCACGGCTACACGGAACTGGAGAAGATCGAAATCGCCAAGCAGTTCCTGGTGAAAAAGCAGACCTTGCAGGCGGGGCTTACGGAAAAGAACATCAGGTTCGTGGACGAAGCCATTACCGCAATGATCCGCTCCTACACCCGGGAAGCCGGCGTTCGCAACCTGGAGCGCGAGATCGGCAACGTCTGCCGCAAGGTGGCGCGCAAGGTGGTCAAGGAAGGCGAAGGCTACAGCATCACCATTACCCCGGAAAATCTGAACGAGTTCCTCGGGGTCATCAAGTTCCGCGATACCCTGGCACACGAAAAGAGTGAAGTGGGCCTGGTCACCGGGCTGGCCTGGACCGAGGTTGGCGGTTCCATCCTCAGCACCGAGGCCACCGTGGTCGATGGCAAGGGCAAGCTGACCCTGACTGGGAAACTGGGCGACGTGATGCAGGAATCGGCACAGGCTGCCATGTCGTACGTGCGTTCGCGGGCCTCGCGCCTGGGCCTGACGCGCGACTTCTATCGCAATCTCGATATCCACGTCCACGTGCCCGAGGGGGCTATTCCCAAAGACGGCCCTTCGGCGGGTATCACCATCGCCACCGCCATCTCCAGCGCGCTAAGCAAGATTCCAGTGCGGCGCGACATCGCCATGACCGGCGAGATCACGCTGCGTGGCAAGGTGTTGCCTATCGGCGGATTGAAAGAGAAGTTGCTGGCCGCTCACCGCGCCGGCCTGTTCGAAGTCATCCTGCCACTGGAAAATCAAAAGGATGTGGCCGAGGTACCGGAGAACCTGCGCAATGCCATGAAGATGCATTTTGTCGATACCATGGACCAGGTCCTGGCGGTGGCCCTGGAGCAACCGCTGCCCGAGATGACGCCGGTGGTCACCGAAACCGCTCAGCCGATTGCCCCGCTGGCTCCACCAGAGGGACCCACAGCACACCAGTAGGCTTGGTTTCAATCTTGAGAGGGCCCGCAAATGCGGGCCCTTTTCCATCGCGCTCCTCCGCGTCTACACCGGCTCCTGGAACGTTTTAGAATAGGAAGTAGGCGGGTGCACCGATGGAACCGGGTCCTGATCTGCGCGAACCGAGAATCTCCTTCCGCGGCTCGGCCAGCTTGATCGTCGCTGTGGCGGTCGTCTGCATACTTCTGATCTGGCTGCCGGCCTATCGCTGGTTTTTCCTGATCAGCCTGGGGATCGGCGCTGTGGTGGCGGGTATCCTCTACTTGTGGCGCAAATACCGCCCGATCAAGGAAGAAGACGTCGAGCAGAAACGTCCGCTGGGGCTGGACTAGCCGCCGCCTCAGTCAACATCTCCTGCAGGAACTCCAGATACGACTGGGTTGACACTGGCACCTGGAAACCAGAAACTACTTTATGAGAGTTTTGTCCCGATTCGTGATGGCGGCCAGCGCTCCCAACCAGTTCCCCGCTCCCGCCCTGCCTGAGATTGCCTTTCTTGGGCGCTCCAACGTGGGGAAGTCCAGCGTCATCAATTCCCTGTTGGGTTCCAAGATCGCGAAAACCAGTTCGACCCCGGGCCGCACCCGCAGTATCAACTTCTTCGAAGTCCGATGGGCGGGGAAACCGCACCCGGAACTGATGTTCACCGATCTCCCCGGCTATGGTTATGCTCGCGTGTCGCGCGAAGTTTCCGAAACCTGGCCGAGTTTTATTGAGCCCTATCTGCGGGAACGTTCTTGCCTGGCCTTGTGCCTGTCCCTGGTGGATGTGAGTATCCCTCCCCAGCCGAGTGACCGCCAATTGCTTGAGTTCCTGCGCGCCAGCGGGCGAGGATTTGTGGTGGTGGCCACCAAGAGCGACCGGCTTTCCGCCAACCAGTTGCGGAACTCGCTGCAGGTGCTTGGCCAGGAATTCCCCGAAGCACGCATTGTTGCCTTCTCCGCCCGGACCGGCGCTGGAAAAGAGGACTTGTGGCAGGAAATTCGGGCAGCGGTAGAAGACCATCCTACAGTTCCGTTCTGAATTCCTTCCCAAAGTGAACGATGGACGACCTTTCGTAAGCCACGTGCCGGACCTGCCCCCCTAGAGCCCTGCCAGCAGAAATCCGTAGGATCGAGAGTGAGATCGTAAGACGCCCCCTCGAGGATTTGGAGCGGGGAGGGGAGTATGAATTTCCAGCGACATTCACCCGGCTCGTTTTCACCGACGGCAGAGGAAGTTTCCAGCACTGCAGAGTATCTGCGAGCCCTGAAGCAGAATAACGAGGCCGAAGCTTCCCCCGTTGCGACCGCAGCGGCAGGGCAACCGCTCGCGTCCGGACAGGCCGAACGGCGGGGCCATCCTCGATACAAGTGTGAGGGCAGCGCCGAGTTTCGTTCCGAAGGCAGCGACATTCGGACCTGGGCCACGGTGACCGACCTCAGCCGTGGCGGGTGCTATGTGGAGATGCAGGCGACCTCACCCCGGGATTCGCTGGTGGACATGCAGATCGAGGTAAAAGGCGTCAGGGTGCGGGTCAAGGGCATGGTGAGGGTGACATATCCGTTCCTGGGAATGGGGATCGAGTTTACCGAGATGACGGACGAAAACCGGGCGCGGCTGGAAGATATTCTGCTTCGCCTTGCCAGCCAAGCTTCACGGCCCATCGCCTCCGATTCTGCCACAGCGCCAACCGCGGCTCCCGATCTCTCCCGGGTCAGCGATGCTGCCGCGGCCCTGAAAGCGGTAGCGGAGTTCTTTCAGACCAGCCCCGCCCTCACTCGCCAAGAATTCGCGGAATTGATCTTCGAGAGCCAGCGCTAGTCGTGTGCCTGCTCCACCCGCCAGGTGCAAGCCCGGTCTCCCGGGTGTAAACTTTAGTTAATCTGTTCTGGAGGTCATCCGTGCAACGCCTCCTGTCACTATTCCTCGTCGCCGGTTTGATCTTGGCCAGTTCCAGCTGCGGCAATGTCGAGATCAACGGAGCAATCAACCCCGGAACGTCCACCATCACCGGTTTCGTCAGCGTCGTCCACCTCACCAGCGTGATCGGAGGAGACGGAGTCACGGTATTGGTAACATTTGTCACGTTTCTCGCCGAGGGCTCGTCTACTACGGTCGGGTTCTGCGGCGACCAAACCATGCAGTTCCCGCTGAATCAGATGGTGCAGGCTAATTTCACTCCCGGACAAACCTGCGCGGCCATCATCGTGATCATCATCAAGTAGCCCGCACGGCCCACCGCGTATCCAGTTGGTTTCTCCGGGGTTACTTTTGTTTTGGGCACCCAGCCACACCGCAAGCGAATCCGCTATCATGAATGCCTTATGGCTCTTTACCTCATTACTGGAGTTGCAGGCTTCATTGGGTCAGGCCTGGCGCGGGCGGTGCTGGCGCAGGGCGATCAAGTGCGCGGGATCGATAATCTTTCTACCGGACGACGTGAGAATCTGACGGAAATCAAGGATGGGATTGATTTCCGCGAAGCTGATCTGCTCGATCTCGACGCCGTGCATGCGGCCTGCAAAGGCGCTGACTACGTGCTCCACCAGGCCGCCATCCCGTCGGTGCCCAAGTCGGTGGTGGATCCGCTGGGCAGCAATCGGGCCAACGTGGACGCCACCGTGAATGTGCTGGTGGGCGCGCGCGACGCCAAAGTAAAGCGGGTGGTTTATGCTGCCTCGTCCTCGGCGTATGGCGACACTCCAACTCTGCCCAAACGCGAAGACATGCCGCCCAATCCGATTTCCCCCTACGCCGTGGCCAAGCTGGCCAGCGAGTATTACATGGTTTCCTTCTATCGCTGCTACGGACTGGAGACGGTCTGCCTTCGCTACTTCAATATTTTTGGGCCGCGCCAGGACCCCAGTTCGCCCTACTCCGGGGTGCTGGCCAAATTCATTACCCAGATGCTCCGCGGGGAGCAGCCGACCATCTTCGGGGACGGCTCGCAGAGCCGAGATTTCACCTACATCGATAACGCCGTCGAGGCCAACCTGCTGGCCTGCAAAGCTCCTGCAGAACAAGCGGCGGGGCGGGTCTTCAATATTGCTACCGGCCGGCGTGTCGATCTGAATGAGACCTTCCTTACCCTTAAACAGATCATCGGATACAAAGGTGAAGTGAAACACGCCCCGGAGCGCGCCGGCGATATCAAGCACTCTCTCGCCGACATGTCACGCGCCGAGAAACATCTCGGCTACAAACCCAAAGTGGACTTTGAGGAAGGGCTGCGGCGGACGATCGAATGGTATCGGAAAAGTCTCTAGACCGTGGCGCCGGTAGCCCGAGGGATGATTTGTCGCTCCTTTGGTCCGCGGGATACGAGTGTTCTGCCCCCCCCTGCGACCTGCCACCTGCTTTGCCATTACCTTCGTTATCTAGGGACAGGTTACACGCCAGAATAGAGTGGCCACATGACACTTTCATCCATGGTGGTTTCGCGCGATTGGCAGGAAGTCAGTGTTTTGGAATGCATTCTCGGAGGTCTGCATATCGGTGTGGACGTGGTATCCGAACCAGACCGCGCGCGGGCCAAACTGGCCAAGTCGAAGATCGACGCCCTCATTATCGATTGCGACTTGAGCGGCACCAGCAGTTTCCTGCGTGCTGTGCACGCCAAGCAGCATAACTCGGTGCCCCTGGTCATCGTGAGCGGCTCCAGCGGCCGCGATATGCTGGAATCCACCGGTGCCAGCTTCGTCTTCGAGAAACCAATCTCGGTAGAGCAGGCCGTTCACACCCTCTCCGCAGCCCGCAACATGATCATGGATGGGAGACTCCACTATCACCGGCAGTCGCTCGAGATGCCGGTGTCGCTGAGTTGCGGACCGAAGACTCGTCTGCAGGTTCGGCTCACCAATATCAGCCAAGGCGGCGCCGGTATCCGCGTGGACTCCCCGTTGCCCGCTACCGCTCCGGTTCGTCTGAGCTTTGACTTGCCCGGGACCGACTTATCCGTGAAACTGCTGGGCAAAGTGGCGTGGATGGACCAACAGGGAAACGCCGGGATTCGCTTCGTGCAGATCAGTCGCCGGGTCAAGCGCGACTTGCAACTGTGGCTGGAGCGACAGTATTTCGTCGGCCACTAGGTGGTCGGCTTTACCGAAACCGCGGCTGCTCTTCCTTCTCCACTGGCATCGCGCCCTCGGAATCCGCGCCCGCCAGCTGCACCAGGCGCCTTCCCGCCGTACACCCGATCCAGCTGACAAACAGGAACCAATACACTGCAGCAAACACGCAGGCGGTCGCCAGCGCCAAAACTGTTGCGACTGGCCACGCAGGGGAAAAATGCGTCATCACGAGCGACAGCACCCAGAACAGCAGCACCGCCGATAGCACGATCAGGCCATCGATCAGTCTCGGAAGATGGCGCGCTGAAATGGGATACCCAGGAAGACTCACGGGCGCTGCCCGGTCTTCTTGGCTCCCCTGGGTGGCTGGGTTCGGCCGCGGCTCCAAGTGAATCGCCGGCCGGGCTGCGGCGGAAAACGACAGTTCCCGAGCTTCCTCGCCGCGCTTGCCATGAATGAAAATGGACTCCGCGTCCGAGCCCTGGTAGGCAGCGGTTAGAAGCTGAGTAAAGAGCCAGTCTTTCAGCTGGCGGCGAACTCGCGGTGGAAGGTCGATCAACTCCAGACCGGCTTGCCCGGTAGAGTCAGCCCAGGCAACCCTGCCGGTGGCTTCGACTCGGGTGCGAGGATTCAACAATTCAAAACGAAGCTGAACTTGCTGGTCCGGGTGCAATGCACGGACCGCCTGGACGGCCAGCCCGCCCTCGCCCAGATTGCGGATAATGCCGCCGTTGGCATCGTCCAGATTGACGTACGCGAGGTTATGGATGCGCTGGCGATAGTAGCGCCGCCGCAGGCGCGGTTCCGCCGCTACCGAAGCGGTTTCGCCGGACGCGGTCGCTTGCGCACCGTACTCCATCCCCAAATCTTAGCCTTGGACGTGGCCAGGTACAGTAACCGCGCTGGTTCTCAGGGGATGGATCAGGAGGCAGATCGCTCTACTGACGGTTTGGGTTGCGGCTGAGGCTGACCACGCCGAGCGCGTTCCCATTCGATCAAGCGGTTGAGGTCGTAGCTGAACGGTCCGTAGGCGCGGAAGGCCTTCTCATCGAACAGGCGCTTGATGCCGCAGCCCATGCAGACCTGGTAGGAGTATTCGTGGGATCGGACCGGCCAGCTCATCTTTCCGTGCCAGCAGCCGCGGAAGACCATGACCGCCGCTCCGGCCAAACCGGTGGCCATCAGGCCCAAGGGCCATAACCACCCCGACTTCTTTTTTTCACCCACCCGCCAGAACCTCGTAACCGCTTCTTAGAGTAAGGATATGCGCATCCGGCTCGGTGCGCAATGGCACCAAACTGCCATGCCGGAAACCGCGCAACCGAAGGCTTACCAAAGAGCATAGTCGCAATGCCGCCCTTTCGTGTGGCTGGGAAGGTTGCGATTGGGTAAGAACCGCTGTAACTTACAGAGTAATCGGCCGATATCGTTAGCAGCCAGACTCCCCCACAGCGGGGGGGGTACGCAAGTCGTGAATTGACAAGCGCTTTACTCGTGAAAGAATCACGACTGGCAGTTCAGAAAGTTGTTTAGCTTTTCATGAGTGCGAACCCGACCAACGCGAGCCTGGAGTTGGCCAAGCAGACCATGGGATTGGCCGTGCCCGAGGGTTCGCGCCCTGTGGCCCCGGGATTTGAGGCGTTGCAGGCACTGCTGGCCTTCTCTTCCCTGCACGAGCAGATTCGGCAACGCCGCGCCCGCGAAATGCGCAACGGCGCACGTTTGAGTCCCGAAGACGCCTGGGAGCTCGAGCAGTTTGTTCTGGATGACGTGCTGCAACTGGTGGCCGAGCGTGCCTTGGCGCTGACTGGCTGCGACGGGGTGGCCATTGCCTTGGCCGAAGGTGACGAAATCATCTGCCGGGCTTCGTCGGGAGAGATCGCTCCGGACGCGGGAGCGGGGCTGGATCCCAACTCCGGCTTTTCCGGTGCTTGCCTACGAACCGGCCACATCATCCGCTGCGATGATACCGAGAACGACCCGCGGGTCAACGTGCAGGCTTCCCGCCGACTGGGAGCACGCTCCATGGTGGCTGTGCCGCTGGCTGGCCAGCAGGGAGCGATCGGCCTGATCGAGGCCTTCTCCTACGATGCGCACGCCTTCAACGACAGTGACGTCCGCAGCTTGAATCTACTGTCTGAGCTCATCCTGTCAGCGCTGCGGCCGGAGGAAGAAGACCGGCTGGCCCAAGTCTCGCAACAGGTAGTGGCCCGAGCGGTGCTCCCCGAGCCTGCATGTGAGCCCGCGACTGCGTCGCCCGACGCCGAATCCGAAATTGCGGTTCCTTGCGAACTCGAAGCCAGCGACAACGGGGTACCTTTTTCCGGACCGGCCCCATTCGCCGAGTACGCACGCACCCAAAGTTCAAGGCCCGGCCTATTCGTGGTGTTTGCGGTGGTGCTATTCGCCATCGCGGTGGGCGCGGGAGTGTGGTGGACAATCCAGCATAAGGCACAGCCGGTAAAAGCCGTTGTTCCGCAAGCGGCGCCAGCCCCAGCCGCTGCTCCGCCCCCGGCCGCGAAGGCAACCACTGCCACTTCACCGGAAGAACCGCCGCTTCCAGTTCCGACCGAACCGGCCAACAGCAGCTCGGCCGTCAAAGCCAAGCTGGCGGTGTTGCCGCAAGTTACTGGAATCCGGCACTGGTCGTCCGCCGATGCCAGCACTGTCGCCGTGGACCTCCAGGATCAGGTGCAATACGAAGCGCACCGCTTGACCGATCCGGAGCGAATCTACATAGACTTGCACGACACCGGCCTCTCGCCCGGACTGTTTGGGAAGACGATTGAGGTTGGCGATGGCCTGCTGTCCCGGGTTCGAATCGCCCAGCCGATGCCCGGCGTGACCCGCGTGGTTCTGGAGACCAAGGGCGGAGCAAACTTCTCCGTCAGCCTGGAGCCAAATCCTTATCGCCTGGTAGTGGAAGTTCGCGGCATAAACGCGCCGCCTAAGCCGCGCGCCAAGGTCGAATTGTTTGGGCCGGCGAATCCGTCCCAGGCAAAGACTGCGGCCCCGGTGAAGGTTTCGAGCGATGACCAGAAGCTCCGCGCCCAAGTTCCGAAATTCCGCATCGTTCTCGACGCCGGACACGGCGGCTGGGACCTGGGAACCGTAGGCCGCCAGGGTCTGCTCGAAAAGGACCTGGTGCTCGACATCGTCGGCCGGCTCGGTGAGTTGGTCAGCAAGCGCCTGGGCTCGGAAGTGATTTACACCCGTCAGGACGACAACTACGTCGCGCTGGAGAAGCGGGCTGAGATTGCCAACCAGTCGCAGGCCGACTTGTTCCTGTCGGTACACGCCAACTACAGCGTGCTTCCTTCCGCCCGTGGAGTTGAAACCTATTACACCAATACCTTCTCCTCGGTCCACGCCCACACCAGAGACGCCGACAGTCCGCTGCAGAACGTGAGTTTTGCCAATGTGGACATCCGAGAGAAGGTACAAGAGTCGCACCGCTTCGCAGCCAGCGTGCAGCGCGCGCTGTACGGCGCCCTGGCTTCGAAGAACTCGGGCATCCGCGACCGGGGCGTGAAAGAAGCTTCGTACGTGGTGCTGACCGGGACCTCGATGCCGGCGATTCTGGCGGAAGTTTCCTTCGTCAGCAGCCCCACCGATGAGCAGAACCTGCAGAGCTCGACCTACCGCCAGCAGATTGCGGAGGCTTTGTATAAGGGTGTGGCGCGCTATGTGGCCACATTCCACAAAGTGAAGATGGCTAGCGCGGCGGCCAAGCCATCGTTACGCTAGCCGGGCAGGTTAACGCGAATACCTCTGTTAGAAAATCGCAAATGTCAAAGACTGAGCGTGTAAATCATCTAGGCCAACCGATCGGCTTCCCTCTTGACAATTGGACCACCCGCCCGCGTCCGCCGCGAAGTGCGATGGAAGGGCGATTTTGCCGGGTCGTGCCGATCGATCCCGAACGCCATGCCGCCGATCTGCACGCCGCCAATCTGCAAGATGCCACCGGAAGCAACTGGACTTACCTGGCGTATGGGCCGTTCGAGCGTCTGGAGGATTATCGCGATTGGATGACCAAGACCTGCCTGGGCAACGACCCGATGTTCCATGCAGTGGTGGATCGGGCGACCGGCCGTGCCGTCGGCGTGGCCAGCTATTTGCGGATCGACGAGCGCGCTGGTGTGATCGAAGTCGGGCATATTAACTACGCACCGCCTTTGCAACGCACCCCAGCTGCGACCGAGGCCATGTATCTGATGATGCGGCGCGTGTTCGACGAGTTGGGCTATCGCCGCTACGAGTGGAAGTGCGATGCGCTGAATGCACGCTCGCGTGCCTCCGCCCAGCGCCTGGGCTTTCGCTTCGAGGGAATATTTCGCCAAGCCACCGTCTACAAGAACCGCAACCGGAACACCGCGTGGTATTCCATCGTGGACAGCGAGTGGCCGGCGCTCAAAGCGACTTTTGCACGCTGGCTAGGCCCGGAGAATTTCGATGGCGCCGGGCAACAGCACCAGAGCCTGGCAAGCCTCACCGGGCCTTTGGTTGATCGTGCCGGCTGATAGCAATCAGCGACCGCCACCGAGAGAACGGTATCGTCGGTGAACCGGCTTTCGGCAACAAAGAGCGGGAACTCTGTGGTTTTCAACCCGCGGAACTCGTGCACCGAGCCGATGATGTCACCCGCGATTGCGCCTAGCATCCCAGCCCCCTGCCCGAAAACCAAGGCCATTAAACTTCAGAGATCGTGAATCCTGGATTCCCGTCGCGCCCCGGCTATGGCGCCGCCGCGATCCCTCCATACTTCTGCAGCCACTTCAACTCTTCGCGCACTTTGATCTTTCCGTGCCAGGGATCCTTATCCAGCGAGTGGCCTTCTCCGGGAAAGAGCAACAGCGTGCTAGGGACGCCTAGAGTGTGCAGCGCGCGGTCGAGCAGGTAGTCCTCCAGCACTGCGACCCGGATATCATCCGCGCCCGCAACCATGTGGGTGGGCGTCTTGACCTTGTCGATCTGGAAGATGGCGGCTTCGTCGTGATAGCGCTGGGCCGCCTCCCAGGGCAATCCGCCCAGAAAGTAGGCGTCGTCGAAAGTGGTGTCGTCGTTGCCCCAGTTGGCAACGTTCTCTACCGCACCAGCGCCGGTGACCGCAGCCTTGAAGCGCGTGGTCTGGGTGATCAGCCAGTTGGTCATGTATCCTCCATAGCTGTAGCCGCCGATGGCGAGGTGGTCGGGATCGGCAATCCCATCCTTCACCAGCGCGTCTACTCCTGCGAGGATGTCTTTACCCGGACGGGAAACCATTTCCGGGACAATTCCCATGAGGAATTTGTCGCCGTAGCCGCTGGAGCCGCGGTAGTTGGGCTCGAAGACAAGCCATCCTTGATTCGCCGCCAGCCGGTCCCACACGTACCAGTCGGCTTCGAAGTGGTCACCGTCGGCGTCGGCCGGGCCGCCGTGAATGAATACGAACATGGGCAGATTTTTCGCTTCGAACTTTCCCGGTGGGTACATGAGCATGCCCTCAACCTGGGTACCATCCTCGGCGGTCCAGCGATAGAGCTTGCCTTTGGGTAGGTCGCGTTCGGTAAACAGTTTGTTAAACGACGTGATGGGCCGGGCGTCGGCTAGCTTGTCAATGCTGTCGGCCAGGTAAACTTCTGCCGGCTTTTCCAGGCTCGAGTACACAAACGCAACTTTGGGAGAGCGCTCCGCCGCCGCTACATGTTCGTAGGTGCCAGGCCAGTTCGATCGCTTTGCAAAAGGCGCCGATGGTTGCGATTCAGAATACAGTTGCACCTCGGTTCCCAGGCGGGCAGCCAACAGGGGCGCGCCATCTGGGGTGAGCGCATAAGGTGACACGGCACCGCCGAAATCACTGGCCCAGCGTTGTACATCACCGGTATCGGCGTTGACCCAGTACAGGCGCGGCTGCGTGTCTTTGTACTTTCCTTCGACCGAACCAATCTCGATTTCGAAGAAGACATGCTTGTTGTCATGCGCCCATCGGATATCCTGCTCTACGGCCTCGTTGTGAGTGAGCTGCCGCGGCGGGCGGTCAACAGAAGCCCCGACCAAATCGACGGCGTAGATTTCGTACTCGCCAATCAATTCGTTGCGCTCGGAAATTGACTCGCTCATAAACGCCAGCCGGCGTCCATCTGGGGAAACTACCAGTTCCTGCGCTCGCCACGGTGTCGTGGCCACAGGGTGGGAGCCCGGAGTCGCACCGGATGCGTTCTCCGAGTCGTCTGCCGGCTTGGTACCGGCTGCGGCATTCCGGGCCAACGCGTCCGCAACCTCGAGGCTGAAAATCATGTCGCCCCGTTCGGCGGCACGGTATTGCTCGACATCCTTCCATTCTTTTTTGTAGGCGTCCTTCTGGGCTTTGGTCCAAGGCGTTCGAGTAGCAAAGTATAAAGTGCGTGAGTCCGGCGACCAGGCAAAGGCGTGGACGCTCTCCTCGCCCTGGGTCGCAGGAAAGGCTTCGCCGCCGCTAGGCGCGACCAGGTAGAGCTGGGATGCGCCTTCTTTATCCTTGGACTCGCTGTCGCCCGAGTCACCTTCTTTCCCGGTGCTTGGCTTGCGCTCGGAAAGAAATGCGATCCAACGCCCATCCGGCGACCACTCGGGCTTGCTGTCATGGCCCGACTGGGTTAGCTGAGTCAGGGCTCCCTGGCTACGACCGTCATCGCGGTAAAGCCAGAGATCTTGGCGAAAGATGTTCTGCTCCCAGTCGGCGTGCTCGGCGCCGATCACAACCGAGTGCCCATCCGGCGATACCTTCACCGCCGTAAAGTCCACCGCGTTAAAGAATTCGTCGAGAGTGATTTTGGGTTTGTCGGCGGCAAGAGCGAAAACGGTTAGCAAAACAACCACGGAACAGAGTGACAGGTTTCGGTTCTTCATAGGGGTCTAGGAATGACGTATATACTGGCGCACCCGTCTACGCAAATCGAAGGTCACGGGGTTTCGACTCCGGGTCACATCGCCAGAAGACATTCACCGCAAGTGATCGAGCGCATCTACTTCATCCTTTAAACCGAGATATTCCCAACGTTGCAACGCAATTGGAACATTCCCGTTTTGCCAGAGAAAATCATGGAGCCCGCGCAGGCTGAAGGCCTTGCCCTTCTGGCGGCGGGCATCGGCGAGAAACCGGGATATCTGGAGTTTGCCGATCTGGTACGAGATCGCCTGGCCGGGAGTGGAAGCGAAATTCGATGCCTCGGAGTGCGCGGTCTTGGCATCCATGGGCACGGCTGTCCTCAAATACTCCGCTGCCTGCTCGATGGTAAACTCTCCCAGCGCGAGTTTGACGTCGACTTCTACACGCAGCGCGCGCAAGCGCATGAAGTTCCAAATAATCTCGCGCGTGCGCGGGCTGTCGTCAAACAGGCCGGCGTGCATCATCATCTCTTCCGCGTAGAAACCGATGCCCTCGCTGGCGCTGGAATCGTAGTAGTGGCGGCGGAGGAGATCGGGATTGGCCCAGGAGAGCGCCAACTGAAAGTAGTGGCCGGGCACGCCCTCGTGAACCAACAAAGGCCGCGTGTCCTTGGCCGCGCTTAGCGCGAAGTAGCCAAGGCTGGGGCTGGGCGGATTGATGTAGCGGGTGCCGTTCTCCTTCAAACGGCTTGGTCCGGTGAAATCATCGGTCTCGCCAAGTTGGAGCGGCGCAAGGTATGGCGGCATCTTGGCCAACCGGTAATGCTGCATCCAGGCGGGAACACTGAGAATGTCTTTCTCTTCCAGGTAGCGGCGCACCGCCAGCTCATCTTTTTCTTCCCGTGCAATCTGCTCAGCCTCGTCTTTGAACAAGGTCAATTGGGGCACGCCCAAGTTGCGGTGCTCTTCGTAGGTCTGGGATGCCACGGCCCGCGCCCATTCCTGCCGGCCGATAGCCAACAACTGTTCAGGAGTAAACGGCAGCAGGGCCACGTTCTTCAGGAAAAAGACGTACTGCTCGCGGCCAACCGCGGTCCCGGCGGACATTGTGGGCAAGCGTTGCAAGAGCCAATCGCGGTAGGCTTCCAAAGCCACGATCGCTTGCTCGGCCGTCGAGTCGAGATCACGCGCGGCTGCGGGATCAAGCAAAGGTTTCAGTTCATGAACCGACTCCAGCAACGATGCACGTACGTCCTCCAGGTCGGCGAGCGCAAGCCGGGCAAACGGGCCGACCGGCTGGGTCAGGTTCTTCTTGCCGTCCTCTAGAATTGTGGGAACCGCAGCCAGGATGGCCACGATTTGCTTGCTGCGAACCACGTCGAACGGCGGGGGCGGCAGCAGCGCCTCGAAATACGCTCCCACACTCTGTTCAACGTAGAACTCGGGATTTCGCTGCCAGATCTGAAGCACCTCCAGTTCCCAGCGTACCCGCGCCAGTGCTGATCCCAACAGGCGATAGTCCACTTGGCGTGCCACCGGCCCAGCGGAAGGCTCCATTTTTTTCCAGCGGCTCTCGAAGCCCTCAAGTTGCTTCTGATATCCAGCCACCGCGGCCGGGGACCAGTCCGGCACCCACCCGGCAGGACGCTCCAGGCGCAGAATGTCATCAAAAGTGACCGGTTGCTCAGAGGCGCGCCAGGCCCAGAAATCGCGCGCCAGGTCGTCCAAAGAATCGGCGCGTAGAGTTGTTACGGTAAGAATCAGGATCAACAACAGCTGGATTCTGACGACACGTTTCATTTATCGACCTCAATCGTTCAAAGCTCTTGCGATATCGTTACTGCGCGGTTTCGGCGTTCTTCAGCGCGTCATCCAGGCTCTGATTGCTTCGCGGAGCACTGCCTTCGATCAGCCGCCAGCCGTCGTCGTAATGACGGAAGGCCACAGTCGAGTTGTATTGCACGCCCCCGGCATTCAGAGCCGCGCCGACTTCGTTCAGCGGCGCCCACTTCCAGCGAAACTCCACATCCGCAAAATTACCTTCTTTGCTGATGCCGGTCACCGCCACCAGTTCCCTTCTCGCCACCGGCACGCTGAAGAATTGGGAAGTAGCTGCATCCTTGGGGATCAGATCGCGGAAGGTCTCGACCCCGAGCGGCGTCAGCGCCACATCCCAGCATGCCGGAGGTGCTCCCCGGGGTGCCGCATTCGGACCGCACGGCACGGCAGCGCCGGTTATCCAGCCGCGGTGCTGCAGCAGCAGGTACTCCGGCGAAGCGTAGTCCTTGCTGGAAATCACCCCGGTGCGTAACCAGAATTGCTGCGTGGTTTTGAAAGTTTCCGACCCGGCGATCAGGTCGGCCGCCAGCCGCCGGGTCAGAAAATCGCGAGGCGAACAAGCCACTGCCATACACAAGCAGGTCACGATCAGGGAAATCCGCAGTCTCGGCATGCAGTTGGGTTGGTGGCTCAGTTGTGGATTGTAACCAAACGCGAGGGCCGGCGGGGCAAGAAAGGACGGTCGGCCGCCTGCCCTTCGAACCTCGACGCCCACCGCCCCGGAACCGGCGTTCGGCAGGATGGACAGCAGCCTTCCGGGGTGAGCCGGTAATCCTCAATGTAGTAGCCATGCCGCTTGATCAACACCTGCCCGCAAGCGTGACAGCGCGTGTCCTCCAGGTCACCCACCATGCTGGGCAAGTTGCCGGCATAAACATGCCGCAGGCCAGCCGTCTTGCCGGCCGCGGCGGCGCGAAGCAGATCCTGAGGGCGGGTGTCGCCGGGATCGGTCATCTTGTAGTCCTTGTGAAAGGCCGTCACATGCCAGGGAATCTCGGGCGAGACGCCGGCAATAAATTCCGTCAATCTGCGCAGTTCCTCCTCTGAATCGTTAAATCCGGGAATGAGCAAAGTCACGATCTCGATCCAAATGCCCATCTGGTGGAGACTCCGGATGGTCTCCAAGATGGGAGCGAGGCGACCTCCTAGCCTGCGATAGTGGTGATCGTCGAAACTCTTCAAGTCAACTTTATAGAGATCTATCCACGGGCGCAGATATTCGAGCACTTGCGGCGTGCCATTGCCGTTGGAGACGAATCCGGTGATGAGGCCGGCTGCCTTGGCTTGTTTGAAAATCGCCACCGCCCACTCGCTGGTGATGAGCGGCTCGTTGTAAGTGCTCACCAGTACCTTGGCCCCCTGCTGGATGGCGTCTTGCACCAAGGCCTCCGGCGAAGCCTGGAGCGGCGGAGACACCGCGTTCGGATCACGCAACGCTTGCGAGGTCACCCAGTTCTGGCAATACCCACAGTGGAGATCGCAGCCCAGCATTCCGAAACTGTAAGCCAGCGCTCCCGGGTAGGCGTGGAAAAAGGGCTTTTTCTCGATGGGATCGCACTGCACCCCGCCAACGTATCCCCAAGGCACGTAAAGCACGCCGCCTTGGTTATAGCGGACCTTGCATACGCCGGGTTGACCTTCAGGGATGGGGCAGCAGTGACCGCAGGCGTAGCAGCGCACGCGGTTGCAGTCCAGCTTTTCGTACAAGTCCCCCTCGCGAACGTGTTCGTAAACGAGGTCGCGAAGGGTGGCCATGGGGCACTCTCTGACTTTATTCTAAACCTGGTGGCCAGCGGATAACCGTGCGACTATTGGCGCTTGGGAACGGGCAAATTGTTGGCCAGTTGATGCTGCTTGATCCAATCGTTGGCCTGTTGCTGGGCTGCCAGAACCTGAGCTCGGCTCATCCGCGAAGCCAGGACCGCGACCCGGTACTTGCTGGCTTGATCTCCACCCGCCTGGGCCAGGACCGACCAGAAGTAGGCTTTGCCCAAATCCTGCGGCACACCGCGTCCCGCCCAGTAGTACGCGCCCAAGGTGGCTTGCGAGATGACGTGTCCCTGCTCGGCGGCCATCGAAAACCAGCGGACGGCCTCGGCGTAGTCCTGCGCAACGTCTTCCCCGGTGGCGTATTTCGCACCCACCGCAAATTGTGCGGCGGCGTCACCCTGCTCTGCCAGTTTGCGCAAGCCGTCCAGATCGGTGGGCGCATCCACTGCAGGCGGCGCCTTGGAGGCCACCTCCTGCGGCGCCGGCGGCGACGCAGGTGGACTCGCGGCCGGCCGCACTCGCACACGCGGGATCAACACCCAAAGCAACGCGAACGCCAACGTGGCAGCGGCCACCACGAGGATAGCGCGGTGCACCCAAGCCCATGAGGATGGCGTGGCAAGGACCTCTTCGGAGTCATGGGAAGAGGCCACGCGGGGGGACGTCGCGGGAGCCTCCGCATGGGTCGCCCGGTTTACCGCTGCCAGTACGGTTTCCGCCAGGCGTTGCAGTACGACGTCATCGCTGTGATTGAAAGCATTCGCTGCCGGTGAAAAAACCTCCAGCAGGCCCAGCACGTGTTCGCCCATGCGGATCGGCACGGCAACCATCGACCGGATCCCCAAAGCGCTGCAGCTTTCCCGGTCCACTCGCGGATCGGTTTCGCTGTCGTCGCAGCGCAGCAAGCGGCCGGTGCGGGCGCACTCCCCGGAAAAACCCTCTCCTACCTGCAGCCTGGTGCCGACGCCGGGAGCATCGGAGCCGGCGCTGGCCACGCAGATCATCTCCGGCCCCTGCGACAACGCAATCGCCGCCCCGCTGGCATGGGTAAACGCCAGAGAACGTTCTGCAATCAGTTGCAGGGCGGTGTCCAGGTCGGGCCCCACGGCCGCTACTTCCCGCTTGACCGCGGCCAAGCCAGCCAGGACTGCGGTGTAATCCGAAGCAACCGGAGGCTCGCCCGCTGCCACAGCCGCAGGCACAGGACCACTAGGAAGTACCTCTTCGAAGGACGGCGGGACCGGAGCCTCGGCATCGGCCGGTGGCGGCAGTGCCGCGTGATTGGCGCTGGCAATCATTGCATTCAGGAAAAGCCATTCCTTGAGTTGCCGCCGCGACGATTCGGCCATCTCGGGGAACCGGATTCCCGTACGCCCCGACCGGTCTGACCACACGACATGTCCAGTGGTGTAGATGAAGCCCTTGGTCTCTGAAAGATCCAAGCACAAACTAATATCCTGCTGTAGGGCCGGTGGAGGCAAAGCTTGAATGGAGGCGCCGTCCTCGCTGATGTCTAGAATCTCGCTCAGGTCGAGCACCATCCCGGTCGAATTTCCGTTCAAGCTGGCGTAGGCAGGGGTATGCACCTTATGTCGTACCCGCCGGCGACGCTCGCCCGTGGCGGGTTTCAGGTCCCGGTAGGTCTCATCCCGCTTGGTTCCAGGGGTCTCCATACAGAAGCTGGGTACATATTACTCCAGTGGGCGCGGGAAGAAAGTGACCATTCGGAATCAGAAGGGCAAAGATCAGGCCGATTGCCGCTGGCGGAGTAGTCCGAGATTGGAAAGGCGCGACATCGCGGCAACCATCATGCTGGAGAGGAGTTGCATGGTGGCCACGTCCCGGCCATCAAAGGCGTAAGGAGCCGCAGAGAGCACCTCAAATACCCCCAGGGTCCGGCGAAAATGGCGTAGAGGAGCCACCAGGATGGAACGCACACCCAAGCGGCGGCAACTGGCCAGATCGACCCGGGGATTTCGTTCGGCGTCGTTGCAAAGTACGACCTCGCCGGTGCGGACGCATTCCGCAGAAATCCCGGAATCGGTTTGCAGGCGGGCGCCGAGATCGGGCGCGGTGCGGCCGGTACGCGCCCGGCAGATGATGTCGTCGCCGTGACGCAGGGCGATGGCCGAACCGGTGGCCCCGGTCAAAGCTTGGGCGCGCTCCGCAATCACGCTGATGGCCGGTTCCAGATCAATTTCACCGGGACAAATCTCAACACCAGACCCAGCCGCATGCAAGCTGTGACTCGCTGCCGGCACCGTGCTCATCGAACGTGCATGATGGCGGCTGGGAGCCAGCGCCGCAAATGACACTGGGACGCGCGTCTCCGTGCTAGCGGCGGGCGCAGCCGGAACGGTGCGCAGCAGTTCGCGCACCAGGCGATCCAACTCGGCATCGGCAATCACGTGTGCCGTCTGCTGGCCTTTTAATGACCCGCCCAGAAGGCGAGACAAGCTGAGCACCGCTTGGCTGCCGCAGGCATAACAGAAGGGGCTGTTGTTCTCGCTGATCAGTTCGCACTCAACGCAAAACACAGCGGTCTGCAAACCCAGGAAATGAATGTCCCACGCATTGACCCAACCCATCTTGTCTGGAGA
Organism: Terriglobia bacterium; assembly: GCA_020073665.1. Taxonomy (GTDB): domain Bacteria; phylum Acidobacteriota; class Terriglobia; order Terriglobales; family Acidobacteriaceae; genus JAIQEU01. The sequence goes on from JAIQEU010000015.1 coordinate 64,517, forward strand.
CCCTCCGGCCAGTTTTGATGAAGAAGCAAGGTAAATGGCCCGCGCGCACATCAGTAGTGACAGCGCTGGTACGTGGCTGTGGATAAGTAATTTTTCTTGCCGTGCTGATCATTGCGCACCGGCAGCGCAGGGAGTCGGTCCCGATCATTGCCGCGCAATCACATCCGCTATGCGCTCGGCCGCTTTGCCGTCCCACAGAGGAATCGGCTGCGCCCGTTTGCTCTCGCCCGCCAGCACACGCCGAGCTTCGCTTTGCATGCGGGCGATGTCGCGCCCCACTAACTGGTTCGTGCCCAGGGTGACGGTAACCGGACGCTCGGTATTTTCGCGCATGGTAAGGCATGGCACGTCGAGGAAAGTGGTCTCTTCCTGGATTCCCCCGGAATCCGTGATGACAAGCTGGGCCTGCTGCTGCAGCGCGAGGAAATTCAGGTAGGGCATCGGATCCATTAGCCGAAGATGCCCATTGGAGAGGGCGCTCAGGCCGAGATCAGCAATCCGCTGGCGGGTGCGCGGATGCACCGGGAAAACCACGGTGATTTCTTGGCTGAGCGCGGAAAGAGCCAGCAGCAGTTCCCCCAGCCAGGGAAGATCGTCTACATTCGCGGGGCGGTGCAGGGTGACCAGGACATAGCGGTTGGGCACGTCACCGGCGCGGTGTGCTTTGGCGCAAGGCAGCAACCGAACCAGGGTATCGATCATCACGTTGCCGACCCGGTGGATCTTGCTGGCGTCTACCCCTTCCCGAAACAGATTTTCGTCCGCGTCCGAGGAAGGAGTAAACAGCAAGTCTGCAAGCTGGTCGGTAACGAGCCGGTTGATTTCTTCCGGCATGGTGCGGTCTCGAGAACGCAATCCCGCTTCGACATGACCGACGCGAACACCAAGCTTCGAGCACACTAATGCGGCCGCCATGGTCGAATTGACATCGCCATAGACCAACACCAGGTCAGGCTTGCGTTCCAGCGCAACCGTTTCAAAGCGAGTCATGATTTCGGCGGTCTGGCGAGCGTGGCTGCCGGAGCCCACTTCAAGGTTCAGGTCCGGCGCCGGCATCCCCAGTTGCTGGAAGAACACATCCGACATGGCGGCGTCGTAGTGCTGGCCGGTGTGTAGCAGCGTCTGCCGCACCCCCGGCTTACCGGCCAAACTTACCAGCACCGGTGCGGCCTTCATGAAGTTTGGACGCGCTCCGACGACATGGAGAATGTGCATGACTGGCACGCAGGTTTCCGGAAAGATGGAATTGTAAACGGTTCACGCGCCGGACGCAGCCAGCGATAGACGGCGCAGTTGCGTCCTGAGAGAGTTCACGCGGGCAGACCGGCGTCAGCCAGCCTGCGCAGCCAGCAGGTCGGTGTCGCCCTCGGCTTTGGGCACGACTTCCACGACGTGGCTCATGCCCCGGTCGAGAGCATCGGCGAGTGCAACCGGAAATACTGCGGTCAGCAAATTGATGTCGAGTTGCAGGTCACGACCGCTGTACAGGCGATAGATGACCATCGACCCGCGGCGCCGGTTGTTCGCGGTCACCAGATCCAGATTCAGACTCCAGGCGCTCACCAGTTCATGGGCGAAACGGCTGCCCGGCTTCTTCCAGCGCAGGACGGGTTGCTCTCCGCGGCCGCTCACAATCTGCAGACCGTGCAGCGTCGGAAACTGGCCGGGAAGAAGGTTGAGCTCCAAGTCGAAGGCGTCAAAATCATTACTGCCAAACGCAGCCGTCAGGATACGGCAAAGCTGATCATAATCCTGAGTGACCTTCAACTCTTCTACCGCACGGCGAATGGCGAGGTTGTTGACAAAAATCTGCCGCTGTTCCATGGTGCGCTGGGCCACCCGCCGCAATTCGCCGAACTCCAAGTAGCCGAGATGCTGCACTCCCATCCAGATGCCCGTACCCAGCACCGCCAGCACCAGGCCCAGCGTGCTGCCCGTAGGCCAAAGCAGGAACAGGCTGAGCAGCGCAAATAAAGCCGACACCGCATAAAGGACGATCACGACTTGGCGGTGAGACAAGCCCCGCTGCAGCAGTTTGTGGTGGATATGTTCGCGGTCCGCGGTAAACACCGGCCGTCCGCCAATCCACCGCCGCAAGACCGAGAGGGTAGTTTCCAGGATCGGCAGTCCGAACGAGACCACGGGAATGGCAACCGCGATGATGGTTGGCGCCTTCTGCGCACCGTGCAGCGCCAACGCGCTCAGCAGGAACCCGATGAACTGGCTGCCGCAGTCTCCCAAGAAGATGGTTGCCGGATTGAAGTTGTAACGGAGGAATCCAAGAGTGGCACCCGCCAGCGCCAGGGTCATGACCGAGACCAGGGCCGATTGGCTTAGCAAGGCCACAACAAACACTACCAGCGTGGAGAATAGCGCGGAACCGGCGGCCAATCCGTCCAAGCCATCAATCAGGTTGAATGCATTGGTAACAGCAAGCACCCACAGAATGGTCAACGGAAGGCCGACAAACCAGGAGAAATGGTGAGCACCGAACAGCACCGGCAAGTTCGAGATTCGAAGCCCGCCGGCGAACAGCATGGTGGCGGCCACGGCCTGGACCGCAAACTTGAAATAGGGGCCAACCGTACGCAGATCGTCGTAGACCCCCAGCAGGAAAATCAGCGATGCCGGCACCAGTATGGTGACCAGCGTCCCCGGCGAGAAGCCAAATCTCAGCCCAGGATATCTCCAACCAGCCAGCAGAGCGATTGCAACGGTCAGGAGGAAGGCAAGGAAAATAGCAACTCCGCCCAAGCGAGGAAGCGGGGTGCTGTGCAGATGCCGCTCCAGGGCGGGCGCAGCAACCCATCCCCGGGCCGCGGCCAAGTTACGCACGTACCTGGTGAGAATAAACGAAAGCAGCACTGAGGCTGCGAATATTCCCAGGTAGAAAAGCGTCAACTAACTCCCCCTCGGCCAGAAGCAGACGTACGATCCAGACGGTTTGTACTGCCGTCCGAGAGACTGTTTCCTCCGCAGTTCTCGGCCGAACAGCTTAGGAGATGAAGAAATTTTAGAGTTGATAACGTGAGAAAAAATATACAGATCACACCAGGATCGAGCAATTCTCTTTCTTGGTACTCCTGTGGAAAACTTTCGCTAGTTTTTTGGACACTGATGCGACATGCAAACGGTTGTGGGTCCGTTGAGTCGGCAAGCTGTGCTAGACTTTGGTTCTCGTCGCATGTTGAGGGGTAGCGAAATGCGGTCTTTCCGATGGAGTAGTGCGCGTGCTGTCTTTGTCCTCACTTTCCCATTGCTGATGGTGAGTTTCTCGGCCGGCGCGATGGCACAGGACGCCCCGCCCGCGCAGGAGAAGCCCAGCAGTACGGCTGCGGCACCGGCCCCGGCGGCGGATCCGTCCGCTTCACCGGCACCACAGGATACTCTTGCCAGCGACGACAAAACCGACTCTTCCCTCCACTTGGGCGTTGGAGACCTGCTCGAGTTCAGCGTCTACAACGTACCGGATTTGGCGACCAAGACTCGCGTCGGCAGCAATGGTGATATCTACTTGCCATTGATCGACTATGTACATGTTGCCGGGCTCACGCCGGAAGAAGCCCAGGCCTTGATCGAGAAACGGTATTCAGACGGGGGATTCCTTAAGAATCCCCACGTCAGTCTGTTCATCAGCGAATATGCGTCCCAAGGCGCCAGCGTATTGGGAGAGGTGTCGAAGCCGGGCGTGTATCCCGTGCTAGGACGCCAGCGGCTGTTCGACCTGATCTCCGCGGCTGGAGGGCTTACCGAGAAAGCTGGACGAAGCATTACCGTCACCCACCGCAACCAGCCGGATAAGCCCCTCACCGTGCCGCTCGCCCGCAACGTCACCGACAACCCCGACAGCAACATCGATGTGTTCCCAGGCGACACCGTAATCGTGCGAAAAGCCGACGTCGTGTACGTGGTCGGCGATGTAGGAAGGCCGAGTGGTTTTCTGATGGAGAGCGGGAATCTTACGGTTCTGCAGGCGATCGCCCTGGCCGGCGGAACCACTCGCACGGCCAAGCTGAGCGGCGCAAGAATTATTCGCAAGGGGCCAACGGGAATGACGGATACGCCGCTGCACCTGAAGCAGATGCTAGAAGCCAAGGCTCCAGACATGCAGATGGAAGCAGACGATATTCTCTTCGTTCCCAGCAGCGCGGGCAAGGTTGTTGCCAGCCGTACGCTTGAGGCCGCCTTGCAGGCTGCTACCGCCGTCAGCATTGTGGCCATCCGGCCATGACCGTGGTTCTCGGCTACGCCGCCACCGCTCCCGCATGGGGAGTTCTTTTCAGCAACGCATTCAGCACCGCGATGTAGGTTTCGGCGGTACGCTGGCGGGAGTATCGCAGCAAGATATGGCGACGAGCGCTGCGGCCCATCCCTTCCCGCAGGGCGGCATCCTGCGCCAGGCGGGTGACCGCAGCCACCAGGTCCGAGGCATTCTCCGGCTCGATAACGATTCCAGCCTGCGCTGCTTCGACAATCTCCTTAGCCTGGCCCTGGACGCCCAGAATGACGGGACGGGCGCAGGCCATGAATTCCAGCATCTTGGTGGGAATCACCGTCTTGAACAGATCGGTCTTTTTCAGCAGCACCAGGCAGGCGTCTGAAGCGCAGATGTAGGCCGGAATTTTCTCTCGCGGCTGCTGATCGACGAAACGCATGTTCGTAAGCCCACGGGAGGCTGCCAGGGAGATGATGCGTTGCTTGTCGGCGCCTTCCCCCACCAGCAGGAACAGAACCTCGGGCGACGAATGCTGCAGGCGGTACGCAGCTTCCACCAGGGTTTCCAGGCCATGGGCCATGCCCAGGGTTCCGATGTAGGCGACTACGAATTTTCCCTCGGCGCCCAGCTCGCTTCGCAGATTCGGGTCGACGTTCTGCGGCGAGAACAGGTCGGTCTCGACTCCATTCTCGACAACCGAAATCTTTTCCCGTGGCACTTTCCAGTTCTTGACCAGATATTCTTCAAACGCGGGAGTGACTACCACGATCCGGTCGGAATGGCGGTAGAGGAAGCCGGCGATCTTTGCCAGGGAATGATGCAGGAGACCGTCTCCATTTCCCATGCCGACGGCGGCGAGTGATTCCGGCCACAAGTCGCGCACTTCGAAAACAAACGGCACGCGTTTGCACCGCGCCAGCCACCAACCCGACAATCCCACCAGCAATTGCGGCGAGGTGGCGATCACAACATCGGGCGAGGAAGTCATCAGCCCCGTGCTCGCGGCTGACAGGCAGAACGAACTGTAGTTCAACATGCGCTCGTACGCCTTGCGATTGGGAAAAGGCAGGAGCCAAGTGCGGACGACGTGCACTCCATCCACAGTCTCGCGCATCACCAAGCGGCGGAACTTGCCACGATACTCCGGCGGAATCACACCCGTGGGGTGATTGGGAAAACCCGTAAGCACGGTGACCTGGTGGCCATCTCGCGCCCAATGCCGGGACAACTCGGCAGCGCGGGCAGAGGGTGCGCCCATCTCCGGCGGAAAATATTGCGAGACGTAAAGGATTTTCACGGTCCCTAGTAATAACAGAGCTTGAATGCACCTTTGTAGCACAGAGCGCGCGTGCGCTTGGCGCGGCTGTGCGCGTAGCCTTCCCAACGGTCGGCATAACGGGCGAAGGCGTCGTTCCCAGTAAGCCGGTGCATCACTCGCAACTGCACTATATGCAACTGGTGATAGAACGGACTGGCCACCATGGGCAGGCGCGTCCCCGACTGCTCGTACAGCGACCAGAATCCCAAGTCGTAAGAATCAAGGTTATGAAGCAAAGTCTGCACTGCCTGATCGAAAAGCGCACGTACCGCATTGTCTGACGTCAGCAAAGAGTAATCGTAAACGCCCCACGCCGCCCACAGAAAGCCATTCAGGATGTGAGTTGGGGGCGAAACGATGTACTCCTCGATCCAGAGATCTCCGCGCTCGTCGGTGAACATTACGCCGCCGTTCGACGTGGGCGTGCGAAAGCTGGCGAAGGCCCGCTCCGCCGCCTGCAGAAAGCTGCGGTCCCCGGTTTCAACATGGGCGCGAACCAGCAGAGAAATTCCTTGCCCTTGCGCCAGGCCGGAGTACCAGGGCGCCCGCAAGGGCGTGCGGTACTCCCAATCGAAGTGGTGATTCCACACCCAAACACCAAACCCATTCTGCTCCAGGTGAGTGACCAGCCAGTTGGCTGCCAGCAAGAACTTTTGCTTGCGATCGGGCTGAGCAGTGCGGCAAAACAGGTTAAAGTTGCCTAGCCCCCACTGCGCGATGGCGATCGGGTTGTACTGCAGTCCGATCTCACCGTGGTAGTCAAGCATGGGGATGCCGGCGGAATCGTAGTGCCCGGTGTAATCTGCCTTCTCCAGAAAGCCCATGTAGTATTCGCCGAGTTTGCCGAAGGAGGCATTGGGGTTGGCTTGCGGCGTCTCGTGCCAGAACGTGAGCTGGCTGGTGCCAGGCACCAGGTAAGCCCCGAAAATACGCCGGTAGTACTGCAAGCGCTTGGAAAACGGCATGTGGGAATTGATCGAACTATAGCATGAGGACGGAACGCAGAGGCCGCTACTGACGAGACGCCGGCGCTACGGGCGCACCCGCCACAGGCTGGTTTCGAGGTCGCCTTCTTCCACCGCTACCGTGGTGATGGCCAGAATGTTGGTTTGGTTTCGTCCATCGGGCAAGAACGCATTTCCGTACTGAAACAACCCCATCGGCCAGCGGTCCTTCTTCCAGGAGAGCAACCGCTGCCAATCGTCTCCGTCGCGCGATCCATACAAGCCGACATCGAACACAGGATTCACCACGCTGGGCTCGACCATGGTGGAGAAAAAGATGGACTCACCGACCCGACATCCATAGATCGAAGAGCTGCGGAGTTCAGCGACTTCGGCAAGGTTCATACGGCGATCCAAGCGGTAGACATGGTTGGCTTCCAGCGGCGTGTCGGAGGAGAAATACAGAGCATCAACGGTGGGAACCAGCGCCACTGCCCGGGCCTGCTGGCTGCCGGAGAGTGCGACGTCCAGGGTACTGAGGTCGCAAGCGGCGCGCAAAATGCGGCATTCTGCTCCTTTGTCGCCGGTAAGCACCCACAGGCAATTTTCCCATTGGTCGTAAACGATGTTGTGTACGTGGCGGATTGCGCCCTTGGCGAACGTGTAAGCCACGCTCCAGGTCGCGCCCTGATCCGACGAGGCGTACACGTGCACTTCATCGCGGCCGGGATTATCGAAATACTCGCCCCAAAGGAGATGTCCCGACGGAGTGGCCGCAATATGCAGGGGCCGGGTGCCACGAAGCACTCTGTGGCAAACGCGAAATTCGCTTTCCCCGGGCGCGAGGCGAATGATCGCACCCGGCACCGCGGCAACCATGTGCCCCGTTGGAAGTACCGCCAGCGCGTGAAACCCATCGCGAAAAAGCCGGGAACCAAGGCGGATCGACGAACTGAGACTCCTCCACCATGATGGCCGATATCGCCCGATCGGCTGCCACTCGACACTGCCTGCTTTCATCTGCGCGCGAAGCAGTGTGTAGCCGCGCGAAGCGTACAGCACGTCGTCGCACCACGCCAGGGCGCGCATCCGCGGAAACGCAGCTACACGCTCCAAGCCCCATGCTGCCGGTTCTTCCAGTGGAGAGGCTCGATGCGTCGCCATGGCTGCTCAGTTCTCCGATTTCAGCGCCAGATACGGCCCGATGGCCAGCACATCCATGCGCGTGCGCTTGAAGCAGTCGATGGCCTCATCGGGCGCACAGACGATGGGTTCATTCTCGTTGAAGCTGGTGTTCAGGATCACTGGGATTCCGGTCTTGCGACGGAACGCTTGAATTAGATCGTAGTACAGCGGATTCTCTTCCCGGCTCACAGTCTGCAGGCGGCCGGTATCGTCCGCGTGGTTGACCGCGCAAAGCTGGGCGCGCTTGTCGGGACGGATCTTGTAAACGTGCAGCATGAATGGCGAGGGATGGTCGTGCTCAAAATACTCGTGCTGATACTCGGCCAGAATCGACGGAGCAAACGGCCGAAACCATTCGCGGTGCTTGATGCGGGCGTTGAGGATGTCTTTCATGTCAGGGCGGCCGGGGTGGGCCACGATGGACCGGTTGCCCAGGGCACGCGGCCCCCATTCCATGCGTCCCTGGAACCAGCCGACCACGTTGCCGCCGGCGACCTGGTCGGCGACCGCTTCCAGCAACGGTTCGCGATCGAGCTTTCGGTAGTGCAGACCAGCTTTCTTTAGATCAGACTCGATTCGCGATTCTGCGAACTCGGGACCCAGGTAGGAATTCCTCATTACGTAGTGACGCGGCTGCTTCAGCACGGAATGATAGGTATGCAGGGCTGCGCCAATGGCCAAACCTTCATCGCCCGCGGCTGGTTGGATCCACGTGCTCCGGAACGGCGTCCGGTCAAAAAGCTTTCCATTGGCCACGCTGTTGAGTGCGCATCCGCCGGCCATCGCCAGGTCCGGCAGGGGCACTCGCTGATGCAACTGGTTCAGCAGGTGGAAGAAGACCTCCTCGAAGCGATGCTGCATGGCATAGGCCAGGTCCATGTCACGCTGGGTGATTTCGGTGTGCGGCTCGCGGGGTTGGCCAAACAGCTTCACCATGCGATCCGAAAAATGGCGCGCCAGGCGAACCGTGCCATCCGGCAGAACCTGCATGCCCTGGTTGCTGCCGAGCGGCTTGAAATAATTCAAGTCCAGCTGAAAATTTCCGTTCTTTAAGCCAACGATTTCGCCAATCTGTTCGCAGTAAGTTGGCCTGCCGTAGGGTGCGAGGCCCATGACCTTGCCTTCGTCGCCATACTTCTTGTAACCGATGAACTCGCAGATCATAGTGTAGAAACTGCCCAACGAATGCGGCAGGAAAACGCGATCGAGCACTTCGATCTCATTGCCTTCACACCGGGCCATCATGGTGGAAACAAAATCGCCGGAGCCGTCATAGCTGAAGCCCGCAGCTTTTTCCAAGGGCGAGCAGTAGTAGGCACTGGCGATGTGCGCGATGTGGTGCTCGAGGTGATGTTCCTGAAAACGCAATTGCTTTGCATCAACCTCGAGCGCCCCGGCCAGCAGAGAACGCACGTCGCGCATGGCTTCTTTGCGCTGGCGCAGACGGATGAAGTTTAGAATTTTCGCGGGATTGGCCAGGGCATACTGAAATTTCTTGGCCAGATTGGCGTCACTGTCCTGGCCGACGGCCACGTGGTCAACCTGGGTGATCTTCGCCCCGACTGCATCGAGGCAGGCTTTGACCGCCAGCGCGGGGAAACCTCCGTAGTGCTTGGCCCGGTTCAACCGCTCCTCGGCAATGGCAAATTTGACTTCGCCGTCCTCGACAATCGCGGCCGAGGCATCGGCGTGAAACATGTTCAGGCCCAGTATCAGCATGGACTGCAGGGTTGCCTTTCTGAAATTGGAATCATCAATCGGCGCGTGAATGCGAGGCCAGGAACCCGGTCGCGGCTACTGCCAATGACCGGCCGGAAGAGCGCGAATCGAAGGCTCGCAAGGTGGCTAAGGTTGTGGCGATGATTTCCGCGAACGCGACGGGCGACTCGCCCCCGCTGAGAATTGCCTGCGCCATCGCTTCCCACTCGCCGCGGTGTCCTTTGTCCTGGCGCAGGGGTGAACGAAACACTCGTTTGCGCCCACGGCGCGCCAACTCCAGGCGGCGAAAGTCGTCCAGCACAGCCACCGAGCCGCCACCGAAGACTTCTACCCGTTCTTTCGAGTACGACCTGTCGCCATTGGCCAGATAACTGATCGTCCCTTGGGAGCCATTGGCAAATTCGAGTCCGATAATCACGTTGTCGTCCGCGTTTTGGCCGGCGTTGGCCAAACTACGAGTGTGTACCGAAATCACCGGGGCGCCGGCGAGGAACGTAAGCAGATCCACGAAATGGCAGGCCTCGCCCAGGATGCGCCCGCCGCCCTGCTCCGGATCATTCACCCAGTGGTCGGCAGGAACAAATCCGGCATTGACCCGATAGTGCAGAACCAGCGGTTCGCGGATCTCTCCCACGAAAGACTTCATCCGCACCACCATGGGCGCAAACCGGCGATTAAACCCGACCATGAGAAGACATTTCTTGCTCACATTCGCCGCCGAATAGGCGCCGGCAATCTCGGTGAGTTCGTCTTCCGTCAGGCACAGCGGCTTCTCGCAAAAAACGTGTTTGCCGGCGTTCAGGGCAGCGCATACCTGTTTCGCATGCAGATGGTGACGGGTCGCGATGGCGACCGTGTTCACGCCTGGATCGCGCAGGATTTCTGCTTCGTCCGTTGAGCAGTAACGAAACCCGAACTTGTCCGCGGCATGACGGGCATGCGGGCCGCTCGCGGCACAAACGCCGGTGAGGTTCATGCCCGTGATTCCCTTCATCGCTGGGAGCAACGTGCTCACGGCAAAACTGCCGGCGCCAAGCAGTCCGACTGAAACCGTCTTCGGCCCCGCAGTCACGGCCGGCGTTCCCTTGTGGACCAACTCCAGGCGCGGTGTTGCCTCCGCCTCCCCGCTGTAGGTGATCAGCACGCCCATGTACGGCTCGCCCGCTCTGCCTGTGATGATGTCATACGCCTGGCGGGCGCGCTCGATGGGAATCCGGTGCGTGATCAACGATTGGACATCGACCTTTCCCTCCGCCAACAGCTGAAGGAAAGCGTCCATGTTGCGGGTCTCGGTCCAGCGTACATAGCCGATAGGATAGTCGCGTCCCTTCTGCTCGTACGCGGCATCGTAGCGGCCGGGCCCGTACGATCGGGAGACGCGGAACTCCAATTCCTTTCCGTAATAGAGCGGGCGCTGGATGTCCATGCCCACCGTACCCACTGCCACCACTGTGCCTCGATCACGCGCAACTTCTCCCGCGAGATTCACCGGGTCGCTGCTGGAAGTCTCGGCGGTGATCAAAACGGCATCGGCACCGTGGCCATTCGAGAGGCCAGAGCAAATATCTTTGAAATCGGGAACCGAGTCCGAAGCGTGATCGGCGCCAAGCCGCCTGGCGAGTTCGACCCGTTCATGAACGAGATCCATGCCAACCACGCGGCAGCCGGCAGCCTTCAGCATCTGCACCGTGAGTTGGCCCACCAGTCCCAGCCCAATGACCGCGGCGACGTCACCCAATTTCACACCGGCGGTGCGGATCCCGTGCAGCGCAACGGCGCCAACGGTGGCAAAGGCAGCTTCGTCAAACGACACTGTGGACTCTGCCGGGATTCTCGAGACCAGCAATCGCGGCACGCAGGCACACTCAGCGTGGACCGCGTACCCCGCCCCGGCGCAAGCCACGCTATCGCCAACCTTGATGTCGCTCACGTCATCGCCGACTGCGACCACGGTCCCCGCACTGCTGTAGCCGAGCGCGGTGGATTGGTCGAGACGACTGCGCACCGCTGAGACAGCGGAAAAAACACCGTCGCGCTGCACTTTGGCAAGGACTTCCCGCACCAAGTCAGGACGCGCCTTTGCCTTCTGCAGCAAATTCTTGCTGGCGAACTCGGAAGACGCCCGCTCGGTGCCGGCGGAAACCAGCGATGCTGCCACCCGAACCAGAACGCATCCGGCCAATAGCTTTGGCGATGGGACGTCGGCAACGGAGATCTCACCCGTGCGCGCGTGCTGTAGGACCTGCTTCATGCGGAGGCCGCCTGTGGCGCATCCATCCACCGGTTCGCGCTGCTATCCAGGAAAGTTCGCATCCAGAGTTCCAAAGTGAGGAACTGCCATATCGGCATTGACCAATCTTGTACGCCGCGTCGGTGCTCATCCACAAATGCTCGGACGGCCTGCGGGCGGAACAAGCCGCGGTCGCGCAGTTGCGATGGGGAGAGCAGATCATCGACCATTTCTTTCAGATCATGCGCCAGCCAGTAGTCCACCGGCGCGGCAAAACCCGCCTTGGGCTGGTTCAAAACCTCGCGCGGCAGAACGTCCTGCATCGCCTTGCGCAAAATGTATTTCGTCGTAGGCCTGAAAGTCCCCTTCAGCTTCAGCGACGGAGGTACGTTCCAGGCAACGAATTCGGCGAGTTCGCGATCAAGGAATGGCACGCGCACTTCAACCGACGAGGCCATGCTCATCTTGTCGCTATAGGTGAGATTCAGGCTGGTCATGAAGATCTTGGTATCGAGGTAAAGCATCTGGTTCAGGAAATCAGCGTCCTCGACCTCGCCAAACGCAGCTCGATGCCGCGCGGAGGGATCGTACCCGCCAATCTCCTCTGTCAGCGCCGGTGTGTACAAAGAATCCTTTTGCGCCGCATCCAGGTAGGTAGAGTTCATCACGAAGCGGTCGATTGCCGGTAACGACGCACTACGCGCCATCTTCTTTGCCAGACGCACGCTGCCTTTCACCGAGGTTCCGCGCATCCCCGGCAGGCGAGCCAGCACTGGCTCCAGCAGGCGACGCATCGCAGAAGGTACCCGCTGGTAGGCCTGTGCCCAATAGTGCGCAGCGTGTTTGCGATATCCCGCAAAGAGTTCGTCTCCTCCAACCCCAGAAAGCAACACCGTCGCCTGTTTGCGCGCCTCGCGACACACCAGGTACGCCGTGATGATCGCCGGGTCCGCCGTGGGTTCGTCCATGTGCCAAGTCAGGCGAGGCAGCAGGTCGGCAACGTCGGGCTCGACCACGATCTGCTGGTTCTCACATCCCAGTTTGCGGGCCAGGCGAGCCGGCACCGCGGGATCGTCGAGCGTCGTTTCGCCGACCCGGTACTTGGGCGGAAACGTGATGGTGTAGGTACGGACCGGCTGCCGAGTGGCACGCGACATCATGGCGACGATGCTCGACGAATCCAGCCCCGCGCTGAGAAACGCCCCAATCGGGACGTCGCTGATCATCTGCGCTTCCACCGATTGGCGAAAACGCTCGCGAACCTCTTCAGCCAATTCTTTTTCCGGTCTCGGACTGATCGAATTCTCTGCTGGGAAAGTCAGGTCCCAGTACTGTTTGATTTCGAGCTTGCCGTCTCGAAAGGTCGCGGAATGCCCTGCGGGAAGCTTTTGGATCCCCCTAAACATGGTTTTGGGATCCGGGACCCAGAGGAACGTCAGATACTGATGCAGCGATTGGGGATCGATTCCCGCTTCCATCCCAGGCACCTGCAGCAATGCTTTGACCTCGGAAGCGAATGCAAATCGCCGCCCGTTGTGCGCGTAGTAGAAGGGTTTCACCCCGAAATGATCACGCGCCATGAACAGCGTGGGCGTGCCCGAACGAAGATCACAAATCGCAAAAGCGAACATGCCGTTCAACCGTTTGACGCACTCCGCTCCCTCTTCCTCATACAGGTGCACCACGACCTCGGTATCGGTGTTGGAAACGAAGCGATGCCCTTTGCTTAGCAGGCCACGACGCAACTCGGCGAAGTTGTAGATCTCTCCGTTGTAGGTAATCCAGACCGTGCGGTCCTCGTTGCACATCGGCATGTGACCACCAGGAGAAAGATCGATAATGGCCAGCCGTCGGCTGCCCAAGCCGAAGTAGGAACCATCCGGAAGACGCTGCTCCCATAGACCGGCGTCGTCCGGCCCGCGGTGGGCCTGTACCGACGTCATGCGCGCCAGCGTCTCGTGATCTCCGCAATTAACCAGGCCGTTTATGCCGCACATGCCGGTTGACTCATGTCCTTTTGGTCCGCAATTCGTAGATCTTGGCTTTGGTGTGGAACATTTGCATTGCCTGGAAACCACAGTAAATCAGCCCAGGAACTCCGTCGAGCAATCCAAGGCGAAAAATGTACCGGTAAAGAAACAGCAGAAGGGGCGATCCCGGCAACCGGTAAAAGCGGGTCTTCAGCCAACGGCGCCGCTGCGCCTGCGAGCCGAAGAGCGTGGGCTGCAGGCCCCCAGGATTGGTCTCACCCTCGAGCAGCACACGGGCTTCCCAGTTGGAATACTCATCATGCTTCTGGATGTAGCGCGAAAGCGACTCCACGTTATGGTGAACCAGAGGATGGCGAAGCCTGCCGCTTTGGCCTTGAACCACCACATGCTCGTGCACTTCCATATCGCACATGGAGGTGTCCTGGTCGCGTAAGCGACATTCGTAATGGCCTTTTCCGCGACGGAATAGCGACAGCTTGTAGAAGCTGGCGCCACAGTGGCGCAACCGGCGTCCCAGGAAATACATCTGTAACGCCACCGAGTAGCCGGCGATATGCGGGTTCTGGATGGCTTGCTTAATCTCCTCCGCCAATTCGGGAGTCAATGCCTCGTCGGCATCAACCAGGAAGACCCAGTCATAGGCGAGCGGAAGCGTGTCCATTGCCCACTGGCGCTTCTTCGGCCAGCCGCCCTGATAATGAAACTGCACCACCTTCGCTTGATACGAGCGCGCAATCTCGACCGTGGCATCAGTGCTACCTGAGTCGACTACATAGACCTCACCCACGCTGCGGAGAGATTCCAAGCAGCGTGGCAGATTGCTGGCCTCGTTGCGTGCAGCCACAATCACGCTCACGGGCAGCAGCGTAGCCGGACTGGTGGCTTGTACCTCGATGAGTTGCTTCAGGGCCATGCGGTTGAAATCAGTCCCACCATATTACCCGAATGGAGAACCTTCCCAAGCCTGAAATCAAGGTGGATAACATAAGGTCCCACCTCCCATGCGGCCATGCTCATGCCGTGACCTGATGCAATTCGCACCAGCGCTGCAGCACATATAGCGACCATGGTCGGGACCACGAGGTGGCGCCTCGCTGGAAGTCTTCCCAAACCTGGCTCACTGCCTGGGAGTTCAACACCGCTGACAGCGGGCCCAGCGCCGTCCGGTGCAGCGTTTCGTCCAAGCCTGCGCGCAGTTGGTCCCGCATCCAGTGCTCGAACGGGAGCGCGAATCCACGCTTGGGACGGTGCACAACTTCCGAGGGCAGCGCGTCACCCAACGCACTCACGAGTAGAGGCTTTGGCTTATCTGCACTCAGTTTCCAGTCGCCGGGCAAAGCCAGCAACTTCTGCGCCAGGCTGTGATCAATCAGCGGGACTCTGACTTCCAAACCGTGGGCCATGCTCATGACATCAGAATCGCGGAGCAGCGTATTCAGCATGTAGCAGCGCGCTTCGAGATAGGAGACTCGGTTGGTGGGATCGAGATGGCGAGCGCGTTCCAGACTGTCCTGCAAGGGAGCGCTGGCACGCTCAATCGCCCGCTGCTCCGAAGAAGCCAGCAGGCGCTCGCACTGCGCCCCGGTAAACACCGCGCGCGAGAGAAAGTACGGATGCAGCGCGTCGTTGGCCCGGGCCAGCGCTGCTAGTTTTCGATTCTGGTCCGTGTCTGAGGCGAACCAGGAGAACACCCCGGCGAGCGAACGCCGAGCGAAGCGGGGCACGTGTTGCCAGCGGCGTGAAAAACGCTCCATCGCGGGAACGGTGCGAAAGCTGGAGTATCCGGCGAACAACTCGTCTCCGCCCAGCCCGGAGAGCGCCACCTTGATTCCCGCGGCTCGGGTCTGCCGCGACACCAGGTAAGTGTTCAGGCCATCGATGGTGGGCTGATCCATGGCCTGCAGCGCGCCCGGAATGGCTTCCAGCGCATCATTCTGCGAAACCAGTATCTCCTGATGATTCGTCGCAAACTGCCGCGCCACCAGTCGGGAGAATTCCCCTTCGCTGTAGTCGGCTTCACGAAACACGATCGAGAAAGTATCCGGCCGGATTCCACTGCGTGCCAGCAGGCCCACGACGCTGCTGGAGTCGATGCCGCCCGACAGAAACACGCCCACCGGAACGTCACTGACCATCTGCATGCGGACGGACTCGTCCAGGATGGCGTGAATCTCGTCTTCAAGTTGCCTGCGATCCGGTGCCTGCTGCCCTCTCGCGAGGCCCCGCGATCCTTCGCCGTGAGACACCATGTCCCAATACATCACCTCGCGCACTCCGCCCTTCTCCCAGACCAGGTAGTGGCCAGGACGTAGCGCGCTCACACCTTCCACCAGCGTGATGGGGTCGTACACTGAACCGAAAGTCAGATAGCTCACCAACCCGGCGTGATCCAAACGGCGTGGCACCAGTCCCGTGCCAAGCAGGGTGCGAAGTTCGGAGGCGAAAAGAAAACATGAGCCGGAGGTGCAGTAGTACAGCGGTTTGATGCCCATCGGATCGCGCGCCACGAATAACCGGTGCCGCTTGGCGTCCCAGATGGCGAAGGCAAACATGCCACGCAGCTTCTCCAGACAGCCTTCGCCCCAGCGGTCGTATGCCTTGAGCAGGACTTCGGTGTCGGAGTGGCTGCGAAACTGTACTCCGTCGCTTTCCAGGGTTGCGCGGATTTCGCGAAAGTTGTAAATCTCGCCATTGTGGACGATCCAGTTCCCCGTCTCCGGGTCCGACATGGGCTGGTGTCCCAGCGGAGAAAGGTCGAGAATAGCCAGGCGCCGACTGCCCAAACCGACCTCCAACGGCTGTGGCTCGCTCTCCCGAACGATAACGGTGCCGGAGTCATCCGGGCCGCGGTGCGCCAGCGACTGGGTGGCACGATCGAGCAAGTCGGGCGCGACACGCGCATTACGCGCCAGAATTCCGACAATGCCGCACACAGTTCACTCCTCTCCTAACGCAACGCGAAAAGATTGACTCTGGAATCTATCAGCAACTGTACTCAGTTCTCGTGGAAGCGTCCAACTTGAGTTACGCTCTCCCTGGCAGGTAAACCGCTGTGATACTATCCGCTATCTACTCCTGAATTTCCATGTTGAGTTCATTATGACGGGACCCCACGTGCTTGAACTAAGCCCGGGGCGAAGTGTGCCACTCGAACAAACCAGCAAGTGGCGGGTTGAACCCTCAGCTGCGGAAGTCCTGATCGTTACGCTGGCCAGTTTCGCGGTCTTTGTGGTTGTGCTGAGCCTGCTAAAGGGTTTTTTCACCGCCGTGGATGGGTTTGGCGACAACCGCGGCTACATGGGAGTAGCAGCGGCCATTCGGCATTGGGATTTCCACGGATTGAATATCAAGCAGTTTTGGGGACTATCGTATCTGATGGCCCTGCTTTCCATGGTGACGCGAGTATCGGATCGTACGGCCCTGTTGCTGGCTTCCTGGTTGCCCTCGATCATCAGTGTTCTGTTCGCTCGCCGCCTGTGGAATGGATGGGTAGCCTGCTTTTTTGCCGTCATTAATTTTTACTGGCTGCAACTTTCGCTGCTGGGTGGCTCAGAACCTCTGTTCGTGGCGCTTCTGTTTGCCGCTTTTCTGGCGATCCGGAGCAACCGCTGGCTGCTGGCGGTTCTGCTGGCGTCTCTGGCTACTACCGTCAGGCCGCTGGGATTTCTCTGCCTGGTGGCGCTGGGTGTGGCCTTGCTGTGGCGGAGAGAGTGGCGTCGATTTGCGCTCGCATTGCTGATCGGAGTCACGGTCGGCCTGTTGTACATCGCGCCACTGGCTCTCTATGTCGGAGACCCGCTGGCCACGGTCCACAGTTATGAGTACTCGGGCTCCCAAGGGCCCCCCCTGTTCGGCATACCGTTCTACGCCATCATCAAGGGAACGTTTCTTTATCCGTCACCATGGACCAACCTGGTGTGGACGTCGGCTTGGATTCTTCTCGTGCTGGCGGGAATTGTTGCCATGTTCGCCACGGCAAAGTTCCGGCAGTATGCAAGAGTACATCCGGTGGAGATAATCTTTACCAGCCTTTACCTGGTTTTCATTTTTTCGTACAACTTTCCTTATTGGGCGCGGGGCAATTTCCCTCGCTTTGCGATTCCGGTAGTACCCCTGGTGCTGCTGGCCCTGCAGCGATGGCTTCCCAAGGACCGGCGTCTGGTTTGGGCGCTCGCTGCGCTTACCCCGGCGCTGGCTGCCGTTTCCGCGGTTGGCTTGAGTAACGTGATTGGCCGGCTTCACACGGTCATGCGCTGATCCAAGAGAGGGGCAAAGAGCCCGTTTATGTCGCAAACCCGGTCCCCGAATTCGTTGCAGACGAACCTGATCCGCCCAGTCATGCCGGAACTGGATTCGGTGCGTGGAGTTGCGATCCTGGGGGTTTTGTTTCTCCATGGGTTCTACTGGCAGTACAGTTCGCTGCACTTCACCGGGCTGGCGAAAACATTTCTATTAGCGACTCAGCCCGGTTGGCTAGGCGTAAATCTGTTCTTTGTGTTGTCAGGGTTTCTGATTACGGGAATTCTGCTGGATTCGAAACACAAGCCGCAATACTACCGGCGTTTTTACACCCGGCGCGCGCTGCGCATTCTGCCCGCCTATTACTTGCTGCTGGTTCTGCTGGCCCTGCTGCACTCAGCGTCTGTGGGCTTCCTGGGACTGAGTTTTGTGTACCTGGCGAATGTTACGAGTTTGTTCGGTATTCCGACGGACTACGGCCCACTTTGGTCGCTGGCGGTGGAAGAGCACTATTACATCTTTTGGCCGGCGGTAGTCCAGAAACTCACCCCTAAGCGCCTGGCCATCTGTTCGATAGCTTTGTGCGTAGCGATACCGATCCTGCGGGCCGTATCGTTCCGCCTTGGATATACATTCGGGTTGGCCTCGTACACCTGGTTCGTGGCGGACGGACTCGCGGCCGGAAGCCTGCTAGCGATTGTTCTACGGACTTCCATCACCCGCCAGCAAGTGGTGTCACTATGTACCACGTTGCTGGTCTCCGGCGTGATCCTCACGGTTGTCGGCCGGCCCTTCGGAATCACTACGCGTGAACGCCTGCTGGGCGCGGCCTTGCAACATACCTTGATCGACATAGTGTTCGGAGGCATCCTGCTGTTCGTACTTCTGGTGGGCACCAGTTCACACAAACGTTACGTGAACAATTCCATGCTGCGCTTCCTGGGTTATCTGAGTTACGGACTTTATCTGATCCATCTTCTGGCATTTCGAATTTATGACAAGCTTTCGAGATACTACTGGCCGCAACTGCAACCGTCGGACGGGCATTTCGGACTGGTAGTACTCAGGTTTGTGGTTGCCGGCGGATTCGCGATTGGCCTCGCCTACCTCTCACGAAAATATTTTGAGGAAACATTTCTCCGTCTGAAGGATCGCCTGACGCAGGCGCCGGTGACTGAATTGCCTTCGCCTGCCGCGGTATCGAGCGGAAATCCTCCGGAAGAAATACCGGCTTGAACACTGCTTGATTCGCCAGGGAGCGACTCCGCCAGTTGCAGGACCTCCCAACATGTTTACTCCAACTGAAGTCTTCCCAAGGTCATGGGCAAACCTGTGTCGCCACGAGGCGGCCTGCCACGTCTAACACCACATCCGGCGGCGGCGACGACGCGAGACGACCGAGGTCGAAACTGAGATGCTGCGGTTGGTACATCGACAGCAGGACCACGCCATCGGGATTGCTGGCTAGTGCGTAGTCGAGCAGGAACGCGGCAGCCGCCTCTCGGGGCGCAAGGCAGTAGCCGGCGGCCTCCAGAAGGCTCCGCTTGTCAGCTTCCTCCGCGATCATGGAAGCCAAGGTGTCCAAGGAGCCATTTTGGCCAAACACACTATGCGTGACAAAGCCCATGGGCTGCCCCGATGGCAGTTGTGGTTTGGCCAACGCTACATTAGGCCGGATGGGGTTGTTGGCAAGCTGAATGATGCGGATGCGCTGCGACATCGTCGCAGCCGCAAGGGCAACATTTAGATCGCCGGCCACTGCAATGGTGCGGGCGTAACCTTTGCTGACGACCTTGTCAAGAGATCGCAATACATCGTCGCGCTGCACGTCGGCAAGGCGCGGTTCGTGGAGGGCGAGCACGTCAACAAAGTCCGTCCGCAACCGCCGCAGGCTGTCCACGACGCTGGACTCGATGAATGCACCGGTCAAATCCACGGCTCGCGCAGGTGATCGGAACTTGACCACATGTTTGCGCAGCCCAGGCAACCACGCGATCAAACCCTGCACCACCGGCTTGGCGATGCTCATGGGGAAGGACACGCGGCTAGGAAGGATGCCGACCTTGGTACACACCGCGACTTGCTGGCGTTTGCCCTCGAGAAAATCTCCCAGCAAGGCCTCGGCATGGCCGTCGCCGTAGGACGGTGCCACGTCAAACCAGCAGACACCGGCATCATAGGCTCGGGCCAATGCCGCTATTCCACGCCGGGCATCGACACGGGAGCCAAGGGAGGCGCACCCGAAGCCAATCGCGGACACGTTGCGTGAAAGCGCGGCAAAGTTAACACGGCGCATGGTTGACGGTCCGCCCTTTTTGAATCTCTATACCAACGGCTTCTCGGTTCAGATGGTGGGCCAGCCGGATGGCAAGCGCGGTGGCGGGATAGGTTGAATTGGCCTGTCCAGTCGTGGGAAACACACTGGAGGAGGCCACGTAAAGGTTGGCAACACCGTGGACCTTCAAGTCGGTATCGACTACGCTGTTCCTTGCATCTTGTCCCATTCTCGTTGTGCCCACTTGATGGAGACCGTCAGACGCCTGCGCCAAGACGCGATCGGGCAACTGTTCTATCGGATACCAGTACTCCAGCCGCCCAATTCTATTCCCGCGTAAGGCCGCATCCAGAACCTGGTGGGAGTCTACGACGCTACGCGCGTCACGCTGGGTAAAGCGCAGGTCAATGGCGACGCGCGGGAGCCCGAATTGGTCCACCTCACCGGTCAGCACCACGCGGCTGTCGGGATTTGGTTCCTGCTCAGCATGGTAATGCAGGGCATACCTGCCGTCGCGATTTCGAACCAGGAAGGCGGGCTTGCGCGGTTCGGCCAGGAACCGACCGTGCACGATTTTGACCAAGTCTTGCACGCCACGGGGAGCGCCCAGCAACACGTTTCGCAGGTGCGCACCGAGATGGTACGGCTTGGAACCGACATGGGCAATTCGGATCGCTTCCGAAACTAGCCGGCGGCCGATCGGCGGGATTGCCAGTGCTAGAAAGACCGCCGACAGCACACTGCTGCGATGTCGAGGATCATAAAATGGCGGATTGTCGGGGAAGAAGGCCGTATTGAGCAGCCCATGAGTTTGTTGCGCCGCCGCACTGACAACAAAGCGCCGCCGCACGTAGGTGCCCGACCGGTCGAGTTCGAAATCGAAGTCGGCAATGTCTGCCGGATTGTCGAATACAATGCTCGCGATCTTGCCGGAGATGTGGCCCATGTAATAGCGACCCAACGGACCGTCTGTGCCGCCAAAATGGTCTGGCCAACGGCGCTGCACGGCCAGAAGCAGGCGCGTGGTCTCGACGCCTCCTGCGGCAAGGATCACGTCGCGCGCTTTCACTCTCGACTTACCGTCGGAGCCTGCTACCAAGACGCTCTCGACTACCCGCCCGCCGCCACCGAAGTCGAGATCAGTGACGGTGCTGTTCAAAAAGAGAGTGATGCGTTGGGAGCGCTCGATCGGTCTGCGGTGAACCAGCGCGAGCCGGGGTTCAGCAGACCATCGTTCCAGGAATTCAGCGGAAACCTCGGCGCCGAGGCCGCCCAGGTGGCTAGGTTGAGAACGGAACGTGGCATCGCCGCACCGCAGGTACCCGGCGGCTTTCGCGTACCAGGGCTCGATGTCATCTTGGCCAATGGGCCAACCAGAATGCGGCACATAGGAGCGCGTTTCAAAATCCACGGAGTCGAGAGCCACGCAGCGGCCACCCCACGTCCACGATGTGCCGCCGAGAGCACGACAGACGGCGATCTCCATCTGCGCATGGCGCTGGGGGTCGACGATGACAGCGCGGGACGCTTCGGAGCCTTCAGGATCGGCATTGGTCCCACCCGATTCGAGCACTACGACGTGGCGGCCGAGGCGCTCGAGTTCCAGAGCCAGTGCCATGCCCACGGGCCCCGAGCCCACGATACAGACATCGCACGTGTACTCCCGGGCCGGGAGGCGCTCAAGAATCATGGTAAGTGTCCATATCTCTGGCCTAAGAACGATCGAGCCCCATCACCCCCCCAGCCCGATAAGCTGACCCGCGAGCGCCACGATTTGGCCGACATGTTTGCTCCAGCTAAAGCTCTGCGAGCGCCGCTTGCCTTCGTCCGCCAACCGCGCTGAGACCTCCGCAGAAGATACTACCTCCATGATCCTTTGTGCCAATTCATCCGGGGAGAAGCGCGGGAAATACAAAGCAGCGGACCCGCAGATTTCACGATGTACCGGCAAGTCTGAGGCCACGATCGGCAATCCGCTGGCCATCGCCTCCACCAGTGGGTGGGCGAAGGTTTCCGTATAGGCCGGCGTCACGTAGACATCGCAAGCCTGATACAAGTGACTCAGAGATCGATACGGCACCGGCCCTAACTGGACGACATCGTTTGCCACATCCAACTGCCGGAGCAACGCAGCCGCTACATCAGTGCGGTAACCGTCCTTGGAATGAAACTCGCAGGTAAGGGTGAGGCGGAGCCTGCGGGGTGCAAGTAGCTTTTTCAGCAGTGGCAGAGCTCGGATCAGAGTCTCGAAGTTCCGATAGTAGGTGTAGTGGCTTACAAAGAGCAGCCGCAGCGACCCATCTGCGGGCCCCAGCTTCCTTTCCACTTCCTCCGATAAGGGCAGACTGTCCCCCAAAAAAAGATCGCGATCGAAGCCATGGTAAATGGGTACCACTGGCACGCCCGCCCAACGACGCAATTCATCGGCGAAGGCCTTGCTGGGAGCGATGGTGCGCTCCGCGTAATGAATGGAAAGCTTGGCCAGAGTCCCGCGAACCCGCGTGTCCAGCCACATGCGATATTCCCCGCGAGATCGCAAATCGCGATAGAAATCGCCGGAGGTGTACAGCGAATTGCGGGAGAGGAGAATCTGCGGGACTGGAGACCTCCACAGGGCGAAATTGCCAGCAGAGATCAGGACCTGAGCTTGGCAGGAGCGTAGCAAGCTTGCAAGACGGGTTTGCTCTCTCCAGAAACGCTGCATCGCGCCACCCGATGTTTCCAGCGATACGAAGGACACCCGGGGCAACTCACCGAATTCCTCTCTCAGCGCTGGGTTTACTGCGACGCTGGTGTACACGTCGGTGCGCTCTGCCAGGTGCGGGATCACATTCCTCAGGTACGTGAGCCCGCCGCCGGCACTCGCCGCAATCCCGTTCACAAAAAGATGAATCATCGGCCGGGATGGATCACGCCAAACCGGTCAGACCATGGAGTCGGGCCGCCGGCGACACTCAAGACCTCCGGTGCCGGAGCGGTAGCGGGAAGAAGATCGATGATCAGGAATGCGCTAATCCAGAAAAAAACGCACAGGTAGTAGCCCACCGCGAACAGCCAATCCTCGAAGCCCGCATGAATCAGGCCCGCGGCCAGAATGCCGGTCAGAGGAACAACGGGAGAGGTAACGTCGCCAGTACGGCGTATCCAAGCTGCCCCACGGGCCACATTCCGGGCGGTCAACAAGACCAGCGTGAAGAACGGCAAAACTCCCAGCAAGCCGACCCATTCGGAGATCGCCAGGTAGCTGTTGCCATGTTCCCGCGTACTGCTGGCAGCGGACTGGAAACGCCCGCCGCTGTCCACTTGATTCTGATCGTAGTCGGTAGCGCTGGTGCCGAATCCGGTACCAAACCACGGGTGCTCCTGAATGGAAGCGAAGGTCTGGTCCCAGACCGAGCGGCGAGATTCAAGAACGCCAGCCTCCCCCTTCCCCTTGTAGAGGAACGCCGAAACCACCGATCCAGGCTCGGCGGTCTCCAGTGGCACGAGGGTGACCACGGCCACCGCACACAGCAATGCAAACGCGAACCCTTTTATCAGTAAGCGGTACTGGCGCAAACCGGCGCACACTAACACAAAAGCCACCGCGGCACCCACTATTCCCGCCCGCGCGTAACTGGACAGCAGCAGCACCACCGCCAGAAGCAGGGTAAACATCCTCCGCCTGCGGATCTGGACTTTATCGCTGATCAGCATGCCCCACAGCATCATTGGTACACCAAACACGCCCATAATCGCACCCAGGGAATTTGGGTTACCAAAGCACTGGAAGCGAAGGACGAAATAGGAAAGCGCACAGGCGTAAACCAGGAGTTCGCAACCAAACAATAGTCCGGAGAAGAATTTCGCCTCTCGGCCCATCACCGCCAGCCTGGCTCCCGAAGCCCCGTATAGGAATAAGAGGAACAAGCTGGACGTTTTCAGGAGTGCTACCGTCGGGTCGGAGGAAGCCATTGCCGAAACCAGGCCAGCGAAAACGCAGAAGCCTGCCACCAGGTGAAAGGCTCCCAGAGAGTGATGGCGGTTCTTCAGGTAGAGGATGCAACCGCTCACGGCACCGGCACCCAGGACAACCCACCGCGCAGAAGTCCAGACTCCGCTCAATGGCAGCACGCTTCCGGCCCAGAGAAAGATCAGCATGAGAAACGGAAAGAATCTCTGCTCGAACTTCCACAGCACGGCTACCAGAACCTGGAGAAAGATCACTGCGGCGAGGAAATCCACTCGATTCACGTATCCGGGGCGGAATAGCGCCAGGTAGAGTCCGAAGGCTACGCAGGCCAGCAGCGCAACCGGCAGCCCGATCTTGTAAAAACGATTGTTCATCGAGACAGTCCCAGAACCGCTTGCGCAATGCCCGAGGCGCACGTCTCCGGCAGATATCCTAGGATGCGTTCCGCGCTGCGCTGCCCCATGAGTGTTCTAACCTCGGGCTGAGTTGCCATTTCCCTCATCGCCCGGGCCAGATCGCCCACATCGCCTGCGCGAACCACCCGCCCATTCCAGCCATCTTGGACCAAGTCGGCCGTGCATCCGGCGGTGCTGGTGGTAATCACGGGCAAGCCACAGGCCATCGCTTCGTTCACCACTAGCCCCCAGGTGTCGCTGTGCGTGGGAAACACCAGCATCTCTGCCAGTCCGTAGTAACTCGGCAACTGTTCGCGCTGCGTAAAGCCCGCAAAATGGACCGCCCCCGGCGTAATTCTCGCGGCGCGCCGCTCCAGTTCCGGCCGCGCCACGCCATCGCCGGCAAACACCAATCCTATTTCCGACCTCAACTCCGCACCCAGTGTGCCATAGGCATCGAGCAGATCAAACACTCCTTTTTCCCGCACCAGGCGCCCCACAAAGAGAAAAAAACGCGCAGGCAAAGATAAAGATAAGGTCCGCCTGTGAATCGACCCCTCCTTACGAACCTCGGCTGCGCGCCGCCCGAAAAACTCGACATCCACCGCGTTCGGTGCGGTGAAAATCTTTCCCTCGGGCACGCCGTAGTTTCTCACGTATTCCGTAGACGACTTGCCCGGAACCACGAAACCGTCACAGCGGCGCATGAAATTCCTCTTCAGCGATTCTACTAACGCGCGCCGGCGCCGCAAGTCCGCAGATGTGCTCTCCACCCAGGCCAAGAACGGGGCCCCATGTCTGCGGGCCCACGCCATGGCATGCCAGGAGGCCAGATAGTTGTAGCCGCCGCACAGGATCACATTGGGGGATGCCCGCCGCAGCGCAGTCCCCAATCCCCAGTTCAGCATGGCATTGTACTTTCCCAGCCGCCGCCTCCAGGAAGAGAGCACCTCGTAACTAAACTCGATCTCCTCTTTGTACACCCGCCACTGGCGAAGGCTGGGGTCGGTCTCCGACAGAAACATCACGTGCAGATCGATCTCCGCCTGCCGCGCCAGCGCGTTGAATACTGGGATGCGGTAGGGCGCGATGATCTCGGTCAGGATCACCAGTTTTCTTCTCATGCGCGGCTCTCCCGGTAGAGCCGGGCCAGGCGCTCAGCCTGGTGCGCAAGTGTCAAACCGTTCTGAATGGTACGGCGGGCCACTTCCCCCAGTTGGCGCCGCCTCTGCGGGTTCTGCAACAGCATCGCGAGTGACTCCGTCAATCCTGGCAAGTCTTCCGGATCAATCAGCCAACCGTTGACGCCGTGGTGCACAACTTCTTCGATGCCCTGTCCTCGACACGCAATCACCGGCTTGGCCGCAGACATCGCTTCGAGATAAACGCATCCCAGCCCTTCGTAGCGGCTGGGCAAGGCAAACAGCGCACAGCTTCGCATTGCAGTGGCAACCCTGCTTCGGCTCTGCCGTCCAAGAAAATGGACCTTATCCGCAATCTTGAGTTCACCCGCCAGCGAACCCAGCCGCGAAAGCTCTGGCCCGTCACCGATGATTGCGCAAGTGGTCGCGGGATAGCGACTCTCCACTGCGGCAAACGCACGCAGCAGCAACTCGTGGCCTTTGATGGCAATCAGATTACCGACGCTGAGGATGACATCCGCGCCTTCCGAACTCTCAGCCGGAGAAAACGTCTCGGGATCGACCCCGTTGTAGATCACGGTGCTCTTCACCGAGGCCGCGCCTGCGATCACCTGCTCGCGGACCTTTTCGCTGATGCAAACCACCTGGCGAGCTGAGCGATATACCCATCGTGAAACGTGCTGGCACCACTGGGCGGCGCGGCCTGCCACCTGCTTGGTAGAGAATGCGTCAAGGCCATGCACCGTCACCACAAAGGGAATGCCTAATTCGCGGCTGAGTAACGCAGCCGCATGCCCGCAAGGCAAGGCCGCGTGAGCATGAATGACGTGCACCGGATGAGAACTATGAAGCTTCCGAACCTGCGCCAGAATGCTGGCGTACAAGAATGCTCCCGCGGTCGGCAAACCATACCCGCCGGGAAGGGCGAAGTGTCGGTTCCACCGGGCCGGCACCCCCGAGGTGGCGGCACGCGCACGCCGGCGATAGAAAGGCTGCACTGCGATGACCGTGTTCGCCACGCCGAACTTCTCCACCCAAAGCAGTGGCTCCGCGACAAAGCAACCCTGAGCGTCATCCGCAGCGGTGGGATAAAACGGGGTTAAAGTCAGCACGTGGAGCGCATCGCCCAACGAGGCGGGTACCTCAGGCGCAATTGGCTGATTGGCGATCATAGGGTGCGGGCGCCTGCCTTCTGCGACACCAGGCGCTCGAAGATTTCTTCCCATTGCCGAGTGATCACGTCCCAATCGAAGCGCTCGCTGTGATTGCGTCCTGCCTCGCCCAGGGTACGGCGCAGGCTAGGGCGAGATAGCAGTTCCTCCAGGCGCGCAAACAGTTCTGCATCGGAATTCACAAGGTAGCCGGTCTGGCCATCGACCACGGTTTCGGGCTGGTAGTTATTTCGCGCAATGACCGGCAGACCACAGGCCGCAGCTTCAAGAATTACTTTAGGTGACCCCTCCCATAAAGAAGGAAACAGGAAGACATCTGCCTGTTGGCATTGTTCTCTTACTGTCTCCGCTCCAACTGCCCCAAGCAGCGTAACGTTCCCCAGTCGTTCGTTCTGAACGCGGACGAGCAGCTCCTGCGCCATGAGCCCGTCGCCCGCCAGGACGAAATCGGCCTGCGGAAATCGCGCCGCCGCATCGAGCAGGATCTGCGGCTGTTTGAACGGGCGTAACGATCCTACAAACAGAACTCGTGGCCGCGCATTCGGCGCGCGCTCCCACATCGGGGTGAAAAATTTTGTATCCACGCCAGTCGGCACTATCTCGCTGGCTAGTCCATATTCGGACTGCAGGCTTCGCCGGACGGCTGCGGAGTTGCTGAAGAGGTAGTCGCAACGCAGCACGGTCTGTTCCCAAAAGCGCACCCCTTCCGGCGCGATGGTGGGCTCGTTGCGCAAATCGGACTGTGACTCGATGGCCCCGACCACGATGCGGTGGTCTTTCCAGTAGCGCCGCAGGCGCAGGTACCACTTACTGGCCGGCGAAGACTTCACGTAGAACAGGATCTGGTGGTTCCCGAAGATGAATTCCTGGAGAATCTTCACCGTCTGGCGGCGCTGGGGTAACGGAATCAGTCGCGTATTGGGACGAGCCGCAACCCGCGGATCCGCTCGATTGACGTGGAAAATGCTTATGTGAAACCGCCTCGGATCCATGCGACGCACGATCTCGCGGGCATTGGTCATCTGCGCGTTGGGGAGTCCTTCATCAGCCAGGCTTTCCACGAGGATGCGAGCCGGGATCATGTGTACCGGGTTGCCTGGAAGCGTCCAAACGCGCGCAATTCGGCCATGCTAAGCGGAAATCCTGTCGGCTGAGTTCGCCCATTCTAGCTGAATGTCGCGAAGGCGCGCACCGAGGCGATGGTTGAGGTCCCGTGACTGAAGAGATTCCGCAACATGCTGGCGGGCCCGTTCCAGCAGGCGCTTGCGGACGGGCCTCTCCACGTCTGCGGGAAGCGGACGGCGCTCGCCGGGATCGGCGTCCAGATCAAACAACTCTTCGGTGGATGACCCCAGGTCGAATACCAGTTTGTAGCGCGCTTCCCGCACGGCGAGAATGCGCTGGCCCATCCGGTCAGCCGCGCGGAAAGGGTTGGTGCATCCGGTAACGCATTCGACGATCGCGGTGCCGGCCCAACTCTGTCCGCTTGCGATCTTCTCCCAGTGACTCACGCCCCGGAAGTCGCTGGGCGCCGGCAGGTTCACGGCTTCCAGCAAAGTGGGGGCAAGATGAAGCAGGCTGAACGGCGCTTCCGCCTGCTGTGCCGTACTCATGCCCGGAGCGTGCAGCAGCAGCGGCACTCGGACCAGTTCTTCATTCACTTTCGATGGAGGATGGTAGCGGCCGCCGTGGTCGAGGAATTCTTCTCCATGGTCAGCGGTAAGAGCCATCACGCAGTTGTTCCACTGGCGAAAATGGCGGAGGGTCTCCACCAGTCGCGCCACTTGCGCATCCACCCAGCGGATGCCCGCATCGTACAGGCCCATTACCTCGTCCAGATAATGTCTCAACCGGTCAGCACCCAGGTCGCCACGGTTCCAGTAAGAGTTGAGATATCTCGCCCGCGACGGGCTCAGCTTGCTGTGTCCCATCCACTCCAGCGCCTGCTCGGGGGGATAATACGGAGAGTGTGGATCCATGAAGTGCAGCCACAAGAAAAACGGTGCATCACCGACGCTCGCAAGCCAGGCGCGGGCCTGGTCCACGATCACATCCGCGGACGGAAAGCGGCACAACCGGTTCATGGGCTGAGCTGGCGGCGTGGCGATGCGCTGGCAATATTGAAAATACACCTCATCGTAGAGCGCGCCCAGTGGACGGATTTTGCGACAAGCGGCATTCAGCGCGCGGTTCCATTGCGTACGCTTGCTGGTAGCGACCGCAGCGGCATCTGTAGCAGGACTAGTCTCAGCTTCGAGAAAATCTCTGAACATGTCAAAACCGGAGTCGTATCCGAAGCGAGGCGAAAGGTAGGGGTTCCCTGCGAGAAACGCTGCCGTGGTGTAACCGGCTTCTTTCAACACCGTCGCCAGCGTCGACTCATCCGGCGCCAGGCCCACCACGTCGCGTCCCAGAGCCAGCGGTTGACGGGATGCCATCAGCGCAGGGAAAGAATAGTAGGTCGGCGCTCCGGCGACGATTGCATTGGAAACTACCGCGCTCTCGGTCGCCAGCGAATCCAGAAAGGGCGTGGTCGGACGCTCGTAGCCCAGGAACCCAACATGGTCGGCGCGCAGGCAATCCACGGTGATCAACAGCAGTGAGCGCGGCATCTATTCTCCCCAACCCACCATGGAGCGGAGATCTTCCACCTCTTGCTGCTTGACTTTGACCGAAACTGGTCCGTGAGTAGCCTTGAACCTGCCCCGGGTCACGATGTCGTACAAATCACCGTCGTGCACATACAACAGATTGGGATACTTGCGTTCCAGCGCGGAGAGTATGCCATCCAGGGCGCGCAGGGTCGGCCCGCGAAAATCTTTCAAGGTGGAGTGGAAGTTGATGGAATGTACGGAAATTATCACCGGCACACCGCGCGCAAAGCAGGCATCCGCAAGCTGCAGATACTTCTCGACCGGCAAATCGTGCTGCGTGGGTTCGAAATCAATGGTCCGGTAAAGATTCAGGATCTCGCAATCATTCATGTGGGGTGGCAGAGGCGCGCCACTGCCGTTCTGCGCGACGCGAATACCACGCTCCGACCACGCGGCATGGGTATCGTGATTGGCGCGGTATCCCGGTGCGCAGGCCGACACAGGCGATGCGGAGAAAAACCGGGTGAAAGTTTTCACCGCTTCACCAATGAGCGCGCTCTGCGCTTCCGCAGAGAGGAAACCCGCGTGCGGCCTCTCCGGATTGCAGTATTCGTAGCCCACCCAGGGCATGCGCCAGTAGATGTAAGGTGTTTCCGCTTTCCACAGACTCTTCAGCAGAGCGCTGCGCTCACCACCTTTTGCCAGCGCATGTTCGACCGCGCGGCAGCAAAAATGGATCAGGCCGTGCAGAGCGGGATGGAAGACGCCATCGGCGGTTCCCTGCCGATAAGCCTCGAACAGCCCGGGACGCTTCCATTTCCCAGGCAGGCCGTCCGTAAGCAGACGCACATGGATCTCGTTCAGCCCGGCCTCCGCCATACGGGGGAAGTCCAAGTTGGCCAGCAGGAAGTTCATCACCAGGCTAGCCGATCGACCGGTCGAATCGCGATGACTCTTGAGCAAGTCGCGCAGGGCGATGACATCCTCGGCAGTTTCCAAGGTGTAGAAATCGTAAGGATGCTGGCCCAACCGCACACCGTCGGCCCGCAGCAATTCATAGCCTTCGCGGTCGCGAACGCCAACCCTGCCCCAGTCGTCACTCTGCAGCAGCACCAGCGGCCGGTCGAAGCAGAAGCCGCGTACCGGGCCATTCCGGCTGCGGCCGAAAAGTTTACGGGCGAAATCTAGCACAAGCCACCTGCGGCACTAGCCTTGCGCTGAACCAGCATCTCGCAACCGCCTTCAGTCACACGCAGGAACAGCAGAGCCGCACGACGTATCAGAGGTCCGAACACCGGCAAACGCGTGAGCCTGCCAATGGTTCGAGCTCGGCCGCTGGCAAAACTGCCGGCTGCGCACTTCTTCAAGAACTGGTGCTGGTGCGTGTCGATAAGAGCATACTCTTCGCCCAATTCCTGCAGCAGCCGCCGCAGCCGGGAATTGGTGGTGTAAGTGAGCTGGTCTAGCAAAACCGGGTTTCGCCCCCGGCATCTCAAGTAAAGACGACCGAGTAGTTTTGGTAGTAGCGGCAACCAGAAGATCTTGTAATGCGGCTCATAGAACCGAAGGTAGTTCGGGCAGGCCACGTACAACGTGCCTCCATGCTTGAGCACTCGGGCTGCTTCCCGCAGCACCGCACGCTGATTAGAAACATGCTCGATCACCTGGTTCAGAGTCACGAAGTCGAAACTCTGATCGGCGAAAGGCAGGCTCTCGCCCTCCGCCACCGCAAACACTCCCTCTGGCTGCCGCCGGCTGGCGATTTCAATCGCGCTGAGGCGGCCTCCCTGGCCAATCCGGTCAGGCTCGATGCCGAAGGCCTGCAGCCCCCGCCGGCGGGCGACGACAAAACTACCAACCCCGGAACCCACGTCCAGCAAACAGGCGCCCTCTGGTATCGGGCAAAACGCCGCCAGTTGCCGCAGTACGGCTTCACCATCATCGTGCAGAATGTCTTCTACGATTCGCTCTTGCCACGGCGGGGTCTGGATTCCCTCCCAGTTTTCCTTCCGGTATTGCAGCAGCAGAGCGCGAAGCTCGGACTGGCTCAGAGACGTTGCCCAAGAATGCAGGCTTGATGAAAGTCAGAAGACACACATTCACAGTTCGGATGAAGCCAACGGCGCTGTTGCCTTCCGGCGCCAGGTCGACGGTGGAAAATGCTGGCAGCAGCGTTCTCCGCGTACACGGAAGGAAACGCCAGTATTCCATTTCCGAGTCCCGGGCAAACACAGCGGGGGCACTCAGCGAACTTTCTCTGCCTACCTTAGGGATCCGTTCCAGCGTTTCCGTCTGCGCCATGGATTTGAGGGATTCCGGTAGGACGACTTCAGATGTACCCAAGATCCTTCAACCGCTGCTCGATGAGTCGTTTTTCGGCTTCATCCATTTGCGCGGCGTTGTCGCGCAGGAGTTCCTCCATCACAAAGGTAAGGAATTGCTCCAGACCGTCGCTGTGCTTTCCAAAGCGCTGCTCGATGCTTTCGCACAGTGCAGCCGGCAATTTCACTTGACGCATGCTGTCGGCCATCAGACTTGCGCCTCGGTTCGCGGAAATACACCCCGCAGCCGTGACCACACGGCCTCAGCGATGAGCCGGTCATCGGCATCCAGACCAAATGCCAGCGCCACTCCAATGAACGCGAGATACGCCAACGTCACCCCGGCTCCGATCACCAGCCATTCCGGACGAACCGCGCTCAACCCCAGCCGCAAGCTGAGCAACAACCCTATCGCCGCCGTCACCGGCAGCAACAGGCGAAGATAACTCCGGTTGTACGGAGACAGCCCCAACGCACGCCGCACCTGCCAAAGGTACACAAAATTGCTCACAGCGTTAGTGATGGCGGCGCCGGCCGCAGCTCCGATGATTCCCCAGCGAGGTATGAGCAGCAGGCTGAGCACCACCATGACCACGGCCATGCATGCCTGCACCCGGACCAGGCGTTTCTGCTCGCCCGACATCAGCAACAGGTAACCGACCGAACCGACTGCGCAGTTTACCAGTTGCCCGGCGGTGCCAATTACCAGAATAGGCCATCCCGCTTCGAACTCATGTCCAAAGATGCGCATCAACCCGGGCGCAAAAATTATCATTACGCTGGCCAGTGGGATGGTCAGGCCCAGGATCCACTTGGTCAGAGTTTGAAAAATCCGGCTCAGCAGTTCGCGCTCCCGGCGAGCGTGTAGTTCCGCAATCGTGGGCGAGAAGATCTGGTTTACCGACTGCAGGATGATCGGCACAAATGCCACCAGGGTGGCGGAAACGGCATAAACCCCAACCTCACGCGCACTGAGGTAGAAGCCGATGAGAATCTTGTCTGCTTGCGCCATCAGAAATTCGAGGAAGCTCATGCCGAACACCGCGGCTGAAAATGAGATGACTTGCCGCTCCAGCGGCGGCCACCCAGCGGAGAACGAACGCGCTGCCGGGGGCGTCAGCTTCCAGACCATCGCCACCAGCAGGACCAGCATCACCACCGCGCTTGACACCTGCGCCCCCATGTACCCTCGCAATCCAAATCCCAGCCCTACCAGCCCTAGAGTGAAGATCATGGTCAGCGGAGTGCCAACGAAACTGGTAATGAGGGTTCGGCGTGCGACATCCTTGTATCCTGCCAGCACCTGGCCAAAGAAAGTGTTGAACACCCCAAACAGCATGATGCACGTGAACAGCCCCAGGTACGCGCTTAACGCCGGCGTGTGATAAAAATGCACCGCGATCCACGGTCCGGCAAGCAGTACGCCTGCACCCAGGAACAGGTTGGAGACCAGCAGGAGAACGCTGCTGCGGCCCAGAAATCCACGGAGCAGATCCAGTTTCCCCGTGCCGACATACGTGGCCACAAAGCGAACTGCGGCATGCGGGAGTCCCAAAGCATTGAACACACCGAGAAAGCCAACGATGGTCATGCCCAGGGCATAAATGCCGAGAGCTTCCGCACCCAGCACCCGCGCCAGGTAAATCTTGAACAGGTAGCCGGTGCCGGCCGTAAAAATTGTGCCGGCAAAAAAAATGGAGGAATGCCGCGAGATGTGGCCCATCTGCTGGCGAAACTTCTGCCCCGCCGGGGTGCTGACCGTGGCCAGTCGCTTTTCCGCGGTATCAGCTGGCGCCATTTGTTTCGCAGTTGAGGGTCCGCTCATCGCTGGCCCACCGCCTCGCTCTTGATTGGGCTCTCAGCCACATATGTTCCAGACAACAGTGCTTGCAGCATTTCGGGTGTGATGGTCTGCCACAGGTTGTAAGCTGCTAACGGCCCTACCCCAGGCGTTTCTAGCATTCCCGGAACCTTGGCCATGTCCTCGGGGGAATACAACACCTGTCCGACACCAAACCGCGCAAATTGGTCTATGTATCCGAGGTATGGATCTCGTAGCCATGCACACAGAAACACGGGGATCCCCACCTGGGCACACTCCAGTGCAACCGTGGACTGCACCGTCATGGCAAACCGTATGTTCTGCCACACCGCTGCTGACAACGGCCCTCCGAGCACATCTACCTGACACTCTTCCTCCTTCGTCAGGTATTGGCGCAACACGCGGCGGTGCCCTTTGACGCTTTCGAAGGGATGCAGCTTGAATACCAGTTTGAGCCCGCAGTTCCGTGCCAGGGACACAAGTCTCGGCAGCAGGTCGCGATAGACCTCCGAGGTTCGCCAGGCAGCAGTTTGGTACGGCTCGGTGAAAAAAACCAGCCACTGTCGCTTGCATGGGTCAGGCGGTTTTGGTCCGGAGAGGGCCTGCTTTGAAGTCGGCGCCCCGATCAGCACTTTTTCCGGCGCCACCCGGCAGAACCGCACCAGGTAATCTCTTTCCATCTCGCTCTTGGCCAGATAGAAGTCGCCATGTTGCGTCTTCATCGCCATTCTGGCATCCATCGCGCCGTGATGGCAGGCCAGTGCCGGAAGCGCTCGCTGCTCGGCCAGAATCAACGGAATCCTCGTATAAGGGTTCGAGTCATCGGCGCAAAGACAGCCCACGAGGTTCTCGGCATCAAACAGCTTCGCCCAGGCATTACGCACCGCAACGCCCCAGCGGATCAGGCCGGGCATGCGCTCCAGAATGCCTGCCCTACTCGCAACCGAGAACTCCTCCGCCGCCCCAACCAGATGACCCTTCAGCTTTGCCCATGATTCGAGCAGCGAAGATATTTCTTCCCGGTTTGCCGGCGCGAAGTACGAATCCAAGGAACGGCTACTGACGTTAGGGGGCAAGTTTGTTAGCTTGCCGCTGTTTCTCGCCACCACCAGCAGAAACTGCTGCGTCGGCACCACCGACGCATAGGCAACCGCCGTTCGCGAAACGTTGATGTACGCCGAAGGCAGCAACACCACCGGCCGTTCTGACCGCTGAATGCGGCGGGCGAGGCGGCGGCGAATCGCGTGCTCCCGGTCAAACTTGTCCTGGAGAACCTGTGCGAGTTGCGTGCCCTCGAGTTGCCGCAGCGCATCACGATATCGTTGCAACCGGCGAAACACGGCACCTGCTCCGCTCTTCAGGCCGGTCACCTTGCGGCCGATCAGAGCCTGCAGCGCGTCGACCAAGGGCCCGGGGCGGCTCGAAAACAGATCGCAATCAGGGGTCAGGCCTTTGGCCAGCCGGCGAACTAGCATGACCCCTTGAAGATCCGCCACCAGCATCAGCGAAAGCACATCCCACCAATCGATACCAAACCGGTCGACTACTTGGTGCATGCCTGACTGCAGCAGTTCGCGCGTGTAGTGCAGGTCTTCTGTTTCCTCTTCGAACTGGTGGAGACTGATAACCGGACACCCGGCGGCACGGCTCCAGCGTTCATAACTGGATGACGGCGACCGAGCAAGATCCACAATCAGGTCCCAACGCCATACGCCAGCGAAGTTTTCGAAATGGTCTTCGGGATGGAGTAGAAGGACCTTCATCACTTTGCCACCAACTCCCAACTCAACGGTGTGCCCCGTTCAATGTCTCTCGCCGCGCGCTTGCCCAACACATCCGCCAGGTGACGCGTGTGCAGTCCGTGGCCGGGACGAATCGAGCGCACATTCTCGGCGGTGAGGATCTGCCCTTGGCGCACGTCCTGAACCACAAACAGCGACCGGCGGAATGCGCGGCTGCTGGCTTCGTGCGCGCTGCTCCCGAAATGCACCTGACCTAAAGCGCGCTCCGCCGCACGCACCGCATCCACCATGGCTTTGAACTCCTCGGGCTCCAGGGAAAAGGCGCTGTCGGGACCTTTCTGCGAACGCGACAGCGTAAAGTGCTTCTCCACCAGGCATGCTCCCAGGGCCACGGCCGCCACCGGAACCGCAATGCCCATCGTGTGATCGGACAGTCCCACGGGGACTTCGAACCGCCGCGCCAGCTCCGGTATGCTCCGCAAGTTCATGTCATCGGGCGAGGCCGGATAAGCGCTGGTGCACTTGAGCAACGCAATTTGCGTGGCTCCCGCCTGCCGCGCGACACGGAGCGCTTCCTCGATCTCTTCTAGCGTCGCCATCCCGGTTGAAACGATCAGCGGCTTACCCGTCTGGGCCATTTTCTGAATGAGTGGAATGTCCACCAGTTCGAAAGAGGCCAGCTTGTGCGCCGGGACGCCCATCTGTTCCAGAAAATCGACCGCGCTTGCATCAAACGGGCTGGAAAACAAATCCAGGCCGAGATCGTTCGCCACCTGCTTCAGCTTCGGCTGCCATTCCCACGGAGTGTAGGCTTCGGCGTAAAGATCGTGGAGGGTGCGGCCGTCCCACAGCGTTCCGCCACCAATGCGAAAATACTCGCGATCGCTGGCGATCGTCATGGTGTCTGGCGTGTAGGTTTGCAGCTTGACTGCGTCGGCGCCGGCTTCTTTGGCTGCATGGATCAGCTTCGCAGCCTGATCAAAGTCCTGGTGATGATTGGCGGAGATCTCCGCTACGATGTACACCAGAGCGCCTGCTCGAATCAGACGTCCGTTGATCCATACCTCGCCGGTCACAGCACACCATTCCTTTCCAGCACGAAATGAATCGCCTGCTGGCCGTGGATGGTCTCGCAGCCACGCCGCAAGAAATTCGCGTTGCTGAATAGCCGCAGGGAACCGTGATTGTCCGGCTTTACGTACGCGTGGATGGTGTTCACTTCGCTCTTGCGGAATAACTCCTCCGTCGCCATCGCCAACACCATACCGCCAAACCCGCGCCCACGAAACCCGGCCGCCAAGTCGATGGAGACCACCGCTCCTGCCCCTTCGATTTGGTAACGGACATGTCCCAGCGGCACGCTTTCCGCGTCCGTCGCCAGATAGAGTATCGCATTGGGGTCCGCCAGTTTGGACGCGAACCATTCCACGTGCTGTTCCCATGGGATGCTTTCACAGGAGAAAGACGCGGCCCGAACCTCCGGATCGTTGATCCACTCCCACAACAACCGGCAATCCTTCTCCTCGACCCGGCGCAAATGCAGGCCAAAGATCTGCATGGCAGAAAACACCCTCCCCGCGCCTCGCCCGTCCACTAACCGAGCTGCCCTTTGCGACATGGAAGCCCGCTCCTCACGCGACGCCAGGAGCCACTGCAGTCTGTCCGCGATGGTCCGGGGCGCAGCATTGCCCACATTGCCGAGGTGTACAGCCGCACCCAGACGATCCAGTTCCTTCGCCACCGGCGTCTGATTGGGAGCAAAATCGATCAGAATGCTGGGGAGCCCAAGGAAGCACATCTCCCAGCAGGTGGACCCGGCGGCGGAAACCGCGACATCCGCCCAGGCCATCATCTCCGGCATGTTGTCCGCATCGCTAACCACGCGGATCGCCTTCTCCGGCTTTCCCGCGGCTTCCCGAAGAGATTCGAGATGCGGATTGCTGCCGCCGACCACAACCGTCGCCTCCAGTTCCTTGTCATCGATCAGCGCGAGAGCCTGGATAGCTCGCAACGTCAGGTTCTCCGGATCGCTCCCGCCCATGGTGACTAGTACCTTATGTCCAACCGGAGGGATTTTGCGCCGGAAATCTCGCCACGATGCGAACTCCCGGCGCAGCATTGCATAGCGGGAACCAAGCAGAAGCCGGGTGTTGCCTTCGCGTGACACATAGATCTCTGGGTGCGCGTGCGCGTTTTGGTTCAGCACCAAGTCGGCCGAGTAGTGTGCTGCATGTCCGGTATCGTCGAGGAACAAAACTCGCCGTCCCGCAGCCTTAAGCTGCTTCTGATACTCCCCGTTGAACTGGTAGCCGTCGACTACGATCCAGTCGGCGCCCTGAACGAGCGCCGCGTCGATGGTCTCTTGTGCATCTTGAGCGGTCCCCGAAGTCGCGCGGATGGCGATAACCTTGATCCGTTCCGATTGAAGTCGTTCGGCGATGGCCTGCCTGGATTCCGCCATGGCATAAGCCACGTCGCCACCCGCATCCTGCCAGGTCTGCGCCAGCGCCAGGCAGCGCATCACGTGGCCCGTGCCCATCGCGACGCTGGCATCCGCACGAATGATGAGGGTAGAGGCTACCATTAGCTCCCGCGGGATGATTTCTGCATCACGTGCGCGTTCAACTCGGCCAGTTCCGGCTCGCGTTCCATCAAGTCCAGGACTTCCCTCCAGCAGAAATCATCACGATTTCCCATGCGCGAGTAAATAGCGCGAATCAATTGAAGATCCTCAGCAGTGTCGAGCGTCCACCTGTGCTTGCTGTAGTCGGCCGAGCCCCGGAGCGAGGCTTGCGGAAACCATTCAGGATGCTCGTAGAAGTAGGGCGTCACGTGCTCGCGCTCATGCGGACTGCGCGCTTCCCGCCAGGCGCGCATGAGAGCGCCCGAGCTAAAGACCTCCACATCCAATCCCCTCGGATAGGTTCGCGGGAAGACGTTGCTGGCGTACTCGCAATGCTGATCGATAAAAACTCGAATCGTGTCATCGGTCAGTTGTGGATCAATTAGCGGGCAATCGGAGGTGATTCGAACCACCACATCAGCCTGCACCTCGCAAGCAGCTTGATAGTAACGCTCAAGCACATCCCGCTCACTGCCGCGAAAGACCCGGGTTTCCAGCCGCTGGCATTCTTTCAGGATGACATCGTTGGCCGGATCCCTTGATGTCGCCACCACCACTTCGTTCACAAGGCGGCACCGGCGCACGCGGGACACGACGCGCGCGAGCACGGTATCGCCCCCGAGATCCTTCAACACCTTGCCGGGGAGACGCGTGCTGCCCATGCGGGCCTGTATGATGGCGACCACCCTCATTGCAATCTCTTCTGTACGACAGCTTCTCCCAATCGTTGCGGCTTCACTTGGCTGCCAAGACCTTGGCCAGCGTCTTGGCGATTCCTCGCTCCTGCACAATCTCTTTCAATCGCTTTACCCGACGCAACAGCAGCGACCCGGGCAGTTCGGGAAAACTCCCAACCTCGTGCGCCTTCCGCCGGCTGACCAGCCTGCCCACAAGCTTCTGTTCGTAGACATGTCCGGCGATGTATACACGCGGCCGCTCGCTGGCGTTTAGGGTACGCATCGCTTGGCTCAACTGAGTGGGATCGAAGCGAAAATTGACGTGGCCATGAAGAATCTTGACCCTCCCGTTCAAATATCCTTGGCCCCGGAACTTGCAGTTGTATTCCCGCGGAAGGGTAGCGATGCGCGCCTCGTTATAGTAGATCGCTGCCCGGAAGAAGGGCTGGTCATTGATCTTATGATCGGGTGTCTCGTCCAGGAACTTGCGATAAAGATCACACCAATTGTCCAGGACGCGATCCATCTGAATCGACCTCTTAAGCAGCAGGATCCCGGTGTTGAACTCGGGGAAGCTGACTGGTATGTCGGTCCGGGGGTACCTGTTGTGCCAATCAGTATTGACGTATTCTTCGTGGGTGGCGGCGCAATCGAAGTGATCCAAAAGTGGGAACAGCTCTGGGAAAGGCTCGGTCACATAAATATCGGCGTCTACAAACAGAGTCCGGTCGTAAGGTGACTCCCGGATTAGTTTGGTCTTGTCGTAAAAACCGTCCTTGGAGGGCTGGACCCGAACGATTCGGTCGAAATGTGAACTGTCTACTGGAAACTGTGAAAACAGGGTGATTGGTAAGTCGGGCATCGCGCGCTTCAGGCTGGCCGCTGAGGTCAACAGCAAATCTACATACCGATGGTCCTGCGTGATAATGTACACGGCACCGCTCGACATTTTTCTCAAATCCTCAGGACTGCGGCCTCGGCGCGCCCGCGTCAGTTCGCGTAGTGGTTCGTCACCTTGCTGACTGCTGCGATCACATCTTCCAGGTCATGATCGCTCATCCCATGAAATATCGGCAGGCTGATGAGTCGTTCATAGGCAGCTTCTGCGATTGGGAACTCTCCTCCCCTGTAGCCAAAGCGTTCGCGATAGTACGGATGGTAATGGACCGGGATGTAGTGAACGTTTACGCCGATATTTTCAGCGCGCAGAGCGCGAAATACCATGCCGCGGTCTCCCTTGAGCCGTGCGCGATCGACTTGAATCGGATACAGATGCCAGGCGGGATTCACGTCGGGGCGGACGGACGGCGGAATCACTCCGGGCACTTTGCGGAACTCGGTTGTGTAGCGCGCAGCAATTTCGCGGCGTCGAGCCAGGTTCCGATCAAGCTTCTTGAGTTGCTGAAGCCCCAGCGCGCAGCCGATGTCGGTCAGCCGGTAGTTGAAGCCCAGCAGCACCATCTCGTAATGCGACTGCCCGGCGGACTGCCGCTGGCGTGCCTCACTGCTGATGCCGTGATTCCGGAAGCGGCGCAAGACCTCGGCCAGACCCGCATCGTTGGTCGTGACCATCCCGCCTTCTCCGGTGGTCAGATGCTTTACGGGATGAAAACTAAACACGGTCATGTGGGCCAGGCTTCCCACCTTGCGTCCGCGGTATTCCGCCCCCAGCGCGTGGCAGGCGTCCTCGATGACTACCAACCCGTGGCGATCGGCCAGCTTCAGAATCGCGTCCAGATCGGCGGGGTGGCCGGCGTAGTCCACCGGAAGGATGGCCTTGGTCCGCGCAGTAACGCGGGCCGCCGCCTGCTCGGGATCAAGGTTCAGCGTATCCGGCGAGAGGTCGGCAAATACTGGTGTCGCGCCCTGGTAGAGCACACAGTTTGCAGTGGCGGCAAAGGTCATGGGCGAAGTGATGGCCTCATCCCCCGGCTTCAGCCCCGCAGCGAACGCGGCCGCATGCAGTGCAGCTGTGCCCGAACTGAAGCTGACCGCATGTTTTGCTCCAACCCACGCCGCGAACGCTTCTTCGAACTCCCCCACCCTGGGGCCCGTCGTGAGCCAGTCGGAACGGAGAACGTCGACCACTGCCTGGATGTCCTGCTCGTCGATCAACTGGCGCCCGTAGGGCAGCAGAGTCTTTCGCACCGGCGTTCCGCCGTGGATCGCCAACTGTTCTTTGGTGACCGGAGCTGTCGTCATCGTCTGCCTTAAGCGCTGGCGCGCTGCTTCTGGGGTGCGGGAGTCTCTACCGGCCTCGGAGAGCCAGCATCGATCAACTCATGCAATTCTTCTGGCGTAAGCCAGTGCGGGTTGGTATCGCTGGTGTAGCGGAAGCCGTCCGGCAGCGGCAGGGCCTCTTGCCAATTTTCTTTGCGCCACCAGTTGTGCGCCGGCTGAATCACGAACATATCCGGGAGTTCGAGCGTGTTGCGGGCTTCGTCCTCGGAAACCAGCACCTCATGCAACTTCTCGCCCGGACGGATGCCGATGAACTCCACCTCGCATCCCGGAGCCACCGCTTCCGCGATCTCCACCAGCTTCATGCTGGGGATTTTGGGTACGAAGATTTCGCCGCCGTGCATCTGCTCGATGCAGCGGACCACGAACCGCACGCCCCGTTCGAGGGTCAGCCAGAAACGCGTCATGCGCGGATCGGTGACCGTGATCTTGCCCTGTTTGCGCTGTTCGAGAAATACCGGGATCACGCTGCCCCGGCTGCCCACCACGTTCCCGTAGCGCGCGCAACTGAAGCGGGTGTTCTGGGCTCCGGCGTAGGCATTGGCCTGCACGAACATCTTCTCCGCACACAGCTTGGTGGCCCCGTAGAGGTTGATGGGGTTCACTGCCTTGTCAGTGCTGAGCGCCAGGATGCGGCGCACTCCCATGTTAATGGCGGCGTCGATCACGTTGCGGCCGCCCATGATATTGGTCTGGATAGCCTCGAACGGGTTGTATTCGCAAGCCGGCACCTGTTTGAGCGCCGCCGCATGGATCACCACGGTGACGCCGCTCAGCGCCCGTTCCAGGCGCTGGGCATCGCGCACATCGCCGATGAAATAGCGCAGGCTGGGATGATCAAAACCCGCCGCTCGCATATCGTGCTGCTTGAGTTCGTCACGGCTGAAGATGATGAGCTTGTGCGGATGGTACTCGCGCAGCATCAGTTCGACGAATTTCTTCCCGAAAGACCCCGTCCCGCCTGTGACCAGCACCACCTGCTCGGACCAGTTCATCGCCACCGCCTCTTGGAATTGACCGATAGTATAGCGGAACTTGTTGGTCGGGAGCGCGTCCGGTTTTCCGCACACGTTAGCAGTTTGGAACCAACGAAATTAAGCTC
This sequence comes from Terriglobia bacterium, assembly GCA_020073665.1. Taxonomy (GTDB): domain Bacteria; phylum Acidobacteriota; class Terriglobia; order Terriglobales; family Acidobacteriaceae; genus JAIQEU01. The sequence continues at coordinate 106,417 of JAIQEU010000015.1, forward strand.
AGCACCATTCCACACCGATGCTAGAATGTGCCTACTGATCAGTCACACTTGCGACGAAATACATTTGTGGGAGTGCGAGCTGGGTTGGCGAATCTTAGCTGACGCCGGCCGCTCGATTTTTTTGCCCACGCACAAACTCTGTATCTAGAGGAAGGTGGATGGATTCGGGACCCTTGATTCCGACAAACAACCCGACGCTGCGCGAGCTTCAGCCTGCCTACCCGATCGAGTTGAACCGGCCGCTGGCCCAAGCCTATCCGGTGCTCCCCTCGCAGCAGGATTCCGCGCTGCGGGAGTATTTCCGGGTATTGCTGAAGCGCAAGTGGCTGGTGATCTCCTGTGTAGCCGTGATCTTTTCGGTGGTGGCCATCGCCACCTTGCGCAGCACTCGTATCTACGATGCCAGCGGGAGTATCGCCATCAATCGGCTCGACCCGGTGATGTTGAGCCTGAAGGACTCGCAGAGCGCGGGCTCAGACTATTACGATCCCACCGACCTGGACACGGAAGTCAGCATCTTGAGGAGCGATCTACTGGCACTGCAGGTCATCCAGCAGTTGAACCTGGACAGGCGTCCGGAGTTCGGCGGCAGCGGACAGCCTGCCACCTCCACCCTGCCGTCAACCGCGGATGCGTTACAGCCCGATTCAGCCAGGACCTCTGCCCTGCTCGGCGCCTTCAAGGGAAGCCTGCTGGTTTCGCTCCGGCCTAACACCCGCATCATCGACGTCCACTACCGCAGCGCCGACAAAGATCTGGCTGCGCGGGTGGTGAACACCCTGATCAGCACCTATATCGAACAGAACTTCAAGACCCGGTTCGAATCGACCATGCAGACTTCGGACTGGCTGCAAAAACAGCTTACCGACCTGCAGATCAAAGTCGAGACCTCCCAGGAGAAGCTGGTCAAGTACCAGAAAGAGCATTCCATCCTTGGCATCGACGAAAAGCAGAACATCATTACCGCCAAGCTCGATGAGTTGAACAAGGAACTGACCGCGGCCGAGTCGGAGCGCATGGAGAAACAATCCGCCTACAGCCTGGTACAGTCCGGCGATCCGGATACGGTGGCTGCCGCCGCCAGCAGCGGTGTGGGGGAGGCTACCGGAAACTCAGCCACCTCGAACCTGCTGGAGCGATTGCGCGAACAACAGGCTGAGTTGAAGATCCAGATAGCCGAATTGAGCACCCAGTTCGGCCCCTCCTATCCCAAGGTGGCGCAGCTCAACAATCAACTGAAGGAACTGGACACCCAGACCCAGCTCGAATTGAAGAAAGTGGTATCGCGCCTGCGCGGCGATTACCTGACTTCTCTGCAACGCGAGAACATGCTGCGCGAAGCCATGGAGAACCAGAAGCAGGAGGCCAACCAACTCAACGAGAGCGCCATCGAATACAGCCTGCTGAAGCGGGATGTGGACACCAACCGGACACTCTACGAGGGCTTACTGGAAAAATTGAAGGAAGCCGGAGTGACCGCCGGGCTTCGCTCGAACAACTTTCGTATCGTCGACAGCGCACGCGCCCCGACCGCACCTACCGAGCCCAACGTGCCGCGGAATCTCGCCTTTGCCTTGGCCCTGGGCCTGTCCACCGGCATCGGACTGGCCTTCCTTCTGGAAGCGGTAGATAACACCGTGCGGACGCCCGAGCAGGCCCAGGTGATCTCTGGCCTGCCCTCGCTGGGCATGATTCCTCTGGGCTCCAAGAACAGTGCGGAAGCGGATGCTCGCCAGCGGCTGGCGGTGGCTTCGTCCAAGGAAGCCGTCGAACTGGTCACGCAATCGCGTCCGCAGTCGCAAATGGCAGAGTCTTACCGCGCCTTGCGCACTTCCCTGCTGCTGACCTCGCTGGGAGCACCACCCAAAGTCATCCTGGTCACCAGCGCGCTTCCGCAGGAAGGCAAGACCACGACCAGCATCAACACCTCCATCGTGCTGGCGCAGAAAGGTACCCGCGTTCTGCTGATCGACGCCGACTTGCGCCGGCCCAGCATTCACAAGACTTTTGGGATGGGACCGCGAGCCGGCCTGAGTAACGTGCTGACCGGAAACGCCAGCTTGGCCCAGTGCACGGTCCGGTCCAGCATACTGCCGAACCTGTTCGTGCTTCCCTCAGGGACTCCTCCTCCCAATCCCGCGGAACTACTGGCGTCCACCAACATGCGCGACGTGCTGGCGGAGCTGCGCGAACAGTATGACCACATCGTGGTCGACACGCCGCCCACTCTCTCGGTTACTGACGCGGTCATCATGTCAACCCGGGCGGATGCCGTGGTTCTGGTCATTCGCTCTGGCCAGACCACCAAGCAGGCCCTGCGCCGCGCCCGTGATTTGCTGGCCCAGGTCAACGCGCGCGTGTCCGGAGTGCTGCTGAACGCCGTAGATCTCACTTCGCCCGACTATTACTACTACTACGAGTACCAGGGAAAATACGGGCATAGCTACTATCGTGAGGACGAACTACCCGGCGGAGATGAGTCCGCGCCCGAGGCAACCTCCACCAGCGCCTAGTGTGATCATGGCCTCGGGTCCGGCAGGGTACACATGCAGATACCGCTCGACAGTCCCGGCAGGAAAGCATTGCTGCTCGCGGCTTGCCTGCTCCTGACGGCAGGTTATCTCGGATTCTCCCTGGCTGAGTTTGTAGCCTCCTACTATTCCAGCCGAAGCGACCTGGCGAGTCTTCACCGATCAATATGGCTGCAGCCCGGAAATGCGGAATATCGTTATCGCCTCGGGCGCTACTTCTCGCTGGTGGAGCAGGCTCCCCAGGCCGCCGTCGATTCCTTCCGAAGCGCCGTCGCTCTCAATCCCCATGATGCGCGCTACTGGTTTGACCTTGCTTCCGAGTACCAGCTACTCGGCAATACCGACGCACAAAAGGACGCGCTGGAACATGCCATCGCTGCCAACCCCAGAACTCCCGACGCTGCCTGGGAAGCGGCGAATTTCTACCTCGTACAGGGCGAAACCGATAAAGCGCTGCACGAGTTCCGCGTGGTGCTGGAGAATAATCTCGGTATGGCTCCCGCCGCTCTGAAGCTGTGCTGGCGCATCAATCCCGACGTGGATGCCATCCTGCAAAGCGTGGTGCCTCCTGACCCACAAGTCTATTTCGCGTTTCTCGACATCCTGATGGCGAAGAAGGAGACCGCGGGTGCAGCCAAAGTCTGGGCCCAACTGGCGCAACTGCGCCAGCCCTTCGCCGCGCGCCACATTTTCGATTACTTCCGCTACCTGATCGCCATGCGCGAAGTGGACCAGGCCCGCACCGTCTGGCAAGAGGCGGCAACCCTGTGCGGCCTTTCGGCCTACCTGCCGTCCTCCCAGAACCTGATGGTCAACGGCGACTTCAGCCTCGATGTCCTCAACGGCGGGTTCGACTGGTCTTATCTCACCTTGTCGGGCGTCTCCCTGGCATTCGATCCCAGCCAACCCCATCTCGGGCACCGTTCCCTGTCGATGGTGTTCGACAGCCGGGGTCTCGACGATGCAGGCATCCGCCAACTTGTCCCGGTCGAACCCAACACCGCCTATGAATTCTCTGCGTACTTCAAGGCGGAGAACATTCAAGGCGCTGGCGGACCGCGATTCACGGTCCAGGACGTCTACCACGAGAACATCTATTTTCAGAGCGATGACCTGAAGGATGCGGACTTCTGGAAGCCAGTGGGCGGGGCCTTCATTACCGGCCCGGATGCCAAGCTGCTGGTGGTACGGGTGCAGCGCGTGCCCGGGGGAAGCCCCATTAAGGGGAAGTTGTGGATAGGCAGCGTTCGTCTGGCTCGGAAACACTAATTGCGACTATGGCTACAGCCCCCAGCATCGACATCTCGGCAGTTCGCAAGACATCCACTTCTGCACTGGATTCTATTGTCTTCTACGGTTCCTTCGGTCTGCTGTCGTTTGCTCCCCTGGCTTTTGGCGCAGTGGAGCCTTGGGCCATCTTCGTCATGGAAGCGACCGCGGCGCTGTTGTTCACGCTCTGGGCAGTGCGGCAATTTCAAACCGGCGAGTTGCGAATCTCGGATAATCCCCTGTTTCGGCCGATGCTCGCCTTCGGCGTTCTGGTCGCACTGCAACTCGCGACCGGCTCCACCGCCTACCGTTGGGCAACTTCCTCCAACGCGCTGTTGTATGGCGCTTATGGAATGCTCTGCTTCCTGGTGGTGCAGTCTCTGCGCCGCACCCGCCAGGTGAGAACACTGGCGTGGGCCTTCTCGATCTACGGTTTCGCAGTCGCGACCTTCGCGCTGATGCAGAGCATGAGCGCCAATGGCAAGCTCTACTGGCTCAGGACTCCCCGCTCGGGTGGTTGGATTTACGGGCCATACGTGAACCACAACCATTACGCTGGTCTGATGGAAATGCTGGTGCCGGTGCCCCTGGTCGTTGCGCTGTCCCGCCAGGTGCATGGGCCCCGCAAGCGACTGGCAATTGTGGCCGCGTCCGTCATGGCGAGCTCAATTTTTCTCTCTGGGTCGCGTGGAGGAATGACCGCGCTGGCGGTGCAACTGTCTTTGCTGGCCGCCTTCACTATCCGCAAGGACAAGGAAAAGGAAGAATCCCGCAAACCGGTGCTGGCCATCGCCGTTTTCCTGGTCATCCTGGTTGGCCTGCTGGCCTGGCTCGGTGGCGGTGAATTGACCCAGCGCCTGGCCAGCATTCACACCGAAGCACAGCAGGAGTTATCGGAAGGAACCCGGCTGGCCATGGATCGTGACGGGCTGAAGATGTTTGCCCGCAAACCTGTGCTGGGATGGGGCCTGGGAGTGTTCCCTGAGGTCTACCCCCAGTTCCGCAGTTTCTACACCAATTTCTTCGTGAACGCAGCCCACAACGACTACGTCCAGTTGCTGGTTGAGACCGGGCTACTGGGGTTCGCTGTCCTGCTTTGGTACGTGGTCGTCTTGTACCGCAGTGCGCTGAAGAAAACCAGGAATTGGACCACTGACACCAGCGGCGCGGTTGCATTGGCCGCCCTGCTGGGCTGCACCGGCATCCTGGTACACAGCTTCTTGGATTTCAACCTGCAGATTCCGGCCAACGCGGCGCTGTTCTACGTGCTCAGCGTGATAGCCGCCATGGAGCCGCGCTTCGGACTCACCCGTCACCGCTCTCTCAGCCGCAGCCGCGAGCTGATTTCCCAACTTTCAGCGTAACGGAACTCCAGCTTCGCGCGACCTGCCCGCGGGACACGCTGCCGCAAAAGCACGGAAGCGGTTCACCAGCTTGATCTTTGTTTTCACTCCATCCAGTAGCAGAGGAAGCGACCCAGGCGTTTTCTCCTTATCCACAAAAAGAACGATTGCCGCCTCGCCAGGTGTGTCGCTCTCCCCTACTCCCACGCCAACCACCGCTGGGTCTGCCATCAGCGTGGTTGCATGATTCTCCTTAGCCGTTCTGGCGCGGGCAATCTCCTGGTCCGTCAAGCGAACTGCGTTCACAGCCACGGCGCCTGAGCGGGGGCCGGAGCACGTGGCCACGGCATACGTTCCTCCGCCCACAAAAGTAGGCAGCGCGTGAGGGGGCGTTGGGTCCGCCAACGCTGCCAGCACGTCCTGGATCGGATTGCCTATGGTGGACGTGGAATCCCCGGCGTAGAGCAGTGCCGTCGGTTGTGCGGTCTGGGAATCGACGATCAGTGATCCGGAATCTCCTGGAGCGCTGAAAGTCGTGCTGTCGATTTCCACCTGGTTGTCGTAATTCACCACGAACCCCGCGTTTGAGCCGCAGGTGTTGGTGTATTGCACCTGTACGGCTACATTCACGACGGCAATGGTGCCGCAAGTGATTCCCGATGTCCGCCCGCTCTTGGCGACTGGCATGCCGATGGCTGGCACAATTGTGGTGTTTGCGGGAGGGGCGGGCTGCGGAATTCCGCAGCTGATTGCTCCCAGGCCTAGGATTGCACCCGCTGGATCCACTTGGCCACTGATAACCTGGGCCAGAGCCGCATCGGCCGTCGCGATGTTATTGGGATGGCCCTTCAGCTTCGCGAACTGCGACAATTTAGCGATTATGTTATCCACGCCACTCCCACATTGGCTGTCCACGAGACCCGGTTGTGTGATGGTCTCCCCGATCTTGCCTAGATCGCTGCGCGCCAGCACGTGGTTGTTGCTCAAGATGAAGTTGGTCCCGCTGCGCGTGACCAGTGCGCCTAGCGTCCCCGAACAACAGAAATTCCCTGAATTGTCGCTGGCGTTGCCGCCGGAAGTCCCTAACTGGACGGGCGTCAGCTGCAACCATTGGTCGACCAGCGGTCCCGAGGCGCCCAGGTAAGCCGTCGCACTTCCGGTCTGGGTCGCATCAGCCTGCGAAGCTGCGGTAACGTTCAGGCGTGGAGGAAAAGGAGCCGCGGCGGGCGGTGTGTACACGCCGGATGCATCGATCGCACCGTACGAAGGATCGGCCGGCGCACCATTCACTTTCAAAACCCAATCCAGCCCTGCGGCACCCTGACCAATAGCCGCGAACGCCTGTGTGCAAGTAGGGTCGTTAACCGGCAACCAGGCCGAAGAGGGCGCAACTGCGAGGGTAACGGTGAGCGTCGCGGATGCCGACTTCTTGCTATCCGCCTGGGACACGGCAGTGATGGTGAGCTGGGCGGGACTTGGCACCAGCATCGGCGCCGTGTACCGTCCCAAAGCATCTATCATCCCGACATTGGCATCTCCGCCGGTCGTGCCGTTCACTTTCCAGGTTACGGAATGATTCGAGGTTCCAGTTACGCTCGCGGCGAAAGATGCGGTGCCTCCTGCTGGTACGGAGGCCTGCGAGGACAAAATGGAAATAGAAACCACCGGAGGCGGTGGCGCCGCCGACCCACCCCCGCAGCCCGCCAATACCATCAACGGCAAAACGGCAACCAGCAGCCAAATTCGACTTCGCATGCAACCTCCACTGTTACCACACCCACAAAATTCTAGTCCGACCACGGACTAAATGCGGTGAGGGAGCAACGAAGAGGCTGACTAATTTCCCGGAATGGGCAGGAACTGCGAAGTCAGGAACGGCCAGAAACACAAACCAACCCAACTACGACAGAAGGTCATCTTACGGTTTTGCCGGACTAAATGGCTGCTGATCCTCCAACAGTACCCAGAGCACAACACCTCCAACCGCTCCGGCCCCGATGCCGATCGCCCAGGGAGAATCCAGCCATCCACCCGCCCCGGCTGGGGCGGCGGCGCCTTGTCTCCTCTTTTCCTTCTTTCGGTCGTTCGACTCGTCCCGCGTCGCTTCTTGCCCTTGCGGTAGGGTAGTGCTTTGCCCGCCATCGCTGATGCTTACGTCGCCTTTCCGGGCAACCACCTGCACTCTTCCATCCACATCAGTGACGTCAAATTCCGTCCAGTTACTCGAGGTCGGCGCAACCATGACGTCGCCCGCGCGAGTCGCCATGCCTTTCGAGGTGGCCACGCTTACTCTTCCGTGCTCGACCGAAACCGCGTTCCCTTCGTACTTCACCAGGGAATCGGAAAGGACCATCACGTTTGACCCGGAGGAGTTGATATTGACTACGGAGTTGGCTTGAGTCTGCACCAGGTCGCCGGGAAAAATAGCCGAGGTGCGCGGCACGGTGCTGCCGTTTAGCCACGCCGTCCCTCTGCTGTGCAGCATGGCCGCGCCGGAATCCGCCGCCATCAGCGCCGCCGGGAACACCGCGATCATCATCCAGCAAGTCAGCTTGCGGAGCATAAACGTCCCAACCTCTGTGCGTAGAAGCGGTTTTGCGTCATCGTAGCCTGTAGGCGGGTGGGAGTCAATTGTCTTTCTTGTGACCTCGATACCGGACACCAAAGGTAACCTTGCCAACCTGGCTGCGATCCTTGAAACTCTAGGCGGCTGTGCGCAGGCTCAGACACACTTCCCCAAGAAGGTGGGGATCGTGTGGTCTCTCCGGCGCAGGAAACTGCCAGTTTCAGCGTGCTAGAATTTGATCGCAACTACACTTTCCATCATGAATACAAGTTCAGTCCCCACTACCCTTGCGTCTGAATTCAAGAACAAAATCGACGCCCACCAGGCACGAGTTGCAGTCATCGGACTCGGCTATGTCGGCTTGCCTTTGGCACTGCTCTACACCGAGCAGAAGTTTCCCGTGACCGGGTTCGATATCGATTCCCGCAAGGTCGCGACCCTTACTCAGGGCGGGTCGTACATCTATCGCATTCCGGCGACGGAGATCCAGGCAGCACGGGCACAGGGATTTGAAGCTACGTCGGATTATTCGCGGCTTACCGCCATGGATGCCATCATCATCTGCGTGCCCACGCCGCTCAACGAGTATCACGAACCCGACCTCAGCTACATCACAGACACCGGGAAGTCCATTGCTCCTTATTTGCGTGCCGGCCAGTTGGTGGTCTTGGAGAGCACCACCTATCCCGGCACCACCGAAGAAGTGCTGGTGCCGATCCTCGAGAAAGGCAACCCCAGCGGACTGAAGGCGGCGCGGGGTGGAGCTGCCAGCGGGAAGGAATTCTTCGTCGCCTTCTCTCCCGAGCGCGAGGACCCCGGCAACCAAACGGTAGCGCGAAGAGATATCCCCAAGGTGGTGGGTGGACTCGATCCCCAGGCTTCGAACCTGGCCGCAGCCCTCTACGGCGCCATATTCAACCGCACCGTGCGCGTGTCTTCCCCGGCCGCGGCTGAAATGACCAAGCTGCTGGAAAACATTTATCGCTGCGTGAACATCGCCCTGGTAAACGAATTGAAGCTGCTCTCGCTGCGCATGGGCATCGATATCTGGGAAGTAATCGAAGCCGCGTCTACCAAGCCGTTCGGATTTCAGCCCTTCTACCCCGGCCCCGGACTCGGCGGACACTGCATCCCGGTCGATCCGTTTTATCTCTCCTGGAAAGCCAAAGAGTGGGATTTCCGCACTCGTTTCATCGAACTCGCCGGCGAGATCAACATCTCCATGCCGTACCACGTGATCAGTTCCGTGGCCGGCGCTTTGAACCAGCGCAAGAAAGCCTTAAACGGCGCCCGCGTGCTGGTGCTGGGAGTGGCCTACAAGAAAGACATCGACGATCTCCGCGAGTCCCCCGCCCTGACAATTATCGAACTGCTCCAGAAAGAGGGTGCCCAGGTCAGTTATAACGATCCTTATTTCCCGATGGTCGGCAAGGGCCGCAAGTACGATCTGCAGATGAAGTGCGCACCGCTCGAAAACCTTGGCCAGTACGATTGCGTGCTGATTGTGACTGACCACTCCGACTACGACTTTGCTCGGATCGTTCAGGAGTCCCAACTGGTCGTGGACACGCGCAATGCCACGCGCGGCATCCAGAGCCCCAAGATCGTGCGCTGTTAGGGGCCGTCCTGCCCGGGAAATCCGCTTCCTCCGTCGGGAATTTCTACCCTCCGGCAGTTGCAAATATTTGCCTCCCACCGCCCGGCTTTTGATACCATACGGACACCTAAAGCTAAGTAACTGAAAAACTACCGCTTACTTCCCCTGGCCTCTGGCAGAAGTGGTCTCATTCGTGCTCCAGCAGGAGTTGGCAGTGTTTTTTTGAGTCTCCCAGCCCTTTCCTAGTGTTCCTTGAAGGTTGGGATAAGTAGCCCTTCGTGGACCAAAATTTGCCCCGGGGGAGCACAGCTGTCCAGGTCAGCTGTGCATCACACCAGCTATGATGTCGGAAGCGATTGAATACCGCCCATTTTCCCTCCTTCCCCAGAGGCGGGCGCCCTGGGCTCAGTTCGCGGTTAGCATGGGGACACAAGGTGTGGCCCTTTTGGCCCTGGTGTGGGTCGGAGTGCTACACCCGGAAGTGCTGGTTCCGCCCGCCCATGATTACCATTTCATCCAGTTGGTGGAAACCCCGCCGCCGGTTAACTACAAGCCGGCGCCCGTGCGCCTTATCCCAGCGCCGGTATCCGCTCATTTGGAAACCCCGTCGCCAAAAGCACTGCACGTCCCTGCCGATATCCGGCCCAAGCTAGTGCAGGATGCCCCGCCGGTAGTAGCGCCGAAAGTGAATGTCGCCGTAACCCAGCCACCACCGCTTCAGCCGGCTAACCCGGTAATTCCTCGGCAACTGGTGAAAACCAACGTTTTCTCCACCGGCAGCTCAGCGCCTCCCACCATCGCGCGCGCGCCCCAGCAGGTGCAGACGGGCGGCTTCGGCGATCCTAATGGCGTGCCCGCGCGGGAGAACAACGGTAGGCCGGTGACAATCGCCCGGCTAGGTTCGTATGACTTGCCGTCAGGACCTGGATATGGCAACGGCACGGGCGGATCGCGCGGCGTGGCTGGCGTGGTTGCCAGCGCAGGATTCGGCAGCGGCGTAGCCACCGGCGACGGCAGCGGACGGGTCAACACCTCACGCGGCAACACCATGGCGGTGCAAAAGGGCGTGTTCGGTGATGCTCAACCTGCACCCACCCCAGTCCACTCCAAGCCGGCAGAGCCTGCGCCGGCCAGGACCGTGCCCGCGGAGATCCTGTCGAAGCCCACTCCTGCCTATACCGAAGAGGCCAGGAAAATGCACATCGAGGGTGAGGTGCTGCTGGAAGTGGTATTCGAGTCTTCCGGCAAGCTCCGCGTGACCCGCGTAGTGCGCGGTCTGGGCCACGGGTTGGATGACTCGGCAGTGCGTGCCGCGGAACAGATTCGTTTTAAACCGGCGCTGCGGGATGGCCAGCCTGCGGATTCGACCGCCGTGCTTCATATCCTGTTTCAGATGGCCTGAATCTCACGAGGTTTCTTATGGGTAGAGTTAAAGCTGCTTTCGTCATCGTCATCGCGCTTGTGATCTCCGGTGCGTTTGCCCCGGGCCAGGATAGCGCTCCTGCCGCATCGCTTTCGCCGAATCACGACGCCGCCTCAACGCAATTGAGTGTGCCGTCTGCCGGCCCTGGATCCTTCAGCGAGGTGGTTGACCGGATCGTGGAGCGTGAGCATTTGTTCACCGCGCAGATGCGCCATCTTCACCCCCTGGCTGAGACCTACATTCAGAACATGAAGGCCGATAAGGAACTGGGCGCGGTACCCGTCAGTGATCAATATTTCATGGGGCGGCTTGACCTGACCAATGGAACCGATGATCGGTCGTTCATGGGGCAGCCGGGGTTCGGCCACCGCGTCATCAACAAGCTCACCAGCCTCTATAGCCTGAAGTTCTTGCCTCTGGGGTTCGCCCAGATGGTGGTGCTCGATGACGACTTCCAGCGCAAGTACTACGACTTCAGCTTTGTCCGGCGCGAGTTTCTGGGCGAAGTGCGTTGCCTGGTGATTGATGTCCAACCCAAACTACATTCCGGCGAGGGACGTTTCATCGGGAGGATCTGGGTTGAAGATCAGGGTTACAACATCGTCCGCTTCAATGGAACCTACGGCCCGGCCCCACGCTACAGCTACTACTTGCATTTTGATAGCTGGCGGCTGAACATGCGTCCCGGCCTGTGGTTGCCGGCGTACATCTACAGCGAAGAATCGGACATGCACTACCGCATGGCCCACACTCTCAAGTTCAAAGCCCAGACCCGGCTGTGGGGCTACGACCTTCCGCACCTGGGCCGCACCGAAGAATTTACCCAGATCCTGGTGGATTCTCCGCAATCGGTAAACGATCAGAGCGATGCCGGCCAGGATGCCACGCCAGTCGAGGGCGAGCGCTTGTGGGAGCGGCAAGCCGAAGAGAACGCGGTCGACCGCTTGCAGAAGATCGGCTTGCTTGCCCCTGAAGGCGACGTCGACAAAGTTCTGCAGACGGTGGTCAACAACCTCATCGTTACCAACAATCTTGACATCCAGCCCGATGTCCGGGTGCGGGTTCTGCTCACCTCCCCGCTGGAGTCGTTCACCATCGGACACACCATTGTCATTAGCCGCGGCTTGCTGGACGTGCTGCCCGACGAGGCTTCGCTGGCCATGATCCTGGCCCACGAACTCAGCCACATCGCGCTGGGCCACGCCCTGGATACCAAGCTGGCCTTCAACGACCGCATGTTCTTCCCCGACGAAGACACCTTCGAGCGCCTGGATTTCTCCCGAAATTCCTCCGACGAAACCGCTGCCGACAAGAAAGCGCTGGAGCTGCTGACCAACTCGCCTTACAAAGACAAGTTGTCCAACGCTGGGTTGTTCCTGAAAGCCCTGCAGGCCCGCGCTCCCGAGCTCAAGAGCCTTATCCGGCCCCATCTCGGGAACAGCCTGGCCAATGGCAAGTCCACGCGCATGTCGACTTTGCTTACTTCTGCGCCGCAACTGGAAATGCGGCGTGCCGACCAAGTGGCGGCTCTGCCGCTGGGGGGACGCATCAAGCTCGATCCCTGGAGCAACCGGATTGAGTTGCTGAAAACCAAGCCAGTGGCGGTCACCTCGGCGCGCGAGAAAATGCCTTTCGAGGTGGCGCCGTTCTTCCCCTACCTCACCCGGCTATCCACAGGTGGCCCGGACAAGGTTGCTCTTACCGCTCCGCCGAAATAGCACCTAAAACACAAATGCGTGAGCCTCCGGGGCTCACGCATCATGTGATAGAAGGACAGAAGAGAAATACAAAAATAACTGACGCGAACCGGCGCCCGCCGGATTACTGGATGGCGCTGCCTACCGACGAAAACACGTTATTCGCGTTGGTGCCGATCAACCGGATGGTGCCCACGACGATGACCAGTATCACGGCAAGCATGACCGCGTACTCGGCAATATCCTGACCGCGCTCTTCCGCCCAGAGTTGCTGCAAAAACCTTTTCACAGGCTCCCCCTTTTGCAGATCGGCACTCGTGCGCCTACCCTCGTCCGGCTGCGGTGCCATGCACGCAGAGACGCCCCCAAGTATTAGTTAGGTTACTCTTATCCTAGTTCCGCCGCTGGAATCGGCCAATAGCCCGGAGGTGGCTACTTATGGCACCAAAGTGCCATACCGCTAAGCGATACTTTTTAGAGGCAATGACTGGTTTACGGCGAATAATGCCAGCTCCAGCCGGGTGGAGACCCCCAGCTTGTCGAAGATATTGCTGAGATGGTGCTTCACCGTGTCTTCGCTGATCTTGAAGTATTCGGCGATCTCCTTGTTGGAGTAGCCGGCCACTACCGCCGAGACAATCTCCAGTTCCCGCGGCGTGAGCCCGAACTTCTTCTGCCGGGCCTCTTCTCCCGACGACTGCACCAGGGTACGGAGATACTGCACCAGGTTCGAAACGCTCTCCCGCCCCACCCAGTATTCTCCCGACATCACGGTGTGGATGCTCTTTAGCAGCAGCTGGGTGGCGGAGTCCTTGAGTACCACCCCCCGGGCCCCGAGTTGCAATGCCTCCACAATCTGGTTCTTCTCGGCCGCGGCGGTCAGGAGGATGACGCGCACGGGATTCGGGCCATTCGCCAAACTCAGCTCGCGCAACGCTTCCAGTCCGGGGTGCCGGGGCATAGCCAGATCCAGCAGCAGGATGTCGGGCTTGAGCTGGTGCGCCATCTTGACCGCCTCGGCGCCATCCTGGGCCTCCCCAATCACCTTGAGATCGGGCTCAGCTTCCAGCAGGCGGCGCAAGCCGTCGCGGAAGATGGGATGATCATCCGCGATGACAATACGAATCGGCTGGGCGCGTCGGTTATCCATAGATAGGTGCCTGCTTTTGTGGAACCGTGATTTCCAGTCGCGAACCTCGACCGGGATTTGATTCTATCGTGAGTTCGCCTTCAATCAAACGTACCCGTTCCTGAATTACCACTGGCCCCTTGCCTGAGCGCTCCAGTTCGTCCTGGGAAAGCCGGCCGGAGAAGGAAAACCCGCAGCCGTCGTCCTCAATGATCACCCTCCACTGCCCTCCGCCCGAGCCCAGCCGCACCAGCACCTGGTGGGCCTGGCTGTGCTTGCGCACGTTGACCAAACCCTCCTGTATGATGCGCGCCACTTCCCGGCACACCGCCTGCGGCATTTCGAGCTCTTCAATCTCGGAGAGAAAACGCGCGGAGATTCCGGTTTCCCGCTGGAATCGTTCCACCGTGTCGTTCAAGAACCCCAATAGCTTCCGGGAGTCCACGTCCATGGACTTCATCTGCTGCATGAGTTCTCGCAGTTTGAGCACCTCCTCACGCAGCAGGCCCTGGATGCGGCCCAATTCCCCAGTCACAGACGCGGGATTGCTGGTAGATTGGCGGCGCAGCACGTCCACTTGCATCTCTACGGCAATCAACGACTGCACCGCGCCATCGTGCAATTCCCGGGCCACGCGAGCTCGCTCCACCGCACCCGCTCTCAGCCGCAACCGGCGCAGCAAGTAGACGTTATAGACCGCGGGGCCAACCTGTCGCACCAGTTCATTCAGGAAGCGCAGTTCTTCTTCGGTATCGCCGGTCAAAGAAGGGTCGAGCAGAAAAATCCGTCCCCACCATTCCTGGGCAAAGAGGAACGCGACCGTCATCAGCGAGTGGAACTGGTGCTGCTGCGCGAAACGGTCCAGAAGCGCCGGAGGGATATTCCGCAACCGCGCTCCCTCTCGGTCCAAGCCCCTGAGCGAAAGCCGTCCCGCCGCATCGCCCTTGGCGCGAAAGGCATAGCAGGTCTCTGCCGGGCACTCGTAGAGGTATGTCTCCCGCTCGACGATCCCCGGGTCTTTCCAGAGGAACGGCGAAGGCGTGCCGCCGGTCATCCGGATATCCCCCAGGAACATGCGGTGGCTGTTGGCTTCCTGCGCCGCGATCACGGCCTGCTTCGCGCCATACATGGCCAGCATTTCTCCCACGATCTCCTGCAGGGTTCCGGTCAGACCGGTCTCGACCCTGGCCCGGCCCAGGATGCGCGCGATGACCGCCTTTTCCGCCCGCAGTTGCTTCTGCTGCTCGGCCAGATAACCCAGCAGCAGTCCCATGACCACCAGATAGATGGAGCGCATGAACAGGCGCTTGGGCTCGAAATCGCTAGTATCAATCCGCAACAACGGCCAATGGTGAAACAGCAGAAAACGGTTTAGCCAGTCCACCACGCCCAGAGACAGGGCGATGCCGCCGGCCCAGAGCAGCAGCACCTCGGCAACCGCCGTGCCCACGGTTTCCCACAGGCCCCAGCGGTAGGCTGCCGCCGCCAGAACAAAAACGAAGAACAGGAAAAACGGGTTGCTTTGCCCGGTGGTGAAAGTCGAAATAATCGCCGGCCATACGATGTCCGCACCGTGGACGAGGAAACGGAACGAGGCGGTCGACTCCTTTCGCCGCCGCAGCAGCATGATGATGAACATGCCCTGGGCAATGTAAAACGCCAGCCACCCGTAGGCCCAAACCGAATAGCGCACCGTGCCCGGGTCCATCCAGATGGCGACCAGGGCCGATAAGGCGAGGAATACCCGGGCAGTGGCTAGCCACCGTTCAATGCGGCGTACTTCCCCGGGGCTGGTGGGGGCCCGCAGTCTCCAGAGGAACCGGTGTCGAAGCGCTCGGAATGACAATCTTGTAGGACCGCGTTTACAGCGTTGCTAACGCCACGGATATTATCATCGCCAGAGAAGCGCAGGCAAAAACTTGCCTCGCCGGGTTGGCTAAGGCCGCGCCGGCGCGTCCTGTGATTCTAGCGGGATCATGAATTACCGAAGTAACGTTTCGTCTAGCTACCTCGGGTTCTAGAATTGCCCGACGGCTGTTTATGTCTACCCGCTCCAGGGTCTGGATTCTCGGCGCCTGCGCCTTGGCGTTTGCCCAAACCATCGCATCGTTGTGCCTGCCCCAGAACTTCGCTTTGACCGCCGTCAGTGACATCGTGCAGGCCCTGCTTCTTTTCTCGGGCACCCTCTGCCTGTTGCCGAACGTTCTCGCCAATCGCGGGCGAACCCGAGGTTTCTGGGCCCTCATGACCCTGGGCGTGGGCCTCTGGTTCCTGTATCAGCTGCTGTGGACCTACTTTGAAGTCCTGCTGCGGCAAGATGTTCCTAACCCTTTTGTAGGCGACGTGGTGCTCTTCCTCCACATCGTCCCCATGATGGGGGCGCTGGCGCTTCAGCCCCATGCGGAACAGGACGACCGCACCAGTCGCCTGGGCTCTCTGGACTTCGCGCTGTTGCTGATGTGGTGGCTCTACCTTTATCTGTATTCCGTGATCCCGTGGCAATACGTGCATAACAACGAGACCGTCTACGAGCACAGTCTCAACGTCCTGTATCTGACCGAAAAACTGGCATTCCTCGGCGGATTGGCACTGCTGTGGTTGCGCAGCCGTGGTTACTGGCGAAGCATCTACGCCCACTGGTTTGGCGCCAGCCTCACCTACGCGCTCAGTTCTTATGTGGCCAACTGGGCCATTGAGAGAAACGTCTATTACAGCGGCAGTTTGTATGACGTGCCCCTGGTCGCCTCCATGGCGTGGGTGACCGGAGTCGGCCTGCTGGCATTCCATCATTCGCCGGAACAGCGACCCGCTTACAAGTCCGGCGGCCATGGCGTCTGGGTGGCTCGCTTGAGCATGATCGCCATCTTCTCTCTACCATTGTTTGCTGCCTGGTCCATGTTCGACCTGGGCACGCCTCCGCGGGTACGCAACTTCCGCCTGGTGCTGACGCTTTGCGCCATGCTGGTAATGGGAGTCATGGTATTTCTCAAGCAGCATCTCCTCGACCGCGAACTGTTGCGACTGTTGCGTTCTTCGCAGAACTCGTTCGAGGACCTGCGCCGGCTGCAAGCCCAGCTGGTGCAATCCGAAAAACTGGCGTCCCTTGGCCAGTTGGTGGGAGGCGCCGCCCACGAATTGAATAACCCGCTCACCGCCATGCTGGGCTATACCGACCTGCTCGCCGCCACCGCACTCACTGGCGAACAAAGCCAGCTGGCTCAAAAAATCGGGCAACAGGTTCGACGTACCCAAACCTTGGTCTCCAGCCTGCTTAAGTTTGCCAAGCAAGCTCCCGCTGAGAAAACTCTCCTCGATGTGAACGCCCTGGCTCAGACGGGAGTCAAGCTGTGCCAGCCCCAGTTACGGGCGCACAACATCCAGATTCGCACCGATCTCACCCCGGATCTGCCGCCGATCTTCGGCGACTCCAACCAGTTGCTCCAGGTGTGCCTGCATATCAGCAACAATGCCTTGCAGGCGATGGCTGACCGCGGCGGGGTGTTGCAGGTCAGCACCCAACACCGCGACGGCTTTGTTCGCCTGGAGTTCTCCGACAACGGTCCGGGCGCCGAGGATCCTGATCGGGTTTTCGATCCCTTTTACTCTACCCGGCCAGTCGGCCAGGGTACGGGGTTGGGCCTGAGTGCCTGTTACGGCATCGTTCAGGAACATAACGGAAAAATCATGTGTCAGAACCGGCCCGAAGGCGGTGCCAGCTTCCGCATCGAACTACCAGTTGCGGGCAAACACGCCGCCGCGCTCTCTTTCAGACCCAAGCCCACCAGCGAACCCTCCAAGGATGAAGTCAAAACTGTTGCCTTGCTCACCCTTCCTCCAACGCCCTGAATTGGAATTGTTCACCGAAGCTCATCCCGGCCAAGCTGGACTCATTTGAATTTCATGGTCACTTTGTGACTAGAATGGCGTTCGCACTTGGGCGGCGATTCGCGTGCGCCTGGAGCACCAGTGGAAGCGCCTCAAACCAAAGACGACGGCATGACGATCCGAGGCTTCCCGTTCTTCTGGCTGCTGCAATGTGCCGGATGGCTCGCCTACGGCGTGGCCATGTTCGCCTGGGGGCTGGATTACTTCAATACCCTTGATGCCTTTGTGAATAAGGCGCTGCTCGCCGCCACCGGTTTCGCTCTCACGTTGCTTCTCCGAGTTTTGTACTGGCGAGCCCGGGCCAGGTCCATGCGTCCGTTGGCCTCAGCGCTGCTGGTGTTCGTCACCTCCTTCTCCGGCGCTGCCGTGTGGCGCGAGTGCCACACTCTGCTGTTTGAGCTCTATCGCAATGCTGGTCGCAGCGAGGGCCTCGCCATCACTCTGGTCAAGATTCCCCTCGGCACCTGGCTCTACGACGGCCTGGTTCTGCTGGCCTGGTCGCTGCTCTACTACGGTCTCAACGACTGGATCGAAATTGAGCGCCAGAAAGAGCGCGTCCTTCGAGCCGAGACCATGGCGCACCAGGCGCGGCTGCGCGCCTTGCAATCGCAGCTCGAGCCTCATTTCCTGTTCAATACGCTCAACGCGATCTCCACGCTGGTAGCCGAGGGACATAACTCGGACGCCGTGCGCATGATCGCCCGGGTCAGCGATTTTCTTCGTCTTACCCTGGATGCGAACGAAACTCCGGAGATTTCCGTCACCGAAGAACTGGAATTCGTGCGGCGTTATCTGGAAATCGAGCAGGTGCGCTTTGGCGACCGCCTGCGTGTCACCATTGATGCCCAGCCTGAGGCTATGCCGGCGCTGGTGCCCGCCCTGGTGCTTCAGCCACTGGTTGAGAACGCGGTCAAACACGGCATCCTGCCCCGCGAGCGCGGCGGCTCGGTCGCCGTCACCATCGCAATGCAGGACGGCACGCTTCGTATCTCGGTGGCAGACGATGGCCCCGGCCTGTCCCAAGACTCTGATCTGCAGCGCGGAGTCGGGCTGTCGAACACCGCCGCTCGTCTCAAGGAACTGTACGGCAACCAGTCGCGCTTCTCAGTCGTTCCATCTGCGGCGGGAGGAGTCACGGCAGTCATCGAACTCCCCTTCCGCACGGCAAGGCCGCCCCTCGATGCCGTTGCCGTCCCGGGAGCCCGCGAATGACCATGCGCGTTGTCATCGTGGACGACGAAGAACTGGCCCGCCGCGGCATCAAGACCCGCTTGTTGCGTGCCGGTGATGCTGAGATCGTAGCCGAGTGCAGCAACGCACGCGAGGCCATCGAAGCTATCCGCCGCACTTTGCCAGACCTGGTCTTTCTCGACGTGCAGATGCCCGGGAAAACCGGCTTCGATGTGCTCGAGGCCATTGGCGGGGACGCCTTTCCGCGCGTGATCTTTGTCACCGCACATGACCGCTTCGCCATTCGCGCCTTCGAGGCGAACGCTCTCGATTATCTTCTCAAGCCAATCGACGACGAACGCTTCGAGATCGCCTGCCAGCGCGCCCGTGAGTCGCTTACCCGTGATCGGGACAGCGATTTCGGGCGCCGCCTTGCCTCGGTTCTGGGCACTCTCGCGCCTGGCAAGCCCAAGGGCCATTCGTCCGGCGCGGATCGACTCGTGGTGCGTTCCGCAGGCCGGGTGGTGTTCGTTAAGATCGCCGACCTCGACTGGGTCGAGGCCACCGGCGACTACGTCACCCTCCATACCGGAAAGAAGACCTGGCTCCAGCGGGAAACCATCTCCGAGATGGAACGCAAGCTCGAGCCCAGCGGCTTCGTGCGTATCCACCGCTCTAGCCTGGTCAATCTCGATCGCATTGGCGAGATGCGTGCCCTGGACAACGGGGAATACCGCATTCTTCTCCGCGACGGCACTGAACTCAAACTAAGCCGCAACTACCGCCAAGCCCTCGAGCGCCTGCTCGACGGCCGTTCATAGGTCGCACGCCGACCTCGCTTCATCGCAAAACGGTGTCGTTCCGTCGCAAAGCGATTGCAGCTTCCAAGCCTGTCTCCTAATTTCGCCCCATGGTCGCAACCGGTCTCAAGGCGGCAGTGGCGCTCGCCCTCTCTACCACACTGATGCTCGCCAGCGACGGCTCTCTCATCCAAACGGGCGAATCCCGGCCCGCCCTGGTCATCCCGCGCGTCGACCATCCTCCCAGGCTTGAAGACTTTCTTGCGATGCAGCCCGGCCCGAACGCCCCGGCCATGGCCAAAGTGGATAACTTCATCCAACATGACCCCGTCGATGGCGCTCCTGCCCAGCAGAAAACCCAGGTTTACATCGGCTACGACGCCAGGAATTTCTACGCGGTTTTCGTCTGCTTTGACAACGCTCCCGGCAAGATTCGCGCCCGCATGGCCCGCCGCGAAGACATTGGCCCCGAACACGACGAAGTGCAACTCTACCTCGATACCTTCCACGACCAGCGCCGCTCCTATGGCTTCATGGTTAATCCAGTCGGTATCCAGTACGACTACATCTGGACCGACAGCGGCGGCTACGACTCCTCTTGGGACACCGTGTGGGACTCGCGCGGTAAGGTCACGCCTAAGGGCTACGTCGCTCTCATGTCGATCCCGTTCAAGAGCCTGCGCTTCTCGCCGGCGTCGCAGCAGACTTGGGGAGTCTTGTTCGAGCGCGTTGTCCCCCACGACAATGACAACAGTTTTTACCCGCACGTCTCCGCCAGCATCCAAGGCCGCCTCAGCCAGGAAGCCGAACTGCTTGGGCTCGAAAGCATTCGTCCCGGACGTAATCTGCAGTTGGTCCCGTACGGTCTGGCAGACGCGTTTCGTACCCTCGACGCACGTGATCCAAACCATCCGTTCTTCACCGGCAATCATCTGGGCGGGCGCGCCGGCCTCGACGGCAAGGCCATTATCAAAGACAGCCTGGTCCTCGACTTCACCGTCAACCCTGACTTCCGCCAACTGGAAAGTGACCAGCCCCAGAGCACGGTGAACCAGCGTTTTGAAGTCTTCTTCCCCGAGAAGCGCCCCTTCTTCCAGGAGGGAGCCAACTACTTCGACACGCCCATTAACATGTACTTCACTCGCCGCATCGCCAGCCCGCAATTCGGCGCGCGCTTGACCGGCAAGCTCGGCCCATACGGGATCGGACTGCTCGCCGCCGACGATCAGAGTCCCGGGCAGAGTGTCCCCGACAACGACCCGATGCACGGCACTCGCGCCTACTTCTACGTGGGCAGGATCACCCGCGAGTTGTGGAAGCAGTCGCAAATCGGCGTCTTCTACAGCGACCGCGAGATGTCGGCGGTCGCCAACTCCCTATGCAGTGCCAACGCACTCACCACCACTGAGCAGACCGCCTGCGTGAGCAATTCCAACCGCGTGGGCGGTGGGGACTTCACCTTCCATTTCGGCGATCATCTCCAAACCCAGGGACAGGCGTTGACCAGCGTCACCGACCAGGTCGGCGGTGCCCGACTCTCGGGAAACCTCTTCGCCCTTTACGCCGAATACTCCTCCCGCCACATTGAGTACACCCTGAACCTGCGCGACGTCAGTTCCGGCTTTGTTACTCTGCCCGGATTCTTCCAGCAGCCTGACATTCGGCGCGCCACCAACTCCCTGCTCTATCTCTTCCGGCCTGAAGGCAAGTACGTCACTTCCTGGGGGCCGCACTTTCTCCACAAAATCACTTTCGATCACAATGGCGACCAGCTCGACTCCATTTACGAACCCGGCTTCGACGTCCATTTCAAGCAGAACACCAACATCTCAACCTACACCGGGCATTGGAGTGAATTGCTGCGTCCCGTAGATTTTCCCGCGCTGCAGCACAACCACAACTTCGACAAGGGTGGATACGCCGGTATTAATGTCGACAGTTCGTATCTCAAGTGGATGAGTCTCCACGCTTCGCTGTTCACCGGCAAGAACATCAACTTCGATCCACCTGCCAACCAAGCACCGTTCCTGGCCAATGAATCTCAAATCGGCTTTGGGGCCACGCTGCATCCACTCAACCGCCTCACTGTCACCAACGATTACCTCCTCGAGCGGCTCACCGCACGCACGGCTGCTGCGGCGATTTTAAACGACCACATCATTCGCTCCAAGTTCAACTACCAGTACAACCCGCGGCTTTCGGTGCGCACCATCTTCCAGTACGACGGGCTGCTCGCCAATCCCCGGTATACCGACCTGAGTCCGACCAAGAACTTCAATGCCGATTTCCTGATCACTTACCTGGTCCACCCCGGCACCGCGTTTTATCTGGGCTACAACAGCAATCTCGAGAACCTCGATCCGGTAGCCATCAGCGCCCACACCGGTCTCGTCCGCACCGGCCGCAGCTACATCAACGACGGCCGCACCATCTACGCCAAGATTTCTTATTTATTCCGCTTTTAGAAAGGTCGGCCCTGCTGAAAGGCGACTGGTTGCCAGGTAATATAAAGGAGCTCTCATGGAAGCACCTCGACTCACGCGCCGTGCGCTGTTGCAGCTCGCAGGTGGTATGTTGGTCAGCTCTGTTCTTAAACCTAAACTGGCTACGTCACTTACTCCGAAGATCGCAACCAGGTGCGTGAGGTTCTGCGCCTGTTTGCCGCCATGGGTGGACGCCTGGCCGACAGCTCTCCCATGTACGGTGCCGCCGAGTCGGTCATCGGTGACATCACTACGCAGCTCGACATCAATCGCCAACTGTTTCTGGCAACCAAGGTTTGGACCAGCGGAAGAGAATCCGGCATCCAGCAGGCCGAGCAGTCCCTCCGCCGCATGCGCACTCGGCAGTTCGATCTGCTCCAGGTCCACAATCTGCTCGACGCGGATACGCACTTATCCTGGATGAAGGACTGGAAAGCTGCAGGCAGGATTCGATACCTGGGGGTCACGCACTACCAGGAAAACAGCCTCCCCGCTCTGGAGAAGTACGTCGACTCCGGCCAGGTGGACTTCGTCCAGCTGAACTACTCTATGGCCGAGCGCGCTGCAGAGGACCGGTTGTTACCCGCTGCCCAGGCCTCTGGCGTCGCCGTGATCGTGAACCGGCCCTTCGCCGATGCCGCTCTCTTCGATCGGGTCAAAGGCCGCGCACTACCGGGTTGGGCTGCTGAATTCGACGCCACCACCTGGGCCCAGTTTTTTCTCAAGTACATCCTGGCTCATCCGGCTGTCACCAGCGCAATCCCAGCCACCCGCAACCCCAAGCACCTGTTAGACAACATGTCCGCCGGAGTCGGCAAACTCCCAGACGAAGCTATGCGCCAGCGTATGCTGGCCTTGGTGAACGCGGCCTAGAAGCGCATTCACCGAGGCACAGAGTCACAGAGAAAGCCTTTGTCTTGTTCTTCTCTGTGCCTCTGTGCCTCTGTGTCTCTGTGGTGAAATGGGTTTCGGGCACTTTGCCGCGATGCTCACCATCCTGGCCGCGCCCAGTCTATCTTTAGAGGAAGCCCCTGGGGACCAAGCCAAATGCTCCGTCATCGCGTGCTCCTGCTTGCAATGCTGCTCCTGACCTTGGGCTCCGCCGCCCAAACCGCTCCCACCCACCCGGTTGAGACACGAAAGACCAGCACCCCGTACACCGGCGATCTTTCGATTTTCGATTCCCCGGGCAGAGAAGACCGGCTCCAGATCAACCGTGTGATGGACATCCTGGGCATCACCTCCGGCAAAACCGTGGCCGACATCGGCGCCGGGTCGGGCTGGTTCAGCGTGCGCGCCGCCAAACGCGTCGGCGACTCCGGAACGGTCTATGCCGTGGACATTAATCCCGACGCCATCCAACACATTCAGAACCGGATAGACAAAGAAGGCTTCCACAATGTGAAACCGGTCCTGAGCCGTCCGGACGACCCCCTCCTGCCGCCCCATAGGATCGACGCTGTCTTGTTACTAAAGACCTATCATGAGGTCGCGAAACCGGTTACCCTTTTGCAAAATCTTCGTCTAAGCCTGAAACCTGGAGCCCGGGTGGGCATCATAGACCGTAACGGCAACGGCGAGAACCACGGCGTGGCCAAAGATATTGTCGTGAAAGAAGCGTCGGAAGCAGGCTACAATCTGGCAGGCCGGTACGATTTCGTGAAAGACGGTATGGACTATTTTCTGGTTTTCACGGTAAAAGAGTGAGCCACATGTTCAACCCTCATCCCAACCTGAGTGATGGAGTGAATCACAACATCATCCAGTCGGAAATCGAGGGAGGTGTATTCCTGCAGGATCTGCCGCCGTCCACGGTGCTCGAGATTCGCACCCGCAATCACTGCTACACCGCGGTGATGTTAGGAGAGAGCGAGGCGCTCATCTCCGGTCATCCCGACTTTTGCCCGCAACCGGTTCTGGTGGCCATCGCCGGATCCACTTGGGGAGGCTCAATGATCAAGCAGCGCTTCGTGGGCTACGGCATGCACCTGGAATTTCATCACCCCGAATATCGCACGCCCATCATCACTTCTCCGGTGCAGGAAATCCGCGAGCGCCTGGGCCGCGAGACGGATCGCACCGCTAACGCGTTGTTGGCGTCGGATGAGCCGTTGTTTCCTTCCTGCTGAATTCAAAGCGCAGTACCCAGTCGCTGGCCACTGCCTTGCCATCCACTTCCGCGGCTTTAAACTTCCAGCGCTGCGCCGCTTCCACCGACAGCCTTGCGAAGTACTTGCTGGGGCCCGGAGAAATCAATCTCGTTCCCACCACGTTGCCCGACGCATCCACGCTTACTCTCACCCCAACCTTTATGTGGCCTTGAATCGTCTCGCGCGCGCTCTTCGCCACCGTGGGCAAGACTTGTTCTACCACCGCTCCTGGGACCCGCCCCCCGGCCGGTGCCTTCACTGCCAGGGGTACAGCAGCTTGCGGCTTCGCTTGGACCTCGGCAGGTCTTACCGGACTGGAGGCCGCTGGCGGGGTCTTCTCGGGTTGCTTGAATATCTTTCCGCCCAGAATCACCAGCACCGCAATCCCAACCGCGACCATCACTATCTTGAAACGAGACTTCCCCAGCCGCTCGTGAGGGCTGACACTTACCGGTCGGTCCGGCGCCTTGCTCTCCGGAACCGGTGCAGCCGGCCGCAGCCATGCCGCAATCGCTCCAGCCGTCCATCGCCGCTGTGGATCGCGAACCAGGCAGTGACGCGCAATGTCCAGGAATGGCTCCGGTAATGTATTCGGCACCGCCGGCTCGCCAGTCCCCTGCCAAGCCGGCGCACGCTGGGTCAATGCCTCCACCAGAGTCACGCCCAGCGCCCAGATATCCGCGGCTGCCGAACTCTCGCCGCTGGCGGTTTCGGGCGCGAGGTACACGCTCTTCTCGCCGTGTCGGCCGCTCGCCGCGCCCACAGGACGAACTCGGTCGCACGATACCTTTAATTGATCGTCCACAGCCATGATGTTGGTCGGTTTCAAGCCGCCGTGGACCAGGCCCTCGCCGTGAAGGTAAGCCAGCACCTCCAGCACCGGCTGCAGCATGTCTCGCGCTTCGGCTGGCGTTAACGACCGCTGCGGAAGTATTTGCCCGAGGTTCTCTTCGGCGAACTCGGTCACTACGTAGAGCAGTGGCCGGTCAGCCGACTGGTGCCGTCCGCTGTCAAGCAGAGCCAGCAAGTGTGGATGCGACAGTTTCCGAGCAAGTTCCCATTGCGCCAGCCGGCTCCCAGCATCAGGTGAATTGGCTGGTATCAGTTTGATCGCCGCTTTGTGCGGCTCCCGGTCGCCATATTCGGTAAGGAAGACAGCGTTGCCGCCCGCCGAGCCCAGGTACCGGAGCAGGGGGAATTCCCCATCAATCACCCGGCCTTCCCACTTTTCCCAGCCCTCGATCATTGCGCTCCCGTCCAACCAGCCGTAGCAACGCGAGTCCCTGCGTCTGCTCCGGAGGCCATTGTAAGGCGAGCCCCAGACGATATCGCCCTCTAAGTGAATTTTGCCCTTAGATAATACGGCATAAGCCCCGGCGGCGGGACATCGAGTATTCAGGAATACCCGGGATGCCAAAGGGAGAGCCTGCCGCTCGTAGCCGCGAAGAGGCGCAAGAATGAAGCCCGGGGCCAAGCCGTCGGTAGGACGATCGGACATGTTCCAGCCCCGAAGGGGCGAAAGAAACACCCCGGGCGTGGTCTACACCGCCACCGCTTGGTACTCCTCGTAGGCGCCCTTGAAGTCGGTGATCTTGTGGTCGCCCTCGAAGTGCCAGATCCTGGTCGCGACCTCATCAATCAAATCGTGATCGTGACTCACCAGCAGCACTGTCCCCGGGTAGCGCTGCAACGCGATGTTCAACGCGTTAATTGACTCCAGATCCAGGTGGTTGGTTGGCTCATCCAGCACCAGCACATTCGGCTTCTGTAGCATCAGCTTGCAGAACAGCAACCGGGCCGCTTCCCCACCTGAGAGCACGTCGGTCTTCTTATTGGCATCGTCGCGCGGAAACAGCATCTGCCCCAGCAGCCCGCGGATTTCCTCATGCGACGCCGCCGGATCCCACTGGTGCAGCCACTCGAACACCGTCATGCCTTTTTCGATCAGCATGCGGTGGTCCTGGGCAAAGTAACCAACAGCTGCCTCGTGTCCCCAGATCACTTTGCCTTCGCTCAGGAACGGCCCGTCGTAACCGCTGGTCTTGCGCAACTCGTTCTCAGGGACCGTAGGCGAGTTGGCCAGCAGCGCGTTGATCAGCGTAGTTTTGCCCGCGCCGTTACGGCCCATCAGAGCAATCTTCTCTCCACGAATCACGCTGGCGGTAAAACTCTTCACCACCGGGGTATCGTCGTAAGACTTGCTCACCCCTTCCACCTCCAGGATGTGTTTCCCGGAAGGCCGTTTCTGCTCAAACTTCAGGTACGGACGCTGGATGTTCGACTTGGCCAGCTCTGTCACCTGTAGCCGCTCCACCTCCTTGCGCCGTGACTGCACCTGGCTGGAACGCGTACCCGCCGCGAATCGCGCAATAAACTCGTTGAGCTGCGCGATCTTCTTTTCCCGCTGCGCGTTCTGCCCTTCGATCTGCGAGCGGATCTGTGTCTTCGCCACCACCATGTCGTCGTAAGTGCCGGTATAGGTGATGATGGTCTGGTAATCGATGTCGGCGATATGCGTACACACACTGTTCAGGAAATGGCGGTCGTGTGAGATCACGATCAGCACTCCGTCATAATCATTCAGGAAACTCTGCAGCCAGTGGATGGAGTCCAAGTCCAGGTGGTTGGTAGGCTCGTCGAGCAGCAACGCCGCCGGATGCCCGAACAAGGCCTGCGCCAGCAGCACGCGCACCTTCTGTCCGCCTTGCAACTCTCCCATCTTGCGTTCGTGATCGTGATCGGGAATGTCCAGCCCTTGCAGCAGCAGCGCGGCATCGGTCTCGGCGGTATAACCATCCTCTTCACCCACGATGCCTTCCAGTTCGCCCAGCTTCATGCCGTCTTCGTCGCTGATGTCCGCCTGGGTGTAAATCCGGTCCCGTTCCTCCATCGCCGCCCACAGCCGCTTGTTGCCCATGATCACCGTATCAATCACCCGGTAGGCATCGAAAGCAAACTGGTCCTGGCTGAGCACGCCGAACTTCCTCGGGCGCACCACCGTGCCCTTCTGCGGTTCCAATTCGCCGGTCAGAAGGTTCATGAACGTAGTCTTGCCGGCGCCGTTGGGACCGGTAAGGCCATAGCGCTTCCCCGGCGTGAACGCCGTGGAGACTTCTTCAAACAACACTTTCGCGCCGTAGCGCATAGACACATTACTGACTGAAATCATGCTGTCTCAGGGAACTGCGGGAAAATTGCCAAAAAGGCGGGTCGCAGCTAACTCCTTAAAGAATAACACGCAAAGCCGTAGCACCGGCGTCCCGCCGGCCACCAGAAGACTTGGGGGCCTTCTCAGCAGAATGAACTTTTCCCTTGACACGATTCTATATTTCTGCAATTATCGAAATATGAAAGTTGCCCCTCCAGCCCGCAAGACCCTCGATCAGGTCGCCCGCTACGCCGACATGTTCTCGGCCATGGGCACCGAGCCACGCCTCCGCATCATGCAATTGCTGCTGTCGGCGCATCCCGCGGGCCTGGTAGTCGGCGACATTCAGGAAGAAGTCGACATCCCCAACTCAACCCTCTCCCACCATCTGGAAAAGCTCAAGAGCGAAGGCTTAGTCAACGTGCGCCGCGAAAGCACCTTTTTGCGCTACACCGCCAATACCGAAGCTCTACAGGAATTATTGCGTTTTCTTTATTCCGAGTGCTGCACCCGCAACCAGGCCCTCAAGCCGGAAGAAATCATTCGCATCTGCAAATAGGAGAACCATCATGAGCGTGCCCGACATCAAGGAAGTCGTAAAGGAGAGATACGGCCAAGCCGCCCTGCGCGTGACCACTGGCGGCAGTTCCTGCTGCGGCTCGAATCAGGCGCGGGAGTTCTGCGACCCTATCACCGCCGGTCTGTACGATCCGTCGCAAGCCAGCCAGATTCCTGAGGAGGCCATGCTGGCCTCGCTCGGCTGCGGCAACCCCACCGCGCTCGCCGAACTCAAGCCCGGCGAAGTCGTCCTCGATCTCGGCTCCGGGGGCGGCATCGACGTTCTACTCTCTGCCCGCCGCGTCGGCCCCACGGGCAAGGCCTACGGTCTCGACATGACCGATGAAATGCTCGCCCTGGCCAACGCCAATAAGGCCAAAGCCGGAGTGGACAACGTCGAGTTCCTGAAAGGCGAGATTGAGCACATTCCCCTTCCCGACAACACCGTAGACGTCATCATTTCCAACTGCGTCATCAATCTCTCGGCCGACAAGGATCGCGTTCTGCGCGAAGCCTTCCGCGTCCTCAAACCCGGTGGACGATTTGCCATCTCCGATGTCGTCACCCGCGGCGAGATGCTGCCCGAAATTCGCCGGAGTGTTCTGCTGTGGGTGGGCTGTATCGCGGGAGCGCTGGAGGAAAACGAATATCGCGCCAAGCTTGCCGCCGCCGGCTTCGAGCAGATTGACCTCGAGCCCACCCGCATCTATCGCGTCGACGATGCCCGCGAATTTCTCTCCCGCGAAGGTGTCGATGTAGACGCCATTGCTCCCCAGGTGGATGGCAAGTTCATGAGCGCGTTCGTCCGCGCCGTAAAGCCGAGTGGTGCCCAGCAGACCTGCTGCGGCCCCACGTGTTGCAACTGAAATCAGCCGAGGCCAGTGACTATGCAAGGCCATTACAATGTCTTGTTTCTCTGCACCGGCAATTCGGCACGCTCGATCATGGCCGAGGCCATCTTGAACTTCAAGGGCAGCCCGGGTTTTACTGCTCACAGCGCCGGTAGCCATCCCGCGGGATCGGTTCGACCGGAAGCCTTGCTTCAGCTGCAAACCGCGCACATCCCGACCGCAGGCTTGCGCAGCAAGGCGTGGGATGAGTTCTCTCTGCCAGGCTCTCCCCAGTTCGACTTCGTTTTTTCTGTCTGCGACAACGCCGCCAAAGAAGTTTGCCCCGTCTGGCCGGGACAGCCGATGACGGCGCACTGGGGCGTACCCGACCCAGCCGCGGCACGCGGAACCGCAGCGGAAATAGCGCGAGCTTTCCGCGATGCTTATTTTGTCCTCGAACGGAGAATCGGCCTGTTCCTGTGCCTTCCCTTGGCCAGCCTCGACCGGCTCGCACTCAAGAAGGAAGTCGACAACATAGGCCGACAATGAAAAGAGCAGTCAGCACTCAGCATTCAGTCCTGCGGCTTGGTTGCTCGTGGAGGGCCGGTGCTAAGTGCTCAACCTGTCAAAGGTCCACACATGAAGATAACTAGTCGTCTCAGCTTTCTCGACCGCTACTTGACCGCGTGGATCTTCGCGGCGATGGTTATCGGTGTGGTTTCTGGCTGGCTCGCGCCCGGGATCGTGCCCTTCCTGAACCGCTTCAGCATCGGGACAACTTCGGTTCCGATTGCGGTCGGGCTGATCCTGATGATGTACCCACCGCTGGCGAAAGTTCGATACGAAGAATTGGGCGAGGTCTTTCGCAACAAGAAAATCCTGGGCCTCTCTCTCCTCCAGAACTGGGTCATCGGGCCGGTGCTGATGTTCGCCCTGGCCATCCTTTTCCTGCGCGACTACCCCGAGTACATGGCAGGACTGATCATGATTGGGCTGGCGCGATGCATCGCCATGGTCATCGTATGGAACGAGCTGGCCAAGGGTGACACCGAATACGCCGCCGGCCTGGTTGCCTTCAATTCCATATTCCAGGTGCTGTTCTATTCGTTTTATGCGTGGATCTTTGTCACCATGCTGCCGCAATGGTTTGGGCTGCACGGTTCCGTCGTGAATGTTTCCATTCGCGACGTCGCCAAGAGTGTCTTCTTCTATCTCGGCATTCCATTCATTGCCGGCATGACCACCCGCTTTCTCCTGGTGCGGGCACGGGGCAAGCAATGGTACGAGACGCGCTTCGTCCCACGAATCAGCCCCATCACGCTTATCGCGCTCTTGTTCACCATCGTGGTGATGTTCTCCCTTAAAGGCGAGTACATCGTTCGCCTGCCTCTCGACGTGGTCCGGATTGCCGTTCCACTGCTGATTTATTTCGTGGTGATGTTCCTGGTCTCGTTCTACATGGGAAGAAAGCTCGGCGCCGACTACGCGAAGACCGCGACGCTTTCGTTCACTGCCGCCAGCAACAACTTTGAGCTGGCCATTGCGGTTGCGGTTGGCGTGTTCGGAATCAATTCAGGCGCGGCCTTCGCCGCCGTGATTGGGCCGCTGGTGGAAGTACCCGCGCTGATCGGGCTGGTGAATGTCGCCTTGTATTTCCAGCGACGCTACTTTGGTGAGAGCGTCGGCGAGCCAGCCGGCGTTCCAGTTTAAGCTTTCCTGGTTTACGACAACGCCTGCAGTTGTACCGCTTGCGTCCGCTCCACTACCGTCCGAACCGCGGCGATGGCTCGCTGCACGTCCCTTTCCGATGTTCTCCAGTTGCACACGCTCACCCGCATTACCCGGATGCCGTTCCAGGTGCTGCCGGTGAAGAATGCCTCGCCACCAGCCGCGATCGCGGCAATCACCTCGTCGGTGCGACGGTCATGGTCCCGGTTGCCGGCGCCAGTCTTGGGATCGAGAAATCGGACCAACCCCTGATTAATGACCGGCTCGCACAGTACTTCAACTCCTGGCAGACAGCCGATACCCATCACCAGCGAGCGCGCATGCTGGCAACAACCCTCCACCAGGACCGCCAAGCCCTCCCGGCCCAACTGGCGAAGCGCTGCGTACGTGGGAAATCCCCGCGCGCGGCGGGACCATTCCGGGTTCCAATCGAATTGGTCGCGCGCCTCCGCGTCATGCGTCAGATAAGCGGCGCGATGCGACATGGCAGCCCGATGCGCATCGGGCTCCGCCACCAAGGCGTAGCCACAGTCGAAAGGAACGTTCAGCCACTTGTGACCATCGGTCGCCCACGAATCGGCCGCCTCCACACCTTTGACCAGGTGCCGGTATCGTGGACTGGCTGCCGCCCATAATCCGAACGCGCCATCCACGTGGACCCATGCACCGTGCTTGTGAGCAAGTGGGATCACTGCCTCAAACTGATCGAACGCTCCGGTGTTGATGTCGCCGGCTTGCAGAAGCACAATCGTAGGAGCAGAAGGGTCTCGCTTGAATGCTTCGTCCAGCGCCTCTACCTGCAGATGGCCCTGCTGATCTGTGGCAAGGTCCTCCACTTGTGAGAGACCGAGACCAAGCAGGCGTACCGCTCGCTCGATAGATCCGTGGCGCTGATTGTTGGCCAGGATGCGAATCCTGGGCGCGCCATACAGGCCTTGCTGTTCTACATCCCAACCTCGCTTGGCTAGCAGCGAATGTCGAGCGGCGGCCAGGCAAGTCGCATGTGCCATTTGGCAGCCGCTGACCAGTGCAAAGCTGGCCTTTGCCGGAAGCCCCAGAATTTCCTTCAGCCACTCGCCTACCACCTCTTCCACAATGGCAGCCGCCGGCCCGCTCGCATAAAGGACAGCATTCTGGTCCCAGGCAGCCGTGAGCCAGTCGGCCGCCAGGGCAGCGGGCAGCGAACCTCCGACCACCCAGCCAAAGAATCGTCCGCCGGCAAAACCTAGGATCCCACCCTCAACATCCTTCACCAGTTCGGCCACAACCTGCTCCGGTGGAACCCCTTCTGCGGTCAGAGGCCTGCACAGCCGATGACGCAGGGTTTGACGATCCACGGTCGCTGCGACCGGATTTTGGTCCAACCCCGCCAAGTGCTCGACAGCGCTCTCAAATGCCGTGGCCAGGGTCTTCTGAAATTGCGGATCTAGATTTGCCATGGGTCGAGTCTATCTAGACAGGTGTTGCGAATCTATCCGAAGCTTGCGCTCGAACTCCCGCTTTGGCAGGGAGCCGTCCGGGCGATGTAAGCCCGTCTATGGGGTTGCTATTTCTGCCATCACGGGCGTCCAATAAACTCTACTCATGCCCTCCACCGAACGCTGGCAGCTGCGAATCCAGGGGGTTGTCCAAGGGGTGGGCTTCCGCCCGTTCGTCTACAACCTCGCCACTCGCCACCACCTGGCAGGATTCGTTTCCAACAACTCTGACGGTGTTCACATCGAGATCGAAGGCGATCACGAGAAATTGGAAACTTTTCGCGACGACTTGCAAACGCAGCCGCCCCCGCTGGCCCGCATCGACTCCATCGTCATCCAACCTATCCCGGCCACGGGCGACGCCGCCTTCCGCATTCACGAAAGCGCCGCTCAAGCCGGGCCCAGCACCCCGGTGTCTCCCGATGTTGCCACCTGTCCCGACTGCCTGCGCGAGTTGTTCGATTCTGCGGACCGTCGCTACCACTATCCCTTTCTGAATTGCACTAATTGCGGCCCCCGCTTCACTATCATTCGCGACATCCCCTACGACCGCCCGTTCACCACCATGGCGAATTTCGCTATGTGTCCCGAATGTGATGCCGAATATCACGATCCTGCTAACCGCCGTTTTCATGCCCAGCCCAACGCTTGCCCCCAATGCGGCCCGTACGTGTGGCTGCATCCCACGGACTTGAAGGACGAGGAAGCTCTGGCCGCTGTCCGCCAGTCCCTGGCCGACGGGCGCATCGTCGCTATCAAGGGAATTGGCGGATTTCACCTCGCCTGCGATGCCACCAACTCTGCCGCTACCGGAGAATTGCGCCGCCGCAAAGGCCGTGGCGACAAGCCGTTTGCCTTGATGGCTCGCGATCTCGACGTCATCCGCCAGTTCACCGAAGTTAACCACGAGGAAGCTGCGCTGCTCACCAGTCGCGAACGGCCAATCGTGTTGTTGCGGCGAAAGAACAATCCCTCGCTGTCTGCTCTGGTCGCCCCTGGTACCGCGCTCCTGGGTTTCATGTTGCCCTATTCGCCGCTCCATCATCTGCTGCTCGCTGAGCGGCCGTTGGTTATGACCTCCGGCAACTTGAGCGACGAACCGATCGCGCGCGACAACGACGAAGCCTTAAGTCGGCTGGCCCCTCTCGCCGATCTGTTCCTCCTGCACAACCGCGACATCCACGTGGTTTGCGACGACTCGGTCATCCGCATCCATGAAGCCCGCGAACTCCCCATCCGACGCGCCCGCGGCTACGCGCCCTTGCCGGTGAAGCTTCCCTGGCCGGTGCAGACCGTACTCGCCGTGGGCGCAGAATTGAAATCCACCTTCTGCTTGACCAAGGGTGACTACGCCTACATGAGCCCGCACCTGGGCGACATGGAAAATTTCGAAACCCTGCAGGCGCTCGAGCGCAGCCTGGCTCACTTCCGCGCCATCTTTCGATGTTCGCCCGCCCGGGTAATCTGCGACTTGCATCCCGGATACTTGTCCACTCGCTGGGCCACCAAGTTCGCGGATGAGAACCGTCTTCCCCTGATGCAGGTCCAGCACCATCACGCCCACGTGGCTGCGCTCATGGCAGAACACGGCCTCGATGGCTCAGAGCCTGTCATCGGAGTGAGTTTTGACGGAACCGGCTACGGCACCGACGGCGCCATTTGGGGTGGCGAGATATTGATTGCCGACTATGCGTCCTTCCGCCGTGCCGCCCGGCTGAAATATGTCCCCATGCCCGGTGGCGATGCCGCTATCAAACGCCCCTACCGAATGGCGTTGGCGCATCTGCACGCAGCCGGAATCCCCTGGGACCCGGACTTGCCGTGTATCTCCGCCACGCCGGCAGATGAACTTCGCGTACTGAAGCGCCAACTGGAAACTCGCTTCAACTGTGCCGACACCAGCAGCATGGGTCGCCTCTTCGACGCCGTGGCTTCGCTCGTGGGAATCCGCCACCTCGCCTCCTACGAAGCCCAAGCCGCCATCGAACTGGAGATGGTCAGCCAATCCCAACCAGCCGATGGTTATCGTTTTGATTTGCTCGAAGGAGGAGAAGGAGAAGTTGCGATCGATCCCGCGCCGGTCCTGCAGTCCATCGTTACGGATCTCCGAGGCCAAGTCTCTCGACCTCTGATTTCAGCCCGGTTCCACACCGCGGTAGCCGGGTGCATTGCGGAAGTCTGCACTCGCTTGCGAAAGCAGACCGGGAACAAACTGGTCGCACTTACCGGAGGGGTTTTTCAAAACGTGCTGCTTCTGAAGTTTGCAAAAGAACGCCTGCAGCAAGCTGGGTTCAGCATCCTCACGCACCGCCTGGTTCCCCCGAACGACGGCGGCCTGGCCCTAGGACAAGCCATGATTGGATTGAAGAGGTAGCGCCCGCGTCCCGGGCTGCCGTCGGCTCGAACCAGCGGGTTTCGCAGAGGTGCAATGAGGGCTGACTATGCAGACACTGGGCCATGTCGCTCTGGTCGTCCGGGAATACGATGAAGCCCTGGCGTTCTTCACCAACGCCCTGGGCTTCCGGGTGATTGAGGACACTGACTTGGGTGAAGGCAAGCGATGGGTGCTGGTGGCGCCACCCGGTTCTCATGGTACGAGCCTGCTTCTCGCCCGGGCGTCAACCTCCGAGCAGGCAAGCCGCGTCGGCAACCAGGCTGGCGGGCGCGTCTTTCTCTTTCTGCACACCGATGATTTCTGGCGTGACTACCGTGCAATGCAGGCCCACGATGTGAAATTTTGCCGGCCGCCGCGCGAGGAACCTTACGGGACCGTCGCCGTGTTCTACGACCTCTACGGCAACCTGTGGGACTTGCTGCAGTTGAAAGAGAGTGTCGCCGCCAGGTACCTCGGAGAAGTTCCTTAGAAAGTCCGCCCACGCGCCCTTGCACGATCCTGTGAGTGATCTCGGTAGGGTCTGCATCCTCCGTGACCATCGCTCCACCAATGTGCTATACCTTCTTTGGCGTGCCCACTTCTTCAAGCCATGAGCGATAACGCGACTCCCATCACGCAATGGCCGCGGACGCTGTGGCGTTTGTGCGTGTTGATCGGCACCGCGTTGCAGTACCGGGCACAATATCTGCTGCTCAGGTCCGCCGGCCCGTTGTCTGCTGGGCGCCGCGCCCAATGGCTGCACATTTGTTGCCGCACTGCTTTGCAACGCCTGCACATCCCCATTGATGTCCAGGGCAATTTCCCGTCGCGCGGCCTGCTGGTCGCGAACCACCTTAGCTATCTCGATATTCTCGTCTTCAGCGCTCTTTCTCCCTGCGCTTTTGTGGCCAAGAAAGAAGTCCGCTCCTGGCCAATGTTTGGCGCCATGGCGGCGATGAGCGGCACGGTTTTCGTCGACCGCAGCCGCACCACCGACACTCAGCGCGCCAAAGACGAAATGCTGCAGGCCCTTTCCTCCGGCTCCGTCCTGGTCCTGTTTCCCGAAGGCACCAGTTCCGATGGGAGCAGTGTCCTGCCCTTCCGGCCGGCTCTGTTCGAAGCCGCCGTGGCAGCCGGCGCGCCGGTCTCCTCCGCCCACATCAGCTACCAGGCCGACGACGGCTCAGTCGCCAATGACATTTGTTATTGGGGTGGCATGACGTTCTTGCCCCACCTGCTGCGGCTGCTGTCCCGCCGTGGTGTACGCGCTCGCGTCCAGTTCGCCTCCGAAGCCAAGCGCTTCGACGATCGCAAGCTGGCCGCCAACGTCACCCGGGAAATGGTATTGACTCTGGCCGGCTGCGAAAAACCTCAAGGGTGGTATCAGGGCATGCCTTCAAGCCTACCGTAAGTCCCACGGTCGATCGCGCCTTCACGCGCCCCACCAACGTACCTGCAAACACCAGTCCCAAACCGACATATGCCGTCGGCGCGTAGGCGAACGCTGTGGCCACAGACTCAGACATCGCTGCCATACACGGGAATCACCGCGCCATTCACGTCTTTGCCGGCATCGCCCGCCAGCCATGCAATCAGGCTGGCCACGCTTGCCGGCTGCACCCACTTGCTGGTGTCCGCGCCCGGCATCGCTTTCCGGTTCGCCGGCGTATCCATGGTGCCGGGGAGAATCACGTTCGCGGTCATCCCTGCATCCTTGTTTTCGGTCGCCACCGTGCGAATCAGCGAAACCAGTGCTGCCTTCGAAGCACTGTAAGCCCCGACGCCTGCGCCCGGCTCCAGCGCCGCCCGGCTGCCGATGGCAATAATGCGCCCGCTCCCGGCCTTGCGCATGTGCGGGATCACCGCGCGCAAGAGATAGAACGCGCTGTTCAGGTTCATGTCGAACATGCGTTGAAAGGTCGCGTCGTCGGTTTCCGCGACCGGCTGTCCACCGGCGAATCCGCCCACCGTGTGCGCCACCACATCGATCCTGCCAAACTTCGCGATCACCTTGTCGACAGCACCCCTCGCTCCTTCGGCAGACGAAATCTCCGCCGCCACCGCGGTAAACGCTGGACTGCCAAAATCGGACTGCTGAATCTTCCGCGATACGCCGACCACGGTTGCGCCGGCATCCAGAAAAGCTTGCGTAACATAGTTTCCCAGGCCGCCATTGGCCCCGGTGACAAGCACCACCTTACCCTTCATCGCATGCTCCCATCTGTTAGCGGTTAGATTCTGATCTCGATGATAACCCGCTTCGCCGCCCCGGGTGCCAGAGGTCCTTCCCCGCCGAGGTCCTCGCGGATGCGCACCCCGCCTACCGGCTACGCAGCCCGCAAAAGGCAAAATCCTGACCCTGCTTGTTACACTGTTGGCCACACCATTTCTCATGTCGAGGTTCGATGAATATTCTGGAATTCACCGTCCTGGTCTGGCTCGGTTCGCTGGTTGCCGGCCTCCTGGGATCGCTGACTGGTCTCGGGGGAGGAGTCGTTCTCGTCCCCCTGCTAGCCCTGGTTTTCAAGGTGGACATCCGTTATGCGATCGGCGCTTCCCTGGTCTCCGTGATTGCCACCTCCTCCGGCGCCGCTGCCGCCTATGTGAAAGAAGGATTTTCCAACATTCGCATCGGCATGTTTCTTGAGATTGCTACCACCCTTGGCGCCTTGCTGGGAGCGTTCCTTGCCGTGCGCGTACCAACCGACGTGATTGCCATCATCTTCGGATTGGTCCTCATCGGCTCCGCCTATCTCTCGCGCAGCCCCCGTCCCCCGGAGCAGCGCAATCTGCCTCCCGATCCTCTGGCCACTCGACTTCGAATGAACGGCGACTTCCCCGAGGGGGCAGGGACTCGAAGCTACAATGTCCAGAATGTGCCCACCGGGTTCAGCATCATGCTTGGAGCAGGAGCCCTGTCGGGAATGCTCGGCATCGGCTCCGGCGCAATGAAAGTTCTGGCCATGGACCAGGCCATGAAGATCCCCTTCAAGGTTTCGACCACCACCAGCAACTTCATGATCGGCGTCACTGCCGCAGCCAGCGCGGGGGTGTACTTGCACCGCGGTTACATCGATCCCGGCCTCGCCATGCCAGTCATGCTGGGAGTGCTTGCCGGCTCTCTGGTTGGCGCACGCATCCTGGTCCAGGCGGAGACCAAATGGCTGCGCATCGTGTTCAGCCTGGTGATCGTGCTTCTCGGAATCGAGATGCTCTACAAGGGAGTAACAGGAGGCTTGTGAAATGCTGGTCAAGAAACTCTGGACCGACCAACGGATTGAAGACATTGTTGGGAACCTGCTTCGTACCGGCGTATCTCTTTCCGCCTTCGTGGTCTTGTGTGGCGCGGCCATTTACCTGGTGCGACATGGCCTTTCGCCCGCCAACTACCGGATTTTCTATGGCGAGCCTTCAGACCTGCGGAGTCTCCACGGCATCGTGCGTGGCGCCAGGGGCCTGCACAGTCGCGCCATCATCCAGTTGGGATTGTTGCTGCTCATCGCAACCCCCGTGGCCCGTGTCGCTTTTTCCATCTTTGGGTTTGCCGCCGAGCGCGACCGCTTGTACGTCCTGTTCACCGTGGTGGTGCTTGCGGTCCTGGCGTTCAGCTTACTCGGGTTGGCATAACTGCGTTCCACACTGCTGTCATCGTTGTGCCTTGGATTCACCCCCTCCGCATTTCCCTATTGGATCTGGCTCAACATCGGTCGGCCGCCCTCCAGTCAACACTATTGCTGGTTGTGAGGCGGTTCCGACCCCTGCGGCCGGTCCCCGCCCCGCGGCGGAGGATTGTCGTGCGCCGGCGGAGCCTGATGCTGCTGCCATTCGCGAACTTTCTGTTCTTCCTGCTGCGACTGCTGCGGGCTCCTCTCTTTCACCGGAGGCGCAGGCTTCGCCAACGGATGCGACCAACCCTGCTGGTTAGGTTCTTCCCGCGTGTCCGGAGGTCGCGGCGCAGGGTTACGATCCGGGCCACGGGTTCGATCCGCCGCCGGCGCTGCCGGTTGCTCTCCGCGGTTCACGTCCGGTGGCCGTGGCGCAGGGTTACGATCTGTGCCACGGGTCCGGTCCGGCGGAGGTTGCTCCGGCGCCGCATCGCGATTTGTGTCCGGTGGCCGCGGAACGTTTCTCGCTTCCGGCATCGGTTGCGCCGGTGCCTCGGACCGTGGGTTCGGACGTTCGCCGGGCGATTGTTCGCCGAACACCGGCCTTGGCGTCGCCGGAGCACGGCTCGCCACCACTTGGCGCCTTTCTACTTCTGCCGGAGGCCTGGCCTTCGCTTGGCCGCCCGCACCCATCACGCTCGCCCGCGTCGGTTGCGCCGGCGGCAGGTGCGTCGCCGGAGCTTCAGCTAACTGCCTTTCGTCTACCCGCACCAGGCTCTTGGCCACCGGTCGGGCATTCACGAATGCTTCCCGTGAAACCGCCGTGACCGCACTCGCCAGCCGCTGGTTCCGGTAAGCGATTCGAGTGTTCGAGTTGTTGATAAAGGTGTTGTAGACGTTCGTCACCTGGGTCACGTTCACCCGCGTATTGGTGATATTCACCTGCTCCACGTAAGTGCGGCTGACTCGGTATGACGGAACGAACACTTCACCCGGGGCGAGTGGAAACCAGGCCACCGCGGGTCCGCCAGCCAACTCAAAACCGACCCCTCCGACAAATGCCACCAGAGCCGGCGCGTACACCGGACGCACCACTACTGGCCCCGGTACCCAGAACCAGCCGGTGGGACCGTTGGCCCAGCGCCCGTAGTGGAACGGAGCAAATCCCCACGGCTCATCCTCTACCCAGGTCCAGCCCCAAGGCGCGACCCACACCCAGTGCCCGTAGCGATAGGGCGCCCATCCTTGCGGAAGGCCACGCGGCACCCACACGTTGCCATAGTCGGCCACGTAGTTCCATTGACCGTAGTCATCAAGGTCGTCGTATCCAGTCATCTCTTCTGAGATGTAGCTTGCGCTCGCCAGCCGATCCTCACGCCGGTCGCGCTCCACAGCCCAGTTCTCAAAAGCGTCGTACGCCGCGATTGACTCCAGGTCATGCCGGAGGTCGTCCGTTCCGGTAAAGCGGGCCCGCTGTCCGGCAAGCACGCGGAATGAGTAGCCACCTCCGGTTACTTCGCCCTGCCCCTGCCAGTCGGTGATGACCGTTGTGTCTCCCGCTGGGTTAACGTCGATCCGGTATTCACCGGTGCGCAGGATGGTGAACGCCAGGTTTGGAGTATCCACCTCGAAGGTGTCTTCATCGTCGAGATGACGCACCCGCACCACGAGCGAGCCCTGTGCCAATCGCAGTTGCAGCGCGCGGTCGTTCAGGTCGAGAAAGGTCAAGCTGCTTTCCGGCCCCAGGTGCAGCGCCGTTGAGCCTACGTGCAACTCGGCGCGCGAGCCGCGATCCGTCCACACATTGTCGCCGCTGGTCAGGGGACGGTTCGGCACCGCCGTCAGCCAGTCGCCCTCCCCGCCTGGCTGGAACGAGACCGCACCCTCCACATAATTCATGCGTGCAACTCTGCCTGGAGGGTCATCATCTTGCGCCCGCACGACTGCGGGGCTGAACCACAACATCGCTAGTGCCACCGCCAGGGCCGTCCGGGTGATCCACATGTTGGGTTTCATGGTCGTTTCTCCCTCTCCAATTAAGAACACCATCTCAAAGCAAGAAGTTTCGTTGCTCCCCTAAGCGCCACAGCTCAGATGTCTTAGGGACCGCATGCGTTCGAAGAAAAAAGTGCACGATCAGGCAACCTATTGCTTGCGAGGATTCGCTCCGCGCTGCCACGGGTCTATCTCGCAGAAACGCCTTGTCTTCGCCACTGGAATCAACCGCAAGAATGTGAAAATGCTTGCCTGGCTCCTGCAGGATCCGGCCCCGTACGCGGCTTTCGAGTTGACATAGTTTCTCATCCGGGAGAAACTCTGCACTCGACTGTGGCTGAACCATCGGTGCGCGTCCCCCCGCGGCCTCAGGAAGCGTGATCCTGCCCGCAAGCCTGATTGCTGGAAACGTTTGTTCTGCCTGCGCAGCTCCGGTCCTGACGCTACTCAATATATTAGGAGGCGTGTTTTGAAATCCCGGCGCCCTACTACTACGGCTGTGCGCCGACCGCTGAAGGTTGTAGCTTGCCTGATCTCACTACAGTTTCTGGTCGGAGCCGCGTTAGCCGCTACTCGCCAATTTCTGGAGGCACCGGAATACGCCACCAACCCCGGCCCCCGTACGCTGGTTGTGGCCGACTTCAACCGCGACGGCAAGCCTGATATTGCCGCGGCCAACTATTGCGCCCCCGGCTGCATAGGCGGCCTGGGCACGCTTTCCGTACAAATCGGCAATGGCGACGGCACCTTCCAAAAGCAAGTGAGCTACGGCCTGGGCGAGCTTCCTCAGTCGATCTCCGTGGGAGACTTCAACGGCGACGGCAAACTCGATCTCGCAGTCGTGAATCGCGCCGATACCCGTATGACTCTCGGCCTCAGCATATTGCTGAGCAACGGGGATGGCACGTTTCAGCCTCGCGTGGACTATGCCACCGGACAAATCTCTACCGCAGTCGCCGTAGGAGATTTCAACGGCGATGGCAAAGCCGACTTGGCGGTCACCAGCCCCGCTGATTCCGCCGTCGGTATCCTGCTCGGCAATGGCGACGGCACCTTCCAACCCTATGTCAATTACCCGGCAGGGGCCTATCCCATTCACGTGGCCGTCGCAGATTTCAACGGGGACCACAAACTTGATCTGGTCATTCCCGACGTTAATGGCACGAACGTGAACGTCCTCCTCGGCAACGGCAACGGCAGCTTTCAGAGTCCTGTCCCCTACCCCACCGGAAAGGCCCCCGACTTCGTTGTCGTGGGAGACGTCAATCGCGACGGCGTATCGGATCTGGTGGTGGCGAACCAAACCAGCTCCGTAAGCATCCTGCTAGGCCATGGTGATGGCACATTCGGCAATCCCACGAATTACTTCACCGGAAGGGAACCCTGGTTTGCGGCGCTCGGAGATTTGGATGGAGACGGAATCCCCGACATCGCCGTGGCCGGATTCTATTCCGGTTCGGCGCTCGTGCTGTTAGGCAAAGGCGATGGAACCTTCCGCATCGGTGGCGACTTTGGGACCGGCAACGTCCCCTTCGCTGGAACCATTGCAGACGTCAATGCCGACGGAAAAGCTGACCTGCTAGTCGCCAACTTCGATAGCAACTCGGTTGGCGTGCTTATTGGCAATGGAAATGGTACCTTCCGCTCGCGGCTGGACTATAGATCGGGCATGCGTCCTCAGTCTGTCGCGGTCGCGGACTTTAACCACGACGGTAATTCCGATCTGGCAGAAGCCAGTGCGAGCAGCAACACCGTGGGCGTACTGCTGGGCCGGGGCAACGGCACCTTCGCTCAGCGTGTCGATTACCCCACAGGAAGTAAGCCCTATTCGGTCATCACTGCCGATTTCAACGGCGATGGCGTCACCGATCTGGCTGTGGCAAATTCTGGCAGTGGCACCGTAAGCATCCTTCTGGGCGCCGGCGACGGCACGTTCC
Source organism: Terriglobia bacterium (assembly GCA_020073665.1). GTDB lineage: Bacteria > Acidobacteriota > Terriglobia > Terriglobales > Acidobacteriaceae > JAIQEU01. The sequence continues at coordinate 148,113 of JAIQEU010000015.1, forward strand.
ACTTTCGCCACGACAACATGGTCGGCAGCGCTCCCCAGTTTGTCACCGTAGGTGACTTCAATGGCGACGGCATACCCGACCTGGCAGTTGCGAACTTCGCTGGCAGTAGCGTGAGCATCCTGCTAGGCAAGGGCGATGGTTCATTCCAGCCCCACATGGATGTCCCCACCGCAGCTCAGCCGCACTCCATTGCGGTGGGCGACTTCAACGGCGACGGCAAACTTGATCTGGCCGTTGCCGATTCGGCGCTGTTCGGCAGCGCGGTAAGCATCCTCTTGGGCAAGGGCGACGGAACATTCCAACCTCACGCCGACTTGGGAAGCCAGGGCACCCGCTCCATAGCCGTAGGAGACTTTAATGGGGACGGTATATTGGATCTTGCCGTAGTCCACGTGTCCTCTCTGCAGGTAAGTGTGCTCTTGGGCAAAGGCGATGGCACCTTCCCCACGCACCTGGACTTTCCAATCGAATCGTTCGGCTCGTCCATCGTGGTAGGCGACTTCAATGGTGATGGCAAGGCTGACTTGGCGGTTACCATCAACGAGGCCGGAAACGGTGACTTCCTCAACGGCGTCGATGTTTTAGCGGGAAACGGTGACGGCACCCTCCAGCCGTTTGTCGATTACACCACTGGAACCCGTCCGGTCGCCCTTGCCGTTGGAGATTTCAACGGCGACGGTGCCCAGGATCTAGCCGTGGCCAACCAGATCGGCCAGACGGTGAGCATATTGCTGAACACCGGAAAATAGCTCCCGATCGTGAGGATGCGGCGATTTGACCACGTCATGTTTCTTTGATTAGAAACAGACTTAAGCGCCTACCCTCGGCCATCGTGGTCACAGTCGAGTTCCGAACTCGGATAGAGAACCCGGTCCTAGCCTCGAATCAAGGCTGGACACCCGCATGAACAGGAATCGCGCCGCGCGCGGCGTTTTTGTAAACCACGCCGCCCTTCATTACAAATACCACCCGCCTCACCGCCGTAATGTCTTTCAGTGGGTCGCCATCGAGCGCGATGATGTCCGCCTGCAGGCCGGGCGCAATCGTGCCGATCTGATCGCCCATGCCCAGCGCTTCCGCTCCCAGCGAGTTAGCCGAGACCATCGCCGCCATGGGGTCGACTCCGCAATCGCGCACGCGGTTGATGAAATCCTCCGCATTGCGGCCGTGCGCACCCGCCACCGCGTCCGTGCCGTAAACCATCTTGAGCCCCGGGATGCGCGCGGCTCGTCGAATGAATTCCTGATGCGCCGGGATCAGCCCTTTCATCGCCGCAAAGCCCTCTTCCGTATAGTAGGGTGCGGCGAGATACCTGTCCTTGTACTGGAGATAGGTTTCAAGCAACAACCCAGCTTGCGGATCGAGGTACGTCCCGTGTTCAGCCATCAATTTCAGATCGGCGTCCGATGCCCCGAGACCGTGCTCGACTTCCGTGCACCCGGCCAAAGTTGCGGCGCGAACTGCATCTCGAAAGGCATGCACGAGCGTGCGCAGGCCCTGTTTCCTGGCTTCATCACAGGCCGCGTTCAATTGCTCTTGTGACATCGTCATCGCGCCCCGGGTCATGCCCCCGGATGCGTAGATCTTGATCAGGTCCGCCCCTGCTTCCTTTTGTTTCCGCACGAAGGCGCGGATCTCCTCCGGCGTCCCCGTCTGCTCGCCGCGCCCCGCGAGCGCCTCCGCAGCCGTCAGGATGCGGGGGCCGGGGAGCAGGCCGTTCGCGATGGCGTCACGCAAGGGAACGTCAACGGGCGAACCGACGCTTTGGACGGTGGTGAATCCTGCCATTAACGTCAGCCAGGCATTCGAGGCGGAGGCATACGCACTCGCCGGTGTTGTTCCTCCTTGTCCAGCATTTTTGCCGTCCGGCCCAAAGCTCCAGGTGATGTGCACGTGCGCGTCAATCCAACCCGGCAATGCCGTCAGGCCACGCAAGTCGTAATCCACCGGCCCAGCCTTCGGATCAATGGCCACAATTCTCGAGCCCTCGACCACGATGCGAGTGTCGTGCAGCATGTGGCCCTTGCCATCGAGCACCGTGTTCGCGGCAATCACGATGCGTCTGTTCTGCGCCGGCGTCTGCGAAGAAATGCGTTGTGTCAGAGTAAAGACGCCAATAAGTACGGATAACCATGAGGGATGGAACCGTGATTCACCCCTTGGTGATGGACGGCGGCAACAATGTCGCGGGTGGGCCCAACTATACCGCAACCGACTCCAACGGCAACCGCATAACCGTTACCACTCGGAGCACGACCAGCTTCCAAATTGATCATGTCACAGACAACTATGGGACCTCGGTACTGACTTCCACAGGTGGTGTGCCAACTCCCGGAATTTCCTTCACCTACACAAGCCCATCCGGAGTGGCCGCACCTGTAGTGGCGACGTACATTACGAAGACCGTCCAAACAGCCTTCGGTTGCCCCAACTCGGTCGCATTCTCGGAGAACAACGACTACTTGCTGGATCGAGTGACATTGCCGGATTCTTCGTATTATCAGTTCACTTACGAAGCCACGTCTTCAGGAAGTAACAATACGAATGCTCGTCTGAAGCAGGTCAGGCTGCCTACTGGCGGCACAATAACCTATACCTACACGGGAGGGGATACCGGCAAGGGTATTTCCTGTATCGATGGAAGCACCATGGGATTCGACCGCGCCACTCCGGATGGGACGTGGCACTACAGTCGGGTGGTGAACAGTTCCTCAGGCAACACGATAACCAGCTCAACCACGACTGTGACCGATCCCCAGGGAAATGTAACTGTGACTGACTTTTACAAAGGATTCGAGGTGCAGCGCAAAGTGTACCAGGGAGGGGCATCAGGCACGCCCCTCGAGGAAGTGGCCACCTGCTACAACGGAAACCTGGATCCAACGCTGTGTCCCACCGCTACGGTTCCAACGACAGGCATTACAGAGGTGACGGTATTCCGCAGGCTCAATGGAGGCCCGTGGGCCGAGACGGACACTGTCTACAACAGCAACTTTTCAAACGGATCCGGTGGTCTGGTGACGGATGCCTACGTGTACGACTTCGGTGCCTCTAGCCCCACTCGCCATACGCACATCGACTATGACACTACCTTGGGGAATGGCATCGTTGACCATCCGTCCGTTGTGACCGTGACCGACGGGAGCGGGAACCTCAAGGCGAAGACGGAATATACCTACGATGAGGACCAAGGCTCATTGCAAACGTCCGGCGCGGCCTCGCTTGTGGCAGTAAGCTGCACTCCGGGTTTCAGCAAGTGTCGCGGAAACGCTACGACCGTCAAGCGCTACGTGACGGCAAGTTCCTATCTGACCAGCACAGCCATACATTACGATACCGGTCAGGTTTACCAGGCTACCGACGCGAACGGAGCGCAAACACGTTTCACGTATGGCAACTGCGGACACAGCCTTCTCACCAACGCACTCAGTGTTCCGTTCAATTTCTCCACATCCTTTACGTGGAACTGCGTAGGTGGAGTGACGACCTCCTCCACTGACGCGAACGGCAGTATTTCCTACGTCAACTACACGACCGACCCGGATTTTTGGCGTCCCGAAAGCTCAAAAGATCCGCTACTGAACATCACACACTTTACATACACAAGCTTGGTCAAGAGCGAGGGCTACCTCAACTTCAACAGCACGACTTCAACTGTGGATGGCCTCAGTCAGTTGGATTCCCTGGGTCGCTCGCAGTACACGCAACAGAAACAGGCGCAAACGGCGACCAACTACGACACCGTGAAACAGGTGTACGACAGCCTCGGGCGGCCATACCAGACCACGGTGCCGTATGTTGCCACTGCCGCCTCGCCAGGTCCGCCGCAGAATACGCCCATCTCCTCGACGACCTACTACGACGCGATGAGCCGCCCCACTCAGGTCATTGATGGCGGCGGAGGAATCGCAAATCTTACCTACAACCAGAATGACGTGTACCGGGAAATCGCGCCGGCCCCTACCGTGCCACCCGCTCCGGCCTCGGAGAACACCAAGCGCAGCCAGATGGAGTACGACGGACTGGGTCGCTTGATCTCCGTATGTGAAATCAACGGCGGTAACCAGAACGGGCCGTGCAATCAGCATGCTGGCGCCACTGGTTACTGGACTCAATACAGCTATGACACTATCGCCCCCTCCTACAATTCGCTGATTGTCACCCAGAACTCGCAGGCGGGAGGCGGAACTTCTCAAAGCCGAACCTACGTTCACGACATGCTGGGGCGGTTGACCTCGGAGACAAATCCCGAGAACGGGCAAACCCAATATTTCTACGACTCCGCGCCGTCGACTCCGGGCGTGGCTTGCCCCGGTCCATACAACGGCGATCTGGTGAAAAAGTATGATGCGCAGGGGAATACGATCTGCTACACCTACGATGCCCTGCATCGGCTCACCAGCGTCACGTATCCCGCCGGGCCAAACCACTCCAGTAGCGACCCGAAATACTTTGTGTATGACGCGGCGACGGCCGGTGGTTACAGTCTCTTAAACACAAAAGGGCGGCTGGCAGAGGCATACACCTGCCCGTCTTCAGGCTCATGCACTCCGAAGAAGACAGACCTCATTTTCAGCTATTCGGCGCGAGGGGAAGTTCTCGACACATACGAGTCCACTCCCCATTCGGGAACACCCTATTATCACGTGAGTGCCTCCTACTGGGCTCACGGAGCCGTAAACGCGCTGGGAAGTAATTTGACCGGCCTCCCGACGTTCTATTATGGCGCGACCAATGGGGTGGGCTTGGAGGGAGAAGGACGAGTCACCAGCGTCACGGCGTCGTCGGGGCAGAATCCAGTGACAGGCGTCACTTACACGACCGCGAACGGAACTGGGCAGCCAATTGGATCACTGACTCAGGTCGTTCTGGGTTCGGGTGACAAGGACACCTTCAGCTACGATCCGAATACCGGTCGTTTGCTCCAGTACAACTTCATCGTTGGCGCGACTCCGCAAACCGTGCAGGGCAACCTCACCTGGAACGCAAACGGCACGCTGGCCAAGCTGGCGATTACGGACCCCTTCAACACCGTAAACAATCAAACCTGCACGTTCGGCTATGACGACTTGGCCCGCTCCACGAGCGCCAACTGCGGGTCCTCCTGGAGCCAGACCTTCAGCTTCGATCCCTTCGGCAATGTCACGAAGACCGGTACGAGTTCGTTCCAGCCAGGGTATGACCAGGCAACGAACAAATTCCTGTCCTTGCCAGGCTTGAGCTACAACAACAACGGCGACTTGAACAACGACAGTTTCAATACCTACACTTGGGATTCGGAGAACAGACCGGTATCGGTGGACACGGTGAACCTGACGCTCGACGCCTTTGGACGAATGGTGGAGCAGGCGAGGGGCACGAGCTATACTCAGATCGTGTATGGGCCCGGCGGTGGTAAGCTGGCGCTTATGACCGGGCAGACACTCTCGAAGGCGTTTGTTCCCTTGCCTGGCGGAGGAACCGCGGTGTACGGATCGACGGGGACGCTGGCCTATTACCGCCACGCGGACTGGCTGGGGAGTTCACGCTTTGCCTCCACACCGACCCGGACTAAATATTTCGACGTGGCGTATGCTCCGTATGGTGAGGACTACGCAGACTCGGGAACAATGGACCTGGATTTCACCGGGCAGAATCAGGACACGGTTTCAGGACTGTACGATTTCCTCTATCGTGAATATCATGCGGTTTCGGGACGTTGGATTAATCCCGACCCGGCGGGGCTCGGGGCGGTAAGCTTGACGAACCCGCAGACGTGGAACAGGTATGCCTACGTGTCCAACAATCCGCTGTCTGCGGTTGACCCTCTTGGCCTAATTCGATGCTGGGGAACGGATTGCCCGCAGCGACTCGGCGTTGGGAGCGGAAACTCCGGCGATTTTCCGTCGCAGGAATGTGTGGTGGAGGGCGTCGACACAGATTGCGGGTTGCTCTCCGGCTTCCTGCAAGATGGCGCGGCGGCGGTGTGTCCAAATAACTACTGCGGAGCCCGTACGGTTGTTGGCCCCACGGGAGACGCCGAACTGGCGACCGTTTCTTATACGGCGGAGGGCTTTTCTTACGACTACGTGGGCCTCAGAAGTCAGTTCAGCGGCCGAGACTATGATTTTCTTGTCGAGGCACTTGGACTGCCTGACTCTCCAACCAAGGATCTACATTTAAAGCCAACCAAGGACTTCTGTGACATGTACGCTCGTCATATCGACTACACAATCATTGGTCGGAATGGCGGTAAAGTATTGGGAGATTACTATGTGCATGAAGTCATTCTTCAGCCGACAGGCAGCACATTTACAGGTCAGCCAGACAAGAACGGATTCCACGATACCATAACTGTTGGGTTAGGAATTCCACCAATAACACAGGTTCAGAGTTTCATGATTGCACTCAAACCCAAGGATTCAGGATCTTTAATTCCGATAGAGCGAATGATCAATGGCCATACGGTTAGTTTGAACGCTCAGACAATCGTAAAAGAATATCCGACAATTAGAGTAGCAGGAACAAAGGGGGACAATTGCGAATAAAAGGGCTCCGCGTTGGTCGGCTAGTTGCGTCCGGTGTAGCCCTTTGTGCTGTCGCCATTTTCTCGTTGTTTTTGTTTCAGGGAGTCCGCATCAGACTTAAGGCCCAACGACTATTGTCGGAGGTTCGATCAATTCGAGTAGGAGATGAGAACTTGCACGCGGTTCGCCTGCTTGCACAAGAGTATGGCGCCGATTTGCCAGACGAGCGGAGCTGTCTAGTTAGTTCCTGCGCCATCAAGATTGGGATTACCAACGAGGAGTTGGCGAGGTTTAGCTTCTTACCGCTACCGCGGGCAGCCCTTGGAGTAGCTTTTTTTATCAACAAGGGTCGCACTGTACATTTGGGGCTGGAACTACTCTCGGAGCGGCGAGGCTTTTCATACTACTTTCAACGTCTGATTTATGGAAATGCGGATGAAATCGTCAGCGTTGCCAGCGTTGAGGATGATTCTAATGGTTCCGAATATTACGACGTAGGCGACGGTTACAAGGTGCTGTTCGGGGGCCAAGATGCTGGGGGACATCCCAAAAAGGTGGTTGTTCATCTTACGCCTAATGTTGACGCGATTAAGAGAAATGAGGCTTTTGACTTAAACCTACACTGCCTAAGTTGGATCTGGGGCTGTCGAGATGCAAGCGAATTGTTACCAGCTGTATGGAAGAATGCGCACCACCCTGGCTCCGAAGTACTTGGATCACAAGTGACCTTTCTAGTCCGGAGCGCGAGCATCAACGGTAAAAAAGAGAAGAATAGAGGGAGCTGATTGAAGTTCCACATTAACCGTGTTCGCCACTTCTCGTCATTGGGGTAGGAAAGGGCAGCCCGGGCTTCTGGTCCAAGTTTACCAAAGCCTTGGGAGAGGCCAAAGGCGTGCTAGATTTGGGACTGTCTGGCGCTTTGGTGCTTAACTGCGCGCGCGGGGCGGCGCACTAGGTGCGAGGTCCGAAATGGATCTAATCGAGTTTACTTTGCGCCTGATAACATGGAAAGTGGTAGCTCGAATAGCGTTCGGAACCGCTTATTTGAGCTTGTGCATTTGGACGGTTCGAAATCGTTGGCGCGGTTTCCGTCGGACAAAACGTCATATCTTAGTTACTGCGCTAGAAGTGAGTGTGCTTCTTCCTGTTGATCGCGTTCATGGTAGTTCTCTTCAGACTTTGAAGCCGTCAGCGAACGGGGGTATCGTACAAATATCGATCTGGTTTCTGCTGATACAGGTCTTGCGGAGCCGGGTACCTAGCTTCTGAGCTTTCGAGTAGCGTCACAGACCGACAATGTATCGCTATGATGAATCGATCATCCCCAGTCGCGCCGTTCTTTCTTCTGTTTGGAGTAGCGATCGCATCAACTGTCTTCGCCAATCAACAATCGCTCCCTAGCGTTTCGTCTCACGGAGCGGGAGGGACATGGGCTGCTCAGGAGTCCTTGCACCGGCTCAAGACGCCGAATCCATTTGAATTGAACGTCGGCCAGACGAGTTCAGAAGCAACCTACCTCTTTCGCGGGCGTGGCTACACATTGTTCTTGACCCAGACGGGAGTGCTCGCGACGATTCGCTACCCGGATCTACCCCGACACGAAGATCCCCATGGATCGCGTCAGAGCGATTGTTTTCCAGAATCAAGCGCCAGATTGTCATCAACGAACTGCGTAAATCGTTTCGGCACCTTCCGCATGATCCTGATTGGCTCGAACCCTGAGGCAACACCGAGAGGCAGGGATAGGCTGTCGGCGTACACAAACTACATGCGCGGTCAGGATCCTAAGAAATGGCACGTCCACGTGCCGCAGTTTAACCAAGTTTGGTACACCGGTATTTATCCCGGAATCGATCTTGTGTACTACGCGAGCGGGGGTCAGCCGGAATATGACTTTGTGGTTTCTCCTGGGGCGCATCCTGAGGTAATCGGGTTTTCGATCGAGGGTGTGGACGAGTCTGTGCGCTCGGTCGTGTCTCCAACCGGGGACCTGGTGCTTACCGGTACCCGCGTAGGTCCTGTTCTGCGAAAGCCCCTGATTTACCAAGGCAGCGGGTGCGTCGTAGGGAGCTCTGGAGAAGGAAGCCCAAGCAGGCCCAACTCGCGCTGCAGTCTCCTTGCCGGCGGGAAGTTCGTTCTGAAGCAGAGAAATTCGACTTCAGCCTTGCAGGTTGGCTTCGACTTACCTCAGTACGACCGGACGGAACCCCTGGTGATCGATCCAGCGTTTAGCTTCTCGACATACTTCGGTGGCAGCATTAGCGATGGCGCCAACGCAATGACCATCGACTCTTCCGGGAACATTTACCTGTTTGGCGGAACCAATTCTCCAGACTTCCCCCTGACGCCTGGGGCGTTCCAGACGAGTTTGAGCGGGATGGGTGACCTCTATGTGTCCAAGTTCAGCTCGGATGGGTCAAAACTGATCTACTCAACGTTGCTCGGTGGGAACGGTCCCGACGAAGCCCGCGCCATCGCGGTCGATTCTTCAGGCAACGCTTACTTGGCCAGTCAAACGTTCTCGACTGATTTTCCCATTGTCAATGCGTTTCAACCAACGGCGATCGTGCCCTCAGTCGTCTTATCGAAGCTGAGTCCGGATGGATCGGCCCTGATATTTTCAACCTACGTGGGGAACGGCACCCAGCCGTCTGGAATTGCGGTGGATAACGGCGGGGAGGCCATTGTGACAGGTATCGCGGGTGCCGGCGCCATTCCGATCGTCAACGCGCTACAGCCGGTTCACGGGGCGGATGGAGGATATTTTGACGGCTTCATAACCAAATTCGACTCCTCTGGGGGGGGTTGCCCTCGATCCCCAAGGGAATATTTATGTTGCTGGACTTGCGCCTTCCACAGACTTTCCAGTTACTCCGGGTGCATTTGAAACAACCTGTGTGATCGCCTTGGGCACCTGCCACGGCTCATTTGTTTCAAAGTTCAGTCCATCGGGTACCACCTTGCTCTATTCGACGTATCTCGATGGTGGTGAGGTTGACGCGGTCGCTGCTGATCCTGCGGGAGAGGCCATAGTCACGGGGAGGGTTGGCGAATCGACCGGCTTCCCCATAACGCCAGGATCGTTTCAGACGGTTCAGGGCGGGGGCGCCTCTCTCGATGCGTTCGTCACCAAGTTCAGAAGCGATGGGTCCGGCCTTATTTACTCGACATTTCTCGGCGGGAGCAGCTTTGACTACGGCAATGCGATACTAGCTGACGCAACCGGAAACGCCTACCTGGCGGGAGATACGCAGTCGCCCAATTTTCCCGTCCAGAACCCGCTGCAAGCGAATTATGCGGGACAATTCGATGCCTTTGTTTCTGAGTTGGATAGCTCCGGCTCGCAGCTAGTTTTCTCCACGTATCTCGGAGGCGGCAGCGGAGGATTCGGTAATGAGCACGCGGACGGAGTTGCCCTGGACGCTTCCGGGAACATTTATGTAGCGGGATTTACGGACGCAGCCGATTTCCCCACCGTCAACGCATTCCAACCGCAATTGCGTGGCTTCACTAATGCCTTCATGTCCAAGATCGTCCAGGGGCCGGATTTTGTGATTTCAGCCCCGTCGGATTTCGCCACAGTCAATGCGGGTGGAAAGGCTACATATTCCCTTAGTGTGACGCCGGTAAATGGCTTCAATCAGAGCGTCAACTTGTCCTGTGCGGGTGCGCCGTCCGGCGCAACCTGCAGAGTCTCGCCGAATTCCGTTGCTCTCGACGGAATACACTCGGCTCCTGCGACAGTCACCGTTAGCACGACTGGCAGTTCGGTTGCTGCGCTTTCGATGATGTCTGATCCAACGCGGCCAAGCGACAAACGCTCAAACGGGCTAGGCGGCGTTGCACGAATGCTCACGCTCGTGGTTTTCCTTGGATTTCCTCTGGGAGCCTCCGTTGGCAAGGGGCGTAGGCGCTGGAGAAGTATCCTGGCGGTCTTTGCGGTTTTCTGCGCCTTCTTTTTTCTCGCATCCTGTGGAGGAGGAGGTTCAGGAGGTGGGGGAGGCAATCAAGGTCCCCCGACTCCGTCGGGTACTTACCCAATTACGGTGACAGGGAGCGCCGTGTCCAGCCAAGGTACGTTGAGTCATCCCGCCCAATTGACGCTGGTCGTCAACTGACTGGGCCGCTCCATTTGCACTTGACGTTTTTATTCGGCCAGACTTTATCCAGGTTTTAGTGCGTGCTGCTAAAGTTAATTAAGAAACTCATCTCTAAAGTTTTCTCTAAATTTAAGTCCCCTTTGTTTAGGGCCTTTATGAAATTATCATACACTAGCATGTGTGACACCGAAACAACTGCAAGAACATCCTGGAAGATCGGGAGGCCATGACTAAATCTCATGTGTTGACGATATTCTCAAGAAGCGGTAGGTTCCTAAGACCGGACGATGTGTGCAACCTGCTAAGGCCAATTCCCGACCGGCGCTCCTTTTATAGCTATCTCGGGCGGCTCCAAAGGCAGGGTCTGCTAGAACGATACCCGAACTCCCGGAGAGGCCACCTAGCCTATCGCTTGACCGCTCGCGGACAGGCCCGATTGGAATACCTACGTCGTTCAGGTACGAGCTAGGCGGAGCAGTCTTCCCATACCGAGGAGGTCCCCCTCAGCCTCTCTAACGTTACGTACGTACGTAACGTTAGCAGCATGTCCGGGTCGATAGCCCTCCAGGCTTCTGCGGCGCGATTTCCCGAATTGAATCGGATCCCACATGTCATGTGTATTGTGCATTTACACATTTTATGTATACTACTTGACATGGCCACCAAGAACTATCACCGCGCCTTATTCGACGCCGAGCAGGACTTGGCGCGCTGCTTAGTGCAACGCCAGAAGATCGATCACAAAATGGCTCGGCTCCAGGCTGTCGTCAGCCATTTGCAAAACCTTTGCGCCGATCTGGACCGAAAGCACTTCGAGAAACGCGTTGAACGCGTCGTGAAGGCAGGCCTGACGGTGGGAGTCACGGACCTAGCGCGTGCCATCCTGAAAGAGACGTTCTTTGCCATGACTGCAGGCGACCTCAAGAAAAGCATGGAAGCGAGAAAGCTCGACTTGTCCAGGTACTCGAATCCCTTGGCTGTGATCCACACTGTGCTCAAGCGGCTAGTACAAAGCGGTGAGGTGAGAGTGGTTCCGCAGAAAGCGGGCCGGAAGTCTTATCAATGGGTCAGCACCACAGACAAGTTGTTGTCCGAGTTACGGCAGACGAGTCAACCAACCGCCCAGCGGCGTGGCGGTTTGAAGGAGTCCAGGTGAAACCTTTATTGGCGAATCGAGGCTTACGACTGTTTCCGTGTTGTGTTTGCGGCGAGGGACGCGAGGTGCGGACGACGAAGAAAGGCAAGCCTTATCTGATCTGCGATCCCTGTGGCGTGCAGATGTTTGTGAGGGTCGAAACCGGGATTCGACGGTTCGAACAGCTAGTGGCGGACGCTGATCGAAACCATATCTGGAAGCGCCTGGCAGATTTGGAGCAGCGCTATCAATTGCAGTGCCCTCGATGCGGCAAGAAGTTTTGGTTGACCACCGAACTGATCAAAACCAGTTGGATGAACGGGACGTTGGAAGGTTATCGGTGTCCCGAGGCAGAGTGCGGCGGAATCGCCAAACCGGGGAAGGCCGCATGAAACTGACATTGTTGGGGATGCTCGTAATCCTCGGAGTCGTGGCGTTGATAGTCTCTATTGCAACACTCCAGTGGGACAGCGTTGTTGCAGAGAACTGATAAGCGGGGAATGAGCATGACGACCAACCCAGAACGCGAACCCTTTGTTGACGCAGTAGAGGCGGGGGAGTTTCTACACTTACGCCCGCGTCGCGTCTTGGAACTGGCACGCCGGGGCGAAATCCCTGCTTATCCGCTGGGACAAGGTAAACGACGGGTGTGGCGGTTTCGGCTTTCCGAGGTTGCGGATGCCATTCGCGCACGCAGTGTAGACTATCCACGGCAGTCTCCCGCGCCAAGACAGGAGACGACCTAAAATGGCGCGGTTTCAACGTGGAAGTTTGCGGATTGAACCCCGCAAGAATGGACAAACTTGGGTGCTGCGTTACTTCGTAACCCGACCATTAGACTCCCGGAGGGTCGAGCACAAGATAGCCGTTGGCCTTGTGCGCGACTTCCCTGCCGAGTCCGCTGCCTGGGCCGAAGTGGAGAGGCAACATCTGCAATCGCAAATTAACAGATCGGACTTCAGGGGCCGGGTAACGTTCGCGGACTTGGTTCAGCATTACATGCGGCATGAACTAGACGAGCAAACGGAAGCGGTTGACCCCAAGTCCCACACCACCATTGCGGGCTACAGGCGCATTCTGAAGAACCGTTGTCTGGATCGATGGGGAAAGCGGACTGCGCTGGGCATTCAACCGCTGGAAATCGAGCAGTGGTTGAAGGCTATCAAGCGTGAAGAGCAGTTGGAAAACCCCACGCTCGACAAAATACGGCGCGTGATGAGCCTCGTCTTCAAACACGGGCAACGCTACGGACTGATTCCTCGTTCGGAGGAATCGAACCCGCTGCGCTTTGTCCGCTGTAAGACGACGAGCGACTACGAAGCTATGATTCTGACTCCACAGCAGGCATTCGTTGTATTGATGCAACTGAAAGAGCCGGAGAGGACCCTGACACTGCTGGCCGCAAGCGCTGGCCTGAGAATCTCCGAGTGCTTGGGATTGCAGTGGCAGGATGTCAGCTTCGCAGAATCGACCATTAGCGTACGTCGTACTTGGACCTGTGGCCGGGTCGGAATACCAAAGAGCAAGGCTTCACATGCGCCGGTGCCGCTTCATCCGCTGCTGGCTGAGTTCATGCAAGAGTGGAAGAACACAACCTCGTACTCTGGGCCAGAGCACTGGGTGTTCGCTTCCTTCAAGCTAAAAGGACGGCAGCCACGGATAGCCAACATGCTGGTGGAAGACCATCTCCGCCCAGCAGCAGTCAGGGCGGGCGTGCTAAAGGAAGGGGAGAAAGTACGTTTCGGGTTCCACAACCTGAGACACAGCCTGGCTTCTTTCCTAGTGCGCTCGAAGACCGACCCCAAGACGGTGCAGGCTTTGCTCCGGCATTCCGACGTAAAAACCACCCTGCAACTGTACGCGCACAGCGTCAGCGAAGACAGGATGGCGGCACAGGGAGAAATGCTCGAAGCCATCCTGCAATCGAGCAGCGCAGCGGTGAACTGAGCACAGGGCACCGAATCATGTGCTGACACTGGGCTGGAGGGGCTTTCGATGATTCGCCGTAACTGGTTGCAAATGATGGTGGCCAGGGACGGAGTTGAACCGCCGACGCCAGCCTTTTCAGGGCTGCGCTCTACCACCTGAGCTACCTGGCCACTTCTCCGCGGGTAGAAATACTCGTCCCCATGCAAGCCTTCCGGAACTCTCTGTCTTTGGGCAGGATGACCGGCCGCGGACAAACCAAGAAAGCACTGGGAGCGTGCGGGACGACTAGGATTATAGCAACCCCGCCGGAATCGCTCAAGAATCAGCGGGCACTGACCAGCGGGGAGCAGTCCGCGATCACAGTCCGCGGCAGCGAATCGACGGAGCGTTTACCAGCGATCGATTTCACCTACTGCGCGGCAGCGCTGCCGTGGTGTTGCAGCCAACTGGCTAGCTGGCCGGATTGCTGGGCCTTCAGGTCGGCGCAATAACTCACGCGCTCCAGCGCCTGCTTCAACGTGCGCTCGGCCGCCGGGACTTGGTGGCTGGTAAAGAAATCTTTGACTTCGTCGCGCATGCCCGCATCGCAGAACGCAGACGTGGCGCCCACGACCCCGCCTCCGCCGAAGCCGCCAAAGGTGCTTGCGATCTGCGGCCAGTGCGCGCGCGCAAACGCCCAAGCCAGCTTCTGTCCTGCCGGATTATCCATCACGCCGGCGATGACGCGGATCGTATCCTGGCTGCGCACCTCCGGACTCAAGGCGTAGTCCAGCGTCCTTTGCAGCAGCTTGGGATCGCTGAACTCGGCCAGAGTCCGCTGGTACAGGTAGAACTCTTCGGGAGAACCAGCTTTCTTGGTTTGAGCCAGAATTCTGTCGTACAAAGCCGCGTCGCCATTCAAGGCCGCGAGAGCGAAGACAGTTTCTGCCATGGTCCGATCTACTGCGGAGGGATTGTCGAGCGCTCTTTCCGTCAGTTGTCTGGCCTCGGTCAACACTTCGGGATCCTGTCCGGTGTAGCCTAGCGTCCGCATTACCACGGCCCGGAGGCTCTTTTGTTCATCGCTCTCACCGGGCGCAGGTTGCCAGCCCAGTTCTCTTGCCAGCGGCGCGAACAGCCGCCGCACCCATTGCTGATAATCCTGACGGTCGGCGGCGGTCACGAAGTTATCGCCCGTGTACTCGAGTTCCCCGGCCAATTCCTCAACGACCGCGCGGCTGCGCTCCTCTTGAAAGCCGCCAGCCAGGGCCAGGAAGTCACCGATGTCCTGCCGGCCCACCCGCATGGACGCCCACTCGTCGGTCAGCAGGCGGATACGTTCTGCCGGGGTGAAATCCTTCTGCAGCACGCGGGACATGGCGCGAATCGCATCCGGGCCGTAGCCCGAACGGTAGAAGCCGGTGGCGCCGGCGTTGGCCATCACCCAGGACGCGCATCCGGGCAGCGTGAAAGTCTGTTGCTTCTGGGTGAGCAGTTCACACTGCTCCGCGATCTTGCCGCTGGCGTCGGGCACGCTCTTCATGCAGACCGGCACCATCCACAGCTCGGGACTACCCGCGTCGAACAAGCTGCGGCTGTAGAAGTAACGCTGCTGCGAGAGCGCGACATTGGTCTTGTCGCCCGAGCATTGCGTCTGCACCGTGACCATAGGCGCTCCGGCCTGGTTCACGAAGGTCGGCATAACGCGGTCAACCGGCTTGTTCGAGGCCGTGGCCAGCGCGCTCCAGAAGTCGCCCGCCGTAGCATTTCCGTAGGCATGCTGCTTTAGATACTGATTCACCCCTGCGCGGAAGGCCTCAGGGCCGAGGTAGGCTTCGAGCATGCGCAACACCGCGGCACTTTTGCCGTAAGCGATGCCATCGAACAATTCGTTGATCTGCTCAGGCGTGTCCGCCGCCTGGTGAATGGGACGCGTATTGGCCAGCGCATCCACGTTCAGCGAAGTGCCGGTGTCGAGGACGTCATCCAATTGCAGGTTCCATTCCGGTTTCCAGGCCTCGATCGGCTTCGATTCCATCCAGGTCGCGAAGCCCTCGTTCAGCCAGATGTCGTCCCACCATTGCATGGTGACCAGGTCGCCAAACCACTGGTGGGCGATCTCGTGCGAAATTGTCGTGGCGACATTCTTGTGGTCATCGACAGAAGCCTGCTGGTCATTGAGCAGCAGGTCGATTTCGCGGTAAGTGATGAAGCCGGTGTTCTCCATAGCGCCGGCAGAGAAATCCGGCAACGCAATCTCGTCGAGCTTTCCGAACGGATACTTAATGCCAAAGTAGTGATCGAAATACTCGATGCACTGTTCGGAGGTCGCCAGCGCAAACGTTGCCAGCTGCTTCTTGCCCGGCGGCGTGTAAACGCGGATGGGGATGCCGTCGACTTCGCCTTCGATAAACTCAAAGTCGCCCACCGCGATGGCCACCAGGTATGAGGACATCTTCGCCGTAGTCGCAAACCGCACTGTATGTTGACCTGCTCCTGGCCCGGGCACATCGGAGATAGCTCGGTAGTTGGAAATCGCCACCCGGCCCTTGTCGGTAATCACCGTGATATCGAACGTTGCCTTGTAGGCGGGCTCGTCGAATGAAGGAAATGCGCGGCGCGCATCCGTCGCCTCAAACTGGGTAGCCGCGTACTTCTTTCCGCCTTCCAGCTTGCCCAGGTAGAAGCCGCGTAGCTGGTCGTTAAGGATTCCGGTGTAGCGGATGTGGATGTTCGCCGGCCCGGGCAAAAGCGGTTTCGGCACGGCCAGCCTGACGGTCTCGTTTTCCAGCTTCACCGCAGCGGTCTGGGTGGCGCCGGCGCTGGCGATGGTGACCTCGTGGAATTCAATGTCCGCGGCGTTCAGCACGACTTCTGGTGTCGGTTTCAAGACCCGGATCTGGATGATTTCGTCGCCCGTGAAGTTGTTCTTATCGAAGTTAGGCGTGAAGGTGAGCTTGTAGTTCTCCGGAGTAGCCACTTCGGGCAAGCGTTGAGCCGCCCCGAACGAAACCAGCATAGAAATAAGGCTGAAGAACCAGATAAATCGTTTCATTATTCTTCTTCTATTCCCTTTCGAGATTCTCGATGGTGTGCCCCGCGGGCATCAGCCGAACGGCCCGGTACGGATGATTCAATTGTGCCGGCGAGGTGCCGGCCATGGGCACTCATCCCCACTCATTACAGTATACGGAAGTTCCAGCGCGTTGGTTTCATCCCAGTTCGCCCGATCCCCCCGATGCCACCAAGGTTCCGTTTAACACCGCGAACGCACACCGATTCGACGCAAACCAGTACGGAATCTCGCGATAGTCAGCTGCTTCAAAAACCGCCAGATCTGCATCTTTTCCCGGCTCGATCGATCCCTTGCGATCCGCCAACCGCAGCGCCCACGCGCCGTTAATGGTCGAAGCGGTGATCGCTTCCGCAGGCGACATCTTCAAATGCGTGCACGCCAGCGACATCACGAAAGGCATGCTGGCCGTGGGCGAGCTGCCGGGGTTGTAGTCGGTGGCCAGCGCCACCGGCACGCCAGCGTCGATCAGCTTGCGGGCGGGCGGATAGCAGTCCAGCCCCAGAAAATAGTTTGCTCCCGGGACCAGCGTCGCTACCGCATCGCGACGCGATAACTCCGTAATGTCGTCGTCGCTCACGTGGTCCATGTGGTCGAACGAAGCCGGATCGAACCGCAGCAAAGTCTGCAAAGCGGTCTGGCTCAACTGGCAGACGTGGGCGCGCACTCCCAGGCCGTGCTTCTCGGCCGCTGCAAATACCTGCTCGGTTTCTTGCGCGCTGAACGCGCCTCGTTCAGTGAACACATCCACGAACTGCGCCAGCTTGCGCTTTGCGGCCTGCGGGACCATCTCATTACAGACGAGCTCGACGTACTTTTGTGAGCGTCCGCGAAATTCTGCGGGGACCACGTGAGCACCCAGAAGAGTAGAAACCACCGTGCCCGGCCAGCGTGCCGCCGCCGTGCGGATCGCCTCCAGCGACTTCAACTCGGACTCGACCGATAACCCGTAACCGGACTTGGCTTCGACCGTGGTGGTGCCCAGTTCGGCCATCTCGTGCAGCGCGTCGAGGACTTTCTCGGCCAACAGGCTCTTCCCTGCCCGGCGTACGCCCGCGAGACTGGAGCGTATTCCGCCGCCGGCCTCGGCGATTTCCTCGTAACTGGCGCCCGAGATGCGCTTCTCAAAATCCACCAGCCGCGGACTGACAAACACGGGATGAGTGTGAGAATCAACGAACCCGGGCAAGACTACCTGCCCTTCGCAGTTAATCTCTAGCACTTTCTTGCGATTCTTCTTCAGCCAGGGATCGCGCAGAGCGTCTTTAGTTTTTCCGATGGAAACAATTTTGCCACCGAGGCAGAGGACGGCAGCGTCTTCAATGATGCCGAGTTCCTTCAAGGCAGGTCCGCGGCGCGGGCCTTGGGCTTGAGGGGGATGGCGCAGCGTGAGCAGTTGGGCGATGTTGATTAGGAGCAAGGCAGAGGGATTACGCATCGCCGCTCCTCACAGGCCACGGAGGCACTGAGGCAGGGAGTTTTTCTGTCCTCATAGTAGCCTGCGCATACCCGTCATGGCTCTTCATGACTTTCTCATTGGAATCTCCACGCCCGTCTTCTCTGCAAACTCCTTCGCCTCTTCATACCCCGCATCCACATGCCGAATCACTCCCATGCCCGGATCGGTGGTCAGCACGCGTTCGATGCGTTTGGCCATCATCTCGGTGCCGTCGGCGACTGTGACTTGTCCGGCGTGCAGCGAGTAGCCAATGCCCACGCCTCCCCCGTTGTGTACTGACACCCACGAGGCTCCCGCGGCGGTGTTAAGCAGCGCATTCAGAATGGGCCAGTCGGCCACCGCGTCGCTGCCGTCCTTCATGCTTTCGGTCTCGCGAAATGGAGATGCCACCGAGCCGCAATCCAGGTGATCGCGTCCAATCACGATCGGGGCCTTGAGCTTGCCCTTCTTCACCAGGTCGTTCATCGCCAGGCCAAACTGCGCGCGCTCGCCGTAGCCCAGCCAGCAGATACGCGCTGGCAGGCCTTGGAACTTGATGCGCTTTTTCGCCAAGTCAATCCAGCGACGCAGAATGCGGTTCTCGGGGAACAACTCCAGCACCAGATCGTCGGTGATGTGAATGTCTGACGGCTCGCCCGACAGCGCCACCCAGCGGAACGGGCCGCGGCCTTCGCAGAACAGCGGGCGAATATAGGCGGGCACGAATCCGGGGAAGTCGTAGGCGTTCTTTACCCCACGCTGGAATGCGAACGTACGAATGTTGTTGCCGTAGTCGAACGTGATCGAGCCCATTTTCTGCAGGCGCAACATGCCTTCCACATGCCGCGCCATGGCATCGAGCGAGCGCTCCTCGTAGGCCTTGGGATCGCTCTTGCGCAGCTCCAGTGCGGCTTCGAACGTCATGCCGTTGGGGACGTATCCATTCAGCGGATCGTGCGCCGAAGTCTGATCGGTAAGGATGTCGGGCACCACGCCACGCTCGGCGAGTTCAGGAATAACGTCAGCGCAATTTCCTACCAGCCCGACCGAGACGTTTTCCTTCTTGCGCACCGCGTTCTTCAGAATGCGCAGCGCTTCATCGAGCGACGTCACCATGAAGTCGCAGTAGCCGGTCTTCAGGCGTTTCTTGATGCGCTCGGGATCCACGTCAATTCCCAGAAACGCCGCCCCGGTCATGGTCGCAGCCAGGGGCTGAGCGCCGCCCATGCCACCCATTCCGCCCGACACGATCAGCTTGCCGGCCAGGTCGCCGCCAAAATGTTTTTCTCCCGCCGCCGAGAAAGTCTCGAACGTACCCTGCACAATCCCCTGCGAGCCAATGTAAATCCACGAACCAGCGGTCATCTGGCCGTACATCATTAATCCTGCGCGCTCCAGTTCGTTGAACTTCTCCCAACTGGACCAGTGGCCCACCAGGTTGGAGTTGGCAATCAGCACCCGTGGCGCGTACTCGTGCGTCTTGAAAACGCCCACCGGCTTGCCCGACTGCACCAGCAGGGTTTCATCGTCGGCAAGATTCTTCAAAGAGTGAACGATGGCGTGGTAAGCCTCCCAACTGCGCGCCGCCCGGCCAGTGCCGCCGTACACCACCAGGTCTTTGGGCCGCTCGGCCACCTCTTCGTCGAGGTTGTTCATCAGCATGCGCATGGCCGCTTCCTGCTGCCAACCTTTGCAGGAGATAGCGGTGCCACGCGGCGCGCGGATGGGAGTGTACGTGGAAGGGTTGATTTCAGTTTCTACCGGCATGACTAGATGGTAGCGGTTTGGTGCAAAGCGTTCAAATCAGCCGGTGCCTGCACTTTGCTGCGCTCAGGATAACATTAGAGGAAAGGATCACCATCAGAGGAAAGCTGACGACGGACGACTGCTACCAGGTGTTGTACGCCGTGCCGTCACTGGAGATATCGGTCGACGCGCTTTTCACGTCGGTGATCCCGGTCTCGTTCTGGTCGACGGAGAGCGCGTAGTCCTCCTCCTGCACGGCTTCCCAATTGGGACTGCCGGTCATGGGGTCGTTGGGAATTTGCTTGATGTATCCAGCGGAGACCAGGTCGTCGAGGGCTTGCGGGGCTTTCTGCTTGTCCAAGGTGTATTGCGAGATCAGCGAACGCAGGGTGAACAGGTTCTGCTTCAGCACCGACTCTTTGGCGCGGCGGATGGATTGGTTGTACGCCGGAATGGCCATCGACACCAGGATGAGCATGATGCTGATGACGATCATCAGCTCAATCAGGGTGAAGCCGCGGCTCTGCTTTCTCCGGAGTCTTGCCATTTACCAGTCCTTGTACTGAGTCCCATCCAGCCCCGTGCCCTGGGATTTGGTGTAGACGTCGAAAACGTTCTGCCCACCCCAGGAATCGGAGTCGGGATCATCCTGCATGGAGCGCAGTCCCCAATCGGTGTTGCCGGTCATGGGGTCGGTAGGAATGCGCCGCAGAAAGCGTATCTTCTTGCCGTTCGCATCCACGCCTTTCACCAGCGTGTCCAAATCTGGCGGATATCCTTCCGAGCCCACCTTGATCTGAAATGCGCCGCGGTCGGCGGCATCTTTGTAGCGATCAATGGCGTCACGCATCATCCACAAGTCTTGCCGCAGTTCGTGCTCCC
The DNA here is from genome assembly GCA_020073665.1 of Terriglobia bacterium. Classification (GTDB taxonomy): domain Bacteria; phylum Acidobacteriota; class Terriglobia; order Terriglobales; family Acidobacteriaceae; genus JAIQEU01. The sequence continues at coordinate 168,901 of JAIQEU010000015.1, forward strand.
GTTCGCGCTTGATCGTCACCCGGGCCAAGGGGATGGCCAGGCTGGTCAAAATCACCAGGATGGCGGTGGCAACGATCAGCTCAATCAGCGTGAACCCGCCGCCGCTGACACGGGGGCGGACAGGTTTTTCCGAAAGTTGAGCCCGAAGCTTCATCTCAATACCAGTTTACTGAACGGTAACGGACGCCACCGCACCCGATACCGGCAGGGCCTGCATGGCGGGATCGCGAGCACCGCCCTTGGAAATGGTCAAGGCCGATTGCCCGGCCGCCTTCGCCACGAACGTCAGGGTAACTACGGTTCCCTGCCCCGACACTCCGCCGGAACCGGGCGGCCGGGTCGCGGTGATCTGCAACGTTCCATTGCCGTCATCGCGATGCACCAGCGCCACCGCCTGACCATCTTGCGAGAGGAAGCCTCCGTTCGAGACATTGACCACTTGCAAAACTTTCGGATCGTAGCTGACTTGCAGGGGAACCGAATAGACATTCTGGGAGCCAGTCAGCAGCACGTTCACCGCGAACGTGGATCCACCCGGCTGGTTCACGGCCGGGGGGTCGAACACGAAGCTCGCCGCTCCCTGCGGAGAGGACGGCTGCGCTTCCTGAGGCGCCGCCTGCGGAGCCGGTTGCGCAGACACTGGCTGAGCCTGCCCGGGAGCCGACGCCGGAGCCGGAGTTGATGCCGTCGGCGCTGCAGTCGATGCTGCCGGAGCTGGCTTGGGTACGCGTCGCAGTTCGATGGCGCTGGCTGTGCCCACCGAAAGCACCCGCTGGTTCGAATCGCTGATGTCCGGGCCACGCACGATATGCGGTATCAGCGCAAACACAATTTCGTTCTCACGGTGCTCGGTGTTGGTCTGGGAGAACAGGTACTTCAGGATGGGAACATTCGCCAGTCCAGGAATGCCGCTCAGCGATTTGGTCTGCTGGTCTTCCAGGATGCCGCCCATGATGTTGACTTCGCCTTCTTTGAGGCGGATTTCGTGTTCAATCTTCCGCTGTCCGATGACCGGTTGGCTGATGCCGCCGATGTTGGTGGTCGAAGTCACAGCCGAGACGTCCAGCGACAACTTGAGGGTCACCTCGCCGCCGGCGTGAACCTTGGGGGTGATGTCGATGTTGACGCCCACGTCAAGGTACTGGAATTGGGTATTAACAAGTGGGTTGATACCAACGCCGCCGATGCCGGGCTGGAACGATCCGGTCGCGACCGGGACGCGGTCACCGATTTTCAGCGAAGCTTTCTGGCCGTCCAGGGCGCGAATCTGCGGATTCTGAATGATCTTGACGCTGCTGTCGCTCAGCATCGCCGTCGCCGTGGCCGAAGGAATGGTCACGGTGAAGTCGGTGGCGTTCAAGTTGGACAGCCGGTTCAGGTTCACCTGGTTGGGCGTGCCACTGGTGCTGGTAACCGTTCCCGTTCCTCCCGAACCGGTCGTGCCGGTAGTAGTGGACGTGTTCACATTGTTCTGCAAAGCGACAGTGGCGCTAGTCGGCGGGCTGATGCCCAGGTTCCGCATCTTGTCGCGGCTCACCTGCATGACCGCGACTTCCACGATCACTTCCGGCTTGGCCTTATCGAGATCGTCAACCAATTTTTCCGCCAAGGCGATCTGGTCAGGAGTGCCGCGCACTACCAGCGCTCCCTGCGAAGGCAAGGGCTGAATGCGGGCAATTTCCAAGATCTGGCGCAGGGCGTTAACTACGTCCTGCAGTTCCGTGGGCTGGGACAGGTTCGCCAGGTAAAAAGTCTTGATGACGCTTTGCTCGAGGTCTTTGCGCTTGGCCGGCGTGTCGCTGGCTATAAAGATGGTGTTCGGTGTGACCGGACGCCAGAAGGTTTTCGACTCCAGCGCGATGATCTCCAGCGCTTCTTCCAGCGTGACCCCATTGAGCTCGATCTTGATGCGGCGCGAGGTGTAGTCGGGATCGAACAGCACGTTGATCCCGGCCAGTTTCCCGACCGTCTCATAAATCATCTTGGTGTCTTCGGTGAGTTTGAGCGTGATGGGGACGTTCGAGATGGGGGCCAGATCCACCGGGCCGGCGGCTTCCTCCAAGCGTTGCTGCAGCCCGCCGCCGGAGGGGACCGCTGCATGGGGAGGCGCTTTGGCCTCATCAATCATCTTCTGAGTGCGCCGGATCTCCTGGAAGGCAACAAAACTGGAGGGGTCAACCTCGGCCGCTTTTTGGAAAGCTGCCATCGCCTCCTCCAACTTACCCGACTCGCGCAGCAGCCGGCCACGATGTACATACGACGACCCGGCCAGAAAACGTACCCGCTCGTAGGCGGCCCGGTATTGCAGGTCCTTGGGCTTCAAGGCATACGCTTGCTTGTAGTACTCGAAAGCTTCCTCGTAGTTCTGGCGCGCGTCGGCGTCCTGGCCTTTTTCATACAAAGACTTGGCCTTGTCGGCGGCCGCAGGCAGAGTAATGGCCACGACGAGCAACAACAGCGCAGCCGGACGTATGAAACGCATCATCACTGGTCCCTCGCAGACAGCCTTCCGCCGGGGGTCGGCCACGGCCCGGGGTCGGGCACTCAATTTGCCGCCAGAAAACACCTAAGCTGCGTGATTATAGCATCCTCCCAACGCAGCGGAAGTTACTGCTGTGGTAGCATTTAAACTCTTTAGTCTTAATCCTGATAGAGTGCGAGGGCCCGGTTTTCTGGAGTCCTTCTTCTCGGGTCTAGAGACTCGACCCGCTCGCAATCGTCGGGTCGCAGGTTGCAGGCATCGCTTCTCGGATTTCGGTTACAGGACGGCCTCCCTCGCTGTCCTCTCCGTCAATCAGGTTGAATTATCGCCGGCATTGCGCTCAACGGAGATACCCTTGCTTCCGGACCTGCGACCGGCGACCTGCCCCCTGTCACCTTTCTTGTAAGATACTTCCAGCTATGGCCCGACAGCCCACGCATGCGACCCGGCCCAACCCGGAAAAGAATCCCCGCCGCGCTCCCACCGCCGCGGGGCAGCGTGACGCTGCCGTAAATAGGATCGCTTCCCATAACTATTTCTTGCTGGAAAAATTTGAGGCTGGGGTGGTTTTGAGCGGGACCGAGGTCAAGTCGGTCCGCGCTGGCCGGGCTAACTTGAAGGACGCCTACGGCTTAGTCAAAGACGACGAACTCTGGCTGTTGAACTGTCACATCGGACCCTACGAGCACGGCAACATCTTTAACCACGCCCCGCTGCGCACTCGTAAGCTGCTGATGCACAAGGCAGAAATACGGAAGCTGATCGGCAAAACGTTGCACAAAGGCCTCACCCTCATCCCGGTGCGCCTGTACTTCAAGAAGGGCAAGGTGAAAGTGGAACTGGCCCTGGCCAAGGGCAAACAACTCTGGGACAAACGCGAGACCGAGCGGCGCCGCACCGCCGATAAAGAAGCGCGCGAAGCGGTGGCTCGCGGGCGCAAGGGACACTGAGCGCCGACCGGGGTCACAGCCAACCGAGTACAATGACCCTGTCTTTGCACTCATCCTCACCATGAGGTCCTACTCACGAAAGGGGCCTGCCATGCAAGCACTTCGATCGGCACTCTTCCTGGTTGCACTGCTAAGCGCCCTCGCAGCGTCGGCGCAGGTAGAAGAAATCACCAAGCAGCTCGGGCTGGGCGAGTCCTCCATGCTTCCGGACGCGAAAATCGCTTCGGGATTGAAGGAGGCCTTGCAGGTGGGCGCGAACAACGCGGTGAAACTGACAGGCCAGAAAGACGGCTACTTCGGCAACGCGGCGATTAAGATTCTGATGCCGAAGAGCCTGCGTCCGGTGGAAAGCGGGCTGCGCGCCATCGGCTACGGACCCAAGGTGGATGAATTCGTCCTCAGCATGAACCGGGCCGCAGAACGTGCGGCTCCCCAGGCCAAGAAAATCTTTGGCGACGCGATTCTCTCTATGTCGTTTGAGGATGCGCGCAAAATCCTTCAGGGCAGCGACACAGCGGCTACGGAATATTTCAAGTCCAAGACCAGCAGCCAGCTGACTACTGCCTTTCGCCCCATCGTGGAGAAGTCGATGAACGAGACCGGGGTTACGCGGCAGTATGAGGACCTTATCGGGAAGTACCAGACCCTGCCCTTTATGAACAGTCCTTCACTCGATATCAACAACTACGTGGTAGGCCAGGCGCTCAACGGCCTGTTCTTCATGCTGGGCGAGGAAGAAAAGAAAATCCGCAAGAATCCTGCCGCCCGGGTTACCAGCCTGCTCAAAGAAGTGTTCGCGAAACACTGATTACGGCGGGGCAGCCGCAGGCCGCAGGTTGCCGTCTACAGACGCTAGCTTCCGATGTCGGGCCGTCGGACAGTGGTCCTTGCGACCCGCTCCTCGGTACTCTTGTTCTGTTTTCAGGAATTTTTCGAACCCGTGTTCGGGCCTGAGAGTTTTCGAGTAGGCTGCCCCCGCTGTCCGTGAACACCCCCAAGCGGACACGCTCCCGGCTTGTTCGGGAGGCAAGGCAGTACCCCCCACCACGGCCGCATGCGCCCATCGTATGCGGCCGTTGGCTTTTCAGCACCGCGGCCGGTGTGGCTCTTACATGCTCTTCAGGTACTCAATAATGGCCCAACGCTCGTCGTCGGTGAGTTCGGGGCCGATCACGCCCTTGCCCTGCCCGTTGCGGAATTCGTGCCCGGTGTTGGAATTTCCCGCCTGGTCGGTGCGGAATTCGAACCCGCCTTCGAATGCGGCGGTGCGGAAGCCGACGTACCTGGGATCGAACTCGCGGCTGCCTACGTAGAAAGTCTTGTCGCGACGATCGGCGGGAAGCAGCATCTGGTACAGGTTAGGCACGGAGCCGTTATGCAGAAACGGCGGCGTGGCCCAGATCCCCGCCAGCGGCCGGGCGCGGTAAGCCAGAGGCTTGGTCACTCCGTAATCGCGAAAACCGTCCCACTGTGCGCGCTGGTCTGCCGGCACCCCGAGTTCGTCGTACTTCATCTTTGCGATCTTTTCGGTTACGGTGCTCAGCCCATCTGAGGCTGAGACCGTACCTAATCCCAGGGCACCGGTGACCGCAGTGCGCTGCTCCCAATTGCTGGCGGCCTTTGGGTCAGTGCCGATCTCGTCGAGCGGAATGACATTCAGCTTCAGGAAGCGATGGCCCTGCAGACCTTCCTCCCAGTATTTGGGATTTTGAATCTCCGGCGAATTCAGCGGCGGCAAGTGGCAATGTTCGCAGTGCTGATGGTAGAGAGCCGCGCCCTGCTTCACCTTGGCTTGATCGAGGTGGCCCAGAATCGCTTCGGGCCAGGGCGGTGAGTGCAACCCGGTAAACGCGGTCGGCCCGGCCAGCAGATCCTCCATGTCGTGGAGGTTTTTCACATTGACGGTTGACTGAAACAGCTTCTTGGGATCGGTGAGGTTAACCCGCGCCCGCACGCCCAGCGCCTCGCCAATGTTGCGCACCATCGGCTGCCCGATGGATGCGTTGTACTGCACCCAGGCAAACCAACTGGTGTAAAACAGCGGAGGAAAACTTACCGGGGCATCCGCGACCCTGAGGTTCTGGTTGTCCAGTTCCGTCCCGAAGACGAAGTTGCCGATACGGCCGAGGGCATCGGTTCGCCCGAAGCCGCCGGCCACGGGGTACAGGTTGCGGGCGTCGGCCTCTTTCTTCTCCGCCAGGCCTTTTTCCAGGAACTCCCTGAATTCGTCGTGCAGTTTGCTCCCGGCTTCGTCGGATGAGTTCGTTCCCAGCACATGTTTGGCAAAGCGATCGAACCGCCAAGGCACGAATTCGGTCATGGCGGCGGCGAATCCTAATTCAGTTTGAAATGACAGCAGATCAGCGGTCGCGGAACCGCCATCAATACGGACGCCTTTCCCCTGGTATTCCAGTTGTCCGGTATGGCAGGCGGCGCAGGTCAATCCGACCACTTCCACGGTTTGCCCGCTCTGCGGATCGACCACCGTGTCCTTGGCGAACCCGACCGGTAGTCCCTCAGGATTCTCCGGCGTCCGATCATCCGGCAAGAATCCGAAGCGGCCAAGATAGTTGGCGTCATGAAATTTCGGCACCGCCCCGAAAAGCTTGAGTTCGGGCTGCTCCAGCGCCATGAACCACGCGTACGGCATGAGCTCGGTCCCCTGCGCGGTGTGGTAAAACCACTCGCGCTGGTAGGCCGACCAGTTCTGCTCGGAATAGTAGATATCCGAGACCGGATCGTAAGCCGGCATGTTCTGGCTCGGCCGCTCTGCCAAGAGCGCTTTCAATTGCTGGCACGCACTCATGCTGACAATCAAGAACACGACAAGCAGCAGTCCCGCGTATTTCCTGGTTTTTGTCATGTGATTGCAATCTGCGGAAATGGCCGCATCCTTCCCCTTGCGACAGACAAGAAAGGTACTCGCTCCCAGGCGGTACCCTTTTCACTTCAACTGCTGGCAGCGAGAGCAAGAGTGCATCCAAGCAGTCGATCGTAGGCCTTGGCGTTGGCGAGCATTCTTCTTACCAGTCCTGCCCCGAGTCCTGCGAACCGTAGCCAAAGTACACTAACCGTCGCCGGCACAGCGACATAATCATCGAAGGCGAACCAGAAGGTCAAAGGCGTTGCTGCGCTGGGACAGCCTGCAGGAATCACTCAACCGGATAGGCGGCCTATCCGGTCAGATAGGGGAGGGCGTCCCGCGGCTCCGGGGTTTTGAGGACAAGTTTCGCCCGGGGTTGCGTTCCGGCCACTGTGCCGTGGATACTGTAATTCCAACCCATGAAAACAAATCTTTCTATTGCCAATCCTGCAGAAGTTGAAACCGAATGCCTGGTCGCGGTGGTGCTTGATCGCGGCGAAAAAGACCAGACCGAAGTCACCGTCGAAACCGGCGATGCCGCAGTCAAAGAGGCGGCCCGTGAAGTCATTGCCAGCGGTGAAGTCACAGGCAAGAGTCTCGAGACCACGCTGTTGCACCACCCCGGCAAGCTGAAGGCCAAGCGCCTGTTGCTGGTGGGCGGCGGCAAGGCCAGGAATTTTTCCCATCTTGAGTTGCGCAAACTGGCCGGCGCGGCCGTACGAACGCTGAAAGCCCGCGGCCTTCGTGGCTTCGCGTTTGTGGCCCCGTCGGGACTGGGCGCCGGAGACGCGGTCAAGGCGATTGTGGAAGGCGCTTTTGTAGGCAATTTCGATCCCGACTATTACAAGAGCGATCGCAAAGACCAGAAGATTGACACGCTGACGGTCGTAACCGGTGGCGACCAGACAGGCCTGCAAAGGGCAATGGATGACGCCTGCATCGTGGGCGAGTCGCAGAATTTCACTCGCGACCTGGTGAACGAACCCTCGAACCGCATGACCCCAACCATCCTCGCGGAGCGCGCCAAGAAGATGGCGCAGGAGGTGGGGTTGAAGTGCGAAGTCTATGGCGCCGACAAGATCAAGGAACTGAAAATGGGCGCGTTCTGGAGCGTGGCCCAGGGGTCGGACGAGCCGCCGGCGCTGATCGTGTTGCGCTATGAGCCCGCGGGCGCCCCGGAAAAACCAGTGCTCGGACTAGTGGGCAAAGGCATCACCTTTGACACCGGCGGCATTTCCATCAAGCCGGCCGACGGCATGGAGAAGATGAAATACGACATGGCCGGGGGCGCGACCATGATCGGGGTCATGCGCGCCATCGCCCTGCTCAAACCCAAAAGGAAGATCACCGCAATCATTTGTGCCACCGAGAACATGCCGTCGGGTAAAGCGCAGAAGCCGGGCGATGTGCAGATCGCCATGTCGGGCAAGTCAATCGAGATCATCAACACCGACGCTGAAGGCCGGCTGGTGCTGGCTGATGGCCTCTTTTATGCCCGGCAGCTCGGATGCACCCACTTGATCGACGCCGCTACCCTCACCGGCGCAGTGGTGGTCGCACTGGGCTACGTGAACGCCGGCATTTTCGCCAACGACGAATCCATGTATGACGGGTTCAGTCGCGCCCTGGCCAAGGCCGGCGAGAAGATGTGGCGGCTGCCACTCGACGACGAATACAAGGAAGTCATCAAGTCGAACATTGCTGATATCGTGAACTCCGGCGGCCGCTGGGGCGGATCGATCACGGCCGCCATGTTCCTGAAGGAATTCGCCGAAGACACGCCCTGGATCCACCTCGACATCGCCGGCACCGCCTGGACCGAAGAGGCCAAGCCCTGGATCGCGAAGGGTCCGTCGGGAATCGCAGTGCGGGCACTGGTCGAGTTCGCGAAGGAGTTCGCGGGGTAAGGAATAAGGCCACGGATTGCGTGGATCTGACGCGCGTGACATTGACCTGCGAAAAATCCGCGCAGATCCGTGGCTGTTTTCCGGTGACTTTTTTCCGGCTCCTCAGTCTGTTGAGAACACGAGGAGCTGCATGAGAACGAAACACTTCTTCTGTTGTGCTGTCTTGCTGTTCGCAGTTTCCGCGGTGGCCCAGTCCGCACCCGCCGCCCCGCAACATTATTGCGAGAAAGATCCGGCCTACCACAAACTCGACTTCTGGGTGGGTAACTGGGATGTGTTCGACAGCCACGACGGCACGCTGGGTGGGACTGACCTGGTGGAGAAAATCCTGGACGGATGCGCCGTGGTCGAGAACTGGCACGAACTCTCTCCCGATGGCGCCGACGGCAAGAGCCTTTTTTACTACCAGAAGGCCACCAGCCAGTGGAAGCAGGTTTGGGTGACGGCTGCCGGGCCCATGAAAGAGAAAAGGTTGGTTGAAGAACTCAAAGACGGAGGGGTACGCTTCCAGGGCGAAATTCCTCATCTGCAAGGCGGCTCGCATCTCGATCGAACCACGCTGACCCCGCTCTCGGCCGACAAGGTGCACCAGGTAATCGAGATATCGCGCGATGGCGGGAAGACCTGGGAAGTGACTTTCGACGCTGAATACCGGCGGCACAAATAGGTTGCAGAACTCAGGTAACTTGCCCGGCACCGGGAGACACCCCTAGCATCGGCAGCATGTCTGCATTCGGTTCCATCTGGTGGCCGTGGGGAGCTGCCGCGATTGGCTGGTCTGTGATCAGCTTTGTGATCGGGATCTTCCGGACCAAGAAGCGGTCGCAGGATGTCGCTCCATTAGCGCAAGAGCTGGGGTTCAGGTTCGTCCCATGGATCGGCCCAGAGGCGGCACCTCGATTCGCAACCGCCCTCTTCCAAAAAGACCCGGGAGCCACTTGCAAAAACTTGATGACCGGCAGTTATGCCGGCCTGGACGTTCAAGTGTTCGACTACTCCTGCACCACGGGCTCGGTGCAGAACTCGACGAGCACCGTCCAAACTGTGGCCGTCTACAGCCAAAACACCGATCTGCCTACGTTCGCGTTGGCGCCTAAGAATCTTGCCGATAAAATCCTTGCCGCTCTTCAACACCAGAATGTCGAGTTAGATTGCCCGCCGGGTGTGTCGCTTCATTACGCAGTCCACGGTTCGGAGAAGGAGAGAATCCGCCCTTGGTTTGATGGCCGTCGTATTCGATTCATCGAGAGCTTAGATCGTAGCAAGGGATGGCACATCGAGGGAGCGGGAAAGACTCTGGTCCTTTATCGCTATGCGCGTCGCGTGAAACCCGCGGAGTTGAGAGATTTCCTGCAGGAAACTTCTTCGATCGCACAATCTTTTCTTGAGGGCGCAACCGCGGCGACGAGCGCTCGCTGAGGCGAGCGCCCGGCAACATTTACTTACTTGCTGGCATTCTCAACTGCTACCCGGAAATACCCGAAGATCGGCAGTTCGTTCTGATCCAATCCGCCCCGGCCCATGGCGCGCCACAGATAAGTGGAACTCTGATTGAACGTAGGATCGTACACCGCCAGCACATCCTCGGAACCACGTTTCTGCACCGCCAGAATCATGTCAGCCTGCTCGGCACGGTAGACCAATATGTAGTGACCCCACTCACGGATGGCGTCCTGCACGTCCGCAATCGCCTGCCGGTCTTCGGGAAGCAGGTTCGGGTTGAACTGGTCACCGTCATAGCTGGTGACGTAGACGTAGCGGGCGTTGATCAGCGTCTTAGGAAACGCCTGCGAATTTTGCGGGGGCTTCGGGGCCGCGAACGCAGCCGCCGTCAACAACAAGAGACACAACACCGATCCAATTCTGCTCATAAACACCTCCCTGACTTTTCCCCGTACACAATTAGATGGGAACAGGATCGAATTAGTTGCTTCGAGACAGGACCTCGAGCGATGGTGTTGCAATATTTAACTGGCGGCTAATTTAGCCCGAAATCTGTACAGGCAGAAATTTAACTCCGGCCGTGATCTGGAATGCCCCGTAGTGCCGTCCAGCAGCCCCCAGGATCGGCGACTGGCCTCCCAGGCGGCCTGCGGAGTCCAACCCGGGGCTGCGACGCGTCAGGGGATCCTGAAACGCGAAGTCCGCAACTATATCTTATAGATAATGTCCGCAGGAGCGATCCCGGGTTCAGCGGTTGCCGGCCGGACGCCGGCGCTACTGCAGGTTTTGAACAAACCAGCGGGTGACCTCGACGGTGGAACGGATGCGGTTATTCACTTTGCGCCAGCCGTGGCCCTCATCGGGAAACAAGACGTATTTCACCGGCACGCCCCGCTGTTTCAAGCTGTTGACCACTTGTTCGGCCTCCACCACCGGAACGTTGGTATCGTTGGCACCGTGGAGAACGATGGTGGCGGCTTTGACTTGGTCCACCTTGTGAATGGGTGACAACCGGCGCAACATGTCCGCCTGCGTTTTGGGATCGCCGTATTCAATCGTTGAGATGGCTGCCATCCACGGTTCGGTATGAGCAAAAAAGGTTTCGAAGTTCACCACACCGAACAAGTCCGCGCCCGCCTTGAACATGTCGGGATACTCGGTCAGCCCGGCCATCACCATGTAGCCGCCGTAAGAACCTCCCATGATGCCAAGGCGCTTGGGATCGCCGATCTTGTTGGATATCAGATAGTCGACCGACGACTTGATGTCCTTAACGGCGTTGACGCGCAATTCCCCGTTATCGAGATTGACGAAGCGCTTGCCAAAGCCATCGGACCCGCGAACGTTGGGAGCAAACACCGCAATTCCCTGAGAGAGCAGCGCCTGATAGTCACTGCGGAACCCGGGTAATTCCTCGTCTTCGGGCCCGCCATGGAAACTGAGCACCACCGGTCCAGGCCCGTTCCACTGGTGCGGCAGCCAGAGCCAGGCAGTAAGCTGCAAACCATCGTGTGCGGGGTAGCGCACCAGCCGGGGGCGCACCATTTCATCAAGATTCACTCCGGCATGCGGACTGTGGCTGACTTGGTGCAGGCGCTGGCTGGCCACATCGATCACCCAGATATCGGAAGGAGCCGCGGCGCCGTTCAGCACCAGCGCGAGCTGCGTGTCGTCATTGGAGAAAGTTGGACCACCCGCCACTTCTACGGGAAGCACAGGTCCCGGGGTCATCTTCTGCGTCGCCAGGTCCACAAACGTCAGCTCTGATTTTCCCGCAACATTCCAGATGAGCGCGGCCATCGTGCCCTGGTGGTTGACCGCAAATTGGTTCAATTCGGCATCGTCGCGGGCGGCAATCACCTCGATCGGCCCGGGCCCGCCGTTCGCTGAAAGCTTCATCTTCGCGAACACCAGTAAGTCCCGGTCCTTATTCGATGACAGATAAACGGTAGTTCCGTCAGGCGAGAACAGCCCCGAGAATTCGCCTGGCCCCTGATGCGGCGTCAGATTCACCGCTTCTTTGCCACCTATTCCCACGAGATACAAGTCGTTGCTCCCGCGGTTCTGCATGCGGGACACCAGGGCATGGCGTCCGTCGCGGGTCACATCCTCCATGGAGCCGATGCCCGGATTTTCGGTGACCAACTGCATCTTTCCACTCGGAACCTGAAGCAGGTAGGAATCCATGGCGGCGCCGTCTCGGACGTTGGACGACATCATCACGGCCGAACCATCGTGCGTCCAGGCTGCGAGCCAGTTGTTGTCCTTACCGCCGGGTGTGAAGCGCTTTAACCCGGTGCCGTCGGGATGCACCAGGTAAATCTGGGAATTCATTCCTCCCCCGGGCGCCACCGCGATTGCCAGCCAGTTGCTGGTCGGTGACCAGGCGACTCCGGAAACCGGATCATCGAGCGCAGTAACCTGGCTAGGCCATCCGCCGGCGGAGGGCGCCGTCCAGACTTGAGGCACGCCGCTCATGTCGCAAATGAAGGCCAGAGTGCTTCCGTCGGGGGAAAACGAAGGTGAGCCGCAGCGTCCCACGCGCGCCATGCGGGTCACGGTTTCGGTGAGCGCATCAGGAGCAGAGGACTGGCCAAACGCAAGCCATGCGGCAGAGAGCACAAGGAGCAGGGGGAGAATGCGGCGCATTGTTATCCTCCGATGCGAATTACACAGGCCCTGATTGTAGCGCCGGCGCTACATTACGGGCGGCACGGTAATCCCCATGACGGCGAGCACTCGTGTCAGTTCGCGACGCAGAACCGCGGCTGTCAGCAGCAAGAACTTCTTCCGACCTTCATCCGTTTCCGTCAGGATGGGATAGCGGTGGTAGAAGAAGTTGAAGAGCTGGCCCAACTGAAAGGCGTGCTTGGCCAGATAAGCGGGTTCCGCTGTGGCAATGCACTGGTCGATAATGTAGGCCGTCTTCGAGGCCGCGAGCCAGAGCTCCCAAATCTCGTTGCCGTCTTCGCCGGAGAAATATTTGGCCAGGTCGGCGGCCGAGACTTGAATCGCGGCATTTGTCAAGAAATTCTCGGGATCGTATCCGCCTTTGCGAAAGATGTTGGTGGCACGCACCACCGCGTACTGGGCGTAGGGCCCGGTCTCGCCTTCGAAGCTCAGCGCTTCTTTGAAATCGAATGCGATCACCGAGTTCTTGGTGAACTTGAGCATGAAGTAGCGCAATGCCCCGACCGCGATCTGGGTAGCGATGCTGTGCCGCTCCGCGCCGCTCAACTCGGGATGGCGCGCGTCTACTTCCTTCTTGGCGGAAGTAATCAGGGTGTCGAGCAGGTCGTCGGCTTTCACCCCAAAGCCCTTGCGTCCGGAAACTTCGATGTATGACCTGGTTTTGTCCTCGTCGGAAAGCTGGTAGCCAAGCTCCGCTGCGCAGCTGGGTGTAAGCGCGACCATCTCGTAAGAGAAATGGGTATAGTGGTCGGCTGCACTGCTGTGGCCGAGCCCGCGCAACGCTTCGATCACCGTGTTCTGGGCCTCGGCCTGGCGGGCGTCAATGACGTTGTAGATTTCGCTCACCCCGCCAAAATGGGGATGATCGAGCTCACCCTCGAGCGCCGAGATCCAGCACTCGTGGCCGTTCGGGTAGCGATAGAATTCCTTGTAACCGAAATCACGCCCCAGCAGGCCAAACTTCCACATGTGGTAAGCGATGTCTTTGCCCACGTAGCCCACGGTGCCGTTGGAGCGCACGATGACTTTCTGATCCTCTTCCGAGATTTCCCCCGTGTCCTCGGCGTCCTCTGCGGTTTGAGATTTTACCGTTCCCGCACGCCGCATCACCCAGCAACCCTTGTTCTTGCCCTCGGTCTCGAAGGTGAGCACGCCAGCTTCTTTCAGCTTGGTAAAAGCCGCGTCCCAGAAATGCAGGTGCAGGATTTCGCTTTCGCGGGGCAGGAAATCGTATTCGATGTCGAGCCGGTCCATGGTCTCGAGATGGCGGCGCAGCACCGCTACCGAGATCAGGTCGGCAATAGCGGCCGTTTCATTGCCGCCTTTTTCGATGGCATGCAGGGTCTCGATACGAGGCTGCAAGTTCTGCTTGTCCTGCGCGTACCACTGCGAAACCCGGGCGTAGAGATCCCAGCAGTAGTAATCGAAACGGGGCTGGCGGCTGAGTTCCTCGATCTCGTCGTATTGCTTCTTCTCCAGGTGCAGAAAGCCCACCACCACGTCGGCCACCTGCACGCCGGTGTTGTCGATGTAATTCTGGATATCCACTTCCCTGCCCGCAAAGCGCAGCAGGCGGACAAAGGTGTCACCCAGAATGGCGTTGCGCAGATGCCCGATGTGCGCCGCCTTGTTGGGATTGATACTGGAGTGTTCGACCAGAATCTTTCCCACGGGAATCTCGGCGGGGGGCTTGGTGTCGGCGGCCAGGGCGGCGGCGAGTGCGTCGCGTTTTACCCGGGCGTTGATGTAGCCCGCGCCCGCCAGTTCCAGCTTTTCAAATCCCTCGATAGGACCGATGCCGTTGACGATTTCTTCCGCAATCTTGCGCGGCGCTTTGCGCAGCTTCTTGGCCAGTTCAAAAGCCAGGGGGAGAGCGTACTCGCCCAGTTCGACCTTGGGCGGTTGCTCGATGACGATCCGAGGCAGTTCGACGTCATAGCTGCGGCGCAGGAAGTCGCGCACGCGCTGGGTGAGCCGGAGTTCCAGGTGGCGATACAAGAATCCCTCTAAGCTGTTGAATAAACTAGCGATTGTAACAAACTGCGGGGCGGGGCGGGGTTTGACGGGGTGGGAGGGGTTCCCTATGATGAAAAAGCAGTCGTCGGTCGTCAGTCGTCAGCCAGCTTTGGGCTGAAAACTGACGACGGACGACGGACGACTTCTATGCGCATCGCTTACCTCGACTGTTTTTCCGGCATCAGCGGCGACATGTTTCTGGGTGCGCTGGTGGATGCCGGAGTCCCTCCACAGCTGTTGGAGAAGACTGTCGCGGCGCTGGATATCGGGGCGCGGCTGGAGATTTCCCGGGTCAACCGCAGCGGAATCACGGCCACCAAGGTGGACGTCTACGCGCACGGGGAGAAGGATTTGCCGCGCGAGGTTTACTGGGAGCAGAAACATTCGCACCTGGGCGACAGCCATGAGCATGGGCCCAGCCAACCGCACGAACATGTCGAGTTGCGGGAGCACAACTATGCGCAAGGCCGCGAGGAAAACCCGCAAACAGGGGCACACTCGCCACACGAGCATGGGCGGGGGCTGAAAGAAATCTGCGAGATTATTCGCAAGGCTGCCATCGGCGAGAATGCAAAGAAGACTGCCATCGCGATCTTTGAAGCGCTGGGCGCGGCGGAAGCGAAGATTCACAACAGCGACAAAGAGAAAATTCATTTTCACGAAGTGGGGGCCGTGGACGCGATGGTGGATATTGTCTGCGCCGCGGTGGGGGCGGAAGCGCTGGGCGTGGATGAAATCATCTGCTCGCCTTTGAACGTGGGTGGGGGCACGGTGAAGTGCGCGCACGGAACCTTTCCTGTTCCGGCCCCGGCCACGCTGGAACTGCTTGCGGGAGCCCCGGTGTACTCGTCGGGAATTCAGGCGGAGCTGGTGACGCCGACCGGTGCGGCCATTGTGAAGACGCTGGCCAAGCGTTTTGCCTCGTTCCCGCCAATGAGGATCGAAAAAGCTGGATACGGCGCGGGCAGTCGCGACTTTCCCGGACATGCGAACGTAGTGCGGCTCACCCTCGGAGATGCGCAGCCGGAGCCGGAGGCGACGACTTCACAGGAAACGATCACCGTGCTCGAAGCCAATCTTGACGATCTGAACCCGCAAGTCTTCGGTTACGTTATGGATCGCCTGCTCGAAGAGGGTGCGCTCGACGCATTGGGGATGCCGGTGCAGATGAAGAAGAACCGTCCGGGAATGCTGCTGAGTGTTTTGTGCCGCCCGGAAGATGCGGCGAAACTGACGCATCTTCTTTTCACTGAGACCTCGACCCTGGGAGTGCGGCGGCGTGACGAGCAGCGCCAGGTCCTCAACCGCAAGTGGGTAACCGTGGCCACCACATGGGGTGACGTGCGGCTGAAAGTCGCCAGCATGAACGGGACGATTACAAATTATGCCCCGGAATACGAGGATTGCCGGCGGATTGCCGCCGAGCACCATGTGCCGCTGAAAAGCGTCATGCAGGAGGCAATGCAGAAGTACTTGGCTTCTAGAAGGTAGGAGCGAGTAGCGAGCAGCTCATTCACAATGACCAAGAAGTTCTACATCACGACGCCGATCTATTACGTCAACGCGCGGCCCCACATCGGGCACACCTACACCACCATTGCCTGCGACGCGGTGGCGCGGCGGCAGCGCATGCTGGGCGTGGACACCTGGTTTCTGACCGGCACCGACGAGCATGGACAGAAGATCGAGCGCGCCGCCCAGGCCGCGGGGAAGACTCCGCAACAGCTGACTAACGAAGTTTCCGGCGAGTTCCGTGCCTTGTGGGACCGGATGGGCCTGACGTACGACGACTTCATCCGCACGACTTCAGACCGTCACCAGCGCGCGGTGCGGGAATTGTTCTGCCGCATTCGCGACAACGGCTTCATCTACAAGGGACACTACACCGGCCAGTACTGCGTGTCCGACGAACTGTACGTGGACTCGGTCGGGCCGGGTGCGCCCTGCCCGGAATGCGGACGCCCCACGGAAACGGTGAAGGAAGAGAATTACTTTTTTAAGCTTTCGGCTTTCCAGGACAAACTGCTGAAGCTCTACACCGAGCAACCGCAATGGATTCGTCCGGAAACACGGCGCAACGAGGTCATGTCATTCGTGCGCTCCGGGCTGCGCGATCTTTCCATCAGCCGCAGCACATTCTCCTGGGGGATCCCGGTACCGGATGATCCCGGGCACGTGATCTACGTGTGGCTGGACGCGCTGGCAAACTACATCACGGCGATGGGGTACGGTTCGCCCGATCCGACCGACCAGCAGAAGTTCGAAAAGTACTGGCCCGCCGACGTGCAGATGATCGGCAAAGAAATTGTGCGCTTCCACTGCGTGTACTGGCCGGCGTTCCTGATGGCAGCGGGCCTGCCGCTGCCGAAGGGGATCGTCGCCCACGGCTGGCTGCTGTTCGAAGAGAACAAGATGTCAAAGTCGCGCGGCAACATTGTGCGCACCGAAACCATTCTCGAGGTGCTGGGCGCGGACGCGCTGCGTTACTTCCTGCTGCGGGAGATCGTGTTCGGACAGGACGGGTCGTTCTCCTTCGACGCGCTGGTGCAGCGCTACAACGCCGACCTGGCCAACGGGCTGGGGAACCTGGCCAGCCGGACCCTGACCATGATCACCCGCTATTTCCGCGGCGAGGTGCCGTATCCCTCGGCGGCGGTCGCGCACAAGCCGGGCGATGACGCCATCGCTGAAACTGCCCGCCAGACGATAGCGGATTACAACACTCTGTTCGACCAGTACCAATTCTCGCGCGCCCTGGAAACCGCCTGGGGACTGGTGGCGGCGGTCGACAAGTACATCGTGGAGAACGAGCCTTGGGCCCTAGGTGAAAAGCAGGATGAAGAAAGCCGGTCGCGCCTGGCGACCGTGCTCTACACCAGCGCCGAGGCGCTGCGCATTGTGACAGCGCTGGCGCATCCAATCATCCCGCAAGCCACCACAAAGATCTGGGCCCAACTCGGCCTGGGAGACATCAAGAAGGTCGCTCTGCAGGACTTGAAGTGGGGACAACTGCAGTTGGGAACGAAACTCGGCAATGTTGAAGCCGTGTTTCCGCGTGCCGACAAGAGCGCGATCGAAAGGATGCAGAAGATGGAAGAGCAGGGACGCAGCACGCCCGCGGCCGCACCGGCCGCCGAGATCAAGCCTGTCGCTGCAACGGCGGCAACCACGCCTGCAGCAACTGCACCGGCGCCGCCAGTCGCCGGCGGCAAGATCAGCATTGACGATTTCGCCAAAGTCGAGCTGCGCGTGGGCCAGGTGAAAGTTGCCGAGAAGGTGAAAGGCGCCGACAAGTTACTGCGCTTGGAAGTGGACCTGGGCACCGAAGTTCGTCAAGTCGTTGCCGGAATCGCCGAGGCGTACGCGCCGGAAACATTGGTCGGGCGCAAAGTTGTGATCGTGGCCAATCTCGCCCCACGCAAGCTGCGCGGCCTGGAGTCGAACGGCATGATCGTCGCCGCCACCGCCGAGGGCGGAAAGCCGGTACTGTGCAGCTTTCTGGAAGATGTGCCGGTGGGGACAAGGCTGAAGTAAACCGGGCGTCGGACCTCGGACCTCAGGTCGCAGGTGGCGGCTAGAGCCAGATGTCTGAAGTCCGAGGTCTGAGGTCCGTTTTCCGATGTTCGTAGATTCCCACGCCCATCTCGATGGCAAGCAGTTCGCAAGTGATCGCGAGCAGGTGATTGCACGGGCGCGCGAGGCCGGAGTCGAGACTATCGTCGCCATCGGGAACGGTGATGGACCTGCGCACGTCAATTGCGGAATTCAACTCGCCGAGAAGTACGATTTCATGTATGCCACGCTCGGCGTGCATCCGCACGAAGCCAAGCTTCCGACCGACGATGACTTTGAGCGCATGGCAGAACTGGCCAAGCATTCCAAAGTCATTGCCTGGGGCGAAATCGGACTTGATTATTTCTACGATCACTCGCCGCGAGAAGTGCAGAAGCAGGTCTTCACCCGGCAAATGGAGCTGGCGCAGGCTGCGAAGTTGCCTATCGTGATTCACTGCCGTCCATCCGACAACAGCGAAGACGCCTGGGATGACTGTCTCGGCCTGATCAGTGAGCGGTGGGCACCGAGTGCCCTGGGTGGCATCCTGCATTGCTTTACGGGGACGTGGGCGCATGCCAAGCGCGCTCTGGATATGGGGTTCATGATTTCGTTCGCCGGCAATGTGACTTATCCCAAGGCGCAGGCGATTCGCGACGCGGCCAAGGCAGTCCCGCTCGACCGGATGCTGATTGAAACCGATTCGCCGTACCTGGCGCCGGTGCCACATCGCGGCAAGCGCAATGAACCGGCGTTCGTGAAGGAAACCGCGCGGCAAGTGGGTGAGTTGCGCGAGCTGTCAGCAGAAGAAGTGGGCCTCCAAACCACCAAAAACTTTTACCGTTTCTTTTCCCTTCACGAAAAGCTCAACACCATTTAGCTTGTTAGGTGCATCTTCCGTGGGGAACAGCTAATCTATTCAAGTAGCGTACACACCATGCCAGAGAACACTTTTGACATCGTGAGTAAGATCGATCTGCAGGAAGTCTCCAACGCCATGCAACAGGCGTTGAAGGAAGTCCACACCCGCTTCGACTTGAAAGACGCCAAGGCGAACATCGAACTCGAAGGCAAGGATGCCATTGTTCTGCATGCCATCGACGAGTACAAACTGAAGGCGGTGAACGACGTTTTCCAGCAAAAGCTGGTGAAACGCGGGGTGTCGCTGAAAGGCTTGACCTACGCCGCGATAGAGCCCGCCGCAGGGGGCACAGCCAAGCAGCGCATCACTATGCAGCAGGGGATCGCGATCGAGAAAGCCCGCGAAATCGTGAAGCTGATCAAGAACTCCAAGAAGAAAGTGCAGGCCTCGATTCAGGGAGACCTGGTGCGGGTCAGCGGGAAAGATCGCGACTCGCTGCAGGAGATCATCGCCCTGCTGCGGCAGCAGGATTTCGGGATCGACATGCAATTTACGAACTACCGGACGAACTAAGAAAGCAGACTTGAGCACACCCGCTACCATCAACGGAAAAGAAGTCTTCGAGATGCTGCGCGACGATCTCGCCGCCATCGAGCGCGAGTTCGGGCGGGACACGGTCTCGGGGGTCGAGGCCATCACCGAGATCGGTGAGTACCTGCGCGGGGGCGGTGGCAAGCGTATCCGTCCGGCACTATTGTTGCTCTCGGCCAAGCTGTTCAACTACCAGGGGCGCGGGGCCATCAAGCTGGGCGCGGTGGTCGAAATCATTCACACCGCCACGCTGGTGCACGACGACATCATTGACGAGGCCCGCACCCGGCGCGGCCGTCCCGCTGCCAACACCCAGTGGGGGAACTCCAAGTGCGTGCTGGCCGGTGACTGGCTCTACATGCAGGCGTTCAAGGTGGCAGTGCAGGAGCGCAACTTCCGCATCCTGGACACCTTGATCGAACTGACGCAGCAGATGGTCGAAGGCGAACTGCTGCAGATGGAAAAACTGGGCCAGCTGATCTCGCTGGATGAGCACTTCGACTTGATTTTCCGCAAGACCGCCTGCCTGTTCTCGGTGTGTATGCGCATGGGCGGCATCCTGGGCGGCGCTACCCCAGAGCAGGAAGAGAGCCTGGCGCAGTACGGGCGCGACCTCGGCATGGCTTTCCAGATTGTTGACGACGTGCTCGATCTGACCGCCTCGGAGAGCGTGCTGGGAAAGCCGGTGGCCAGCGACCTGCGCGAAGGCAAAGTCACCATGGCAGTGATTCATACCCTGGAGCGCTGCCAGCCGGCCGAGCGCAAGTTGATTGAGACCGTGATGCGGGAGCAGTCCTTCGACGGCGTGAGCCACGCGGAGATTCTTGAAATCCTGACCCGCTACGGTTCGCTGGACGCGGCCAATGCCCGGGCCATGCAGTATGCCACCCTCGCCAGGAACGCGATCTGCCGTTTCCCCGACAGCGAAATCAAGCGAGCGCTGCTATGGGCGCCGGAGTTTGTGGTAGCGCGGGAAAAGTAGCTACCAGCTCCTAGCTTATCTTTTCACTGCAATCCCCATCATTTCGAACCGGGCACCCTTCAGCAAGGGTCCTGAGCCCAGGAATGCCCGCGCCGGAAACTCCTTGGCAAAGCGTCTCACGTAGGCCGCGTTGAATCTCTCCCACAGCGATACGTCCGGTGCGAACACCTGCACCGAGACGAGATCGTCCATAGTCATGTTCGCTTGTGCGAGTACGGCTTCGACGCCATCGAACAACGCGCGTAATTCTTCATCCACGTCGGCGGGAGCTACACCAGTCGCGTAATCGAGCCCGATGCGCCCGGCAAGATAGAGAGTATCGCCGACCAGCACGGCATCGCTGAACGGCAGTGACGTACTCCGTCCAGGCAGGTTGATGTAGCGGCGGGTTGAGCTTTGATTGGGAGACATAGGTTTCAGGCCTTGAAGGGTAGATGGCTGATTTCAGGCTGCAGATTCAGAATCATGCCAAAGATTACGAATCGAATGTGCAAATCTGAAATCTAAGTCTTGAAAGTGAAAAGCTCCCGCACTGGACTGCGGCAGCGATCCCAGTTAGCCTAGCGAAACTGATCTATGAACGAATTTCTTTCCCTCATCATGCATCACGGATACCTTCTGATCTTCGCGGTGGTCCTCGCGGAAGCGATCGGACTGCCGGTACCGGCCGCCCTCGCGCTGGTGGCTGGGGGAGCGGCAGCGGGCTCCGGCATTCTGCGCACCCCCGCCGTGCTGGGACTGTCACTGCTGGCCATGATGCTGGGCGATTCGATGCTGTATGTGCTCGGACGCTATATGGGCTGGACGCTGCTGGGAATACTCTGCAAGGTGTCAGCCAATCCGGAGACTTGCATCCTGCGCTCCGCGGAATCTTTCTACAAGCGCGGCAAACTCACACTGGTGGTCGCCAAATTCATCCCCGGCGTGAACACCATGGCCCCGCCGCTCGCAGGCAGCATGAGGATGCGCCCTGAGCAGTTTCTGCGACTCGACCTGGCCGGGGCGACGCTCTACACCTCCGCCTACTTCGCTCTGGGCTACCTGTTCCGCGATTTCCTGGCTACGATCACGCGTGGATTCCAGGCGGCAGGCCGCGCCGTGGAGATAACTTCGCTGGTGGCGCTGGCCGTCTACATCGGCTACCGCGTCTGGTTGTATCGCAAACATTCGGTGTATCGCATCGTCCCCAAGGTGCAAGTGGAGGAACTGGCGCTCAAACTGGCTTCCGAGGAGCAGGGGCGGATCCTGCTGGCCGATGTCCGCAGTCATGGCTACTACAACGCGGACAGCGCCCGTATCCGGGGCTCGGTGCGTATCGAGCCGAACAACCTGGAGGAAGAACTCAAGACCCTGCCCAAGGAGAAGGACATCTATCTGTACTGCTCTTGACAGCGCGAAGCGACCAGCGCCCGGGTGGCGCACTTGCTGCGGGAAAAAGGATTCAATGCGTTCGTGATTGTGGGCGGGCTGGCAGCCTGGCGGAAAGCGGGTCAACCGCTGGAGCCAGTACCACACGATGATCTGGTGAAGCTGCCGACGTTTTCCTAGTCGTTGGTCGTTGGTTTCATGGTCAATAAAGAAATCGAGATTAAGTTTCGGGTCGAGGATCTGCGCGCACTCACTCGCGCACTGCGTGCGGCGGGATTCCGCCTGGTTACGCGTCGTACTCATGAGATGAATACGCTCTACGACCTTCCCGGCCAGCGCCTGCGCAAGCGCGGCGAACTGCTGCGGCTGCGCAAGTACGGGTCAGAGTGGGTGCTGACACACAAAGGGAAGGGCAAAGCCGGCCGCCACAAGACTCGCGTGGAGTTCCAAACCTCGGTTGCGGATGGCGCCAAGATGGACTCGATCCTGCGCGCCCTCGGGTTCAGCCCAACATTCCGCTACGAAAAATTTCGCGCCGAGTGGAGCGACGGCAAGGGCCACGTCGTCGTTGATGAGACTCCCATCGGCAACCTGGGCGAGATTGAGGGGCCGTCCCGTTGGATTGATCAGATCGCGAGGCGGCTGGGGATTGCCCGCGCGGATTACATCACGCAGAGTTATGCCGAGCTGTTTTTCGAGTGGAAGCGACGGACCGGAAGCCCGGCGAAGGACATGACCTTTGCAGCAATCCGGCGTCATCGCTAAGGTCTTCTCCCCACACCATCCGCCGGGACACCTGTGGACTCCCGCGTTTTTTGGGTGATAATCTTCCCGAGGTCGTGAACCCTTTGCCTGCGGCGAACCCATCCCCGAAACATCGCTATGCGGTCCTAAGCCGCAAGACCGCATGGTTCCTGACCTTCGTTGCATTCACCGCGCTTGGTTGGCTGGAATTCGCCTATCGTTACCTGGACGACCTGGCGCGCGGTCATCCGCACACCTTCGCCATGCGGATGTTCGAGGAGATGACCGGCGCTTACAGCGCGCTGCTGCTGCTTCCGGTCCTGGTGTGGGCGGTGCGTCGAAACCGCATCCGTCGCAATAACTGGTGGCGCACCTTACCGTTGAATCTGCTGATCATGGTGGCCTTCTCGGTTTGCGATACCACCCTGATGAGCGTTAGCCGCAGCCTTTTATCCCCGGTATTTGGACTCGGTCAGTATGACTACGGCATCATGTTCTACCGCTATCCGATGGAATTCGCCAACCACGTGCTGTGGTTCTGGATCATGGTTGGAGCCATCTACGGCGTGGATTCTTACCGCGCAGCGCGCGACCGCCAGGTCGCCCATGCCGAACTGGAAACCCGGCTGGCGGAAGCGCAGTTGCAGAACCTTCGGCTGCAGCTGCAGCCGCATTTTCTGTTTAACGCGCTCAACACGATTTCATCCGTAATGCATGAAGACGTGGGCCGCGCCGACGCCATGCTGGCGCAACTGAGCGACCTGCTGCGGCGCACTCTGCGGGCGGCCAACTCGCAGGAAGTAGCGCTCGAAGAAGAGCTGGCACTCCTGAAGAATTACCTGGCGATCATGGAGGCGCGCTTCGGCAACGACCTGCAAGTCGACTTCGCTGTAGAACCTGCGTTGTCTGACGCACTGGTTCCGCAACTTATTCTTCAACCGTTGGTGGAGAACTCCATCCGGCATGGAAGGGAGACGCAGTCCTCGCGAGTCGATATCCAGGTGAAAGTGAGGCGTGAGAATGGCAACCTGCTGCTGCAGGTGTGCGACAACGGGCCGGGTATCCGGGAACTGACCAACGGCGGGTGGCGAAAGGGCGTGGGGCTTTCCAACACGGAAGAACGGCTGGAAGGCCTTTACGGATCCGACCATCAATTTCTGCTGGAGAACTCCGTGGGTGGTGGCCTCACCGTCACCGTGCGAGTCCCCTTCCACACCGCGGCTACGGCTCGATGAATTCGATGGCCAGGCTGCGCGTGTTCGTGGTGGACGACGAGGCGCCGGCGCGCAAGAAGATCATCCGCTTCCTCGGCCGCGATCCGGAAGTCGAAGTCGTCGGAGAAGCCGGCAATGGGCGCGAGGCGGTGAGAGGGATTCAGCAGACCAAACCTGATCTGGCTTTCCTCGATGTGCAGATGCCCGCCATGGATGGCTTCGAAGTTATCCGAGCCTTGGAGCCGGGCCCGATCCCGCGGGTGGTCTTCGTGACCGCGCACGATGAATATGCGATCCGGGCGTTCGAGGTACACGCCTTCGGCTATTTGCTGAAGCCGTTCGATCAGGTGCGGTTTGAGAAGGTTCTCGCTGACGCCAAACAGCATCTTGCACGAGACGAGGCCAACGGGGTCGGCGCGCAGCTCAAACAACTGCTGGCTGAGGTGCAACGCCGCCAGCAGCAGCCGGCACGCCTGCTGGTAGAGCACAACCAGCGGGCATTCTTTCTTCCGTTGAACCAGATTGATTGGGCCGAGTCAGAGCGCAACTACTTAAAGATTCACGTGGGCGACCAGACCTATACCATCCGCGGCACGGTCGAAGGCCTGGAGGAAAAAGTTGAGCCTTCCGAATTTCTGCGCCTCAACCGCTCCTGCCTGGTACGCATTGATTTCATCCACGAACTGGAGAGCTGGTTTCATGGCGAGTACAAAGTCACCTTGAAATCTGGACAGAAGCTGACCTGGACGCGGCGCTACCTGGGCAAGCATCCTGAGTTGTTGCAAAGGCTCTAAGGCTTTCGTCCCCACTGCAGGCCCGATTCCTGGCTCCCCGGGTGCAAATGTCCCAATCTCTTTGGCTACAGCCAAGAACAGCCGCACAATGCTCGTCACCAACGGGAGGAGGCTTGTGTTCCAATGAGCGTGACTACTGTGCCGTCATCGGCTGATTCGCGAACTTCGTTCTCCGCGGCAGAGCCCGCCGAAAACCAACGCCTTGCCGTAGGCTGGCTTCTCGGACTCAGTGGTACCGTGCTGCTGCTCCATGTGCTGCTAAGCGGCCGCTACGGCTACTTCCGCGATGAACTTTACTTCCTGGATTGCGGGCGTCACCTGGCGTGGGGGTACGTGGACATGGCGCCGATGATTGCCCTCTTCAGCCGGTTGGCGTTGGCACTGGGAGCGCCGCTGCAATTGTTACGATCAATGGCAGCGGTGGGCGCAGCCGGGATCATCGCGATTACCATGCTGATCGCCTGGCGGCTGGGCGGAGGCCGCTTTGCCCAGGCATTGGCCGGGCTGTGCGCCGTTGCCGCTCCCATGTATCTCGCCAGCGGAAGCCTCTTCACCATGAACATTTTTGAGTCATGGTTCTGGATGGGCTGCGCGTATGTGTTGATTCGCATCATCCAGACGGGCAACTCGCGGCTGTGGATATGGTTCGGCGTGCTCGCCGGACTCGGCTTGATGAACAAGCACTCCGCTTCGTTTTTCGGGCTGGCGGTGGTGGTGGGGCTGGTTCTAACCGCGCAAAGGAAAGAATTTGCCAAGCGCTGGATCTGGGTTGGTGGTGTCATCGCGCTGCTTATTTTTCTGCCCAACCTGATCTGGCAGGTACAGCATCATTTCCCCACTTTGGAAGATCTGCACAATGTGGCGGAGAGTGGCAAGAACGTGGTGCTGAGCCCAGTGGCATTCGTGGTCGAACAGATTCTGGTCATGCACCCCTTGCTGTTTCCGGTTTGGCTGTCCGGTTTGTGGTTCTTCCTGATGGGGAGAGGAACCAAGTATCGTCCGCTGGGATGGATCTACCTCACGCTGTTGGTCATCTTCATCTTCCTGCACGGCAAGGACTATTACCTGGCCCCGGCGTATCCCATGCTGTTCGCGGGAGGGGCGGTCGCGATCGACGATTGGCTGAATCGCGGATGGATGACGGCGAGAAAGCTCTGGCCCAAGGCGGCGATAGTGGCAGTTATTGTTGCATCGGGAGCCTTCCTGGCCCCGGCGGTATTGCCGCTTCTGTCGCCGGAAAACCAAGTGGCTTATCGGCAAAGGTTCCATCTGGAGGATCAGAAGACCGAGGTCAACCACGTCGGGCCGCTGCCGCAAATGTTCGGAGATCAGTTCGGATGGCCGGAACTGGTGGAACAGGTGGCGGCGATCTACAACTCACTGCCTCCCGAACAGCGGACGAAAACTGCGATCCTGGCCGGGAACTACGGCGAGGCCGGTGCGATTGACTTGTTCGGTCCCAAGTATGGCCTGCCCACCGCTCTGAGTGGTCATCAGACGCACTATTTTTGGGGAACCATGGGCTTTACCGGGGACACCGTCATCACTATCCAGTACGGACCCCATTTTCTTTCGGGAATGTGCGACTCGGTGAAACCCGTAGGCATGCACTCCCACCCGTGGGGGATGGCGGAAGAGAACCACGAACTTTACCTGTGCCATTTGAAGAGGCCACTGGCTGAGATGTGGGAAGACCAGAAGCACTGGAACTGAAGGCATTCACTCGGGTTCCCGCTCACGGTGGCCGGCTAGATGCGCGTTCTCGTTCAGTTACGCCACATGACCGTGCCTGGCATCTTCGTAACCTGCGGCGGCGAAGTACACCGCCCGGTCGAAGAACTGATCCAGCGAGCGCAACAGTTCGAGTTCACCGAACACATCTTGCGCTCCACCGTGTACACCTTCGCGGTCCAGAAACGCCCAGAGATGCTCCTTGGTCAACATGAGGGCCCAAGTGAGTTGGGGCAGCGGGATGTGTTGTTCGACGCGGCGCGCGCCAAGGTGCATGTACACCTTTTCGATGTCGGCCTCAGTCTTGGTGAGCAGCCAATCGCTGAGATTGCGATAGATCTCGTGGCAGCGAGAACGCAGTTCGTGGTTCGGGACCTTGCGCAGGTCAGGGGTGCGCTCCGAAGCATGGAGCGTGCTAACTAACCCATCGGCAAGCTCTTCGGAGTGCGATTCAATCAGACGTACCAACCGCAGGGCGAGCATCAGAGCCTCCTCACAACTTCGTCGGTCTATTTTACGACCAGCCCGGGCAGAAAGGGCGTGGCGGAAAGTGTTCCTGTGGGGGCGAGCCGGTATTTCAACTAGGGCAAAGACTAAGCGCCGGGGTGGATAAGACGAATCAGCCAGAAGGTCAGTGCTGCCACTGCCGCCGACGCAGGAATGGTCAGGACCCAGGCCCAGACGATGCGCCGAGCCACTCCCCAGCGGACAGCGGAGAGCCGGGTGGTAGCGCCCACGCCCACGATGGCGCCGGTAATGGTGTGAGTGGTGCTGACCGGAATTCCTGCTAGAGCAGTCGAAAACAGTGTGATCGCTCCTGCCGTCTCGGCACAGAATCCGCCCACAGGCTTGAGCTTGGTAATGCGGGAACCCATGGTGTGAACGATCCGCCAGCCGCCGAGGTAGGTTCCCAGGGCGATGGAAGCGTGGGCCGCCAGAATGATGGGCCAGTGAAATCGTCCCCAGTCGCCGGCGAGTTCGCTGGCGCTAAGGTATTTCGCGCCATAGAGGGCGCTGGCGACGATGCCCATGGTTTTTTGCGCATCGTTGCCGCCATGTCCCAGGCTGTACGCTGCTGCCGAAAGCAATTGCAATTTACGGAACCAGACATCAATCCTTTGCGGCGCTTTGTTGCGCAGCAGCCAGAACACCGCCACCATCAGGATGAGGGCCAGCACCAATCCCATGATGGGCGCCACCACGATGAAGATCAGGGTTTTGTACCAGCCTTCGAGAATGATGACCTGGAACCCGGAACGCATGACCGCGGCGCCGGCATAGCCGCCGATCAAGGCATGGGAGGAGGACGTGGGCATGCCCCACCACCAGGTGAGCAGGTCCCAAACGATGGCCCCCAACAACCCGGCGATCACCACGTATTGGGTGACCGAGTCGATGTGGATCATTCCCTTACCGATGGTTTTTGCGACCGCCGTCCCCAGAAAGAACGCCGCCAGAAAATTGAAGGTGGCCGCCCACAAGACCGCCAGCTTTGGAGACAGCACGCGCGTGGATACCACGGTCGCGATGCTATTGGCGGCGTCGTGGAATCCGTTGAAGAAATCAAACACCAGCGCCATTAGCACGGTGATGATGAGCAGCAGGAGATCAGGTTTCACTGCGACGATTCCTGTTCCGTATGGGGTAGTAAGCTCAAGCGTTTTTCAGGACGACAGTTTCCAGTACGTTGGCCGCGTCCTCAGCCTTGTCGGTGGCAGTCTCCAGGACTTCGATCAGCTCCTTGATTTTGATGAGCGTGATGGGGTCCTTTTCGCGCTCGAACAAAGCGGCGATGGTCTCGCGCGCAATCTGGTCGGCTTCGTTTTCCAAGCGGTTGATTTCAACACAGTGCCCCAGCACGTCGCCATTCTTTTGCAGGTGAGACACGGCCAGCTGCAGTTCCTGGGTCTGCAGCAGGATCAATCGAGCCAACTCAGCGGCAGCGGGCGGAGGCTGGGTGATCTTGTATAGCACCATCCGGTCGCCGGCCGCGTGAATCAAGTCGAGCACATCGTCGAGCGAAGAAGCCAGCCGGTGAAGATCTTCGCGATCAAAAGGCGTGATAAAGGTCTGGTTCAGCTTGGTCAGAATAGCGTGCGTCAGTTCATCCGCCACCCGTTCAATCCGCTTGATCTCCGCGGCTTTAACCTCCACATCCCGATAATCGGCAAAAAGATCCACCAGGACCTGAGCGCCAGCGATCAGATTGCTGGACATCTCGGAGAACATGGCAAAAAAACTGACATCTTTTGGAATGAGTCGGACCATTCTGGGACAGACTCCTGGGTTCGGTAGGTGCTGCTATCAACTTGTGTCGGGAAAGCCAGCCAATATCTCACGCAGAGTCAGAGCGAGTCAAATGGACCAGGCAGGCGGTAGTGCAAGGACGCCCCGAATAAAGTTCTACTCAGTCCGGTGGCTGCGGAATCGCGGGCGGAGGGCCTGCAAAGTGCGACGGGGCATACCCAGTCCTATGATGGCGATCAGGGCGAGAACAGCCCCCAAGCCAACCCCAATGCGTTGCAGAAAATCGAGTAAGGTGTACTCCACGTGCATCACTGAAGTATGAAACCGGCGAGGGTTTGCGCAAAGTAACGATTAGGCTAGAACCATCGTGCAGGGCCGGAAGAGCCCTTGGCGGCGACGCTCCCGGCTACTCCTCGTGGGCAGAGCTATGCGTTGGCGCCGTGGCACTTCTTGTATTTCTTGCCGGAACCGCAGTGGCAGGGATCATTGCGGCCAATCTTGGCCTCTCCCCGGACGACTTGCTGCACCGGCTGCCGGTCGCCAGAGCCAGCCATGCGGGCCTGCTCGAGTTCCTTGCGCTTTTTGCGCTGGAAGGCTTCTTCGATTTCATCCACCGAAGTGGCTACCGCGCGCGGTGGACGACGGCCGTTGCCATCACCACCTCGCCCCAGCGCAGGCACTCCGGCCTCCGGGCCTGTGCCGCCCGGCTCTGGGCCACGGCCAGCGATGGCCGGTCCGGCTTCTCCCGGGCGCTCCAGAATCTGCATCAGGTACAGATACCGGACCGTGTCCTCCTGGAACTTCTGCATCATGGCTTCGAACATTTCGAAGGACTCGCGCTTGTACTCCACCAGGGGGTCGTGCTGGCCGTAGCCACGCAAGCCGATGCCCTCCTTCAAGTGGTCCATGTTCAGGAGGTGGTCTTTCCACTGTTGATCGAGCACGCTGAGCATGATCATGCGCTCGTGATAGCGCATGGCATCGGGGCCAATCAGTTTCTCCTTGGCATCGTAACGTTGCTTGAGTTTGCCAAAAACCGCGTCACCCAGTTCCTGGCGGTTCAGCGTCTCCGGCTTTACTCCTTCGGCAAGAATGTCTACCCCGAAGCGGGTGAAGATGGCGTCCTTCATTCCCTTCAAGTCCCAATCTTCGGGATGGACCTTGACCGCGCAGAACTGGTCCATCAGTTCGCCGAGAATGCCGGAGACGTAGTCCTCGAGAATCAGTTCTTTCTGGTCCACGCCTTCGAGCAACTGGCGGCGCAGGCCATAGACGGCCTCGCGCTGCTTGTTCATGACGTCGTCGTACTCGAGCAGGTGTTTGCGGGCTTCGAAGTTCTGGCCTTCCACCGCCTTCTGCGCGGTTTCGATGCGGCGGGTGATCATCCGCGATTCGATGGGGACTCCCTCTTCCATGCCCAGCTTCTGCAGCAGGTTTGAGACCCACTCCTTGGCGAAGATGCGCATCAGGTCATCTTCGAGCGAGAGATAGAAACGCGAGGACCCAGGATCACCCTGGCGGCCGGCGCGGCCACGCAGCTGGTTATCAATGCGGCGGGCTTCGTGACGCTCGGTGCCGAAGATATGCAAGCCACCGGCGGCCACCACCTCCGCGTGTTCTTTGTCGGTCTCCGCTTTGTAGCGGTGGAAGGTTTCGTTCCACTGCTCGGTGGGGACTACGTATTCATTCCCGGCGTAATACCAGACCGTGCTCTTTTCCAGGTCGACGTCGACCAGGATCTTGCCCTGGGCGGCACGCAGAGGCTGGGCAATTCCCTTCTTCACGCACTCCTGCTTGGCCATGAATTCAGGATTGCCGCCGAGCAGAATGTCGGTACCGCGGCCGGCCATGTTGGTAGCGATGGTGACCATGCCCTTGCGCCCTGCCTGGGAGACAATTTCGGCTTCTTTCTCGTGGTACTTGGCGTTCAGCACCACGTGCTTGATGCCCTTCTTCTTCAGCAGTTCGGAAAGCCGTTCCGACTTTTCAATTGACGTGGTACCCACCAGCACCGGCTGCGCCGTCGCGTACAGACGTTGAATTTCATCCGAGGCCGCGTAGTATTTTTCCTTCTCGGTACGGTAAACCACGTCGGGGTTCTCGATTCGCAGCAGCGTTTTGTTGGTCGGGATGACCGTCACTTCCAGCTTGTAAATCTTGTCGAATTCCGCCGCTTCGGTCTCGGCCGTACCGGTCATGCCGGCCAGCTTCTTGTACATGCGGAAATAATTCTGGAAGGTGATGGTGGCAAGCGTCTGGTTTTCGCGCTCGATCTTCACGTTCTCTTTGGCTTCGACCGCCTGGTGCAGCCCGTCAGACCAGCGCCGCCCCGGCATCATTCGTCCGGTGAACTCGTCAACGATGATGACTTCCCCGTCTTTCACCACGTACTCCACGTCGCGGCGGTAGAGCGCATGCGCTTTGATGGCGGTTTCCACGTGGTGCTTGAGGTCCCAGTTTTCCGGGTCGGCGATGTTGCCGATGCCCAGCAGCTTCTCGACTTTTTCCCAGCCTTCATCGGTGACGGTGATGGTCTTGTGCTTCTCGTCCACCACGAAGTCGCCGGTCAGTTGCTTGGGCTCTCCGGGCGCAGTGTCGATTTCCTCGCCCTTCTCCAGCTTGGGAATGATGCGGTTGACCTTGTAATACTTGTCGGTCGATTCCTCGCTGGCGCCCGAGATGATCAGCGGAGTGCGGGCTTCGTCGATCAGGATGGAGTCGACTTCGTCGACGATGGCAAAGTTGTGGCCGCGCTGCACACAATCGTGCAGGTCGAACTTCATGTTGTCGCGCAGGTAGTCGAAACCAAACTCGTTGTTGGTGCCGTAGGTTACGTCGGCGGCGTAAGCCTCGCGGCGCTCTTCGTCATCGAGTTCGTGCACGATGACGCCAACGCTCAGACCCAGGAAGCGATACAGCTTGCCCATCCATTCCGAGTCGCGCTTGGCCAGGTAGTCATTCACCGTGACCACGTGCACACCGCGTCCGCTGAGGGCATTCAGGTAGACCGGCAAGGTGGCGACCAGGGTCTTGCCCTCGCCGGTCTTCATTTCGGCGATCTTGCCCTCGTGCAGCACCATGCCACCAATCAACTGGACATCGAAATGCCGCATGTTGAGCACGCGGCGGCCGGCCTCGCGCACCACGGCGAAAGCCTCGGCCAGGATCTCCTCGAGCACTTCGTTGATAGCCTTCAGTCGTTCATCTTCCAACTGTTTCGCCAGGTCGAAGTCGGGCTCGGCATCGGCATCGGCTTCAGGGCTGGCAGCGGGCGCATCGGAAATATGGCTCAGGCGTTCCTGGATGCGCTGGCGGAATTCGTCGGTCTTGGCCCGCAGTTCATCGTCGTTCAGCTTCTGCATCTGGGGCTCAAGCGCGCTGATAGCCTCCACGTTGGGCATGAGGCGCTTGACTTCCCGTTCATTCTTGGTCCCGAAGACCTTGCCTAACAATGTGTTGATCAAATCTGGGTTCCTTCACCGTGGCAGATAGCAAGCCCACACAGCTCTTTAAAAGCCTAGCATATTAGATGCCCAGGCAGGAGGGTAAGGCGCGTGCAGAAAAGACGGGCACGTAGGGACACCCGC
The DNA here is from genome assembly GCA_020073665.1 of Terriglobia bacterium. Lineage (GTDB taxonomy): Bacteria > Acidobacteriota > Terriglobia > Terriglobales > Acidobacteriaceae > JAIQEU01. The sequence goes on from JAIQEU010000015.1 coordinate 200,925, forward strand.
CTCGGCTGTCCACCGAGCGAATTGAGAAGAATGAAGGCCATGGTGGCCGGCGGGACGCGGGCGCTACGGCCATCGTGTAAGATTTCCGGCTGGCCCATGCCAACCTTCTACGACGGTTTCTGCGAATGCGCCGAACGCTGGCCCGCGAATACTGCGCTGGAAATCCAGCGGCGCGAGCAGGTGGAGAGCTACACCTATACCCAGGTGCGGCGGATGGCGGAATCCGTCGGCCACTGGCTGACGGAAAACGGCGTCCAGCCCGGCGCGCGCGTGGCCATTCTGGCTGACAATCATCCCCGCTGGGTAGCTGCTTACCTGGGCGCGATCGCCGCCGGATGCACTGCGGTGCCGCTCGACACCGCGTTCCATGCGGACCAGATTGCCAAACTGCTGAAAGATTCCGGCAGTTGCCTGCTCTTCTGCGACGCGAAGCATCTGACGGTGGCGCAGGCGGCTGTGGGTAACCTTCCAGTTCGAATTGTGCTGACTTCCTCCGCGGGCGAGGGCGCCAGCGCCACACCGGTGGCCAAGCTTGACGACATTTTTGCTGCCGGCCCGGCGGACTTCACACCGGTCGCGGTCGCATCCGACACGGTGGCGGCGCTGCTCTACACCTCGGGCACCACCGCCGACCCCAAGGGCGTAATGCTGACCCACGCCAACCTGATGGCCGAAGTGGCAGCCGTTTTCGGGCTGCTGCGGATTGGACCTGAGGACGCCGTGCTGGGCGTGCTTCCCTTGTTTCATTCGCTGGCGCAGATGGCGAACCTGCTGCTCCCGCTGGTCAGGGGAGCGCGCGTGGTGTATCTGGAGACCCTGAATACCACGGAGTTGCTGCGTGCCTTGCGCGAGCGCCGGGTCACCGCCTTCGCCGTGGTGCCGCAGTTTTTCTATCTGATTCACGAGCGCATCCTCAAAGAAGTCGGGCAGCGCGGCCGGCTGGCGCGATGGAGTTTGCGCATTCTGGTTGCGCTGAACCGCCGTTTGCGGGATATCGGGGTCAATGCTGGGCGGATATTCTTCCGCCCGATTCACCGCACCCTTGGCGACCAGATGCGCTACCTGGTCACCGGTGGCTCGCGATTCGATCCCCAGATCGCACGCGACTTCCACGCCTTCGGCATCGATATCCTGCAGGCTTACGGGCTTACGGAAACCTGTGGAGGGGCCTTCGTCACCCCGCCCGGCAACATCGTGATCGGTTCGGTGGGCCCGCCGCTGCCGGGAGTCGAGGGGAAAATCGTAGATCCGCAGCCCCAGGAGGACGGCCAGGAAGTCGGCGAAGTGGCTATCCGCGGGCCCATCGTGATGAAGGGCTACTGGAACCGGCCAGACGCGACCGCCGCCGTCCTCAAAGACGGCTGGTTCCACAGCGGCGACCTTGGGTATTTCGATGCCCGCGGCAACCTGTTTATCACCGGGCGGCAGAAAGACGTCATCATCCTCAGTAACGGCAAGAATGTTTACCCGGAAGAGATTGAAGCCAGCTATCTAAAATGCGCCTACATAAAAGAAATTTGCGTGATGGGACTGCAAGCTCGGCCCGGCGATCCTGCCTCCGAGCGGCTGCACGCAGTGGTTGTGCCGAATTTTGAGTTGCTGCGGCAGCGCAAGATCGTCAACTCCAAGGAAATAATCCGCTTCGAAATCGAAGGTATCTCGACCCAACTGGCTTCCACCAAGCGCATCGGCAGCTACGAGATCTGGCAGGAAGATTTGCCCCGCACCACCACCCGCAAGTTGAAGCGCTTCGAAATCGAGAAGCGCGTGCTCGCCAATCAGGCCAGGGGCGTGAGCGCCGAGCCGGAAATTTCAGCGCGACCGTTGAGCGCCGAAGACGAGGAATGGTTGCAGCAGGCGGACGTGCAGCGCGCGCTGCCCATCATTCGCGAGGCGTCGAAGACCAAGCCTGAAAGTATCCGGCCGATGGATAATCTAGAACTTGATCTCGGCCTGGACTCCATGCAGCGGGTCGAGTTGCTGGTTGCGCTGGAGGAAGCGCTGGGCGGCGAAGTGGAAGAATCGCGACTCGCAGAGGTCTACACGGTGCGCGAGTTGGTCGATCTTGTCCGGGAGAGCGCGGCAAGCGGAAAAGGACCAGCCCGCCAGCCTGTCGCCGCCTGGAAAACCATCTTGCGCGAGGAAACAGACGACCCCGAGGTCCGGGCGCTGGCGCAGCCGCACCAAGTTCCCCAGGCCTTCTTGTACCTGCTGACCCGGCTGGCGCAGGTCTTCGCGTTAGACAAATTTCGTCTGCGCGCCACCGGACTCGAGAACCTTCCCCAGCATGGACCGTACATCCTCTCTTCCAATCACCAGAGTTACATTGATCCCATCATTATGAGTAGCGTGCTGCCCTGGTCCGTGTTCCGAGAACTGTTCTCGGTGGGGACGAGCGAAATCTTCGGGTCAGGTTTCATGCGCGTTTTGGCTCGATGGATGCGCGTGATCGTGGTGGACCCGGACGCAAACCTTATCCCGGCCATGCGCGCTGGGGCGTTCGGCCTGCGACATGGCCGCATTCTCATCCTGTACCCCGAGGGCGAGCGCTCAATTGATGGGACGCCGAAAACTTTCAGGAAGGGCGCCGCCATCCTGTCAATTCACCTGCGGGTACCGATCGTTCCCATTGCGATCGAAGGCTTTTACCAGAGCTGGCCGCGCAGCAAGCCGTTCCAGGGATTTGCGCCTTTGCAGGTACGGTTCGGCAAGCCAATCTACCCGCCTGCAGACGCGGAGGCTTCGGAAACAACATACGCCAAGCTCACGGCTGAGTTGAAGGCGCGGGTGGTGGGAATGTGGGAGGAGTTACGACTGGAGGCGCGGTAGCGCGGCCGGCCGGCTCGCTCTGCCAGGCCTCTCATAGATGGCGGTTTGGGGGAATTGGTGTAGTCGCCAGATGACATCAAGGATCTGAAGTGGGGCAGTTAGCTACACCGTCTGCGAGAATCGAAGTGTCGTAGCTTCAGACGAAAGATTCCACCTCGCCAAAAAGCGGCTGGTGAATGTCAACCTCATCGTCTGCCGAGGGACCATAAATCGCGGGTACTTTGCCGCCCATGGGACGGATATAAACAATGAGCTGGCCGCGATGATGAATCGCATCGAACAGGCCGAGCCAGAACATATGACCCATGCTGGTCTCAAAGTACACCCGCCCATCAACCAAGAACTGTGTGGGCCTCTGATGCCAAGTTGTATCGTTCACTTCCCTCAGGCGCGGGGCCAGTTCCCGGTGGGCCTTCTCGTAAGCGGCAACCATCTCCGCGAGATTCAAAGTGATTGGCGGTATCTTCCAGTTGATCTGCCCGGTTTCCAGAAGCTCTATCCAGCAGCGCTTCTCCACGACCTGCAACCACACCAAATCGGCAGCCGAGCGCGAGTTGGGGTGTGGACGGTAATCCAGCCGGTCGGCAGGAACTGCCCTCAATGTCTTCAAGAAAACCGGATATTCGTCTTCCCAGCAGCGAATAAAAAACTCCCGATTAGTCATAAACGCCTCCTTAATTCAGAGATTCAGGCGATGCATCAAATCCTGAAAGCGCGGCTCGCTCCGCAGAAAACTCCAGTCGGGATCGACACCGAGATGGATCATCGCGGGGAGACGCTCTTCGTATGCCTTTTCCAGCCATTCCAGGGCATGGTCTTTGTCGCCCGCGTGAGCGTAGAGGCGAGCGATCTGCGTCGGCTGAACATAGGTCGAATGGGAACGCGCAGTCAGCGCCTCCGCTGCCCGACGCATCGTCCCGGAGTAGCCAGTATCGAGATAACCGCGTTGTAACGCTTGCGCAACCTCCTTGTCCCCCAACACCTCAAAAAACGCTTTTGCTTCTGCCGCTGCCTCTTCGTACATTCCTTTTCCGTAGAGAGCGCCCCATAGACGCAAATGCGCTGCGGGAAGATTTGGCTCGGTTCTGAGCGCCTTGCGGAGTTCGGCGATGGCCTGGTCATACCGGCACAAATAGAGCAGGTGCCAACCATAGAAACACTGAAAAAAGAAGTTGAGCGGGTCTAATTCCAGGGCTCGTTCAACGTGCATCTTCCATTCGTCGGGACGTCCCCGCGAGAGCAACAAATCCGACAGGAAGAAGTGCGCCTCGGCAGAGTTGGGCATCAACTCGATTGCGCGTTGGTACTCTTTGGCCGCTTCGTCCCACTCCCATCCGACCACTCGAACCATGCCCAGGCCCATATGCGCATCAGCCAGAGAGTCATCTAGTTCAATCGCTTTTAATGCCGCCGCCTTGGCTTTCGGAAGCGCCTCACGCGGTGGTATGAGCCCACAGTCCCCGCGGGAGCCCCACACCCACGCAATACCTACATAGGCCAGCGGATCGCGGGGATCCTTCTCCAGGCTAACCTGGAAGTAGTTGAGGGCAGTATCGAGGTGTTCACGAGAAAGTTTGTACCAGTGAAAACGGCCCTTGAGATAAGCTTCATAGGCCTCGGGATTGACGCGGCGTGCACGGCTCAAACGCTTGGCTTCGTCGGGCGTTATTGCGACCTGGATCTCTCGCGCAATGGCACGCGCGATTTCACTTTGCACCAGGAGCACGTCCTCAAAGTCCCGCTCGTAGCTCTCTGCCCACAGGTGCGTATCGGTGGCCGCGTGGATGAGTTGGGCGGTAATGCGCACACGCGGACCGACCCGCATGACCGAGCCTTCCACTACTGCATCGACGTTCAGTTCCTCGGCAATCTGGGGCAGGGCGGTTTCGCTTCCCTTGTAGCGCATCACCGAGGTTCGGGAAGTTATTTTCACAGCCTGGAGCTTGGCCAGATTGCAGATCAAGGTCTCGGTCATCCCATCGGCAAAGTATTCCTGCTCGGGATCGCGGGAAAAATTCGTAAGCGGCAGCACAGCCACGGAGCGGATGCGTTTTGAGCGAGCACGCTTGCGAGTGGCGCCGGCGGCGACGCCTGCGGCGGATGTGGGCAAGATGAGTCGGCGCAGGTCTACTTGCAACTCCTTGGCTGACTGATAGCGGTTCTCTGCGTCTTTCTCCAGACACTTTAGAATGATGTCCGCCAGACGCAGGGAAAGCCGCGGCTGCAAGCGTTGCGGCGATTTGGTCTGGGCGTGAAGAATCTGATCCGCCACCGCAGGTGAGGTCTTGCCCTGAAATGGGAGCCTCGCAGTGGCCATTTCGTAGAGCACCACTCCAGCGGCCCAAATATCGCTGCGCGCATCCACTCTCTCCCCTCTCAACTGTTCCGGGGCCATGTACGGCAGCGTGCCAGCCAGTGCGCGGGTTTCGCTTATAGTTTCGGTCTCGGCATCTCCACTGACCGGCTGCACCAGCCGGGCCAGCCCGAAGTCGAGAATCTTCAGCCTTCCGTCGGTGGTGAGCTGCAAGTTCCCGGGTTTCAAGTCGCGATGAATGACCGCTTGCTCGTGAGCCGCGGCCAGTCCTTCGGCCAGTTGTGCACCCAGGTGAGCTACTTCTCTTTCCGGCAGTGGCCCCGCTGCTAGTTTCTCGCGGAGCGTCGTTCCAGGAACGTACTCCATCACGAGGAAGTCCACTCCCGCCTGCGTGTCGAAGTCGTGAACGGTGGCGATATTGGGATGGTTGAGCCGGGACAGGGTCAGGGCTTCATTGCGGAAGCGCCTGCGGGCGGTTTCGTCAGACAGTGTCCCCGGGGGCAGGACTTTGATGGCTACGTCACGCCCGAGGTGCTGGTCTTGGGCGCGGTAAACTTCTCCCATTCCACCGGCGCCAATCTTCTCAGCGATGTGGTAGTGGCCCAGCTCGAGGCCGACGAGTGAATCTTGGCCTAACGCGCGGCCGCCCATGGGGAAAACACTCCTTCCCCCTCACACACTCATTCTAGGCTGTGGGCACAAAGGAATCTCCAAGAACCGGATGTGGCACAACAATGTCTGGGTTCCAAATCGGTACCCAATCGTCGATGGCTGCGTTGGCTGTTGATTAGGAGCTCCTCCGGGCCAACTGCAGATCGACCCTGCGTAAGCGCTAGCGTTGAGGGACAGTTGCCTGCCACTGCTTGAGAAGTCGGCAAACCGGAGAAGTGGTGTCTCAGCATGGTTGACGTAATATCGCCATTGCACTCATTGACAGAGCCCCTTAGCGTAAACATCACTTAACAGCCCGGATGTACTGTTTCGACCGCAGTAGCCCCAGAGCGCACACAGGGCCGAACGTCCATATCGCAGCCCCCTGAAAATACGATACAATCCCCGTCGCTCTTGAGATCACGACGCAAGTTCAGCCTTACTAGACACTTTGGCCGGCTCTCAGGCCGGGAAAGGAAATCAACTCCATGGGTTTTCGTAGTCAGGTAACCAGGCACCTCCTCCCTGCGGTGGCTGTATTCGCATTTGCCACGGCACAACCGGTTCTCATCCACGCTGCCAATTGGAAGCAGCTTTCTCCTCCGAATTCACCGTCGGCGCGTTCTCTCTGCGCCATGACGTATGACCCAGTAAGCAAGAAAGTAATTGTCTTTGGCGGCTTGGGCGCGAACACAAACCTCAATGACACATGGGCATTCGATGGAACTACCTGGACGCAGATCAACACGACCGGCGCCCCGCCGGCGCGCAACGGTGTGACCATGGCCTACGACCGTCCCACCAAGAAGCTGGTAATGTTCGGCGGATTTAACGGCTTCACGTACCTAAGCGACACCTGGGTGTTCGACGGAGCGACCTCGACGTGGACGCAGGTGAACATGCCCACACCGCCGCCCAAGGCGACGGGGGCGATGTTGTTCAGTGACCCGGTAACCGGCAGAGCCATCATGTTTGGCGGGTACGACGCTTCCAAGCCGGTCCCGGTGTACAGCGTCACTTACCAATGGACCGGAACTTCGTGGAAAAAGTTGCACCCAGCCACGATTCCCATCCCCAGGGCCTGGGGCATTGCGACGCAGAATCCGCCTCAGCACAACGTGGTCATGACCGGAGGCAGCGGCGATACCATCCGCACCGACAACACTTGGCTGTGGGACGGCACCAACTGGACGCAGGTGTTCCCCGCAACCCAGGTAGAACAACTCATCGACGCCGGATACGTGTATGACCCGGCGGCGAAGGCAGTCACGGTGTTCGGCGGCGTCGCCGAAACCTGGGAGTGGAACGGCACTACGTGGGTTCAGGTAGTTCCCGCAAACTCGCCATCAGCGCGGGACGGCGCAGAGATGGCTACCGACCCGACGTCGCGGCAAACCATCCTGTTTGGCGGCGCGGTCGCAAGCGGACCATTGAACGAAACCTGGCAGCTGGTGGGGAAGTAACACTCGGCGCCCCGGAATCATTTCTTTCATCCCGACCCTGAGCGAAGTCGCTCAGGGTCGGGATGACAACTCTGTTATGAGATGGGTTAAATGAGTTCTAGACCCCGGCGCCCCGGGCCTGCTCGCCGAAGGCTTTCACGAACGCGTCCACGATCATCGAATCGTATTTCTTGGCCGAACTCTTAACCATGATTTCTTCGGCTTGCTTGGGGGACATCCTGCGCTCGCGCGGACCATTGACCAGCGATTCGTAGGTTTCGGCCATGGCCAGCACCTGCACTTCAACCGGCGCATCGGATGCGTCGGCGCCGCTCTTGATCAGCTTCTGTTCGGCCACAAGGATGGGAATCGCCCGGCGCAGCGAGCCTCCGAGGGCTTGGGTATCCTGCAGGGGCTTGCCGCCCTTGCGGACGCTCTGCTCCAGTTCTTCCTGCGACAGGTTCGCCGCCTTGTACAGAATCTCGTTGCTGATGCCGAGTTCGCTGACGTTGCGCAGCAGCGCTGCTGTACGCACGTCCTCGGTGCTGCCGGAGTCCAGCCCCAGAGCCTCGGCGATTTTGGTGGCATACATGCAAATGCGATAGGAGTGCGCCTCGCTGTACTTCTCGTTCGCCAGAAAATGCTGCAGAATGGCGAGCATGCCTTCATATCCATCTTTCATTTCGTGAAGGCTCTTCTGATTGCGCTCATAGAGGGTGCCCATAGCGTACCCGGTGACCACCAGGATGCCGCCCCACACCGTGAGATCGAAGTAGCGCGAATCGAAGGGCAGATCGGCGCGCCGCGAGAACATGTTGGGATTCAGGTAAGTAAGCAGCACCACCAGAAACACGCTGGCCGAGGCAGTGAGAGTGGCGTGGCGACGGCCGAACTGGTAGGCCGAGAACAGGACTGGCAGGAAATAAAACACCAGCGCCATGCGCTGCGATGCCGCCAGGAAGTTGAGCATGGCGGCAATCACCACCAGGAACAGCAACAACCACAGCTCTTTGTTTGCATGTCGCACGGCCATGGCCTCCGGACGACTTCACTCCGTCGTCCCCGCGAAACAGAACTGCTGTGTTCGCCGATAGATTCCCAGCTTCGCTCATGGTGTGCCCAAGCGAGGATTCTCTCCAAATTACGGAAGTAATGGCGGGCTATTTCGCCCGAGGGTGGGTCTGGTCATATACCGCCAGCACGTGCTTCATGGAGAGCTGGGTGTAGCGCTGCGTGGTGGAGAGGCGCTCGTGGCCGAGCATCTCCTGGATGGCGCGCAGGTCCGCGCCCTCCTCCAGCATGTGAGTGCCGAAAGCGTGCCGCAGCGTATGAGGATGCACGTCGGGAGAAAGCCCCTTGGCCACGGCGATTTTCTTGATGATGCGCCCCACGCTGCGGGTAGTAAGGCGGCCGCCGCGCTGGTTGATCAGCAACGCGGGGACGTTTTTCCTGTGTTCGGCGAGCGTCCGCTGGCGCGCTGGCAAATAGCTCGCCAGCGCGCTTTTCACCGAGTCGCCAAAGGGCACGTAACGTTCTTTCTTTCCCTTGCCGCGAATCAGGATGGCTTCGGCGCTAAGGCGAATGTCGTCGAGGTTGATGCCGATCAATTCAGAATTTCGGATGCCGCAGCCGTAAAGCAGTTCGAGCATCAGGCGGTCACGCTCGGGGAAGGACGCCACTTCGGGCATCTGCCCGTCCAGCACCGTGTTCATCTCCTCGATGGTCGGGACCCGTGGCAGTTTCTTGGGCAGCTTCGGCGTGGACACCAGCTTCGCAGGATTCTGCTCCACTACGCCTTCCTGCGCCAGCCAGCGGTAAAGCGATCTCACCGCCGCCAGAGAACGCGCTACTGAAGTCTTGCCCAGCCCTTTTTCGTAGAGGTGCGAGAGAAACCCGCGGATGGCGACGTGATCAATGCTGCGCCAGGAGCGCGATCCGATGTAGGCGGAAAAGTTTCCCAGGTCGCCGGCGTAGGCCTTGATGGTGTGCGGCGAAGAATTTCGTTCGCGCAGCACGCGCAGGAACTGGTCAACGGATTTTTCAACCGCAGTGCGAGATGGCTTAGAACTCATCGCGCCTTCGCTCTGGGATGGTGCTTCTGGTACACCGTCTTCAGCCGATCCAGCGCCAAGTGGGTATACACCTGGGTGGTGGAGATGTCGGAGTGGCCAAGAATGGTCTGCACGGTGCGCAGGTCGGCGCCGTTTTCTACCATGTGGGTGGCGCAGCTGTGCCGCAACATGTGTGGGCTGGCGTGCCGTCCCGTTCCCGAAGAGGCTGCCCCAACCATCTGCCACACCCGCTGGCGGGTAAGTTTGTGTGCGCCTCGGCCCAGAAACAACAGCGGCGATTCCTTTCCCGCCGCAAGCTGCCTTCGCGGTCCTGCCATGTACACGGTCAAGGCGTCCTGCGCCGACCTGCCCAAGGGAACGATTCTCTCTTTGTCGCCCTTGCCGCGCACCAGCACGTAGCCGAGATCGAGTTTCAAATCCTCCAGCTTGACTCCGATGATTTCCGAGACGCGCAAGGCTCCCGCATAAAACACCTCCAGCATGGCACGGTTGCGCGCGGCCAGCGCTTCTGCCTCTTTGCGGTTCGAAACCGCTTGCGGGCCGCGCAAGGTTACTTCCATCTCGTCGCGCGCCAGCGCCTTGGGCAGCACCTTCCATTGTTTCGGCGAATCAATATTCAGCGTGGGATCGTGCTCGATCATTTTGTCGAGCAGCAGATAACGATAGAGATGCCGCAGAGCTGAGAGCTTGCGCCCGACCGACCGTCCATCGACCGCATTGGTGAACAACTGCTGGATGAAATCGCGCACGTCATTGCGTCGGGCATTGGTCAGGATGCGCTTGCGCTTTCCCAGAAACCCTTCGAACTGGCCAATGTCGGTGGTGTAAGCCGAGATGGTAAGCGGCGCCAGGCCTTTCTCGATCTTCAGGTAGTCGAGAAAGCCGGACACGAAGCGGGAATTGGCCTCCGAGGGCACGGAGGGAGTATCCGCATTATCGGACACTACGGCAAGTGGCCGCGCGGGTGCGTGCCGTCCACTCCCGCCACGTCTTTCAACACTTCCACGGCATACAGAGCCCCTTCCGGCGTCTCCTCGTGCTTGAAATAAGCAAAGACGTCGCGTCCGGCACTAAGGTGTTCGCGCAGCCGCGTCACCATGGCGCGGCGCTCTTCGGGCGTGTAGCTGGGCTTGCGGTAGCGGTAGTAACAGAACTCGGCAGTGACTTCATCCGGCGTGGTGCGCTCTTCGGTCTCGGCCACGCAGAGCGCGCGGTTCGAGTTCTTGAGCAAAGCAAAGATCTCGTCGGTAAACCACGAGGCATGCCGGAATTCAAATGCCGAAGGCACTCCGCGCGGTAGTGTGCTCAGAAATTCCTCGAGCAAGCTGGCATCGGCTTTCAGGTTCGGCGGAAGCTGAAACAGAACCGGCCCCAGCTTTCTCGCGCTGGCCAACGGCTCGATGGTCGAGAGAAATCGTGGCACGAAGTCCTGAGTATTCTTCAATCTCTTTATGTGGGTGATGACCTGGTGCGCCTTGATGCCAAAGCGAAAACTGGCCGGGGTTTCTGCAATCCACTTCTGGATCGTAGTTTCCTTCACCAGTTGCCGAAACGTGAAATTCACTTCAACGGTGTTGAGCTGGCCGGAGTAATGCTGCAGAAAGTTTTTCTGGGGAAGCTTGGCGGGATAGAAATCGGGCTTCCAGCTCGGGTAAGCCCATCCGGAGGTGCCCACAAACAGTTGCGCCATCGCTGGCTCCGTCACGCGAGATGAGCCGGATTATACCTTTCGCGGATTTTTCTTCGCAGCCGGCCGGCGGGCTGGCGACTTCGCCGGTTTCTTCGCATCTCGGGGCTCGTCCGCCTGGGCGGCCAGATCTACCGTCGCCTCATGTCCGGTTTCGGCCAGGCCCGCCAGCTTGGGCAATTTCTGTTTCAATTGCAACACCGGGCCGAACAGGTCTCCCATCTTCTGCACCCGCCCAATCACGTGAGAGGCTTCGAACACCAGCAGGCCTGCGTCTTTTTTCTTCAGCGCGCGCTCGACTTCCTCCCAAGTCACTGGGGTCGAGACCGTGGGGCGCTCGCGCGCCCGCAGCGAGTACACCCCGATGGTGGTCTTGTGCTCGTCATTCTGGCTCCAGTCCACGAGCACCTTCCCTACGCGCAGCTGCTTCTTCATATCGCTGACCACCAGGCCGCGGTGCTCGCTTTCGAGCAGGCGCGCCAGTGCGTTCGCAAAGGTCTTGGTCTGTTCGTAGCTGGTGGGGGTGTGCAGCGGGACGTAGATCTGTAATCCCTTGGAGCCCGAGGTCTTGGGAAAACTCTGCAAGCCGAAGTGTTCGAAAACTTCCCGCAGCCACATGCCGACTTGGGCGCACTGCACGATATTGGCCGGCGGTCCCGGATCGAGATCAAACACCATCGTCGCCGGACACTCGAGGTCTTTCGCGAGTGCGAGCGACGGGTGTAGTTCGATGGACGCCAGGTTCGCCACCCAGACCAGCGTGGGCAGATCATTGAGCAGAATGTAGTGGATAGTGCGATGGTTGCTGTCGCTCCAGACCGGAGCGGTTTTCACCCAGTCCGGCCGGTGCGAGGGAGCATTCTTCTCGTAGAAGTAGTCTTTATCCACGCCTTCGGGATAACGCTTGAGCGTAAGCGGCCGTCCGGAAAAGTGCGGCAGCAATACCGGTGCAATCCGCACGTAGTAGTCGATGACCTGTCCCTTGGTGAATCCCGCGGCCGGGTATAGGACTTTGTCCAGGTTCGACAGCGACAATTTCTTGCCGTCGACTTCGACTACGGTTGGATTGCCCACGCTCGTTCTCCGGATAAGTTCGCCGTTTAGTATAGAGGCCTCCGATGCGAACGTCTGCCGTTTGACAACCTACCCGCCCGCCACGTACTTTCAAGCTTCAGCCCCTCATGTATTTTTCCAACCGCAGTGGAGGTCCGATGAAACACCGCACCATCCAACTATTCGGTGTCGCCCTGCTATTTACGGCGCTGGCCGCGGCCCAGGATATAGCTTCTTTCGAGAAAAAAATCACCGTCAAGAAGCTGGACAACGGCCTGACTGTGCTGATTTGCGAGCGTCCCGAAGCACCGGTGTTTTCCTTCTACACCCACGTGGACGCGGGTTCGGTGCAGGATCCGATGGGCCAGACCGGCCTGGCGCACATGTTCGAGCACATGGCCTTCAAGGGAACCGAGGCCATCGGGACCACCAACTATCCCGCCGAGAAGGCCGCGCTCGAGAAAGTAGAGACCGCTTACGCAGCCTACCTGCAAGAACGTGACCAGCCAGCCAAGCGGGATGAGGCCCGGCTCCAGGAACTGAAGAGCGCCTGGCAGGCTGCCATCAAGGACGCCAACCAGTACGTCAAGTCAAACGAGTTTACCGAAATCGTGGAACGCAATGGCGGCCAGGACATCAATGCGTCGACCACCGAAGACGAGACCAACTACTTCTACGCGCTGCCGGCGAACCGTCTCGAATTGTGGGCGTACCTGGAGTCCGAGCGCTTCCTGCACCCGGTGATGCGCCAGTTCTATGACGAGCGCAACGTGGTGATCGAAGAACGCCGCATGCGGGTCGACAGCAATCCCATCGGGCGGCTGCTGGAACAGTTCACCACCGCGGCCTTCCAGGCGCATTCTTACCACCGCCCGGGCATCGGCTGGATCTCTGATCTCAACTCGTTCTCCGCCACCGACGCCAGGAAGTTTTTCGACACCTACTACATCCCGTCCAACATGGTGGTCACGGTGGTGGGCGACGTGAAAGCGGCACAGGCCATGCCCATCCTCGAAAAATACTTTGGCCGCATCCCGTCGCACCCAAAACCCGACGAGCGTACGACCACGGAGCCGCCGCAAAATGCCGAGCGCCGCGTGGTGCTGCACGACATGGCTCAGCCCATCTATCTCGAGGGCTACCACCGGCCCGACTACCGCGGCCAGGACGATGCGGTGTACGACGCCATTGCCGACCTGATGTCGAACGGGCGCACTTCCCGCCTCTACCGGGCCTTGGTGCGGGACAAGAAGATCGCTTCTGACTCGGCTGGTTTCAGTGGGCTGCCGGGCAACAAGTATCCTCACCTTTTCGCCTTCTACGCGGTGCCGTTGCCCGGCCACAAACCGGATGAAATGGCCGACGCGATCCACGCCGAGATCGAACGCATCAAGAAAGAAGACATCAGCGACGACGAGCTCAAAATGATTAAGACTCGCGCCAAGGCCAACCTGCTGCGCGGCCTGGGGGACAATGATGGCCTGTCCTTGCAGTTGGGACTCTTCCAGGCGCGCTTTGACGACTGGCGGGAGCTGTTCCGGCAAGTTGACAAGATTGAGAAAGTCAGCAAGGCCGACATCCGCCGCGTGGCCAACCAGACTTTCGTGGAGACCAACCGGACCGTTGGGATCATCGAGACCATAGCACCCCCTGCGGGCGGTGAGCAGAACGGAGGTGCACAGTGAAAAGACTTCCCTCCATTCTGATCATCATGGTCGCCCTGGCGGTGCCGCACCTACTGGCGCAAACCAGTTGGCAGCAAATTCCCATTCCGCCGCTTCCGGCGTTCCATCCGCAGGAACCGAAGCGCATCGAGCTACCCAACGGCATGGTGATCTTTCTACAGGAAGATCATGAGCTGCCCTTGATCGACGGCGTGGCGCGCATCCGCGGCGGCTCCCGCAGGGAACCCGCGGACAAGGTTGGCCTGGTCGACATCTACGGCGAAGTTTGGCGCACCGGCGGCACCAAGACCCAGACCGGCGATCAGCTTGATGACTACCTGGAAATCCGCGCCGCCCGGGTAGAGACCGGTGGCGGCGGCGACTCCACCTCGCTGGGATGGTCTTGTCTCAAGGCTGACTTCGACGACGTCTTCAAAGTCGTCATGGACCTGCTGCAGAATCCCGCCTTCCGAGATGACAAACTTGACCTCGCCCAGCACGAAGCTTTCGACGGCATCTCCCGCCGCAACGATGACATCGGCGGCATTGCTGCGCGTGAGTCGGTGAAGTTGGCATACGGCGCCCAGAATCCTTACGCCCGCGTCCCGGAATATGCCACCGTGTCCGCGATCACCCGGCAGGACCTGGAGAACTGGTACCAGACCTACGTGCATCCCAACAACATCATCGTGGGTGTGGCGGGTGATTTTGACTCGGTGGCAATGGAGGCCAAGTTGCGCGCGGCGTTCGGCGCGTGGCCCAAGGGCCCGGCGTGGAAGAAAGATGACATCCCGCTGCAACCCGCCAAGCCCGGCTATTATCTGATTCCCAAGACCGACGTGAATCAGAGCGCCATTCGCATGATCGCGCCGGGCACCCGACGCGACGACCCCGACTATTTCGCCATCGAGGTGTTCAACGAAGCCTTCGGCGGCGGATTCTCTTCGCGCCTGTTCCGCGATCTGCGCACCGGCAAGGGACTGGCCTACTCAGTGGGCGGCGGTGTGGGCACGGCCTTCGATCATCCCGGCGTGTTGCGGCTTTCGATTGGCACCAAGAGCCAGAGCACCGTGGAGGCGATTCAGGGCCTGTACCAGGAGGTCGACGACCTCACCACCAAGCCGATTACCGACGACGAGATCAAGCGCGCCAAGGACTCCATCCTGAACTCGTTCGTGTTCAATTTCGACTCACCTGACAAGGTCTTGCGCGAACGCATGGCGTACGAGTTCTACGGCTACCCGGCGGACTTTTTGGAGCGCTATCGCGCCGGCATCGAGAAAGTCCAACCAGCAGACGTAAAGCGCGTCGCCGCCAGGTTCATGCACACGGACAAGCTGGCGGTGCTGGTGGTGGGCAACACCGGCGAGTTCGACAAACCGCTGTCGTCGCTGGGGCCGGTGACCACGGTGGACATAAGCATTCCGCCGCCTCCGGGGGAGCCCGTAAAATAAACCTGCCTATTTCATCGGCTTTCGTGATCGGCGCCTGTGGCTGGGATTAGTACTTGGGGCGCTTGTGAGCAGGACAATGTGATCGGGAAGGTTTTCGACAGCAGCAATTGCATTCGCCACGTCGGCCCATGGCACATTGTTCCCTGGCTGGACGTACGCTATCGACGGTGGACGAATTTTTACCTCGTCGCTGACCGTACTGGCCAGTTTCTCCCATGGTGTTTTCTTCGAGTTCACATAGACAGCGGTTTGCCCATCACTGCTAGTCTCTAGTGCGACAACAATCGGCCCGACTGACAGATCATCCTTCTTCACCAGTTCGCCGGGTTTTAGCAGAAGGACGTCCAGGCCCATGGGATTTCGGAAGGATGAAAAGGTCATAAACCCTGCGACCGCAAGTGCCAGGCTCGGCGCTGCTAACAGTGCAAACGCTGGCGGTTCCGAGATTCTTTTCGCCGAGGGGAGTTTGTGTCGGCCGATTCGCTCACCTTGGTGCCGAACTTCCCCAGAACACGCAACAGCATCCGCCGAAATAATAGTCTCCGATCCTGCAACGAAATCTTCCCGTCGGTTGCGCCATTGCTGATGAGAGTTCAGGTGGGTGATTGCTTCAAGCGCCATGTTGGACATTTCACTCTCAATCCTATCTAAGCGTACCCGGAGATAGTTGTACGACCATACTGCTGGAATCGCCACGAGCAGTCCCGAGGCAGTTGTGAAAAGCGCCGCAGCTACGTACTTGGCCACCATTACCAATGCCGCATGCTTCTCCATGCCGATGCCTCGGAATGCGCTCATAATGCCCAAGCATGTGCCCGCAAGTCCGAGGAGTGGCGAGGTGGAGGCAATTGATTTAAGAGTGCCAACGCTTAGACTGAAGTCGGCGGCGAGTTTCCTCTGACAATGCTGGAATGCCCGACTGGCGATGTCGATCGCATCCGCAATAGTGCATTGCGACGGCGCCGACGCAAAGGCAGTTAGCCCGGTGGCTACCATTGTGGCGACAGGACTTCGGCTCTTCCGTGCAGCGATCGTGATCACTTCATCGAATGCGCCGCCGCGAAGCGCTTGACCGGCATCACGTACGAATGCACATGATTGACGTCGAGCCACGTGATAGCGGTAGGAACCGCGGCTGACAACGATAACGACGTAAGCGAGCATGAGCGCAAGCAGGTAGACGTCGAGTCGCGTGATCCAGTTCGTCCAGAGCCATAGGTATCCAATACTCCACTCACACCCGTTCGGTTGCCACCAGCTACAGTCTCCAGGCATCAGGAGAAATGTACTCCTCGGTTGCTGCGTTCATTAAGAAGAGACACCAAACCAACTGCTCGTGTTTCCATTCGGGCCGCCTGGCTCTCTAAACCCCCAGTCCTCGCCCCACGGGATTCTCACCCGATGAAGAAGTAAATCTTCTCCTCAAAATACCAACCCGGCAGCCTCTTGACAGGCGCTATGAACCGGCTTACCGTAAGGCGAACAAAAGACGAATACACCATGGCTTCCCTCCCGCTTCTCCCCGCATCTGATCGGCCCAAGCTTGTGGGCATTGCCCGCCTCGCGGCGCAAGGCGAGTCGTTGCGCGAAGGCCACAACGTTGAGTACTTCAACCTGGCCGTCCGTTCCCTGCTGAACCGCTGCACCTCCCGGCGCATGCCTTTTGATTGGACGATCAACCCCTATCGCGGCTGCGAGTTTGCCTGCAAGTATTGCTACGCGCGCTACACCCACGAATTCATGGAGATGCGTGATGGGCTGGATTTCGAGCAGAAGATCTACATCAAGCAGCACGCCGCGAACTTGCTGCGCCAGGAACTGCGCCAGGTAAAGCCGGACCAGGAAATAGCCATCGGCACGGCCACCGACCCTTACCAGCCGGCCGAGCGGCGATTTGAGGTGACGCGAGCAATTCTGGAAGAGTTGTCGCAGCGCGAGGGACTACGGCTCGGGATCGTGACCAAATCCAATCTCGTGACGCGTGATGTTGATCTGCTGCAAAGAATCGCGCGTAACAACCGGCTGTTCGTACACCTGACAATCACTACGATGAAGGCTGATCTGGCCCGCATTCTGGAGCCGCGTGCGCCACGTCCGGACCTGAGGCTGGAAGCGATGCGCCAGCTCAGCCAGGCCGGAGTCAGCGCCGGGGTGATTTGCGCGCCGGTGCTGCCCGGAATTACGGACTCGCCTCGCGATCTGGAGGACGTCGTGCGGGCCGTGGCTGGAGCTGGGGGAAAGTACATCTTTGCCAATCCGCTGTTCTTGAAGCCGTGCTCGGCCGCCGTGTTTCTTCCCTTCCTGGAGAAAGAGTTTCCTCACCTGGTCGGCAGTTACCGCGAGCGCTACCAGGACCGTGCGTTTCTGCCCAAGACCTACGGAAAGCGACTTTCGCAGCTAATGGCGCGCCTGCGAGAGAAGCATGGCATGCGCAATTCCTACGACCGTTACGCCCCGAAGGCCTACCTAGCAGCAGCGGCGATCTCGCAACTCACATTGTTCTAGGGCCTCGGTCAGCCCAGCGCGCCCCCAAACTTCGCTTCGGGCATCTATAATCGCTGATTCCGATTCTCTCGATGCCTACGCCAACTTCCCCGCCCGCTCCCACTTCGCCGCCGAACCCCAGCCATCGGCCGGGCATTTCGACTCAGCTCAGGCAATTCTGGCACCGCATCACCGAGGGACTGGAGTTGAACCAACTCTGGTCTCAGTTCAAGTCTGACGCCCGCGCCAGCTACCGCCTGTACTCGCGTGACTACAAGGTCCGCCGATCGCAAGACACGCGCAAGCGCACCGGCTTTCAAGTGGCGCAGGAGTTTGCCTGGGCCATCCTGGAGAAACTGAGCCCGGCGCGAAGGGTGCTGCTGCTGCTGGCGCTTTTGCTGTTGTTTTTTGGCGGCGGCGACTACAGTTGGCAAGATAGGGCGGGTCACATCCGGGTGATCACGCTGCCCCTGCAGTTCTACGGCGGCGCGCTGCTTTTCGTCCTGCTGATGCTGGAAGTCGCCGACCGGGTGGTGATGAAGCGCGACCTGGAAATCGCGCGCGATATCCAGCGCTGGCTCTTGCCGGCAACCCCACCCCAGGTGCCAGGTCTGGCGATAGCGTTTGCGACACGTGCCGCCAACACCGTGGCCGGCGACTACTACGACGTGTTTGCCCGTCCGCTGTCACCGTCTGGAGAGGAGCGCTTTCTCCTAGCTGTGGCCGATGTGGCGGGTAAAAGCATTCCCGCAGCCCTCCTCATGGCCACTTTCCAGGCCAGTCTCAAGACGCTTTCCTCGACTTCATGTTCCCTGGCCGAGCTCGTTGCGGGAATGAACCAGTACGCCTGCACCAACAGCCAGGGCGGAGTACGCTTTACCACCGCATTCCTGGCTGAATTTGACGCCGTCACGCGGACGCTTACCTACATCAACGCCGGTCACAATACGCCGGTACTGCGCCGCAGCTCGGGCGTGGTGGAGCGCCTCACCGAAGGCGGCTTGCCGCTGGGAATTCTGGCCGATGCCACCTACCCTTCCGCCAGCCTGACTTTGCAGAAGGGCGACTGGCTGATCATCTTCACCGACGGTTTGGTGGAGGCAGTGAACCAGCGCGACGAAGACTACGACGAGCCGCGCATGCTGAATGTCATTGAAGCAGGCGTGACTGCCACTCCCGAAGAACTGCTGCGCCGCATGATGGCAGACGTGGATGCGTTCGTGGGAACCACGCCCCAGCACGACGACATCACCTGCCTGGTGGTAAAGGTGGAGTAGACGCCCTCTTAACATCCCGAGCAAAGCGAGGGATGACAACCTCACAAACCGAGCGCTCGACCGTTAAGAACTCCCGCCCTTCATCATCTCCGCATACATGCGATGGAAGGCATGCACGCCCTGCTCCTGCTTCACGCTGTAGCGTCCGCGTTCGTAGCTGCGAGAGCGCAAGTTTTTCTGCACCCGCTCGCAAATGGCAACGTCTTCGATCTGGATCTGGTCGCTGAACTCCACCGAAGCCTTCGCTGCCCGACTGCCCAGATCGCCTTGCGGCAAATACCACTCGAAAATCGCCAGCGAATGGTCGACGTCGACGGGCAGAACAATGTTGAGGGAAACATTGTCGGGATAGCAGTTCAGCATCCAGTTGGGAAAGGCCCAGAAATAATCGGTGGTCAGGTCTTCGCGCGCTTCCTGATAGCGGCGTGGGGTGGAGTCTCCGGCCTGCGCGCCGCGGATGGGGCTGAACTGGCGCACGTGGCGTGGGTAGGGCTCGACCACGTACGCGTTGTAATCCAGTTCACGGTTCAAGCCCGGGTGGACGCTGGGCAGGTGGTAGCCTTCCAGATAATTGTCCACGTAGGTCTTCCAGTTGCACTTCATATCGTAGGTGCGTCGCTCGAACAGCTTCATTCCGGAGAAGTGAAAGCGCTCCGCCTGTTCCGACATCCGGCCCAGGCTTTCCCGCAAGGGCGCGGCGTTCAGATCGAAATTGACGAAGATCAGGTTGAACCATTCCTCGGCCCGCACCGGGGCTAGAGTAAAGGAGGCAGGATCGAACTCCTGCACCTTCTCGAATTCGGGCGCACTGATCAGTTTGCCTTCCAGGTCGTAGGTCCAGCCGTGATAGCCGCAGCGGAACAGCTTGCGCGAACCGCAGCCTTCGGCGGGCGGGCCGGCGCGATGACGGCACACATTATAGAAACCGCGCAGTTCACCGTGAGCGCCTCGCACCAGCAGCAACGGTTCACCCAAAAGCTCGAGTGTGAAGTAATCGCCCGGGTTCGCCAGTTGATGAGCGTGTCCCACCACTTGCCAGGTACGACCGAAGATTCTCTCTTTCTCCAGATCAAAGATCTGGGCATCGGCATAGAGTGGAGCCGGGAGGGACCAGGCGCGAGAGATATCAGGTTCAATGTGGAATGTGTCCATGGGGATCGTCATAGAGTAAGAAGTATCCTTGCGCGGGCTGGCACCCGCGTTGCAAACTAGACATTGTACGGCAGCAAGGCAGCCAGTCACGGGCAGCGCGGAAGTTCAGCCGGCTATTTCCAGGCGTGGGTAGAAGCCGCCGGTCATTTCGTCTGCTCGGAAAAACCGACGCCAATCTGGATCGCGCACGCCCCGTCGTTACGAATGGCTTGGGCGCCAGGAACAGACGCGGCGTCCCTCAGCGAAGACTAACTCGCTCCGTTTTGGCACCCCAGGGGACTGAAGCCACAGCTGATCCGAAATCCCAGGTCCCGGAGCGGCAGGGCTAAGTTCCGCGCAGGCGAGGATTTCTTGTACTTTTTGTCGCAAGGCAACGGCGGCTGCCCATTCCTTTTATGGTCTCGCAGTCTCACGGGAGTGGTTCAAACTGACACAAGTTGTCAATTTTGCCGACAAAATCTGGCGCGAGCGCGCGCTTGGACAATGCGCGGGAAAAACCAAAGGGTGCTTCCCAGTTGAAAACAAAGCATCTGCATGATTCCGGACACACCCCTTGGTAACCTCGGGTTGTGGTCGGAAAAATGCGAACATACTGGCGACAGCGGGTTTGCTGGGATCTTTAAAACTTTTGGGAGAAGAGGGAAAAACGAGATGCGGAAACAGAAGGGCTTTTCACTGATTGAGTTGCTGATTGTGGTGGCGATCATCCTGATCATCGCCGCGATTGCCATTCCGAACCTGCTGCGGGCGCGTATTGCTGCTAACGA
>JAIQEU010000032.1 GCA_020073665.1 Terriglobia bacterium
TACTACTCTCCAATCAAATGACGATTCTTAAAAACCAAGACTTGATCCTGAAAAACCAGGAGGAGATCAAGAAGAATCAAGAGACCCTGAATGTCATCGTAAACAATCAGGAAAAAATTCTGGCTGCCCTGCGCCACCTGTGAGCGTGTCGGGAACTGAGGCGAAGAACTACGGCAAAACGTGCGGTGTGGCCGACGCCGGGCCGGGCGGGATTCGGATAACTGTTGAAATATCGCCATTACACTCACCCCCCTCCCGGCCTGGGGTCAATCCCGGCCCAGGGTCAATGAGTGTAATCGCCTAATTACGTCAACTATCGATCTCCAACTCCCGCAAGCCCACAATAAACAAGTACATAACCTCCGAATGGCCCGTCATCCGCCAGGAATACCCGCCGACCGACCACACCCATCTCCCCGAAGCCGACGGCAACGCAACTTGACAATGCGGCCGTTTCGCCTCGTTCGTAGTGACACCACACTCATGGCTAGATCGGCAATGTGGAGTCGGTTCAGGCAGCACACACCTTAAAACCAGTCCCAGCGACCACTCCAGCACATGCTGACTTCTGCATTCGTGGTATAGTCATTGCCCAACCGCGTAGCGGACTCCAGGTGTTGCCATGGAAATCCCAGGAACCAGTCCAAGGTCTGTTGTCGTACTAGCCTCAAGCTTCTATACGGCCTCCCTCGAGCAGCCCTTCATGCAAGCCCTCGCAAAGCATGGCGATAGCCATTCTGTGGTTTGCGTACCCTACAACCAGCTGCATACGTTTCTCTTGGATCCGCGCTCCCTGATTCGTGGGGAGACTCCAGCCAACGTAATTCTGTTCCTGAGGGTCGAAGACTTGATCCGGCTCGAACTCGCCGAAAACGCCAAGAATGGTGCTGCGGGCAAGGAGACTTGCCTTCGCGTATTTCATGAACGGGCTGGGCAGTTTCTGGACGTTCTGGGACGTATGTCAGGCCTGCGTTTGACCCTCATGGTTTGCCCTTCTGGGCGAGGTGCTTACGACGTCAGCTTTTTGGGTAACGCAATTCGCGTTGCCGAACACCGGAGTGCGGCTGAGCTGCTCTTGCGGCAGACGCATCGGATCTTCCGCTGGTCGGATTTCGAACGTGCAGTGCAGGCTGCTGATTTGTTTAACATGGCGGGCGATCGCCTGGGCCACGTTCCTTTTTCACCCGAGGGACTGGAGTTACTAGCCGAATTCTTCGTCAAGCAACTTGGCACCCTGCCGACCACAACCCTGAAGACCCAGTCCAAGGATATTGACAAGCAAGGCCTCCAGCGGTTCCTGGGCAATCTCGGCGTGGAGATAAGCATTTCTCCATTAACTCCTGAAGATGAGGAAGCGGCGATTAGCTTAATTCGCCACACAACGCACTTCATAAATATCCCGGACCGGAAATGGAGCACCGGAGATATTCGTGCCCTGCTTGCCAGGCAGGAAGGGGAAGCCTGGATTGTGCGAGTTCGGGATCGACTCGGAGACTATGGCGTCTCCGGTGCGATGACGTTCACTTTCAGAAGTGGGACCATGCAGGCGGGATTCTGGTTTTTGACTTGCCCTGTTCTCGGGAAGCAGATCGAATACGCCCTCATCAGCTGGATGGCGGATGTGGCAAATCAGCGGCACGCCACGATGATCGAGGTGCCGTTTATCAAGGGACGAGATAACCAGGTCTTGTGTACGTTTCTTGCGCAACTTGCCGGCGACGCTCCCGCGGACACCGTGGCGATCCTGCCAACGCGCGCCGAGAGGACGTTCCATCTATCCGTAGCCGGTCTGCGGGAAGAAGTCGCAACAAATGCCCCGAATTCGACAGCCGTTGCGGCAATTCTCTCCAGCATGCGTTTCGCGGACCAGGCCCGGGCGACCGCATGATGTCCGCTGTAGCAGACAAGATCCGGGATTACATCTTTCGCCGCTACCCGGTTCTTCAGGCCAAGGGACTCGGCGATAACGATTCCCTTGTGGGCGTCTTGGACTCTCTGGCGGTGCTCGGTCTGGTCGGCTACATTGAGCCCGAGTTCTCCATCGAGTTGAGCCCTTTCGATCTGACCGATGAAAATTTTGAAACCGTCGTCACGATTTCACGACTCGTGGAACGGAAGAGGTCAGCCGGTTAGCATCACGACGGAATGCGATGCGTCAACCTTACTTACTGCAACATCTGCTGGAAGACACGGCCACTAACACTCCATCCAAAGAGGCCATAGTTGACCTTGTTGGCGGGCGGCGTTCGTTCGAGTATCAGGCTCTACATGCACTCGCGGACAATTGTGCTGCCGTACTCCAGAACCTCGGTCTCGCGCGCGGCGATCGCGTTGCCGTCTATCTGCCAAAGTCGGCCGAGGAGGCTGCGGGCATTTTCGCCGCGACGGTTGCCGGCGGCGTCTTCGTAAGCGTGAACGCCGTCTTGCTCGGCCACCAGGTCGCGCACATTCTGGCTGACTGCCGGGTCCGATTCCTGATTACGTCACGTAACGACTGGGAACGAGTTCGGGAGGATGTCACAAAAGTGGAGTCGCTGCAGTTTCTATTGTTTGTCGACCAAGGCAAGCAAGAAACCAGCAACGAAATTATCTCGGTGTTCGACGTCATGCACCAGGCGGGCAAACCCCAGGGGTCTACCGCGATCGGAGAGGACCTTGCAGGAATCCTCTACACGTCTGGCTCGACGGGAAAGCCGCGTGGAGTCATGCTATCCCATCGAAATCTGCTCGCAGGATCGCGCATTGTCAGCACCTACCTCACGATTCAATCCTCCGATTGCATCTTATCCGTCGTGCCTTTCAGTTTTGACTATGGGTTGAACCAGTTGTTGACCACAGTCCAGCACGGCGCCACCATTTTGCTGCTCCAGTTCCGCTTTCCTTCCGAGATCGTTAGGGCGCTACGCGACGAAGCAGCAACTGGATTTGCCGGAGTGCCGCTGATCTGGGCGGGGCTCATTCATCATACGTCGGGGCTGCGTGACACTAAGCTGCCCGCGCTTCGCTACATCACCAACACCGGCGGCGTGGTTCCCACTTCAACGGTGCGCAAGCTGCGCGAACTGATGCCGACGACGCAGATCTTTCTCATGTACGGCCTCACAGAAGCCTTTCGCTCCACCTACCTGCCGCCGAGCGAGGTGGATCGGAGACCGAACTCGATTGGCAAGGCGATCCCGGAAACTGAAATACTGGTGCTTAATTCGGAGGGGCGTCCCTGCAAACCCGGGGAGGCAGGCATTCTCGTGCACCGCGGGCCCACCGTTTCCCTCGGATACTGGGGCAAGCCCGAGCTGAGTCGTGAGGTTCTGCGCCCTCATCCATTGATCCCGCCAGACGAGGGTGGCGACATCGTCTGCTATTCCGGCGACTTGGTGAAGACCGACGAGGAAGGCTTTATCTACTACATCGCGCGGGCGGATAGCCAGATCAAGAGCCAAGGCTATCGGATTAGTCCAGCGGAGGTCGAAGAGGTGCTAATGGAAGGGGGGGAACTGTCGGCAGCGGCGGTTATCGGCCTGCCTGATCCTAATGCCGGCGAGAATGTGCATGCGATCGTGGTGCCGGCCACAGCTGACGCGGTGAACCCGGAAGGGATTTTGCGTCGGTGCGCGTTGCGCTTGCCGCCCCATATGCTTCCGAAGAGCGTCGAGATCATCGATGCCCTCCCAAAGACGCCGAACGGAAAAATCGATTACAAATCTCTGCGTGCTGAACGACTGGCACGAACCACACCGGCACAGGCAGGGCCATGAAGTCCAAACTGGAGCTGAGCGCTCGACTCGCTGAGACCCTGTTCGAGTACCGCAACGGGACTGTGCTAATTCATGGTCTCTCCGTCGAAGACATTGCGGCGAGGCATGGCACCCCGTTTTATCTCTACGACTCCGACGTATTCGTTCGTCAGTATCAACGTCTTCGCCGTGTGTTGCCTGAGGCGATTGACATCTATTACTCCATCAAGGCAAACCCTCACCCCAAAGTAATCAGCATCTTCGTGGGGCAAGGCGCGGGGTGCGAAATCGCCTCCGGGGGAGAATATGCGCGGGCTCGCAGCGCCGGCGCCGCCCCCGAGAGAATTGTCTTCGCCGGCCCGGCCAAGGGTCGTGAGGAGCTTGAGTACGTCGTTTCGCATGGGATTGGGGAGATCCACCTCGAGAGTTTCGAGGAAATGGAGACGCTGGAGCGCCTGGCGCAACAGTGCAACACTACCGTAGACGTCTCCATCCGGATCAATCCGAGCGCTGCCTTGGGTGGCGGCCTGCTGATGGGTGGCCAGCCCACTGCATTTGGCTTCGAAGAAGAAACGCTTCGCGAAGTGACGCAGGCCGTCAACAATTGCACACACCTGAAGTTGCGCGGGATTCACCTGTATACCGGGACCCAGATCCTGGACGCAAACTCACTACTCACGCACTGGCAGCACGCGGTTGTCGTCGGCAAGCAATTCGCAGATCTCGTCGGCGCCCCCGTGCAGACCCTCGACCTTGGCGGCGGTCTGGGAATTCCCTATTTCGCGCACGAGCAGGAACTGGATCTGGATGCGCTAGCCAACGGTGCGCGGACGCTCATAGATTCCGCCCAAGCTGATCCCAAGCTGGCAAGCTGCCGCTTCATGGTCGAACCCGGCCGGTTCTTGACGGGGCCAGCAGGCATCTACGTGGCACGGGTGCGGTCGGTAAAAGCATGCCGCGGTACGACATTCGTCGTGCTCGACGGAGGTATGAACCACCATCTGGCGGCGTCGGGCAATTTGGGACAGGTCGTGCGGCGCGACTACCCGATCGTAAATCTGAGTCGCAGCAATACCGCGGACCCAACAACGGTGGTCATTGTGGGACCGCTGTGCACGCCGATTGATACTCTGGGGCGCAAAGTCACGCTCTCTCGGCCGCACCCGGGAGACTTGATAGGTATCCTGCAGTCAGGAGCGTACGGCCTGACCGCAAGTCCTCTCAACTTCTTGAGCCATCCCACCCCCGCAGAGGTCCTGGTCAGGGATGGCACATGCGACGGCATCACACGCCGGGGTGTCGCATTCGGGTGAGAGTTTCCGGAAGTTCAGAACGGTTCTATATTGGCGGCAAAAGGGGGCGCGTCTTGAGTGAATCGGGTAACACGCTGGCGCGAGTGACGAAGGTCACGGTCGAAACATTCGTCTCAGAATATCTCCGCAAAAACCAACCCGTCATCGTCACCGATGCCATGCGCGATTGGGAGGCGCTGAAACGGTGGACACCAGACCACCTCTCCAAGCGTTTTGGACATGAGCAGGTCCAGGTCTACGGCGACCTTTTCCGGCTCGTCGGCATTACTTCCTTATCCGAATATCTGACCAAATACTTTGGCCGCAGCGGCACGTTGGCGGAGGGAGCACCTAACTTTGTACCGTACGTGCGCTGGTATTCACATCTGGTTGCCGATGACCGTGTCCCGTGGGCGGATGAGGTATTTCAACAAATAGGAGACGACTGGGGACGCCCTTATTTCTTTCCATCAAATTCGTTTGTGCTCCCCCACTGTGCCCCTTCCGACAGCATCGACCCGAGTCGCGACTGGTTTCCCGCCCGTGGACTCTTTATATCGGCAAAAGGTGCACGAACGCGCCTGCACGCGGACCCTTGGTCCAGTGATGCCCTGCTCTGCCAGGCCTATGGGGTAAAAGACTTCGTCATGTACGATCCGGCGCAGGCGCCATATCTGACCAAGGGCGGTCGGTCGGTCGACGTGGAAGCGCCAGACTTGCAAGTGTTTCCTGATTTTCCCCGTGCGCGCGAAACGGCGCGGGATAAACTTCAACCCGGGGAAATCCTGCTGGTCCCTGCCGGGTGGTATCACCACTTCAAGAGCACTTCTGACAGCATTTCCTTGACCTGGAATTTTGTACATCTTTGTCGTTTGCGCGAATTTTTGTCCTATCTTGCTGCGGGCCCTCCGGAGACCGAACTCAAACAGCTCGCTTTCGCCTACTTCGGGTCGCCGGGGCGGCGGCCGCTGGATAGCGACGGCTTTCTTGCGACGCTAACCACGTCCCTCGGCCCTCACGCGCCAGCACACCCTCCGCATTAGCGCCGGGTTGCCCCGAGGTGTTCCCGCTCAGCAGGGACTGTGTATTTCGGCCGCTGGTGGAGTAGCGATCGGAAGACGTCCCGCGCGGGGCGAAACCTCCGCCCGTTGATGCACCACCCGATCCATGTCCACGGTGATGCGATGCCCGGAACGGAACGATGCGAAGATTGAGGAACGTATGGTTGGCAAGCCGGAAACTATCCCAGCGCCGTCCTGCTTTTCCTCAGTCGGCACTGCACTCGGATAGCTGTTATAACATCGCCATTGCACTCAAAATGCCCTCTGGCAGGGGTTTTGAGTGTAAACGCCTGATTTCGCCAATCATTGCCCGTTGGACAGCCCACGTTCTAGACTTGGGCGAGCTAATGGCCTCGCTTCTCCTGCCTGAGAAGGTGACACTGCGTCTCGTTGATTCAGAGCGCAAGCAGCTTCGTGTCTCGAATATTCTCTTCTTCGTCCACGCATTTGCAAACTACAAGAACGATTTCGACTTGGGTCCGTTCGTTAGCGATGCCGATGGAATCGTCACAATCACGAGGGACGGGTTGTTGGCCGAAGCTAATGCACACTACGATTCCGGCTTGATGGATTATCGCTCTCTGGAGGACTGCAAAGAGGTAGTCGAAATTCGCGCTATCGAATCGCAAGAGGTGGAGAAGGCATTAGATGCCCGTACAAGAATCTGGACGGGGCTGTTGCGAGGTGAATCCGAGCGATGGGCAAACATCGAAGAACTGCGGAATGTGTATCGCACTGCGGCCAATAAGCGTATTTCCGTGCAACCCCTTAGGGTGCAGTGGGACGGCTCACAGCGCGAAGTTGAGTACCTCATCCCTGCCACTCTTCGGTGATTGACAAGAAATCGCCATTTCCCTCAAAACCCCCTCCCGGCCTAGGTCAATGAGGTCAATGAGTGTAAACGCCTGTTCTCGACAGTTAGGCAATGAAATACTAACGTAGGCGTGGGTCGGCACTGTGGAGAATGTTCATTCACTTGGAGCAGTCTGCTCCATGATGGAGGTTGAACAATTGGATTCAACGGCGAAACTGAATGATCTCAGGGGTGAGTTCCTTGCCACGAGCACCCAATCGATGCCGATTGCAGGCATCATCTACTGGTCCATCGTCGCGGTGGCCGCACTCTACGTGACTCCGAATCAATTAGGTTACATCGTCGGATTTGGAAGCGGTTTGATTTTCCCGTTCGGCGTTCTGATTGACCTCTTGAGAGGCCGGAAGATGAAAAAAGTGAGCCCAGGAAATCCTGTGGCCCAGCTCTTCTTCCAATCGCTGGGGCTTGTCGCTTTGCTCTGGCCGCTTGTCATCATCGCCGCGATTCTTGCGCACAGTGCAAACCTGATTGTCCTCGGCGGAGCGATTTTGATGGGCCTCATCTGGATTCCATATGGCTGGGCAGCGGATGATCCCGTTGGATTACAGCACGCCATTGCGCGCTCGATCCTCAGTTATGCATGTTTCCTCTTCGCGCCTGAATCGTACAAGGCCACAGCGATCAGCGTAGCGGTTCTGCTCTGCTACACGTACAGCCTCATCAGGATGCGAAAAGCATAAAAGGAATCTCGAACCACGACAGCCTAGTTAGCTGGCCGCCGAGCTGGTGATTTTTCGCAACCTAACACGTGCGGGACCAGCGTTTGCTGGCGGGGGGAGTTGTTCAATTACTGTTGTCTTCTCGCCGAAATTTGCGGGCTCCCACGCAGCAAACAAGTGATCTTCAACCGTGAGGGCGCGATCAAGCGTTAATTATTGAAATATCCCATTACACTCAAAACCCCCGGCCCAGGGGTCAATGAGTGTAATCGCCTGTTAACAACAGTTACCGTGCCCCGACCTTCCGCGTTATGCAAAAGAAAAGCCGCCCCGACATCGAGCGGCTTCGCTTGTACCATTTTCTCAAGTGCTTACCGTGGCCTCGTCAGTCCAACTCCAAAGCGGCTGCCTTGTCGCTGCTGAAGCAGCTTGCGAACATTTTCCGGCTGCACGAGCGTCGGCCTTGCCACGTTGTTGCGTTGCATAGCAAGTGACCCAGATTGCGTTGGGGTTGCCAAGAAGGCGTGGAATTCACCAGTCGTCATGTTGACTGCTAAGCCGACGATCACCCCTCGAGGATTAATGCCGTCAGCCTCCCACAAAAACCAGGGAGAGTCAGCAGGGATGAGGGCGTTGAGGTCTGTCATCGAGCCGTCTTGCCAGAGAAATGCTCGGCAGTTGAAGCTTGCATCGCACGACGTTCCGACCACGCGACCTTTCTCGTCAATTGCCCAGGCGTCGCTATAGGCATCTCCCGGCAGCGTACCAAGGTCCTGCATTCCCGCGCCTTCCTGCCAAAGGACTCCATGATACGTCACGTTATCCGCGAGGTAGGAATAACCGAATACCTGACCTCGGTTATTGATGCCTGTGCCACCGCTGGCATTGCCTCCCAAGCTGTCAAGGGGAGTTACCGTACCCTTTTCCCAAAGCACGGCGCTGCTAAGACTAAAGGGGTTGCAGCCCGAGAATCCCGCGACCTGCCCGCGGTCGTTGATGCCTTGGGCGATTCCGTTCGTATCGCCGGGCAAGAGAGGCAATTCCTCAATTTGGCCGTGTTGCCATAGGACGGGCTTGGTTTGAAAGTTATGCAGTCCGCAACTGTCAGGCGTAGTGTTCTCCGCATTTCCAACGACTTGGCCGCGGTTGTTGATAAAGGCGGCAATGCCGTTGTTACCGCCAAGCGTGGGAAGCGGGGTCATCACTCCGTGTCTCCAGAGGAATGGGAGACAGGTGAGGTAAGTGCCGAACCCGCAATAATCCTCGCCAGACGGGTCAGCACCGGAGGTTTCAGCACCGCCAACCACCTCGTCTCTTTCGTTCGGTTTGTAGAACGGCGAGCTATTCGGCCCTCCGAGTATGCCGAGATCGGTCATCCGCCCTTTTCGCCACAGGAAGCCGTGCTTTTCCGTGTCGCCGGGCAGAGTCGCAAAGCCGGTGACCGAGCCTTTGTTGTTGATGCCATAGGCCCAACTGAGTGTCCCGCCAAAGGTTCCGAGGTCTTGGACGGTGTAATGAGTTTTGTTTGCATTCTGTGGTTGTTCCTGCGCGGCCAGTGGAACCGTGATTGCCAGCGCAGCGAATAAGGTTACTGCAACGCACGTCAGTGCGCCGAGTCGTTTCATGACATTCTCCTTTAAGAACGGGATTCTTCTTTGTGGTGCTGGGAGATTGAACGGCAGAAATAGTTGACTGCGGATTTCGGCTGCCTACCGATTCAACCTGAACAGCACAGCACAAGGCCCAAAATGATGGTTACTTCTCGCCTCAGGGGGTGCTGCGTCTCAACGGGCGGGACCTGCTCTTCGGGGAGGCGAAACAACTACGATTCTCATCCCAGGTAATCGAGGTGATGACAGAAAAAAAAGACTAAGGGCAAGTGCTGATTCCCAGAACGGGAGCTAACTCGCATTTGTCTCGAACTGGTTGATGGCGAACAACTGCTAGCGGGAAGTGGGGCGCGGCGGGTTGTTGACGAAACATCGCCATTACACTCATTGACTGGGGTGCCGGGCGAATAAACGGCGCAAACTGGTGTAATCGCCTGTTTACGCCAACAACGGATTTATTCCACTCTCCCGCCGCGAAAATACTCCGTCGCCTGCGGACAAAAAGAGATCGCGGTATTCGCCGACGTTCGCTCAGGCGAAGGGCGCAGAACCTCTTCGGGAACAGCATCTTGGCCTTGCTCCGGCATCCCGCTCAAACGAGAAGCGACGAGACGATCCCTGTCTTGTGAAGTTGGCCGTCGAGGAACTCTTGCGCTATGACGACAGGTAATGCGAAAAGCGGCCCGCGTTCGACCAATGCAAGTCCTTTTACAATCAATTTACAACTGTGAGGCGTCGAATCCTCCAGACCCTGAATCAAAGCTTCCATACGACTAAATGCAAGCATCGCAAAGCGGTCTTGCCCTTGCTGTTCAGGTAGCAGTGAGGGGAAGTAACGCAGAGCACGGGAGCGAACCTGCTCCCGTGTTATGCACCAGCCTGCGCGACAGCGCTGGCTTCACCGAGCGCCGCAAGCCGCAGAACATTGGAACCTAAACATTGTTTAAGCCACTAATGCGCTGCAGAGGTATGTCATTACGAGGAGTCAAAGACGTGAAGGAAAACACATCTGATAGAGCGGGCGCCCGCGTGGCCGCAAACCATGGAACGGAATTCATGCGAAAGCAAAACTCTTTCTGGGCCGCAATATTTGCGTTGGTCTTGGCGATTACGTTGCCGTCAGCGAACGCGCAAACTTTCAAAGTTCTGCACGAGTTCAACGGTCAATCGGACGGCGCACTTCCTGAAGGAGCACTGCTCCAGGACGCAGCCGGCAACCTCTTTGGAGCAACCTTCGCTGGCAGCCCGATTGGCGAAGGAACGGTGTACAAGATCGACAGCAGGGGCGCCGAGAGCATCCTTTTTTCTTTTAATGCGTTTGTGAGTGGCTCCAGTCCCGCCTCGGCCTTGATTCAGGACCAGTCCGGAAACCTTGTTGGCACGGCGGATGGAGGGCCTGGCGGCGCCGGGATTATATATAAGCTCTCCCAGCAGGGCGATCAGAGACTGCTGTTTTCGTTCCAGGGAGGAACGGGTCGTAACGCGAGAGTTCCATCCGGTGGTCCGATAATGGACAAAACGGGGAACATTTTTGGCACAACCCTATTCGGCGGGAATGGCCCCTGCCAGTTCGGGTGCGGAAGTGTCTACCGACTGGATACGGCTGGCACGCTACGCGTGCTCCATAACTTCAACGGCACCTCGGATGGCAGTCAGCCATTCGGGCCCCTGGTGCGAGACGCAGCCGGAAACCTGTTTGGTGTGGCGAAGTCCGGCGGAAACCTGAATTGCGCAGAATTCCCCCAAACTGGCTGCGGAACCGTGTTCAAAGTCTCCAAGGGAGTGCTGACTGTCTTGCATACCTTCCAGGGTGGGACGGATGGTGCAACTCCACAACCCGGCCTTCTTCTGGACGCAGCCGGCAACTTGTTTGGCGCAGCGGCCGCGGGTGGCAATGGCGAAAATGGCCTAATATTCAAAATCTCCAGCAACGGCACCTACACGGTCCTGCACCGATTCACGGGCAGGGATGGGAAGACCCCGAATGGGAGCCTGGTTGCAGACACGGCGGGAAACCTCTTCGGTACCGCTCAGGGAGGTGGCGTGAATGCTTTGGGCACCGTATTCGAGATGAGTCCGGCGGGTCAGGTGACGGTGCTACACGCCTTCACCGGAGATCTGGACGGGGCATTTCCGTTGGCCGGCCTGATTCGGGACTCGGCAGGCACCCTCACTGGAACTGCGGTCAAGAACTTCTTGATCAACCAATTTAACGGAGACGTGTTTCAGATTACGTTCTAAATGCAACGGCCCGGCCCGGCAGCCGGTATCATGATGCCAATGATTCTGCTCCGGGCTGGTCCATCTTCATTCTTGTGTCTGAGCCAAGAGTATTTGGCTGGCTGGTGCGGATTAGGAATGAGAAAGACTCATTACGCCCACCCAGATTGCGAACTCTCGTCAACAACGGTCTTCCGCGGCAAACTCAACGACACACTGGTGCTCTCGGCCCAGAACATCAAGCTAGGACTAGCCCTCGACATGTTCACGGTGCAGCGCACCAATCTGCTCCATGACCACACTGTTGATCCGGCTTTCACGGGGAGCTTCGGATT
The DNA here is from genome assembly GCA_020073665.1 of Terriglobia bacterium. Lineage (GTDB taxonomy): Bacteria > Acidobacteriota > Terriglobia > Terriglobales > Acidobacteriaceae > JAIQEU01. The sequence continues at coordinate 11,786 of JAIQEU010000032.1, forward strand.
CGCCTGGTATCAGTCGGATCTCCAAGCCAGCAGCGAAGGCAAGATCAACGCAACCATCAAAACCATTCTGCTGGACCAGATTTTCGGATTCGATCCGGAGCTCAGCAATCCCAGCCCGGTTAATACCTTCCACGTGGGCTTCTGGTTCAACAACCCCAACGATGCCAACGTCGATGGATGCACGTTCGACGTGACCAAGCCGACACCGTTCAACGGCGAGCATCAGGCTGGCCCCCTGGCCATGATCAGCGTGCCCGACGCTACCACTAACCTGGGTCCGCTGTGCACGAACCCCAACACCGACACGACGCCGGCTACTTGCAATCCGTAGCTCACGCGAATAGTGCCGTCCCGTACTGTCAGCGGGAGTACGTGTGCGTACTTCCGCTCGGCAGGGACTTGGCAGGCAAGATTCATAAATCAGGCGGGTTGTGGTCAATATTCCTGATCTGCTACCGACAATGAGCAATCCGATCCTCTGTCCCACCTCCTGATGTGGAATATTATTGTCCTTCGCCAAAACTCTAAACAGCTTTGAAACCAACGATTTGCAAACTTCAGTAGTGAATTTCACACAGGATGGAATCTTGACGTGGGCCACCGCAGGAAATCGGCGGTTACCGGGCGCTTCCACAGATCGGACAACTCATTGCGGGGCGCCCACCCGTTTGACGAGTGCTTGAAAGCGTTGATCACTGCGCAGCGCTGCAAAATGAGGGTCCTGCCCGACCAAGATTAGATCGCCCACTTCTTTCTCGCTGGCTTTTCCTAGCCAGTACAGTGCCTGGTCCTTTTGGCCTAAGCCGGAATAGATCACCGCCAAATCCAGTGCAGCACGCGCGTACCCCGGCCAAAGCTGCTTTAGTTCTCGACTCATTTTTTCCGCATTCCTCAGATCACCTGTAACGGCATAGACATATCCGAGAAGCCCACGCAGTTCCCCGGGTGACCCCCCAAGCTGCAACGCTGTCCTGTATTCCGTGATCGCGTTGCCATACATCTTCTTGTCTTCGTACACGACACCGAGCACAGCATGCGTGACTGCGGAGTAGGGTTCGAGCTCCAATGTTTTCTTCGCTTGATCGATGGCCTTGTCGTACTGGCCATCCTCTTGCAGAATTTTCGCCAGGTTGGCGCCCACGACCGGCGATAGGGGATCCAGTTCGCAGGCTCTCTGGGCCTCCGCAAGCGCCTGCTGTTTACGGCCCACGAACGCGAGGTACATGGAATACCAATGGTGCGCGGGTGCATAGTTCGGATTGAGCTCAAGGGCTCGCTTGAACTCCCTCTCGGCGCCGACCCAGTCCCGATCGAACCGATACAACAACTCAGCTAAAGAGTTGTGTGCCTCGGCGAGCTGACTATCCAACTTGAGCGCTTTCTGCACCGATTCCCGGGCCAGGCGCGGATTGTCAGACAGCTGATAGATGTCCGCGAGGCCGGTGTAGGGAGGAGGATAACTTGGATCCTTCTCGATCGCCTGCTGGAAATACGATTGTGCTTTTTCGTTACTATTTCTCTTGTTAAAGAAGAAGCGGCCTTTCAGATAGTCTTCATAGGCTTCCGGATCAACCGCCTTTGCGTTTTTCAGTACCGCCTGTTCTTGCGGGGTTAATTCGACCCGGATCTGGTCGGCAATGGCGCTGGCAACCTGCTTTTGCAGCGACAGCGTGTTGCGCAGGTCTCCTTGATAGCTCGCTGCCCAAAGATGTTTGTCGGCCGATGCTTGTATCAACTGTGCAGTAATCCGGACTTGGTCACCCGAGCGCAGCACTGTACCTTCCACAATGGCGTCCACGTTCAACTCCCTTGCGACCAGGGGCAAGGGCTTGCGTGCGCCTTTGTAGGGCATCACCGAAGTGCGGGAGATCACTCGCAGAGCACTGATCTGGGCCAGGTTCGTGATTAGTTCATCCGTCATGCCGTCAGCAAAATAGTCCTGCGCATCGCCAGAGAGATTTTCCAGCGGAAGTACCGCCAGGGACCGAATAGCGCTAATCGGCGAAGCATTCGCGGGTGGATGGCTCCGCCAACGGATAATCGCGACCACGAAAATGGCTAGCAGAACTACAGAAAAACCAATGATCTTCCAGGAAAGCGGTCCCGGCAGGCGCCTAAACATTGCTCGTCCAGCAACGCCGGCGGCCGAATCACGGCCACCTGCAGCTGCAGGCGGTTCCTGCGCAGGTTCAGGCCTTCCGGAATCCTGCTGGAGAACATCAACTTCGGCGATGAAACGGTAGCCGCGGCGGGGTATTGTCTCGATGAAGCGTGGGTTGTCGGCGGAATCGCATAAAGCAACCCGGAGCTTCGCGATTGCAACGTTGACCGCCTGATCGAAATCCCCAAAACTCTCATGCGGCCACATGCGCGCACGCAATTCTTCCCTGGTTACGACCTCACGTGGGTGTTCTAGCAATATTTCCAGGAGTTTAAGTGGCTGCTGTTGAACCCTGATTCTAATGCCACCCTTGCGAAGTTCTCCCGACTGGGGATCAACTTCATAGGATCCAAATCGCAAGACCGAGGTGTGCCGTAGTCTTTCCATCAGGCCCTCGCGACCGGATGAAGTCTAGCACGATTTGAACAACCTAATCCAAAGGATATGTTTCGTCCTAATCTTCTCGGAATCAACGGCTTAGGTGGATACATACTGACTACCAGAGGAACAGCCATGGTGAATTGACCCGTCGCCTCCAGCCGCGTTTCATTATCGAGGACAGGGCGAGAACAAACTGGCGCAGGATTGGTAGAGAGGCATGTTTTCGGGAGTGGGTATGACGAAGGCATCAAGACTTACGGTGGTTGTTCTGGTGCTGGCGGCCGGATGTTGGGCACAGAACTTACTAGCAGTTCAGGTGAGGGGCAAGCAGCAATGGCCGACTGAGGAGGCTGACAAGCTTTACCTATCGGCGTGCTCAGTAGTTCAGCGGGAGTTCGGAGGCGCTCGACCCGTCCGGCCACAGGTCACTCTCGTTCTGGGTGCCGACAAGAACGAAGCTCGTCTGGATAGGCGGGAAATTCGGCTCATCAAATGGAACCCTTACCTCTTTGCTCAGGGGGTCGTGGCGTTTGCGTTTGAAGGCCTCATGCCCCCAGACGAGCGGTTGGTAGTTGCCAGGCGCGCGATGAATTGGGCCGACTCGACGGTAGAAATCAAAGCGATCTCGAAATAGAGAAGGTGGAAATCTCTGAGGCGGTGCTATGGCATTGAAAGATCCATCGGTTCCGGGCGGCAATCTCGGATCGTATTCGCAGCAAACGTATCGAGACTCCCACGGCGGAGGCTTACACGACCAACCCTGCGGGGCAACTCTTTTCGAAGAGCCTGTTCTGCCATCTCGTGCCGAACCGCCGCACCGGCGCATTCCACCTGAACAGTCTGAAAACGAGGATTATCAGATAGCCTTAATCTCTCGCAACAATAGCGCCGACAGAACGGGTTCGATCCTTCCGACACCGACAACGGCAGATCGGCTTCTGCTTCTACGGCTTACGTGGCGAGAGTTATTGGACCGGGTACGTAGAGAATTCAACCACTCGAGCTCAATCGAACAAAGCCTGATCATGCGATTCGGTGAAGTGCGCGTCGATTTCTTGACCATGGAGATCAGGCGATCCGAAAAGCCCATTGTGCTCACCCCGCAGGCATTTAAGCTCCTTAGGTTTTTCGCAAAGAGCCCGGAACGAGCGATCTCGAGGGATGAGCTACTGAACGACGTCTGGGGATACACAAACTACCCTTCCACTCGCACCGTCGATAATCACATTCGCATGCTGCGGCAGAAGCTGGAACTAAATCCAGCCCGTCCAATTCATTTCCTTACCGTCAATCGTGTGGGTTACAAATTTGTCCCCTGAGCAACCGAGCGAGCATCCGACCGCAGACTTGAGGTTCCTTATGGACGTTGCCGTGGAACAATGCTTGGCACGAACCGCCACCTGTTATGCCCCGGACGAAGACCTGGCCCTGGTCGAGGCAAGCACGAGCGGCGACATCGCAGCATTCGAAGCGTTAGTGCGACGATATGACCGCAAACTGCTGAGGATCGCTCAGCAGGTGACAGACAACCTGGAAGACGCCGAGGAGGTTGTGCAGGAGACATTCCTGAAGGCCTTTCAGAAACTTTATCAATTTCAGCGGAACTCGAAGTTCTCTACCTGGCTGATTCGGATCGCCCTGAACGAATCGTTTATGAAGCTACGAAAGCGGCGCAGTCACGGCCAGGAGTTGTCTCTCGAGTACGACGATCCTAAAGGCGATCATCTGCCATTGGACCTCGCTGATTGGTCTCCCAATCCGGAGCAACTTTATAGTCGCTCGGAGCTTCAGGAGATCCTGCGCAAGGCGCTACAGGAACTGGTACCCGAGCTAAGAGTAGTCTTTGTACTCAGGGACTTAGAGGGACTCTCTATCAAAGAGACAGTAGCTGCATTGGACCTACACCCCAGTGCAGTGAAAGCGCGCCTTTATCGGGCCCGGCTGCAGCTTCGCGAAAAGTTAAGCAAGTATTTTCGGAAGCCATTGTCCCGTGCGCAAAACTCAGTCCTATCCGTAGGGAACATCGAGGAGCAATGACGAGAATTGTCTGGAACGCCACTTACCGCGTCTTGGCAGGCAGTCAATTGCGGCCGTCTTTCCGAGCTGGCCGTGATACCTCGCATGAATTGGCTGGGGACCGGTGAATCATCCACAGATGGTCGATATCGGAACAGCGAACCTGAGCCTGCGGGCTAGTGCGCATGAGATTACGGAGGCGCACTAAGTTATAAGCCGCAGCCGATCGCACCTGTCATCGCGCCCGTGTGCCCTCCCCTTTTTCGCCAACTCGATTCCGCAATACCGGGGCTGGTCCAGGGTCGACAAGACAACCTTAGCGAAAGCGCGCTTGTCCGTCAGAACGACATGAATGGCTATGCTCATCCCCACGTGCAGTTTGACGCCCGTCAGGATCATTGCTCCATGTAGGTTGACGACAACTGTCTCCCCTTCGCAGGCCAGAGGCTCGCTGATACCCTGAGCCTCGATCCCAACCTTCAGACGAACCCGAGTGCTTCTTCTGGATTCACCGGACGCCCGCTTGTCTCGGAACATGACGTGCACGTCGTGGGGCACACGTGGGCGACGAACGACGATGCGGTGCCGTGATAGAAACGTGATAGTTCCACGCTCAGAATGCGTCCATTCCGATCAGAACCCGTCAAAACGCCCGGCTGGTAAGCACTTGAAGAATCAAGTAGAGTAGAGAATTTTCATAACCCGTCAGAACAGACTAGGTGATCTTCAAAACCGGCGGTCTGGTGCCGTGAGCTTCCGGGTTGGGCTGTAGTAAAACTCTAGTAGTTCTATGGTCAAAACGTGGCCAATCGGATCATGACGGTTCGGATCGGAGTGCTTGTATGCCGTTGAAAAGTAAAGTAGAATAGAGAATTTTCCAAACGGTTCAGAACCCGCCTATGTACTTGAAATCGGCCACATTCCTTCGTCTCCACCTGTTTTCAATCGTTTGAAGTGGCCCTGCCAGCCGTAAGTGACCGAATTCGACCCTGTTTGGCTCCGATTATGCAATTTCTATGCAATAGGAATATGCAATAAAAAGTGAGCGGTCACGCCGAGCCGTTTTCACGGCTTATGCAATGATTCACGCGCCCATTATGCAATAGTCCCTCCTCAAGCCAAACAATGAGCGTCCGTCCTACTTCTTTTCGAGAAACTCTTTGAGGTGCTTGGCCACGGCTTCAGCCATTGACTGTTCGTTCTTGCTTCCGCCTCTCTGTTTGTTGACCGAATAAGCCCAAATCATTTTGGTCGCCGCGTAGTTGAGAAGAAGCGATGTCGGCACAGGTATAACTGTCGAAACATCGCGAAAGCACTCATAATCCTGCCCCAGGGGCCGGCGAATTAGCTCAGCACTCAGTCGATCCTGTGTGGGTTGTCAGCAAACAGGAAGCTATGCGGTTGTTGTGGCAAAACCATCTTCATGCTACACCCCCAGTCCTTTGGGTTCATGAATGCCGGGCGACCCACACAGCGGGAGTAAGGTCTGGGAGGCACCGGATCGGGAGATCGGCAAGCCCGGGGAGAATCGCGGAAAAGTAGTCGCGCACCGGGACTTTCAGCCTGCGGCATAAACCAACTTGCGCAGGGTTGTGGGGCAAGTTTCGCTGGACAAGCCTCCCGGGGGAGGGCCCTGTCAGCTGGCGTTATGAACAGCCGCCGGATGTAGAGAGCCGACCATCGAAGGCGCATCGGTGCGTATTTCCGGATCAAACAAAAAGGCCAACGGGCTGGTTTGCCCCGCTCGCCTTTTCGAGTCACCATAGTTTCGGGTCCGCCCTGGCTCACTGCGCCTCAGCCGGTCAGGCTAGGGCCGTGCGCAGTCGAGACTTCGACCTGCGCGAAATCTCGAGAGAATGGGCCTCATCTTCAAAAACTCAAAACCCGGGCAAAACCCGAGCACAACCTTACCTCATCTGGTGCCGTCCCCATCCTTCAGCGCGCCAGCCGAGCTGCCGCGACATCATGAATTCGACTTACAGCAGAAAATTCGATAAAAGTGATTAAGCTGTGTCCATGCCTGCCGCCAAAACGGCAATTCCGCGCGTAGTTGTGGCCACCACAGCCATGCTCAGCTTTATCTCGTTCTGGCGAGTGGCGGCCATTGTTCTGAGCGATCTTGGTTCTTCGGCCTACTACGCCGGGGGCATAGCCGAACGAGCTGTCGGCAAGGCAGCACCATGGTTCATTTTTGCCATCATGTTGTTTTCCTATGCCGTCCGCTCCACCTACATCGAGAGCTGCAGTATGTTCGTCCGCGGCGGCCTGTATCCCGTCATCAAGAAGGCGATGGGCGGTACGGTGGCCAAGGTGGCTGTGTCGGCACTGTTATTCGATTTCGTGCTCACGGGACCGATCAGCGCAGTTTCCGCAGGACATTATCTGGTGGGGTTTGTAAACCGCCTGCTCTTGTATTGGCATCTGGGCATCGCCGTGCCTGCGAATTTTACCGCCGCTGCATTCGCGATCATCGCCACACTGTATTTCTGGTGGCAGAATGTTAAGGGCATCCCCACCTCCAGCCAGAAGGCGCTGCGAATCATGCAACTGACTACGGTTATGGTCGTGGTGCTGATGGCATGGTGCGGCCTTACCGTGTGGTTGCGCGGGGGCCCCCTGCCGCCTTGGCCGCGTCCCGCGAACCTGCACTTTTCCTCTGATGCCCTTGGCTGGTTGCGCGGAACCGGGCTGGCACAGAGCTTTGGCTTGTTGGGCATCTTCATCGCTTTGGGTCACTCAGTGCTGGCCATGAGCGGTGAGGAGACTTTGGCCCAGACCTATCGTGAGATCGAGCACCCCAAGCTCCTGAACCTGAAGAAAGCGGCGTTCCTGATTTTCATCTACAGCCTGATCCTGACGTCGCTGGTTTCCTTCTTCGCCGTCATGATCATCCCCGATGAAGGACGCAAGGATTTCCTGGACAACCTGATCGGTGGATTGGCGATGCACGTGGTCGGGCCCTTGCAGCTCAGACTGGCATTTCACGCCTTTGTAGTGCTGGTGGGAGTGCTGATTCTGTCCGGCGCGGTGAACACAGCGATCGTGGGCTCCAATGGGGTGCTGAATCGGGTGTCCGAAGACGGGGTCCTCGCCGCCTGGTTCCGCCAGCCGCACGTGCGCTTTGGCACTTCCTATCGAATCATCAACCTCATTGCTGCCCTTCAGATCGTCACTATTCTGCTCAGCCGAGGGGATGTCTTCTTGCTGGGCGAGGCTTACGCCTTTGGCGTCATCTGGAGTTTCACGATGGAAGCACTGGCGGTGCTGGTGCTGCGCTATCGATACCCGGTACGGCGTGAGTACCGTGTGCCGCTGAACCTCGATTGGGGCCGGATTCACATCCCTGTCGGTCTCGGGCTGATCACTCTCTCGCTGCTGGCTATCGCCATCGTGAACCTGTTCACCAAGTCGATGGCTACGGTTATGGGTCTGACCTTTACCATGGTCTTCTTTGCGCTATTTACCGCGTCCGAACGCATGATGCGCAGGCGGGCCGCGGCCCACGAGGAGTTAGACCAGTTCCACCTTGCCAGAGCCGAGGAGTTGACCAACCAGACGGTCGGCGTGCGCCCGGGCAACGTTCTGGTCATGATCCACAACTACCGGCGTCTGGATCATTTGGAATCGGTGTTGGAACGTGTCCGGCCGGAGCAACAAGACATTGTGGCGTTGCAGATTCGAGTGTTGGAAGCCGGAGCATCGGGAGACCGGGGAATCGTCCCGGAGCAGCTCTTTACAGCCAACGAGCAGGTGTTATTCACGCGGGCACTGACGTTCGCGGAAAAGCATGGGAAAAGCATCCATTTGGCCTTGATGGCAGCGAACCAGTTCTGGGATGGCATGGTGCATGCCGCACAAAGCCTACAGTCGGCCATAATCGTGGTGGGTCCCTCGGCGACGCTGTCACCGCGAGAAGAAGCCAGGCTGGCGGGCTTGGCATGGGAGCGGCTCCCAACGCCTAAACGGCGCGCCATCTTCGAGGTATTCATCCCCCCGACACAGCGAGAGGTGTTTTACTTGGGTCCCCACACTCCGCACCTGACACCTAGGGAGATTGATGGGTTGCACCGCCTTTGGCTTCGATTCAGCGACGAGCTTGGCCCAGAGGAGCTGCATCATCACGATGTTGTGCATTTTGCCCTTGCAGAAATCGAGCGTGAACTGGCTGCGGGAAAGGAAACAGAGATCTTGGAAAGACTCAAGCAGCACCTACAAGAGATCAAGGATCGCCGTGCGCGGCGGCCCTAGTGCCGAGCGCGAGCAATGTGCCGGAGGATCAGCGCAGTCTAGAGGGTTCGCGGTGGCTCACTGTACCTCAGCCGGTCAATCGAAGGGGCCGCATTATTGAGCGTGTTCCCAATTACGGGATCAGCTTCCACACGGTTCAATGTGGATCGCGTTCGAGTGGGCTCAGGTGTCTACTCGCTCGGGGCTCCTCGGCAGCTGGAATTCGGGCTGCGGATTACGTTCTAGGCCTGACTGCCCGATCACCAACGACTGTGAGTGCAGCGGTACTAGAACTTCCAATTCAGCTCCGCATAACCGAACTGACCCGTCCCTCCGTTCGGATAAATCCTCTGAATCACTGCTCGTCCTGTGGCCCCCGCGTAATATCCGGTCAACGTGAGGTGCGGGTTCACCTGATAGTCCGCACTCACGTCGTAAACATTGGCCAGACTCCGGCTGCCGTTGCTCGGGCGCCCAACAAAACCGAAGCTGGAAGGTTGAAAGGCTCCTCCGCCGGTGTACCAGAGATCATGCTTGTTTCCGAGTCGCAGGAAATGTGCATCGGAGCGGATGGTCCACTTCGGATGGGGGCGCAGAATCACTTCGGCGAAGGCATCCTGGTTGTTCATCAGGTTGTAAAAAGGAAACCGCGCGTAAATGCGTGGCGTGGGCAGTACCTGGAAGAAGGTTCCGTGTTGCCCATCGTTGGGATTGTCATCGCCGGTGCTGTAGAAGTATCCGCCGCGGAACCATGGCTTGAGTTTCGACGCAGGCTGAAACCCACCCTCGATAGCCATCGCTCCCGCACGCTGATCCAGTACGCCCCAGCTCCCGAACTGCCAAGTGCCCCAGAAGAGCAGATCCGCCGTGCCCCGTCCCGTGTTCAGCGTCTGCAGGTAATTGCCACCCAGGCTGGTCACGCGGATATTGTGCTGGTCGGCCGTGCGCGCGGCCGTGGAACGGTTGTCCGTCTTGAGGGCCCGGCGGCCGTCGTGATAGCTAAGCGCAAAAGCGCGCCATTCACCGGATGATTTCTTGCCAACTGGACGAGTGACTGCACCGTAGAGGATGTCGGTGTCCAACTCTCCCCAGGCATTAACCTGGAATACGCCCTGGGTGGCGCGGGCCGCCACCAAAGTGACATTCATGGCGGGAGTCCCGTGCACGTATTGAACTCCATCAAAGCTGCGCCCGACGTGGGAAAAGACAAAATTGCCCACCAGGCGGTGCGCGATGCGGTCGCGCTTGAGAATGGCCAGAGTCCCGTCTTTCGGAGTCGTTTCGGTGCCCTCAACAAACTCAAAGCGGCCGAAGCGCAGGCTGCTGGCTTTGTCTCCGAAGATAGCCTTGAGCCGTACAAAACCCTGTTTGGCGAAGAAATATGCCGCAGTAGAGTTGGCATTGGCAACAAAGTAGTTAGCGCCCAGCCCCAGCTGGCCTTGCGGCGCGGGCGCAATGGCGTTGTCCGGCAAGTTCAGCAGCAGCGGCTGGGCAAATTCAGCCTGCCAGTCCCAATGCGGCCGCTCTTGGCTGAGACTTAACCGCAGCAGCGAGGCGAAGTACGTGTAGTTAGGCTCGGCAGCGGTGGTGTCGAACCAGTCCCACACCTCCGGGCGCACCCGCAGGCTACCGGAAAAGCGAATTCCCGCAAGCGTAATCGGTGTAGAGGCAGGTTGGGTTTGTGCGCTGGAGGGATTGCCGCCGATTAACCACAGGAGCAATAGACCGGCTAAGATCAGGCTTCTGTTGCGTGGGGTGCTGCAGTTTGGTTCGTTCACGGTCGTCGCCTGCCACTACCACGGACATTCCAACCCTCAAGGCTACGAGGCGCAAGCGACCGCCACTGTGACATAAGTCACAGCATTCGATGATCTTGGGTTGCTGCGACGGCGCGTGAGCCTTCGTCCGATATACCGAGCCAGCCTTGTCAGCTACGCGGTCAATCGCAATCTAGTACGGCCCTTCTCCGGTTCAAGGATACTACCTGTACCCTAGGTACAAACCGAGGGCCCCTTCAGCGCTGCAACCGGAGACACCGACACCACGGTGCAAGCGGTGTTCCCGACGCCGTAGATTGGCGGTCCATTCTGCCGGTCTACCCGTCCTTCTGAGCTCGTGCCTGATGCCCCGCCGATGGCGAGTTCGGTCCGCTCAAGACTCTGGCGCCCCGCAGTTTCCGCGATTACGACAACAATCCTTCTACTTCTCCAATCTGCCTGGGATGACCGCAGGAATTTGCCACATTTCAGCCTCCTTGATCGAAAACACATACCCGCACTAGTACCCTGCCCCCGGGACACTTCGACCAGTCGTCCCGAGGTTACGATTGAAACATCCAAGCTAAGCCTTCCTATCCGACCGCCTCCGGCTTCACCGTGTCGCTGGCGGGGGTCACGGTGAGAGGTGCCTTCAGCTGGAACTGCAAGAGCGTTTCTGACGGCAATTTGATCTGCTCTCCCTTGGTTAACGCCTGGACGCCGGTGCCAGCACCAGCCCCTGCGGCAGCCCCAATGGCAGCACCTTTCCCACCGCCCGCAATGGCCCCAATCGCCGCACCAGCGGCGGCACCGCCTCCGATAATAATCGCACTCCGCTTGCCACGAGACGCGCCTTCCTTGGAGAATTCTCCCGTCTGCACGTCGTAGGTTTTTCCACCGACCGTGATCTTGGTCACGACTAGTACGACCGCCGAACTGCCGGTGAAATGTCCGGCGCTCTTCGCCGAGACCAAACGCGCCTCCACGTCCGCATTTTTCGGAATTACCGTCTTATCTTGAATCACGATGGGCGAATCAAGCGACGCACGAAAGGCGTCGCCTTCCTTGTTCTTCTCGGTATCGACTGGATCGATCAGCCGGATCGTCACCGCCGTACCCTCCGGAATGGTTACCTGGGCGGGTCCAGAAGCAGGTGGCGCGGGTTGAGGAGCGGCAGCCTGAGTTGGCTGCGACGCTGGCAATGCACTAGCAACGGGAGCAGCCGCCTTGGCCGGCTTGGTGGTCTTGGTCACACTGGGCTTTGGTTTCGGGATCTGCTGGCCGCCGCCCGCCTGAGCAGCCAGCTTCGGTTGGCCAAGGGGAGGTGTAGCGGCAGCAGTGATCACCTGCAGGTTGTTGACTACGCCTTTGACTCCTTCGACCTGCTTGGCAGCATTTTCCGCCGAACTGCGTGCCGCATCCGTTTCGACGCTGCCGGAAAGCACGACCACTCCGCTGTTGGATTGAACGGTGATGGGCGCCGCCGCGAGTGTGGCATCCGCATGGATTCTGGCCTGCACATCAGTGGTGATGTCGGCATCGCTGCGAGCGCGTGAGCATGCCATCAGTCCGAAGGCGACGAACAGCATGGACATTAATAGGACAACCAAAGGTCTTGTGTTCATTGGAGACTCCCTTGCGACCGGTCGCGGAAGGTGACCGGCCGTCAGTTGTTATTCGTTACAGAGTCGCAGTGCCTTTCAGCGGATTGCGGAGCGAAGGGAATGACCACTGCGGTGCTCATAAGAAGCTTCTCGGACAGAAGAACACCCTCCCTTAAAGTTACGCTCCTTCAGGTTTCATGAGCGGAATTTGTATTTTGGATCACGGCCTGTGTTTTCCCACTTTAGGACTGGCGAGTTACGAGTTAAGTGGCCGAGTACGGGCAGGATCATCCCGTTTTGCTGTTTGCCTTCCGCGTTGGATTCTCAACTGCCGGATTTGGAATGATTGCTGCCTGGATTGGAACAGGCCAGCTTGGACCACCAACAATCGTTTGCTCAGTCTTGTGCCTGTGATTGGTTTGTGGAAGCGTTGGCTCAATGACGTGCTCGGCCTCCTCTGTTCCAACTTGGGAATCACCAATCTGGCCCGCTTCGGACAATAAGCACAATGAGTGTAATCGCCTGTTTACGTCAACAACCTTGTTTCGGTATCTTGCTCCGCTCTCTACTGAAGGCCTGCCATGCGCGCACCCGCTATTGGTGCACAGTCTGAGTTACTGACGCCGAACTCTTGGCGATGTTCGAGTTTCCATAATAGGTTGCCGTGACCCTGGTTGAGCCCACTGCCAGCGTGGAAATGGTTAACTTTGCTTTCCCGCCGCCGAGTTGTGCCGTTCCCAGCACTGTCTTTCCCACAGCGAAGGTCACCGGCCCGGTTGGCATCACCGTGGGCGAGGTAATGGTCGCTGTGAACGTAACCGCCTGACCGGACGAAGACGGGTTCGGCGATGACGTGAGCGTGGCGGAGGTTGTGGCTTGCGTGATCACTTGGTTCAACACAGCGGACGTGCTGCCCAGATTGGCCGCGTCGCCTGCGTACACCGCCGTCAGCGGATAAGGGTCGGCATTGAGATTTGACTTGGTTAGAGTCGCCACACCGCTGCTGTTAAGCATGGCCGAACCGATGCTGAAGCGTCCCCATGTGAACGTCACCTTGCCCGTCGGCGGAACCCAACCCGAGGTGGTCACAGTCGCGGTCCACGTGACTCTCTGTCCGTAGACCGATGGATTGAGGCTAGTGACTAGCGTCGTAGCCGTTACGGACTTAGGAAGAACGATCTGTCCGATCTTATCGGCCCCTCCTTCTGTGAACCACAGAGCGCCGTCGGGTCCCAGCGTGATTTCCAAAGGTGAGCTGTTCGCTGTGGGAACAGGGTATTCGGTAACCGTCCCGGTGGTTGTGATCCGCCCGATGTTGTTGGTCGCTGCCTCGGTAAACCAAAGCGCCCCATCCGGCCCCACAGTGATCCCATGGAGACTCAGGCCAAAGAGCGGCGGGGGCGTCCTAACAGGATATTCACTCACAATGCCGCCTGTCGTGATAGCACCTATGGTGTTTCCAACCTCATTCACAAACCATAGTCGTCCATCCGGCCCTGCTGTAATCCTGATTGGGTACCTACCACGCGGCAGCGGATACTCTGTGACCACTCCGGCAGTGGTGATGACACCAATTCTGTCACCACCGCTTTCTGTGAACCACAGATTACCGTCGGGACCTACGGTGATTCCATTCGGACCGCTGTTTGGCGCGGGTAGAGCGTATTCCAGTATAAAACCCGATGTGGTGATGCGCCCTATTGCATTGCCAAAAAGTTCTGCAAACCAGAGCGCACCATCGGGGCCCGCGACTATCCCGGTGGGGTAGCTTTCTGCATAGTGTGTCGCCCTGGGTAAAGAGTATTCCTCAATCACCCCAGTGGTGGTTATGCGCCCGATTTGGTTGGTGTATGCCTTAGTAAACCAGAGAGCGCCATCTGGCCCTGCTGTGATCAGCTCTGGTCCACCACCAGTGGGAAGGGGATACTCAGTAATAGCTCCGGCCGTCGTTATCCGCCCGATCTCACTGAATCCTCCCTTGCTGCTAGATTCAGCAAACCAGAGGGCACCGTCAGGACCTACGGTAATTCCATTGGGGCTGCTCGGGGGAGTTGGTACGGCATATTCCTTGATAGTGACATCCTGAGCTGACGAGAACACAGCTATACTCAGCAGCAAACTCGCTAGCAACAGGGCCTTCGCTCCTGCTCGCAATAATTTCTGTCGCAGTACAACGGATGCACTCTTCGTCTCGCGTGCTTGCCCTCCAAAGTCCGCGCCGAGATGAAATCGTTTCGCTGGTTTAGTTGACATGTTTACCTCCCGCCATGTCCAGTGGCTCGCGTAAACGCTTTTCTGGGGTCCCAGCTAGTACTCCACGGGTTTGGGTCAGACAGAAGCTATGCAGAGCACCGGCTGCGATTCGCCTCAAGGGGTGCTGCGTACCGTCGCAAGAACTGCCCTTCGGGGAGCGCAAACTTCTACCCCTAAATTCTCGTGCTTTTCAACTGTGGAGGCGCAGAAGAGTGACGGGAGACAGGCTGGTGATTTCCCAAATGGGGCAGGCAGAGGGCTGCAAGTCCATTTTGGTACAAGTGGCATTGTTGACGTAACATCCCGATTACACTCATTGACCCGGGGTCAACTGGTGTAATCGCCTGATTTCCTCAGATATCAGGTGGAGATGCAGAAACCGCCACTCCAAGGCCAAGCTGCGTTTGACCGTCCGATCTCAAAATGGGAAGCTACCACTATCACTGACTTTTTCGTTCTCGAAGGATCAAAGTGACTGTGTTGGGTGACGTTCGTGGGAGCAGAGCCTGATGGAATACTTCTGCAAATCCTGCGGCAAGCGGAAAGGCGATGACCAGGATTGGCTGCTGGGCTTTGAAGGCTCGGGAGGGCCAAGGAAGGTCATGAAATATGCCATTAAGCTCCTGGGCAAATGGGATGACCAGCGTGCCAGTGAAGCAAATGCGGTGCATTTCTGCTCTACCGCGTGTCAGGACAAGTATTTCTGGCAAAATTACGGCGATGAGAACTGGGCCGCGTAGTCGCATTTACCCGGAGCGTGGCCACGCAGATGGGTACCAGATCGTGTGCAGGCCGGGTGCCCGTGCTCACGAAGCCGAGGGTGGCAAACCGAGGTGATTCATGACTGACGGACTGGAATGGCTGCTCATTGCTTGGGGTATTGTGACTCTTCTTCTCATTATTCTCCTCTTCTGCCGCAGTACGCTGACAAAGCAAGAGGATGACCAGCTTTTCATTGATGAGTCTGCTTCATCAAGCGCAAGAATACAGCGGGAACTGATCGCCAAGGTGAACAAGATAAACTCTCTGGCGAAAATCGTGGGTGCAACTTCCGGTGTGATGCTCTTGGTAATCGCAGGCTGGGCCGTCTACATCGGACTGAACTCGGTGCAACCATAAAGTTCAAGGCCAAGAACTAGTTTGGGATTTTTGGGTGATTCTAAAAGAGCACACCCCGAGGGCCCATGCCCTCTTGGCTGTCTCAGCCGAGACGGGCCCCTAACGGCGAATACAACCCCCCACACATCCCAGCTTTGTCGGATAGTTGGCGTAACATCGCCATTACACTCATTGACCGGGTTGGGCGATGTTGAACCGGCAGGGACCCACTTCCGTCCGCGAACCCTGATTTTCAGTTTTTCGCGAACTAGCCGGAGAATACGAGACGCTGCAGCAGCAAGACACCCATGCCTACGGTCTGCTGCTGCAGCAAAACCCGGGCAAAACCCGAGCAAAACCCGAGCAAAACCCGAGCAAAACCTTACCTCATTCGGTGCTGTTTGCCACTGGTGCTGTTCCCAGTGGTGCCGTTCCCGCTTCGGGCGGGAGAATCGCCTGCGCGTTCCCAGCGCCATGCGCACAACCTAACCTGTAACGGTTTTCGCGCAAAGTGATTAAATTGAAGAGTGCCGCCTGATCCAGTTACCGGACACTTCCAGCAACGGGGGCGCGGCTGGCTAGCCTACCCCGGCCGGGGTTGGCGGCGGATGCTCGTGCGCATGCCTCTGCTGTACTGGCGGCTAGGGCTGAAGCCACTGTTGGTGCGCGCGCGGCTTTTCCGTTTTCTGGT
>JAIQEU010000016.1 GCA_020073665.1 Terriglobia bacterium
TTCTCCTCCGCCCTGCTGCCGACATCCTGCGCCGCGGCTCGCCCGCGTCCGATGAACGCGCATTCTTACTGCCACGCCCATTCAATCCGGTCAGCGCTGCAATGGCGGTATCCAAGCGGTCCAGTTCCTGTCTTAAGTGCTTTCGCTGCGCGGTCAAACCTCTCAAAACGTCCGCAAGATTAACCATGTATTCCCCCTCAGGAATGAAATTCTATCAGGAGATACTAACAGAGATAGAGAAGATTCACGGCTGGTAGAAGAAACCGGTACAAGAGCCTGCGGGGAGGGACTGGGCGCAATATGACCCCCGGTTTTATTGGCAGTGCCCGGAGTGCTACGATTCAGTTGGAAGCCAGAAGCCAGTTGCGGCGCAGGCAGGCAGGCAGGCTTCCGCCGGACGAAACATGCGGGCTGTGGTCGATATTTTCGCGCAAATCTTTCGCGACTTGTGGGCGCACAAGCTGCGCTCCTTCCTCACCATGTTCGGCATCGCCTGGGGAGTGGGCTCGCTGCTGCTGCTCGTCGGTCTGGGCGAGGGCTTCCGCTCGGGCAACAAGCGCCAGATGGCCGAGTTCGGCAAAGACATCATGTTTATCTTTCCCGGGCGGGCCCCGGTGGTCGCGGGCAGCATGCACTCGGCGCGCACCTATTTGCTGACCTATCAGGACTATATGGATACCCGCAGGGAAGCCCCGCACGTCGGAGATGCTTCCCCGGTGCTGGCGCGTAGCGACCTGCACGCGGTCAGCGAGTTTGCCAACGCCAACGGCGAGGTCATTGGGGTGGAACCCCAGTACGGCCTGATCCGCTACCTTCCGCTTAAGCAGGGACGCTGGCTGAACGAGCTGGATGAAACTCAGAGACGCAACGTCGTCGTTCTCGGCGACGAATTGACCAAGAATCTTTTTCCCGGACGTCCTGTCGTCGGCACCACCATCCTGATCAACGGCCTTCGTTTTGAGGTCATCGGCAGCGTGCAACGGGTGGGCCGAGGAGACGAGAACTCCACCAACATGCGGGCTTACATCCCGTTCCGAGTGATGGCAACCTACTTCCCGCTCAAGGGAAACAACCAGGAAAAAGCCATTTCCTTCATCAATTACCGGCCACGGGTGGCGGCGGAGCACTTGCTGGCGCAGGAAGACGTCCGCAAGATCGTTGCCCGCAACCACGGTTTCGACTATCACGATGAAAACGCTTTCGAGGGCTGGGACACGGTCAAACAGACAGAAATGATGGGCGCAATTTTCGACGCTATGAATATGTTTCTGGGCAGCGTCGGCCTGGTGACCCTTCTCCTGGGGGCGATCGGCGTGATCAACATCATGCTGGTGGTGGTCAGCGAGCGCACCCGCGAGATCGGCTTGCGCAAAGCTCTCGGGGCCACCAATCGAAGCATCTTGTTTCAGTTTTTCCTGGAGGGAATTCTGCTGACCCTGGGCAGCGGACTGATTGGTATGGGGCTGGCGGCGGGGTTGATGGCGCTGATAGGCGGTCAACCGATCGCAGAGGGCTTTGATCCTCCCAAGATCGTGCCCATGTCGGCCATGGTGGCGATCGGCTCCCTGACCCTGGCGGGCGTGGCGGCGGGACTTTATCCCGCGCGCAAAGCCGCCATGCTGCAGCCGGTAGATGCCTTGCGGCAGGAGTGACCACGATGCTCCGCGACTTGCTCCATGAAGCCTACGGCGCCATGCAGCACAACCGCCGCCGCACTGCGCTCACCATGCTGGGCATGGCCTGGGGCATCGCCACGGTGGTGATGTTGCTCGCTTACGGCGATGGGTTTGGGCAAGCCATCAACAATATTTTCGCCAATTTTGGCACCAAAGTGATGGTTGTCGCCCCCGGCCGCACGTCCATGCAGGCCGGCGGCCAGAAGGCAGGCGAGCCTCTACACTTCACCCTGGACGACATCGATCTCCTCACCACCAACGTCCCACAGATCACACACATTACGCCCGAGGTTGGCAAGCAGGCCAACGTCCAGTATGAGACGCGCAGCTTCAATTTCTACGTGACCGGGAATTATCCCAACGTAGTTTCCATCCGCGCCCTCAATCTGGCACAAGGACGCTTCTACACCATGGAGGACCAACTGCAGCGCGGCCGCGTCGCCGTCATCGGTTCGGAGAGCAAGGAGAAGTTGTTTTCCGGACGCAATGCGCTGGGCGAGCGCATCCGCATTGACGGTCTTAGCTTCGAGGTGATCGGAATCCTCACTCCCCGGATCCAGGAGGGCGACAACGACATAAACCGCGTGATTTATGTGCCCTTTACCACCATGCGCGATCTTAAGGACACCCACTACCTCGGCTCCATCTGGTTCAAGTACGAGACGCCGGAGTACCTGAGGCTGGAGGCTTCGGTGCGCGCCGTGATGGCTACCCAGCACAAGTTTAGCCAAGCCGACCGCCGAGCTTTAGAGGTGTTCAACCTCATGGTGCAGGTCCACCAACTGGAGATCATAACCATCGGGCTGAAGATCCTGCTGGCTTTCATCGGCACGCTGACACTCGGCATTGGCGGGGTTGGACTCATGAACATCATGCTAGTGTCGGTGACGCAACGCACCCGGGAGATCGGCGTGGAGAAGGCGCTGGGTGCGCGCAAGCGACACATCCTGGTCCAGTTCCTGGCGGAGGCGCTGACCATTACTTTCATGGGCGGAGTGCTGGGAGTGGTGCTGGCCTACGCGGTATCATTCTCCGTTGGCCGGCTTACCTTGTACAGCGCGGTCGCCAAACATGCAGAGGCGGGCGACATTCGGCTGTCCATTCACTGGGGCACGCTGGTGGTGGCCACGCTTATTCTGACCTTCGTAGGGCTGGTAAGCGGCATGGTGCCTGCCATCCGCGCCTCGCGGTTGGATCCGATTGAGGCTTTGCATTATGAGTAAGAGTGATGACCAAGCGCGGCCGGACCTCACTCTGGTTTTCGGCGTTTGAGTTCGTGGCGAAGGCTGCGGCCTTCCACCAACTGGTAGACTTCCTCGGCCAAATTCTTGCTGTGGTCGCCGGCGCGCTCAAAGGCCTGGGCGATGAACAGCAGGTTGGTGCTGTACTCGCGCCGCCGTGGATCAGTGCGCTCCAGGTGCCGGTGGAAGATAGCGCGGCAAGTCGTGTCCATGCGGGAGTCGGTCTGCAGTACCCATCCGGCGGATTCCACGTTCCGGTTCACGAAGCCGTGATGGATGTGCTCCAGCATTTCCTCCAGGGTTTCCGCCATCACCGTCAGATCACGGCTGTCTTCGCTCAGCAGGGGAGCGGTCAAGCCTTGCAGCCGCTTGGTGGCTGACCAGGCCAGGTCCCCAATCCGTTCCAGGTCGATAATAAATTTCAGGCAGGCCAACAGTTCGCGCGCTTCCGCTTCGGTCACCTCGGTGATGGCGCTGGTGATGCTCCCGTCTACCGTGCGCTCGATGCGGTCCAGTTCCTTTTCGCAATCTTTGACCGCGAGAAAAGCCATCTTGGAAGCGCTGCCGATAAACTCACGCACATTGTAAGCGGCGTCCTTCGCTACCAGGCAGGCTTGTTCGATAGCCCGCGTCAGCGCCACAGTGGAAGGAGATTCTCTGGGAACACTTCGTTTTGCCTTCGTCGCGCGGGATGCAGCCATTGATCGGGGAGCGGCCTTCGGATGTCTTTCTTGTACATCAACACTGCTGGGCTTGCAATCCGAGAGGGCGGATGGTCGCACCGAGCCGCAAATTGTCATGCAACTGGGCCTAGTTGGCCGCGATGCCGAACGAACTGGTCGGGCTTCCGCTCACGCTGGTGACCTGCACTAGGCTGCCATCGGGCTGGATCTGAAAGCCGACAATGCCCTGGGCCGTCCCTTCCAGGGTGTAGAGGTAATTGTTATCAGCGCTGACGGCCATGTCGATCGGGTCCGAAGTAGGCCCCAGGTCCACGGTTATCCCGTCAGGGTTCAGCAGCGCGATGCTTCCGTCGGAGTTGATCCGATATCCCGACATAGTACCGCTGGCGGTATTGGTGACATACGAATACTGGTTGGGGAAAGCAGCGTTGTTAGTGTTGACTACCCAGCAGGCGGCAGCCCCCAAGTCCAACAGCGACCCGGTGATGACGCTCAGCGCTCCCGAAGGCGAGACCGCGTACGAAGACATGGCGCTCTTGGTCACTTCCGAGACGATCAGGCGTCCTGCATTATCGAAAGCGAATCCGAATGGCCCGCGCCCGTTGGAGTTCTGCACCTGCGGGCCAGTGGCCAGCCCTGTCTTTGCGACCGTGTAGGTGTCGAGCTTACTCGTACTTATTTCTGCCACCACCAGCAGTTTGCCACTGGGGCTGAACGAAATCTGCGCTGGGTTCGGCAAGCCCGTGCTCAGCGGCAGCGTGGATCCTGCGATGGGAGTCATGCCAGTACGCGAAAACTTGAACGCGGTGATGTTCGCCGAGACTCGCGCGTTCAGCACGTAGAGAACGTTGCGGAAAACCGCCAGGCTCACCGGATACTGTCCACCCGAACTGACTCTTTGCAAGAAGGTCAGTTGCCCGGGCCCGGTCACGGCGAACATGGTGATGTCATTACTGATGTTGTTGACCACGAACAGGGCCTTGCCGTTCGGGCTGAGCACGATGCCGCCTTGCGAGTTCACGCTGGAGAGCGCCGAGCCGCTGCCCTGGGTGGAGTAGGTCCCGGCGAACGTGAGGGTTCCGTCCGCGGCGCGGGTGTAGGCCCAGACTTCGTTGGCGGCGGTATTGCC
This sequence comes from Terriglobia bacterium, assembly GCA_020073665.1. GTDB lineage: Bacteria > Acidobacteriota > Terriglobia > Terriglobales > Acidobacteriaceae > JAIQEU01. The sequence continues at coordinate 4,730 of JAIQEU010000016.1, forward strand.
GTTGATGTAAACCGCGCCAGTCGTCTGTGCGAAACCGGCAGGACTCATCGCTAAGATGACTAGGATCCCGGCAACTGCGCAGAGCAGTACTGTCCCCCGATTATGTGGTTTCAGCATGGTCACGCCCCCAAGGCCAAACTGGGGCGGAATTATAGGCAAATTCTAGCGCTTCTGACAACGCCGTCCCCCGGGACGGTGCGGTCCACAAGAAGCTGCGCACCAGGCTTCCTCACTCTGTAACGGAAGGGTGAATATCCGAGGAGCCGTGATCGTGAGTTTTGCCGCAAGCTGGACACACTACCCTGGCATTACGTTCCGACATTTCCGCGAGAAACGCGGCCAGGGTCTGCCCGCAGTGCCTGCAGAGAACCTCGCCATCCTGCTGATTCAAGTCGCCACTCATAGTTTCCTAGTATACCGTGCGGATTTTCCACCAAATGATCGGGCTGACTTAGCTGGGGAAGTGAAAGTAGACATCCTGCTGCGAAGGAATGGGCACGCCGTCCATGGTGGCCGGGCGGAAGCGCCAGTTGCGCAGCACCGCCAGCACTTTGTCTTCAATGCCGTAGCCAAACGGCTGCAGGACCTTGGTTTCGGTTACGTTGCCCTGGGCGTCGATGGTGACTTCTACCACCACGTCGCCGACGACGCCAGCTGGTATTTCCGATCGCGAGACCACCGGATCGGGGAAAACTACCGGCAGTGCCGGCCGCACTTCATGGCCGGTGGTCGGTCCGTACGCCTGTGACCCTAAAGGAGAGCCGGCAGCTGCCGAAGGTACAGTGCTTTCAGTTGCCTGCTCCCGCGGCGGAGCAAGCACCGCTTCCTGGGTTCGGCGGCTTGCGGGTACCGGCGGCTTGGGCGTGGCGGGCTGGTGCTTGGCCGCACGCGGAGGCCTGATGGCATCTTCATTCCCAGACTGGGAAACATAAACCAGTTCCGTGGCTCGACCTCGTCCTCCCGCCGCCAGACCTGACGGCCGGACGAATATCGCGTGCGGTGGGCGGAGAAGCAGAAACAACAACAGGCCATGGGTCGCAATCGAAACCAATTGCGATTTGATTTCTCGGTGGCTGCCAGGTTGTAGCTGCGTGAACATCCCGATGCTGGTTTCCTTGCGGTACACCCCAAAAGGCAATATAGGGAGTGTAGCCTTGTTCTCGCAGGAGACGCAAGAAAACAGTGCAGTTACCCGGTTGCCTGGATGAGCGCCAGCAGCCGGCGGTCGCGAAAACCTAGCGTATCTCTACTGGATTGAGCTAGCGACGGCCGAGAAAGCGTTGTTGGCGTTAGTTCCGATCAGCCGGATCGTTCCCACAACGAGCACTAGGATGACAGCCAGCATCACAGCGTACTCCGCGATGTCCTGACCCTGGTCCTCGGACCAGATCCTGCGAATCAATTCAGCCATAGCGAGCCTCCGGGATGGGGGATTGGTGGAGAGCGCACCTATGATGCAGCCAGACGCAGCGCTTGTCAAATCGGAAGCTGTGGATTCTGAAGTCCGCGCCCAGCAACGGTTCTGGCCCCATTTAGAATGCTTGAATGACGGTAGTGCTGGAGTACGACAACCTGACTAAGGAATACCGAAGTTTTGCCAGCCGCCGCCGGGTGCGTGCGCTCGACCATTTCAGCCTGCAGGTCGAAGCCGGGGAAATTTTCGGCTTTCTAGGTCCCAACGGAGCCGGCAAGAGCACCGCCATTCATCTCGCCATGGGCTTCATGCGGCCCAGCAGCGGCAGCGGCCGCATGCTCGGCAAACCCTTTGGCCGCGCGTCGACGCGGCGCCGGGTGGGGTTCCTTGCTGAAAACGTCGCCCTCTACCATCGCCGTGCGGAACCGTTGGTGCGCTTCTATGGAGCCCTGAACCGCATGGGCGGCGCGAGGCTGTCGCAGCGCGCGCGCGAAGTCCTGGAAGCGGTGGGCATGCTGGATCAGGCCAAGGGCAATGTAGGTAAGTTCTCGCGCGGCATGCTGCAGCGCATCGGCCTGGCGCAAGCCCTGGTCAATGATCCCGAACTGCTGATTCTTGACGAACCCACTTCGGCGCTGGATCCTGTGGCACGCGTGATGGTGCGCGAACTCCTGCTCAAAGCACGTGAAGCAGGGAAGACCATCTTCCTGAGTTCTCACCTGCTTTCGGAAGTGGAACTGGTGTGTGATCGCGTGGGCGTACTGCATCAGGGAAAGCTGGTGCGCCTGGGGCGGACGGAGGACCTTCTGGCATCGGCGGGGCAGACGGAAATTGTGGCCCGTGGAATTGCGCCCGACGGCTTTGCGGGCGCCGTGGCGCGGCATGGCGTCGTCACCTTTACCGTGCCTGTCCACCAGCAACAAGCCGCGCTGGAGCGTGTCTGGAGCCTGGGAGGGGAAGTGGTGAGCGCCAACCCGGTGCGGCGTTCGCTGGAAGAGATGTTCCTGGAAGTGACGGGGGCGGCAAACTCCACGGGAGGTGCGCGGTGAAGCCGGTGCTGCTGATTGCAATGAATTTTGTGCGGGAGCAACGCTGGCCCATCCTGGTCCTGCTGCTGTGGGTGCTGCTGCTCGCGTTTCTCGGACTGATGAGCGACATTCGCCGCCAGCGCGAAGATCTGCTCTTCGTCTTCAAGCAGGTGGCGTTTTATGTGGTCGTGTTCAGTGTTTTTTTTGGCGGGTCAGCCATCTACAGTGAGCGCAGATCGCGCCGCATTCTGGCTGTCCTTTCCAAGGCGGTGAGCAGGCAACAGTACCTCTCGGGACTGGTGCTGGGTGTGACCATCGCCTCTGCAATCTACTGTTTTACTCTTGGCCTGACCGGGAGCTGGACTCTCGGCGAGGCGGGATTTCCCATGTCGCAAGTGTGGTTTCTCATGCTGTGCCTGGTGGCTGCATGCATGTTGGCGGGGACGGTTGCGCTCATGTTCTCAACATTCCTGAACCCGTTTTTTGCGGCAAGCGCGACCGCAGCGGTATTGGGCTTGCCCGCAGTCGCGGGCGAAAGCCACGCTCTAGCGGCGCAATGGGGATACGTTATTCCTGCTTATGCGCTTACCAGGACAGTGCTGCAGGCTTCCTTTCAGTCTCCGGGGAACAGTTTCTGGCTACCCATCCTGCTGGCTCTGGTCGAAACGGTCGGGTTCTGGTTGGTGGCAGCCAGGATTTTTGCCTACGTGGACATTGCGGTGGCCGTAGAGTAGGTGGCGTTAGCGTAGCAATGCGGCCGCGGAGCGTGCGTACTCCAGCACCCGGCCCGGCAACAATCCCAGATAGAGAGTCGCGAACCCGCTGATGGCCAGTGCGGCGCCCAGGCCAAACGGGATGGGGGCAACCGGCGTTTCTTCTCGGGGCTCGCGCATGTACATCATCACGATTACCCGCAAGTAGTAGTACGCACCGACAGCACTGTTCAGAACGCCGATCACCGTGAGCCCAACCAGATCCGCCTGCAAGGCCGCGCTGAACACGTAAAACTTCGCGAAGAAGCCACCTGTGATCGGAATGCCGATCAGCGAAAGCAGGAATAATGTCAGCGTAGCCGCCAGGATAGGAGAGCGCCGTCCCAGGCCGGCGTAGTCTTCCAGGGTGACGCGACGCTCGCCGGCGCTGGCGAAGTGGCTGATCACAGCGAAGCAGCCGACATTCATGGCCGCATACGCCGCGGTGTAAAACATGGCAGCAGGAATGCCGCTGCTGGGAAGCGCGGCGAATGCCACCAGGAGATAACCGGCGTGGGCGATGGATGAGTACGCAAGCAAACGTTTGATGTTGTCCTGCACCAGCGCGCCGATATTGCCCAGAGTCATGGACAGCGCCGCCACCACCCAGATCAGCCACAGGCGTCCGGGGGCATGGGCTTCAAACAGAACCCGCAACAGCACCGCAAACACCGCCGCTTTGGGAGCGGTGGACATGAATCCCACGATCGGCGCGGGCGCGCCTTCGTACACATCCGGCGTCCAGATGTGGAACGGTGCCGCCGCTACCTTGAAGCCGAGGCCGACAAACATCAGCGCGATTGCCACGTAGGCCAGCAAGGGGACCGGTCCGGCGTTGAGTGTTTCGCCGATCTTCGCGATGCTGGTCGAGCCGGTGGCGCCAAACATCAGCGCCACGCCATAGAGAAAGAAGGCAGTGGCGAAAGAGCCCAGCAAAAAGTATTTGACCGAAGACTCGCTGCTGATGGCTACCCGGCGACGATATCCGGCGAGGATATAGGTCGAGATCGAGGAAATTTCCAGGGCGATGAAGATCAGTACCAGTTCCACCGCCGACGACATGAGGCACATGCCGACCGCGCCGAACAGGACGAGCGCGTAATATTCTCCGGCATGGAGCTGCTGCACGTCCATGTATTCGAACGAGGTCAGGATCACAACCGCTGTGACCGTGGTGACCACGATGTGGAAGAAGATACTGAAGGCGTCCACCCGCACCATGTCCCAGAAGGCGGTGCCGGGAGGGCACTGGGTCTGGTACTGCGATGCGGCGATGGCTGCCAGCGAGCCAATCAGGGCGATCGTTCCCAGCATCCGCGAGCTGCGGCGCTGGTCGACCAGGGGATCGAGCAGCATGATGACGATGCCGAAGGCCGACAGCACGATTTCCGGCAGGATGCGAACGTACTCGATGCCCTGGGGAAGAGTCTGCAGAGTGGATGGCGTCACTGGCCCACCACCTTGCTAGCCAGCTGAACAAATGGCGCCAGCGCAGTCTGCACCGCGGGATCAATCGCGTTCAACCACAGCAGCGGCGCCACGCCCATGATGAGGGCAGCGACCGCGGTGGGCCAAAGCGCAATCTGCTCGCGGCCATTCAGGTCGGGCAGGCTCAGGTTCACATCGTGGGTAACTTTCCCGAAGAAGACTCTCTGATACATCCAGAGTAAGTAACAGGCGCTCCAGATGACGCCGGTCGCGCCCAGAGCGCCGTACACCGCCCGAGCCTGGAAAGCCCCGCTCAAGACCAGGAATTCGCCGACGAATCCGTTCAGCAATGGCAGACCAACCGATGCCAGCGTGATGAACAGGAAAAAGGTGGCGTACACCGGCATCGGGGTCGCGATCCCGCCAAAGCTGGCAATGTCGTAAGTGTGGCGGCGTTCGTACAGAATGCCAGCCAGCATGAACAACGCGCCGGTGGAAACGCCGTGCGCCAGCATGACGAACGTGGCGCCGTCGAGTCCGGCCTGGGTAAAGCTGAAGATGCCCAGCACAACGAATCCCAGGTGGCTGATCGACGAATACGCAATTAGTTTTTTCAGATTGGGCTGCACCATGGCGACCAGCGCGCCATAAATGATGCCGATGATGGCCAGCACCATGATCCATTTGGCGTTGGTGCGCGATTGCTCGGGAAACAGGCCGAGGTTGAAGCGCAACATGCCGTAGGTGCCCATCTTCAGCAGCACCCCGGCCAGCAACACTGAACCTGCGGTGGGTGCCTCGACGTGCGCGTCCGGCAGCCAGGTGTGTACCGGAAAGAGTGGGACCTTGACCGCGAACGCGACAAAGAATCCCAGGAAGAGCCATGCGCCAGCGCCGGCAAAGCCTGCGACTTGTCCACCGCGGATGGCGGTTTGGATGGCTACGAAATCAAACGTACCCGTCTTGGCATACAGCCACAGAATGGCCGCCAGCATGAACACTGACGCAACCATGGTGTACAAGAAGAACTTCACCGCCGCATATACCCGCCGCTCGTGTCCGTAGATGCCGATCAGCAAAGCCATCGGGATCAGCGTCGCTTCCCAGAAGAAGTAGAACAGGAACAGGTCGAGCGAAACGAACACGCCGATTAGCGCAGTTTCCAGAATCAGCAGCAGAATGAAGAATTCTTTCACCCGATCATGGATCGATTTCCACGAGATGAGCACGCACAGCGGCGTGAGGAAAGTAGTCAGCACCACCAGCCACATGGAGATGCCATCGATACCCATGTGGTAATGAATGTTGGGCGTGGGGATCCACGGGACATTTAATTCATACTGAAATCCCGCTTGTGCCCGCGCAAAGTGTACCGGCAGGTGCAGTGAGGCGAAGAACCCGAGCAGAGATACACCCAACGCAAACCAGCGGATCTCACGGTCGCGCCGTGGGGCGACGATCAGCAGCAACGCACCCGCCAGCGGGATGAACGTCACCAGCGTCAGGATTGCGCCGTCGAGAGTAGGTGAGTTCATCGTGTTCCCACCCAGATCATGTAAGCGATCACTGCCGCGGCGCCCACCGCCACCCATCCAGCATAAGAACGAATGTTGCCCGACTGCATGCGGCGGGCGGTGTCCGACACGTCGCGGGCGCTGTCGGCGGTGTCGTCGAGCGTGGTATCAATGACGCCCTGGTCAATGGTGTGCCAAAGAATACGCGTGGAACCATCCACCAGCGGCTTGACGAACAGCGTGGCGTAGAGTTCGTCGACGTAATACTTGCTGAGCACCGCTGTGTAGAAGCCGCCAAGTGATTCCGCAATTTGCTGCGGAAGTTTGGGCCGGCGATAGTACAGAAGCCATGCCAGGAAAAGACCAAGGCCAGCCGCGGCAACGGAAACCATGGTCAGGGTGGACTCCAGGCTTTCCATCTGCCTCATTTGTGCTGCCTCTTCCGAAGACGGTGCGATCAGGTGCCCTGAATTATGCGAGTAGAAAACGGGTGAGAGAAACAGTTCGAAGCGCGAAGCTCCAACCCATCCGCCAGCCACTGACAACACCGCCAGAATCACCAGTGGCACCAGCATGATAGCGGGACTCTCGTGGATGCCACCATGCCCGTGTGGCGCGGGCACTCCTGCCCGGGTTTGATCACCATGTGCGTGGTCGGCTTCACCCCGATACTCACCAAAGAAAGTCAAGAACCATTGCCGGAACATGTAGAACGAAGTCAGGAATGCAGTGAACACGCCGATTGCCCAATAGATCCAGTTGGTCTGATACGCTCGCCAAAGGATCTCGTCCTTGCTGAAGAACCCCGCCAGAGGCGGAAATCCGGCGATAGCAAAAGTTCCCGCGGTCATGGTCCAGAATGTCCACGGGATCTTGGTGCGCAGCCCGCCCATCTTGCGCATGTCCTGCTCGCCGCCGATGGCGTGAATCACCGAGCCCGCCGCCAAAAACAGCAGGCCTTTGAAAAAAGCGTGCGTCATCAGGTGGAAGATGCCGGCAGAGAAAGCGCCCACGCCGCAGGCAATGAACATGTAACCCAACTGCGACACGGTGGAGTAGGCCAGCACTTTCTTGATATCCGTCTGGGCAATGCCGATGGTCGCGGCAAACAGCGCGGTCAGCGTTCCGGTGATGGCTACCACCATCAGCGCGGTGGGGGCATGCTCAAAAATCACATGCGAACGCGCCACCATGTAGACACCCGCCGTAACCATGGTGGCCGCGTGGATCAGGGCAGAAACGGGAGTGGGGCCCTCCATCGCGTCCGGCAGCCATACGTAGAGAGGAATCTGCGCCGACTTGCCGGCGGCGCCCACCATCAGCAGGATTCCGATCGTGCTCAGTAGACCCGCGCCCGCGGTCTCCGGATTCATGGCGTCGATCTTCTGGAAGACCTCCGCGAAAGTCAGCGAGCCAAAGTGCTGGATCAGCAGGAACAACGCGATGAGGAATCCGAAGTCGCCAATGCGGTTAACGATGAATGCTTTTTTGCCGGCGGAGGCCGCCGAGTCCTTCAGGAACCAGAATCCGATCAGCAGGTACGACGCCAGACCTACGCCTTCCCAGCCGATGAACATCAGCAGGTAGTTGTTGGCCAGCACCAGCGTCAGCATGAAGAACATGAACAGGTTCAGGTAAGAAAAGAAGCGGTAGAACCCGCCTTCCTCCCACATGTAGCCGACGGAATATATGTGAATCAGGAAGCCGACGCCGGTCACAACCAGCAACATGACGAACGAAAGCTGGTCCAAATAAAACGCGAAGTCCGCCTGGAAAGCGCCGGCGCGCATCCAGTGCGCGAGGGTCTCGATATGCGGCACCACCGGCAGGGAACTGAACTGCGTGGCAACCGCGATCGCCATGGCAAAGGCCGCGCCGCAGAACCCGAGCGCCACCGCCGCTACGGTCTGGCGCGAGAATCGGCGCCCCAAAAAGCCATTGATGGCAGCGCCCACCAGCGGTAGTACCGGAATCAGCCAGAGATGGAGGTTCGGCGTCATAGTTTGAGCAGGTTCACCCGGTCCACGTTCAGAGTTTCGCGGGTGCGGAACACGGCGATGATGATGGCCAATCCGACCGCCGCTTCCGCGGCCGCCACCACCATTACGAAGAACACAAACACCTGCCCGCTCAGTGCATGCCACTGCGCCGCGAAGGCGACGAACGACAGGTTGACCCCGTTGAGCATCAACTCAATCGACATGAAGATGGTGATGATGTTGCGCTTGATCAGGAACCCGGTCACGCCGCAGGCAAACAGAAAGCCGCTCAGCGCCAGGTAATACGACAGCGGTACCATCAGCTCTCCTTCTTCTGCTGCGTTTCTGAGTCGGGATGGCTCGCCAGCACCACGGCCCCCATGATGGCGATCAGCACCAGCACCGACGTGACTTCAAACGGCAGCAGGAAATCGTGGAACAGCAACCCGGCGATTTCCTTGGGATATCCCGGCAACGAGCCCACGGCGACCGAACTCGTGCCCGAACGCTCGAGCAGTACCCATGCCACCAGCGCGCTTCCGACCAACATGCCGGGAATACCTAAGATCATCGCTACCCGGCTGCCCTCGATCCGCTCCTCTACGCCGGCGTTTAACAACATGATGACGAACACGAACAGCACCATGATCGCACCGGCATAAATAATGACCTGGACGGCGGCCACGAATTCCGCTCCCAGCAGCAGGTATTCCACCGCCAGTGACACCATGACCGCGATCAGCGACAGGGCGCTGTTGATGGGGTGGCGCTGCACCAGCAGGTTGACCGCCCCTGCCGCGCAGATCGCACCGAAGAACAAAAATATGCTCAGGTGAAGCATGTCTAGTAGTCAGTAGTCCGGAGTCAGCGACGCAGCCGACTCCCGACTACTCAAGCTTTCAACGCCACAATCAGCGCTGTAATCACCAAATTCGCAATTGCCAGGGGAAACAGAAACTTCCATCCAAACGACATCAGCTGGTCATAGCGGAAACGCGGCAACGTGCCGCGAATCCAGATATACAGAAAGAGAAAGCCGAAAATTCTCAGCGCGAACCAGGCGATGGGCAGAAGTTCCTGCAGCCACGCTGGCCCGAAGAGCGGTCCGTGCCATCCACCCAGGAAAAGCAGCGATGCCAGGCAGGCCACGGTAATCATGTTGGCGTACTCGGCCATGAAGAACATGGCGAATTTCATGGCGCTGTACTCGGTGTGGTAACCGGCCACCAACTCGGTTTCCGCTTCCGGCAGATCGAAGGGAATGCGATTGGTCTCGGCAAAGGCCGCCATCAGGTAAATAAAGAAGGCAACAAATTGTCCCTGGAAAATGTTCCAGCGCGGAATGAATCCCCAGAACGTGCCTCCCTGGGCATCCACGATCTCGCGCAGGCTGAAGCTGCCCGACATGATCAGCACGCCGATGAGGGACAGTCCCAGCGCAATTTCGTAGCTCACCATCTGGGCGCTGGCCCGCAGACTTCCCAGCAGCGAGTACTTGCTGTTGGAAGACCACCCCGCCAGCGCAATGCCGTACACGCCCATCGAGGTGATGCCCAGCACGATGAGCAAGCCGATGTTGACATCCGCGATCTGCAGCGGCGTGCGGATTCCGCCGACGGTGATCGAGTTCCCGATGGGGATCACTGCGATTGAAGTCAGCGCAAAGATCACCGAGATCATGGGCGCCGCAATGTATAGCGGCTTGTACACGTATGGCGGCGTGAGATCTTCTTTGAATAGAAACTTCGCGCCATCGGCCAGCGGCTGCAACAGGCCGAAGGGCCCGACCCGCGTGGGGCCCCAGCGGTTCTGGATGTGACCGACAACCTTGCGCTCCAGCCAGACGCTATACGCCACCGCCGTGAGCAGCAAGACTAGCGCGATCACGATCTTGACCAACGAAATGAGTGCGTACATGCCAACGCTTATCAATCTGTTTTCCTATGAAACCGCAGCGCCGGCCCTTCGACTTCGCTCAGGGCAGGCTACCGGCAAGCACTGCGCTCGACTAATCCGCCACAACGTCGCTTTCCGCTGGCTGATTGCGATGATTCTCCATAACCGAATTCAAGGCCCGCGAATAGCGTCCCAAAGTTCCGGAGCTGAACAGGTCGTCCTTCGCCGCGACGATCAGTTTCGGATTTTGCGCCGCTCCCGGCCCGCTCTGCGACAAAGAGGTGTGCTGATCATTGCCCGCCAGCAGGTTGATGCGGGGTACGTCGTATCCCGGCACCAGCCGCTGAATTTCGTCGAGAATGGCCGTGGGATCGAAGGGGCTCATCTTAGGTTCAAGGCCGCGCGCCTCAAGCCAGACCGCGTGCCGGTCGGCTTCGCCCGACTGCGCGCCGCGAGACTGGCCCATGTCCATGCGCGTGCCGGGGCCGAACGGCACCAGTTGGCGGACATCGAAGCCCATGGCCGCGGCAATGCGCACGATCATCTCGAAGTCGGGCTTCACTTCGCTCACTTCGCCGGCCTTTTTGACCACTTGCAGATCCCCGCAGGTGTTGGTGAAGGTGCCGGACTTTTCGTAAGCGTTGGCCGCGGGTAAAACCACGTCGGCCATGGCCGCGGTCTCGGTCAGGAACATGTCCTGCACGACCACGAAGCTTTTGGAAAAAACGTAAGGATCGATCGCGAACCGGCCTATGGGATTGGCGCCAACCACATACCAGGCCTTCAGCTTCCCAGTCCGGGCGCTCTCGACCATCTCGGGCAAAGTCAATCCGCGAGTCTGCGGGACTGCGCCCCACTCTTCGTGGAATTTGCTTGCCTGCGCCACCGGTTGGTATCCCGGCAGCAAGTCAGGGTAGAGGCCCATGTCGGCGGCGCCGCGCGAGTTGGCATAGTCGGCCAGGCAGACCAGCTTCGCGCCCTGAATGTTCAAAGTGAACTTGACCAGCGACGAAACATCGCCACCGCGGATCTCGCTTCCGAAGATGATGATCAAGTTGGCTTCGCTGCGCAGCTTGTCGCGAAGCGCAATCCACCCCTCGCGATTGGTGTTGCCTGTCAAAGCATCGGCGGCGGAGTCGTCGCCCGCGAGGAACGCCGCCACTCTGCCCTCAGCCCCCGACGGGACCTGCGTCACGCTGGTTGCCTGACGTTCCAGCTTGATGGGCTCGGCATTGACCAGGTACAAACGCGCACCATGCAGGCGAACGTTGTTGCGGATCTGCCAGGCGAGCAGCGGGTGCTGGTTCGTCGGATCGTTGCCGATCAGGAGGATCGCCGGAGCATTGAACACATCGCGCATCGATGCGGTCAGGTCGGGCTTGCCCGTGAGCGCCGCGGCAAGGGCAGGGAAGTCGGCGGTGCGGTGATGATCAATGTTGTTGGTTCCGAGCACCACGCGGGCGAACTTCTGCAGCAGGTAGCTCTCTTCATTGGTGGTGCGGTTGGAACCCACCACTCCGATGGCTTGCCCGCCGTCCTGCTGTTGGACCCGAGAAAATTCTCTGCCAATCAATTCGAACGCTTCTTCCCAAGTGGAGGGAGTCAGGCGGCCGTCCTTGCGAATCATCGGCTGCTTCAGTCGCTCGGCGTGGTCAGCGAAGTCGAACCCGTAGCGTCCCTTGATGCAGAGGAAATCTCCGTTAATGCCGCTTTTGTCGCGATTGTCGCCGCGGACGATTTCCATGCCGCTGTCAGAACGGCGCACGCCCAACGTGGTCTTGCAGCCATCGGCACAATGGGTGCAGGTGGTGCCGACATGTTTCATCTCCCAAGGGCGGGTCTTGTATCGATAGGCGCCGGAAGTGAGCGCGCCTACTGGGCATATGTCGATGCACATGCCGCACTCTTCGCACTCCAGGTGGTCTTCTTTATTAGGCGCGATGATCGAGCTGACCCCGCGGTTCTGCACCCCCAGCGCCCACACGTCCATGCCCTCACCGCAGACCCGCACGCAGCGGTAGCACAGGATACAGCGTGGACGGTCAAAGTACACCACTGGAGACCACTGCTGCTCTTCGCGATGATTCTTGGGCTCAATGTACTTGGACTCGGCAGCGCCGTAGGAGAACGTCATGTCCTGCAATTCGCACTCGCCGCCGGCATCGCACACCGGGCAGTCCAGAGGATGGTTCCCTAGCACCAGTTCGACCATCGACTTGCGCGCCTGATGAATCTCTGGACTATCGGTGGTGACCGCCATGCCTTCGCTGATCACCGTGGTGCAGGCGGTTTGCAGCTTGGGCATCTTTTCGACTTTGACCAGGCACATGCGGCATGCGCCCTGCAGCGACAAGTTCGGGTAGTAGCAGAACGAAGGCACTTCGATGCCCACGCTCTTGCAGGCCTCAATGAGAAGAGTGCCCGCGGGGGCGGTCACCTTCTTGCCGTCGACGGTTATGTTTACGTCAGGCATACAGGGATCAATTGTGTTGCTTCCATGCTCGCTTGTAGTCTTCTTTGCGGTAGAACGGCCAGATCGACTGGTCGCCAGAGCGGTTGATCTCGCGGCGATGTCCGTCAAGCAGTTCGAGTATCCGAGGAACCAGGCCTTCAGTTAACCCAGAACCGACCCACTCGTATTCCAGTTCGGACTTTAGGAACACGAGGCACCGATGAATGGCCTTTGCCACTGAATAGTTTCTCCTCAGCTTAGGCTCGACAAATTCTTCTCGCAAATCTGAATAGAAACCCCACTTTGCCCAGAACACTATACTCAAAGCAGGATCTTCTGCATCTCGCGGCCAAGCATCATCCATTTGATCGTTTGTGATCCGACCTCTGTAAAAGTCGAGCAGCAACTGGGCCGCCTTTCGCCTTTTGTCTGTCGCAACCATATCAGTGGGCTAACACAGGGAGCTCCATTGTCCTGCCCAGTGGTTCATAGGGACAGGGTTTGCCTTCCAGATGATCTTCAAATTCCTTTCTGAACTTCTTCACAAAAGCCATGGTCGGCATCGCAGCTGCGTCGCCCAGCGGACAGAACGTCCGCCCCAGCATGTTCTCAGCCAAGTAATAGATGTTGTCGATGTCTTTCTTCAGTCCGGCGCCAGCATGAAAGCGCGCCAGCGTCTTCTTGAGCCAATCGGTACCTTCGCGGCAGGGGATGCACCAGCCGCAGCTTTCGTGTTGATAGAACTTGATGGTGCGCAGCGCGAACTTCACCATGCAGGTAGCGTCATCGAGCACCACCACGCCACCGGAGCCGAGCATGGATCCGGCCTTGGCCAGCGAGTCGAAATCCATACCTACGTCGACTTCATCGGCGGTAAGTACGGGCGTGCTTGCGCCTCCGGGGACCACCGCTTTCAGCTTGCGGCCGTTAGGAATTCCACCGGCCACCTCGTAGATCATCTTCTTCAGGTTGTAGCCCATCGGCAGTTCGTAGACGCCGGGACGGCTCAGGTGCCCGCTCAGGCAGAACAGCCGCGTGCCGCCATTCTTCGGCGGGCCAAGGCCGGCATACCACTCAGCGCCGCCCATAATGATGTGCGGAACGTTGGCCAGGGTCTCGGCATTATTGATGATGGTGGGGCCTCCCCACAGCCCAACGACCGCAGGGAATGGTGGCCGGATGCGGGGGATGCCGCGCTTGCCTTCGAGCGATTCCATCAATGCGGACTCTTCACCCACTTCGTACGCACCTGCGCCCCCGTGCCAGTAGACGTCAAAGTCGTAACCACTGCCGAAGATGTTCTTGCCCAGAAATCCGCGGGCGTAGGCGTCGCGGATCGCCTTCTGCATGATCTCGGAAAGGTAGCGATACTCGCCCCGCACGTAGATGTACCCGACATGCGACCCCACCGAGAGCCCGGCGATGACCACGCCTTCGATCACTGCGTGCGGGTCGTGCTCAAAAATCAGGCGGTCCTTGCAGGTTCCAGGCTCGCTCTCGTCCCCGTTGCAGAGCACGTACTTGGGTTTGGGTGACTGCTTGGGAACGAACGACCATTTCATCCCGGTGCTGAACCCCGCACCGCCGCGCCCCCGCAGACCTGAGTTCTTAACCTCGTTAATGATGGCGTCGGGTCCCATGGCCAGGGCCTTCTGTACGGCCTTGTAGCCGTCAAGCTCCAGGTAGCGGTCGAGGTTGGTCGCACCTTTGCCGAAGCGTTTGGAGACGACCTTTACCTCGTCGGGATGTGATACCAGGTCAGCCATTTGAAATTTGTGATTTGTAATTTGTAATCGAGGGTTTCAATTGCAAATTACAAATCACCAATTACAAATCACACTTTGCTCTTGTACCCGTCCAAAATCTTATCCATCTTCACTGTCGTCAGGTTCTCATGAAAGTCGTAGTTCACCTGCACCGCCGGCGCCCAGCTGCAGGCGCCGATGCATTCCACTTCCTCCAGCGAGAACAGGCCGTCCGCGGTAGTTCCTTTGTGGCCGATTCCCAGCTTCTTGCTGCAGTGCTCGAGCAGTTCTTCCCCACCTCGCAGCATGCAGGCGATGTTGGTGCAGACCTGCACGTTGTACTTGCCTCGGGGCTTGGTGGTCAGCATCGAGTAGTAGCTGATCACGTTGCGCACTTCGAGGTCGGTGAGGTCGAGGCGTCCGGCGATTTCGTGGATGATTTCGTCCGACAAGAAGCCGGCCTCGTCTTGAGCGTACAGAAGAGTCGGAACCAGCACCGAACGTTTGGTCGGATAATGCCCAAGCATTTCGGTGAAACGTTGCTCGAATTGTTCCGAGAAGCGCATTTAATTTGTAATTGGCAATTTGTAATTTGTAATTGTCGCTACTCACTTGCGACCGCGAACCGATTGCCGTGTTGCCGTAAAGATCGCAGTCAATTCTTTCGATTCTTGCAGCAAATCCTTCAGCAATTCCTCCCGCACGATCTCACCATCGGCCAACATCTCCAGCCAGAATCCACTTTCATCCGCTTCTTCAACGACTATTCCAATCCTTGCCGCGAACTCAGCTCGCGACCGGGCCCGACAAGACGCCCGATAGTTGGCTGCCACCGAAGTGCCGCATCGCAACAGTTGTTTGCCCAATACCTGCGCGTCAGGTGTTTTGGGTAATGCACGATACAGCTTCACTATCCGCAATGCAAAAGACTTCGTTCGGCCGCGCAACTCATCCGGCGTCATAGACTTCAATTACAAATTTCAAATTACAAATTCCCTACCGGTCAATCTCTCCCAGCACAATGTCAATCGAGCCGATCGCGGCTACCACGTCGGCGATCAGACGGCCTTCGCACATGGCGGGCAGCAGTTGCAGGTTGGCCAGGCAGGCGGACCGCATGTGGACCCGGTAGGGCTTGGCGGTTCCGTCGCTGACCACGTAGTAGCCCATCTCGCCGCGCGGCGACTCTACCGCCTGGTAAACCTCGCCTTCGGGCACCGCAAAGCCCTCGGTGATGATCTTAAAGTGATAGATGAGGGCTTCCATCTGGGTCTTCATCTTCTCGCGATCGGGCAGAACAACCTTGGGCGCGTCGGCCTTGATCGGACCTTCTGGCATGCCGTCGAGCGCCTGCTGCACGATGGCGTTCGATTCGCGCAGCTCCTGCACCCGGCACAGGTACCGGGCGAACACGTCGCCATCCTGAGAAACCGGCACCTTGAACTTGAAATTCTCGTATCCGGAATACGGCATGTCGCGGCGCAGGTCGATGTCAACGCCACTGCCCCGAAGAGTCGGGCCGCTGGCGCCGAGCGCAATCGCGTCTTCGGCCGTAATCCGGGCCACTCCCTTGGTGCGCATCATCCAGATGGGGTTCCCGGTAAGCAGGTTCTCGTACTCGTCGACTTTGGAAGGGAAGCGAGCGATAAAATCGCGCACTCGATCGAAGAATCCCAGCGGCGGCTCCAGCGCTAGCCCGCCTATGCGGAAGTAGGAAGTCATCATGCGCTGGCCGCTGACCATTTCAAACAGCCGCAGGATGTCCTCGCGCTCGCGGAAACAATAAAGGAAGACCGACATGGCGCCGATGTCGAGCGCGTGCGTGCCCAGCCAGACCAGGTGCGAGTTGATGCGGGTCAGTTCGTTCATCAGCACCCGCATCCACTGCGCCTTGGGGGGAATTTCCAGGCCCAGCAGTTTCTCCACCGCCAGCACGTAGCAGAGATTGTTGGTCAAAGGGCAGAGATAATCGATGCGATCGGTAAGCGGCACCACCTGCTGGTAGAACTTGGCTTCGCAAGTCTTCTCGATCCCGGTGTGCAGGTAACCGATATCGGGCATGATCCGCACCACGTTCTCGCCGTCGATCTCGAGAATCACCCGCAGCACGCCATGGGTCGAGGGATGCTGCGGACCCATGTTCAGGATCATGGTGCGATCCTGGCCAACCTCGAGACTTGCAATCGGATTCAGGTGTCCCATGGCTAGCGATAGCCCTCCACGGGATAATCCTTGCGCAGGGGGTGGCCTTCCCAGTTTTCCGGCATCAGCAGGCGGCGCAGGTAGGGATGACCGTTGAAGCGAATCCCGAACAAGTCAAAGACCTCGCGTTCAAAGTAGTTTGCTGCCGGCCACAGCGGGGTGATGGATTCCAGCGCCGGACTGTCACCCGGTAGCCGGACCTTCAGCCGTACCCGCTCCTTGTTCGGGATGGACAGGAGATGGTAGACCACTTCGAATCGGGGTTCCTGCGGGTACCAGTCCACGCAGGTCACGTCGGAAAGGTAGTTGAAGGGGCAACCCGGATCCTCGCGGAGCAAAGCGCAAGCCTCGCGGATGGAGGAGCGATGGACGTAGACGGTCATCTCGTCCCGATCGAACTTCGCTCCCTCGACCGTGACCGAGTTGGAGGCCAGCAGCCGTGCGACCGCGGGATGGCCTTTCAGTTTGTCGAGATCAGTAACCGCGGGGACAAGCGGCATCAGACCTCACCTCGTCTGGCCGAAGGGCCGCCCCATTCGAGCACGCCCTTTTTCCACACGTAGAAAAAGCCCACCAGGACGATGCCGATGTACACCAGCATCTCCCAGAAGCCGAACATCTTCAGCTCCCGCAGGATCACCGCCCAGGGATACAGGAACACGGCCTCGACATCGAATATGATGAACAGCATGGCCACCAGGTAAAACTTCACGGAGAAGCGACCGCGGGCGTCGCCCACCGGCACCATGCCGCATTCATAAGGTGAGGATTTCGCCCGGGAGGGTCGGCGGTAGCCAAAAATCGAGGACAACAGCACGATGGCGCCGGCCAAAGCACCAGCCACAACGAAATGAAGCAATAATGGCAGGTAACGAGCGAAGTAATTGTCCGGCATAGGGGAGCTATATATAATTCGCGCCAGCAATGCTTAAACGTTCTAGATTAGATTTCGCTTGTGGTAGTGTCAAGCGACCACGCCGCGGTTTAACCAGCGTGCAACAATTCCACCCGTTCTTGAGCAGGATGGCATGATCTTTGGCTTCAACACCGACGTGAAGCACGACAGCACCGTTTACCATGTGCAGAGCGAGGCCCGTGAAAACGAGTTGCTGCTGCAGACCCAGGTATTCGTCCGCGGACGTTGCATCGGCAAGCGCGCCACCCCTTATGCCGACAAGGTCAAGGAACCCAGCTTTACTGACCAGCAGAAAGAGCAGATCCTGCGCGACCAGCATCGCCTGGTGCTGGATTCGATTCGCGACGGCAAGTTGGACGATGTCCTGGACAAACGCGACCCCGAAGTTCTGGCCGCCATCAAGGAACTGGACGTGCTGTGGCTGAACGCCGAGTCGGTACATAGCGATCGCAGCATCGTGATGCGGTTGCGGGTCACCGACGGCGGTTCGGGAGCGCAGGGGGCCAAGCTTACAGTGCGATTTGCGCGTCCCGACGCCGCGCCGTTCTACACCCAGGTGGTCACCGACACCGCCGGGAATGCGGAGATGAAGATCGAAATGGATGAATCCGGGCTGCCGGATTCGTCCATCCTGGTGCAGGCCGCCTACTCCGGCCGCACCGCCACCCGGAAGTTCCGCTTACGCAAGGTGGAAGCGTAGCTGCCGCGAATCTTGCCCGTATGAAACTTCAGATCAATGGCGTGGAGCGCGAGTTCGCGGCAGCGCTGTCCCTAGCCTCGTTAATCGAACAGCTGGGCATGAAGCAGGATCGGGTCGCGGTTGAGTTGAATCGCAACATAGTTCCCCGTGAGCAGTGGGCGGAAACCGGCCTCGCCGAGGGAGATCAGCTGGAGATTGTGCACTTTGTCGGCGGAGGATCTTTGTAGCGCCGGCGTCCCGCCGGCTGCCTCGGGGGGCCCCGCCCCCGGAACTTCCTTAGTTAACCTGCTGTGACCAAAAGTTTTATTGACACCTACCTCATCACGCCTAAAATGTTTCAAACATTGGCCAAGCGGATTGTTTGAAACATTCCATGCAGGAACGGTTCACATCCCGCGAAGTCGTAAGCATGACCGGCATCACCCCGCGCCAGCTGCAATGGTGGGATGAGCGCGGCATCGTGGTTCCCGCCCGGGAAGGGCACCGCCGGCTTTATTCGATGGAAGATCTGGCGGAGGTTGCAGTGATTTGCGAGCTGAGGGCGCGCGGCTTCTCGCTACAGCGAGTGCGCAAAGTTGTCCGCTTCCTGCAACGCGAGTTCAGTAAGCGCTTGGCGGAGACCGTGAGCGGCACTTCCGAGTACCACTTGCTCACCGATGGCAAGACGCTTTACCTGGAAACCTCGGCGCAGCAGATTGTCGACATCCTGAAAAACGCCCGCCAGCCCATGCTGGCGGTTTGTCTCAGCGACACGGTGCGGCGGGTGCGCGCGGTGGTCCGCGGCCGCAAGAAGAGCAGCGCTTTCATACCTGCAGTGCGCAGGCGGAAACAGGCTTCATAAGCAGGGAAGTTTAGCTCTACGGGAGGCGAGATGGTCGGAGAACTGAGCGTCCTTAGCGAATGGATCCCGGAGCAGATGCTCCCCGGCACCATCTTTGTGCTGGAGAATGCGGGCAGCGTAGGGGAAAAAAATGATCCCTACTGGGCGGTGCTGTCCTGTCCGAACTGTGGCACCCTGGGCCTGATCACGCGCAAACAACTTGCCGGGCTGCTGCCGGTGATTTGCGGCTCCGATCAGTGTTCGGCGCAGTTCTTTATCAACGACAACGATGTCGTAATCCGCAAACCTTTCTGACCTTCGGATGGGGGCGCGGCTGCCGCAGCGGGTATGCGCGCCTCCAGGCTATTTGTTACCCACCTTTACCCGGCCCAGCGTGACTGGAACCTGTTCCACAATCTCAATCCCAAAGCCTTCGAGCGCCGCCACCTTGCGGGGATGGTTGGTAAGCAGTCGGATGCGCCGGAGATTCAAGTCCGAGAGAATCTGCGCGCCAATGCCAATCTCGCGCTGGGTCTTGCGCTCGCTCTCGGGCAACGCCGGCAGACTCTTCTCGCGATGAAACGCCAGCAGGGTCCGCTCTCCGATTCTTTCCACGGAAAATCCCTTCGAGGTCTGATGCAGGTAGATGAGCGCACCGCGGCCTTCGCGGGCGATCGCCTGCATCGAGCCTTCGATGGTGGCATGACAATCACAGCCGGTTGAGCCAAAGACGTCGCCCATCACGCAGTGCGCGTGCATGCGGACCAGCACCGGATCATTCCCCGTTTCCACGTCGCCGCGAACCAGGGCGACATGGGATTCGCCACCGTCCACTTCGCTCTCGTAGGCGATGAGACGAAACTCGCCGTGCCGGGTCTCGATCATCGCTTCTCCCACGCGATGCACGTAGCGTTCGTGCTGCATGCGGTAGCGAATTAGTTCTGCGACCGTCAGCATTTTCATGTTGTGGGTCTGGCAAAACTCGATCAGGTCGGGGACGCGAGCCATGGTGCCGTCGTCGCGCATGATCTCGCAGATCACGCCCGCCGGAACCAGGCCAGCCAAACGCGCCAGGTCGACCGAAGCCTCGGTTTGCCCGGCACGTACCAGCACCCCACCTTTGCGCGCGCGCAAAGGGAAAACGTGTCCGGGCCGCGCCAGATCGGTTGGCCTGGTGGCTGGGTCGATGGCGATCTGGATGGTGCGCGAGCGATCATACGCGGAGATCCCGGTGGTGACGCCATCGCGCGCGTCGATGGCTTCGCAGAAGGCAGTGCCGTAGGTCGCGGTGTTCTCGGCGGTCATGGGGCCGATGCGCAGATGGTCCAGTCGCTCCTCGGTCATTGCCAGGCAGACCAGTCCGCGGCCGTGCTTGGCCATGAAGTTGATGGCATCGGGAGTAACTTTTTCGGCCGCCAGCGTCAGGTCGCCCTCGTTTTCGCGGTCTTCGTCGTCAACCACGACCACCATGCGGCCGGCGCGGATTTCCTCGATCGCAGTGGGGACGTCGGTGAACGGCGAGTGCGGCGCCATGAGTGGATTGTAGCAAAGTAGTACCGAGTACCTCGGTGCCGAGTACCGAGCAACGCGCCATAAGGGGAGTCCAGCCGCGCAACAGCCGCGAAGCGGCGACAGAGTGAAGCCCACGGCGCCAGCCGTGGGTGGGCGTTCAATCCCGACCCAGCCCCAAAGGGGCGCAAGAGACGACTTTAAGACATGCTCCGAGTTCTATTTCACCAATTCTCGCTCGGCGCCGCGGAACAATCCACGTAGCGCCCGTACCACCCAGCGCGCCAGGAGCACAATAATCCCGAGCAGCACGACCACAATGCCCGCTGCCCAATAGGGGTGCCGGGTGGCAAACCAGGTCAGAAAAACGGCGACCGCATCCTCACCGAAACTCAGTGCGATGTTCGAAAAAGGCTCGGGAGACGGGGTGACCGCGGCGCGCACGGCGGTCTTTCCGCCGTGGGCGGCCAGGGCAATGGCCCCGCCCGCGGTTGCTGCCAAGACTTGTTCCCAGGGCGAGAGTGCTGCGGTAGCGTGGTACGCGATTAGGGAAGCCGCTGGGACGCGGATAAAGGTATGCAACGCATTCCAGATCAGGTCGAAGACCGGTATCTTGTCGGCGACAAACTCAATGGCGAACATCACCCCGCTGGCCGCAATCACGTACCAGTTCGCCATCACCTGCAACTCGGGAGGCAACGGCAGTAGCCCGGCATGCGCCAGCAGACCAAGCGTCGCCAGGGTGGCATACAGGTTCAGTCCAGCGGCAAAGCTGATCGCTACCAGCAGCGCAACCAGTTCGTTGGTGGGGATGTGCGGCATCAAGAAAACCTGCCGAGCGGATTAGGCCAGCCCAGGATGTGAACAGCAAAAGCAAAGGGTCGCCGGCTGGCGACCCTTTCTTCGCGAACCAACGCTTAGAGCGTCGACTCGATCTCGAATCCCCAGGCCTCAAGCAACGGCTCAGGGATGTACTTCGAATTCTTGTTGCGCCGCGCCCACTCGCGCAGGCGGGTAGAACGCAGGTACTGGTCGGGCGAGAGCTTGTACTCCCGCACTACTTGCTCAAACTCGGTGATGGTTGGGGTAATGGGCCCGATCGGTTCGGGCTTGCCCCAGTTAGGATTTCCGCGTCGCTTAGCCATGAAGATTCCGCCTCGTACCCAGAATTAAGGTTTCCCTCTAGAAATGCTTGTAACAGTTAGATTCGCTTGGCCTCAGCAAGGATTCACACCCTGCCTCTACAAGCCCGAAAATTACCCAGGCTCCTACTAACCAACCGGGAAGTAACTGGAAACTGAAGATTTTACAGCTTTTTCGGAGAAAGTCAACGAATTTCGCGCGCCAAACTGCAATGCTTGACGGATAAATAATTTATTATCAATGCGTTACATAACCTTAGTTGGCGCAGTTCAGCCCGTCTGGAGCTGGTTTCATAGCTGTTTTCTTCCGAAGCTGTTACTAGAGAGTAACGCGGCGCCTACACCTGCCAGGTCAGACCATCATTTCAGGAATGTCCATCAGGCCCAGGCGGAAGCAGGTGGAAAAGGCGTCCACCACCCTGGGATCGAAATCCGAACCGCCAGCCTTGACAATGGTTTCTTTGGCTTCGAACGGGGACATGGCTTTGCGGTAGGGCCGGTCGCTGGTCAGGGAGTCGTAAACGTCGGCCACAGAGAGAATGCGCGCCTCCAAGGGGATGTTTTCGCCCTCGGTCTGGTGGTAGCCGGTGCCGTCGAACTTGTCGTGATGCGCCAGGATGATCGGAATCACGCGCGCTAACGGGCCACCCACAGGCTGCAGCATCTGGACTCCCAGGTCCACATGCTTCTGCATCTCCTGGTACTCGTCGGAAGTCAGGCGTGCGGCTTTGTACAAGATTTCGCGGCTGACATCCAGCTTTCCCAGGTCGTGAATCAGAGCTGCGGCGCGGATGTCCTCGATGGTGTCGGTGGGCAACCCCATCTGCGCGGCGATCTTGGTGGCATACACCGAGACCCGGTAGGAATGGTTCTGGGTGTATTTGTCTTTCGAAATGAACTGGCTGAGGATGATCAGCACGCCGTGGTAAGTGCTGCGCAACTCGCGGAAGTGCTTCTGTTTGTGCTCGTACAAAGTACCCATGGCGTAGGCGTTGATCAGCAAAATGCCACCCCACACCGAGATCTCGAACCATTTTTCCGCAATCGGCAAGGGGGCAGACTGCCGGCCGAACAGCACCGGGTTGAAGTAGGTGATCAACACTACCACCAGCACACTGCTGAGGGCGGTCAAGGTGGCATGGCGGCGGCCATACACATAAGCCGAAAACAAGGTCGGCAGCGTGTACAGGCCTAGCAGCATGTGGTGGGAGTCCAGCAGGGAATTCAGCAGAGCCGTCAGAAGGAAGATCGAGAGCAGCAACCAGAGTTCACGGTTCACTTCACCGAGACGGCGCAGCCCCTCGGACTGCAGACGCTGCAGCCAAGGTGTGGAACGAGTCGGGGTGAAACGGGCGGTAGCTTGCACGGGCGCGATCGCATCGAAATCCATAACAACCTGCTTCTGACCGGCGCCTGTTACTGCCCGGTACGACAAACTGGCTCGCAACCGCAAGAAACGAGAAGCCCCTGCGGCTTGGTGATGCTGATGTTAGGTGCCTGCCTGGGGACTCGCAAGTTACTGCCGTAACCCGGGAGTACTGCTGCTGGATTGACGGGCGATTCGCAGGTACCTACATTGCCTTCAGGGGGGCAACGTGAAGGATATCTACGAAGTACTGCGCAGAAAACAGGCCGAGCAGGCGCAACTGGGCAAGCAGATTGAGGCGCTGCAAACCGCCGCGGAACAGCTCCGCACCGTGGCTCATTTGCTAAACGATGAGCACGAAGAGAAAGACATGGCCGCCGGCCGCGGTTGAGGACCAAAGGCTTGCTGATTTTTTCCGGACTTGAGGCGGCGTCATGAGTCTGCACGCACTGGTGGTCGGTTCCGACGAGAAGATCGTGCGGGTGCTGCGGCGTGTCCTCAGCGACCTGGAAATCGGGATTGATACCTGCCAGGACTCCGGGGCCGCGGTGCACAAGCTCAGCCGCCAGAGATACGAAGCCGTGATCGTGGATTGCGCCGACGAGCACATGGCTTCCCAGGTCCTGCGCAGCGCCCGCAGCGCGCCGTGCAACAAGCGCGCAGTCGCGGTTGCGGTCATCGATGGCCAGACCGCGGTGCGCAGCGCTTTCGCCCTGGGCGCCCACTTTGTCCTCTACAAACCGATTTCGACCGAACGCGCCAAGTCCAGCTTCCGCGCGGTACGCGCCCTGATGAAGCGCGAACGCCGGCGCAATACCCGGCTCGCGGTACAGATCCCCGTCGTCCTGACAGTGGACAAAGGTTCCGGCCAGCAGAAAACGGTTACCACTGATCTCAGCGAAGGAGGCATGGCCATCCAATTGTCCCGGCGCCCCGGAAATGCAGGCGCCATGCGGGCACACTTTACCCTTCCTGGAACTGACTGCTTGATCGACTGTGCGGTCGAGGTGGCCTGGGGCAATGCCGGTCGCCAGGCTGGGATTCGCTTTGTGGACCTGGCGCCGGAGAGCCACCGGCGGCTGAAGGCATGGCTCAATAGTCATTCCCCCGAAACCGAGAAAGATGATCCGCCGGTGGCCTGCAAGTTGACCGATTTGAGCCTGGGCGGCTGTTACCTGGAGATGACCTCGCCGTTTCCGGTGAAGACCCGCGTCGTGCTCTCCATGCGGGTTGCGGAAGCGGAAGTGCAGGTCGAAGGCGTGGTGCGCGTCATGCATCCCGAAGTCGGTATGGGAGTGTTGTTCCGACAGAAGACCACGCAGCAAAGAGAGCAGGTCGAGAAATTCATCCAGGCGCTGATGAGCAATAGGGGAGATCCGCCGGAACTGCTGGTGGAACCGGAAGGCTTGGACACGGAAAACGTGGAACCCCGGAATGGGGATGGCGATGCCGACGACCCCCTGGTCGAACTCTTCCACACCAAGGCCGACCTCTCGACCGATGCCTTCCTGATCGAGTTGCGCCGCCAGCGCGGCCCGAATTCGGACGCGGCGCGGGCTTCCGCCTCTTCCTAGCCGGCATTCAACTCTGCCCTGTTTTCCTCCCAACTCTTTCAAAACACTTCTTGGCCGCCCCTTGCGACGGCACGCATGCGGGTGACGCACGTCACGGCGTAGAAGGACGGGGGAGGTGACAATTAAATTGTGTAAGTGTGCCCTTCGTCCCATGAAGTCAACCGATCACGGCTCGCTGCAGCCTGTGCCGATCGCGACAGAAGGCCGCACGATGCTCTTTAACCTGGAACCTCCGCGGGCCACGCCGCTGCGGCTGGCGCCCGGGTGTTGGCGATGCGGAAAGGAGAAGCGGCCATGAAACTATCCAGTTTGTTCTTGGGAGCTCTTTTCGCGGTGGCAGTGCTTGCCGTCCTGCTGCTGGTGGTGGGAGGAGAGTTTTACCGTCCGGTGCAAGGGCAGGGTGCAGCCCTCTACAACCCGGCGAACGAGGTGGTGGTGAAGGGTGTGGTCGAGCAAGTCACAGAGTTTACCTGCCCGGTGAGCGAAGGCGAATTGGGCACGCACTTGATGGTCAAGACCAGCGACGGGATGATGCAGATACACCTGGTGCAGGCGCGCATCCTGCGCAGCCAGCAAGTCAAATTCAATTCCGGCGACCAAGTCGAAGTGGTAGGCGCGAAACTCCACTACCGCGGGCACGATGACTTGATTGCGCGGGAAATCACCCGCGGCAACGAGACGCTGGTGTTCCGGGACCACGCAGGCAAGCTGCTGATGACGCAGCCGTAGTCTGAGAGTCGTGAATCGAATCGCCGCATTCGACGAAGGGCAGTAACTTCGGATGGTGCCCGGGATCGGAATCGAACCGATACGTCCCTTTCAGGACCCGGGATTTTAAGTCCCGTGCGTCTGCCAGTTTCGCCACCCGGGCGGGGGTTGCAACTTCTACATCTTACTGCACGTTTGCGGTGTGCCGGGGGGCATGGCTGGAATCAAGGTTCCGCTTGCCGCAGGCCGGTCAGAAAGCACCAAACCGGCCGCTTCTTCTCGAAATGCCTCCAGGCGGCCGGGAACATTCCGACACCAACGCTGAGCCTTTTTCCCCGTATTCTCCACATTCAATTATTAGAGCGTGTTCTCGGCTCCGCGCGGAAAGCGCAGAACAGCAGGTGAATCAAACCCCGGGAATTTCATTCACGCATTCCCCTGGGCGCTGCAGAACTGAAGTGTGGAGGACGATGATGCTTTATCGATATACCCGTTGTCTGCACCTGCTGACGTTCGCGAGGCGGGCGGCGAGCCAGGGCCTAAGTGCGCGGGCACGCAGGTTGAAGCCGGAGATCCAACAGGTTTTCATAGGTCCACTGGACGAGAATCCAATAGTTGGTAGGTCACTGACTAGCGTCCAATGTGAGTTCAGCGGCAATTTGCCGCCCCAGAGCTGAGGCCACGATCCTCCCATCCGGCTCACAGTAAAGCACAATAGGACAATGACTGCCCGAGTTGTTGTGTCCTGACAATGGCGTGTTTGTTCTGGTGAAGTGTCTTTGGATGTAGAATTGCTCGCCTAGGCTCTACAGGGAACCTCGTCTTTTTGCGTATCGGGCTAAGAAACACCAACCGAAGCCTTCCAGGAGATGCGCGTTATGCATGCAAAAAAAGAAGCGACACCAGTCGTGGGTCTACGGAACCTAACCGTTGTTCTCATTTCGATACTGCTGACCCTGTCGGCATTCGCCCAGGAGTCCACGGTCAAGGGGAACCTGGCCGGCGTAGCGACAGATAAGACGGGGGCTGTAGTTCCCGGTGTCAAGGTGAACATCAGCGGGCCAACTGGGAGCAAGAGCGTACAAACCGATTCCCAGGGCAGGTTCTCGTTCCCGCTGTTGGTCCCGGGTTTCTACGACCTTGCAACCGAGAAAGCAGGGTTCAGGTCTGCCCAGGTCAAGCACTTGGAAGTCTTGGCTGGCCGCACCGCTGAGGTCAATGTGCCGGTCGAAGTCGGCGTCAGCACGGAAGTAATCGAAGTTCACGCCGATACTACCGCGATTGACACCACGTCGAGTGCAGTCGGCTCGAATCTTACCGATGAGTTCTATTCCAAGGTACCTATCTCTCGCGGAGTGGCCAGCCTTTTCTATACCGCGCCTGGGGTCGCCGACGGTGGCGGCACGGGCAATGCGAATCCTTCGATTTCAGGGTCATCCGGACTGGAGAACCAGTACGTGGCGGATGGCGTGAATATCACTAACTCAGCGTACGGCGGGCTGGGAGTCTATACCCAAAATCAGGGCGCGATTGGTTCCGGCATCACGTTGAGCTTCATCAAGGAAGTAGACGTGAAGACGGGCGGCTTCGAGCCACAATACGGCCAGGCGACTGGCGGTATTGTGCAGATCATCACCAAGTCAGGCAGCGAGCAGTATCACGGAGCGCTGTCGCTCTACGGGGCGCCTACTTGGGGACGGGCGACGGCAAGGTATCGGGATGATGTCGCGGTCAGCAAGCGTGGCAAGCTGGTGGACTACGGACAGTATGAATTGAGCGGAGAATTGGGCGGGTTCGTCCCCGGCTTGAAGGAACACCTGTTCTTCTTCGGTTCGTTTGATCCTTCCTACACCCACAATTTCTGGAACGCTCCTCCCGGGGCGGGAATTTTTGGCACGCAGGAGCAGCGAACCAATGCTTACGACTACGCGGGCAAGCTGACCTTTAAGATCAATAGCCGGCACACCATCGAAGGGTCGGTGTCCGGCGATCCCGCCCACACCGGCACCGGGCAGCTAACCCCTCCAGCCAATCTGGCGGTTGCTAACAACACCGGGTTCAGCAAATGGGACTATGGAACCAGGAACACGGTGGCCCGCTACAACGGTACGCTCAGCAACACGTGGCTGGTGAACGCTTCCTACGGCTACAACATCAATTACTTCCACGAGCAGCCGCTGTTCGACGTCTTCAACATCGTGGATGCGACTACACCCAATGTCACGACCTTGCAGGGTTTCGGGCGTCTTGAACAGCATGAGGCCGATGGCAGCCGACTGACTCTGGACACTTCGAAGGTCGTGAGTCATTGGGGTTCGCACACCTTCAGCGTAGGCTACCAGTGGGAAAACCCTCACTATGACGATGGTCAGAACCGTTCGGGCGGTACCTACACCGTTCCGGATACGAACTTCATGGGAGGGAGTTATCTTCCCAGCAGCAATCCACCGGCGGCGGGCGCTCCCTCGGACGCGCAGTTTCAGTTACAGCAGCTGCCCATGGATTCCAGTGGGAATATCATCACGGGGTGCGCTATTTGCCCGACATATGCACCTTTGGGGGGAGCACAGGTTGTACTCGTACAGACCCGTGGTCAGTTCGGCGGCAGCGGTCTCCGGGCCACCCGCGGGCTCTACCAGGCCGCCTATGTCAACGACAACTGGACGATCAATCGGCGGATCAGCGTTAGTGTTGGCTGGCGCTGGGAACAGCAGCGCGTGACCGGGACTCTCACCCACTACTCTTTTACCGACAACTGGGAACCACGCCTAGGTTTCTCAATTGACCCCTGGGGCAACAAGAAGACCAAGATCTTTGGCAACTTTGGACGCTACAGCTATTCTCTGCCTCTTGACGTGGCAATCCGTTCACTCTCGGGGGAAAACGATCTCAACAATGTCTTCTTCGCCCCCGTGATTGGGGCCAACAACAGTGTCTCCGTGGCCCTGGACTCGGCGCATGTCCTCAACGGAACTGGGGGCACCCCGACGCCAACGTGTCCCACGTGCACAGTAAACTTCCCGCTGCCCAGCGTCTCCACCGCATCGCTTGGCGAGAATTTCTTGCCTGGATCGAAGCTGAGCTACGAGGACGAGTATCTGATCGGCGCCGAGCATGAGTGGCACGGCATTGTCTTTAGCGGCCGCTACATTGACCGCCGCTTGAAGCGCATCATCGAGGACATCAGCGGCACTTCTCCGGAAGGGTCGCAGCTCATCGGACAGAACTTCTCGATTGGAAATCCGAGCCCCAGCCTGGATGCGTACATCAATGAACAGCAGGTTGTGATTCCTGCAGGCACGCTGGCGCCCAGTTTCCCAACCATCAATCCAGCCTGTTCTTGGTCAAACGCCGGCGGCATTATTACGACTAATGTGATTGGTGTCGACAGCACTGGGAAGGCCGGCCCGGTCGCTGATACGAACGGCAATGTATTTACGCCGAACAGCATTTGTTTTGCGAATAACACCACCGCCGGCTTATTCGGAGCCGACGGCAAGCCCGACGGTTTCGCCAAGCCCAAGCGGAACTACACTGCGTTGGAATTCGAAGCCAACAAGTCCTTCAGCAATGGCTACCTGATGCGCTTTAACTACCGGCTGGCAAAGCTCTATGGCAACTACGAGGGCGCCTACCGCAACGATAACGGGCAATCCGATCCGGGAATCAGTTCGCTGTTTGACTTCACTCCCGGCCTGTACAACTTGTTGGGCGACCAGTTCAAGCCGGGCATCCTGAGTACTGATCGTCTGAGCGTGTTCAACGCATTTTTCAGCTACACCTTCAGCAATTCGCGGTTCAAGGGCCTGACCATAGGGACTTCTGCCAGGATCCAGAGCGGCACTCCGCTCAGTACCCTGGCGGACCATCCGGCGTATGGCAATGCCGGAGAGGTTCCGCTTGGCGGTCGCGGGGCGTTGGGCCGTAGTCCGGTGACTGGCGGAGTGGATGCCAAGGTCGACTATCCGGTGAAACTGTCCGAACGGTGGACCCTGCGGCTCGCGGCGGACATGTTCAATATTTTCGATTCCCGCCCAGCCTCGATCATCGATCAGGCACGCGACCTGTCGTTCCAGGGAGCCGGTTCTAATCTAGACTTCCTGAAACCCGGACAGACCAACGGTACGGGCTCCATACCGGCGTACCAGGACCCGTTCTATGCCCGGTTCACGGTGAAGCTAGAGTTCTAAGGAGCCGATCAAACGCAGTTACTACTCGGGGAGGAGCTAACATACCTCCCCGAGTTTTCTTTCAGACCGGTTGCGTCGAGGTTACGCGTGCGAGTTGCCGGCATTCTCCGGATCACACTCCTCCTGGGGGCTGTCTGCCTACCTGTCCCCATATGCAGGGCGCAGTTGTTTTCGATTACTGAACTGAAGGGACAACTCAGACTTACCAATGGCACAAGCGGGCCGG
This sequence comes from Terriglobia bacterium, assembly GCA_020073665.1. Classification (GTDB taxonomy): domain Bacteria; phylum Acidobacteriota; class Terriglobia; order Terriglobales; family Acidobacteriaceae; genus JAIQEU01. Next base: position 34,291 of record JAIQEU010000016.1, read on the forward strand.
CGGGGATTCAGATTCTCCTGGAGAATGCCACAGGAGCCGAAGTGGCGCGCACCACTACCGATTCCCGGGGTAAGTTCTTGTTTACCAGCCTTAGTCTTGGGATTTACACGGTTAGAGTTCACCAACTTGGATACTTGCGGAGCTCGCAACAGGTTGATCTTTCGTTCACGCCGAGCGGGTCGGTGGATCTAACCCTGGTCCCAGACAGCAAGCCGGAATCGATTACGCCGTCGTCCTCTGCGAACCCGGTGAACCTTGCCGGTCTACAAGAGCCTGAGACCAAGACCGGCCGCGCCGAGCTCAAGAAGGGCCGGGGACGGCTGTTCGAGGCCAACGACCCGGCAGGAAGCCTGCCACACTTCGCAAAGTTGATTGAGGCCGAGCCCAAATACATTAGCGGCCACGTCTACCAGGGGATCGCGCTGTTGCGACTGAATCGCGCATCCGAAGCCGAAAGTGCCTTGCGGGATGCGGTGAAGCTCGACTCCACCAACTTTTCCGCTCAATTCCTGCTAGGGGTGTGCCTGAACCAGGAGAACCAGTTTGCAGAGGCGGCCAAGAGCTTAGAAAAGGCCTTGCAGCAGGACTCCACGTCGGTGGAAGGCCACTACGAGTTGAGCCGAAGCTACCTGGCCCTGAACCGCTGGCAGGATGCCGAGCCGCATGCCCTGGAGGCGGTCAAGCTGCGGGCCGACTTTGCACCCGTCCACGTGGTGCTGGGAAATATCGACCTGAAAAAAGGAGATGCTAAAGCCGCGCTGGCCGAGTATGAACGGTACTTGACCCTCGATCCCAATGGACCGTTTGCCGCTCCCACTCGAACCATGGCTGCCAAGATTCGCAGCGGCCTGGGGATGCCGCCGCAGTAGAATCAGAACAGCCACATGTCTTCCAGGGGTACATTGTTGATCTCGCTCCCGAACCGCCTTCCATCCCAGCCCTGCACTTATTCCGGGGCCATTCTTCGCGCGAGTATTTGCGCGGTGGTGGCGCTCGCCTCGGTGCTGTGCCTGGCCGCTTCCAGCGAGAAGCAGCTGGCGCCGCAGTATAAGAAGTGGCTCAATCACGACGTGGTGTACCTGATCAGCAAGGAGGAGCGGGAGGCTTTCTTGCTGCTCAAGACCGACGCCGAGCGCGACCAAGCCATCGAGACCTTCTGGGCGGTGCGCAATCCCAACCCGGGCGCGCCTACCAACGAATACAAAGAAGAGATTTACCGCCGCATCGAATACGCCAACCAGTACTTTGGCGTTCCTGGGCAGGATAGCGGCTGGAATACCGATCGGGGCCGGGTTTACATCACGCTGGGCGAGCCGCAGCAGAAAGCGCCGTATTACGGCCAGCAGCAGGTGCGGCCCATGGAGATCTGGTTCTATCAGAATACGAATCCGGCGCTGCCGCCATTTTTCTATATCATCTTCTACCAACGAGACATTGGCGGCGATTTCAGGCTGTACAGCCCCAATTTCGACGGTCCGGACAAGCTCACCACTTCGAGTTTCACCATCAATAACCGGCTGCGGGCCTTCCAGGAGATTGACCGGGCTCTGGGCAGGGAAGTGGCTCGTACTACCCTGAGCCTGGTTCCCAACGAACCGGTTGACATCGACCGCGCTACTTCGAGCCTCGAGTCTGACCTGATGCTTTCGGTGTTGAAGAATCTGGCCAACCATCCCCTGACCAAAGAGCAGATTCGGCGCAACCGCGACCTGCTGGCCAACGTATCGCACCGGTTAGTGCTGGGCGCCGATTATCTCGATCTGCTGACCGCTACCCTGCGCGACCGGGAAGGCACTCCCAACTTGCATTTCGCGTTGCGGTTCGTGAATCCACAGGATTTTGCGGTACAGAAGTCTGGGGAGCGATTCTCTTATTCAATTGAACTGGTGACCCGGGTTTTCGATAGCAATAACCGGCTTCTGTTGCAGCGGGACAACTTTGTAGCGGATTACCTGACGGCGAACCAGATCGAGGACATTAAAGGCAAGAACTTCGGTGTTGAGGGCATGCTGCCGCTGCCACCGGGCGCCTACCGGTTGAATTTCGAACTGACCAACAAAGTGAACCAGACCGGGTACCGGCTGGAAAAATCGGTGACGGTCGCGGAGCCTTCGGCGAAGGGCTTATGGGTGTCGGAGATCATTCCGTTTTCCAACGCCGAAGCGCTCCATGGCGCCTCACCGGTCATGCCCTTCGGCATTGCTGGGGTGAAATTTGATCCGAGACTCGGCGACAGCCTCGTCCTGACCCAGGGCCAGGACATCAAGATCATGTTCCAGATATGGTCGCAGCCGGGCGATCCGGCAAAAAACCAGGGGAAGAAGTTCACCGTGGAGTACAGTTACGGCCGCCCGGGTGTTTCCGGCGATGCCAAGGAATTGCAGGACGAAGTCCCGCGGGAGGAGTCTGATGCCAATGGCTCTCTGGTCCACGGGACAACCATCCCCACCAAAGATTTATTGCCCGGGAACTACCGATTGATCGTCAAGGTGCTCGACCCAGAAACCCAGCAGAAGGCGTTCAGTTCCACCAGTTTTCGGATTGCCGACGCCCTAGCTTCGACATCCGAGCCTTGGGACGTGTGGGATGACAAAGGTTCGTTGCCACAGCAGCAAAGCGCACATGACTACGACCGCGGATGGATCTACCTGCAGCGCGGCGATTCTGCCCAGGCGACGCGCTATTTCGAGCGCGCCTTGCAGGAGTCCGGCGAGGACGAAAGAGCTCGCGCCGCTCTGGCCCATCTTTACTATACCCAGGCGAAGTATCCGGCGGTGGTGGAGCTCTATTCCCACACCGAGATCGATAAGTCTACCGAGGACGGCACTTTGCTCGACGTGGCGGACAGCTTTGCCAAGGTGGGTGAGACGCAGAAGGCCATTCACCTGCTGGAAACCGCGCTGGGAGTAAGGACGCAGAGCGAGCCCGTTTACCTGGCGCTGGCGTCTTATTACGAAAAGTCGGGAGATTCCAGCAAAGCCGCAGAATTGCGAAAGAAGGCCGCCTCAGCCGACAAGTAGTCGTCCCGAGCGTTCCACTGCTGCCGGTGCCCCGTTGTAAACTCTCACTCGGCGCAAACCTGCACCACGGGAGGGCATCCATGAGTTGGGCGACGAAGCTGGCGAAGCCGTACCGCGTGGAGGACGGCAAGAAGTTTCGGCTGAAAGATTATGATCCCGGCGATACCGGAAGGCTTCGTTCCCGGGAGCATGCCGAGGAGCTTCTGGTGAAGGGCGTCGCCACCCTGGCCGAGTTGCAGGACAAGCTCTACGCCCAGGACCGCTGGGCGGTGCTGATCATCTTTCAGGCCATGGATGCGGCCGGGAAGGATGGCGCCATCAAGCACGTAATGTCGGGCGTCAATCCGCAGGGTTGCCAGGTTTATTCCTTCAAGACGCCTTCCTCGGAAGAGCTGAACCACGATTACCTTTGGCGAACCATGCAGAAGGTGCCGGAGCGCGGCCACATCGGCATCTTCAATCGCTCGTATTACGAGGAAGTGCTGGTGGTCCGGGTACACCCCGAATTGCTGCAGAGCCAGAGAATTCCTCCCGAGCTCTTGACCAAAGACATATGGAACGATCGTTTCGCGGATATCGCGGGGTTCGAACGCTACCTGGCACGCAACGGGGTGGTGATTCGGAAGTTCTTTCTCAACCTGTCCAGGAAAGAACAAAAGAAGCGGTTTGTGGATCGGCTGGATCACCCGGAGAAGAACTGGAAATTTTCCACGGCTGACGTCAAGGAACGTGAATGCTGGGATGACTACATGGCCGCCTACGAAGACATGATCTGCCACACCGCCACCAAGCACGCTCCCTGGTACGTGGTTCCGGCAGATAACAAATGGTTCACACGCACGGTGGTGTCGGCGGCCATCATCGAAACCTTGGAAGATTTGAACCTGGCATATCCGACAGTGGACGATGAAAAGCGGAAGCAGTTGCAGGTAGCCCGAAAGATCCTGGAAGGCAGGAAAGAGACCGGGAAGAAGAACGGCTGAGGCATCCAGGTGGGCAAGTAGGGTAGAAGAATTCTTCCCCGGATCCCGTCGCACCCGTTACCATATCCATTCCACTTCTTTCCCTGGAGATGAAACAAATGTGTCACTTCGAGCAAAGGCTAGGCAGAACCGTGCGGTGGGTATTGTTGGTGGCGTTGTTTACGACGAGTATGGCCTGGGCGCAGACCCAGGCCGGCAAAGACAAGAAACCGGCAGCGTCGGCACAACCACCGAGTCAGCAAGCGGTCACTTCTGAGCCTAATAGTGAAGACACGGCTTTCAAAGGGATGAAATACCGCCCGATCGGTCCGTTCCGTGGCGGGCGGTCGCTGACCGCTTCCGGCATCGCCGGCGATCCCAACACCTACTACTTCGGCGCCACCGGCGGCGGGGTGTGGAAGTCAACCGACGGCGCCCTGACCTGGACTTCGGTTTTCGACAAGGAGGGAACATCCGCGATTGGCAGCCTGGCGGTCGCCGCCTCTGATCCCAACATCGTTTACGTCGGCACTGGCGAGGGCTGCATTCGCGGCAATGCCTCGCACGGCGACGGCGTCTACAAGACGCTGGACGGCGGCACGACCTGGAAGAACATTGGCCTGCGCGACACCCGTGCCATCGGCAAGGTGATCGTGAACCCGCACAACGCCGACAACGTATTCGTGGCAGCGCTTGGGCACCCGTACGGTCCCAACACCGAGCGTGGCGTGTTCCGCACCACCGACGGCGGCAAAACATGGGAGAAGGTGCTCTACAAAGATGAGAACACGGGCGCAATCGACATTGCGTTCGATCCGCACAACGCCAACATCCTGTATGCATCGTTGTGGCAAGTGCGGCGCGAGCCCTGGAAGCTGACCAGCGGCGGTCCGGGCAGCGGCATCTACCGCTCCAACGACGGCGGCACCACCTGGAAGCAACTGGAGGACCACGGCTTGCCCAAGGGACCCTACGGCCGCATCGGGGTGGCGGTGGCGGCGAGTTCCGAGCGCGTGTATGCCCTGATTGAGGCGGCGGAAGGCGGCGTCTACCGCTCCGACGATGACGGCGCAACCTGGCAACTGGTCAACGACAGCCACTCGTTCACGCAGCGTGCATGGTACTACATGCATATCGTTGCCGACCCGCAGGACCCCGAAACCGTCTACGTGCTGAACGTGGATGCCTACCGCTCCACCGATGGCGGGCGCACCTTCAACAAGGTGAAGATCCCGCACGGCGACAATCACGGCCTGTGGATTGATCCCAGGAATCCGCGTCGCATGATCGCGTCGAACGACGGCGGAGTTACCGTGACGCTCGATGGTGGCAATACCTGGTCGCGGCTGGACAACCAGCCGACGGCACAGTTCTACCATGTCATTACTGACACACGCACCCCCTACTGGGTCTACGGCGCGCAGCAGGACTCGAGTACCGTGGGGATCGCCAGCCGCAGCGATGACGGCACCATCGGCCGCGCCGACTGGTACGACGTGGGGGGCGGGGAAGCGGGCTACATTGCGCCGTATCCGCCGGACCCGAACATCGTTTACGCCGGCGACTATCAGGGCAAGATTACCCGTTTTGACAAACGCACTGGCCAACTCAAGAACGTGTCCGTCCAGCCGGAGATCAGCGATGGCGGCGGGGCGGCGATTGTGGAGCACCGTTTCCAGTGGACTGCGCCCATCGTGATTTCGCCAAACGATCCCAACACTCTCTACCATGCCGGTGAACGCCTGTTTAAGACGACTGACGGCGGCATGCACTGGGAGGCGATCAGTCCGGACCTCACCCGTAATGACAAGAGCAAACAGCAGCCCTCGGGCGGTCCCATCACCATTGATGACACCGGCACCGAGTACTACGACACAATTTTTGCGGTAGCGGAGTCCCCGGTGGCCAAGGACCAGATATGGGCGGGCACCGACGACGGTCTCGTCCACATTACCCGGGATGGCGGCAAGAACTGGTCGAACATCACGCCCAAGGACATGCCGGAGTGGAGCCGCATCAGCCAGATCGATGCCTCTCCCCATGATGCCGGCACCGCCTATGTCGCGGTAGAGCGTCACCAGTTCGATGACTTCCGTCCTTACATTTACAAGACCAGTGACTTCGGCAAGACCTGGACGAAAATCATCAAGGGGATCCCCGACAACACTTTTGTGCGGGCGGTGCGCGAGGATCCCAAGAAGCGCGGCCTGCTCTACGCCGGGACCGAGACGGGCGTGTACGTCTCCATGAACGATGGCGCGGATTGGCGCTCGTTGCAACTCAACCTGCCGACCACACCGGTCCACGATTTGGTCATCAAGAACGATGACCTGGTGCTGGCGACGCACGGCCGCTCGTTCTGGATTCTTGACGACCTGTCACCACTACGTCAGTACAGTGCCGAGGTGGCTAAGCAGGAGGTTCACCTCTACGCTCCAGCCACCGCATACCGTATGCACAACCCGAACCAGGACGACGTGCCTGCCAAGCCGGTGCTGGCCGGGCAGAATCCGCCGCCGGGTGCGGTGATCTACTACTCCGTAAAGGACGTCCCAAAGGGCGAGCTGGCGCTTGAGATCCTGAATGCCTCGGGCAATGTGCTGCGGAAATATTCCAGCACCAAGATTGAAGAGCCGGATGAGCCGCTGGATCCCGATGCCAAGAAACCGGATCCGCAGATTAAGCCCGAGCCCGGCCTGAACCGCTTTGTCTGGGACATGCGCACCGAGGGAGCCAGCCGCGTGCCCGGCTACCATCTGTGGGAATACAACAACGGACGCCTGGGACCGCTGGTAGTGCCGGGCCAGTACCAGGTGCGGCTGACGGTGGATGGCAAGAGCCAGACCGCACCTTTCGAGGTGAAGCTCGATCCGCGCGTGAGCGTTGCCCAAGCGGACTTGCAGAAACAGTTTGAGCTGCTGGCGCAGATTCACGCCGAACTCAGCCGGGTCTACGACGCGGTCAACCAGATCGAGGATGTCCGCGCCCAGATCAGCGGAGTCCAGAAACGGCTGCCCGACAACAAACCCGTCCTCACCGCCACTGCTGCCTTCGATCAAAAGCTGCTCGCAGTGCGCGACGAACTGGTGCAGAGGAAGATCACGGCCAACGAAGACTCGCTGCGCTACCCGCAGCGGGTTGACAGCAAGCTGGCTTACCTGGCCATGGCGGTCGGAGACGGGACCGATTCGGCCCCGACGGACGGAGACGATCGTCTGTTCGACAAGCTGAAGAAGCAAGCCGACGAGCTCCTTGGCCGGTGGGCGGATCTCCAGAAAACTGACCTGGCGGCCCTGCAGCAGATGATGGCAGGGCATAGTGTCCCGGCGATCGTGGTACCGCCGGCGGACGCCGTGGATGCAGGTGGAGGGGAGCCGCACTAGCCTCGCCTTTCCACGGTCATCCTGAGCGCAGCGAGGGACCCGGGTGCTTGTCGGCAGCAGTTGCACCGCCGGCAAGCACCCAGGTCCCTACCCTTCGGGTCGGGTGTAACAACCCAGGGTGTCAGCACTCTGGTGTAGGACTCGCTGGACGGTGGGCACGCTTTCTGCGGGTTTAGATGATAAAATCCAGCCTTCCTTGAAGTTAGAACCAGCCGGCAGGGGTGTTCCGGCATCTAACCAGCGGTATACGTGTGAAAATCAGTCACCGAGATACGGGGCGCGCGAAGTGGCTAGGTTATGCCTGCGTTGCCGTACTGTTGTTGGCCAGTACCGCACAGGCCGTGCACCTCTGCGGGTTTGCGTTGCCTGACACCAGTGGCGCGTCTCGGTTTTCTTCGACTTCGTCGTCGCCCTCCAGCGGCACTCTGTGCATGACCTGCCTGATGGCCCAGTCGGCGACCACACTGGCGTTCTTCATCGTGTTCTTTCCCGCCCTGCGGCGGAGAATTCCAGTGTGGGCCGCGCAATGCACGCCTCGGCCGTTTCTGCCATCTTTCCAATTGTGCGTTCGCCCTCCACCGGCTTACTGACCATCCTGCTCGTCATTAATCACCGCGTGTAAGCCGTTTTCGAGCCCATAGCAGCTCGAGCAGTGAAATGCACCTGCAATCTCTGCAGGTGGAGGACCGATGACAATGAGGAATTCGTTTCTGCCATTTTGCATGACGATTTTGTTCGGGTTGCCGCTGTGTGCCCAGCAGGCTGGCACTGTGCCCGCGGCCAATGACCAGAACGCTGCCATGGAGCAGCACATCCGGGACCTGGAGGACCGCATCATCGCACTGGAAGGCCAGGTACGCATGTTGAAGAGCAGCGCCACCGCGGCGCCGGCCGCGGAAGCCGCAGCTGCATCGGCTGCACCATCGGCGGCGCCGCCGGCCCCTGCCCCTGCGGAGGCGCTAGCCTCGCAGGCAACCGGCACTCAGGCCCAAGTCTACGGAGGCGCCGGTGGTTCCGCGGCCAAAGCTTTGAACCCGGACATCAGCGTGATTGGCGACTTCATCGGCGCAGTGGGAGGAAATTCGCCCCCGCCCCTGGCGACGTTGCAGCCTTTCCCGTCGCTGCAGATGCACGAGTCCGAAATCGGCCTGCAGGCTATCATTGACCCCTATTCTCGCGGCGACTTCTTTATCTCGTTCGGCGAGGAGGGCGTGAACCTGGAAGAGGGCTACATCACCTTTACCGCGCTGCCAGCGAGCTTCGTGGGGAAAGTTGGAAAGATGCGCTCGGCTTTCGGCAAGGTCAACATGATGCACAACCACGTGTTGCCCTGGATTGACCGGCCGCTGGTCACCACTAACCTGGTGGGCGGCGAGGACGGCATCGATGACGCCGGAGTCTCCATTGAACGTATCCTGCCCGCGCCTAAAGGTATCTTTCTAGAGGCCACCGGACAGCTGTTTCGCGGCGACTCGGGGGATGTGTTCAAGGCATTCCAGAAGAACGATGTCAGCACGGTGGACCACCTGCGCGCCTACAAGGACATCACCGAATCCACCAACCTCGATCTCGGGCTCTCCTACTCGCGCGGGAATAACGATTTCGGTCCCAACTTCATCACCAACCTCTACGGGGTCGATGCCACGCTGCGCTGGAAGCCGTTGCGGCGCTCCATCTACCATTCGTTTGTGGCCCGCAGCGAGTTCGTCTGGAGCCAGCGTCAACAGCTTCCTGTGGAGCAACGCGGCTTCGGCTACTATGCTTCCGCGGATTACCAGTTAGGACGCCGCTGGTTCCTCGGCGGCCGTTACGACTCCTCAGACCGCAGCCGGTACGCCAACCTGACGGACAAGGGCGGCTCGCTGGTGCTCACCTACTGGCCTAGCGAGTTCGCCCAGATCCGCGGCCAGTACGAATTCACCAAGTACGCCGAAGGCCTTAACAGCAATCAATTGTTAATGCAGGTTATTTTTTCGTTAGGGGCGCACGGAGCCCATCCTTTCTAGGAGAATGGAATGACGAGCATGCGAACTAACCCTGGCTTCGTGGTTGCACTTGCCATCACCCTCGCGCTGGTGGGAATTTTCCTCCCCGCGCCGGCGCAGGCGAAGAAGCTCAACATTGTGACCGCTACCACCGATATGGCGGCCCTCACGCAGGAAGTGGGCGGCGACAAAGTGAGCGTCGAATCGATCGCCAAGGGCTATCAGGACCCGCACTTTGTCGAGGCCAAGCCCAGTTTCCTGCTGAAACTGCGCCAGGCCGACCTGTTAGTAGTGGTCGGATTGCAACTGGAGATCGGATGGTTGCCGCCGCTGATCACCCAGAGCGGCAATCCCCGCATCCAGGTCGGTGCCAATGGCTATCTCGATGCTTCACAGTTTGCGGAAATCCTCGACATCCCTACTGGCACGGTTACGCGGGCCATGGGTGACGTCCACCCGCTGGGCAACCCGCACTACTGGCTCGATCCTGACAACGGACGGCGCATCGCGAAGGGCATCGCCGGGAAACTCGGGGAACTGGATCCCGAGGATGCCGGCTATTTCCAGCAGCGCTACCAGGATTTTGACAAGCGCCTGGCTGCCGCCGAACAGAAGTGGGACGCCGATATGAAACCGTATCGCGGGCGCAAGGTCGTGACCTATCACAATTCCTTTCCCAATTTCGCCAAGCATTATGGGTTGAATGTGATTGGCTATGTCGAGCCCCGTCCCGGCATTCCGCCAACCCCCAGCCACACCATCGAACTGATCGGGTTGATGAAGCGAGAGAACTGCAAGGTAATCCTGGTGGAACCGTATTTTGACCTAAAGACCCCTAACTCAATCGCGCGAGATACCGGGGGCACGGTCGTACAGTATTTACCTTCGGTGGGCGGCCAAAAGGATGTAACCGACTATTTCAAGCTGTTTGATTACGACATCGGTCTGCTGATGAAAGCGTTGCAGTAGCAGTCGTCAGTCGTCCGTCATCAGTCGTCAGGAAAAGCTGCAAAACGCGCGGGTTGCTGACCACGGACGACGGAAGACTATAAGGAGAAACATGGAAATTCTGCCCTTTCTTTTGTGGCCATTCGTGGCCAGCTTGATTCTGACCGGCATTCATGCCTACCTCGGGGTCCACGTGGTGGAGCGCGGGGTCATCTTCGTTGATTTGGCGCTGGCGCAGATTGCCGCCCTGGGGGCCACCATCGCCATCCTGGTCGGCATGGATCCTCACGGGCACGGAGCTTACTGGCTCAGCCTGGCGTTTACCTTTGTGGGCGCCGGTATCTTCGCCTTCGCCCGCACCCGCCGCGGCCACATTCCGCAGGAAGCTTTCATCGGTATCGCTTATGCCGTGGCGTCGGCAACCGCCATTCTGGCTATGAGTAAGGCCACCGGCGAAACCGAGCATCTAAAAGACATGCTGGTGGGCAATATCCTGGCGGTGGACAAGGCCGAAGTGATCAAGACCGCCGTCCTGTACGGTGTAGTTGGCCTCTTTCACTACATATTCCGCCGCAAGTTCCTGCTGATCTCCACCGATCCAGCGCAAGCGGAGGCCAAAGGCCTGAACATCCGCTTCTGGGATTTTCTGTTCTACGCTTCTTTCGGTTTTGTAGTGACCTCCTCGGTGGCGATTGCCGGTGTGTTGCTGGTGTTCTGCTACCTGATTGTGCCTTCGGTGGGAGCCATGCTGTTTGCGGATAAGGTGGGACGCCGGCTGGCCATCGGCTGGACCATGGGAACGCTAGTCTCGGCCCTGGGCGTGTATTTCTCGGTATGGCTCGACACGCCCACGGGAGCCACCATCGTGTGCACGTTTGGGGCGGTGCTGGTAGTCATGTTCCTGGTGCATCTGCTGTTCTTCCACGGGTCCAGGGCACACCCGCTGAGAGGGGCGGCGGTTTCGGTGGAGCATCAGCAGGAATCGGTGATGCAACGGACACACTAGACCTCAGGCAAATGCCCTGGATGTCGGCTGCTGAGCGCTGAATTCCGACAGGACCGGGGAATGCAGGAGGCCCTCTGCATCCGGTATTTCCAACGGCGCAGGTAGGGTTTGGAGTTATTCTCCGAGGTTCCCGCCTATTACTTTCGTGCCATACGGATAGCACCATTGGGACATTGACCCACTGGTGCCCCCTTGCTACTTTGAACCTGCGGTGATTGGTCTCCCCCGAGGTGCATAGCATCTTTCCAAGTGGGGGGCCCTATGAAGTTGCTTCATCTCTGCTACGCGGCATTGGGGTTCGCGGTGGCCCGCTGGATCTTCAAGCGGGAGCCCTTGCCGGTGGCCGATCCGGTTACAAGGTTTCGTTCCTCTGGCCTGCTGTAAGGGGAAAGTGTAGCTTCTTGGGCGTGCGGAGCCCCGTTGCGTGCCTCTTTGTCCCGCACGCCCAAGCTTCACCTCTGGCTTCGTTCTAAGGTTCTACTACCAACGGTCACTGCCTGCCTCGTTCTTTCCGCAGCAATGCTGATTACAATTTCTGTCAGGGCCGCGGTCCGCTCGCGCTAGTTATCAGTTGAATGCGCCTTGCGACGGATCTGTATCGGCATGCCTCTGCTTACGGCAGAATGAATAACCAGTCATGAGGACGAGGTTCCATTACGTGATGGCAGCGGTTGTCCTGGGTTTGCTGCTCCCGCAGTTGGTCGCGGCACAGAACTCAGACGGCGACCTCTCGTTGGGCGAGCTGGCACGCTCTCTGCGCAAGGCCAAGGCGGCGCCAGCCAAGACCGTCATCGACAACGACAATCTGGCGCAAGTAATGGACGATGTGGAGAGCCACCGTGTCGGCAGCGGCCTGCTGTTTTCGTTTGATAGTCTGGGGAAAAACTTCACCATCACTTCGCCCGACGTGACCTGCAGCCTATCATTCAATGCGCAAGCTACGTCGCTATTGTCTGATCCATTCACTCCGCGGGAGCTTCCCGACAGTGAAGTCGCCAAACTGGATGGCCCGGCCACCATCAATGGCGATACCCTGCAGGTTTCGGTTTACAACGGATCAAGCTGGAGCCTGCAGGAAATTACCGTGGGATTGACCATCCTGCGGCCGTCCGCAACCAAGACTGCTTATTACGGACCGGCTCGGCTGGTAACGGCGGCCGCGGGCGACACCGCGCCAGCAGCAGACCCGGCGCCGGCGGAGAAGCGGTCCGATCTGACCGTGCTTTACCACCTGAAAGGTACGGCGGCGCCGCTTACCACCACCGTGTTCAGTGAGACCCTGGGCACAGCGCTCGGACCCAACCAGGATTGGCACTGGGCGATTGTGCAAGCCAAGGGATTACCGCCGACGCCACCTGCGCCACTGGCACCTGCAGTGCCGCTGGCACCTGTCGCGCCGACCGCACCTCCGCAATAGCTAGCTCACTCTGGCAACGTTCTCGACTTTCCCGCTCTTCATACTGCGATAGGCGGCATCCAGGATCTCCTGGTTCTGCCAGCCCTGTTCGCCGGGGACGGGGAATTCTGCTTTTCCTTCCACCGCAGCCGCGAATGCGTCTACCTGTCGCGCGTACGCGGTCTTGTTAGAGACGACTTCGGTTTCCACCACGGCTCGTCCGCGACGCAGTTCCAGGGTGATAGGCCACTCCACGTTCAAGGCGTCGTCAGCGCGCAGCACGCCGCCGTCCCCGACCACCTCGAGCGGTGAGCGGTATTCCGCGCGGAACGACACCAGCACCGTCCCCAGGGTTCCGCGTGAAAATTCAAGCGCCACCACGGCAGCGGATTCGACGCTTCCAGAATGCTCGTCTGATGCTCCGCGGGCGCTCACCCGCACGACTTCGTCCTGCAAGATGTAGCGCAGGGCGTCAACGCAATGCACCCCCACGTCGGCAACCGGGCCGCCGCCTGCGACGGCGGCGTCGTTGATCCAGGTGCGTGGGTGCCCGCTGCCCCCGAGGAAGGAGAATTCCGAGCGCACAAAAAGTGGCCTGCCCACCTCCCCGGCAGCAACTCTCTCGCGCAGGCGAGCCGTGCTGTCCTCAAAACGAAACACCTGCGCAACCCCGAGCAGCACATTGGCTTGGCGTGCGGCCTCCACCATTTGCTGGCACTGCTGGGCGTTGATCGCCGTGGGCTTTTCGCAGAGCACCGGTTTGCCGGCCTCGATGGCGGTCAACACGTCTTTCAGGTGACAGGCGTTGGGCGTGGTTACGAAGACAACATCGACTTCCGGCGAGCGGCACAGCTCCGCAGCCGAGTCGAACGCCAGGGCGATGTTGAATTGTCGGGCCGATTCGCGCGCCTGGCTCATGGCCCGGCGGGAAAGAGCAGTCACCCGGCAGTTCTGTGCCATAGCAAAACCCGGCATGAGCCGCTTTACGGCGTGCAGTCCGAAACCTACGATGCCAAATCGAATCACGAGAATGACCTTAGGTATGAGATAGAACGGAAAACTATGGCTACATCCCATTCGTGTTGCACACGGCTAAGCAGAATACGCCAAGCTGGCGGAAGAACGAAATCGGCCGATACAGACGAGTTACGCGAGGTCTCTACCTCACTGTGTTGATTTGAGCCCCGCGTCACCCTAACATGCAGGCCAACTTATTTCCGCCACGGTCATGACTGTCCGAGGCGCATAAGAGGGGTATCGTCCATCGTGATTTGAAGCCGGAAAATCTGTTTATCACCAAGGATGGCCGGGTCAAAATCCTCGACTGCGGCATCGCCAAGCTCACGTCGCCGGATGCCGGTTCCGAACGCTCGATCGCCACCATGACCACCCAGACCAAGGCGGGGTCGGTGCTGGGCACCGTGGCCTACATGTCGCCCGAACAATGCGGGCGAAGCCGGTCGATCATCGCAGCGATATCTTCAGCTTTGGCGCAATCTTGTACGAAATGCTAACCGGAAACCGCGCTTTCTCGCGGGAAACCGAAGTTGACACCATGACCGGGCAGTCCGGGAAAAAGCGAACGGGGAGCCGAAGAGTAGTAGAAAAAGTGAGTGAGCGAAAGGGATAAAACAAATCGCGATGGAAGGGCCTACTTTTCCGCCATGGCTCCAACCAAAGATTCGAAGATCTTAAAGCCCTCGGTGCATCCCAGTTCAGGTTCGCTGGAGCGTTCCGGATGCGGCATCATGCCCAATACGTTACGGCCGGGGCTGCAGATGCCGGCGATGTTGTCCAGCGACCCGTTCGGGTTTGCGGCGGGAGTGATGTCCCCGTCCGGCGTGGCATAGCGGAACACAATGCGCTGATCGCGTCGTAGCTCAGCCAGCGTGGCCTCGTCGCAGAAGTAGTTACCTTCCATGTGGCCGATGGGGATGGTCAGGACCTCGCCCTCACGGCAGGTGCTGGTAAAGGGCGTATTGGCGTTCTCCACTCGAACATAAACGGGCTTGCAAACATACTTCAGACCGACGTTCCGCATCAGCGCGCCCGGCAGCAGCCCCGACTCGCACAGAATCTGGAAGCCGTTGCAGATCCCCAGCACCAGCCCGCCCCCGGCAGCGAACTTGCGCACCGAGTCCATCACCGGAGAAAACTTGGCGATGGCGCCGGTCCGCAGGTAATCGCCATAGGCGAACCCGCCCGGCACAATGATGGCGTCGCAGTTCTCCAGGTCGTGGGATTCGTGCCACAGAAAGGTGACCGGCTGCCTGGCCACGTGCTGAATGGTCCAGTAAGCATCGTGATCGCAGTTCGATCCGGGGAAAATGATGACGCCGAATTTCATCCAGGTGCCTCGCTATAGGGGCTTAAAACTGAGTTTAGCATGAGCAAAAAGCAAGCCGCCTGTTTCCTGAAGCAGGGGATCAGGCGGCTTACGGTGTGGTTCCCAAGTTAAAAGAGGTCCTCTTCCGCGGGGGCTGGCGGGAGTGGCGGCTGGGGAGCATCTGGGGGCAAAGGAGTCACGGTCGGTCCCGCTCCCGGGCCTGGCCCCACGAACTTCTGAAAGAAGACGCGATCGCCAAAGGCACCGTGCTCGCCCCGCATAGACTTCAACGCGCGCCACTGCTCCAGCGACAGCACTTTCCTCAGGTCGAGGTTCATCATGGTGAATTCGCGCTCCAGCTTGCCACGGGCCGCGAGAACGTGGTCGACTTGCACGCTAATCTGACCTTCATTGGGGACGTCAGCGTCGAGCAAGGTTTGTAGCTTCTCATCCTGGGTTGCCATTTCTGCGGTGTGTTGTTTGAGCTTGGTGCGGTGCTCGTTGAAGACCTCATCCAGGTGGTTGATTTGGTCATCGCTGAGTTGGAGCTTTTTGACGACTTCCGAGCGTTTCCACCAGGTGCCGAATTCGTTCCGATAAATGATCTTGACGTGATCGGGAGCCGGCGTCGCGCCCATCTCAACGGAAGCGTCGGGCGCAGCGGGGGCATTAGTCTGGGCTGAAGCCGAGACCACGAAAAAAGCAAACGCTAGCATCAAACTCATCTTCATTGGTGCTTCTCCTTGTGTGCCGGGTCGGTTGACACGGGTTGAAAGTTTTCGCTGATTTCTCCTGCCAGAAAAGCGGCCGGCTCTAACGAGGGTGGGCCACCAATCTGCAGAACTTCCTCCACTTCGACTAAGAGCTGGTGATCAGAGTCGCCATCGAGTTGGGCTGCGGGCAGGGGCTGCGGTGTCTTGGTAAGCATCAGGCTGGCGATTCCAAGAACCACAGTTGCGGTAACCCAAGCGAGCTGAGGCAGCCTGGGTTTGACTGGCTGAACGACGTGGAGCCTGCTGCGGATTGCCGCCCTTTGCCGAAGCCAGAATTCCTCCGGGCGGTCAACCTCGGTACGTGCCGAGCCTGCCAATCGCGAGACCCCCCGCTGCATGTCCTGAATTGCCAACCGGCATTTCTCGCAATGCTGCGCGTGCGATGGCGTTGCAGAGGCAGGCTGCAGCAGAAGTTCCACCAGGTCGGATTCGCTTAAGTGTGCGTTCATCTCCATTGCTGCTCCTTCATGACCTTGCGCAGCTTGCTCAAGGCCCGCGACAGTTGTGCTTTCACACTGCCTACTTTCAGGTCGAGCACCGCCGCGATTTCCGAGAGCGACATCTCCTCCGCAAAACGCAACAGGAAAACGGTGCGCTGTTGCTGCGACAGCGACTTCATCGCGTCGCGGACTGCGTCCAGCTCTTCGCGCGCCAGCAGCGCCCTCTCAGGGGATGCCTGCGGCGACGCCATCTGGTCGGCATAACCGTTGTCGTTCTCCAAACCAACCAGTCGCTTCCAGAACGAAATGCGGCGGCTTTTGTGGTGATCTCTCGCCAGGTTGACCGCGATTCGCAGGAGCCACGTCTCCACGCTGCATTCGCCGCGAAAACTGGCCAGATTGCGATAAGCGCGTAAGAAGCACTCCTGGGTCAGTGTGTCCGCCGCGTCTGCATCTTTCAGCAGAACCCACAAAACGCGATACACGCGTTTCTGATGCAGGCGTACGATCTCGTCGAAAGCCTCTGGCGAAATGCCTTCCGCTTTCTCCACAGCCGAGGATGGCAGAGCCGCCGTCAGTATCGTATCCACGCGCCTTCTCGGGTGACTGATTTGCTGCTACGAGTATGGACGAGCTTGTAAGGCCCGGGTTTACACCGGCCGGCAAGAAACCTCCATCCTTCAATGCGGATCAGGCATCACATAACAGTCATGGATTTACGCGACCACTTCCAGTTGACCGGCAACGCTCTGAAGAACTGGATCGTGGCACAGCTTCAGGATTCACTCGCCGTCGGCCTTTTGTGGATGATCGGTTTGTTTATTATTGGCGTGCCCTGGGCGCCCCTCTGGGCCCTCCTGGCGGCCACTCTGCAATTCATCCCGCACATTGGACCTGTTCTAGGCCTGATCGGCCCGGCCTTGGCCGCAACTCTGCGTTGGGGTGACTGGGAGCACCCCCTCGCGGTTTTGGTGCTTTACGCGATTATCGTGATGATCGACGGCTTCCTGCTGCAGCCTTACCTCATGAAGCGCGCCGCCAAAGTGCCGATGTGGGCTTCCATCCTGACCCCCTTGGTGCTTGGTATCCTGATTCCTTTCTGGGGCGTGCTGCTGTCGGCCCCGCTGCTGGCCGTTGTCTACGCCTACCGGGCAAGGGCCGCAAGCCAGTAACCAGCCAGCGACTTCCAGCCAAAGACGGCCTGCCTGCGTGCTATAATTTTATTTCGCCTGCGTGCGTTTCGAGGCAATCACGTGATCTCCTCTACGGGCGAGTCCTGCTTTATTAAGATCCGCGCCATTAAAGTTCATAAAGACGAGGTATAACCATGTCCGGCCATTCAAAATGGGCCACAATTAAGCACAAGAAGGGCGCGCTTGACGCCAAGCGGGGAAAGATCTTTACCCGCCTCATCAAGGAAATCGGCATCGCCGCCAGGAACGGTGGCGGAGATCCCGACAGCAATCCCCGCCTGCGCACCGCGATTCTCGCCGCCAAGGCGGAGAACATGCCCGCCGACAACATCAAACGAGCCATCCAGCGCGGCACTGGCGAATTGCCGGGCGCCGTCTATGAAGAGTTCACTCTCGAAGGCTACGGCCCCGGAGGCGTCGCAATTCTCGCGGAGATCAATACCGACAATCGCAACCGCACGGTCAGCGAAATGCGGCATGTCTTCAGCAAGAATAACGGCAACATGGCCGAGGCCGGAGCAGTTTCGTGGATGTTTCACAAGAAGGGTGACATTGTGGTGCCCAAGGCGGCCGCCAAGGAAGATGACCTCATGGCGATCGTCCTGGATGCCGGCGCCGAAGACCTGCGTGACGACGGCGAGCACTGGGAAATCCTGACCGAACCCGCGGCCTACGAAGCGGTGCTCGAAGCGGTGAAGAAAGCTGGCATCGAACCATCCTCGGCCAGCGTCTCCATGATTCCGCAAAACTACATCAAGCTCGAAGGGGTCGCGGCCAGTCAGATGATCCGGTTGCTCGAAGCCCTGGAAGAACAGGACGATGTGCAGAACGTGCATGCCAACTTCGACATCGACCAGAAGCTGCTGGAAGAAGTAGCCGGCTAGCGAGGTGGAACAATAGACTTGGAGCCGCCCGGAAAAAGGGCGGCTTTTTGTTGGCTGGTCGAAGCACTGCAACTAGGGCGCATAGTTTTTCAACACTGCGGTGGAAAATCCTGTGGAAAAACTGGAAGAAATATTTGTAAGTGGTTCGCTGACATTCACTTCTGCATTTTGCACAAATGCGAGTGCTGGCACTTTCGTGGAGTGAGCACACCACTTCCGGGCAGGGGAAAGAGTTGAAATCCAGGCTAGACAAACTGCTCCTGGAACGCGGCATGGCTGGGTCGCGCGAACGCGCGCAGGCCCTGATCCTTGCGGGCAAGGTGCTGGTCAACGGACAGAAGATCGAAAAAGCGGGCGCGAGTGTGGAGGTAGAAGCAGAGCTCCGGCTGCTGGGCGAAGACCTGAAGTACGTCAGCCGCGGCGGCCTCAAACTGGAGAAGGCGCTGGATCACTGGGGCATCGACGTGGCCGCCAAAACCTGCCTGGATGTCGGTGCCTCGACCGGCGGCTTCACAGATTGTCTCTTGCAACGCGGCGCCGCCCGCGTGATTGCGGTCGACACCGGCTACGGCCAGATCGATTTCCGGCTGCGCCAGGATCCGCGTGTGCGCTTGCTCGAAAAAACCAATGCCCGTTACCTCACCCGGGAACAACTGGGCGAGATGGCGGACCTGATAGTCATGGATGTGGCGTTCATTTCTGCGACCCTGGTTCTGCCCGCGGTGATTGCGTCCGCTTTCCCCGAAGCGCCGGAATCGCGCCGCGGTCGTCAGGTCGTGGTCCTGGTCAAGCCACAGTTCGAAGTTGGGCGTGACAAGGTAGGGAAGGGCGGCATCGTGCGTGACCCAGATGCTCAGGCAACCGCCGTGGGACAAGTGCGACAAGCAGTGCTCTCCGCAGGAGCCGCCCACACGGATGTAATCGAGTCGCCCATCCTGGGCGCGGAAGGCAACCGGGAGTTTCTGCTGTACGGGATTTTCTAGACTGTACGGTTGTCATTCCCGACCCGAAGGGGAGGGATCCAGGTCTTGCTTGTGGCCGGCACTGGTCATGGCGTCGGCCAGAACCCCGGTCCGTCGCTGCGCTCGGAATGACAACTTCACGAAGAAAGATTCCCAGCGACTCGCCGCCCAACTCGCTACTTTTCCTGCTGTTTCTGTACAATTCAATTTCCACCATGGACACCGGGAAGCCTAAGTCTGTCGCCATCATGTCAAAGCCGGGCAAGCCGGAACTGGCGCAAGTCCTGCCCGGGCTGCTGGAGTGGTTCCGCAAGCACGGGTACCAGGTGGTGGTCGATCGCGAGACGGCTCCGTACGCCCCCGGGGCGGAAGTGCTGCCGCGCAAGGAAATGGCGTCGTGCCCCCTGAAGTTTGTGGTGGTGCTGGGCGGCGACGGCACACTCCTCGCCGCTGGGCGGGTGGTCGCCAAGGCCGGGATTCCGGTCTTGGGCGTGAATCTTGGGTCCCTGGGTTTTCTTACCGAGGTCCCCTTGTCCGAGCTCTATCCCACGCTGCAGGCGATTGACGACAACAGTTGCAGTGTGGAGTCGCGCGCCCTGGTGCACTGCCAGCTACTCCGCTCCGGCTCCTGCGTCGCCAGCTACGAAGCGTTGAACGATGTTGTAGTCAGCAAGAGTGCGATCGCGCGTTTGAACAATTTCGATCTGTTTATTGACCAGGTATTTGTTTCCAGCTACAAGGCGGACGGCCTCATCGTTTCCACGCCCACCGGCTCCACGGCGTATTCGCTGGCCGCGGGTGGCCCCATCTTGATGCCCTCGGTGGATGCCTTCGTGGTTACGCCGGTATCACCGCACTCGCTTACGCACCGGGCCCTGGTGGTGCGCGACTCCGCGGAAATCGAGATTCTGATCAAGACCGGCGATGAAGAGGCCTACCTCAGCGTTGACGGACAGGTGGGCATGCCCATTCTCGACGGCGATCGCGTGCATTGCCGCAAGTCAGAACACAAGGTTCGCTTGCTGCGGCTGAAGAAGACATTCTTCGATGTGCTGCGCACCAAGCTGAAATGGGGCCAGCGGTAATCAAACCGAACACCCTTTGAAACCCATTATGAAGCTGACAATCGGCTTTCTCTTCCTACCACTGCTGGCGGTAACCCTCCGGGCCCAATCCCGTCCTGCCGCCGAACTCATCATCACGAACGCCAACATTTGGACCGTTGACAAGGCCCACCCAAAGGCACAGGCGGTCGCGGTGCTCGGAGATCGCATCGTTGCAGTGGGCTCCAACGCCGAGGTCGAGGTCTGGCATGGCGAACACACGCGCGTCATCGATGCCGCGGGCAAGCTCCTGCTGCCGGGATTCGACGATGCCCACGTGCACTTCGTCAGTGGCGGCTCACAGCTTGACAACGTGCAGCTCAACGACGCCACCAGCGCCGAGGAGTTCGCCCGCCGCATCGGCGAGCAAGCCAAGAAGGCCGCTAAAGGCGAGTGGATCCGGGGCGGGGACTGGGATGAGACCAAGTGGAGCCCAGCCCAACTTCCTACCAAGGAACTGATTGATCCGCTGACCCCCGACAACCCGGTCTTCCTGAGCCGCTACGACGGCCACATGTCGCTGGCCAACTCTGTGGCATTGCGTCTGGCCGGCGTCACTGCCCAGACTCCCGACCCGCCCGGAGGCACCATCGTGCGCGACACCCATGGCAATCCCACCGGCGCTCTAAAAGACGCCGCCATGGATTACGTCTACAAAGTGATTCCCGAGCTCTCGCATGAGCAGCGTCTGCATGCCGTGAAGCGCGCCCTGGCCCACGCCGCTTCGCTGGGAGTGACCAGCGTGCAGGATATGAACCCGGACTACGCCGACATTGCGGTGTACTCCGAGTTGCTCGATCGGGGCGAGTTGACCACGCGCATCTACGCTGCTCCCCTCATCACCCAGGTGGATGACCAAGTCAAGATTGGTATTCGGCGCGCCTTCGGCAGTCCGTACTTGCGGATCGGCGCTCTCAAGGGATATGCCGATGGGTCGCTGGGCTCGGGCACCGCGTATTTCTTTGAACCGTTCGGTACTCCGCCCCAGACGCACGGCCTGCTCTCCGACGAGATGCAGCCGCTCTCACTGATGCGCGACCGCATGATGAAAGCTGATGCTGCCGGGCTGCAGCTGTGCACCCATGCCATCGGCGATCAGGGCATTTCGATCATTCTCGATCTCTATAGCGAGATCACCAAAGCCCACGGCGATGCCGACCGCCGCTTTCGCATCGAACATGCGCAGCACATGGCGGCCAAGGACTTCGACCGCTTCGCCCAATTGAAAGTCATCGCCTCGATGCAGCCCTATCACGCCATTGACGACGGGCGCTGGGCGGAAAGCCGTATCGGACACGACCGCGCCAGCCGCACCTATGCGTTCCGAACCTTTCTCAATCATGGCGTGCGCCTGGCCTTCGGGACCGACTGGGATGTGGCCCCGCTGAATCCCATGCTGGGACTTTATGCCGCTGTTACTCGCGCCACGCTCGACGGCAAGAATCCTAACGGCTGGTTTCCCGAGCAGAAACTTACCGTGCCCGAAGCCATTGAGGCCTACACCATGGGTTCGGCCTACGCCGAGTTCCAGGAAAAAGAGAAAGGCTCCATCACTCCTGGCAAATTAGCGGACATGGTCCTGCTCAGCGACGATATTTTCTCAATTGCCCCAGAGAGGATCCGCGACGTCAAAGCGCTTAAGACAATCGTCGGCGGCAAAATCACGTGGGACGCGATGGCCGGAGGAGCGCAGTGACCCTGTCCGACCGTGACCATCATCACGGGCTGCAGGAAAAAACCTTTGACGCCGGCGAGGCCACGCTGAACTACGCCGAGGGAGAAGACAACGGTCCAGCCCTGGTGCTGGTGCACGGTTTGGGCCGACGTTGGCAGGTCTTCCTGCCCTTGATTCCCAGCCTCTCATTGCGCTGGCACATTTTCGCCGTGGATCTTCGCGGACACGGCCAGTCCACCCACATTGCGCGCGGGTACACCGTAGCCCGCTATGCCCAGGACTTAGTCAGCTTCCTGGTCGGCTGCGTCAAAGCTCCCGCCGTGCTCTTCGGGCATTCTCTGGGTGGGATGATTGCCATGTGGGTTGCGGCCCACCATTCTGATCTGGTGCGTGCCCTGGTACTGGGAGACAACGCCATCGCCGGTGACGAATTCCAGCACAGCATGTACCCATCACTGTTTACCGGATTGCGCGACCTCGCCGCAAAAGGCGGTTCGGTGGAAGAGCTGGCCCGAGGCCTGGCCCGGATCGAATTGCGGGTCCCCGGCCTGGACGAGCCGGTGCCGATTGGTGACCTGCCGGGGAATGACGATGCCTATCTCTTGTGGTGGGCGCGCTGTCTAAAACAGGTGGATCCCGATACCTTTGCCATGACCCTTGACCAAACCTGCTTTGAGGGTTGGGTTGGTGACGCTCTCCTCCGCCAGATCGCTTGCCCCACGCTGCTGCTGCAGGCGAATCCGGCGCTCGGTGGACTGATGACCGATGCCGATGTGAAGCGCGCCACCGAGTTGCTGGCGCATCCGGTGCACGTGCTGTTGCCGACGCTGGGACACGCTCTGTACATTCAGCAACCGGAACCGGTGCTGCGCGCCGTCACTAATTTTCTGGAAGCGTTGTAATTGGCCAAATGCCGTGCTGGGCGTGCCCTTTCGCGGAATTTCCACATGTACTTCCGGACATCTTGACGCACGCCGCTTCTCCGCCTAAAGTGCCTCCTAATCTAGCGGTGCCTGAAAACAGCAATTAGCCCGACGCGGAAATTCCGGCACACAGAGCACGACGCCAGTCTTTTTCCGCTCGGGCCGGGCCGAACACTTGGGATGAACAACTGCGCCGCTCCTCCCAGAAACCCAACTCTGTGCTGACGCCGGAGGTGTGTGTCTCCGCGCCTGGAGGAACCAATGAAACGCTGGAATTTGCTTGCAGTGATCTTCTGCCTTACCGTGTTCGTGATCGCATCCACCGCCGGGATGAACCACCACGGCGGCGGCGGTACCGGCGGCAGTACCGGTGGCAACCCGTCTGCAACCGAAGCGCCCACCGGATTTACCACGCCCACCCTGGCTGACAATCCCGGATCGCTAAGCGTTAGCAACGGTCTTGCCGAAGCGGCGGGAGACACTTTCGCCGAGGATCAAGCCACCTTTGAAGAGGCCGAGGGAGTGGACAAGGGGCTTGGCCCTCTCTATAACGCCCGCTCCTGTGCCGACTGCCACCAGAGTCCGGTTACCGGGGGCATTAGCCAGGTATCGGAGTTCCGGGTTGGGCATGTGGATCACTCCGGCCATTTCGTGAGTCCCAGCATCACCATCAACGACGGTCAGAATACGGTTCCCAACCGATCACTGGTTAACGATCGGGCGGTATGCCCTGAAGCCCAGGAACGCGCCCCGCACTCCGAGTTTGTGCGGACCTTCCGCATGTCGCTCAATGTCTTGGGAGATGGATTCGTGGAAGCGATCGACGACGCCACCCTGCAAGCCATCGCGGCGGCACAACCCAAGCTCAGTGGCGGGAAGATCAGCGGGGAATTTATTTCAGTGCCGTTGCTGGAAGCCCCCGGCCAAACCCGCGGCGGGCGCTTCGGTTGGAAGAACCAGCAGGCCAGCTTGTTGTCCTTTGCTGCAGATGCGTATCTGAACGAACAGGGCATCACCACGCGCTTGCTGTCCACCGACACCACCACGGTCTGCAAGGACCCGAATATTCCCGATCCCGAGGACCATCCGGATGCCATCGGAATGGCGGACATCGATCACTTTGCGGCGTTCATGCGCGGCACTAATGCGCCGCCGGTGGATTCGTTTCTTATGGCCACCCCGGATGCCCAAGCCGGCCAGCAGATTTTCAACAGCATCGGCTGCGCCACCTGCCATGTGCCATCGATTACCACCGCGCCGGTCGGGACGGTGATCAACGGCGGCACCTTTGTTGTGCCCGACGTCCTGGGCGACAAAATTATCCATCCCTACAGTGATTTCCTGCTGCACGACGTCGGCACCGGAGACGGTATCGTGCAGAACGGGCCTTCCGACACTGCCGCCAAACTGCGCACGGCCCCGCTCTGGGGTTTGCGCACGCATGACCGCCTGATGCATGACGGTTTGTCGGGCACGCGCGAACAGGCCATCAGTCGCCACGGCGGGGAAGCTAGCGATGCCAGAAGGAATTTTCAGGGTTTGTCCAGCACGCAGAGAGCCCAGCTGCTGACCTTTCTGGATTCCTTGTAAGAGCGATTGCGTTACCGGAAGCGGAGGGCGCCCTCACCCTCCGCTTCTTTCCTTCTAGTTTTCCGGGCGGAGCAGGTCGGCGACGCTTTCCCGCCGCCGGACGAGTTTCGCCGACTTGCCGTCTACCAGCACTTCCGCTGGGCGTGGACGAGTGTTGTAGTTCGATGCCAGAGACATGCCATACGCGCCCGCGTCGAGGATCGCCAGCAGATCACCTTCCCGCGTCGCCGGGAGCTTTCGGTCGCGGGCAAAGAAGTCTCCCGTCTCGCACACCGGGCCGACCACGTCGATGGTCTCGGTCGAATCGGCCGCGTCCAACAACTGCACTGCGGCAATCTCGTGATACGCGTCGTAGAGGGCGGGACGCAGCAGATCGTTCATGGCCGCGTCCACCACGGCGAATTTCTTTCCATCGTTGGTCTTGCGGTACAGGACGCGGGTGACCAGGGCGCCGGCGGGCCCCACCAGCAAACGGCCCGGCTCCAGCAAGAGATGTACCTTCAGGCCGCGCAGCGGGCGAAGCAGCGCATCCGCGTAATCGGCAACATACTCCTCAAAGTCGGTCACTTCCGTCGGTTCGTAGTCAATTCCCAGCCCACCGCCGGCGTCCACGTAGTCGATCCGGTGTCCGTCTGCCCGAAGCTGGTTCACCAGTTCCGCCACCCGCTCCATGGCCAGGCGGAAGGGTTCGACATCAGTGATCTGAGAGCCGATGTGCACGCTTACGCCGCGGATTTTCAGGTGCTTGCTGCCGGAGGCGCGCGCGTACAAGCTGCGAGCTTCCACCAGGGGAATGCCAAACTTGTGCTGGTGCAATCCGGTGGAAATGTAGGGATGGGTTTTCGCCGGCACATCGGGATTCACCCGCAACGCCAACCGGGCCACCCGCTTCAGGCGCGCCGCGCAACCGGCCAGTGCAGAAAGCTCCGATTCGCTTTCCACGTTGAACAACAGGATCCCCGCCCTGAGAGCGGCCTCGATCTCGTCCGGTGTTTTACCGACTCCGGAGAAGACAACCTTGCGGGCAGCGCGGCTGCTTACCTGCAATACCCGTTCCAGTTCTCCGCCAGAAACCACATCAAACCCTGCACCCATTGCCGCCAGCAGGCGCAGAATCCCCAGGCTGGAGTTGGCTTTCACCGAATAGCAGACAGTATGGTCGGCGCTGCGGAACGCGCGTTCGAAGCCGCGCACACGCTCACGGATCATGGATGCGGAATAAACGTACAAAGGTGTGCCGAAGTGTTCGGCCAGGCGGGGCAGCGGTATCCGGTCGCAACAAAGGATGGACTCGGTGGAACGGCGAAAGAGTCCCCTGCTCACCGCGCGATAGCTGAAGGCCGGCAGACGCTCAGGACGCCGGCCCGGGCTGCGGCTCACTTGCGTTTCCCGGAACGGCCTTTGACTTTGATGGCCACTACGGTCTGGTCGTCGAACGTCTCCTCTCCGGCGGCGTGATCGGCTACGGCTTTGAACAACGAGTTGACCACGCAGTCGGCGGAAACGTTGGCACACTTGG
This sequence comes from Terriglobia bacterium, assembly GCA_020073665.1. Taxonomy (GTDB): domain Bacteria; phylum Acidobacteriota; class Terriglobia; order Terriglobales; family Acidobacteriaceae; genus JAIQEU01. The sequence goes on from JAIQEU010000016.1 coordinate 60,379, forward strand.
CCACGATCTGTTCAATCTGCTCGCGCGTGAACATTTCGCCGGCTTTGTTGCGCGCATCCAGGATGCCGTCACTGAAGAACACAAACATGTCCCCAGGCTTGGCCCGGAAGGTGAATTCGTCATACTCAGCGTCGTCAAACAAGCCCAGGGGCAGCCCGGTGGCTTCGATGATTTCGATCTTGCCATCGTGGCAATACACGGGCCGCGGCAGGCCCGAGTTGGCGACCTGCAGGGTGCGGTTGGCGTCGTCCCACACCGCGTAGATCAGCGACACGAACTGGCCTTCGATGCGGCGCTCGCCCAGGGAGAAGTTCACCGCCGAGAGCATTTCGGCCGGCCCCGGCTCAATCGGTGCATGCGAGCGCAGGATGCCGCTGACCAGCGCCGCGTAGATGGCCGCCGGCGCGCCTTTGCCACTGACATCGCCCACCACGATGGCGGTGCGGGAGAGGGAATAGCTCACGAAGTCGTAAAGATCGCCGCCAATGGCCCGCGCCGGAGCAAACTTGGCCGCGAAGTCGAGATTCGTCACTTTGGGCAGCGAGTGCGGTAAAAGCCGGAACTGCAATTCGCGCGCCAGGGCCAGGTCGCGCTCGAGTCGCTTCTCCTGGCGGGCGATTTCTTCGTAGAGCCGCGCATTCTCAATCGCAATCGCCACCTGCGCCGCCAGCGTGGTCACGGTGCGCTTGTGGTCCTCGGTAAAGAATCCGCGACGGGTGTGCTCCAGGTCGAGCACGCCAATCACCTTGTCTTTGTAGATCAGCGGCACAGCCAGCTCGGAGCGCGTCTCCGGGTTCGCCATGATGTAACGGGAATCTTTGCTGACGTCCGGTACCAGCACGGCCTGCTTGTGCTGGGCGGCGTAGCCGACCAATCCCCGGCCCAGGGCGATGTCGTGTTTGAGCTGGATATTTTCCTGGAAGCGCAGGGAAAACCGGTGTTGCAGCTTCTCCCCGCCGGGCTCGAGCAGCAGGATGCTGAACATCTGGTAGTCGATCAGCCGGCTCAGCAGTTCCGCAATCCGCTTGAGCAGCTCATCCACGTTCAGAATAGACGTGAGTTCGCGGGCAATCTCGTTCAGCAGCACCAGGGTGCGGGCCTGCCGGGTGGTACGAGTGTAGAGGCGGGCATTCTCGATGCCGATCGCCATGCGCGACGCGATCAGCATCAGCAGCCGCTGGTGTTCCTCGGTGAAGTGGTCGGCCTGCGGCGACTCAATGTCAATGACGCCGATGATCTTGTTCTTGACGATCAGCGGAACCGCCAGCTCGGAGCGCACATTGGGCACGCTGGAAATGTAGCGCTTGTCTTTGGTGACATCGCCCACCAGCACGGCCTCGCGCCGCTGTGCCGCAACCCCGGTCACGCCTTCGCCGACTTTTACCCGCAGCCGCTCGGCAATCTCGCGGGGATGCCCCACCTGGAAGCGGATATAGAGCTCCTGCGTCTTCTCGTTCAACAGCATGATGGCGAAGATTTCGTAGTCAATGACTTTGCGCACCAGTTCGGCCACACGGCGCAAGGTCGTGTCCAGGTCTAGGGTCGTATTGACCACGTCGGCCACTTCCAGAAGAAGCGGTTCAACTCCAGCGGGGACGTCAGGTTTGAGGACAGTCGTTTCCATGAATCCCTAATGATAACAGCCGGGGAAAATGCCCCAGCTCGGGGGCCAGTTCCGCAAGCCGCGAAGCGGCGAAAGAATGCAGCCCACGGCTTAAGCCGTGGGTGGAAAGTAGAACATGTGCAAGCCCCTTTCAGGGGCGCAAGAAACCGCTGCTGATCACCCGCGCGGCACCACGCAAATATCCGGCAGATTGCGGTACCGTTCCGCGTAGTCCAGCCCATAACCCACCACGAACTCGTCGGGGATGCTGAAGCCCACGTAGTCGGCCTGGATGGGTTTTTTCCGCCGCGAAGGCTTGTCGAGCAGGGTGGCGATGCGCAGTGCTTTCGGCTTGTGCGCCAGCAGAATGCTTTTCAGGTAGGTGAGCGTCAGTCCCGTATCCAGGATGTCTTCGACCAGGATCACGTTCTTGTCTCGCATGGACTGATCCACATCTTTGGTCAGGCGCACCTCGCCGGTTGAGTCCCAGCCGTGCTGCAGCTCCTGGCTGGGGGTGGGTCGGTTGCCGTAGCTGGAGACACCGATGAAATCGAACGTGGCATCCAGATCGACGTGCCGGGCCAGGTCGCCCAGAAAAATGGCGGCGCCTTTCAGCACGCCCACAAATATGATGGACTCCCCGGCGAAGTCGCGGGTGATCTCCGCGCCCATCGCGGCCACGCGGTAGGCAATCTGATCACGCGAAATCAGAACTTTCAGGTCGTTCACGGCAAACATATTAATGCAGCAGTTGGCATTTAGCACTTGGCATTTAGCTTTGGCGACCGTTGCGCGCCCACGGGCCGGTCACTAGAATAGGAGTTTCCCCGATGCGTGAGGACTTCTTCCTATGGTCATACCCGAATTTCATGCGCTGGTAAACGCGGCCAAGAAAGAAATCCAGGAGATCGGACCGGAAGAGCTCAAGAGACTGCAGCAATCCGGCGACGACCTCATCGTCATTGACGTACGCGAACGCGAAGATGCTGCCAAGGGCACCATCCCGGGCGCGGTCAATGTTCCGCGGGGCGTACTGGAACACAACATCGACCAGGTCACCACCGACAAAAATAAAAAGCTGGTTCTTTATTGCGGCGGTGGAAGCCGATCCGCCCTGGCCGCAGCCTCGCTCAAAAAGATGGGCTTCAAGAACGCGATCTCGCTGGCCGGCGGCTATCGGGGATGGAAAAGTACCGAGTAGCGAGCAAGCTGAGGGCTAACAGCTAAGAGCTAGAAGCTATGAATCTCAAAGGCATCAAACTCACCTGGTTAGGACACGCGACGTTTCGCATCGAGACGCCGGGAGGCAAGACCATCCTGCTCGACCCCTGGGTCATGGGCAACCCCATGTGCCCGGCGAGCGAAAAGAACGTCAAACGAGTGGACATCATGCTCGTCACCCACGGGCACGGCGATCACATCGGGGATGCGGTGGAGATCGCCAAGAAGCACAACCCGCAGGTAGTCGGCATTCCCGAGCTGTGTCACTGGCTCCGCAAGAAGGGCGTCAAGCAGGCCGCGGAAATGAACAAGGGCGGCACCCAGACGCTGGGCGACATCAAGGTCACCATGGTGCACGCCGACCACTCCTGCGGCATTCAGGATGGCGACGAGATGGTCTACGGCGGCGAAGCCTGCGGCTACGTCGTCGAATTCGCCAATGGAGTGAAGATCTACCACGCCGGAGACACCAACGTCTTCGGCGATATGGCGATCATTCGCGACCTCTACGCACCGGAGATCTGCATGTTGCCCATCGGCGATCACTACACCATGTCGCCGCGCGAAGCCGCGTATGCCTGCAACCTGCTGAAGCCGAAAACCGTCATCCCGATGCACTTCGGAACGTTCCCGGTGCTGACGGGAACTCCCAGCCAGCTGCAGAAATTGGTGAAGGGCGTCGAAATAGTCGAGATGAAACCGGGACAAACGCTGTAGTTGATAATTTGTAATTGGAAATTTGTAATTGAGATCAAAATTACAAATTACAAAGCGCAAATTACAAATCAGAATTCAGGAGCCAGCCTTTGCCAACTCAGACCGACGTTGCCCACTGGCGCATGGGCGGGATCACCGTCAGCGCCGTCGAAGACTATCTCTACGCCATGCTTCCGCCGCGCGACGAAGTTCTGGCGGAGATGGAAGCCGAGGCCGCGACCAACAAGATCCCCATCGTCGGTCCGGCGGTGGGCCGCATCTTTCATCAGCTCGCAGTAATTTCTGGGGCGAAGACGGTGTTTGAGATGGGCTCGGCCATCGGCTACTCCACCATCTGGTGGGCCCGGGCGATTGGCGACGGCGGCAAAGTCATCTATACCGACGGCGATCCCAAGAACGCCCAGCGCGCCCGCGGATACTTCGACCGCGCGGGCGTTTCCAACCGCATCAGCGTTAAGACCGGGGACGCCCTCGAACTTCTTTCCGAACAGAAGCAGGAGTTCGACATCATCTTCAACGACGTCGATAAAGACGACTACCCGCGCGTTTTACGCCTGGCCGGTCCGCGCCTGCGCAAAGGCGGGCTGTTTATCACTGACAACGTGCTGTGGAGCGGCAGGGTAGCGGAGGAGAATCCTGCCGACTCCCGGACCAAGGCGATTTTGGAGTTCAACCGGCTGCTGTACAACTCACCCGATTTCTACACCACGATTCTGCCGGTCAGGGATGGAGTCGCGGTGGCGGTGAAGAAGTAGATGTGGCTGTCAGCTCCCAGCCGTCAGCTCTCGGTCCTCGCGGAGCTGTGCTGGGCTCACCCTCGCGGAAGCGGCCCAATTCCCGATGGTCCAGCGGCGAAGCGGCGGAAGAATGCAGCCCCGGGGCGCAAGCCCCTGGTCAAGGTAGCACAACGATCGAGCCCCGAAGGGGCGAAGGAAACGGCAGTAGGGATCTGTTTGCGCGCTGGGCCAGGCCTAGATTGATTTCACCGGAATGGCCAGCAGATCGTCCACCAGCCCCACTTCCTTCTGCAGAAACGGCTCGGCATAGTCCACTCCGCCCAGCATGCCGTAAAACCGCGCCATAGCCTCGACGCGTGCGCGAATTTCGGCTTGGGCAGGGAATACATCTTTGCCCGCGTCCTGGTCGCTGTACTGCGACTTGTAGGCCATCAATGACTGGAAGCGGGTTTCGAACTGCTCGCTGATGTCCACCACAAAGGTGGGACGAATGTCGTAATAGAGCGTCGCATAAATGATCTTGAACGGGCGATGGGGCGCAAGACTTGCAGCACCGGATGAACCGACAGCTGACGGCTGAGGGCTGATAGCTAATTTCCCCAATCCCGCCACAAAGCACGCCTCATATCCCAAAACCGAGGCCGTGTAATGGTCCGGATGCCGTCCCTGCCAGTAGGGCAGAATCAGCACCCGCGGCCGCTGCTCGCGAATGACGCGCGCCACCTTCAACTTGTTTTCCCAGGTGTTCTCCACCCGGCCGTCGGGAATATCAAGCGCCTGCCGCCAGGTCACCCGGAGAAGCTTGGCCGCCTCGGCGGCTTCACGGGCGCGGTCTTCCGAAGTACCGCGCGTGCCCATCTCGCCTTGCGTCAGGTCGAGGATGCCAGTGCGGTAGCCGCGCTGCGCCATCTTCAGCAGCGTGCCGCCGCAGGTCTGTTCCACGTCATCGCGATGCGCGGCCAGGGCCAGTATGTCGAGCGGTGGTGTGGACATGTCAGTCCAGGTTCCCTTGTTCGAGTACGACGTTTTCACGCACGATCAAATGGTGCGGAGCCATTTCCTTCAACTTAGGCAGCACCCGGTTCACGTGCTCGTCGGTATCCACAAAGGTGAGAATCACCGGCAGCTTGCCGCCGGCGTCCACTAAGTGCGCGGTCTCGACCCGGTGCCGTCCCAGGAAGCCCGCCACGGCGTGCACCGCGACCGCGGCGTAAACATTTTCTTTGCGGAGATAGTTCAGCATCTCCATGTGCAGCGGCAGGTGTTGCCACTGGTCGGCTTCCTTCAGATAGAGGGTGACTTGGACGGCCATGATTGCTGACATTGTACTAGCGCTTCTCCCATTCTTCCCGCAAGATGCCGTAGAGTTCGGAGTCGACGAAGCGGTCCCACTTCAGGATGTGTTGGCGCTGGCAGCCTTCGTGGCGCATGCCCAGTTTACCCAGCACCTTTCCTGACGTGGGGTTGTGCTCGAAGTGCGACGCGAAGATGCGATGCAGTTTCAGCGCCTCGAATCCGTAACACAGCACTTCGCCGCCCGCTTCGGTAGCGTAACCTTGTCCCCAGTAAGGCACACCCAGCCAGTAACCCAGTTCGGCCCGCTGATGGTCTTTCTCGATACGTAAGCCGATTCCGCCAATCACTCGGCCGCTGGAGCAGAGCGTGATGGCAAAATTCGGCTCGGCTTCGCCCTGCATGTGCTTCAGGAAATAACGAAAATCCTCGTCGGCGTAGGGATGCGGAATGCGAAGCGTCGTCGCGGCCACTTCGCGTGCACCGATCAACGGCCCCACCTCAGCCGCGTCGGCTTCGGTAAAGGCCCGCAACTGCAGGCGCTCGGTTTCGAGGGTCGGAAGCATGATTTTCCCTACAGTACCCGAGCCAGCGCCATTCCCGCCAGCGCCGCTCCCAGGCACAGCAGGTTGTTGCTGAGGATGTTGCCCAGCATGAGCGACCACTGGCCCTGCTCAAAGAAGGCCATGCTCTCGAAGGCGTAGCTGGAGAAAGTGGTGAACGCTCCGCAGAAGCCGACCACCACCAGCAGGCGCCAGCGCGGATCGACCAATGCTCGTTCCGAGGTCCAGACCACGAAGAATCCGACGACCAAGCTGCCCAGGATGTTGATAATGAGCGTGCCGTAGGGGAATACCGGCCCCAACAACTTGACGGCATAGCGGCTCAGCAGGTAACGGGCGTTGGCTCCGGCAATTGCGCCCAGGGATATGACGAGGAAATCTTGCACGATGGAGTTCTCCCGGCGAAGTTGGTAGGAGTCATCAGCCTGCAGGCAGGCGGTTATGGCGAACTCCATCGCCTTCAGGAGTTTTTACCACAGAGGACGCGGAGGACACAGGGGAATTTGCTCGCAGTCGTCAGTCGTCTGTTTTCCGCAAGACCCCACGACGGACAACCGGCGCCCAAACTGTTATTATCTATAAGTTAATATCGCGTTTAGGGGCCCGGTGGCGGGGTCCTGCCTTGAGATTGACCCCTCAGGCGGATCGAGGGTTGCGACGCTCTCCTAGGCCGTTCCAGGCGCGTCTAAATGGCATTCCACGCGATGACCAGGGTGGGCCTTGCCGCTGCCGGGGCCGTCAACCGCGTTTCAACAACTTAGCTCATAGTGAATCATGTTGAGACGCACGGCGATCTATTTCTTGCGCTCTACCAGGAAGTGCGCCAGCGCCTTCAGCGTCTCGGCTCCCCCGGCGAAACTGTCCAGCGAAGCGCAGGCGCGGTTGACCAGTGCGTCGGCCTGGAGGATGGACTCGTCAATGCCAAACAGGGCGGGATAGGTCACCTTCTCCGCGGCCATGTCTTTGCCTGCGGTCTTGCCCAGTTGCTCGGAAGTCTGAGTGACGTCGAGCACGTCGTCCACGATCTGAAACGCCAACCCGATGGATTGTCCAAAGGTGCGCAGCTGACCCACGGCGGAGTCGCCGGCTCCGGCGTAAAGTCCGCCGCTGACTACGCTGGCGGTGATCAGGGCGGCGGTCTTGGAGCGATGGATGTACTCCAGCATCTTGATATCCGGCCGGGTATGCTCGGCCTCAAGGTCGACGACCTGGCCCCCGATCATGCCTTCGATGGTGCCGGTGCCGCGAGCGATTTCGGCAATGATGCGCACCCGAGCTTCCGCCGGACAATGGAGCTGCGCCAGCACTTCGTAGGCCTGGGTCTGCAAGGCATCGCCGGCCAGGATGGCGACCGCTTCGCCGAAGACTTTGTGGCAGGTGGGACGCCCGCGGCGCAAGTCATCGTTGTCGAGAGCGGGCAGATCGTCGTGGATGAGGGAGTAGGTGTGGAGCATCTCCAGGGCTGCACCAACCTCTTCGATTCCAGCGGGCAGGGAACCGGCCACCATGCGTCCCGCCTCCATGGCGAGGATCGGCCGCAGGCGCTTGCCGCCGGCGAAGACGCTGTGCCGCATGGCCTGGTGAATGGACGTGGGGTGCTGAGTGGCCGCGGGCAGCAGGCGCTCCAGCGCGGCATCGGTGGCGGCTCGGCCTTGTTCGAGGGTCTGCTTCAGCATGGCGGTTGAGTATAACAAGACGCTTGGGGACAAGGGCTGGCTCCGTTCCCGGGAATTGTAGATGGAAACCCGCTTCTGCAAAAAGAAAGGACGCCCGCAGGCGTCCTCAATTTTGCGAACAGGACTCAAGCAGCCGCGGAACGCGTTTGGGACCCATTGCGCAGCGCGGCCATCAAAATACTCTGGGCGTCGGTCGAAGGACAGATGTCCACGGCTCCGGCATTAAGCGCGGCTGTCCACATTTCCTCGTCGGCCAGACGATGAGTACACACAATACAGGCCTGGGGAAATTCACGCGACAAGCGCTCGACATCGGAGAGGGTAGCTACCTCCATATCGAGCACCACTACGTCACAGCGATGTTTGGGAATGCTGGTACGCAACTCGTCCAGGGACCGGACCATACGGACCGAATGGAAAGAGCTGCACAAGGAAGCGACCAGGGTCTGGGCGACGCTGGAGTCGCTCTGGAGGAGGATAACGTTGAGGGACTGCATACGGACTGCCTCGCGCTGTCGTCGAACAAATAAGGCTGCAGCAGCGGCTCACCGGCGTGATCGCTGTTGCGGACGTTAATGACAATGAGCGACGGGGGACCGGGCCGGCGCTTTACCTCCGGGTTTGCGCCTTCTCGGTCATGGGCTCGAACGATTCTGCCTGGAGTTTCCCGTTCTGCTTCAGCAGGATCTCCACTTTGCCTTCCGCTTCATCCAGTTCTTTGCGGCAGGCGGCGGAGAGCTGCATCCCTTCCTCAAACAGCGTCAGCGAGCTTTCCAGAGGAACCTCACCCTTTTCCAGCTCTTGCACAATCTTCTCCAGACGCTGGAGGCACTCTTCGAATTTCGCCAACGGGGTTAACTCCTACTCTTATTGTAATGCGCCTTTTTCGCTGACATGTCCAGTGAAAACTTGATGAATTTCCTCTTATATAAGTGACGAGGAGCCGTTTCAAAAGAAATGCCCACCCGTCGGCAGGAATCGATGCGAATGTTTACAACGAAGCCGCAGAACGGGAGGTCCCGAGAGCTTCCAAGACGTCGACCGCCGAGGCGTAGCGGCCCAGGGGGGCGCTGATCTGGGCACCTTGCACCATGCCGCGCACCGCCATCAGCATCTCGCGGGCGATGGCGACGCCTTCTTCGCGGGCGGCTTCGGGTGACTTGACGCTGGCCATGCGCTCCAGGATGGAATCGGGAACGGAGACGCGCAACTCGTTCTTCATGAACTCCGCGTTGCGCACACTCACCAGCGGCCAGATCCCGGCCACTACTGGAATGCGGCAGTGCTCGATGCGGCGTAGAAAAGTCTCCAGCAACCCCAGGTCAAACACCGGCTGAGTGACTGCGTATTCCGCCCCCGCTTCAACCTTGTACTCGAAGCGGCGGATCTCCTCGTCCAGATTGGGCAGGCCGGGATTGGCGCCAACGCCCACCACAAACCCGGTACCGATGCCGATCGGGTTGCCGCCAATGTCCTGGCCGCGATTCAGATTGTGGACGATGTTGACCAGCCCGATCGAGTCCACATCAAACACCGCGGTGGCGTCGGGATAGTTCCCCATCTTGGGCGGATCGCCGGTTATGCAGATCAGGTTGCGGATGCCGGTGGCAGCCGCGCCCAGCAGGTCCGACTGGATGCACAGCACGTTGCGGTCGCGGCAGGTGTAATGCAGGATAGCCTCCATGCCGACTTCCTGCTGGATGAGCAGGGACAGGGCCTGGTTGCTCATGCGCGCCGAAGCCCGTGGACTATCCGGAATGTTGACCGCGTCGACTCCCACCGACTTAAGGAAGCGTGCGCCTTCGACCTCTTTGCGGATGTCGGTGCCCTTGGGCGGAACAATCTCCACCATGGTCAGAAACTCGCCCGCCGCCAGCTTGCGGCCCAGGCGGGAACGCTTTTCCATGGGAACTGCGGGAACTGCGGCGGGCCCGGGCGCGCTGCCGGCAGACGCGACGGTGGCGGTCTTGAGACGGGCCTCACCCATACGCAACGCCGATTTCATTACCCGGATGTGATCGGGCGTGCTTCCACAGCAGCCCCCCACCAGCTTGACGCCGGCGGCGACAAACTTGCGCGCATAGCTGGCCATGTATTCCGGCGAGCACAGGTAGATATTGCGGCCTTCGACCGAGCGCGGTACGCCGGCGTTGGGTTGCGCGGCCAGAGGCACAGAGGTGACAGCTCGCACCCGCTCAATGGCGTCCAGCATCGCGACCGGGCCCACGCTGCAATTGCACCCGATTACTTCGGCGCCCCAATCGGTAAGACGGGGTGCGAAAGCTTCCGGGGTGGAACCGTCCAGGCAGTTGCCGTCTTCGTCAATGGTGACCTGGGCCACGACTGGAATCTTCGGATTCACCTCCCGAGCGGCAAGCAGGGCCTGGTGCAGCTCCTCCAGGTAGCCGAAGGTCTCGAGCATGATGACATCCACGCCGCCTTCCACCAGGGCCGCGATCTGGTCGCGAAATGCGGCGCGAGCCTCGGTGAACGAGGTTTTGCCCAGGGGCTCAATGCGTATGCCCAACGGTCCAACCGATCCCGCTACCCAGCCATCGAACTTCTTGGCGGCTTCCCGAGCCAGACGGGCCCCGGCGAGGTTGATATCGTGCACCCGGTCCACCAGGCTATGGCGTGCCAGCCGGAAGGCGTTACCGCCGAAGGTGTTGGTCTCAATGATTTCCGCACCCGCCTGGAGGTATTCCTGATGAATTCCCTGAATCAGCTCGGGTTGCGAAAGATTGAGCTCGTCGTAACAGCGGTTGATGAAGATGCCTTTAGCGTACAAGAGCGTCCCCATCGCGCCGTCGCAAAGCACGGGGGAAGCTTTCAGTCGGGCAAGCAGGTCGGCAGCCATTGGATTTGAGAATACAAGATGATTCGCGCTTTTGCATCCCCGGGCGGGGATTGGGGGCTGGAGTAACAAGTTGCCGCACAGGGCTCTGCTATAATCCGTTTTTTCGCATCTAAATCTCTGTCCCTCATGCGCTTGGAGTCCCAGCTTTTGAAAAGAACCCCGATTACCTTTGCTGTGCTTGTCGCCGCCAGCCTGGTTATGCTCTCGTGCGGAACCTCGACCCCAAACCCCAATCAGACCATTACCAGCGGCCTAACCTTCCGGGCATTTGTGTCCAACCCGTTGGAGCCGGCGGCTGGGGGCGGAGGCACGCCCGTACTCAACATTGTTAACGCGGCCACCGATCAGTTGACCGGCTTCAGGATTAGTGTGGCCAGTCAGCTTGCGCAACCCGGCCTGATGGCACTTACGCCGGACAAGAAGTTCACCATCGTTTTCAGCGCCGCTAACAATGCCGTCTCGACTGTGGACAACACCAACGAGAGCTTGGCGGTCTCCGGCACCCAGACCCTGCCGGTGATCAACCTTCCCGGGTTCACCCAAAGCATGTTCGTGGGGCCGGACAACGCCACCGCATATGCGGCCGTGCCCACGGCTACGGTGCTGGGACAAACGCCCGGGGCAGTGATCCGGATGAACCTCGGGGTAGGGACGGTTTCAGGAATGGTGGCAGTGCCGGGGGTGCGTTACATTGTCGCGAGCCACACCGGCAGCCGTATTCTGGCGATGGATGGCAGCAGCAACATCCTCACATTGATTGCGCCCAGCTTGATTGGCACCAACGCTGATGCGCGTACCTTGATCTGTCCGGACGGCACGCCGGCGGCGCAATACGATGTCACTTTGTGCGCCTCCAATCCTCCGCTCCCGCGCTTCGATCATCCCGCATGGGCGGTATTCAGTGCCGATGACACGACCGCCTACATCTTTAATTCCGGGCCGGAACGCGGTGGGACGACGGCGAGTATTACCGTTCTCGACCTCAACACCAATTCGGCCACGGTAACGATTCCGGTGGAAGGCGCCACTTTCGGCCTGCTTGTCGGCACCAACCTATACGTGGCGGGGACGCCGCCAACGCCGCCTGGTATCAACAGCTGCGCTGGATCGACTACCTTGGCCACGACCTGCGGGCGACTCGACACGGTTGACCTCGGCACCATGACCGTGACCAGCTCGGCCATCATCACGGATGGCTACCACTCCCACATGGAATTGGGAGCCAATGGACGACTCTTTATCGGAGCGACCGGCTGTACCAACGTCAACGTGGCGCCCAGCGGCGGGAACGCGGGCGAAATCCGCGGCTGCCTCTCGATGCTTAACACCAGCAATTCAAATGTCGTGGTCGCCCCAGTGAACGGGGACGTCACCGGAATAGCGCCCATCACCAATCGCAATGTCGTCTATGTAGCCCAGGCAGGCGAGTTGGAAATCTTCGACACCACTACCGACGCCCTGCAAAGCAAGCAGATCGACATTATCGGTCAGGCGATTGACGTGAAACTCGTCGATAAGTAGTAGCGAGTACTTAGTACCCGGTCCGAGCAACGCGAGCGTCTCGGGTTTTCTCGGTACTCGGTACTAGGTACTCGGCACTTTTCTCGGTTCCAGCAGCAGTTCATGCGCGCGTGCCTTGTCCACCGCGGGCTTGGAGAACGGCAAGGTGTAGGTAAATCCCTCGTACCAGGCTTTCCACTGGTCCATATAGTACGGGCTCAGGAAATTTCCTGACTGGCCAGTAACTAGGTTCAAGGTGGATTGGTCCAGGTTAGACAAGTCAACCGTCATGCGCTCCGAAGGGCCGTGGGTTCGAGTGACGGCTTTCACCGTGTATCCGCTGCCGGATTGCGGGTGCAGGCCGGGACCAGTCCAGGCCTTGAGAAAAGTAATTCTGCCCAGGATCGGATGCTGGATCTCGACTGGGTGGAACGGTCCCCATTTCCAGGAGTTCAGGTCGCGAGGTGCCTCCGCGTCGCCGACGGCCGCGCTGACCGCTGCTGCCAGCAGTTCGTCGTAGCCCGGATAGGCATCGGGCAGCCACCGTTTGGGCTGGTGCAAGAGGACATTCTCCAGCCACACCGACTGCATGCCCCAGTTATAGGTTTTCCAGCTCAGGGTGGCTTCAAGCTGGTGCCGGTCTTTCGGAGCCGGGCCGAGCTTGGGCTCCAGCAGCAGGCGCATCAACTCCACGCGCGCGCGATAGGCGATGGTGGGCGCGGCGGAATCCGCTGTCATGCGCCCGTCCCATCCTCGCATGATTTCTGCCGCCTCTTTGGCCCGGGCAGAGGCGTTCTTGGCATGATCCACGGCGTACACGAAGCGCTCGGCAAAGAAGCGATCCGGGTCGGAATAGATATCGGTTTCGAGCGCCAGCATGTCGGACGGAGAAAATTTCTTCCCCGATTCCAGCACCCGGTAGATGCGCGCCGCCCGCCAGGGCGCTTCCCACCCGGAGCTGATCGAATTCGGATAGTTGTCGGGCGAAATGCGGGCGTTGGCGGTGGCCGCGATTCCGGAGGGCGGATTGAAGACGCTGGGCAATTGTTCGAACGGAATGTATCCGGTCCACTCGTGGGCGTTGTCGCTGCCATCAACCGGCAGGCTGCCGTCCCCGGCGGCACGGATGGGAACCTTGCCGGTGGTCTGGTAGCCGATGTTGCCATCCACATCGGCATAGACCACGTTCTGGCCGGGGGCGTCCAGTTGGGAGAACGCGCCGCGGAATTCCTCCCAGTTCTGGGCGGAGTTAACTTCGAAGAACGGGTTTCGCACGCCCTCGTAAAGCGTCCAGCGCAGCGCCAGCTTGCGGGTCTCGCCGGGAACCAGTTCGCTGATGATCGGCCCATGGCGAGTGAGGACCACGTCCACCACCACGTCGGGCTTATTCTTCACGTGGATCACTTCTCGGCGATGCTCCGGCTGCTTCCAGCCGTCCGGGGTTTGATATTGGCCGTCGGCGTTGAAGTGCTCGATGTAGACGTCTTCCACGGTCGGGCCAACATTGGTGAAACCCCAGGCGATGCGCTGGTTGTGACCTACGGTGACGTAGGGTATGCCGGGAAGAGTGACCCCGGCGACGTCGAAGCTGCCGCAGCGCAGGTGGGCTTCGTACCACAAGTTGGGCATCTGATGGCCCAGGTGCATGTCGTTCGACAGCAGCGGCTTGCCGGAAACCGTGTGGGCTCCCGAGACCACCCAGTTGTTGGAGCCAACGACCCAATGTGATTCAGCGACAGCGGGCAGCGGCTGCGGAAAAACAGGTCGGTGGAGGCCAGTGACTGAGCTGTCTTCGCCAGTGTCGGAGTCGTCGTCCGGAGAAACAGAATTCTCGTCGAACTTGGGCCGCGAGACCGTCGGCGGACGGTCATGCCAGGAAGAATTCACAAACAGGTCGGTGGTCAGTTCCGGGCCGAGCTTCGCCAGTATTTTTTCGCGCGCCAGCGCATCGGCGTAGGGACCGTGGTTCAGTTCCTGCACCATCTCGGCGGCAATCAGAGTGGAGTCTTCCGGCTTCCAGGGCTGCGGCGAGTAGCGCAGGATCTGAAACTCCAGCGGCAGGCGGTCGCGATGCGATTCAATGTAGGCATTGACCCCGCGCGCATAGTCAGCAAAGTGCGCGCGATTCTGGTCGGAGGCCGCTGCCACCGCCAGACGTGCCGCGACGCGCAGGCCCAGAATGCGCTGCTCCCGGTCGTGCTCGACAAAATCATCACCCAAAAGTTCGGCCAACTCGCCGGCGGCGGCCCGGCGCATGATGTCCATTTGCCACAGCCGGTCTTGTGCGGTCACGTAGCCTTGCGCGAAGAAGAGATCGTCCAAGGTATTCGCATCGATGGTGGGAACGCCATGCGCGTCCCGGGCGACCGTGACTTTCGCCGACAAGCCGGGAACCTGCACCGTGCCGTCCAGTTGGGGCAGGGCGGAGTGCGCCAGGTGGTAAAAGACGCCGGAAGCCGCGAGTCCGGCGAGCACAACCGCTAACAGCAGGGACCCGGCGACCCGACCCCAGCGAAAACCCTGGCGCGAGGAAGAAACCGTAAGAGTGGTAGTGGCCATGGCGAAGTTTGATTCTAGGGGGTCATGGGGCAGGATGACAAACAGCTCAATTCGCGGCCGGGAGGGTTGGCGGTCCGCTCAAAGGCCAGTATTATTCTGATATCCCTGCCAACGTGGGATAGATAGATCATGTTGCAGAAACGCATTGACGATCAACCCAGCATCTCGCGCAGCATGATGCGGGAAGCGGAAGAAATCCTGCACCGCCACCTGAAGCGGGTCGGGCTGAAGCAGACGGCGCAGCGGGACACCATTCTGCGTACCTTCCTGGAAACCCGCGAGCACCTCTCCACCGACGAATTGCACCGCCTGGTCAAGAAAAAAGACGCGCGCATCGGAATCACCACCGTGTATCGCACCCTCAAACTGCTGGCCGAGTGTGGGCTGGCCAGTGAGGTGGCCTTTCACGACGGCATTGCCCGCTACGAGCACCAGTACAACCGCCGCAGCCACCATCACATGGTCTGCACCGAATGCGGCAGTTCGGTGGAATTTTTCTCGCCCGAAGTGGAGCGACTGGAGCAGGAGATCGGCCGCAAACATCACTACCTGACTACTCGCCACACTTTTCAGGTCTACGGGGTGTGCGAGGATTGCCGCAAGAAGAATGGGTCAAGGCGGGTGGTGTAGGGAAGCAGTTCTCACCCGCTCGGGTTATTCGATGGGGGCTGTGCGAAAATATGGCCTGCGAAAGGGGCTTGTTCTGACCTGTATCCGCCTGTGGCGATGCCGCCGCAGCGTTCCTTGGGGCATGAAATGATCCCGTTCCCTGAGTGATGTAAGGAGATTCATGCTTCTGACCTGCTCCCACTGCGGGGCACAAATGCCGGAGATCAGTGCTTTCTGCCCGGGTTGCGGGATGGGCGTTGCGACCGCCGCGGCCGCTACTGTGGTTGCAAGTGCTGGAGTACGCGACCGCATCTTCGGCGCCTTCGCCTATTTCACATTCGTTCCCGCGGTCGTTTTTCTGCGCCTTGACCGTTACAAGCGAAACCGCTTTGTGCGCTTCCACTCGTGGCAGTCGATCTTCCTGACGCTGGCCGCCGCGGTGATCGGTGTGAGCTTCTGGCTGCTGTTATCGGTTCTGGCGTGGTTGCCGCGGGTCGGCCCCTTGCTGTCTCTGCTGGGCGCAACGCTGGCGTTGCTGGCTGGCATGATTTTGTGGGTGGTGATGATGGTGAAAGCGCTTCAAGGCGAGGCCTTCCAGTTGCCCCTGCTTGGCCGGCTAGCCGAAAAGCAGGTCACTCCGCTTTAGCTCCCGTCGGGAAGCCCATCAGAAGATGCACTTGGCGCGGATTCCGTTTGCTTTGGGCCGCCGATTCTGTTACTTTCCGCGCGACGTACCTGACAAGCTGTTGGGGCGCATCGGTTTCCCGAACAGGCGCCTTAAACCTTTAGGTTTGGGGGGAGAACATGGCTTTTTGCAGCGTGTGTGGAACGCAGATACCCGATGGCACGACAACGTGTGCGGCGCACAGCGCATCGTCGGCGGGCGCCGCCCAAGGCTCGACTGGGGGCATGGCCGACAACGTGGCCGGGATGCTTGCCTACATCACTATCGTTCCTGCCATCATCTTCCTGGTGATGGAGCCCTACAACAAAAGCAAGTTCATCCGGTTCCATGCATTTCAATGCATCTTCCTTTGCGTGGCCTGGATCGCGCTTTGGATCGCACTCTCCATGGTCGGCATGATTCCGGTGCTGGGTTGGATGACGTTGCTGATCTGGCCGCTAATCGGTCTGGGAGGCCTGGTGATCTGGATTATTCTCCTGCTCAAAGCCAATAAAGGGGAGATGTTCAAGCTTCCGGTGATTGGGGACTTGGCTGAGAAACAGGCGAACGCCGTCTGATTTTGCTGACCGAGTGGTTTTGGGCGGCCGCTCTGCCATCCGATTGAAACTATGCCGGTGCTTCGCTTTGCCTGGCGCGAGGCGGACACCGGCTTTCTCCGCTTGACAGAAGCACTCCGCTACGGCAATCCTAGTTGCTTTTGATTTGTGTGGCGACGCTTGTCTCATTACCCAGGTGGATCGCCAGGGGTGAGGGTTGAAGGTTCGGGTTTTTTATCACGACAAGTGTTTTGATGGGGCTTCGTCAGCCGCGCTTTTCTCCCGCTTCTACCGGGAACGCATCCGCAGTGACGTCGACTTCGTGTTCTCGGGCCTGCTGCACCGGGCCGGCGCCCTGTTCAATGAGGGTCATTTCGATGGCGACGAGAATGCCATTGTTGACTTCAAGTATTCCAGCTCGCCCAAGATCACCTGGTGGTTCGATCATCATGAGAGCGCGTTCCTGACTCCGGCTGATGCCGCCCACTTCGAGCAGGACCAGAGCAATCGCAAGTTCTACGATCCGGATTTCAAATCGTGCACCAGTTTCATCGCCACCGTGGCCGAAGACCGCTTCGGCTTCGACCCCGTACCCGTAGCCGATCTCGTCCACTGGACCGATATTATTGACGGCGCCCTATACCCGGACGCGCGCACCGCAGTCGAAATGCGCGCGCCCGCCATGAAACTGACCATGGTGATCGAGTCGACCCAGGATGCCAACTTCGTTCCCCGCCTGATTCCCATGCTGGCCAGCAAGCCTCTGGCGGAGATTCTCGCCGAGCCCTTCGTGGCCTCTCTGCTGCCGCCGCTGCTGGAACGTCACGAGCGTTCCATCACCGTACTGCGGGAACGCATCGAGTCGAAAGAGGGCACGATTTTCTTCGACATCACCGACCATGACCTCGAGGGTTACAACAAGTTCGTTCCTTACTTTGTGCATCCCGAGTGCACCTACAGCGTGGGCTTGAGCAAGAGCAGCTTCCGGGTGAAAGTTTCTGTGGGATCGAATCCGTGGGCGGAAGTAGAACCACAAGTGAACCTGGCCAAGATTTGTGAGCGCTACGGCGGCGGTGGGCACGCGCGCGTCGGCGCCATCTCGTTCGACGTGAACCAGCACGAAGCCGCCCGCAAGGCCGCCAGCGAGATTGTGGAAGAGCTTCGCGCCAGCATGCGCGGGTAGGAAAAGCTTCTCAACCCAGAGGACGCAGAGGCCTTCTCTCAGATCATGCAGTTGCGGTAATCAATCCAGGTGAGCACCCTTCCCACTTCCGGCTCCATCGTCTTGCGGGCCGACCGCCTGTTCCGCAGCGTGAACGACAAATCGCTGGTCGAAGACGTCAGCTTCGATGTGCGTGCCGGCGATGTGCTGGCCATTGTCGGACCTAGTGGTTCAGGAAAGACTTCGCTGTTGCGCCTGCTGAACCGGCTCGACGAACCCACCAAGGGAACGGTCTACGTCGAGGGAACCGACTATCGCCAGATTGCCCCGCGGGAGCTGCGACGCAAGCTGGGCATGGTCACGCAGCGGCCCTACCTGTTTCCGGGGACGGTGGCGGACAACTTGCAATTCGGTCCTAGCCAGCGCGGCGAGACGTTACCTCAAAATGCGGTGGAAGCATTGTTGGCGGACGTTGGCCTGGCAGGCGCGACGGCCCGCAACGTGGCCAATCTTTCCGGAGGCGAGGCCCAACGTGTTTCCTTCGCCCGCACCCTGGCCAACTCTCCGCTGGTGCTCTTGCTCGACGAACCGACGTCCGCGCTCGACGATGCCGCCAAGTTGGGCATCGAAGGCGTCATTCAGCGGATCGTCCGGGACCACGGCCTCACATGTGTGATGGTGACGCACGACATTGCTCAGGCGTCACGCCTCGCCGACCGTGCGCTGGTGCTGGAACACGGACGCATCGTGCGCGAGGGCAGTGTGAAGGAGGTATTGCATGCTTAAGCTGATCTTCCACGGCGAACTCCAACTAGGCCTGGCGCAGGCCGCGGTGGCCGCTCTGGCAGCCCTGGGGATGGTGTTGCTGGCCCGGCGGCGAGGAATTCACTTGGAGAGTGAAACCCTGGTCGCATTGGTTCGCGGCCTGGTTCAGATTGTCGCTGTAGGGTCGATTCTGCTGCTGTTGCTGCGCGGCCCGGTGTGGACCAGCGGATTTCTGCTGGTGGCCATGATCGTCGCCGCCGGTGCAACCTCGGGCCGCCGCGCCAAGGGTGTGCCCGGAGCTTTTCAAGTATCCACCTGGGCGATCGCTTGTGGCGCCGGATCGGTGATCGCGCTAATGACCTGGCTGGGGGTGATCGACACCGCGATTACGTCCTTGGTGCCGGTGGGAAGCATGCTGATCGCCAACGCCATGAACACCAATTCACTGGCGCTGAACCGGTTCCGCGCCGATGTGCTGGCGCATGCCGGCGAAATTGAAGCTGCGCTGGCGCTGGGAGCCGAGGCGGGCCACAGCGTCTCGCCCTACACCCAGGCTTCCCTTGAAGCCAGCCTGATTCCGGCAATTGATTCGCTCCGTTCCCTCGGGATTGTCTGGATCCCCGGGCTGATGGCAGGGATGCTGCTCTCGGGCGCGCGCCCGGTGTACGCCGCGGTCTACCAGTTTGTGCTGCTGGCCATGGTGTTTGCCGCCTCCGGTCTCACCTCGATGATCAGCACGCTGATGATCCGGGGGAGGGTTTTCTCGCCCGCGGAGCAACTCATGCTGCAGCCCGGCAAATAGGGGGACGCAGGAAAACTGCCTAAGCCGTGGTGGCGCCGGGTTGGGCGGAGTTCTTGAGTTTCGCCCGCCGCTCGATTTCTTCCTCGGAATACAGAGTGCCGCGACAGTTGGCAGCGCGGCAGAAGCAGAGTGACTCGTCGTTGTCTTCACCGTCGTAGAGGTTGTAGTCGTAGGCCAGTTCTTCTCCGGCCGCGATGTCGCGCATGGCAATGATCCAGACCTGGCCATCTACTTCATCCGCCTCGCAGTTAGGATTACAGGAGTGATTGATGTACGCGGCAATGCCGTTGCCGTCAATGACGTGGGTGCCGCAGTCCAGTCCGAACAGGTAGGTCTTTTCGCAGTGTTTGTAGCGTTCGTCGGCTTCCTGGAGCGTGATGCGGGGCCCGGTGTACTCGACAATGTAAGTGCCCTGCTCAATCGCAGACGTGGTGTAACAGCCAGATTCGTGAATCTGTGAAGAACGAATGAGAAGCGCCATGGCCCAATCCCGGGGTGATTTCTTAGCTGACAACCCAGGTGAGAAAATACCACAGGCCAGCGGATTCCGGCTGGGTGCGTGCTGCATGACCAAAGACGAGAAGAAGCGACTGACAGCGGTTATTCGGGCGACGGAGTACCTGTTCCTGGAAAATGTCGCACTGAAACTTGTACTTGAGCATCGCGCCGTCTCCAACTGGCAGAAGCTACTGGAGAGACTGCTGACAGACAAAGAGATGCTGGCGGGGGTGCGTCTGCAGTTTCGAGATCTCTACGATGCGCTGGAGCACGCCGGTGATCCGTCAAGCGCTTTGGAGGCGGTCCTGGCCGGCCTTCCGGCACCGAAGAAGCCGCACTAGTCAGCGGCAGGGCAATCAATTTGCGGGCGCAGCGGACGGGTCGCTCAGCGCAATGAGCTTGCCCAGCGGGTAGTCCTCCTGGGTAAGAGGCGCTTCAGCAGCGGCGTTGATAACCAGTATCTCCCCGCTCTGAACTCCGCGAATGACCAGACGCTGACTCTCAACCGCGACGACCCGATATTTTTCGTCGAAGATTGCCATCTTGGTCTCCCCCGTGTGGTAGTTAGATGCACAATTTCGTGTTCGCGATTCCTGTGCTGGAACCGGTGGCGAGTCGGGCATTCCCCTACTTCCTAAGGTTTTTGGTTTAAGATAACAACTTCGGACAATGAACTCCGCCCGACTGAAGCCGCTCGTGCATCGGCCCTCGGTAGTGATTGCAGGCCTGACAGTGATTGCCATTCTGGCGTTTGTTAGTGTCGGACGCCTGGCGAGTCGTTTTCGCGAGCAACAGAAAGCCCTGGCGCGGCGACTCTATGCCCGCGGGCTGGACGAACAAAGGTCAGGCCACTCCGACCTCGCCATCGAGGATTTCCGCACCGCGCTCGGCTATAACCGGGACGAGTTTCAATACCAGCTCAGCCTGGCCCGTGCGCTGCGCGACACCGGGCGGACCGATGAAGCGGAAGCATACCTGGTCAGCCTTTGGGAGCGGGCTCCACAGGACGGCGCGGTGAACCTGGCGCTGGGCCGGCTGGCAGCACGGGAAGGAACCATCGACAAAGCCATTCAGTACTATCACAACGCCATCTATGGCGTATGGGGGCCCAACCAGGACGCGAACCGGCGCAATGCACGCTTTGAACTCATCGACTTTTTATTAGGGAAAGGTGCCCGTCCCCAGGCTGAAGCTGAACTCATCACGCTGGCGGCAGAGTTGCCTCCTGATCCGGCTCTGGAACTGCGTGCAGCCCAGTTGCTTATTCGTGCTCAGGACTACGAACGCGCGCTCAAACAGTACCAGAAGATCCTGCAACGCGAGCCTTCTTCTACCGTTGCCCTGGCTGGGGCCGGGGAAGCTGCATTTCGGTTGGGACGCTATCGTGCAGCCTGTGCCTACCTGCGGACAGCGGCGGCTTCCAACCCGCAGGACGCACAGACCCAACAGTTACTCGAGACTTGCAACCTGATCCTGCAAGCCGATCCTTCCCGCCGTGGCCTTTCCAACGCGGAACGCCGCCGCCGTCTGCGCGCAGCTTTTGACCAGGCCGGCCAGCGGCTGGCGAGTTGCGCATCGAGCCAGGCGGCCCGTGCTGCCGATCCGTCCGTGGGTGCCGCTCTCGCTTCGCTTAAGTCAGACTGGATGCGGCTCAAACCTAGAGTGGAGGCTTCTGCGACCACAGTCCGGGCCGACACCGCTGACACCGCCATGGACCTGGTATTCCAGATCGAGCAGCAGACGCAACAACAATGCGGCCCACCGGCTGGCTTGGATCAGGCCCTGCTCTTGCTTTCGCAGGTTCGCGGGGGAGTGGATCGATGACGCTGTCCAACTCTCCCCACGCCTCAGCACCGCCCCCCGCTAGTTCGCCGGAGCCCGTCACGCGTGAGGCGAGCGGTAACAAACGCTCTGCCTGGAGCATGGCCCAGGAGGAGCGATTTTTTCTCATTCTGGCGGTTTTCATCGGACTGTTCTCGGGTTTGGCGGTGGTTTGTTTTCGTTTGGCCATCGAATGGAGCAAGATCGGGCTGCTCGGCCCAAGGCTTGAGCCTCACAACTGGCGCTTACTGGCGGCTCCTACACTGGTCGGATTGCTGATCTCCGTGCTGGTGATCTACATATTCCCCCAGGTCCGCGGTAGCGGCGTCAACCAGACCAAGGCAGCTCTTTACATCTATAACGGCTATATCCCGTTTCGCACGGCCATCGGGAAATTCATTTGCGCGGCGCTGGCCATCGGTTCCGGGCAATCGCTCGGTCCTGAGGATCCATCGCTGCAAATCGGAGCCAGCCTCGCCTCTGCTCTGGGGCGACGGTTGGAACTCTCGCGCGAGAAGCTGCGCTTGCTGGCTCCGGTCGGCGCTGCGGCTGGCTTGGCCGCGGCCTTCAATGCACCTATCTCTGCGGTGCTGTTTGTCATTGAGGAAGTGATCGGACGCTGGAGCGCCGGGATTCTTGGCTCCGTGGTGCTCTCGGCCGTCTCCAGCGTGGTGGTGGTGCGCTGGTTCCTCGGTTCGGAACCGCTGTTTCGCATCCCAGCCGTCGCCCTGGTCCGGCCGGCCGAGTTGGTTGCATACGTCGTGCTGGGCATCGTGGGAGGATTCGCCGCCGTTATCTTTGCCAAGTCCATCGGCTATTTCCGGCCGCGCCTGCGCGCCTTGCCGCGCTGGACGCAGTATCTGCAGCCCGCACTGGCCGGGTTCCTGATCGGCCTCATCGGATTCTTCGGCGCGCCCCAGATCATGGGTGCAGGTTACGAATACATGGACCAGGCCATGCACGACCAGTTCACCTGGAAGATACTCGCACTGCTGGCCGGCCTGAAAATCATCGCCACCACGCTTTCTTTCGTCAGCGGCACTCCCGGCGGCATGTTTGCGCCCACGCTGTTTGTCGGAGCCATGCTCGGCGGCGCGGTGGGCGGGGTGGAGCACATTCTGTCCCCACATTTGACCGGCTCCACTGGAACTTATGCGCTGGTCGGAATGGGCGTGCTCTTCGCGGGATTTCTTCGCGCGCCCATGACCTCTGTATTCATGGTGCTGGAAGTCAGCGGCAACTACTCCATCATCGTTCCCGTCATTCTGGCCAACACTTTCGCCTACGTGATCTCGCGCAGTTTGCAGCCCACGCCGATTTTTGACCTGCTCACCCGCCAGGACGGAATGGATCTTCCCTCTATGGAAGAGCAGAGGGAGGAAAGTATTCTGCGGGTGGAGGATGCCATGCAAGCGGTCACGAGCCCAGTACTGAATGCCGAAGAGCCGGTAGAGCAGGCGCTGCACCGCGTGCAATCGCTCGATGCCGATTTGTTCCTGGTGCGGATGAGCCCCAGCGGCTGGAGCAGCGTCAGCCGCGACTTGCTCAAGCGGCTCGCCAGCGAAGGCAAGGGCGAACTGAGTTTAGGCTCAGCTCTGCCGACGGGTCGCCTGCCGTATCTCCATCCCGACCTGCCGCTCGAGGTCGCGCTGCGTCACGTATACCAATCGCCGCTGGTGCCAGTGGTCAGCCGTGCCGACTTCCGCCACCTGGAGGGCGTCATCTCTCGCGATGCCGTCCTCAACAAGTACCGCGTCGTCAGCCGGGAACGGCGCGACTGACCGGTTTCACCTCAGCAATGCAAAGACCATCGGGATTCGATGGTTGCGAAGGTATGATGTGCAGAACTCATGGCAGGAATGTCGCAGATCTTCGCGCGAGTGCGGCTGGCAATTCGCAGAACCAGGCGTGGCGTGCTCTGGATGGGCTGCGCTTACGCGCTTGGGCTAACTGTGGGGATGGTCTCGGTCCATCTGGGGCACCAGCGGAGCCTGGCATATCGCGATCGCATCGTTTCGAAAGCGCAGGCGTCCTCGACCATTCTTCGCTATTCCGATGCACACCCAGTGGCTGCGGCTGCTCTCGACTTCGGAAGCAATCTTCTGGGGGCCACTCTGACGGCTGCCGCTGGCTGGTATGCGCCTGCTCCTTTCCCTCTTGCCATTTATCGCGGTTGGATCGGTGGCATCGTATCGGTGGACGGCCACCACCGAAGCCGATTCAGAACCATGGAAGGCGGGCTCTACTATGGCTTGGTTGTGGCTCTGCAACTTGTTGGCTACGTACTCTCCGGAGGCGCCGGAGTGAATCTTGGGCTGGCTCGTACCGGGACAAGGCCGGAATACAGAGGTTCTCGTCTACTGAGCGTGCCGACTGAGGCCTTCCGGGATGCCGCCTGGATGTTTGTTCTTGTTATTCCGATCTTTGCGCTTGCCTCTGCGCTGGAGTTTCTCTGGGATGTCTAAGACTAGCGCGAATTAGCGCGCTTCGCTTGATTGCTCGGTTCCTGCTTCCCTAAACTGACATGTCATAATGGAAGTACGTCGCAGTGGCCCCGTAGCTCAGATGGATAGAGCAGCGGTTTCCTAAACCGTTGGTCGGCGGTTCGACTCCGCCCGGGGCCTCCACTTTTCCGTCGTGCAACCGGCTTCCTGCACGAAAAATGCAGATTCACTGCACAATTAGTTTCATTATGTGCAATTCATTTCACCAAGCGGGCTGGTCAGCCTCGAAAATCAGTCTCGGTCGGAAACCCGCGCCAGTTGCGAAGGCCAGCGCGTACCAGCAATCTCAACAATCCTGTCTAATCCACAGAATCAGTGCGACTGACACCTTGACAAGCGGTGTACAATCCGTCTGCTTGGGAGTCCCGAAAAAGGAATCCTGTCGCCAAGGGAAGGGAACTCTCGGGCGTATTCAGCCTTTCCAAGGAGAGATTCAATGAGGAAGCTCGCGGTTCTTAGCATCGTGGTTCTGGCTTTGATCGCCTCCGGCGCAACACCTGCGCTCGCCGCCGGTCCGTTTTGCCTCCACTTCGTAAACTTTTGCGATGACATCACAACCACCACCGATAACAGCGGGAACAACGGTGGCACCTGGGACTGGACCTGCGACGATATCACTTTGACGTCGGTGCTCGGCATTCAAAGCGCCGGCCTGATTACGTCTGCTACCCGGCCGGTTGACGCCAACGGCGTCCCTTTCACCTATACCACCAACTTTGCGTTCAACAAGAAGACCTTGACGTTCAACCTGTGGGCGACGGACGGCACGACCACCTTCCCGCTCCAGTTGGGTCAACCCTACACTCTGAGCGCCGGAGTTTGCTCCAGTTCTGACGCTCACAATGGCAAGAAGCCCTCGATTAGTGGATTGCAGTAGCAACTGCTGCGTCGCCGACAGTAACGCGACAAATTGGCTTTCGGCCCCCTATGGTTGCCCACCGTGGCAACCGCTCAGGGGGCCGATGTTTTTTAGCCTAGACCGCCAACGGAAGGGACTTGGCGGCCCGCTCGAAGAAAGCGATGGTCTGGCGCGCTCCTAAGGAAAGCGAAGTGGCAGGTGACCAGCCCAGCAAATGGTGCGCCTTGCTGATGTCGAGGTAAATGCGTTCGACTTCCCCGGCCCGCCTCGGGGCATACTCCGCCTGCATCTCGTGCCGCCCCAGCAAATCTCGCACCAGCGTGAAGACCTGCTGGTCAGTGGTGGGAACTCCGCTGGCAATGTTGAAGATCTCGCCGCGGCCCTTGTCTAAGGCGAGCAGGTTCGCTCGCACCACGTCGTCGATGAAAATGTAGTCCCGCACTTTACTGCCATCTCCATAAATTACCGGCTGGATGCCGGCCAGCATCTGTTCGGCGAAGATCGCGAACACGCCGGCTTCTCCCTTAGAACTCTGACGCGGACCGTAAACATTGGCGTACCGCAGGACGATGTAGGAGATCCCATACAAGCCAGCATAGGTATAGAGATAGTGCTCGACCGTATGCTTGCTGACGCCGTAGGGACTGAGCGCCTGGATGGGCGCGTCTTCAAGCACTGGTAGCTGTCGCGGCTCACCGTATGCCGCGCCCGCCGATGAGATGTAGATGAAGTGGCGGGTCTGGTGGGCGACGGCCTCTTCCAACAGATTCAACGAGCCCAGGATGTTGACGGCGGCATCGAACAGCGGCTCGCGCACCGCGCGGCAGACCTCCATCTGGGCGGCATGGTGGTTGATTACCTCGGGCTGGAACTCGGAAAACACCGTCGCCAGGAAGGCCCGGTCCTGAATGTCACCCAGGTGAAAGGCTGCGTGGGGATTGAGATTGGTTCGCGACCCGCGCGAGAGGTTATCCACCACCGCGACTTCGTGCCCCTGTGCGACGTAGGCATCGACCACGTGGGAAGCGATGAAACCGGCGCCGCCGGTGACCAGGATTCGCATTGCCCGCCTTCGAATTTGTGGCGGTCTCCTCCACCGGGGTGGTGAGACAGCCGGTTCGATCGGCCGGGGTAGCGGCGAATAGAAAGTATGCGCTGGACTCAGGGCAGAACGTAAGGGTCAAAGGTGATCTAACGGGAATACCAAGTTTGTACCAATCCACCGCGACCGTAACGCCGGGCCTGCTAGTAGTGAGTGCTCTTGTCCGAGAGCACGCTGGATGAGAACTGCGGCGGTTTCCGGGCTTTGACGGTTTGCTCGAAGGCGTACGCAATCTTCAGCAGCGTGGGTTCACTCCAGGCTCGCCCGAAGAACGAGATCCCTACCGGCAACCCGAAAATGAATCCGGCCGGCACCGAGATGTCCGGGTAGCCTGCGACGGCGGCGGCGTTGGAACTTCCACCAGCCGCATGATCGCCATTCACCAGGTCAGTGAGCCAGGCCGGGCTGCCAGTGGGCGCAACGATGGCATCCAGATGATTCTGGTCCATGACCGCGTCAATTCCTTCCGTCCGTGACAGGCGGTGATTGGTTTCCAGGGCGTCAAGGTACTCCTTGCTGGTCAGCGGACCTTTAGCCTGGGCCTTGAGGAAAATGTCCTGGCCGAAGTAGGGCATCTCGGTATCGCGATGCTGGTCGTTGTAGGCGATGATCTCTTCCAACGAATGCACCGGCGCTTGCGGTCGCGCTGCCAGATACGCATTGAGATCGGCCTTCAGTTCGTACAGCAGCACGGTGAACTCGGTGTCGTCGAACTTGCCGTGCGAGGGCAGGTCAGCAGGATCTACGATGATGGCGCCGTGCTGCTTCATTTCGGCGATCACGTCGTTCATCAGTTGATCCACCTGGTCATTGAACCCGAAATACTTGCGCGCCACCCCGATGCGGGCGCCGCGTAGCCCGTTGACATCGAGGAACTGGGTGTAATCAGGAGAGGCCTTTCCAGTGCTTGCAGCAGTGGCCGGGTCACGGGGATCTACCCCGGCCAGCAGGTTCAACAGCAGGGCGGCGTCACGGACAGTGCGCGCCATGGGCCCGGGAGTGTCCTGGCTATGTGCGATGGGAATGACGCCCGAGCGGCTTACCAGCCCCAGCGTGGGTTTGATACCGACGATCCCGTTGGCCGAGGCGGGGCAGACCACCGACCCATCCGTCTCGGTGCCGACCGCCACGGCGCAGAGATTCGCGGCCACCGCAACTCCAGATCCAGAACTTGACCCGCAGGGATTGCGATCGAGGGCATAAGGATTCTTGGTCTGGCCGCCACGTCCGCTCCATCCGCTGCTGGAGTGACTGGAGCGGATGTTCGCCCACTCGCTGAGATTAGTCTTGCCCATGATGACCGCTCCAGCCTCGCGCAGCTTCTGGGCCACGAAGGAGTCTTTCGAGGCGGGCTTGCCTACCAGGGCCAGCGAACCGGCGGAGGTCTGCATCTGGTCGGCAGTGTCGATGTTGTCCTTTATCAGTACGGGGATGCCGTGGAAGGGGCCGCGCGGACCTTTCTTTTGCCGCTCCTGGTCAAGGGCGTAAGCCGTGGCCAGAGCGTCAGGATTGATTTCAATCACGCAGCTCAATTGCGGACCGCGGCGGTCGACGTCATCCAGGCGTCCCATGTAGGTCTGCAACAGGTCCACCCCACTGAGTTTTCCTGTGGACATCGCGGTCTGCAGGTTGGCGATGGTGGCCTCGTCGAGCTCAAAAGCGGGCACATCGTGGGTCTTGGCGGTGTCGGTGCCAAATTGACGCGCGCCACTCAGGGCGGGCAGCAGGGCCGCACTGGCGCCGCCGAGCAAGCTGGTCTGCAGGAAGCGCCGGCGCCCAGGCGCCTCACAATTGTTTTGCACCGATCTCTTCTTACTCACGCAGGTTCCTCCTGTTCGACGGTCCTGGCTTGGGAAACGCGATTATAGGGGATTTTGGGGGCGCCCGGTACACGCCTTCCGCTTGCGCTTTCCTTTTGCGCGACCGCCCGTCAAAACAGTGTCCAGGTGTCTTGTGGCACTCAACCAAGGTTCCAGGTCGGGCATATGCGGCCTGATCACAACCGTCCTGGCCCGGAAGCTGGTACAATCGCACGTTTCCCGCAATGATTGCTGGTCCCCTGATCCCGTCCAGAGAACTTCCACGAGGAGGAGTCTTAAATGTCTTTACTTAAAAGGTGGGTTGCAGTGTGCGTGGTGGGTTTCGCCTGCCTGGCGTTTGGGCAGGAAATGCAGGAAGGCCGATTGATGCGTTTTCCTGATATTTACAAAGACAAGATCGTCTTCATGTATGGCGGCGACCTGTGGCTGGCGTCCAGCTCGGGAGGAGTGGCGCGGCAAATCACGTCGCACGCGGGCCGCGAACTGTTTCCCAAGTTCTCACCCGACGGCAAGTGGATCGCGTTCACCGGCCAGTACGATGGCAACTTCAACGTCTACGTGATGCCTGCCGAAGGTGGACAGCCGAAGCAACTGACTTTCTACCAGGGGTCCGCCCAGCCGCTGAGCGACCGCATGGGCATCCTTAATGAAGTCGTCACCTGGTTTCCTGACGGCAAGCGGATTGTCTTCCTGTCGCGCAGCGATGCATCCAACGGATGGACCAAGCGTCCCTTCAGCGTCAGCATTGACGGTGGCTTGCCCGAACCGTTGCCCATGAACCAGGGCGGGCTGACCTCGTTTTCGCCGGATGGAAACAAGGTCGCGTACAACCAGATCTTCCGCAATTTCCGCCAGTGGAAGCGCTACACCGGCGGCCTTGCGCAGGACATTACCATCTACGACCTGAAGAACAACACCGTCGATGCCACCATACCGCACACGGAGTGGACCGATTCCTTCCCTATGTGGCACGGCAACACCATCTATTTCAGTTCCGATCGCGGTCCCGAGCATCACCTCAACCTCTACAGTTACGACCTGAACAGCAAGCAGGTGGAGCAGATCACGCACTTCACCGAGTTTGACGTGATGTGGCCGAGCCTGGGTCCGGACGGGATTGTTTTTGAAAACGCCGGATATCTGTACACCCTCGATTTCCAATCCAAAGAGCCGAAAAAGCTGACCATCTATGTGCCTGGAGAACACGACCAGAGCATGAAGCGTTGGGTCAGCGTCAGCAAGAACGTTTCGGACTTTGACATTTCGCCGGAAGGGAAGCGTGCGGTATTTTCCGCGCGCGGCGACGTCTTTACCGCGCCGGCCAAGGACGGCAGCGTTCGCAACCTGACCCGCACCCCCGGTATCCGCGAGAAAAACGTGGCTTGGTCTCCCGACGGGCGCTGGATCGCCTATGTTTCCGACCGCACCGGAGAAGATGAGATCTACATCACGCCGCACGATGGCATGGGCAAGGAGCAGCAGGTGACCAGCGGATACAAGGGCTTCAAGTATGGCCTGGTCTGGGCTCCCGACAGCAAGAAGATTGCCTGGTCCGACAAGGATGTGCGCCTGTGGTATGTGGACATCAACGAGAAGAAACCGGTGCAGGTCGACCAGGGACACTACGGTGAATTCGGGAACTACAACTGGTCTCCGGACAGCAAGTGGCTGGCCTACGACAAGAACGGGGAAAACTTTCTTTCGACGATAAACCTGTATTCGCTGGCCGACCGCAAAATCACTCCGGTCACCACCAGCATGACCAACAGCTACGCTCCCCTGTTTGATCCCGAAGGGAAATATCTTTACTTCCTTTCCGACCGTGACTTCAACGAGGTACTCGGGAACATTGATTTCGAGTTCGCCAACCCTAAGACCACCCGGATCTACGTGGTGACCCTGAAGAAGGATGAGCCCTCGCCTTTCCCCGCACTCAGCGACGAGGCCCAGGTAAAGAAAGAAGAGCCTGCCGCCAGCGCAACGGCTGCCAAGGGCGAAGCCAAAGCCGAGTCCAAAGACAAAGGCAAGGAAGCTAAGGACAACGATAAAGACAAAGATAAAGATAAAGATAAAGATAAAGATAAAGATAAAGACAAGGAGAAGCCGGTCGAGTTTCGCATTGACCTCGACGGCCTGCAGGAGCGGGTCGTGGCTCTGCCCACCGATCCGGCCGTGATTCGCTCGATCGGCGCGGCCAAGGGCTTCTTCTATTACACGACTGTGCCAATACAGGGGTTGGACGGCCCGCTCCCGGGCGAGACCTCAGCCCTCCGGGTTTACGACCTGAAGGAGCGCAAGAGCAAAGACCTGATCGACGGTGTGGAACGTTTTGCTATTTCCTTCGACGGTTCCAAAGTGCTGTATGAAGCGCGCGGTCCGGCGGGGCCGTCCTACGGGATCGTCGACGCCAAGCCCGATGGTGCGAAAAAGGTCGGCGACGGAGCACTCAACCTCGCGGGCATGCGGGCCGAGGTAGATCCACCCCAGGAGTGGAAGCAGATTTTTGAAGAAGTGTGGCGGCAGGAACGCGACTTCTTCTATGAAGCGGCCATGAACGGAGTGGACTGGCAGAAGATGCACGATAAGTACGCCCAGTTGCTGCCCTACGTAGCTGACCGCTACAGCCTGACCTACATTCTGGGCGACATGATCGGCGAGCTCTCTAATTCGCACACCTACGTGGGCGGCGGAGACTTTCCCGACCTTCACCCGATAAATGTAGGTTTGCTGGGCGCCGACTATGAGGTCGACAAGGCCACCGGCATGTACCGCATCAAGAAAATCTATCCCGGGGAGAACTGGGACCAGAAGGTGCGTTCACCGCTCACCGAACCGGGAGTGAATGTGAAGGAAGGTGACTACCTGGTAGCGATCAACGGCCGTGCCTTGAAAGCGCCACAGACCCCGTACGAGTTAATGGTCAACACGGTGAACGAAACCGTGACCCTGACCATCAACTCGAAACCGTCCGAAGAAGGCTCCCACACCGTGCAGGTGAAACCCATCGGAGACGAGTATGACTTGCACGAACTGAACTGGATTGAAGGCAATCGCAAGAAAGTCGAAGCCGCCACCAAGGGGCGCGTGGGCTACGTCTACCTGCCCGACATGGGCGCGCCCGGCCTGGATGAATTCGTGAAGCAGTACTTCCCGCAGGTCCGCAAAGAAGGCCTCATCTTCGACGTGCGTTACAACGGAGGAGGTTTTGTCGATCAACTCATCTTCGCGCGGCTGCGGCGGGTGCTGGCCGCCATGCAATCGGCGCGAAACTTTGAGAGCAACCCGTTTCCATTTCCGGTAGCCAACGCCTACATGGCCTGCATCACGAACCACTACGCCGCTTCCGATGGGGACTTCTTCAGCTACTTCTTCAAGCAGTACAAGCTGGGGCCGCTCATTGGCGAGCGCACCTGGGGTGGAGTTCGCGGTATCCGCGGTCAGATGCCCCTGATTGACGGCGGGTACATTACCCGGCCGGAGTTCGCCCTCTATGGTCTGGACAGCAAGTGGCTAATCGAGAACAAGGGAGTGCAACCTGACGTAGTGGTCGAGAACCGTCCCGACCTGGTGGTCAAGGGGCAGGATCCTCAACTGGAGAAAGCCATTGAGATGGTGATGAAGGAGATCCAGAACAATCCCAAGAAGACGCCGCCGCGGCCTCCGGATTTGCCCGCGTACCGACCTCCATGAAAGTGAGCGAGCTTGTCATGCAAATCACCGCGCCGAACATGATCAGCATTATCGTATCCATTCTGGCGGGCTCCCCTCCCGCGTAAGTAGCTGATTGGACTGGACACAGGATTGCCAACACCATTCAGCCAAATGATACGCCTAACCTCGGATTGCGGGGGTATTGTTCTGGATTCGGGACACTCCCCAAGGTGCGGATAACAATTGCAGGAAAATGGGACCGGGCCCGTATAATAAGTTATTCATGCCCAAGTATTCCATCGTGGTCCCGCTGCATAACGAGCAGGAGAATGTGACCGACCTCTATGACCGTCTGAAAGCGGTCATGGAAGCCCACGGCGAAAGCTTTGAGATGGTGCTGGTCGACGACGGTTCCACCGACCGTACGTTCCACATCTTGAAGGAAGTAGCTGCAATCGACAGCCGGGTGGCTGTGGTCAAGCTGCGGCGCAACTTCGGCCAAACCTCGGCGCTGGCGGCCGGTTTCGACCATGCGCGCGGCGAGTACATCATCGCCATGGACGGCGATCTGCAACATGATCCCGCCGACATCCCGGTCTTCCTGGAGAAAATTGCCGAGGGGTACGACATCGTCAGCGGGTGGCGCAAGCAGCGGATTGATAACCTGTGGCTGCGCCGCATTCCCTCGCGCTGCGCCAACTGGCTGATGGCCAAGCTGAGTGGCGTGGATATCCACGATTTTGGCACCACCTTCAAGGCCTACCGCCGCGAAATCCTGGAGCAGGTCCCGCTGTACGGGGAGTTGCACCGTTTTATTCCGGCGCTGGCGTCGTGGCATGGGGCATCCATCTGCGAAGTGCCCATCCGGAACATCAACCGCGAGCGCGGAGCGTCGCATTACGGCATCGGGCGGACGTTCCGGGTGTTCTTTGATCTGATCACCATTCGCTTCCTGCTGCGTTACCTGTCTCGCCCGCTGCATTTCTTCGGCACCGTGGGCATGATGAGTATCTTCGGGGGGGCGGCAGTCACGGTCTGGCTGTTTGCGGAGAAATTCCTGAACCATGCGGACGTGATGACCAAGCACGGCCCACTCATGATTTTTGCCGCAGTCCTGTTGCTGGCGGGGTTCAACATGCTGGCCATCGGATTGTTGGGCGAAATGCAAGTGCGCCACTTCCACGAACCCACCCAGCGCGCCCCCTATTCCGTCGACCGCGTCCTGCGGGCGCAGAACGAAGAGCACTCGGTCAGCGAGTAGACCGGTTTTCCCATTTGCAATCTACGTAACCTGGGATTAGTGTGTCTCACCAAAGATGGTGAGTCCGGCGCTAGTTTCGAGTGTGCTTGGGGTTATTGCCTACTACGTCTTCGCCTGGGCATCGGTCGGACGCGACCCAAAGCCTGGCACGATCGTGTCTGTTTATAGCCCGCCGCGCGACGTCTCTCCAGCAATGCTGCGATATGTTTGGAAAGAGACCTTCGACGATCGCACCGTGTGGTCGAGCCTGCTCAGTCTTGTGTCAAAGGGACTGGTCACAATGGAGTCCGAGGGTAGCGTTGCGGTGCTGCGGCCCATTCATGGCGTAACCCTTGGGCAGGCAACATTGCCTCCTGAAGAACAAATTTTCCTCGAGGAGTTGCTCCGCTCTCACAAAAAGAAGGGCATGACCATCAGCATGCTGGATGGGCGTACCTGTCTTGTGGTGGCCAAAATGGCTGATATGCTGCGCCGCGCGGCCGTGGGAAGGTGGTTCGAAGAGAACCGCGAGTACGTAATCGTCGGTACCGTTCTGTCGGCACTCGGCCTTTGCATCGCCGCCATGCCGCGCCGCATGGATGAATGGTTTGCGCTGGTTGTGTCATTGGCACTGATGGCTCCGGGCGCATTTTATTTGGTATTTCTTCTTCTCAGGATCCGCGATCTGTATAAAGCGGCGCGGATGAAGTTCGATGTTGCACTGGTCGGTCGAACCGCTCTACTCGGCGCATTCCTCGTGTGCTGCCTCGCATCCATCCTAATGGGAAGCGTTGTGCTAGGAGGCGCGTTTGGTTGGCCTGTAGTTGCAGTTGCGGGACTCTTTGCCGTGCTGAATGTGAGCTTCCTGCATCTGATGAAAGCGCCGACGGCCGAGGGGAGGAAACTTCTGGATGAGATCGAGGGCTTCCGCGTTTTTCTAAACTCCGTGGAACGGCCGACCATGGATCGCTCAGAAGCCCCAAATCAGCAGCCTGGAGTTTACGAGAAGTATCTGCCTTACGCGGTGGCGCTTGAAGTAGAACAGGCCTGGGGAGACAGGTTCGTTGCGTTGGCTTCCTCCTACCACCGTCCTGAGCCGACGCTCGGTGCCGAGTCGCTTTACCTGGGCATGTGGAACGGAAAACCGGTTGAAGTCGTCTACAAGCCGCAACCAGTCAGGCGCGGTGGAGGCTAGGTAGTTCGAAGATATTCTATGATCAACGAGTAAACGCCTCCTTGTTCACCACGTAAGGCATCTTCGTAAAATCTCCGCCATAGTTGCTTTCCAGCACGTCAATCAACCCTTGCACGCAGCGTCCGGCCATACCCCGGTTGGGGTCGGTGGAAAGCCGGGTGATGCGGGCAGCGCTGGCGAAGTGGGGAAGCAGGCGGCAGCGGTCTTCGATGGGGGGGTCGCGTAACGGCGAGTCAGCCGGGAGCGGCTCTTTTTCGTAGACATCGAGGGCGGCGCCGGCGATCCATTTCTCGCGCAGCGCTTTGGCCAGGGCGGCCTCGTCCAGTACCGGGCCGCGGGAGGTGTTCACCAGAAACGCCGTCGGTTTCATCATCCGCAAGGTACGTTCGTTGAAAAGATGGTACGTCGGGGTGGTGCTCTCGCCCTCGCGCAGCAGCGGCACGTGCACGCTGACGAAGTCGGCGCTGGTCAGTGCCTCATCAAGCGTCACATACTTGATCCAGGTCTTTTCCCGCGAGATGCCGCGGTCGTATTGTAAGTCTTTCAGTTCCTGGATGGCCTTTACGTATTCGTGGTTCTGATACGCCGGGTCATAGCACAGCATGTTCATGTCGAACCCGGCGCACTTCTTGATCATGGCCAGCCCGATGCGTCCGGTGCCGACGATGGCGACGGTTTTCCCGGTGACTTCGTCACCCAGGAACGGCAGGTACGGATGCCAGTAGCCCCACTTGTTCTCGCGGGTCAGGTGCTCGGCCGTCCACATCTTGCGGGCCAGCGCGCCCATCAGGAAAAAGGCAAACTCGGCGGTGGCTTCGGTGAGCACGTCGGCAGTGTGGGTGAAAGGGACTTTGTAACGGTTGGCGTCGGCGCGGTTGATATTGTCGAAGCCCACCGCGATCTGGGCCACCACCTTTAGCGTGCCTTTGCCGGCCTCGAAGACTTCGGCGTCAATGGGATCGCGCAGCGTCGTGATCAGCCCGTCGATGCCGGATTTGACCTTTTCCAGAATCAGTTTCTTGGGCGGGGCTTCGGGTTGGGGATAGACCTCAACCTCATAACCGCGCTGGCGCAGCAGTTCAAGCGACTCGCCGATGTCGCAGGTGGCAAAAACACGGAATTTCCTGGTCATGCGTTCTCTCGGGTTGGAAGTCTTGCAGATAAGCTATCTGGGGCCCAACAAATCATACTACCCCGGCGCGCTGCGCCACCCTGTAACCAACTGAGAACCAATGATCGGGCAGCCAACCGTCCGATTTCGGACACTTACATCCCACGAGCGTACAATCTGGCGCGCCCGGGCGTTTCGGGAGGGTTGATATAGCTCTTTGAATTCAATGTATTAAGCAAGCGGTGAGAACGGTACGCGCCGTGCCATTCCTATTTTCATGGAAACCGCCGTACACCTGCTGGCCGACGAGGGGCGCGGGCTGTGGACACACCCAGGTGCCTCCCCCGATTTGGACTCCCATCCGGACCCGAGTTTCACTTTCCATGCGCCGCGGGTGCTGATTGCGGACGACCAGGAGACCGTGTGCGAGGCCCTGCGCCTGTTGCTGAAGGGCGAGGGCTACGAGACCGAACTGGTCAGCGGGCCGGCATCGCTGTTGGACAGCCTGGCACGCCGCGAGTTTGATCTGGTGCTGCTGGACCTCAACTATACCCGCGACACCACGTCGGGACGGGAAGGTCTCGACTTGCTGACGCGCATCCGCGCCATGGACCAGCACCTGCCGGTGGTAGTAATGACAGCGTGGAGCAACGTGGACCTGGCGGTTGAGGCCATGCGCCGCGGGGCTTGCGACTTTGTGCAGAAGCCCTGGGACAACCAGCAGGTGCTGGCCAGTGTTCGCCACCAGGTGGAGCGGTCCCGCACCCAACGGCGGCAGCGTTCGTACTTGAGCGCGGAACTGAACGATGCGATCGAAACCCAGCGCCGCTTCCTGCCTGAGCAACTCCCGCAACCGCTGGGGTGCGACATCGCCGTCGCCTACCTGCCTGCGCGCTTTGTGGGTGGAGATTATTTTGACGTAATAGAAACGGACCAGCACACGGCCATCTGCGTTGCCGATGTGGCGGGCAAGGGCTTGCCGGCGGCGTTGCTGATGGCCAATTTGCAGGCCACACTGAAGCCGCAGATGCAGTGTGCCAGCAACCCGGCCGAGATCTGCCGCGACTTGAACCTCCATGTCCGCCGCTCGGGAAAATTCATTTCGCTGTTTCACGCGTTGCTCGATGCCGATGCCCGGCGACTGGTGTACAGCAATGCCGGACACCTGCCGCCATTGCTGGTGCGCGCCGATGGTTCTTGTGAGCGGTTGCTGAGCGAGGGCGCCGTCCTGGGCGCCTTCGAGAACTGGGATTACCGGGAGAAGGAAGTGGCACTCGAGCCAGGAAGCCGGTTGGTGCTCTACACCGACGGGATCGTTGAGGCCAACAATGCCAGCGGCAAGGATTTTGGGGAAGAGCGACTGCGAGACCTGGCCGTCGCTAACCGTCAGCAGACGGCGGAAGAACTCAAGCAAACTATTCTGGCAGCGGTGATGGACCACTGCGGAGCCCAGCTGCAGGATGATGTCACCCTGCTGGTGATTGCGGTGAAGTAGAACCGGCGTAGAGCCGGCTGGCCAGCGACCGCAAGAGCGTTTGCCCGCAACGACTAGCGGGTTGGGCCAGCGAACAGCACCCGCTCCTCACGCTCGTGCCGCTCTTTCTTGAACCCCATCAACTCTACCGCTTTGTGGGCGATGTGCTCGGCGCTGACTTCAAACTCCTTGATCAGTTCCCAGGGTGCGCCAGAGTCGCCAAAACGGTCCTTGACGCCGATAGCGCCCGTGATCACGGGCACGCCGTAGATCTGGGGAGCTTCGGTAATGACGCTGCTTACCCGCCAGGCCAAGCCGCCGATCTGGTGCTCTTCCGCGGTCACAACTACGCCGGTGTCCCGGGCTGCCCGCACGATGGCCGCCTCGTCAATGGGCTTGAGCGTGTGCAAGTTCACGATGCGGGTTTCGTATCCGAAATCTTTTTTCAGGATCCAGGCGGCGCGCATGGCTTCCGGCACCATCGGACCGCAGGCAATGATGGTCAAGTCCTCGTGCTCGTTCTGGTACTCCGCCGCCAGTTTGGTTTCGAAGGCGTCAATGAAATTCGGCGCTTCCTGGCGGAACCGGGTGACATTGGCTTTTCCAAAAACAAATGGCGTCTTGTCGTCGGTAACGATTGGAGTGGCCTCACGGGCGAAGCGGATGTACTTCGGCCCATCGTGCCGGAGCAACAGGTAAGTCGTAGCCTTGCGCGTCTCTACTGAGTCACAGGGCACGACCACTGACATGTTGGGCAGGCCACACATGGCGAAAAGGTCTTCCAGCGCTTGGTGGGTGGCGCCGTCGGGGCCGACCGAGACGCCGCCGTGAGCGCCGGCAATCATCACATTGAAGTTGCCATAGCAGACCGAAGTGCGAATCTGGTCGAGATTGCGCGCTGCCGCGAAGGTGGCATAGGTGCCCAGCACCGGGAGCTTGCCTTCTTTGGCCAGGCCCGCGGCGGCCGAGGTCGCCGACTGCTCAGCGATACCCATGCTGATCCAGCGGTTCTTGCGTTCGGGATTCTTGGCGTAAAACTCGCTGATGGTGATGGACCCGGAGATATCCAGTCCAAGGCACACCACGCGTTCGTCGCTACCATTTTCTGCCAGCGACTGGCCGAAGCCCATGCGCGTGGGCTTCATCTGCACTTTCATGTTCTCGGGGGTGTTCCACCAGAAGTTGCGGCTGAACTTGGGCATCTTGGCGTCAAGCCGCTTGTCCACCTCAGCCTGGTAGAACTTGGCGGTGTCGAGCAGGCGCTGGTAAGGAATCTTCTCCAGCAGCCCGAGTTCGGTGAGGGCTTTGACCAACTCTTCCTGGTTGGGCGAGCGGCCATGCCAGCCGGCCAGGTCTTCCATGAAACTTACACCCTTGCCCTTAATCGTCTCGGCCATGATAACCATGGGCTTCCCGGTGGACGCCTTGGCTTTTTCCAGCGCTTCCACCACTTGCTTCATATCGTGGCCGTCAATGCGGACAACTTCCCAGCCGAAGCTGCGGTACTTGTCATCCAGGGGATCGATGTTCATGACGTCGGAAACCTTGCCGTCAATCTGCAGCCGGTTGCAGTCCACAATGCCGACCAGGTTGTCGAGCTTGTGGTGCGCGGCTTCCATCACCGCTTCCCAGATCTGGCCTTCCTGCTGTTCGCCGTCGCCCATGATGCAAAACGTCTTGTAGTTCTTGCCATTGAGCTTGCCGGCCAGCGCGATACCCACGGCTATACTCAGGCCCTGCCCCAGCGATCCAGTGGAAACTTCGACGCCGGGCAGCTTCAGCCAATGCGGATGTCCCTGGTAAGGCGTCCACAGCTTGCGGAGGAGTGCCACTTCGTCCAGCGGACAAAAACCGGCGAAGGCGAGCCCGAGATACAGGCTGGGCGCTTTGTGGCCGGTGGACCACACGATACGGTCGCGATCTTCCCAGGAGGGACGCTGCGGATCATGATCGGCGACCCGCAAATACAGGGCGGCGGTGATGTCCATGATGGACAGCGTGCCCCCGGCATGCCCGGAACCGGCTGCGCACAAGGCTACCAAGTCGTAGCCACGCATCTGGTTAGCGGCAATCTTCAAATCGTCGATGGAATACTCGCGAGTCGTGGTTCCGGTGCTGGAATTCTTGATGGCCATGTCTTTAAGTCCTTCGGCGCCAGGCACAAGGCTGCAGGCGCGCAAAATGGTCCGCAAACCGAGGCTATCCGGGAATGTCCGGTGGGGCAGTGAGGGTAATCACAAGAGGGGGTGATGCATGAACAAGGGTAGCGCCGGCGGCCCGCCGGCAATCCGTGCATTCACCAAGGGCAAGCGGATTAGAACTGCCAGCGAGTAGCGCTCCCTTGGAATCGCTTCTCGTAGAGTCCGAACGCCACCTGCGAGCGAACCACATAGATGGGCTCAGCGAAGTTCTGCATGTCCCATTTGTATTTCTTCTCGTACGCCCGGCCGAACCACTTGAGGGTCGCGGGGTCATCGGTAAGGCTCGCCTTACCCTCGAGGATGACTGCCTCGGCAGCATAGTCTGTAGCAACCACGCAGTGCGGGTTCTTGGCGAGATTTCGCGCCTTGCGCGACTTTGCTCCGGTGCTGAAATAGAAAGCGCCTTTGTCCCAGAGTCCCCACACCACCATGGTGTGTGGCGAGCCGTCGGGCTTAGTGGTGGAGATCCAGTAGTTGTGCGACTTCTTCAAACGCTGCTCGGCCCAGCTCCAGGGGAGCAGGCCTTTCCTGGTCTCAGGGATGCCGTAGCCGGGCATGTGGGGACGAGTGGCGGTGGGCTTCACGCTGGTAGTTTTCTTGGCTATTGCGGGCATGACGGGAGCAGATTACACCAGGCGGGACGGCGGCATGCTTGCTTTGTTTGCCTTGCAGAAAGCGGGGGCGAGGACGCCCCCGCGACAGCCGGCGGGACGCCGGCGCTACAAATTCTTCTTCGTCCAGTCGTCGATCCGCTCCAGCGCCTTATTCAGGTTCTCCAGCGAATTGGCTACGCTGAAGCGCAGGTAGCCTTCGCCGTATTCGCCAAACGAAGTTCCGGACAAGCCCGCGATGCCCGCATCTTCCAGCAACGCATCGGCCAGCTTCTTCGACTTCCAGCCTGTTCCGGTGATGTTGGGAAACACGTAGAACGCGCCTTTGGGCATGCGGCAGGAGAAGCCCTTGATCTTGTTCAGTCCGGCTACGAAGGCATCGCGACGGCGCTGGAATTCGTTGCGCATGCGGTCCACCGAAGTCTGGTCGCCGCGGACGGCCTCGATCCCGGCTACCTGGGTAAAGCTGGCGGTGCAGGAATTCGAGTTGGTCATCAGGCGGGTGATGTGGGGCGCGAGGTCGGCCCGCATCACACCGTAGCCCATGCGCCAGCCGGTCATGGCATAGGTCTTGGAGAAGCCGTCGAGCAGGATGGTGCGGTCCTGGAAGCCGGGCAGTGACATGATGGAATGGTGCTGGCCACCGTCGAAAATCAGGCGGCTGTAGATTTCGTCGGACAGCACCATGATGTTGCGGTCGCCGATCACGTCGGCAATGTCGCGGATGTCCTGCTGGGTAAGCACGCCGCCGGTGGGGTTCTGCGGCGAGTTAATGATGATCAGCCGGGTGCGGTCGGTGATCAGCGAAGCCAGTTCGTTCACGTCGAAGCCGAAATCCTTCTCTTCGCGCAGCCGGATGGGCACGGCCTTGGCCCCAACGTAGCGAATCATCGACTCATAGATCGGGAAGCCGGGATTGGGATAAATGACCTCATCCTCAATGTCAGCTAACGCCAAAATGCTGAAGAAAATAATGGGCTTGCCGCCGGGGACGACGACCACCTCGTCGCTCGTGACCTTGATCCCGCGGGAGCGGCTGACTTCTTCGGCGATGGCCTGGCGCAGTTCCGGCAAACCGGCGGACGGCCCGTAGTGGGTCCAGCCCTTTTTCAGGGCCTGAACGCCAGCTTCCACAATGTTGCCGGGAGTGTCGAAGTCGGGCTCGCCAATTTCCAGATGAATAATCTGTTTGCCCTGGCGCTCCAGGGCGCGTGCCTTGTTCAGGACCTCAAAGGCAGTTTCAGTGCCGAGACGCGACATGCGCTCGGCTAAGCGAAGTTCATACTGCGTAACTGGTTCCATAGCGAAGGTCGTCATTATATACCTCGAGGCGGCTGGCTTGGCCTGCAGCAGTCATTGTTTCGCGGGGGCGTCGATGTGTCAGGGATGCAGGTCACGTGAGGGTGTGACGTGGCGGCCTATTTCTGGTTTACCCACTCCCAGCCGAAGCGGCCTTTGATGCACAGGTGCCCGTGGGTGACTTGCTGGTCGAGCGGCGAAGTTACCTTGACGATCTTCTCGTCCTGCACTTGCAGGGTAAGAGTGCAGCCTACGCCGCAGTACGGGCAGATAGTGTCGGTCTTCGTTTGCTTGGATTCATCCCAGGTGCCGGCCTGGCGCATTTCGTATTCGCTGCGGAACATCAGCGCG
Organism: Terriglobia bacterium; assembly: GCA_020073665.1. Classification (GTDB taxonomy): domain Bacteria; phylum Acidobacteriota; class Terriglobia; order Terriglobales; family Acidobacteriaceae; genus JAIQEU01. The sequence continues at coordinate 101,401 of JAIQEU010000016.1, forward strand.
CCGGTGGGACAAACGCCGATGCAGTTGCCGCAGTACACGCATGCCGAATCGGTCAACGGAACGTTGTATTCGGTGGAGATGCGTGCGTCGAAGCCGCGTCCGGCAACCGCGATGGCGAAGGTGTTCTGGGCGTCGGTGCCGCAGGCTTCCACGCACTTGTAGCAGAGGATGCACTTGCCGTAGTCGCGGACGTAGAGGTCGTTGTCGATCTTGACCGACTGGGCGACGGCCGCAGCATGGCTCGGCTCCGGAGCGTGATGATGGCCGGGATGCGAAGCATCTCGCTCGCCGGTTGGCGCCGGCGGCGCGGGTGTCCCGAACCGCTCCGGCTTGGCGTCGTAGCGGCGCATGTATTCCTGGAACTGAGGCGCGGTGGAGACGTCCACCGACGATGCCAGCAACTCCAGCACCAGGCGTCGACTCAGGCGCACCCGCTCGGAGTCCGTCTTTACTACCATGCCGGGCTCGACGGTGCGCGAGCACGCCGGAACCAGGGTGCGTGAACCCACGACCTCGACCACACAAATGCGGCATACGTTGACCGGGGTGAGATTTTCGAGGAAGCAAAGCGTGGGGGTGTCGATGCCAACGCTGCGCGCGGCCTGGAGCAACGTCGAACCCTCAGGGACAGCAACAACCTTACCGTCGATCGTGATCTCAACCGTGCGCGCCGGACGCGGCGGCGGCAATATGGGCAGCGGGCCGCGTGGGACCGGCGTCGTCAGGTCGGGGGCGTTTTGCGTGCTCATGGCTTGCCCCCGAACACCGGGAACCGGGCCAGTGCTGATTCAATCGCGCTGGAGGCAGTCTGGCCCAGGCCGCAGATGGAGGCATCGCGCATCGCCTGCCCAACCTCCTTGAGCAGTACGACTTCGCCGCCGGGCGAAGACAACGGCTTGCCGCAATGCAAGCGGTGCAGGATCTCTTCCTGGCGCACGGTGCCGACGCGGCAGGGAACACACTGGCCGCAGGACTCGTCGCGGAAAAACGAAGCGATACGCAGCAGGATTCCTCGCAGATCAACGGCGTCGTCGAAGGGCATCACCACCGCCGATCCCAAGGTTGCGCCGGCGGCGCGGGTACCCTCAAAGGTCATGGGAATATCGAGATCGTTCGGTCCCACGAAGGCTCCCGCGGCCCCGCCAATCAGAACGGCTTGCAGCTTTCCGCTGCCCGCGATCCCTCCCGCCATATCGAGCAACTGGCGCAGGGTGACTCCGAAGGGCGCTTCGTAGACTCCCGGCCGGGCTACGTGTCCGGAGAGGCAGAACAGCTTGGTTCCGGTCGAGCCAGCCGTGCCGATCGCGGCGAACGCTTCTCCGCCCTCGAGCACGATGTGCGGAACGTTAATCAGTGTCTCGACATTGTTGATGACCGTGGGACGTCCGAAGAGTCCGACTTGGGTGGGGAAAGGCGGCTTGTTGCGGGGCTCGCCGCGATTGCCTTCGATGGAGTTCAGCAGCGCGGTCTCCTCGCCGCAGATGTAGGCTCCGGCGCCGATGCGGATTTCGATATCGAAGCGCACACCGTCACCCAGAATGTTGTCACCCAGGAAGCCGCGCGACCGGCACTCGCGAATGGCGTGTTCCATGCGGCGAGCGGACAGTGGGTATTCGCCGCGGATGTAGAGGTATCCCTGCTCGCATCCGGTGGCGTAGCCGGCAATGATCATGGACTCGACCAGGGCGTAAGGGTCGCCTTCAAGGATCACACGATCTTTGGTGGTGCCGGGTTCGGATTCATCGGCGTTGCACACCAGGTAGCGCGGCAGGGAAGTGAGGCGCACCGCGTTCCATTTCTGACCCGCGGGGAACGCAGCTCCGCCGCGGCCTACCAGCTTTGAGGCCATGACTTCACGGATGACTTCCCCCGGCCCCATGGCAATGGCGCGACGCAAGGCCTGGAAGCCGCCGGTGGCGCGGTAATCGTCGAGGCTTTCGGGATTGACCTGTCCCACCCGGCGCAGCAATTTCAGTCCAGGCTGGCCTTTCTGTGGAACCGAGGAGCTCAGGATCGGCTGCGGAATCTGGCGGCCCCGCATGGCGGTCTCGACATCAATCGCCTTAGGGGATGCGAGAAGCTGGTCGTTGGGCTTCTCACCGGCGGTGCGAACCAGAACGGCTGGAGCGTATTCACACAGGCCGAGACACGGGCTGCGGTACCAGGTGGCCTTGCCGTCGGCGCTGGAGCCTTCAGGCCCATGCAGTTTCTCCATCGCGGCACAGAGCTGGTCAGCGCCTTTCACCTTGCAGGCAATGTCATCGCAAATATGAGCCACGGCGGGCGGCTGTTTGCGGGTGGAGAGAAGTCCGTAGAAGTCAGCGACACCGAAGGCCTCGGCGGGCGGGACGGCGAGCACGCGGCTGGCATAGTTCAACGCGCCCGGGCTGATCCAGCCGATGCGATTCTGGATGGCATGAAGAACCGGCAAGAGATAGGTGCGCTTAGAGCCGTCGGCGCGGATGAGTGTTGCCACTCCGTCGACCGCCGCTTGCTCTTCTGCGGTTGGTTCGTCTGCGGTGAAGTGCAGGTCCATGTTGTTTGGAACTCTGGCGTATCGGTGACTGTTCGGTTCGATACCGGGAAGGTCCCCCGACTTACGCGCAGCTGTTCAGCACGACTAAAGTCGCGCCCTTCCCAATTAATGCCCCGGAATTAGTGCGCGGGGCCCGAATGCTCAGCGGTCGCGACGCTAGTCCGCAACCGCGACTGTGTCGCCCACCTTCTCGATCCGTACCGCGGTGGCTTTGAACTCTGACGTTCCCGACTTCGGGTCCACCGCGTCGATGGTCAGCTCGTTGGTCGCAACCTGGTCGGGAAAGTGTAACGTCATGAACGCCAGTCCAGGACGCAGGCCGGGATCGAAACGCACGGGCGCCTTCACTGCACCACGCCGCGACACTACGCGTACGGTTTCTCCCTCGTGAACGCCGTATTTCTGGCCGTCTTCGGGCGACAGGTCAATCGTTTCGCCGTGGCGCAATGGCGACGAGTAGCGTGACGTCTGCACCCCGGTGTTATAGGAATCGAGGCGGCGGCCGGTGGTCAGGCGAAGCGGAAAATCCTGGTTGAGCGCGTCGACCGGAGGCACCTGCGTGGCACAACTGAACGGTGCCCGCGGACCGACGATCGGACGCGCCCACAGGCGCCCGTGCAGGTACTGCTCACCAGGATGGTTCTCGTCGTAGCAAGGCCACTGCAGGCCCTGCATCGCCTCGAGGCGGGCATAGCTCATGCCCGCGTGCACCGGGCTCAGGTTGCGCAGTTCGTTCCAGAGTTCTTCCGAAGTTGGATTGCCCAGGTCGCGGCCCATTCGGCGCGCCAGATCGCAAAGAATCTCAATGTCATCGCGCACCCCCTTCGGAGGTGGCAGTGCGCGCCGCACACGCTGCACGCGGCGTTCGCTGTTGGTGACGGTGCCCTCGGATTCGCACCATCCGGCGGCTGCGGGGAAGACCACGTCAGCCATCTCGGCGGTTTTTGACATGAGCATGTCCTGCACCACCAGGATGTCGAGACTCTTCAACAGCTTCATGGTTCGGTGTTGGTCGGATTCCGAGTTGGCGGGATTTTCGCCAATCACGTAGAGCCCTTTAAGTTCGCCTCGCTCCATGGCGTCAAACATTCCGCTCAAATGCCAGCCTTTCTTGGGCGGAATCGTCGTGCCCCAGGCTTTCTCGAACTTGGCGCGCAGCGCATCGTTCTCCACGTGCTGGAACCCAGGCAAGCGGTCAGGCAGCGCGCCCATGTCGCCCCCACCCTGGACGTTGTTCTGCCCGCGCAGCGGATTCACCCCGGAGCCGTAACATCCTACATGTCCGGTCAACAGGCTCAGGTTGATCAATGCCAGAACGTTGTCCACCGCGTTGTGATGCTCGGTGATGCCCAGCGTCCAGCAGATCTGGGCGCGGTCGGCGCGGGCGTAGGCGTGGGCCAGTTCGCGAATTGACTCTGCCGGCACGCCGCAAAGCTTTTCCGCATACTCGAGCGTGTAGGTCTCCACGTGCTGCCGGAATTCGGTAAAGCCACTGGTGGCGTTTTCGATGAAGCTGCGATTCTCGAGTCCGGCGACAAGAATCTCCCGGGCGACGGCATTCGCCAACGCGATGTCCGTTCCCACATGCAGCCCCAGCCATTTCTCCGCCCACTGGGCAGAGCTGGTCCGCCGAGGGTCCACGACGAAGAGTTTCGCCCCGTTGTGGATTCCCTTCAGCACGTGGTGAAAGAAGATGGGATGCGTCTCCCGGGCATTCGATCCCCAGAGGACGATCAGGTCCGTCTCTTCTATCTCACGATAGGAGCTGGTGCCGCCACCTGCGCCGAATACCGTCGCCAGACCGACGACGCTAGGGGCGTGTCAAGTGCGGTTACAGCTGTCGATATTGTTACTGCCGATCACCACCCGCGCGAACTTCTGTGCCAGGAAGTTCATCTCGTTGGTCGTCTTGGAGCAGCTGAACAGCCCAAAACTCTGCGGACCGTTCTTTGCGACAACACCGCGGAAACCTTGTGCGGCGCGGTCGAGCGCTTCGTCCCAGGTAGCGGGGCGCAGCTTGCCGCCCTCGCGGACCATCGGGGTAGTGAGTCGTGAAGCTTGAGTTGCCATAGCGGGTCCTCACCCGTGGATGACATTCTAGGAGGAATTGAATCATTTGGCCATTGAGTCATTGAATCATTGACTCAATCCCTTAATGCTTCAATCTCTCAGTGATTCAATCGAGTATCATGTGTAGTTTCCCTAAGAAGCTGAGGCCCCATGTTCTCCCACCGCACCGACTGGAAGCTGACGCCCAACCGCTTCACTGAAGCGCAGCGGGAGGTGTCCGCGGCGGGCTTTGAAGTGCTGGATCTGACCGTGTCGAACCCGACTCGCGCCGGGCTGGCTTACGATTCCGAGACCATCCTGGGTGCGCTGGCTCGCCCGGAGGCCATGGACTACGATCCCCAGCCGCGGGGCCTGCGCAGCGCGCGCGAGGCGGTTGCGGCCTACTACCGGGAACAGCACGAGGGTTTTGACGTCGATCCCGACGCGATCGTGCTGACCACCAGCACCAGCGAAGGTTATTCCTACGTGTTTCGCCTGCTGTGCAATGCCGAAGACGAGATTTTGGTTCCCAAGCCCAGCTACCCGCTGTTCGAGTTTCTGGCCGACCTGCAGGATGTAAAGCTGGTGCCCTATCCGCTGCTTTACGATCATGGCTGGCAGATCGATTTTCCGTCGCTCTACAAAGCCGTGAGCCATCGCACGCGGGCGGTGGTGGTCGTGCATCCCAACAATCCCACTGGATCGTATGTGAGCGACGCGGAGCGGAGTGCGCTCAACGCCTTCTGCGCGGAATACGGCTTGGCGCTGATGGTGGACGAAGTGTTTCTCGATTACCCGCACGACGGCGCGGCCCGGGCGACATTTGCGGTGAACGCCGAGGCGCTGACTTTTACCCTTAGCGGCTTATCGAAGATCTCCGGACTGCCGCAGATGAAGCTGGCTTGGGTGACGACCAGCGGGCCGAAAGACAAAGTCTCGGCGGCGCTGGAGAGGCTGGAAGTGATTGCCGACACCTATCTGTCGATGAACGCGCCGGTACAGTTGGCGGCGCCAGTCCTGTTGGAGCAGAGGAGACAGATTCAGCCGTTGCTGCTGGATCGCCTGCGCGCCAACCTGGAGGAACTCGACCGCCAACTAGGGAAACAAAAAGCGTGCGAGCGGCTGGATGTGGAAGGCGGATGGTATGCGGTGTTGCGGGTGCCGGTGACCCAGTCCGACGAGGACTTGACTATTGAAATCCTGCGCAAGGTTTCGGTGCTGGTGCATCCGGGGCACTTCTATGATTTCCCGACGGATGGGTATTTGATCGTAAGTTTGATTACGCCGCCGGAGCAGTTTCGCGAGGGGATGGGGCGGGTGCTGGGGGTGGTGAATGGCTAGAATCCAGAAGCAAGGCGCTGAGGGTCGCTAGTGTAATGGCGATGTTTCAACAGTTCTTATCCGAGATTGATGATGATTTTACAGAGGTTGACAGCGGGTCCATTTCGATCGCCCCCGATTTGGGCAGAGAGCTTAGAGTCTTTCAGCCCCTTGGGGCAGGATTATGAGTGCTATAGGGATGTTACGCCAATTGACTCTCCTGTTGACGTGAAACTCTCGTCTCCTCTTTGGTGTCAGAGCTTAGAGGAGTAGTGTTTTTAAAAGGAGAGCCATGACACAAGCGTCGAGGGTTGCCATTATGTTATCCGCGCTCGTTATGTGGCCGTCGTGCTCTTCCAAGCCGGACTACAGCCCGAATCCCATATACCGCTCAACGAGGTTTCCACAGACACGCACGGAGAGCGAGGCAAAGTTGTGGCTTCACTGGAGCGCCTCAGAACGGCTTGCGTTCGTCCGGGCGTTCGTCATCGGATATCGACAAGGGAGCGACGAAGGATGCCAGGTCGCAGAAAGGGCGGCGCAGCCTTCCGTTTCCGAATCGATTTGTTGGAAGCAGACGGAGCGCTTACCATCAACGTTTCGTGCGCTATTTTACGACGACGACGTGAGCCAGCATTCACGGTCGATGACCACATTCTACGAAAGGTATCCAGAGGACGATGATGTCCCCATAACCTTCCTGCTCGAATCGATCGTCTTCGAGCAGAAGACACCCGTGCAGGTCCACAACCTGCTGCCAACTAGAAATCCGTGAGCAATGAGGATTGCTGACGTAAGCAGGCGATTACACTCATTGGCACCTCAATGGGTGTCTGCCCGGTTGCGATTGCGCCACTCGGTCAGACGAACGGCCAGCAGTCCCGAGACTGCGATTGCAAAGACAGGCGTTTACACCAGCAATCGGAGCCCGTTCATGCCAGTTCGGGTGTGCCCACTGATCGGAAGACGGCGTCCTGGCTTATCCTCTTTTCCTAAAAAAACGAACCGCCAGGTAGACCACGATCACTACTACTACGATTTCAAGGATCTGCTGAAATGTCATTTGGTGGTCTCCTTAGCGCGGCCCAATTGTCGCACTGATCCCTCCAGCGGCCAAGAAGTTATGCGCCGCAAGCGCGAGAAATGAAGCCGACCCAGAGCGGTCTGGAACCTCCGGCTGCGGTAAACAGGCGATTTCACCACCAGCCGGCTTCCCGGTTGGTGGTGAAATCGCGATATTACGCCAATCAGTCGTTGAGGAGCTAAAATCAGGCGCCCAGAGTTCCTGCGATTAATGCGCTTCATTCTTCGTAGAAGCTTAGGAGGTCATGAAATGACAATCAGCCCTATCGACGAATCACAACGAACGGCTGCAAGAGTGGCGGGTTTTGCTTACCTAATCACGTTCGCGACCGTGGTCTGCGTCAATTTTGGTATCCACAACCGTCTGATTGTCGGGAACAATGCCGCGGAAACCGCTCGGAATATCCTGGCGCACGAACGACTCTTTCGTATCGGTATCGCCGGCGATCTCATGTACTGCGCAGGCGTTGTCGTGCTTGTCACAGCCCTCTACGTGATTCTCAAGCCGGTCAATAGGGGCCTTGCCTTGCTTGCGGCATTCTGGAGACTCGTATGGGTCTTGATGTGGCTTGTTATGACACTCAATCTCTTTGACGCTCTGCGGCTCCTCAGTGGCGCTGATTACTTGCGAGCATTTGAAGCGGAGCGATTGCAGGCCCTGGCGAGGCTCTATCTCGGCACGAGTTTTGACTACTATTACGTTGGTTTGCTGTTTGATGCATTGGCATCCACAGTCTGCGGCTACCTGTGGTTCAAGTCCCGCTATATCCCTCGAGCACTGGCTGCCTTCGGGGTGATTTCGTCCGCATTTTGCGTGGCGTGTACGTTCGTTTTCTACATTTTCCCTGACTTCGACAAGATCGTTAACCTGTGGTGGTTCGATACGCCGATGGGTATCTTCGATATAGCACTGAGTTTTTGGCTCTTATTTAAGGGACTAAGGCCGTCTGGGGTAGCCGAAGCCCGAGCACAGGTTTAAGTTGCGCTGATGGTCGGTGAACTCGAAGTCTAGAAGTAACTATTGTTAACCGGCGATTTCAGCAATTATGCTGCGCAGGTCACTTCGAAAGTGGCTCCTAAACATCGACCGCGTGTTTAGACGAAGGCCCTTTTTCCCGCCACATAATCGGCCTATACTTTCTCCTTATGTCGCACATCGAAAAGCATCGTCCCGGCTCTTTCTGCTGGATTGAACTCGCCACCACCGACCAGGATGCCGCCAAGAAGTTTTACGGATCGCTGTTCGGTTGGGGGGTCAACGAATTCCCCATGGGGCCGGGTGAGGTTTACACGATATTCCGGCTGCAGGGTCGCGATGCTGCCGCGGCGTACACCTTGCGCCCGGAACAGCGCTCGGCCGGAGTACCTCCGCACTGGATGATCTACATTGCCGTGGACAGCGCCGACTCGACCGCCAAGCGGGCGGCCGAGGTCGGAGGCAAAGTGCTGGCGCCTCCGTTCGATGTGGGTACGTTTGGGAGAATGGCGGTGATTCAGGACCCGACCGGCGCGACCTTCGCGCTATGGCAGCCAAAGGAGAACAGGGGCACGGGCATTACCGGGGAATCTGGCACACTCTGCTGGGCCGACCTCAGCACGCCGGATCCCGCGCGTGCCGGCAAATTCTACTCTGACTTGTTTGGCTGGAAATTGACGGACGACACCGACGACGATCCGCCGTCTGGATATGTTCACATCCAAAATGGCGAAGACTTCATCGGCGGGATTCCGCCTACCACGCATCGCGACCCGAAGATGCCGGCGCACTGGTTGGCGTATTTCCTGGTGGCGAATTGCGATGCCAGCGCGGCCAAGGCCAAGGAACTTGGGGCCAACTTCTACCTGCAGCCCATGACCATGGAGGGCGTAGGGCGATTTGCCGTGGTGGCCGATCCCCAGCGGGCGGTGTTTGCAATCTTCCAGGCGATGCCGCGCAAATGATCCAAACTATCGAACACGGGCCAGTCAGGGAGTTGAGACTTGACCGTCCTCCGGCGAACGCACTTTCTCCGGAACTGATTGTGGCACTCCGGCAGGCCGTCGAGGTTGCTCCGCGAGAGGGCGCCCGGGCACTGGTTCTCTCTGGCGCGCCGCGGAGATTTTCAGGGGGACTGGATGTGCCGCTGCTGCTGACACTCGATCGCCGGGCCATGGACGCGGTGTGGCGCGACTTCTATGGGTTGCTGCGCGCTCTTGCCGCCTCCACCGTCCCGATCGCAGCCGCCATCACAGGTCACGCTCCCGCCGGTGGCACGGTGCTTGCTCTGTTTTGCGATTGGCGAATTGTGGCGGCAGGGGACTGGGCGATTGGTCTCAACGAGGTGCAGGTCGGCCTGCCGCTGCCGCCCGTCATTTATCGGGCTTTGCAGCGGCTGGTGGGCCCGCGCCAGGCCGGGCGTCTGGCGTTGGAGGGTGTGCTGATTTCGCCGGTGGAGGCTGCGAGTATCGGGCTGGTAGACGAAGTTGTGCCACCCGACCAGGTCGTGGAGTCGGCGGTTGCGTGGTGTCAGAAGCTGCTCGCGGTGCCCCAGGGGGCGTTGGCCCTCACCCGACGCGAAGCTCGCGCGGAGCTGGTTGGATTTTTCGGGTCGGACCTTTCCAGCGAACTCCAGGAAGTTTCGGCGGCCTGGTGGGCGGATGAGACTCAGCGAGTGCTGCGTGGCCTGGTCGAAAGGCTGGCGCAAAAGAAGTCAAGCAAGTAGCGCTGCCGTCCCGGCGGCTGTCCTGCGCCCCAAGCCATACCCTGATACGAATCCTGAGTTCTTCCGCCGCCTGCTAACTCTTCACCAGAAACGGGTTGCTCTCCCGCTCTTCGCCGATCGTGGTCAGGCCTCCGTGGCCTGGCACGACAACGGTGTCATCGGGCAACGCGAGAACCTTCTCGTGCAGGGAATTGATGATTTTCTTGAACGAGCCGCCCGGCAGGTCGGTGCGGCCGATGCTTCCGGCAAACAGGGTGTCTCCCGCGATCAGCGTTTTCTCTACCGGGAAATACAAGCAGACGCTGCCTTCGGTGTGGCCGGGCGTGTGGAGCACGTTTGCGGTGAGGCCTCCGGCCTTGACGGTGTCGGCCTGGTCCACACTCTGGTCGATCTTCACTTCGCCGGGAGAGGGCATGCCAATCCACGATGCCTGCACGTCGAGCATCTTCAGCAGGGCATAGTCATTCTGGTTCAGCAGAATGGGAGCATTCGTGATCGCGCGCAGCTTCATGGCGCCGCCAACGTGGTCTATGTGAGCGTGGGTGATGATGATCTGTTTGACCTGCAGATTGTGCTTGCGAACCAGGGCGAGGACGTCATCGATGTCGTCCCCGGGATCGATCACCATGGCCTCGCGTGTAGTCTCGTCGCCAATGACGGAGCAGTTGCACTGCAGCGGGCCAACGGGAAGGATTTCGTGAATCATGGGGATCAGTCGTCGGTCGTCAGTCGTCCGTCGTCAGCCAACACAGATACCTGACGACGGAGGACAGATGAGTGACGATTATTTCTGTGGCGGAGCGGGTGCCGGAGTCGCGGGCTGCGTCTTGGTTGTCTGCGCGGGCACACCCTGCAGGACGGATTTCGAGGTGCTGCCTCCGCGGGAGGCGAAGATCGACAGCGTGATCGAGGTCACCATGAAAATGATGGCCGACCAGGTCGTAGCCTTGGACAGCGCCGTAGCCGCGCCGCGGGGACCGAATGCCGTCTGGCTGCCCATGCCGCCGAAGGCAGCCGCGATATCACCGCTCTTGCCGCTCTGCAGCAGCACAACAATGATGAGGAAGAAGCAAACGATAATGTGGACGATGGTGATCAGTGTAATCATGCGGTTCGAATCCGGCTCCTGGAAATGAATGCGATGGTGCGGAAGGGGGGATTTGAACCCCCACGCCTTTCGGCGCCACCCCCTCAAGATGGTGTGTCTGCCAGTTCCACCACTTCCGCGGAAGCTGCCTAATTATAACAAAGGCAATGAAAACCGCAGGGGACGCGGGGGACGCTGAGGATTTTAACTCCGAAGAGCCTCTGTGTCTGTGGTTGTGTCTTAGTACTTTACGATTGCCGCAAACGACCTGGGGTCGAGGCTCGCCCCGCCCACCAGGGCGCCGTCGATCTCTTCCTCAGCCATCAGGGCTTTGGCGTTCTCGGGCTTTACTGACCCGCCGTACAGGATGCGGAGTTTGTCCGCCAATTCCTGACCAAAAGCCTTAGCTGCTTCGCCGCGGATCAGGGCATGGGCTTCGGAAGCAAGTTGGGGAGTGGCGGTCTTGCCAGTGCCAATCGCCCACACCGGCTCGTAGGCTACGACCAGCTTGGTGGCTTTTTTGCCCGAGATGGCGTGGAAAGCGCGCAGGCACTGGCGGCGCAGCACGTCTTCGGTCAGGTTAGCCTCTCGCTCTTCCAGCACTTCACCCACGCAGACGATGGGCGTGAGTCCGGCAGCGAGCGCCGCCTTCAGTTTCAAGTTCACGGTGTCGTCGCTTTCGCCGAAGTACTGCCGGCGCTCCGAGTGCCCGATGATCACGTGGGTGCAGCCTACCGCCAGCAGCATGCCGGTCGAGACCTCGCCGGTGAAGGCGCCTTCCTGCTCCCAGAACATGTCCTGTCCGCCGATGGCGACGTTCGATCCCTTGGCGGCCTCGACGGCGGCGGGTAGACAGACAAACGGCGGGCAGACGGCGATCTCGTCGCGGTCATGACCGGCCACCAAGGGCAAAAAGTCGCGGAAGAACTCCCGTGCCTGGTCGGGGGTTTTGAACATCTTCCAGTTGGCAGCCATCAGTTTTTTTCTACTCATGCATCACTCCAATCTCGACTTCGTAGGGATTGCCAGACGCCGGCTTCCGTTGCGCCATCGCGATCCTGGCGAAGACGTCGAGCGTGGCTCGGTCGTACAGCACCAGGAACGCCCGCGTCAGATGCTTCGCCGTTCGCAGACTTTCAAGTACGGTTGGAACCGCTACCCGGGCAGCCTTTTCGACGGGGTATCCGAAGATTCCGGTAGACACTGCAGGAAAGGCGATGCTGTGCAGGCCTAACTCGTCCGCAATCCGCATGGATTCGCGATAGCAGCTTGCCAGCACCTCGGCTTCACCCTCGCGGCCACCGTGCCAGACCGGTCCGACGGTATGGATCACGTACTTGGTGGGGAGCAGGCCGGCAGTAGTTGCAACTGCCTGGCCCGGAGGAACTGGCCCACGCTCGAGGTTGATACGACGACAGTCATCCGCGATCGCCGGCCCGGCAGCACGGTAAATCGCGCCACATACTCCACCTCCGGGCAGCAGTTCGGAGTTGGCGGCGTTCACAATGGCATCCGCGGAACATTTCGTGATGTCACCACACTCCAGGCGCACTTCGTCGGGATCACTCACCTGTAGCCGTACGAAGTAGTCTTTGTCGCGAGGGAGATCCATTTGCTGTGTTACTTGTTGGTCAACGCTTCCACTCCCGGGAGTTTCTTGCCTTCCAGAAACTCGAGCGAGGCTCCGCCGCCCGTCGAAATATGAGTGATGTGCTCGGCGACTCCGGCAGCGTGCACGGCGGAGACCGAGTCGCCGCCCCCTACAATCGAAATTGCCCCGGGATTGTCCGCGATGGCGTGGGCAATCTTGAAGGTTCCCTTGGAGAAGGGCGAGACCTCGAACACCCCCATGGGTCCGTTCCATACGATGGTGCGCGCCCGCGAAATTTCCTCGCTGAAAGCTTCGATGGTTTTGGGTCCGATATCGAGCGCCATAAGGTTCGCCGGAATAGGGTTCCCGCTGTTGATGGTGCGCACAACGGCGTTGACGTCAATCTTTTCGGCCACCACGTGGTCGGTAGGCAGCAGGAATCTCAGCTTACGGGTCTTGGCCTCCTGCAATAGTTGCCGCGCCAGGTCAACCTTGTCTTCTTCGACCAACGATTTGCCAACCTGCTCCCCGTGTGCCTTCAGGAAGGTGTAGGCCATGCCGCCGCCGATAATCAGGGCGTCTACTTTATCCATCAGGTTATGGATGACCCCGATTTTGTCGCTGACCTTGGCTCCGCCCAGGATGGCGATGAACGGGCGCTCGGGATGGTGCAGGGCCTTGCCCAGATACTCCAGTTCTTTCTCCATGAGCAGCCCGGCAGCGGCCTTCTGCATGAACTTGGTCATGCCAACGGTGGAGGCGTGGGCGCGATGCGCGGTGCCGAAGGCGTCGTTGATATAGAAGTCGGCAAGGCTGGCAAGCTGCTTGGAAAATTTCTCGTCGTTGGCTTCTTCTTCCGCATGAAAGCGCAGATTCTCCAACAATAAGGTCTGGCCCTTTTCGAGCTTGCCCGCCATTTCCTCGGCTTCCATGCCTACACATTCCGGACAAAAGCCTACGTTTTCTCCACGGGCCAGTTCCTTGTCGAGCAGCATGCGCAGTCGCTCGGCCGCGGGCTTCAGGCTCATCTTGGGATTCGGCTTGCCCTTGGGACGGCCAAGATGCGAACCAAGAATGAGTCGCGCCCCATGCCGCAGCGCATACTCGATGGTCGGCAGGGTCTCGCGGATGCGGGTGTCGTCCATGACCCGCCCGTCTTCCATGGGGACGTTGAAGTCCACCCGCATGAAGACGCGACGATCGTTGAGGGAGAGATCGCGAATTGAAAGCTTGGACATGGCTGGTCCTCGAAACGAGCGCCGGCCGAAGCCGCCGCCTGCACGCTGTGAAACGCGGACGAGGGCGTCCGCGCCACATGCGCAATTACAGTCCTTTGCTGCCGATGTAGTTGATCAGATCGCGGACGCGGCAAGAGTATCCCCACTCGTTGTCGTACCAGGAGATTACCTTGACCATGTTGCCGCCGACCACCAGGGTCATGAGCGCATCTACGATGGACGAGTAGGGATTGCCCTTGAAGTCGGCCGACACCAACTCTTCTTCCTCGTAGGCGAGGTACCCCTTCAGCGGACCGGCCTCGGATGCTTTCTTCAGCGCCGCGTTTACTTCTTCCTTGGAAGTCTTGTTCTCGACGTAGCAGACCAGGTCCACCACCGAAACGTTCGGGGTGGGGACGCGCATGGCAAAACCGTCGAGTTTGCCTGCCATTTCAGGGATGACCAGTTTCAGCGCCTTGGCTGCTCCCGTGGAAGTCGGAATCATGGAGAGCGCCGCGGCGCGCGCCCGCCGCAGGTCCTTGTGCGGGAAATCGAGGATAACCTGGTCGTTGGTGTAAGAGTGGATGGTCGTCATGGTGCCGCTGACGATCTTGAAATTGTCGTGCACTACCTTGGCGATCGGGGCCAGGCAGTTAGTGGTGCAGGACGCGTTCGAGATGATGTGATGCTTGGCGGGGTCGTACTTGTCGTGATTCACGCCCAGCACCACGGTGAAGTCTTCATTCTTGGCGGGAGCTGAAATGATGACCTTCTTCACTGGCCCGCGCATGTGCTTCTTGGCATCTTCTGCGTTGGTGAAACGCCCGGTCGACTCGATCACTACCTGCGCGCCCACCGAGTCCCAGGGAAGCTTGGCAGGGTCCTTTTCTGCGAACACCTTGATGGTCTTGTTGTCGACCGTAATGCTGTCGGCGCCCGCGGTGATCTTGTTGGGCAAGTTGCCGAGGATGGAATCGTACTTCAGCAGGTGGGCCAGCGTTTTGGGGTCGGTGAGATCGTTGACCGCAACGAAATCCAGATTGGAGTCCTTGAGAGAGGCGCGCAACACGTTGCGGCCGATGCGTCCGAAACCGTTAATACCTACTTTGATTGCCATACTGCCTCCGGAAAGAAGATAAACACAGCCGGTAAGAGAACTGCGCCGGGAAACAGAAAAATGGTAACAGGGTACGGAGCCAGCGGCAAATTGCGCGGAGAGACGAAGGTGCCGGTCGCGGGCGGCAGGTGGTGGGCGCGCTTGCCGCATCAGCACCGACATTATCCACGGTGGCCTGGGGCGGATATAATCGCGCCAGAATACGACGAGCGCGGATTGAAAGCAGGCGGTAGGGATGGGAACCGAAGTTCCGGAGAGCGGCCACTTGTCTTTGGAGGGGATGCACAGCACCGTCGAGGTGCCGCATCACCAGGCCGGGTTCTGGGAGCAGTGGCGGGCTTTTGTCGGTCCCGCGATTCTGGTCAGCGTTGGTTACATGGACCCCGGCAACTGGGGAACCGACCTGCAAGCCGGAGCTCAGTTCAAGTACGGGCTGTTGTGGGTGGTCGGACTAGCCAGCCTGATGGCCATTTTCATGCAGGTAATCTCGGCTCGACTGGGCGTGGTGACGGGAAAAGATCTCGCGCAATGTTGCCGCGACTGGTATCCCGCGTGGACCCGCTGGCCCAACTGGCTGTTGAGCGAAGTGGCCATTGGAGCCTGCGACCTGGCGGAGGTGCTCGGCAGCGCCGTGGCCCTCAACCTGTTGTTCCATATCCCGCTGCTCTGGGCGGTCATCATCACCGGCGTGGACGTGCTGCTGCTACTGGCCCTGCAGAGCTTTGGGATGCGCACCATTGAAGCCATTGTCCTGCTGCTGATCGCGACCATCGGGGTGTGCTACTTCATCGAACTGTTTGTTCTTCCCCAGACCCAACCCAGCTTCCTGGAAATGGGCAGAGCACTGGTAACGCCGCACTTTCGTCGCGCGGGGATGCTGTACGTCGCCATCGGCATCATCGGGGCGACGGTGATGCCGCACAATCTATACCTGCACTCGGCCCTGGTACAGAGCCGCCGCTTGCAAAAGGACGAAGCTTCCATGCGGCGCGCCATCCAGTTCAACACCATTGACTCCACCGCGGCGCTGACCATCGCCTTCTTCGTCAATGCGGCCATCCTGGTGCTGGCGGCGACGGTGTTCTTTGGCAAGCAGAGTGTGACCGTGGCGGGCGGGCATGTAGTGACATTTGGCGGTCAAAGTGATTGGATACGGGTCGCTTATCTGACGCTGGCGCCGTTGTTGGGGACGGCGGCGGCCAGCACCCTGTTTGCGGTAGCGTTGTTGGCCAGCGGCCAGAGCAGCACCATCACCGGCACGCTCGCCGGGCAAGTCGTAATGGAAGGCTTCATGCATTGGCGGCTCAAACCCTGGGTGCGGCGCCTCATCACCCGCACCCTGGCCATCCTGCCGGCGGTCTTCATCGTTGGTCTGCGGGGCGACGGCAGTGTCACCGAATTGCTGACCCTTAGCCAGGTGGTGCTGGCCCTGCAGCTTCCATTTGCCATGTTTCCGCTCCTGCATTTCACCAGTTCCCGTAAGCGAATGGGAACCTGGCAGAACGGTTGGTTGCTGCTGATTGCCGGTTGGGCCAGCGCTGTTCTGATCACCGCGATGGATATTGTTGGCTTGCCGGACTCGCTCCGGGCTGCGTGGCAAATCGTCTCCGGCGGATGACGCTGTAACGATAGAAACGGAACTATCATGTACGACAAAATTCTCGTGACCCTGGACGGCACGCCCACGGACCGGGCAATGATCGAACACGTCAAACAGCTGGCGACGCTGGCGCACAGCCATCTGGTGTTGCTGCATGTGGCCGACGGATGGGCAGCCCGAACCTATGGCCCGGACGCCGTCAGCCCGGAAATCGTCGAAGATACTGCCTATCTGGAAAAAATTAGGGCAGAGTTCCAAGCGGCGGGCATTCCTGCCCAGGCCGAACTGGCGTACGGCGAGCCGGTGAAGGAAATCATCAAGTGGGTCGAGCAGAAGGGTTGCGACCTGGTGGCCATGAGCACCCACGGGCACCGCTTCCTCGCAGACCTATTTCTCGGCACCACGGCCAGTCGAGTTCAGCACAGCATCCGCGTGCCGGTTCTGCTGCTCAAGGCGAAATGAAGCGCTCGACGGAAAGAAGGGGATGAGCATTCGCCTACTGACGTGCATTCTGGCGAGCGCGCTGGTCGCGGCAGCGCAGCAGGGCCCGCAGGGAACACCCGCGCCAGACGATCCCACAGCCAATCCCGGCCGGCCTACGATCGCTACGCCTGCCACGCTCACTCCGGTTGGCTATCTTCAGTTCGAAAGCGGATTCCTGGGGGCAAGGCACTCCCCGGAGTTTTCTTCGCAGTCGAATCTTAATGAAGTGGTGAAGTTTTCCGTGTCGCGCCGGATCGAATTGCTGGCCGCAGCTGAACCGTTTGCGTATTCCCGGGTTGGAGGTCAAGCGGGAAACGGGACGGGAGGCGTTTCCCTGGGGGTGCAAGGGGTTGTGTACCAGGGAGAAGGATCGACGCCGACCATCGCTCTGAGTTATTTCCGCGGGGTCTACAGCGGAGACGCGCCCGACCTTGACATTGGGAGTGCCAGCAACTCCGTCCTGTTCCTGGTCAGCGCGGACGTAAGAGGTTTTCACTACGACACCAATTATTTTTTCAACGAAGTCGACGAAACCGGGATTCGCCGTGCGCAGTTCGGGCAGACGCTGTCGGTGTCCCATGCCCTGGGGAAGAAGTTCGGCGCGACCGGGGAAATATGGCACTTCACCCAGCCCTTTCTCCGCGGCAATACCGTGGGCAATTTGTGGGCGCTGAACTACAACGCGCGGGACAACCTGGTGTTCGACGGCGGTTTCAACCGCGGGCTCACGAGCACGTCCACTCGCTGGGAAGTGTTTGTCGGGGTAACGTACCTCCTGCCGCACAAGGTTCGACTGCAATGACAGCCAACCCGGGCTGCAACTCCTGGTTGAACCGGTCATTTGAGCCGCTCTCGGCGGAGGGATCTCCGCAAGTCTCCTTGAGTCGCGGTGGTGGGCTACTTTGAATCTTGGTCACCCTCCTTCTTGTAAGGCGCGGATCTCTTGACGAATCTTATCAATTCGCTTTTTGATCTCAGTTGCCAAATGACCTAGATCCGGTCTTGTTTCCAAATCTGGCAAGAGTTTTTCTAGAAAGGCCAACTCGTCTTTCAATATTGGCAGCCGAATCATAAGATCAGAACACCTCAGACGTGCGCCACAACTACCGGAATCACCTCAGGCTACCTGTCTTTCCGCCCTCCGCTGTTTGTAGGCTTCCCAGATGGCCACCGAATCCTCCACGCTCCAGAGATGGTCTGTGACGCCAGCGGCCATTGCCGGAGACATGCGAAGTGTACGATGAATCTTGATGAAATTGTAGGCGAAGTAGTTTAGAGCCGTAGCAGCCGCATGGTTATGCAGCTTAATGAAAGTAGCCCACTACCCGAGTCGCCGCGGGTTGGAAAGTCGCGGTTTTTGGGGTATAAGAGAAGGTTGCGGCAGCACGCGTTTTTCTATCCTTCCCGTGCGGCGACGACCAAAATTCTGAGGAGTTCGAGCGAGGTACCATGTCCAGCCTGTCTTCCACGCACGCCCCCAAGGGGCTGGAGGGAGTGGTAGCCACCACCTCCAGCATCTGCTATATCGATGGGGAGCGCGGCGTTTTGGCCTATCGTGGCATCGACATTCACGAACTGGCCGACAACTCCACTTTTGAGGAGACCTGTCACCTGCTGTGGTATGGCCACTTGCCCAGCCACAACGAACTGCGGGACCTGCGCGAGCGCCTGGCGGAAGAGCGCAAGCTCGATGCCTCCATTATTTACCGCCTGCAGTTGGCGCCCAAGCACGCCCTGCCCATGGACGTGCTGCGGACCATCGTTTCCGCGCTCTCTTTCTACGATCCCGAAGAGAAGAACAACGATCACGATGCCAATTTCCACAAAGCCATCCGGCTGACTTCGCAGATCGCTATGGTGGTGGCGGCCTACGATCGCATCCGCAAGGGCAAGCCGGTGGTCGAACCCGACCGCACTCTTTCGCACGCCGCCAATTTCCTGCTGATGCTCAACGGTACCGCGCCGTCAAAAACCGCGGAGCGCGCGCTCGATATCGCCCTTATTCTGCACGCCGATCACGAACTCAATGCCTCCACCTTCGCCGCTCGCGTGACCGCAGCTACGCTCTCGGATATGCATTCCGCGATCACTTCCGCCATCGGTGCGCTGAAGGGGCCGCTGCACGGCGGCGCCAACGAGGCGGTGTTCCACATCCTGGAGGCCATCGACGCCTCCGGCGCCGACCCGGTGGAGTACGTTAAGGGTATGCTGGCGCAGAAGAAAAAAATCCCCGGCTTCGGCCACCGCGTGTATCACACCGAAGACCCGCGGGCCACCCACTTGCGCACCATGTCGCGCGACTTGGGCCACTCCAGCGGGCAGACCAAGTGGTTCGACTTCTCGCACGCCATCGAAGAGTTCGTGAGGAAAGACAAGAAGCTTAACGCCAACGTCGATTTCTACTCGGCTTCCACCTACCACACGCTGGGGATTGACGTAGACCTGTTTACGCCAGTGTTCGCCGTGTCACGGGTCAGCGGCTGGACTGCCCATGTCATCGAGCAACTCGACGACAACCGCTTAATCCGCCCCCGCGCCGATTACATCGGGCCCGCCTACCCGCAGCACTACTTGCCGATGGATAAGCGTTAGTAAGATTCGGGCGGGCCTACTCGTACCTCAGCGCGACCATGGGATCAACCCTGGTAGCCCGTCTGGCAGGAATGTAACAGGCGGCCAGGGCCACCAGGGCAAGCAGTAGTGCGACTCCCGCGAAAGTCAGCGGATCGGTTGCTCCCACTCCGTAGAGCAGACTCGCCATCAGCCGGGTGATGCCCAAGGCTGCGGCCAGACCCAATCCCACCCCGGCGAGCGCAAGTTTGCCTCCGCTTCCCAGGATCATCCGCAGAATGTCCCCGCGCCGCGCCCCCAGCGCCATGCGGATGCCGATTTCGTGCACCCGCTGTTTCACCACGTAAGAGATCACGCCGTAGATGCCGACGCTGGCCAGCAGCAGCGCCAGGCCGGCGAATACGCTGAGCAGAATCATGGAAAATCGCCGGGTCGCGAGCGAACTGGCAATGATCTCGTCCATGGTCTGCGCGCCGGAGATGACTTGCTGGCCGCTCATTTGCTCACTGGTGTGGCGGATCGAGTTGAAGAGCCCGTCGGCTCCGTCAGAACGCACCACCACACTCATGCCAGAAGCCGACAGCTTGATAAATTCGTCTGGCATCTGCATGCCGGGTATATAGAACTGTGCCCGCAGGGATTCGGTGTCGTCGGAATCGAGGCCCCACTGCTTCACATGGCCGACCACGCCGATGATTTCTGCCGGTGCGGTGGAGTTGTTCAGGTGAATGCGCTTGCCGACTGCATCTTCATGGGGAAAGAACTTGTGGGCGAAGACCTCATCAACGACAACCACTGCTGGGGCGTGCTCGTTGTCGGCCTCAGTAAAGAACCGGCCCCGCTGCAGCGGAGTTCCCATGACCTTCAGATAGTCCGGGGCGACAATGTAGTCGATTGCCCAGCTCATATCATTCTGGCTCGCGGGTTTAGGTTGGCCGTCGAGCCAGAACAACTGCTCATCATCGCTGCTCAGGGGAAGCGCCCCCATGGTGAGCGAGACGGACTGAACCCCGGGAGTGGATTTGAGCTGATCGTGGAGGCCGCGCATGGCGGCGCGAATCGCGTCGGGAGTTGCGGTCCGCAGCGATGGGGGTGGGGAAACATTAAAGGTCAAGACCTGGTGCGGGTTGAATCCCGGGTCAACGCTCCAGAGCCGGGCCAGGCTGCGAATCATCAGGCCCGCACCGATCAGCAGAACCAGGGCCAAGGCCATTTCAATGACAACAAAAACAGCCTGAGCACGGTGGCGTGCGCCGCTGGTCCCGCGGACACCTTCCTGAAGAGTTTCATGCAAGTTGGGCTGCGATACCTTTAGCGCGGGCGCCAGGCCGAACAGAATCCCCGCGAGCAAGGTGATCCCCATCGTAAAGATGAGCACGCGAGGGTCAAGTCCGATTTCCTCGGCACGGGGCAAAGCCGTGGGCAACACGCCCAGCGCTGCCCGGGTTCCCCAAGCGGCCAGAAGCAGACCCAGAGCGCCGCCCACCAGGGCCAGCAGGATACTTTCGGTGAGAAGTTGGCGCAGCACTCGGAACCGGCTCGCGCCCAGCGCCGCACGAATGGCGAATTCGCGCGTCCTGCCGGTGGAACGGGCCAGCAACAGATTGGCGACGTTTACACACGCAATCAGCAACACGAATCCCACCGCAGCCAGCAGCATCAGCAGGAGCGGCTGGACGTTGCCCACCATCTGTTCTCTCAACGGGACGAGGCTCGCGCTGATGCCCCGGTCGGCATCGGGGAAAGCTCCGGCCAGATTGCGCGTGACGGCCTCCATGTCGGCCCGTGCCTGCTCGATGGTCACGCCAGGCTTGAGGCGTCCGATGCCGTGAATCCCAAGTCCAGCGCCCCGGGTGGGCAATAGCGGATTGCTCCACTGGCCGATGGGTGCATACACCTCACGCTCCTGAAAGCTGGGAATGCGCAGATGGAAGCTCGCAGGAATCACGCCGATGACGGTGTAGTTCCTGCCGTCCAGAGTGAGGGCCTTGCCCAGTATGTCAGGCGCGGAGCCGAACTTGCGCTGCCAGAAACCCGCGCTGACGAGCGCCACGGGAGGGGCGCCGATTTCGTCTTCTCCAGGCGCGAAGGTTCGCCCGATCACGGGAGTAACTCCGAGCAGGGGGAAGAAATCGGACGAAACGAACTCGGCGCTTACCTGTTCAGCCTCGCCTGTGCCCGTCAGGCTGAATGCATAGCCGCGATAAACGGCCAGCGCGGAGAGGGTATGGTTGTCCTTCTGCCAGTCGCGAAAATTCGGGTAGGAGATGGAACCTTGTTCGAAGTTCGGTTTGCTCTCGTGCAGGGTAATGAGCTGATCGGGCTGGGGAAAGGGTAGCGGGTTAAGAAGCACGCCGTTGACCACGGAAAACAGCGCCGTGTTGACGCCGATGCCCAGAGCCAGCGTCAGCACCGCCACGGCGGTGAAACCGGGACTCTTGCGCAGCGTACGCAATCCATACTGGATGTCCTGGAACAAGGTCGTCATGGCAGATGCTTCCTTAGGGTGGTACTTGCTTGTGGCTTATCCGTGTGCAAGTTCGGTTCCGCCAAGCTCTGCGCTATACCGTTGATTCGACGAGGGAATCTGCCGGGTGTGAGCGAGGCGGGTGTTCGTAGACGACATGGGGATGTTCGGAATCGGACAGTCGCTTCGGGGCCAGAGTTTGTTCACCGGCTCGGCGATGGCCTGCCCCTCATACCTGACACCGGGGACGCCACGTCATACAATGAGGTTGGGGTGAAGATGCGCCGCGTCTATTTCGACAATAATGCCACCACGCCCGTGCTGCCCGAGGTCTTTGAGGCCATGCGCCCCTACTTCGGCGAGCAGTTCGGCAACGCCTCTTCCATCCATCACCACGGACAGGAAACTCGGGCGGCGGTGGAGCGTGCCCGCGAATCGGTGGCAGCGCTGCTAGGATGCCGGGCGTCGGAAATTGTCTTCACCAGCGGCGGCACCGAAGGCGACAACCTCGCCATTTTCGGATTGGCCAAGGCTGGCGATCACGTTGTCACCTCCACCCTCGAACATCATGCGGTCCTGAATGCCTGCAAGCATCTGGAGGGCGCGGGCTGCGAGATCACATTCGTCCCGGTCGACGGACGTGGACTGGTGGATCCGGATGACGTGCGCCGCGCCCTGCGCCCCAATACCAAGCTCATCACTGTGATGATGGCGAACAACGAAACCGGCGTGCGCCAGCCGGTGGAGGAAATTGGCAGGATCGCGGCCGAAGCCGACGTCTACTTCCATAGCGATGGGGTGCAGGCAGCTGGGAAGGTTCCGATCGATGTAGCCCGTATCGGTTGCGATCTGCTCTCGATTTCGGGCCACAAGATGCACGCTCCCCAGGGTGTAGGTGCGCTCTACGTGCGCAAGGGAACTCTTCTGCAGCCCATGCTCTATGGCGGCAGTCACGAGCGCTCGCGGCGCGCGGGCACGGAAAATGTACCCGGCATCGTCGCCCTGGGCAAGGCGGCGGAACTGGCCCGGGAAGGATTGGCCGACGGCAGTGTCGCTCGCATCGCCGCCCTGCGCGATCGCATCGAGCAGACGATTCTGGAATCCGTCGAAGCTACGGGTGTAAACGGAGCGGACGCGCCGCGCGTACCTAACACTGTGAACATCCATTTCGATTACATCGAAGGTGAGGCGCTCGTGATCGCTCTCGACTTGAAGGGACTGGCGGTCTCGACTGGCGCGGCTTGTTCGTCCGGAGCAATTGAACCCTCGCACGTGTTGACTGCCATGGGACTGACACCGGACCGTGCCCGTGCCAGCTTACGCTTCAGCCTGGGCAAGCAGAACACCGCGGAAGATGTCGATTTTGCCCTGCAACTGGTTCCCAGTACTGTTGCCCGACTGCGCGAACTGTCTCCCGTTTACAATAGGAAACAAGCTATTAGCTCCTAGCTCCTAGCTCCTAGCTCTTAGCGATTAGCTGGGGCTATCGGTCGCAATCGTCGGTGAGCTAAGAGCCAGAAGCCGCTTTATGCCTTCCACTACCATCGCCGTCGCTATGTCGGGAGGAGTTGACTCCTCCACCGTCGCAGCCATGCTGCGCGCCGACGGACACCAGGTGATCGGCCTGACTATGCAGCTGTGGAACCAGCGACGGCTGGCGGGTCATGCGGGCATGCCCGAGGCGGTACAGGGCCGCTGCTGCTCGCTGGACGACGTGTACGACGCGCGCCGCGTCGCCGAGACCATCGGCATCCCCTACTATGTCGTCAATCAGGAGGAGCGGTTCGAGCGCGATGTAGTGCGCCCGTTTGTGGACGAATACCTCTCGGGACGCACGCCCATCCCTTGTAGTCTGTGCAACAATCACTTGAAGTTTGACCAGCTATTGATTGTCGCCAAGCAGATTGGCGCCGACACGCTGGCCACCGGCCACTACGCCCGCGTGGAGCGCGACGAGCTGCGGGGCCGCTGGCTGCTCAAGCGCGCCGCCGATCCCTCGAAGGACCAGACCTATTTCCTGTTTGGCCTGACCCAGGAGCAGCTCAGCCGCACCCGCTTCCCCCTGGGGGGCATGACCAAGCCTGAGGTTCGCGAGTTGGCGCGGCGGTATGGGCTGGCTCTCGCCGAGAAGCCGGACTCGCAGGAGATTTGCTTCGTCCCCGGCGGCGATTACAAGAGCTTTCTCGATGCCTATCTCGCCGAGCGCGGTGAGACCCTGCCCGACACCGCGGGCGAACTAGTCACCAGCGATGGGCAAGTTATCGGCGAGCATGGCGGTATTCACAATTTCACCGTCGGACAGCGCAAAGGATTGGGCGTGGCCACTGGCTCGCCGCTTTACGTCCTGCAGATCAAGGGGGACGCTCGCCAGGTAGTGGTTGGCCATCAGGAGGAGCTGTACTCGAAGACCCTCCGCGCCCGCCAGGTGAACCTGATTGCGGTGGATGAGTTGCGCGAACCCATGCGCGTTACCGTGAAGATCCGTCACCGTCACGAGGGGGCCCCGGCTACTGTCGAGAAGTCGGGCGACGACGAGTTGCTGGCCACCTTTGACCAGCCTCAGCGCGCCATCACTCCTGGCCAGGCAGCCGTCTTCTACAACGGAGATATCGTGGTTGGCGGCGGCTGGATCGCGTAAGGCCAAAATAAAAAAGGCAGCGTCGGAACGCTGCCTTCGTGGTCTCTCGCGATCTCTTAAATGAACATCTCGTCCTGGGGCACGCTGACGCCGTCGCGCCGCCGCTTTTTTCCACCCAGCAGGAATTCCAATCCGGCGGTGACGCCGTTCACCAGTCCGCTGAACTGCCGCACCGGCGAGATCACGGTCTTGTGCACCATCTCGGTGGTCTCTTCCACTCGATCCATGGTGCGGTTCAACAGTTCGTCCGCGCGTATGACCTGCAGGCGGGTGCGGTCGACCACGTCGTTGAGAGTGGCGTCGAGCCGTTCCACCTGGCCACGTACCGTGGAGGTCACCTGGCTGACATTGCTGATGGCCAACTCGATTTTGGGTCGCAGGTCCGTCAGCATGGAGTGAGCCAGTTCGGTAGTGGGAAGGACTTTGGTCTTTATTTCCGTTGCCAAGGCTTCCATCTTGGCGGTGCTCTGGCGTACGGCAAGGTACATCGCGATCAGGATGCAGGCCTGGATCACGATGGCGACCGCCGCGATAATGACGAACGCGAGCATGAGCTGTGCGTTGTCCATAGTTGGTGCTCCGCTTCATCCCTGGCGAACCGGCACGGGCGATCCCGTGGGCGCGGGCCGTTACAGGTTCTGCGACCCGCCGCCAGCTTCGGTGCTGGTAGTTTCGCGGTAGGCTTGCCGACCCGCTTCGTACGCCGACCGGAACTGCTCTTTCTGCTGATTCAAGGTTTCGCGGCCACGGTCCACCCAGCCGGCGGCCTGTTCCCGTGCCTGGCGCGCGCGCTCGCGCATGAATTGGCGTCCTTCTTCCGCGCGGGAGCGAATTGCCTCCCGGGTCTCGTCACCGGAACGCGGCGCATAGAGCACGCCAGCCAGCGCGCCGATGCCCAGGCCCGCAAGAAACCAGAGGAAATTATTGCTCTCTCGGTCCGACATAACCAACCTCCACGAGCATTTGTGACTAGTCGGATGGTAGCACCCGCTATGGCGAAATACAATTGCAGCGGTGCCCAGTGGGGCCCCGCCCCCGCCGGGGCTCGCAGTCACAAGGAGCTGTGTCCGCCGTCACCGACCAGAGTGCGGCGATGATGTTGCCTATGGGAAGCCGCCTTGCGGCTGTAGAAGGCCCCCGTGGGACGCTTTTTCGTCGAGCACCTGGAACAGTTCGTGACTTGGGGACCGCGCATATTCCCCTGGCTGATTTTCATTGGCCTGCTGGGGGCGTGGTGGCTGGGCAGGGCGGATCGGTTCTTTCTCCCCAAGGGTTGGCCCGCGAGAGCAGTCTCATTCCTGCTACTCGGGCAGGCGATTGCTTCCGGGGTCGGCCTTTTTTGTTTGAATGGCGCGTTATCGCCGTTCTCGCACACGGTCGCCACTTTGCGTTCCAACCTGAACGAAAAACTTCCCGATCTTTCGTTTCGCCTGGTGGCCGATGACTCGCAGCATTTTCTGCACGAGTTCGAAGGCAGAGTGGTCATTTTGAATCTTTGGGCGACGTGGTGCCCGGGATGCGTGCGTGAAATGCCAAGTCTCAACCAGTTGCAGTCAGACTGCACAAGTCAGAGTTGCGTGGTGATCACCATTTCCGACGAGAGCGCCGACAGACTGCGTACTTTTGCCCGGAGTCATCCCACCAACACAGTGAATGGTTATGTGGACCGGTTTGATTGGGTCCAGATGGGCACCTTCCGCCCATTCACCTTGATCATTGATGGCCGCGGCATCTTAAGGGAATACGCATTCGAAGAAGTGGATTCCGGCCGATACGAGGCAAAGGCTCGCAGGTATTTGCACTGAGCCTGGCGGAGCCCGGCTACTTTTCGCGCAGGACGCGCCAACGTGCCCCTTGTGGCGAAGGCCCACAAGCGAGACAATGTCACCGCATCTAGGAGGAGCCCCGGTGTCACCGAAATATCGCCAGCCCGGCTACCAGGATCACGGCGAGGAAAGGCAGAAGCGAGACTCTGCCGAAAGGCCATCGCCGGCGAAGCGGGACAACACCTTTGGCCCGCGGCCCATTCAGATGCCGGGAACCCGCGACGTTTCCCGCTGCTCGCAGTGCGGTACCGTGCTGCCGTCGCTGGGCGCGCCTCCTGCCCAATGCCCCAAGTGCGGGTTCGAACTGCACTCGTGCAAGCAGTGCACTTACTTCGATCCTTCCAGCCGCTTCGAATGCATGCAGCCCATCGCCGAGCGCATCCCGCGCAAAGACACGCGCAACGAATGCGCCTCTTATTCCATCCGCGTCACCCGGGAGAAAGAGACGTCCACTCCCGCCTCGGTACGTCCCAATGACGCGCGCCAGGCTTTCGAGAACCTCTTCAAGAAGTAGGGAAGCAGGCGGCAGATTCCAGGCTGGGGGATTTGTTGATCCGCTTCCGGTCGCTGCGACCCGCGACCTGCCGCCTGCCTTTACGGCTTCAGGGTCGGCCGCAGCAGGACTTCGCTCGCAAACGACTGCGGCGCTTGGGTCACCAGCATGGCGACCACGTGGGCGACGTCTTCTGGCTGCAGCATCCTGGCTGGGTCTTTCCCCGCGTGCGGGCTCAACTCGGTATTGACCGATCCCGGACACACCACCGATACCCGGATGTTGTAGGCGCGCAGCTCTTCAGCCACCGAGTAGCTCAGCCCGTTCAGGCCCCACTTGGAAGCGGCGTAGGCGGCGCCATTGGGGAGCGCGTTCTTTCCCGCCAGCGAAGAAATGTTGACGATGTATCCCCGACGGGCGCGAATCATAAGGGGCGCGAAGCTGCGCATGGTGTAGTACGCGCCCCGAAGATTGGTGTTCATCACGCTGTCCCAGGATTCCGGCGGGAGCTGGTGAAGCGGTCGATCGAACTCGGCAATCCCGGCGTTGTTAACCAGGATGTCAACCCGGCCCAAACTGTGCTCAACCTGCGCGGCCAGGCGTTCCACCGAGCTCAAGTCGGCCACGTCGCACTCCACCACTTCTGCCCGTCCGCCAGAGCGCGAAATGGCGGCGGAGGTTGCTTCTAACGGTCCGCGGGTACGCCCGCAAAGCACGATCAGCGCCCCGAGTTCTGCCAACCGGCGTGCGATGGCCGCGCCGATTCCGCGCCCCGCTCCCGTGATCACCGCTACCTGTCCCGCTAAAGGATTCACTTCTGGCATGGTTGAGCCCCTCCTCGGCCGCCGCCCGGCTGAACAAGCGATCCGGCGATGCCCATTTCGGCATCTTAACAAGAAGAAAATGGAGGCTGTTCTTAAAGCCGAACTTGCCATAGGCGGACTACATACTTATAATCCGGCTCACCGGAAGAGCGTACTGGTTGCCGTGGCGGTTAGTTCAGGCACGGAGCTTTCTGGATCCATCGCATGGGCGACAAGCCCATGTTTTTGTGAGAAGCCTGGGCAAGAGTGTCTAGGGTCGGCCTGGGTGAGAGACGTCGTCGCTGATTTCCCGATAGTTTCCAAGGAGCCATTCGAATGAAGAAGAGTCTAGTCGCGATGGTTATTGCGCTTGCCGTTTTCGCCGTCGGCCAGGACGGAGCCGCACCGCAATCGCAACCCGCGGCCGCCACACCTCAAGCCCAGCCGGCCCAACAGAAAAAAGAGATCAAGGACCCGGCCGAGTACAACGCCTACGTTGGCGCCGTACAGCAGACCGATGCCGCCGCCAAGATCAGCGGTCTGGAAGCCTTCCTGACCCAATATCCCAACAGCGTGATGAAGGTGGACGCGCTGGAGTTGCTGATGGGTGCTTACCAGCAGACCAACAACCAGGCGAAGATGATGGATGCTTCCACGCGGCTGCTGACCGCCGACCCCAACAATCTTCGCGCCCTGGCGCTGCTGGCCTACACGGATCGGGCAAAGGCGGAAGCCAATCAGGATCCGCAGAAGAGTCTGGCTGAGGGCGCGCAGTACTCCGAGCGCGGTCTGACCGCACTCAAGACTGCCACCAAGCCGGAGGGCATGTCCGAGCCCGATTTCGACAAAATGAAGAGCCAGATGGCCAACATCTTCCACGGGGTGGCTGGAATCGCGGCCCTGCAGAACAAAGATTACGCTGGGGCCCAAACCCATCTGCGTGCCGCCGTGCAAATTGAGCCGAACGACCTGCGCAATGTGTATCCGCTGGCCTTGGCTTACCTGACGGCGACGCCTCAGGATTACGTGAACGGTCTCTTCTTTATCGCGCGCGCGGGCAATCTTGCCGCTGGTTCGCCAGGGCAACCGCAGATCCAGGCCTACGGCAAGAGCCAGTACACCAAGTATCACGGCTCCGATCAGGGTTGGGCCGATCTGCTGACCACCACCAAGACCACCACCCTGCCACCAGATGGCTTCACCATCACCAAGTATGTGCCACCGACTCCGGCGGAACAGTGCACCGAGCTGGTGCAGAAGGGGTCTCCGAAGGAGATGTCATTCGCGGAGTGGGAACTATGTCTTTCCGCGGGTAAGCCCGAAGACGCCGACAAAGTCTGGGCAGCCATCAAGGGCGTGGCGCTGGTTATGGAAGGCAACCTCATTACCGGCGCACCCACCAAGCTGGAAATTGCCGCCAGCCAGGATGACATCGACGCCAAGCGCGCCGACGTCGTCCTCGACATGAGCGGCACGATCCCGCCCCGGCTGATGCCCAAAGAAGGTGGAGTGGTCGACTTCCAGGGCACTCCCGTCTCCTACCAGGCGACGCCGTTCGTCATGATGATGGACAACGGAGCCCTGGTCACCAAAGGCCCGGCCACACCCGCGAAGAAGCCGCCAGTGAGAAAGAAGCCGGTCGCCAAGTAAACGGCAACTCAGTTTCGAGCAAAGACGAAGGCAGCCTTTCGAGGCTGCCTTTTTCCGTGCCCCCTCGGCCGGGGCGCTTGACCTACTTCGAGTCACACCGCATCTGCTGCACCCCAAGCTGAATATTCCAAGTTGGCCGCACAGTGCGTGCCAGCGCGCTGCTCAATATGCCCCGCACCGCCCGGCTTAAGGTTCGCTTCAGGTTAGTGACATTTCTTTACGATCGCCGTAAGCAGCAAATCGCGAATGGCAGCGCATCTTACTGCACATAACCCGGGGTCACAGGTGAGCATGCGAGCAGGGCCCCAGGGTTGGAGGTTTTCAATGTTGCGAAACATTCGAATGGCAGCGTTTGCCGTGGCTGTGATCATCGGATTCAGCGGCCTGGCTCTGGCACAGCAGCGTGATGATGACGATCACCCGCGTGATCGCTACGATCACCGGCGCGACGGAGACCATGACCGCGATGACCATGCCCGGAGAGATCGTGACCGAGATCACGACCGAGACCGAGATCGTGATCGGGACCGCGACCGCAACTGGAGAAACCAGAATGGCTACGGCCGCTGGGGCGACCGGCGCGGCGATGGCGATGCCGATGATCGCGGCTACCGCAACGGCTACCCTGGCTATCCCAACGGGCGGAATTATCCATCGGGAGGGTACGGAAACCGTGGCTATGGCGCCTCGGGCTACAACCAGGGATACCAGGATGGCGCGTCAACTGCGGCCTCGGACGCGAGAGAAGGCAAGTCCTACAACCCGTCTCCTCGCGGACGCTACCGGAGCGCGGATCACGGCTACGGTGGCGGCAACTACGGCGCTTACCAGCAGTCGTACCTGCAGGGATACCAGCAGGGCTACCGGTCAGGCTACCAAAGGGGCCGGGGTCTCTGGGGGTACTAAGAACGGGCCTCGGACCTCAGTCCTCGGCACGAACTTGGTTCTGGAGGTCTGAAGTCCGAGGTCCAAGATCTGATCCTAAGGAGAAAGCATGCGGAAACCTGTAATCCTGATGTCGGCCATTCTATTTCTGTCAACGATGCTGGCGGCCCAGAGCAGCGAACCCAAGACGGCCGTCGAAGACAACGCAGGACGAGCGACCCTGTTTGGCGGGTACAACTACCTTCGCAACAACGGAAACGGTTCTAATGGGTGGCAAGGACAAGGTACATTCAATTTCACTCGTCACCTTGGAGTCACAGCTGATGTAAGCGGCGACTACCGCACGCCCATCTCGGTCAACATTCTGGGCGTTACTGCCTCCGCCCACCAGCGGCTCTACACCTATTTGTTCGGACCCACTGTCACCACCAGCTTTGGCAGGACCTCGGTCTTCGGGCATGCCTTGTTCGGTGAGGCGCATTCCAGCCTGGGGGCGGGGATAACCCTTCCGATCATCGGGGGAATTTCTACAGGCCTTACCAGCGCCAATGCCTTCGCCATGGCCTTCGGCGGCGGTGTGGACATTGGGTTGAGCCGGCACTTCGCCATCCGTGCGGCCCAGGTGGATTACCTCCGCACCCAATTCAGCGCCACCGATGCGCTGATAACCGGCCTGTCCACGAACCTCAGCGACAGTCAGAACAGCTTCCGATACTCGGGAGGAATTGTATTTCGGTTCTAACCAGGTGAGCGAGAAGGCCTTTCATGCGGCGATTCCGCCGGCAGTTCAAGCGGGATCGCCGTAGTACTTCAGCTGACGGGACCGCCGCGAACCCTTTCTGAGGGATCTCATCCATCAGGCAAAGATTGATGGCGTTGTTGATGCGCCACGCGGCCACCAGTTCATCAACCAGGTCGCGTTGCTTCATTCCCTCCTCCTCGCTGCGGGCGACGGCGCCTTTGGTTATACTATTGAGAATGCCGATCCTGGAAAACATTGCGGCCATCGCCAAGGGTATGAGCATCACTTTCAAGGAGATGCTGCAGCCTACCGTGGTGGAGAACTATCCCGATGGACCGGGACCGCTCAAAGGCGCCAAGTTCCAGGAACGCTTCCGTGGCGTACACGTGCTGCAGCGCGATGAAAATGGCCTGGAGAAGTGCGTGGCCTGCTTTCTGTGTGCGGCGGCCTGCCCCTCGAACTGCATCTACATTGAGGCCGCCGAGAACACCGCGGCCCACCGCGTAAGCGGCGCCGAACGCTACGCCAAGGTCTACAACATCGACTATAACCGGTGCATTTTTTGCGGGTATTGCGTGGAGGCTTGTCCGACCGACGCGATTACCCATGGCCATGGATTTGAGATCGCGACCTTCAATGCCAGCGCGCTGGTGTATCGCAAGGAGCAAATGCTGGCAGCCGCGCCCGCGCATATGGGCGCGAACGCGGTGTTCAATCAGGATGCGGTTTCTACGGGCGCCCCGGCGTTGCCCGGGCAGGGGAGTTGAGAGTTCAACCCGCGTGATCCAGAAAGTGAAACGCCGGTCCCAGTGGGCCGGCGTTTGTGCATAAGACCAGTTGTCAGTAGCCGGTTCGCGGTTCTCAGATGAGTGCCTTTCTTCAAGCCGTGCGGGAACGCGTCGTCATCTACGACGGCGCGATGGGGACAAACATCCAGTTCCGTGGTCCCAGTGTGGATGATTTCTGGGGCAAGGAAGGCTGCAACGAAATCCTGGTGCTGAGCCGGCCGGACATCATCAAGGACATTCACGCGGAATTTTTCAGCGTGGGTTGTGACGTGGTGGAGACAGACACGTTTGGAGCAACACCCGTGGTTCTGGCGGAATACGAACTGCAAGACAGGACCATCGAAATCAACCGGGCCGCGGCGCGGATCGCAAGGGAGGTGGCGCAGCAGTTCTCTACCAATGCCCAGCCCCGGTTCGTGGCCGGGTCGATTGGGCCTACCACCAAGCTGCCGTCGCTCGGGCACATCAAGTTCGACGACATGGTGGCCGGATACGTCACCCAAGCCACCGGACTGATCGAGGGGGGAGTTGATGTCCTGCTGGTGGAGACCTGCCAGGACCTGCTGCAGGCAAAAGCGGCGCTGGTCGGCGTGTTCGAAGCTATGCAGAAGGCCGGGAAGCGCCTGCCGGTTACGGTGCAGGTGACGCTGGAAGCGACCGGAACCATGCTGCTGGGGACGGAGATCGGGGCGGCCCTGACCGCGCTCGAGCCCTTCGACGTGGACGTGATCGGACTCAACTGCGCCACCGGGCCGGTCGAGATGAATGACTCGGTCCGTTACCTGGGAGTGAATTCCACCAAGTACATCTCTGTGCTGCCCAACGCTGGGCTACCGCAGAACGAAGGCGGGCACGCGGTCTACAAGCTCAAGCCAGAGGATCTTGCCCAGTATCACAAGCACTTCATCGCCGATTACGGAGTGCGCATTGTAGGGGGATGCTGCGGAACCACTCCCGCGCACCTGAAGGCGGTGG
Source organism: Terriglobia bacterium (assembly GCA_020073665.1). GTDB lineage: Bacteria > Acidobacteriota > Terriglobia > Terriglobales > Acidobacteriaceae > JAIQEU01. The sequence goes on from JAIQEU010000016.1 coordinate 134,024, forward strand.
TGGATGCGGTCTCGGGTGTGGAACCGGCCAGGCGCGACGTAAAGCCGACCGCGGCCGCTTCTTCGGCGTACACCTCGGTGCCGCTGGATCTTGATCCCAAACCCCTGATTGTGGCCGAGGAAATGAACACGACTACCCGGGTCGAACATTTCCGCAACCTGGTGCGCAGCAAGAAGTACGACGACATTCTCGCCCTGGCGAAGAAGCTGGTGAACGAAGGCTCGCACATGCTCGACCTGTGCTGTGCCATCGTGGGCGAGGACGAGAAGGGCTACATTACGGCCATCCTGGAGAAGGTGGCGACGCGGGTGCCGGCGCCCATCCTGGTGGATTCGACCGAAGCCGACGTGGTGGAAGAGGCGCTGAAACGGATTCCGGGGAAGGCGATCATCAATTCCATCAACCTGGAAGATGGCGAGAAGCGCACTTCAAAAGTGCTGCCGATGGCCAAGCGCTACGGAGCAGCGGTGATTGCGCTGACCATCGACGAGGAAGGCATGGCGTTGACGGCGGAGAAGAAGGTCGCCATCGCGCACCGCATCTTTGACTTGGCAACCAAGAAATACGGCATCCGCCCGGTGGAGATCATCTTCGACGCGCTGACGCTTCCCATATCCACGGGGCAGGACGAGTACCGGACGGCGGGGATGGAGACGCTGGCGGCGGTCAAGCGCATCAAACAGGAACTACCCGAGGTGAAGACCATCCTCGGGGTGTCGAACATTTCGTTTGGGCTGGATGCCTATCCGCGGCGAGTGTTGAACTCGGTTTTCATGCATGAGGCGGTGGACAACGGCCTCGATATGGCCATTGTGAACTACACCAAGATCTATCCCTTGTACAAGATTCCTCATGAAGAGGTTGAGCTCGCGCGGAAGCTGATTCATCGCGACACTACCGACGGCGACCCGCTGCAGCGATACATGCAGCACTTTGCTGGAACCAAAGGCAAGATTCAGGGCTCGACCACGGCGCACGTGGAAACTCTTTCGGTTGATGACAAGCTGAAGTTCGCCATCATCAACGGCGAGAAGGCGGTCGGCGACGGAGCCCAGAAGAAGACGCTGGAAGAATTGCTGGAAGATGCGCTGGCACAGTACTCGCCGCTGGAACTGATCAACACGGTTCTGCTGGACGGAATGCGGACCGTTGGTGAGCTTTTCGGCGCACGCAAGATGCAGCTGCCTTCGGTGCTCGATTCAGCCGCGGTGATGAAGCAGGCGGTGGCATATCTCGAGCCCAAGATGGAGAAGAAAGCCGGCTCGCAGAAGGGCACGATTGTGCTGGCCACGGTGAAGGGCGACGTCCACGACATTGGCAAGAACCTGGTGGACATCATTCTGACCAACAACGGATTCCGCGTGGTGAACCTGGGAATCAAGCAGCCGGGAGACACCATCATCCGCGCAGCCCAGGAGCATCGGGCGGATGCCATCGGACTCAGCGGGTTGCTGGTGAAATCGACGCTGGAAATGAAGTACGTGATCCAGGACCTGCAGCTGCAGAAGCTGGAGTTTCCGGTGATCTGCGGTGGAGCGGCACTGACTCGCAAGTACGTGGAGGACGATCTGCGACGGGAATACGCCAATGCCGTGTTCTATGCCGACGATGCGTTTGCCGGACTACACATCATGGAGGACCTGGCTTCACCGAACGGGGGACGGGATGCGCGTTTGGCGGAAGGACGCACGGTCAAGGAGTATGCGAAAGCAGCCGTAGTGGACGCCGAGATCGGCCCCGTATTTGCCGAACGCAGCCCGGTGGTGGGCGATGCACCCAATATCCCGACGCCTCCTTTCTGGGGCGTACGGGTAAAAAGAGACTTCGATCTGCGGGAATTGTTCCAGTACATCAACGACACCGCGCTGTTCAAGAACCAGTGGCAGTTGAAGACTGCCTCGCAGGAAGACTATGCGCGGCTGGTCGAACAAAAGTACCGGCCGATCAAGCAGCAGCTGCAAGAGGATGTGATCGCCAACGGGGTGTTTGAACCCAAGGCGGTGTACGGATACTTTCCGGCGCAGAGTGAGGGCAATGACGTCGTGGTATACGCACCTGAGGATGGGTACCGAGTACCTAGTACCGAGTACCGAGCGGGCCGGGGCGAGCCTTCGGCGACCGGAGCAGGCTTAAGCGAGGGCAGAGAATTGCTGCGTTTCACGTTCCCCCGCCAAAAAGAAGGTCGTAAGCTCTCGATCGCGGATTTCTTCGCCCCAAAAGCGTCAGGGAAGATGGACGTCATCGGGTTGTCGCTGGTGACCATGGGGTCGAAGGCCACCCAGGAGACACTGCGGTTGTTTGAAGGCGGAGAGTACACCCGCTACCTGTATCTGCACGGGCTGAGCGTGGAAACGGCGGAGGCGCTGGCCGAATATCAGCACAAGACCATGCGCAAAGAACTGGGCATCGACGGAGAAGATTCTCCGCATATTCGCGACCTGTTCCATCAGAAGTATCGCGGGGCGCGGTACTCGTTTGGATATCCAGCCTGTCCGAACCTGGAAGACCAGACCAAGTTATTCGCCGTGCTGAAGCCCGAAGAGAACGTGGGCGTGCGGTTGACCTCAGCTTTCCTGCTGGAACCGGAGCAGTCGACCTCGGCGATTGTGGTGCATCATCCGGCGGCGAAGTATTTCGTGGTGTGAGAGGAAAGCGAAATCAGCCACGGATCGGCATAGATTCGCACGGATAGAACCCAAAATAATCGCTGGTGGCCCTAACGTACCGCCTTCTTCTCGTAGGTCATGGGGCGGGCGCTCCGCGGCGGGCGCTTAATGCCGTCGCGCAGCTGGCGGACATCGATCTTCAGTTCGGAGATGGTGCGGCTCAGGGTGTTGCGGTGCATGCCGAGCTGGCGGGCAGCGCGGCACTGGTTGCCCTTGTTCTCCTGCAGTACGGTCAGGATGAAGCGTTTCTTGAATTCGCGGACCGCCTCGGAATACAGAATGTTGCTCTTGTACATCTGCATGATGAGAGCTTCGAGCTGGTCTTTCACGGTATCTCTCTTTCCTGGTCAAAAAAGCTGCCAGCGAATAAAGTCGTGGGCTACTTGCCCGTTCCAGTGCGCGGGGCCGGACTTGGCGGTGGTTGGCCACCGCGGTGAAGCAGGTCGAGTCCCTGGTAAAACCGGGCGCGCAACTCCGACGGCGCCACCCAGATTGCGGCCCGTCCGGCCACCAGGAAATATGGGGCCAGTTCGGACCCGTTCAGCCAACCGGACGTGGGCGCGAACGCGGTCATACCCATCAGGAACACGGCCACAAACAACACGCCTCGCACCAGGCCCAACAAGGCGCCCAGAGTGCGATCCAAGAAACTCAAGCCGACTTCTTTCAACATCCAGCGGACCAGTCGCCCGCTCAGGCTGGCCACGACCATCACTGCAATAAAGATGGTCAGGAAGCCTGCAATCTCCGCAAACCACGCCGCTTTCAGGAATTGCGAAAACCAATCGGCCAGCCGTCGATACTGCCACGCGGCCAGCAAATATCCCAGCACCAGGCCTGCCATGCCGAAGGCTTGGTGGAAAAAGCCTTCGCTGGCCGCCTGGATCACTGAGATCACGACGACTGCAATGATGATCCAATCGGCGACGCTCATGGGACGGTCCCACGAGCGGTTTTGTGGCTACGCATTCAGTTCGCGTCCTGTGAGCCGAGTATAGGCCTCAAGATACTTTTCGCTGGTACGGCGAGCCACCTCAGGGGGGAGGGCAGGGGCCGGTGGCTGCTTATTCCAGCGAATTTCTTCCAGGTAATCGCGAACGTACTGCTTGTCATAGGAATCCTGCGCCTTGCCCGGTTGGTAGGTGTCGGCCGGCCAGAAGCGGGAGGAATCCGGGGTAAGCACCTCGTCGGCCAGGGTGATGCCGGCCGGCGTACGCCCAAACTCAAACTTGGTATCGGCAATAATGATACCCTTTTGCCGCGCATGATCAGAGGCCTTCTGGTAAAGCTCCAGGCTGACTTCGCGAAGCCGGCGGCTGTCTTCGGGACCAACAATCTTGCACATGTCTTCGAACGAAATGTTTATGTCGTGCCCGCTGGAGGCCTTGGTCGCGGGGGTGAAAATCGGTTCGGGGAGTCGGGCTGACTCCTTCAAGCCGGAGGGCAGCGCGATGCCGCACACTTTGCCCGAAGCCTGGTATTCCTTCCACCCGGATCCGGACAGGTAGCCGCGCACCACACACTCGACCGGGAACATGTCGCCGCGCACCACCAGCATGGAGCGTCCGCGAAGCTGGTCGGCGTATTTCTGGACCGCGGCGGGATAACGCTCGACGTCAGCGGTGATCAAGTGGTTGGCGACGACGTCTTTGAGAAACTCGAACCAGAAGAGTGAAATCTGGGTCAGGACGCATCCCTTGTGCGGGATACCGGTAGCCAGCACGTAATCGAACGCCGAGATGCGGTCGGTGGCGACAAACAGCAGGCGGTCGCTGTCCAGACGGTAGACGTCGCGGACTTTGCCGCTGGCATGCAGTTGGAGATCGGGGAAGTCTGTCTGCAAAAGAACGGAGTCGAGAAGTTCGGGGCTCATCATGGAATTTTACAGGCAGAAAACGTGCCGTATTCTAGCCCTCTAATAATTTTTGTCAACCGCCTGCGTCACAATCTTATGTTCGGCGGCTATCCGGTTCGGAACAATGAGGTTGACAGGAATGCGAGGGGACGAAAGCCTTACGGGGCGCTGGTTTCAAGAGCTGGGAATTGTGGAAAAGCTGAGGATGGCGGAGGATAAACTGGCCTAGTCGTCAGTCTTCCGTCGCCGGTCGTCAGCAGAAACAAAATCTGACTCAACCCGTCCCTTGACGACTGACGGCGGATGGCTGACGACTCATTTTTCTACGCGGTGGCCCCAAATCGCACGGACACCAGCTTGGAAACTCCCGGTTCCTGCATCGTCACTCCATAAAGCACAGGCGCGATGCTCATCGTCTTCTTACTGTGGGTGATGAGCACGAACTGGGTCTGCACCGACATCTCTTTCACCAGTTCGGTGAAGCGGCCGATGTTGGCTTCGTCGAGCGGGGCGTCCACTTCGTCCAGAATGCAGAACGGGCTCGGCTGGTATTGGAAGATGCCGACCAGCAATGACAGCGCAGTCAGAGCCTTTTCGCCACCGGAAAGCAGCAGCACGTTCTGCAGCTTCTTGCCGGGAGGCGAGGCCACTACGTCGATGCCGCTCTCGGCGCTATTTTCCTCGTCCGTCAGGCGCATGAAAGCGTGGCCGCCGCCGAATAGCTTCTTGAAAGTGGCCTGGAAGTTCTCGTTGATCCGGGCGAATGCCTCTTCGAACTTCTGGCGCGAGAACACATCGATCTCGCGAATCGTGGCCTGGGTGTTTTCGATGGAGTCGACCAGGTCTTTGCGCTGCGTATCGAGAAATGTGTGGCGCTCGGCGGTTTCCTTGTACTCCTCCAGGGCCATCATGTTGACCGGTCCCATGGCGTCCAGGCGGGTACGCATCTCGCGGTAGGCCTGGTCCTGAACCGTCAATTCCTCGCCGGTCGCGATGGGGATAGTGCTGTCGGCCATCAGGGCGTGGCGCTCGACGCCGATTTCGTTCAGGCAGGTTTCGGCCATGTACTGGGCGTCAGATTCTAGCTTGGCGGCAGCAGCAGAGAGTTCACCCCGCCGGTCGCGCGCCTGATCGAGCAACTGGCGGGCGGTGCGCAAGGCCTCGTCGATCTCGGCCAGCCGGGCACGCACCTGCTCGGACTCGAACTGCAGCAGGCCGTCACGGGCTTCGGTAGCGTTGCCCTCGGTAGCGAGTTCCAAAAGCTGGGCCGCGATCTGCTGGTTTTCGGCTTCACGCTGTAGTTTCTCGACCGCAGAAGAGTCGATCTGGGCACGCAGGGAATTGATGCGCTCAGCCAATTCGCCCACCAGCGATTCGATTCTCTGAAGCACCGCGGAGGCGGCGCGATGGCGTTCCTCTAAGGTGGCTACGCGGGCGAGGTGGTGCGAGGCGTTCTCTGTGGCTTGGTCGCGGTGCTGGCGCAAACTAGCGAGTTGTTCGGTGGCGCTGGCCGCCTGGTGCTCTAGTCCGGCGCGTTGCTGGTCGAGCAAGGAAATTTCCGCGCGGCGCGCATTGATCAACGATTCTTGCTCGGCTCGCTCCGCCGCCAGACGCTGCATTTCGCGCTGGCAGGTGGTCACGCGTTCGCCAATGCGAAGCATTTCGGACTCGAGTTGCTGCAGCATGTGGCCTGAGGTCATGGCCTGCTTTTCGGCTTCGCGTTTTTCGCCTTCCAGCCGGTCGAGCAGGGAAGTGAGTTCTTTGATGTCCCGGCCCAGGGAGAGGACGCGCAGTTCCTCATCGCGCAGCGCGGTTTCCATCTCGGCCAGAAGCCTCAGCACGTCGCGCAGTTCGCGCTTCATGGAAAGCGGGCCTTCGGAGCGCTGCTTGCCCCCGGTGACGGTTACGTTGTGGAAACACTCACCGGTTTGGGAGAGGAAGAAGGCATCGGGATTTTCCAGCGCCAGTTCGCGGGCGAACCCGGGGTTCGAAACAATGTAGCCATCGCGCAGCTTGGGCAGGATGACTTCAAGCGACCTGCCGAAACCGTTCAGCACCCGGATGGAGTGCTTCAGGGGAAGGATGGAGTGGTCAGGCGGCGCCTGGCGGGCATTCTCGTCCACCGCGAAAGAGAACTTGGCTTGCGAGTCCTCAGGGTGGACCAGGAACGTAGCCCGGCCATCGACGTCGGTGCGCAGCAGGCGGAGGCCCTCGTCGGCCGCATCCCACGATTTCACTACGATGTAGTTCAGTTCGTCGCGCAGGAAGTCTTCCACCACGCCTTCGAAGCGGGGTTCCACTTCCAGGAAGTCAGCCAGCACGCCGGCCGGGGCGAGTCCGCTCTGCATTACTCCCGATTGGAACAGGCGGCGAACCGATTCGGTGGAATAACCGTGTTCGGCGATGACCGCCTCGAGCGAGCCGCGCTTACCGATGGCGGAGGCGTATTCGGCGCGCAAGCCATCCAAGCGGGCCTTGCATTCGGTCTCGGCTTGGCGCTTGGATTGGATCAGCTGGCGCGTCTGGGCAATCTCCTCGGTCAGGCCGGAGACGCGTTGCGATACGGTCTCAAATTCCAGGGCAAGTTGTCCGCGCTGGCCGCCGAATGCTTCCACTTGAGAGCTGGCGGTCCGCATTTCGGTTTGCAAGCGCTGTCCTTCGCGATCCACGGCTGCCAGGCGCTCTTCGGCCTGGGTCAGCTGATTGCGTAGATCGGCAGACGCTGCCACCGCCTCCATGATGGCGAGGCGTGATGCCTCCTGCTGCTGCTCGAGGTCAGAGAGCGCGTTAGCGGCGTCGGTCGCTTCCTGCTGGCACTGCGCGTGTTCCCGCTGGGCAGCGGCAAGGTCGGCCGCGGCCGAGGCCAGGGTCTGGCGGTTGGAATCGCGCTCTGCCTCAAGCGTGGTCAGCCGCTGGCAAGCTTGCGCGAGTTCGGCATCGGAGGCTGCGGAACGGGCAATCAGTTCGGTGCAGCGCTCTTCATTGTGACGGCGCTGGGCGTGGGCGCGGTCGGTTTCAAGCTTGATCTGGTTCAACCGCTCGCGGTTCTCACGGATCTCGGTCTCAATGCCATAACCACGCTGGGTGCGCTCGGCCTGTTCAGCCTCGAGTTGCTGGACGGTCTCGGCCTGCTGGCGCATTTCCTCCGACAGGGTATTGATCTGAGCGTCGAGCGCCGCGCTTTCCTGGTCCAACTGGGCGAACTTGCTGGCCAGCACCAGGCGCAACTTGGCCCGCATCTCTTCCCGCAGGCGGGCGTAGCGCTCGGCTTTCGAGGCCTGCCGCTTGAGGGAGTTCATCTGGCGTGTCACTTCTTCGAAAATATCGTTGATGCGCGCCAGGTTGAGCTTGGATTCTTCCAGGCGAGCCTCGGCGAGCCGCTTCTTGGTCTTGAACTTGGTAATGCCGGCGGCCTCTTCAATAATGGCGCGGCGGTCGGTGGGACGGCTGCTCAAAATCTGGCCAATGCGTCCCTGCTCGATCAATGCGTAGGATTCCGGCCCCAAACCGGTGCCCATGAACAGTTCCTGGATGTCGCGCAGGCGGCAGAGCTTGCCGTTGAGCAGGTACTCGCTGTCGCCGGAACGGAACAGTCGCCGGGTGACCTGGATTTCTCCGGCGCGCTGCTGCTGTTGGAACTTGCGCCGCCGGATCTTGAGCACGACCTGGGATGCCGGCGGCAGGCTCGCCACAGGCGCTGAACCGTCGATGCTTACCACGCTGGCCCGTTGCCGCGTCCAGAACAGGGGCTCATCTTCGTCGGCAGCGGCCTGGATTTCTTCGACTTTCCCCGGCTGAGCTTCTTCAATCAAACGTTCGGTCTCTTCGGCGGCGCGGGTGCGGATGTCCGCTTCATCCCAATCCTCGGCGCCTGCGGGAAGATCGTCCTGAATTTCGATTTCGGTTGGGTCTTGGGCATCGGGGCCCGAGTAGACCTCGGGATCGATCAGCGTGAGCGAAACCTCGGCCATGCCGGTAGGCTTGCGATCGCGGGTGCCGGCAAAGATGACGTCTTCCATGCGCGAGCCGCGCAGGGTCTTGGCCGATTGCTCGCCCAGGACCCAGGAGATGGCGTCCGCAATATTGGACTTGCCGCAACCGTTGGGCCCGATGATGGCGGCAATGCCTTCACCGTGGAACTTGAGCTCGGTGCGATCGCAGAACGACTTGAAGCCGAGAACGTGAAGCCTTTTCAGTTTGAGCAACGTCAACTCCTCGGGAAGACCAGTGGCCAGCTGTCAGTGGCCAGTTGCCAGCGCTTGACGGCTACAGCATCACCGCACCGAATGCTCGGGCGCGGGTGTTTACCAAACGGATTCCTCCGCTGAAGAAAACGATGCATGCTCGACTTAAGCCGACCAATTTACCGCCCCGGGCTGGGAGGGACACAGCACAGATTGCGTCTACTGTACCGACCGATTCGCACCGGGGTCAAGTACGAAAACACTATATATGGTGTGGCCTCATTCACATACCGTCTATTTTGCACACACAATGCAGCCAGTGCGCGGAAAATCGGAAGGAGATTAGAAGGAAGGGAGAATCGCGAGAGCGAGTTAAGAGTAGCGCAAGGCAGGTACTCAGGCAAGCAAAAGCGGCGGATCAACCCAGGCTGACGCAGAAACTAGGGACGCGGGCAAGAGTGCCCGCGCCACACGAACAGGGGGACAGCCGAGGCGGCTGTCCCTCCGCAGACTGGTTACTTTCCTAGTTTTTCGAAGAACAAGCAGATGGACTCGATCCCGCGGTAGAAATTCGGGATGTGGAACTTCTCGTTGGGCGCGTGCAGGTTGTCGTCGGGGAGGCCGAAGCCCATCATCACGCTGGGAATCTTCAGCACGTCCTGGAAGTCGGTGACGATGGGAATGGAGCCGCCGGAGCGGATGAACACGGTGTCCTTCTTGAAGATTTCGTGCATGGCTTCGGTGGACGCCTTGACGTACCTGTTGTCAGTGCCCACGACGCAAGCCGGCCCTTTGCTCCACACCTTGATCTTGGTCTCGATCCCTTTCGGGGTGAGCTTCTTTACGTGGTTGGTGTAGCGCTTAAGAATGTCATCAGGATCCTGGTTGGGCACCAGGCGCATGGAGACTTTCGCTGCGGCTTTGGCCGGGATCACCGTCTTGGCGCCGGGAGCCGTAAAACCGCCGGGCATGCCATGGACTTCAAGCGTGGGGCGGGCCCAGGTGCGGTAGAGCACCGAGAATCCCGGCTCTCCGGTCAGCACCTTGGAACCGACTTCGGTCTTGCGATAGTGCTCTTCGTTGAAGGGCAAGCGCTTCCAGGCTTTCAGCTCGTCTTTGGTGGGCGCTTTCACTTTCGAATAGAAGCCGGGAATGAGGACCTTGCCCTTGGCATCTTTCAGCTTGCTGATGATTTCAATCAGCGCAAAGAAGGGATTCGGGGCAGCGCCGCCGTACATGCCGGAGTGCAGGTCGGTCTTGGCGCCGAAAGCTTCGATCTCGGTATAGACGAGGCCGCGCAGGCCGACGCACAGAGTCGGAAGGTCGGGAGCAAAGAGTTCGGTGTCGCAGACCAGGGCAAAATCGGCTTTCAGTTTCTGCTTCTGCTTGCGGACGTACTCAGCGATGGACTCGCCGCCGACTTCTTCCTCGCCCTCGAAGATGATCTTGACGTTGAGCGGCAGCTTGCCGCCGTGGGCCTTCATCAGCGACTCGAGGGCTTTCACTTCCATCCAGAGCTGGCCTTTGTCGTCGACCGCGCCGCGGGCGTAGATGTTGCTGTTGCGCTCGGTGGGTTCGAAGGGCGGCGTGTGCCATTCATCGAGCGGGTCGGGCGGCTGCACATCGAAATGGGCATACATCAGGACGGTTGGTTTACCGGGAGCGTGCAGCCAATCAGCATAGAGCAGCGGATGTCCCTGGGTAGGGATCAGTTCGACGTTCTCCATGCCGATGCGGCGCAGTTCGCTGGCCACGAATTCGGCCGCTTTCTGGACGTCGCCTTTGTGTTCGTCGAGGGTGCTGATGCTGGGAATGCGAAGGAGATCTTTGAGTTCGTTTAGAAACCTCTGCTGGTTATCGCGGGCGTAACTGACAGCTGGGGAAGCCATGGAAGTGTGTCCCTTTCTCGCGAGCGAACGCGAATGGATGGCGATTTTTGCGTGGCCATGAAACGTTTAAGTATACAAGGAAAGTAGGGGGCAGGTGGGCAGGGCCGCAGGGGGAAATCTTTGCCAAACTTGCCTGGACAAAATGGGTGGCTTCGTGAGGTTGTTGGTGAATGGCGATATTTCAACAGCAATCCACCCCAACGGCGCAGACTGATCACTTCCGAGTGGCCGACCTTCCATCCAGAGTCGTCGCATCGGATGAAACGCGCCGCGCGGGACTATAATTGTGAGCACGGAGGCCATCCGTGCCAGCGTCGCGATTGGGAAGGGATACCCACCTGCCAATCCGATCAGACTCGAAGACGGCCGGGCTTGTGCTTCTCTCCGTGATGCTCGGCTGCCTCGCTGCGCAGCCAGTCGAATCTGCGGAACTGAAAAAGGAAACCGCTGCCGGGTTCGACCGCTATATTGGCGCGTCCGAAAACCGGATCAAGTCAGAACTCCAGAACGGGCCTTTCCTCTTTATTGACGAGCTGCCAGTGACGCGTCGGGTGGAAGCCTACGCACAGCTGCGTAAGGGACAAGTTCTGGTCAAGCAGGTCAACATGAGGGAAGATGAGCATCCCATCGAAGTCCCTCACGGACTGATTCACGACTGGATCGGCGTACTATTCATTCCGAACGCCTCGCTGTCGCAAACCCTTGCTGTCGTCCAGGACTACGACAATCACCAGAACATCTACAAACCCGAAATACGCCATTCCAAGCTGCTCAACCGCAACGGCGACAACTTCAAGGTGTTTCTCCAGTTCTACAAGAAATCGATTGTCACTGTCGTGATCAATGCCGACTTTGACATCAACTACGAACGGTTCGGAACCAGCCGCGCCGTGAGCCGTTCCTATTCCACGCGGCTCGCGGAGGTGGAAAACGCCGGCCAGACAGACGAGCGCGAACTGGCAGTAGATGACGCGCACGGCTATCTCTGGCGCCTTTATAGCTACTGGCGGTTCGAAGAAAAAGATGGGGGTGTTTATGTGCAGCTCGAATCGATCGGGCTGAGCCGTGCTGTTCCCGCCATTATCGGCTGGCTGGTAAACCCACTGCTGAGAAGCATTCCGCGTGGAACCATTTCGAGCCTCCTCGGCGCTACCCGTGCGGCTGCCGCCAAACCGGGCGCAAGAACAAGTCTTCTCTTCCACACAGAGTCGGAGCCTCTTGGGAGAGTGCTCGGATCACGGGCGATCCCGAAGTAACCGGATTACTTCCTGTTTGCCGACGACATTTCATGTGACCGGTAGTCCTGAAAACGGGAGTCCTGATGAAAGCGATTGTTTATCACCGCTATGGTTCACCCGATGTTCTCAAGTGTGAAGAAATTGAAAACCCCACCGCTGGCGACGATGAAGTCCTGATAAGAGTTCGCGCGGCTTCCGTCAATCCACTTGACTGGCGCTTAATGAGAGGCGTGCCGTACATATTTCGCATACTGTTCCGGCTGCGCAAACCGACTATCACACAACCCGGGCGACCCGGGCGTGATGTGGCCGGCCAGGTTGAAACGGTTGGTAGGAGCGTAACCCAGTTCAAACCAGGCGACGAGGTGTTCGGCTGGTGCCACGGGGCCTTTGCCGAGTATGCCTGTGCTTCCGAGTCAGCATTGGTCACGAAGCCCAATAACCTGACGTTTGAGCAAGCGACTGCTGTACCTGTGGCGGCGCTCACCGCATTGCAGGGTCTTCGGGATAAGGGACAGATTCAGCCGGGGCAGAAGGTCCTGATTAACGGCGCGGCAGGCGGCGTGGGTACGTTCGCGGTGCAGATCGCCAAGTCGTTCGGCGCAGATGTGACCGGCGTATGCAGTGCCAGGAATGTAGACATGGTCCGATCCATCGGCGCAGATCGGGTCATTGATTACACCCTAGAGGATTTCACCAAAAGTGGGCAACGTTACGACCTGATTCTCGACTGCGTTGGGAACCATTCGTTATCAGCCTGCAGACGCGTCTTAAATCCGAATGGCATATGCGTTATCGCCGGAGCACCCAAAGAACCCCGGATCTTTCTGACTCGTGCGCTCGCAGCGCCTGTGTTGTCACGTTTCGTGAGCCAGAAGTTCGTCATGTTTATAGCGAAACTGAGAAAAGAGGACCTGACCATCATGCACGACCTCATGAAGGCCGGAAAGGTAAGGCCTGTCATTGACAAGTGCTACAGGTTGAGTGAGGTCCCTGAAGCGACCCGATATCTGGAAGAAGGACACGTTCGAGGAAAAGTAGTAATCACTATGCCATAACAACAAAACCTCACAACGCACCGGCAAATTTCTCAGGAACCTGTGATAACTGTCGTAAACACGCGATTTCACGAATTGAAGGCTACCGGTGAAGCCGCCACGCTACGGCAGGACAAGCGGAGGCGGCTGTCCTACGTGGCCGGTACCCCCGCCTACGCGGTCTGGGCTTGGACGCGGCGGCCCCAGTAGGCGGCGGCCAAGAGTCCGATTGTGGCCAGCAGGTAAACCGGTGCGTTTGCCGATTGCGGTGTCAGACCCATGAAGTCGAGGCCGGGGGTGTAGTGGGCTGGGCCGACGTACCACCACACGGTGTAAAGCGCCTCAAACGGCTTGCTTGAGCCGCTCCAGACGCCGAGAGCCAGGGCCAAGGTGGGTATGAAGAGGGCTCCGCCGATCCATGCTGCCAGGGCGTGCCAGTCCTGACCCAGTAGCAGGCGAATTCCCACTCCGCCGCCGGTGAGTATCGCGACCAGTATGCCGGCCGTCCACAACGCGGGGAGTTGCCGGTAGAGCGCTCGTGGCGATGAAAAGATAAGCGATTGAGTGGCATGTTGGGTTTCGCGGGCCCCCATCTTCGACCACACCAGCACTGGCCACAGCCAAGCCACAATCAAGACACCCTGGCGAGTGGCAGCTGCAGGAGAGACCAGGCTAGCGATGGAGAGTCCGGCGGCCACCACGTACCACCACCAGCGCAGACCTTTCAACATCAGCCGCAGTTCCGAGACCACCATTTGCCCGAAGCGGCCATGGATCGCGGATCGCTGCAGCGGGGTGAGGACAACACTCGCGTGGATATCGCCAACGGCCACACGCTCCGCTTCACCGTTTCCGTTGGCGCCGGCATTTTGGGCCTTCTGCTTCCACAACGAAAACTCACGGGCGGGATCGAAACGGTGGAAGAAGACGGAGGCCACCAGCGCGATACCCACCGCCACTGCGACCCAGGCAAGGCGCAACAGAACAGCGTGCGCGGTCCAGTCCACTCCGTTCCAAGTGAAGGTCCGGTAGGGCCGCTGGTTACCGATGGTGAAGTTGAAGCTGGGCCCGGATTGCGGATCGATCTTCCGCAAAGCAGTCCCCATGCTGTCGTAGAACACGTGCATCCCGGCAAAGTCGTCGGCTCCGATGACCGCGCTGGCGAGGGCAAACGTCCACACAAAGAAATAGGCTACGTTGCCGAAGCCCCCACGCAGCAGGGGCAAGGTTTCGAACAAAATGGCCACGGCGGCAGTGACCGCCATCGCCGGCAACGCAACCAGCACAAACGGCGACCAGAGTTTCCACAGCGACAAGTGAAGATCTTCGGCGCGAAGGTATTGCATGCCCAGCGCGGCCAGCATGAGTACGACAACCATGGCCGCCAGCACCGTGAAGTTGCTGATCATCTTGGCCACGGTGTAAAAGCTCTTGCGCATCGGCGTCGTCGCCAGGATTTGTCCTACGCGGGTCTGGACGTCTCGCTGCAGGGAATTCTTAACGATGTAGAAGCCGACCAGGGTCAGGAAAACGGACGCCGTCACCGTCATCAGGGCGCCGACCCAGGCGGAGTTGTAGATGCCGCGGTAGCCTTGGCCAACCTGCAACTGGGCCTTTTCTTCGAGCACGGCGTACGCCAGATAGAGAGCACCGGCCAGGGTCAGCAGAAAACTGTAGCGTCGCACGCGCTCCAGGAAGTCGGCCTTCACCAGGTGATAGAGAACGCGCCCGTGATTCATGCCGCCGCTCCCATGCGATGGTTGGAAAGGCTGTACAGGTAGGCGTCTTCCAGAGTGGGCAGGACGGGCTGCGCCCCGGCGGGTGGCTGCGGCGCCAGCACGCGCACGTGGACGCCGTCGCTGCGGCGGGTGGTGTTGCTCACCAGGTAACGTTGCTTGGCGGCGGTCAGCTCATTGCTGGGGATGACCCACTCCCAGACCATTCCTTCCACCTGGCGGAGTAATTCTTCTGGAGCCGCGTGCGCGACCAGCGCGCCTTTCGAAATGAGGGCGATATCAGTGGCGGTGGCTTCCACGTCGGAAACGATGTGAGTGGAGAGAATCACGATGCGTTCGCCGGCAAGGTCCGAAAGCAGGTTGCGGAAGCGGACGCGTTCTTCGGGATCGAGCCCGGCGGTAGGTTCGTCGACGATGAGCAATTGCGGATCGTTGAGCAGGGCCTGGGCGATGCCGACACGCTGCTTCATTCCCCCGGAGAACCCGCCCAGCGGGCGCTTGCGGACGTCGGCGAGGTTAACCAAGTTGAGCAGTTCGTCAATGCGGCGCTTGGCGGTAGGCGCATCCAGGCCTTTGACTGCGGCCAGGTACTCCAGGAACTCGACCGCATTCAGGTTGGGGTAAACGCCGAAATCCTGCGGCAGATAGCCGAGGACGGCGCGCACGGCATCAGGGTTTATGGCCAAGTCGACGTCGTTCCATGTGACCTTGCCCGCAGTGGAGCGAGTGATGGTGGCGAGGATGCTCATCAGTGTGGTCTTGCCGGCCCCGTTTGGACCCAGCAGGCCCAGTACGCCGGGTCTGAGTTCGAGGCTGAAGTTGCGCAGGGCAAGAACATTGTTGCCGTACTGCTTGCTGACGTTGTCGATGACCAGCTTCAAGAATTGCCTCCCGCTTTGCCGAAGCGTAGTTCAGTAAACGCATAACACTTAACAAAAGTTCCATGGAAACCAGGTCGCAAGGCGGCAGATCACAGAACGGGATGCCGGCTACGAAGTCGGTGGCGCTTTGGGTTGAAACAGCACCTTTACGCTGCCCTGGGCCAGGTAGGCGATGATGGCGAAGTCGGTGACAACGTTGAAGGCGAACAGAGGAAAGTTCCAGTGTTGAATGGTCTGATGAAGCATTGCTGACAAGAAAAGATAGCTTGACCAGGCCAGGATGATGCCACAGAAGACCATGGCTGCAACGCGGGCGCGGGCCGCCAGTCGCCGAAGGCCTACACCGAGCACTACCCAGACCACGGCTTCGACCAGCGAGGTGAACATGTACTGGTAGATGCCGATCGAACCTGCCGTGAGATAGCGAACCATCTGGCCCACAAACCACAGGCTGAGCAGGGCGCGAACGAAGCAGCAAACAATAATCAACACCAATCCCAGAGGCAATTTCGAAACGGCGGAAGGCTCGCCGGCGTTGGTCATGAGATCTTCTCCGCGGTCAGAACGGTGTAGGTCAGTTCACCTGAGCGGTAGGCATCGAGGATGATCGCGATGCCTTCCACGAACTCGCGCGCAGCCCGTGGCAACAGCGTGACGATAGGCCGGGCGAGGCTGGCGCGCTCCTGGCAAATCTCCCAGGTGCGAATGATTTTGCTGGTCAGGTCCTGGCAATGCTTGACCTGCATGCCGGCAGCGCGGATCGCGGATTGATATTGTTCCAGCGTCCAAAGCTCGGGGCAGAGAAATGCGCGTGAAACTGCGCGGATTCGCGGACGATCCATGGAGCCGGTCCAGGCGGCCAGCAACAGTTGGCCTTCAGGTCTGAGGGTGCGGCTTACGTTGGCGAAGTAGCGTGGCTTGTTGGCGAAGTGTTCGGAGGATTCCATGGTCCAGACCACATCGAAGGCCTCAGCCGGGAACTCGTGCAGGTCTGCATCCTGCACCAGGAACGAAGTGGTGTGGGGAACCCGGGCCGTTCTCGCGTTGTCCAGCGCCAGGCGGCTCTTGATCGAGCATTTGGAGCTGCGCATCGGCGGGAGACTCATCGCCGGTCAGAAACAATCCGTGATGAATGTGGTCGCCCCAGAAGGTGCGGTAGACGAAGGCGAGGGAATCGTAGTGGTCGCGGATTTCAGCGGCGGTAGCCATCGTCAAGGCTGCAAAGTTTCAACGCAAAGGCGCCTGCGACGGCTATTTTACAAATCGCGCCGGCGAGAACGCCGAGATATCGTACTCGGGTTTGAGGCCGGTGACCAGTTGCGCCATGACGTGGGCGGTGATGGGAGCGAGTAGGATGCCATCGCGAAAGTGCCCGGTGGCGACGAAATACCCCGGGGCAGAAGTAGGGCCGAGGATGGGCAGGTCGTCGGGTGTGCCTGGGCGCAGACCGGCCCAAGCCTCAAGCAGCCGGGCCTGCCGTAGGGCGGGAATCATGCGAAGCGCGGCCTGATGCATGCGCTGGATAGTGTCAGCATCCGTACGTTTGTCGTAGCCGGCTTCCTCCACGGTAGCGCCGATCACGATGCGGCCATCGCTGCGGGGCACCAGGTAGACCTCGGGCGAGCGGATGACGTGGCGCAAGACATCGTGGGGCGCACCGACCACCGATAGCATCTGGCCCTTTACCGGACGCGTGGGGAAAGAATGGGGTGGAAGACTTCCGGCCCACGCGCCCGCACAATTCACCACCACCGGAGCGTTGTAAGCAGTCTTGTCGGTGCGGACGCCGGTCACGCGTCCGTCCGCTTGGAGAATCTCGGTGACGGTGGTGCCGGAAGAAATGTCGACCTCGCGGTGTTTGGCGGCTTTCAGCGCGGCGGCCACCAGGGCACGCGGATCAACGCTGCGTTCCTTCAGATAGATGGCAGGGCGGGTCGGATCGGCCAGCCCAGGTTCCAGTTCCGCAAGCGGCGTGGGCAGCAGGCTGTTGAGGGCGAAGCCGGGGCGTTCATGAATGTGCTCCCCGGGCGGGAAAACAATGGTGCCTTGCGAGCGGAGGTCAACGTCGAGGCCGGACTCATCCTGCAGTTCGTGCACGAACTCGGGATACATGCGGGCGCTGGCGGTAGCCAGAGGTTGCAAGGTGGAGGGCGTTTCCAGAGTGCAGTCGGCGAGCATGCCAGCGGCGGCGTGCGAAGCCTCGCGCCCTGGCTCTCCGCGTTCCACCAGCAGGATCTTGGCACCGCGCTTGTGCAGGGCGATGGAGAGGGAAAGGCCGACAATGCCGCCGCCCACGATAATGACGTCCCAGGTCTGCATCGAAGCATTGTAAAAGAAGAGGCGAGGCCAGAGTTTGGAGGAGCGCAGATGGTTACGCGCTGAGGGTCATTCGCGCGCGGCTTCGCGGCCATCGGGCAGGGAACTCATGCGCTGGGCGATGGCCGAAAAGTAGTCCTCAAGTTCGCGGGCGGCATCGATGGCTTTCTGCAAGACCTGCTGCTCTCCGAAACGAGCGATTTCCTCGGTTGAGTAGTGAAGGCGAAGGCGCCCCGCGGCGACCAGAGCACTCAGCAGCTCGACCTGCACGCTACGCAGGTCCGCGGTCAGGCGCACGATTTTTGCGCGATCCTTGGGATCGTCCCAGGAAAACATTGCTTTGGTGTACTCCTGTTTTGGACTTCCAGCCGGCGGGGCCATCAATTCGCGGCGTTACCTGCACTGCTGGGTTATAATAGTGAATCGATTTATTGTACGATGTTAGTTATACGCTGTCAAAGATATTATTTTGGGCCCAGGGGGAACCACCGATGCCAAGAGAAGCGGATCCACAGTTGGAAGAGCGCATTCTGGAGGCGGCAAGAAAGCTCTGGCACAAGGGCGGCGAAAAGATCCTCACCATGCGGGCGGTGGCGCGGGCGGCTGGCACCACGACGCCGACGCTTTACGAACGATTCAAAGACAAGCGGGAAATCCTCCATGCGCTCAGTCGTGAGGCGCAGTACAGCCTGTTTGCGGCGCTGCAGCCCAGTCGTTCTCCCCAGGCTGCCTGCCGGCGCTATTTGGAGTTTGCGTTGACCCATCCCAATGAATACGAACTGTTGCTGGTGAGATGGGGCAGCCGGGTGGCGGAGAAACGGGAGACGCCCAACTTCGACTTTTTTCTTAGCTTGTTGGATAAGACTCTGGGCGGCTCGCGTGGGCAACGGACCCACTTGTTCGCGGCCCTGTTCTCGCAGTTGCACGGGACGGCCAAGCTGCTGAATGGGGGAAACGTTCCCGAAGAAATTGCCGGGCAACTGCGCCGTTCCTGCCTGCAAGCCTGCGACGTGCTGCTGAAAAATGCGCCGTCTCTCATGCTAGGGAAGTAGAGAGTCGTCCGTGTTACCGAGGTTACCCGCCGAACCCTTCTGGGTACGTGGGCTAACCCGGCTAAACCTTATAATCCGCGCAGACGGAGTCTCTTCTCAAGGCGCGGATGGCGAAAGCAAAAGACATACAAGCGGCTGGCGCGGGCAATCCTTTGTGGATTTACAACCCGTGGCTCGACTTAGTGGTGGGATGTGGAGCATGGTCAGCGCCGCTGCTGCTGATCACTTACTTCGCGCGCAATTCCAGCACGCTGGCATGGTCAGTCGCGTTCTACGGGCTGGCGTTGTTCTTTAATTATCCGCATTACATGGCCACGCTGTACCGCGCTTACCACCGGGCGGAAGATTTTGAGCGCTACCGCATTTTTACCGTCCACATTACCGCGCTGGTGGCGCTGACGCTGGTGCTGTCGCACTTCTGGTTCGCCATTCTGCCGTGGATTTTTACCCTATACCTGACCTTGAGTCCCTGGCACTACAGCGGGCAGAACTACGGGCTGTTCATGATGTTTGCCCGGCGGGCGGGCGCAAAACCTTCAAACGCTGAGCGGCAAGCCTTGTACCTGGCATTCCTGCTTTCGTACGGCGTGCTGTTTCTGAGCTTTCACACCGGGCCGTCCAGCGATCTGCTTTTTATTTCCATCGGACTTCCGGGAAGAGTAAGCACCCTGGTCGTGATGGTCCTGGCGGTGGCGTTTGTGGCGACCTCGGCATTCGGCCTGTCTCGCTTAGCTGGCCAGGTGGGATGGCGGCCGCTGCTCCCGGCGCTCACGTTGTTCTCGACACAGTTCCTGTGGTTCCTGCTGCCGACGGCGCTGTCGCTCGGCGAGCGGTTGCAGATCCCGCAGAGCCGTTACAGCAGCGGCGTGCTCGCGGTAATGCATGCGGCGCAATACCTGTGGATTACCAGCTACTATGCCCGTCGCGAGGCTAGCGCCGAAAATACGGGGCGCTGGCGGCCGTGGGCCTATTTCGGCGTGCTCATCGCTGGAGGGATTGCGCTGTTCGTCCCGGGGCCATGGCTGGCCAGCCGGCTGTTTCACCGCGACTTTGGAGCCAGCTTCCTGATCTTTACCGCCTTGGTGAACATTCATCACTTCATTCTGGATGGCGCCATCTGGAAACTGCGCGAGGGGCGTATTGCCGCGTTACTTCTGGACACGCGGGAGCGGGTTTCTGCTGCCACAGCGGCAACTGGGAGCCGCGTGGCAGCATCGTTCCGCTGGTTGGTTGGCAGTTCTCCGAGCGCACGTATGCTGCGCATTGGAACCGCCGTGGTGCTGGTGGCGTGGGGCACGGTGGACCAGGTGCGCTACTACCTGGCGTTGCACGATGAAAGCCTGACCTACCTGCAACGAGCGGCAGCGCTCAATGCCTACGACAGTTCGTTGCAGATGCACCTGGGGCAGAAAGAAGTGGAAGCTGGACAAATGGAGCAGGCTGCGGCGGCGTGGCAGCAGGCCGTCCGTACCAATCCCAGCGATCCCGCGCCGCGCAACCAGTTGCTCAAGTACCTGACCGGGAAGAAACGCTTCCAAGAAGCCTACGAACTGACCCACCAGTCGCTGCAGTACACGCCCAAAGATGCCGACCTGCTGGTCAACCACGGCATCCTGGCCAGCCAACTCGGTCACAACCAGGAAGCGGCGGAAAGCTGGAAGAAAGCGATTGTGCTTGATCCTTCGCAGCTGTACGCGCACCTCTACTTGGCCGGCGAATTGGATCGGGAGGGGAAGGCGGAAGCCGCCATCCCGCATTACATGACATATCTGGACCAGATCACTCGGCACCCGGACCAGGCCAGACCCGAAGAAGTGATCGCCATCGTATTGCGGCTGGCGCAGTGCCAGGTGCAGGCGAAGCGTACGCAAGATGCGGAGCAAGCCTACGCTCTGGCGATGCGCATTGCTTCGCAGACCGGGGAGAGGCGGTTGGAAAGTTTTGCGGCGATCGGCGGCGCGCAACTGGAAGCCACGTTGGACAAGAAGGCGGAGGCCCTGCGTTTGTACCAGCGTGCGCTCAAGCTGGATGGGACCATGAATGATCCCCGTAGTGAGGCGACCGATTGGTACGGCTACGGCTTATATCTGCGCGATGCCGACTTCCCGGCGCGGCTGGCCTATGCCTGCCTGCTGAAATCGGAGTTGCTAATGAAGTCACTGAAAGATGCCCCTGATATCAAGGCAGTAACCGCGGCGCGCGAAGACGTGGGCAAGAGGTTGGCCGGTAAAGCCGATGCCGTCCGGAGGAACCCGCAACCCGTGATTGAAGAAGCGCTGGCGCTTACCCTAGACCAGGCAACCGGTACGAATCATCCCTAACAATTCTCGCCCATAAATTCTTAAAGTTGATAGGCTGAGAGACATCGCGAGCGAAGTCCTGGCCCGCGTGGGAAATGTTGCCTTCAATGAGCTCAAGGAGATTTATGCGACGACGCGGCTGGCTGCTGTTGGCGATGGTGGGCTTCATGGCCGGGGCGGTTCTGGCGCAGCAGGTGGCCAGCGACGCGCCGGCCACGCGGGAAGAAATCCTGAAGCTGTTTGACGTGATGCAAATTCGCCAGCAGATGGAGCAGGTCATGCAGCAGGTCATGCAACAGACCCGGACCATGAGCCACGAAGCCCTGAAGACCCGCCATCCCGACATCTCCGAGGAAGAACTCGCCCGGCTGGATGGGCTGTCCGAGCAATCCTTCAAGGATGTTCCCATCGAGGGCATGCTAGACGATGTGATTCCGGTGTACCAGAAGCATCTCAGCAAGGCGGACGTGGAGGCGATGATTGGTTTCTATTCCACGCCGACCGGCCAGAAGATCCTGCGTGAAATGCCGGCCATGACGGCGGAAGGAATGCAGGCCATGTATCCGCGCATCCAGAAGCAGATGGACGAAGTCATGCGGCGAGCGGAGCAACTGGAGCAGCAGGAGCGGGAGAAAAAGCAGCCAGCCGCGCCCAAGCCTGAACCTCCTAAAGACTAACTCGCTGTCTAATGTCCTGGAGCCTCCGTGGTAGTTTTTTCTGTAGTGGAAGGCTGAGAGCGCATGCCCAAACCAAAACCCCTGGTATTGATTATTCTCGACGGCTGGGGCTACCGTGCCGAAACCAAGGCTAACGCCATTGCTCTGGCGCGCAAGCCCACCTACGACCGGCTGCTGAAGGAGTATCCCAACACACTGATTCATACCAGCGGGAAGTTTGTCGGGCTGCCCGACGGGCAGATGGGCAACAGCGAAGTCGGCCACTTAAACATCGGGGCGGGGCGCATTGTCCATATGGATAGCACCCGCATCGAGCTGATGATCACGAACGGCAACCTGTTTTCCGACCCAACGCTCGTGGGGGCGATGAAAAATGCGCGCGCGGGCGGACGGCGGCTGCATCTTTTCGGATTGCTTTCCGACGGCGGCGTACATTCTTACCAGACCCATCTTTACGCCCTGTTGAGGATGGCCAAGCAGAACGGTGTGGATCGCGTGTTCGTGCATGCCTTCATGGATGGACGCGACACCCTGCCCACCAATGGCGCGGGCTACATCGAGCAGTTGCAGCAGAAAATGCGCGAATACAACACCGGCAAAATTGCTTCCGTGAACGGCCGCTACTACGCCATGGACCGCGACCGGCGCTGGGAGCGCATCGCCAAGGCATTCAACGCCATGGTCTATGGCGATGGTGAGGGCGGCAGGTACGTGGATCCGGTGCAGGGCGTGAAGGACTCCTATAACAAGGATGTGACTGACGAGTTCATTGTGCCCTTTGTCTGCCTGGACAGCCGGGGCGAGCCCCTGGCGACCATTCGCGATGAGGATTCATGCATCTGCTTCAACTTCCGCGCCGACCGGGTGCGGCAGATTACGCGCGCCCTGGCCCGCAACAGCGGACTGAATGCGCAGGGCGGGAGTGATCTGCCCGGTGCGGCTGATCTGGATGCCACCATTCCGCGCGACCGCGTGCCGAAAAATCTGTACTACGTCTGCATGACGCAATACGACAAGCAATTCAGCCTGCCGGTGGTGATTCCGCCGGAGTCGATGAACAACATATTGGCCAACGTGATGGCGCAGATGAACCTGCGCAACCTGCGGGTAGCTGAGACCGAGAAGTACGCGCACGTTACCTATTTCTTCAACGGCGGCGTGGAACAGCCTTTTCCCGGAGAGGACCGGGTGCTGGTGCCGTCGCCGAAGGTCGCGACCTACGATCTGAAACCAGAGATGAGCGCTGCCGGGATTGCAGCGGCGGTGGTGAAGGCGGTCGGGGAAGGGACCTTCGACGTGATTATTGTGAACTTCGCCAACGCTGACATGGTGGGCCACTCGGGAAAGATCGAACCTACGGTGAAAGCGGTAGAGACCGTGGACGCGTGCCTGGGCGAAATCGAGAAGGCCATCAAGGCCCGGGGCGGGGCCATGCTCATCACTGCCGATCACGGCAACGCCGAAATGATGATCGACCCTGTCACCGGCGGGCCGCACACCGCGCACACCACCAATCCGGTGCCCTTCATCGTAGTGGCAGAAAATGGAAAGCAGTTCTCGTTGCGAGCCGATGGATCGCTGCGCGACATCTCACCCACCATCCTGGGGATGCTGGAGTTGCCCGAGCCAAGAGAAATGACGGGAACCGACCTGAGAATCAAGAAAAGCTAACCACAGAGGACGCGGAGAAACTTGCGAAACCTCTGTGCCCTCTGTGGTTAAAAGGTTCTTCGCATGAAGTTGCTGATCGTTCTCCACCATCGCTTCGAGTTGTGGAACGCGCCGGCCTGGGTTGCGGAAAAGCTACGCACGGAGTTTCCCCAGGTTGAGGTAGTTCATCTGAACAGCTACGAGGGCGTGGAAGAGCAGCTTCGCGATGCCGAGGTAGCCATCACCTGGTCGCTGCGGGCGGAGCAGTTCAAAGCCGCGAAGA
This sequence comes from Terriglobia bacterium, assembly GCA_020073665.1. Classification (GTDB taxonomy): domain Bacteria; phylum Acidobacteriota; class Terriglobia; order Terriglobales; family Acidobacteriaceae; genus JAIQEU01. The sequence continues at coordinate 157,788 of JAIQEU010000016.1, forward strand.
GGCTGCGCTGGATTCATTCCCCCGCGGCAGCGGTCCACCAGTTGATTTTCCCGGAACTGGTGGCTAGCGACGTGGTACTGACCAACGCGCGCGAAGTTCACGGACCGGTAGTCGCCGAGCATGTGGTCGCGCAAATCTTCGCGCTCGCGAAGGGCCTCCCCGCGGCAGTACGCTTGCAACAACAGCACCTCTGGGGACAAGAGGCCATGTGGCGCGGGCGCCCCCGCCCGCGAGAAGTCGCGGGCGCCACCCTCGGGCTGGTCGGGCTGGGCAGCATCGGACGGGAGGTGGCCAAACGCGCCTCTGCTCTGGGCATGCGGGTGATCGCTGTCCGTGAGCATCCAGAGAAGGGAAGACCGGAATCAGTCGAACAGGTTTTTGCTCCTCATCAGCTCGACGAACTGCTGGCGCAATCCGACTACGTGGTGCTGGCTGCGCCCATCACCCCCGAAACTCGTGGCCTGATCGGCGTAGCACGCCTTGCCAAAATGAAGGTGGACGCCTGCCTGATCAACGTGGGCCGGGGCCCCCTGGTCGACGAGGATGCGCTCACCGAAGCCCTGCGTAAGCACAAGATCGGCGGCGCGGCGCTCGACGTATTCGAGAAGGAACCGCTGCCTGCAGATTCTCCGCTCTGGGACTTGGAGAGCCTGCTTATCACGCCCCATAGCGCGGGCCTCACCGAAAAGCTGTGGGAACGGCATTACCAGCTCATTTCCGAGAATCTCCGGCGCTATCTGGCTCATCAGCCCTTGCTGGCGGTGGTGGATAAGAAGCGCGGGTACTGAGTTCGGATGGCAGGTTGTAGATGTGTTGAGTGTCTAGCACCCGCCGGCCAACGCGAACGACCCACGACGAATAGCCAAAGGCTAGCTCTGATTGACACACCTAGTTTCCCGCCATAGGATTCCTCCCACGGTATCTCCATGATCGGGCAAACAGTCTCCCATTACAAAATCCTCAGCCAGCTAGGCAGCGGTGGCATGGGAGTAGTGTACGAAGCCGAGGACCTGAAGCTGGGGCGCCATGTTGCCCTGAAGTTCCTGCCTAAGGAACTGGAGAACGACCAGCAGGCGCTCGACCGTCTGCAACGCGAGGCCCGCGCAGCTTCGGCGTTGAACCATCCCGGAATTTGCACCATTTACGAAATCAACGAGCACCAGGGCCAGCACTTCATCGCCATGGAGTTGCTCGAAGGCAAAACGCTGGGCGAGAAAATCGGCGCGGGCGCGCTGCCCCTGAGCCAATTGTTGGACCTGTCGATTCAGGTCGCCGATGCGCTCGACGCGGCACACTCCAAGCGCATTCTGCATCGGGACATTAAGCCGGCGAACATTTTTGTGACCGGGCGCGGGCAGGTCAAGATCCTGGACTTTGGTCTGGCCAAGCATGCGGCGGGACCGGGCACCTCCGAAACTCTGGATCCCAATGCGGCGACCCTGGCCACAATGCACCTCACCAGCCCGGGGATGGCGGTCGGGACGGTCGCATACATGTCTCCCGAGCAGGCGCTGGGGCAGGAACTCGACCAGCGCAGCGATCTGTTCTCGTTCGGTACCGTCCTGTATGAAATGGCCTCGGGATCGCTGCCCTTCCAGGGAACGACTTCGGCGGCGCTGTTCGACGCGATCCTCCACAAGCTGCCGGTTCCCCCGGTTCGGCTGAACCCGGAACTGCCGCCGGAACTGGAGCGCATCATTTCCAAGTTACTGGAGAAAGATCGCGATCTGCGTTACCAGGGTGCGGCCGAGCTGCGCAGCGACCTGAAGCGGCTGAAGCGGGATAGCGAGTCGGCGCGCAATGCGGCGGCAGCAACCTTGTCCGAGGTGCCGGTGGCGCCGGCCACCCGGCATCCGTCTTCACGAGCCACCCAGGTGGCACAGGGAGCGCGGCAGCACAAGCTGGGGACGGGCGCAATCGCGTTGGTAGCCCTGGTCGTGCTGGGAGCCGCGGCCTTCGGAGTCTATACGCTGGTTCATCGTCCACCAGCGATCCCCTTCCTGAGCATGAACATCGAGAAGATCACCGACACCGGCAAGGCTTTCATGGCCGCGATTTCGCCGGACGGTAAATACGTTGTGCACGTGGCGCAGGAGCAGGGCCAGCAGAGCCTCTGGATACGGCATATTGCGACCGGCAGCAACACGCCGATTGTGGCGCCCACCGACGCCAACTATCAGGGTGTGACCTTTGCGCCCGACGGCAACTACGTTTATTTCAATCGCATTGAGAAAGACCATCCCGGGCTCGGCCAGCTCTACCAGGTGGCGGTTCTGGGCGGCACGCCCAAACACATTCTGAGCGATGTGGACTCGAACATCAGTTTTTCGCCCGATGGCCAGCGCTTTGTATTTCTCCGCAACGATTCTTCGCGCGGGCTGAGTTCGCTGATGTTCGCCCACGCCGATGGCAGCGGAGAACAAACGCTTCTGACCGAAACTCAGCCCAGCGCCTTGCAGGGATCGCCTTCCTGGTCGCCGGATGGTAAGGTGATCGCCGCCATGCATATCTCGGACAAGGCCGAGTTAGGCTCATTTGTGGCCGTGGATGCAACCAGCGGTAGCAAGAAAGAGATTGCCCCCGTGTCCCGGGTTGGCCTGATCGGCGATTCGGCCTGGACGCCCGACGGCGCCGGCTTGCTGTTGTCTTACGCGAGCCAAAGCACACGCTGGGACCAGCAGATTGGATATCTCTCCTATCCTGACGGCCAGTTGCGCCGCGTCACTAACGACCTCAACCACTACGCCAACACCTTCAGCGCCACGCGGGACGCGAAGTCCCTGGTCACCGTAGCCGCGGAATCGACCAACAACATTTTTGTGATGCCGGCGAAGGGCAACGCGGCCCAGGCAGCGCAGATCACGTCGGGCGAGGCGGAGGCGTTTGAACTGGACTGGACGCCGAATGCCAAGATCGTAAGCGAGCCGCACAGCAGCGGTTTCGAACTGGATGAATACAACGCCGATGGCAGTGACAAGGCAACTTTGTTCGAAGACGCGTGGCCGGGCAAGAATCCGTCGGTTTGCGGCGATGGGCAGCACGTGATCTTCATGTCGCTACGTGCCGGGCGCTCCACCAACGTGTGGCGTATCGATGGCCACGGCGGCAACCTGACCCAAGTCACCCACGGGACCCTCGATTCCGCGCCGTTCTGCTCGCCCGACGGGAAGTGGCTGGTTTACAACTCGGCCGAGGGCGGAGCGTTAACCGCGTGGCGCGTGGGCATAGACGGTTCCAGTCCCCACAAGTTGACCGATTTCAGCAGCTTCAACCCCACCATTTCTCCCGATGGCAAGTGGGTGGCGCTGATCGAAGGGGAAGGCAGTGGGGTGAACTTCCACGCCAAACTCGCGATCATTCCCGCCGCCGGCGGCGCGCCGCTGCATGCCTTCGATATTGCCAACACCCAGTACGGAAAGTTGCGCTTCACCCCTGACGGACAGGGCATTGCGTACCCGGCAATGGACGAGCACGGCGTGGCCAACCTATGGGTGCAATCTCTCAGCGGCGGTCCCGCGAAGCAGGTCACTGACTTCAAGAGCGACCGGATCTTCGACTACGCCTGGTCGCATGACGGGAAGCAGTTGGCAGTTTCCCGCGGCCGCATCAGCCGTGACGTGGTCTTGCTCACCGACACCGGGAAGTAGGTTTCTCAACGCGATCAGGCTGACCAGACGACGGCTGCCGTGGCGATTCGCCGCCCGCGAAAAACTCGAAATCAAGTCGAATTTGAAATGCACGCGGTTTTCTCCGGCGTCTTGAGGATCAGGCCCTGCCTTGGAAGGGAACGGCGTCAGCCGGCCGCTAAGCCCTTGATTTGCTTGCCATCCCAAGCCGGCGTCGACCGAGTGCTGCTTTCGCAGCCGGCTAGAGAAAAAAGGCTTGAGCCGGAAGTGCCACAGGGGGTATCCTTTTCTCGGTCGCACTTTCATACCGCACTTTCGGATGAAAGCTGCGAGCTTCCTCTTTGGCCCCGCCGATCCTGAGCAGGTCGGCGGGTTTTTTGTGGGCCGATGCGACCGTAGCGACGCCGTCCCGGCGGCGGTCCGGAGGCATCTTCGCCCGCCGAACTCGTCACTTCGAAAAAGACCGTCATTGAGCCCCGGCAGACAAGGTGTATTTCAAGCGTCCTCACGGGACGCGGTTTTCCGCTAGCTCACCCGGTATTTGAAACGCCGGGCTACTATCAATCGTCCCTACAGGGCGAGGGCTGGTCGATTCGCTTGGTCCCGTAGGGACAGCGGAGAGTAGCCCGCCAGTTTACTGGCGGCTAAGTGCCAGACGAGCGTGGCGTCCCATAGGGACGCCTGAAACGCACCACCTAGCCTGCAGTGTTCGCGGCATGATTCTCTCCCAAGAACAAAAAAGAGGCCGGGCTTGAGAGCCCGGCTCCGGTTGAACGTGAGTTTCTATTCTGGTTACGGCACAACCGTGAAGCCGTGAATGGCGCCGGCAGTGTCGGTGTAGCGGCCCACGATTTCGCCCGCGTTGTTCAGACCGCGGCAGCGGGTTTCGGTGGATGCGGGAAAGTTTATGGTGGTGTATTTCGTTCCTTTCCGGCTGTAACCTTGGAAAGGCCCCGAATTGCTGGTGCCCCAAAGTCCGACAATCTCACCACTGTCATTAAGCCTGTCAGTGGCAGTTACAGCTACGCCGACACCCGGGAACGTAACATCGGTGAAGGTCTTACCGACGAGAGTGAATCCGTGTTCCGTGGCCGCTGAGTCGTCGTAAATTCCGGTCATCTGGTTCTTGTTGTTGATGCCAGTGAACTCAGTGAGGATGGCGCCATTGGGGGCGTTAAAGGTCGTAAAGGTGCCGGCGTTGTCAATGAAACCGTGGAAAACCCCTGAGCTGTCGGTAAAAGCGCCGACAATTACGCCGGCCTTGTTGATGCTCCACGCGTTGGTCAAAGTCGCGCCCGGCGGATCGATAGTCGTGAACTTGCCTTTGCTGAACATGAAGCCGTGGGTGACGTTGCTGGAGTCGATGTACCAGCCCACCACTTGGTTGCTATCGTTGACGCCATAAGCTCGCGACTGGATCGAGCCCGGCGGCTTCAGCATTTTGACCGTGCCGTTGATCATGGCCCAAGCCTGCGCAATACCGACATGGGGCGCATCACACAAGTCGTTCGTGCAATCGTAGCCAACCAGTACGTTACCGGCTGTATTGAGGTCGTTTACGTCGGTCTCCATCGCGCCGGGGATATCGATGGTGGTGAAGGTCGGGGCGGCCGATTGCGCCTGGGAGAATGTGGGGGTGAGGGCTGTCATCAAAAGCAGGGAGAGGCAAACGACGGAAAACAAGGTAATGCTGGGTTTGAGCATGGGGCAAAGCCTCCTCAAAATTTGGCGTGCCATGCTACGAAGACGCGCGCGGAGTGTCAAGGGTCGTAGGTCTTGAGCCTTTGTTCCTACAGGGCCCGAAAGAGGCGCGCAACGGCCCTTCCGGCGGCCACTGGGCAAGTTTGTGTACCATAGACCTGTCTCGGGAGACCTGTCCCATGCGTTGCGCTTACCGGACCATTCGAATTCTGCTTTTTTCGTTATGCCTGCCAGGTTTGGTGACGTTTGGGTTCTGCGGGGAGCCGCAGTGGGTCGAGGTACGCTCGCCGCATTTTTCGGTGGCCACCGATGCCGGAGAAAAACGCGGCCGCGAGGTCGCCATGCGCTTCGAGCAGATGCGGGCCGTGTTCGGAGCACTGATGGTCAGGGCGAAGGTGAATACTCCCATTCCGCTGCAGATCATCGCTTTCCGCGGCAGCAAAGAAATGCGACAGTTCAGCCCCATCTTCCGGGGCAAACCCACCGAGTTGGGGGGGCTGTTTCAGGCGGGACAGGACCGCTGTTTCATCATGCTGGACATGTCGGTGGAGAATCCCTGGCAGGTGGTGTTTCACGAGTACGCCCACCAGCTCATGAATGGCACGTTATCGGCGCAGGTGGACCCGTGGTTCGAGGAAGGATTCGCCGAATATTTCTCCAGCATCGAGGTGGACAGCAAGGAAGCCCGGGTGGGGAAGATTCCGGAAGAGGAATATCAGGTCCTGGAGCACATGGGTTGGATGAAGGTATCAGATTTGTTCCGGGTCCAGCAGAACACAAAGACTTACAACGAGAATGGCGATCACCGAAATGTGTTTTATGCCGAGTCGGGAATGCTGGTGCATTACCTGTACGACAACAAACTTGTCCTGAAGGTCGGGGACTACTTCAACTTAGTGCTCGACCAGCACGTGCCGATCGAGGACGCCATGCAGCGGGCCTTTGGTATGAATGGGGCACAATTCGACAAGGCGTTGCGAACTTACGAAAGTAGCGGGCATTTCAAGTACTATCCGATCCCAACCCCGCCGGGAATCAACAGTAGCGATTACCGCGCTGCGCCGCTCAGCGCGGTGGATGCGGCGGCGATTCTGGCAGACGCGCATCTGCATTCCCCGGATTACCAGGCGAAGGCGACCGAGGAGTTTGAAGCCATACTGAAGACTGACCCCAACAACGCCGCAGCCCTGCGGGGACTGGGATACTCATACCTGATCAAGCGGAATTTCGCCAAGGCGGGCGAATACTTCGCGAAGGCGGCCGAGCACAATAGCAATGATCCCCGGGTGTTCTATTACTCCGCTCTGATGTTGCAGCAGCAGGGTGGGTTGTCCCCCGGCGACGGACGGCTGGAGGCGGTGCAGAAGCATCTGGAGAGCGCCGTCAAGCTCGACCCGGAATTTGCCGACGCCTACAGCTTGCTGGCGTTTATCTACAGATCAGGAGAAAAGAAGGAATTGGCCATCGCGACCATGCTCAAAGCGGTGGAACTGAATCCTCGCAATGAATCGTACCGCTTCAACCTCGCACAGATGTACTTAGACAGCCAGAACTTCGATTCGGCGACAGCGATCCTGGGCTCGTTGAAGAACAGCAGCAATCCGCAGATCGCGGAACATTCTGCCGAGGAACTGGCCCAGGTCGAAAGGTACAGGCTGGAAGCGCAGGAACGGGAAGCACAGAGTCGAGAGACCAACCGGCAGCCGGGGCAGGCAGCGCCGTCGAATGAGAATCCTGACGTGATTGAGCCTGAGGCCACGGGTTCGAACGGCGGGGTTGCCAGGTTCTTGAAGGGAAAACTGGTGAGCGTGGACTGTGCGGCGGCGCCCAGTGCGGTGCTGACCATTGTGGCGGGGGCGAAGACTTGGAAAATGCATACCGCGAACGGCGCGAAGATGATCGTCATCGGTGCGGATAAGCTTGCCTGCAACTGGACCAACCAGAAGGTCGCGGTGAATTACCGCCAGACCGGGGATGGAACCGGAGAAATGATATCGCTGGAATTGCAATGAGGGGATGCTGGACTCGGATGTCGGGGTTCTTATGAGACGAACTGTTGTGGTCGTGGCGTTGTTGTCTGGGATGGTTGTGGCGGCTTGGCCGGCAGGCAGCCAACGCGGCGAAATCGAAAAGACCATTGCCGACCTGGAAAACAAATGGTCAGAAGCGCAGAAAATCGCCAATGCGGACGCAGTAGCGCCGATGCTGGCCGAGAGCTTCGTCAATACCGATGCGGAAGGTCAGACCTACGGTAGAGACCGGCTGCTCTTTAATCTGAAGGGCGCCCGGTGGGAGTTGAACGGCATCAGCGACGTGAAAGTGACCGTGTACGGCACGACCGCGATTGCCACCGGAGCCTGGATGGGGAAGGGCGTGGATGGCGACGGCAGCAAGATCGACCGACGCGAGCGCTGGACTGATACCTGGGTGAAGATAGCCAACGCGAAATGGCTGTGCGTAGCCAGCCAGCAGACGGCAGTGCCACAGTTGTAGAAGAGAGACGTTAGGCCTTGCACCTCGCGCGTCCCTGTTCGTACTTCTCCGGGCGGGAATATAATTCCAACTCTCAGGCTTCTAACACATTCCTCCCAGGGGGCCCCTGATGAGCGACCGCAAGAATCCAGACCATCACCTAGGCATGAACCAGGCAATCACCCGGCGGGATTTTTTTAATGGGGTGGCCATCGGCGTGGGTGGGCTGGTCACGGTGCCGGCGTGGATGCAGGCGCTGGCGGAGGCGGAGTACGCTCCCGAGAAGGCCGCTGGTTACTATCCTCCCGCGCTGATGGGCATGCGCGGCAACCACGACGGTACCTACACCTTTGCGCACCGCCTGCGCGATGGCGAAGCCTGGGATGAAGCTGGCGCTCCTGAAAAGACGGGCGAGACGTATGACCTGGTGATCGTCGGTGGCGGCATCAGCGGGCTGGCAGCCGCGTATTTCCACCGCAAGAACGCCGGCAACAACGCGCGCATCCTGGTGCTCGACAACCACGACGACTTCGGCGGACATGCCAAGCGCAACGAATTCCAGGTCGGCAACCGCCTAGTGCTGGGCTACGGCGGAACCCAATCCATTGACACTCCCTCGGGGTACAGCCCGGTTTCGATGGGTCTGCTGAAGGAACTGGGAATTGATGTCCAGAAGTTCTACCAGGCTTACGATCAGAAGCTGTATTCGTCGCGCAAGCTGGGAACGGGCGTGTTCTTCGACAAAGAGACGTTCGGCGAAGACCGCTTCGTGGCCGGCATGGGCATGACACCGTGGAAGGATTTCCTGGCCAAGGCGCCGCTGTCGGATGAGGTGAGGCGCGACATTGAGCGGGTCTACACCGAGAAAGTAGATTACCTTCCGGGGTTGTCGCGGGAAGAGAAGCGCGCGCGCCTGAATAAGATCAGCTACGCCGATTTTCTCACCAAGATCTGCAAGATGACGCCGGACGCTTTGCCGTTTTTCCAGACCTATACTCACGACGAGTTTTGTGTAGGCATTGAGGCGGTGTCCGCCCTGGCCTGCTACGAGATTGGCGACGAGTATGGTGCGATCACCTTTGCCGGCTTCGACGGTATGGACCTGGGCGCAGGCGGCCCGGAGGAGCCGTATATCTTCCACTTTCCTGATGGCAACGCGTCGATTGCACGTCTGCTGGTGCGGTCGCTGATCCCGGGATCGATTCCGGGACATACCATGGAAGACATTGTCCCGGCGAAAGTCGACTACAGCAAGTTGGACCAGTCGTCTTCGCCAGTGCGGATTCGGTTGAACAGCACCGTGGTGCGAGCGCATCACCTGGGAGAAGTGGGGTCAGCCAAGGAAGTGGAAGTCGCCTACATGCGGGGCGGGAAGCTGCAGACGGTGCAAGCGAAGGCCTGCGTAATGGCCTGCTACAACGGGATGATTCCGTATCTGTGTCCGGAACTTCCCGACAAGCAGAAGGACGCGATGGCTTACCTGGTGAAGGCCCCGCTGGTGTACACCCACACCGCTGTCCGCAACTGGACCGCGTTCGACAAGCTGGGGGTGAGTCAGATTGTGGCCCCAGGGAGCTACCACAATTATGTGGCGTTGGATTTCCCGGTGAACCTGGGCGAGTACAAGTTTCCCAGCAAGCCGGAAGAACCCATGGTGCTGTTCATGCTGCGTACGCCTTGCAAGCCGGGCTTGCCGTCGCGGGAGCAACATCGCGCGGGCCGTGCCGAGTTGATGCGCACGCCGTTCTCGGTGTTCGAGCGCAACATCCGCGAACAGTTGGGACGGATGCTGGGCGGCGGCGGATTTGACCCGGCGCGAGACATTGCCGGCATCACGGTGAATCGCTGGGCGCATGGCTACGCTTTCGCAGGCAACCCGCTGTTCGATCCTGACTGGAAGGAAGACGAGAAACCGTGGGTGGTAGGGCGAAAGCCGTTCGGGCGCATCACCATCGCCAATTCGGACGCGGGCGGGTGGGCCTACACCAATGCCGCGATTGACCAGGCGTGGCGGGCCGTAGGGGAATTGGGTAAGGGCTAGTCGTGAGTAGTGAGGAAGAACTGGCCACGGATTCTGACCGACAGTACGGATCGCTGGTTTCTTGGATGCCCTGGCGTTATCATTTTGTTATCAACCGGTGGGAATCTCTGCGTTTCACGTAACCTTCCGCACATAAGCAAGGAGGATACCTATGAAGCTAGCGACATTCTTGCTCGTACTTTCGATAACGGCCTGGGGCTTTCAGGCGCCAGAACAGCATTCCTCGGAACCTTCGGCCAAAGCGGTGGCACGAATTCAGAAAGAGGTTCGGCATGAGTTGCTGATGCTGCCGTACTTCGGGGTGTTCGACAACATCGCATTCAAGGTAGAGGGCTATAACGTAACCCTGTTGGGACAGGTAGTGCGTCCTTCGCTGAAGTCGGACGCGGAGCGGGTGGTGAAGGGAGTTGAAGGGGTGGAGAAAGTCGACAATCAGATCGAAGTGCTGCCGCCCTCCTCGATGGATGATCGCTTACGCCTGCGGCTGTTTCGCGCCATCTATGAATATGCTCCGCTGCAGAAGTACGAACTGGGAGTGAACAAACCGATTCGCATTATCGTGAAGGGCGGCAGGGTCTCGCTGGAAGGAGTGGTTGACAACGAGACCGATAAGAACATCGCCGGCATCCGCGCCAACTCGGTTTCGGGGATTTTCTCGGTGACCAACAACCTGCAGGTGGTGAAGTAAGGCAACCAAGTTTCGTATTTCCGTGAATCTCAGAAGCCGGCCAGCGGCAGGAGGTTTTATGTGGCGAATCGCGATCTTTTTGTGGGTCACATTGTTGGTGTCGTTGGCCTGGTGCGATGAAGGCCATCATCACGAGCTGACAGAAGACGAGGTGGGCTCGGTACACTTCGCCACTTCATGCTCGCCTGCCGTCGAAAAGAGCTTCAACCGTGCGGTGGCTCTGCTGCACTCGTTCCAGTACGAGGACACGCGCCGGGCTTTCGAGGCCATCGCAGCCCAGGATCCGAAGTGTGCCATGGCGCAGTGGGGCGTGGCCATGTCGCACTACCACGGGTTGTGGGAGAACGGTGATACCGCGGCGGGACGAGTGGCGCTGCACCAGGCGCAGGAGGTGGCTTCGGCCAATCCGCAAACCACCGCGCGGGAGAAGGGCTATATTGATGCCCTCGCCGAAATCTATCGCGAAGACGGGGACAAGTATTCACACGCCCAGGCCTTCGAGTTGAAGATGGCAGCGCTGCAAGCGGCCAACCCGGGCGACAGCGAGGCGGCGATTTTCCATGCGCTGGCGCTCGATATCGCGGCCCCCAAGACCGATAAGACGTTTGCCAACCAGCGCAAGTGTGGGGACATCTTGGAACCGATCTTTGCAAAGCAGCCGCACCACCCCGGCGTGGCCCACTACATCATTCACTGTTACGACAACCCGGTGCTGGCGGAAAAGGGACTGGGCGCCGCCCGCATGTATGCCAAGATCGCGCCGGCTTCGGCTCACGCCAATCACATGCCCTCGCATATCTTCACCCGCGTAGGCTCGTGGGATGAGTCGATCAGTTCGAACCAGCGATCGGCGGCATTGGCCGCCGAAGCGGAGAAAACGTCCAAGAACGGGGAAGCGCGCGACCAGCGGCTGCACGCCATGGATTACCTGGAATACGCCTACTTGCAGAGCGGGCGGGTGCGGCAGGCGAAGAGTGTACTGGACGAGATGAACTCGCTGTTGCCTGTGGCCGGGCTCACCCTGACGGGTGACTACGCAACCGCGGCTATTCCGGCACGCTATGCACTCGAGTTGGGCAACTGGGAGGAAGCGGGCGCCTTGCAAGCGAGCAGCCAAGGCACGCCCTGGGCACAGGCGATCACCTGGATGGCAGTGGGTGTGGGCAACGCACGTTCCAAGCATCTGGAGCGCGCCGCCCAGGCTGAGCAAACACTGGCCTCATTGCGAGAAGCTACCACCAAGCTGACCAATCCCTACTGGGCAAACCAGATCGAAGTGCAGCGCCGTGAAGTGGCGGCGTGGATCGCGGAAGCGAACGGCAAGAACGCGGACGCGGTGACCCTGATGCGTTCGGCAGCCGAACTGGAAGAGAGCATGGACAAGAGTCCCGCCACGCCTGGGGCGGTCATTCCGGCGCGAGAAATGCTGGCCCAGTTGCTGGCGGAACAGAATCGCCCGACGGAGGCTCTTGCCGAGTACGAGGCAGACCTGAAACTTGCGCCCAAGCGGTTCAACGCGGTTTATGGCGCGGCGGTCGCGGCGGAAGCAGCGGGGAATGCCAGCGCGTCAGCCAGGTATTTTCAGGAGCTGATTGATACCGCGGTCGGGGAAGAACGCCCGGAGTTAGTCAGTGCGCGCAAGAAAGTTGTGGAAAAGAAAGTAGCGAGCAGTAAATAGCGTCGAGGCGCGGACCAGTGCTACTCGTAGCGCAGCGCCAAGACGGGATCGGTACGGGTAGCTCTGCGAGCCGGGACGTAGCATGCCAGGAAGGCGGTAGCTGCCAGCAGCAGCGCGGCGCCGGTGAAGGCAAACGGGTCGGCGGCGCGGGTGTCGAACAGCAGGGTGGCGAGCAGGCGTGTGAGCCCGAACGACGCCGCTACACCGAGAGTGACTCCCACCAGGGTAAGGCCCATGCCGTGGCCCACGACCAGTTTCAGGATGTGGCGGGGCTGCGCACCCAGCGCCATGCGGATCCCCATCTCCTGGCGCCGCTGGCTCACCGAATAAGCCATCACGGCGTAAATGCCGACCGCAGCAAGCAGCAGGGCTAGTCCGGCAAAAACCCCCACGAATTGCATGATGAGCCGAGGCTGAGCGGCGGAATTGGCGACGACCTCGTCCATGCTCAGAATGCCGGAGACCGGCATAGTCGGATCAAGTTCAGCAAACTTCTGCCGGATCGCGTTCACCAGGGGCGTGGGATCGGATTGCGAGCGCACCACCAGTGTCGCCGACGGCCAGGGCGCCTGGGCCATGGGGAGAAACATTTGCTCGGTACTAGGAGTGCCGAGCGAGTTGAACCTGGCGTCGGCAACCACTCCGACCACTTCGCGTGGAATTTTGTTGCGCGAATTCATCAGATGTTTCCCAATGGGATCCTGGTTGGGCCAGTAGCGGTCTGCCAAACTCTGGTTCACGATGGCGATGTTGGTATTCCCCGCTACGTCCTGGTCGGTGAAGAAGCGGCCACGGATCAGCGGCGTATGCATCGCCCGAAAATAATCGGGGGTGACTCGATCCTCGGCGATCACCGGATCCTTGCCGATTCCCTGGCAAGCGATACCCTCGGGACAGAAGAAGACGAATATGGTTGTGTTAGCCAAAGGCACGCTGCTGGCGAAACCGGCGGACTGGACCGCAGGAACGTTTTTCACCCGTATCAACAGTTGCTGGTAGAACTGGGCCTGCTGCTCCGGCGTCGAGTAATGGCTGGCAGGCAATGTGATGGGAAAAGTCATCACACGATGCGACTCGAATCCTGGATTCACTTCCATCAGGCGCGCGAAACTTTTGATCAGCAGTCCAGCTCCGGTCATCAAGACCAGGGCCACGGCGACTTCCGCCACCACCAGCAGCGAACGGAACCGGTTGCGGGCAGAGCCGTCAGAAGAGCCGCGTCCACCTTCTTTCAGAGTGTCGTGCAAGTCGCGTCCAGAAATTTGCCAGGCCGGAACGAGTCCGAAGCCAAGACCTGTTAGCGTGCATAGCGCGAGGGTGAACAAGAGCGCAGTGCCGTCCACAGTGGTTTGTTCAAGGCGGGGCACCGCCCCCGGCGTGATGAGACGCAGCAGAGGTACCAGCGCAGCGGCCAGCAATACTCCCAAGACGCCTCCCAGCAACGACAGCACCACGCTTTCACTGAGCAACTGGCGAATAAGACGTGCGCGCGAGGCGCCTAAGGCCTTGCGAATGGCGATTTCCTTCTGTCGAACGGTAGCGCGTACCAGCAGCAAGCTGGCCACATTGGCGCAGGCAATCAGCAAAACGAAGCCCACCGCAGCCAGCAGCACCAGCAGCGAGGGGCGGAGGGTTCCAACCAGGTTTTGCTCCAAGGAGGCTACTGACAGGCCGTACTTGAAGTCGGCGTTACTGCCAAACTGCTGGCGGTAGTTGGCATTGAGGGTGTCGAGTTCAGCTTGGGCGCTGGCCACGGTTTCTGCCGGCCGCAGTCGTCCTAGAAAGAACAGGTAGCCAGCTCCGCTGTGGACCTGCGCCTGGTTCAGGAAATCGATTTCGAAAATTCGTGGAAGCCAGATTTGCGGCTCCGGGAACTGCAGCGGGAAATGGAACCTGGGTGGCAGGATGCCCACCACAGTCACACTCTTGCCATCCAGTAGCAGAGGCTTTCCGATCAGGCTGGGGTCGCCGCCGAAATGGCTTTGCCAGAAGCCGTCGGTAACCACGGCGACGTCGCGCCCGCCGGGCTGGTCTTCTTCGGGAAGGAATCCGCGGCCAAGTGCGGGGGCGATTCCCAAAGTACGAAACAGGTCGAGCGAAGCGTGGGCGGCGGGGACGGGCTCGGGCTCGCGCCCGGTGACCAGGCCCACCGTCAGCGGATAGTACGCTGCGGAAGCTTCGAGCGTCCGGCTCTGGTCGCGGATGGCGTCGAACTTGGTAAACGAAACCTGGATCCCGGTGAAGGCGCGGTTCACGGTGTCCGCCTGGGACACGCTGATTAAGCGGGCCGAATCCGGGAAGGGAAGCGGGCGGAGCAGGACGGCATTCACCACGCTGAAGATGGCGGTGTTGGCCCCAATGCCGAGCGCCAGGGTGAGCACCGCGACTACTGTGAAGCCCGGGGTCTTCCAGAGCACGCGGCAGCCGTAGCGGATGTCTTGCCAGGTCTCTTCCATAGGGTTTGGGTTCAGAGCATTAGACGACTTTCTGGCACAAGGTGAGCGAGTTAGGGCGAATCGTCATCAAGAATGTTGTCGCCGTGACCGAGCATGAGCAAGAAAATCCTACAACCCTGCATGGAAATAACATCTATTTGACATTCCTCTGACACGCCCTACCGCGGTTCAACGCTAGATAGGGCTCATCGGCCGCTTAACCGTGATGGCTAACCAGGCCCATCGGATCTCAACTCACTCGACGCAAACCAGGCTTTTCGTTCGCAACCGTAAAGGATAAGGAGTCTACATGAAACGCATTCGCACTCGGTCCCTAGCTGTTTTGTTGGGTCTAGCTTTCTTGACCACTGCCAAAGCACAAAACATCACTCAGCTGTTCGGCTTTCCTTGCCCGAATCAGCAATTCGGTACCTGTCCGCAGGGCTACCGGCCGGATGTGCTGATTCAGGCCTCAGACGGAAATTTTTATGGTACCGCCCAGCTCACTACCCAGGGTACCTCCAACCCGCAGGGTGGCACGGTGTTCAAAATCACACCCGCGGGTCAATTCACGCTGCTATTTACGTTCACCCACAATCTCAGTGGGAATTATGTGAACGGCGATCAGCCTGCGACCGCCCTGGTGGAGGGCAACGACGGGTTTCTTTACGGCAGCACGTTTACCGGCGGCACCAACAATGCCGGCGTGCTATTCAGAATCGGCAAGAACGGCAAGGGGTTCAAGGTGGTCCATAACTTCTGCTCCTCTGACAACTGCGCCGACGGCAATTTGCCGATTGCCCTCCTCCTGGGACAAGACGGCAACTTCTACGGGGCCACGGAGTTTGGCGGGTCCAACGACGCGAACTGCCAGATTCACGGCGGTTGCGGGACGATTTTCCGCTTCACTCCACCCAGTACCCTCACCACGCTGTTTGTGTTTGACGGCAGCCAGAATGTGGGTGCGAGCCCAATCGGCTTGACACAGGGCGCAGACGGGAATTTCTATGGGGTGGGTGGAGGACAAATTTTCCGCTTTACCTCCGCCGGACAGTTCACCGTGCTGCAGGACTTCCCTAAAGTGAACGGGATCCTTCCCACCAATGCCACCAGTGGACTCTTCCAGGCGTCCAACGGAATCCTCTACGGCGCGCTTACTACGTACGCTATCGATCAGCTTCAGTTCTACGAGATCAACCCGTCGGGCAGCGGGTTCCTGGAGTTTCCATCGTTCGGCGACCGCTCCGGTCTGGGGCCTTCGGTACCGCGGTTGATTCAAGCCTCGGATGGAAATCTGTGGGACGCTGTCGACGTCATAGGAAATGGCGGCGGCAGCGTTATTGCTATGTCGCCGGCGAGCGGCGCGGTGCTCAGGAGCTTCGCTTTTACAGGTGCGACTGGGGAGACTCCTGAGGCCTCAGTGGTCCAAGCCGCCGACGGCAAGCTTTTCGGCACTACCATTCTGGGCGGGAAGGTGGCGAAAGGCAAAGTTGCCAGCGGTACGGTCTGGACCCTGGACGCCGGCCTGGCAGCCCCGCCAGCGGCGATCGCAAACTTCGCTCCATCCAGCGGAGGCGCAGGTTCAACCGTGACCATTCGCGGCAACCACTTTATTGGAACGACGGCGGTAACCTTCAACGGCGTCAGCGCCGCATTTAAGGTGCTGACTGTGAACTTCATCACGGCTACCGTGCCGGCAGGCGCAAGCAGCGGGCCGATTGCGGTGACCAACCCCGGAGGTACGACGGACAGCAGTGGCCAATTCACTGCGCAGTAGAGGCAGTTCAGGGATTGAAGGAGACGCTCGACCGTGCGGGTGCGGACGCGAGAGCGTCCCTTCGATCTGGAAATGGGATTTTAGGGAGTTTCTCTGCAGCTCAAGTTAAGTGGCGGAGAGGGAGGGATTCTCTTTCGGCCACTTCTAGCAAGTCCTGATGATTCCTACTGTTAGCGAAAATAGCCTGTGTTCATGCGGGTTGCAAGCACTTTCCTAACTTCCGTTCCTGTTTCTACAGTTTCTCTAGTTTCCTCTGGTTCCCTCTAAAACGGTATCACTGGTATCAGTGTCCGAGCACTATTGTGATTCGACATTTCCGAGCAATAGCGCCACGCGGGAAGCCCTGCAAAGTTCCTTGAGAGGACAGAAATCACGGGTGTATCAAGTGGTTTTCGGGGACGGACCGCAATCCAGAGGCGGGAGGGAGTAAAATAACCCGCGCAATGAACTATACACCCCCTCAGCACCGCAAGCCTGCGTTTCATTGTCCGCATCCATCTTGTAATGTGTATGCCAAGCAAACATGGGGTCCGGGATGTTGGGTACCTACCACTTCCCATGAGATCCTGAACCGTCTTAGTGTAGCTCGCTGCGACCACTGTCAACATCTGTCTTTCTGGGTAGATGAGAAATTGTTGTTCCCCGTGAGTAGGACCACACCTCCACCGCATCCTGACATTCCAGAGTCCCTTAAGGCCGACTTTGAAGAGGCTCGTGCGGTGTTCCAAGATTCGCCCCGGAGCAGCGCAGCGCTTTTGAGGCTAGCGATTCAGAAGTTGTGCATAGCACTGGGATCGCCCGGAAAGAATCTCAATGAAGACATCGGGGGACTCGTAGAGCAGGGTTTGCCCTTTCAGGTTCAGCGGTCACTCGACATCGTTAGAGTGGTTGGAAACAATCAAGTTCACCCCGGCGTCTTGGACGTTCGGGACGATCCATCAATAGCGATGACGCTGTTTGAACTGGTCAATATTATTGTTGAAGATCGAATTGCTCGGCCCAAGCAAGTCGAAGCATTGTATGCAAAGCTCCCCGAAGGTGCCCGCAAGCAGATTGAAGAGCGCGATGCCAAGTCTAAGACTCAGCCCTAGGTACTGAAACGAGATTCCTGCGCCTGCGAGCAGTCTTCAACTACCTGCCATTCACCTATCGTTCGCACTGCCTTGCGTGTGACGGTGACACAGAGGACCTGCTGAACAGATCACAGCGATAGGCGAATCCGCAAGAGGGAATCCATCGTCGCCAAGCCTAGCTCTTCCAGCTCCAAAGCACAGAGCGCAGCGGCTACCTTGTCGGTGCCTTCGCCGCTGTCATCCGGCCTCTTCACTTTTCCCTGTTCCACGGCATGGTTAATTGCTGTGGTCATCTGCTCATCACTAAGACCACACTCCATGAGATAGTTGACGAGCCCAAAAAACGTCAAGCTATTTCCCAAACGTTGCCTTTCCTCTGTAGTGGCAGGATAGTTCCAGATGCGGTTTACCAAATCCAACACCTCAGCCGTGTACTTGTCCCGTTCAATTCCCTCCTGCATGGCCTCTTTTTGCAGCCTCATGCGCTCTGCGAGATATTCCAGCTTAGTTGTGTCCATTACTGCCTCCCCTTTTTCGAAGGATGTTCCGAATCGTTTGCGTCTTGAACTCGCAGCCGTACCGCGTACGCGTCCCTTCCGCGTTGAGTGTCTTGGCAATCGCGTAGCTGCTCACGCCGTCGGCACTCATCTGCCGAATCCGAGTGACTACCGCCCGCTCTGCGTCGAACTCGTGTGACGGGTGTTCACCATAGGGCCAGCGTCCATCTACGCGACGTTGACCTCTCCACTGCCTTTTACCAGCCGCTAGGCGGGACACAGTAGCGTCCCTGTCCATCTCGGCTAGCATCCCGTTGACTCCACCCATCACACTCCCGCCTAAGTCTGTGCCAGTCGCATCCATCACGGTGACGCCATTGTCCCTGCACATCCCGATGAACGACCAGAACGCAGGCTGTGTCCTTCCGATGCGCTTGGCGTCGTAGCAGAGCACAGTCTTCACGCCATCCGCTAGCAGGGCCGCGATGAGCAGCTTCCCCTGTGGCCGTGCGTGCATCGGCAGTTTCCCCGTCACTCCATCGTCCGCGTACTCGGCGACGATCTCAAGTGACGAACGTGCGGCAAACGACTTGCAGGAATCCCGCTGGACTGGTAGACCAGCTTTGTCCCGCCCGTCATCACCGCTGGTTCTCAGGTACAAGTAAGCCTTCATTGTTTCCCCTTTCCAGTTCTGTGATGTACTCCCGCGCCAGTCTGTCTCGCTCATCCTTCGCGGTTGTCTTGGTTGCCAGTTGCACCCGTACGCCTGCAACGGCTGCACGGGTGCTGGCTCAGGCAGTCCCAAGTCGGCATGAGTGAAACTCACTTCTGTCCAGTGTCCTTCGCCAGTGCGGGTGTACTTGTACCGTCCACTCACCATGCGCCGTTGCAGAGTTTTCGGTGAGATGCCGATGAGGGCACATGCTTCGCGTTTATTCATTCTGTGTGCTCCGTAAAATTAAGATCAACGGACAGGGCCAGCCCAAGGAGACTAAGAGGGCCAGCCCTGCCGTGTTTCCGAAGTGGGAGGCTCAAGCCCATCGGAAAAATCTCGCTGACTCTGTGCGAGCATGGATAGTGCAGCGCAGAGCCAGCGTCCTGCCAAGGAGAAGAGGCAGGGAACTTGTTTACGCTCCGCGTGTTCCTGTCTCACCAGCCCTCGCCCCGCTGACGCCTGACTTCATGAGGCCGATACCGACGCCTGTGCGGTCGGACACTCCAACCGAGGTCACTTGGTGGAAGCGTCTGCTATTCCAAGAACGAAAGCGGCACGGACAGGTAGAGGGCATTCTCACGCGGCACGTTGAGAGCCTTCAACAAAGCAACGACGATCTGCGAATGCTGATCGTAAAGATGACAGCCGACCGTCTGACGGAGAAGAAATGATGGCACAAGAATTAGACCCCAAGCTGTACAACGGCGTCCTTGACGCATTCCACGCCCACGGCATCAAACCTCTAGACGCAACCATCGGGACCGTGGTCGAGACACTGGCAACGAAGTACGGCGTCACCGCCTCGATCAGTGACCTAGGCCATCTGGAACTGACGCAGAACGGCTCACCCGCCGTGCTGAGCACTGTCTTGGAGGCTTACCGCAAGAAGCACGGTGAGCAGTTCGTCGCAGACCCACGCAGAGATGACGTGGTATCGCGTCAGGACTTGGAGCGCGGCACTCCACAGGAGATCGTGCAGGCGAAGGCGAAGTTCATCGGTATGCACTCCGTGGAGGCTTTCGAGAACCTGCCCAAGACACGGGATGAGGCACAGCGCAAGGCTGCTGTCCCAAGCATGGACATGACCAAGGACGAGTATCTGAGCCTGAGTCTCAAAGACCGCAGCCGTCTGGTCGGCAAGATTGGCCCTGAAGCAATCGGAAAGATCATGCAGCGCAGAGGCTAGGCTGCTTTCTCGACCGAGAAGTGCTCATGGTACTGCTCGCTAGTGATCCGGGGAACATCCACGGTCACCCCGGCCAACAGCACTTCTCCCCTTCTGCATTCCAGATCGCCCTCCAGCCGGACGCGGAACAGCCTCGGTGCTACCTCGATGATGGTGCCGACGCTGCTGTGCTGCAAGTAGTCGTCGAACCACGAGACCTTAACCCGGTCCCCTTCAGATATTTCGCTATCCAACTTGAGCCTGCTATTGAATGTGGAGTCAGCTACGTTTGCTCCACATTGTTCGCAGTGCCCAAAAGCATCGTCTGTCAGGTGTACGCAAGTATCATCCACTGGCATTCCTCCCTTTGATTGTAACAAACCGAGTTTTATCGAAATTCAACGAATCAGGAGATTCAAATGAGCACACAGCAACCGAATGACCTACAGAGCCAGAGCAACGCACCTGTAGTCGAAGCAAAGAACACCAACAACATGACCGTACCAGCACCAGCCGACGTGCAGAACTTCCAAGCACACAAGGTAGACAGGCAAGACGAGTCCGCAGACTTCTCGACTGAGCAGTTCAAGAACGCACCCGGCCCACGTGGCGTCAGTCGGGTGCTTCTCTTGCTCAATGTGTCTCCCCTTGGGTGCGAGTCTCTCACGCTCGAATTGTCGTGCGCACACTATACGCACCACTCTCACCGATGCGTACACCGTACGCACACCGAAATTTAGAAAGACACCATGAACTCTTACTCAAAACCAATATCCGTACGACAGGGTGACCTTGCAACCCTCGAACTGATGTGGGCTGCGTCGTTCCCTAGCTTCCCCTGCCCGGAAGAAAAATACTTGCGAGGATGGCTCAACACTCAGCACGTCTCCATCGTCTGCTCTGCCATCGAACATGCTTCACAGTCCCACGAACGTTTTCAGAATGGCGCACACGCTGGACGTGTGGTCTCTATCCTCCTCAGAAATGTGAGATTCGCAGAATGAGCGCACCGAACAAAGAAAAACGTTTAATCAAAGAGATGGAAAAGTCCTACGCTGCAAACCGTGCGCTGCTCGTGGAGTCCATGAACGAATGTTCCAAGGGCACCAGTTCGTACAGGCAGCACGTCGCAGACCTTGACCGCCTAGACCGGGCACACCGTGATGAGATGGCAGCGCGCGGAGTCGTACCTGAGAACTTGGGACAGGTCGCACAGCAGCACTTCGTGTACATCAGCCACGTGTCTACCGTCCCGGCCAACCGCGAAGAGCTTGCCAAGATACTCGGGAAGCAGATGGCGAAGGCGTGTGAGAACCTGCACTTGGCTGAAGAGGATGAGGCAGCCCGTCAGGAACTGGAAGCAGACTTCCCCGCGAAGTAACTAGCGGCCTGAGGGAAAGTCCGACCTGAGAATGGGGGACGAGTACGCATCGGCACCCGCACTCACTTTTACGGATTCTCCGCAAACGAGACATGCACGATATTCGGCTGTGCCGCTCCAAAACGGCTCTCCCATTTGCGCCTCGATATTCTTGGCGAAGCACTTCATACAGAGAGGCTGGTCGGGCCGTGACTTGTGGTATTTGAACGGCATACGAAATTCGTACTCGTCACTCTTGAAGCGTAGCTTATCTCGAAGATAGCGGTTCTGGTCTTCGAGTTCCGAGGCCGAATGCTTGAGTTCACGCACTTGGCTCAGTATCTCGTCAACCTTCTGCTGCGCATCGCGGTCCTTCAGAGTTTTCAGAAGCTCGAAGAGCTTTGTCGAGACCTCACCCGCAGTCTTTGCGATGGTCCATACAGTTGTAGCGGCTGTAACAGGTTCCATGAGTGTGATTGTACTCCAAGAACCTTGATCTTATGACCTCACACCCATCTCTAGCTGACCAGATCGAAAAGACTGGTCATGCTTTGACAGCCGACGAACTTGCCGACGTGCTGTCAGTTTCTCGCATCACGATTTTCAAGCAGGCAAAGGCAGGGCGCATCCCATCGTTCCGAGTGGGGACCTGTGTCCGGTTTTGTCCTCACACAGTGGCGCAGTGGCTCAGGACGCAGTAGATGCCCTTTAGGGTGTGTCTATGATGACTTCGGCGAGCTTCATCTTCTCCAGCAGACGCATTAGATCATCTGTCTGTTGGTGGGGAATGGCCTTGTCAAAGATCAGGGTGACAAATGAGCGACCACCACAAGCAATATGAACGCCTCTAGTCACTCCGTCGTCTACGCACTTCACGTCCGCTACCTCTAGTTTTTTCAACATGCGAGAAATTCTAGCACCAGCAGGTGCAGACTGGGGGCTGCGAACAATGTAAGTCCTCCTTCGGGCGTATACTCTTCTGTTTGAGGGAGGAACAAATGAACGAACTGCCTATCTTAGCTGCTATCCTCACCGTCGCTGCCCAACAACGTCCCGAGCGACAACAAACACAGAGAACGCAGACGCACAACCTACATACGCAGATCATGACGGACTACAAGGAGTTCCTGAGCCATCTGACCACACACCATCCCGAGCTAATTAAGAAGACAGCGTAAAGGCGAATTTCTTCGCGCTACGCGAAAATCTCATTCACCTTTTCGCGTACCTGCTGGCTGCGTGAGGGTTTGAGATAGCGCATCGTTGACTCCATGTCGCTGTGACCAAGCCACTGCTGTACTGTGCGCAGATCGACGCCAGCCCACAGTGACCACGTTGCGAACGTTGCACGGAACTTGTGAAGCCAGAAACCATCCTTGTCCAGCTTCGCACGTTCGGCAACGGCCTTCAGGCAGTCGAGGAAGTCTAGCTTAGGCTTGCATCCCGCAGTAGGGAACACAAGACCGCACGTCTTGTCAGACTTCGCCTTCAGTGCCTTCAGGCTCTTCACGAGTTTCGCAGGGATGGGAATCTCACGTTCCTTGTACGCCTTTGGAGTCCATCCACGGTCGGGCTTGTGGCTGACTCTCACCGTGCCGTGCGCGAAGTTCACATCCGACCAGTACGTGTACATCACTTCCTGTTCACGCATCCCGGTCATCAGGAAGAACTCGAACCAGAGCCGTTCCTGTGCATCGCAGGCTTTGAAGAGCTTTTTCAGTTCTTCCTTTTCGTAGACCTCTGGCTCTTCCTCCACGAATCGCGGCCAGTCGTTTTTGTTGACCAGTCCCCGAATGCCTTGCGCCTTCAGGAAGGTCATCAGGTTCTCAAACTTGTTATAGACGCTGCGTGGTGCCTGCTCTTTGTCGTCCCGCAGGAAGGCAGAGAACTTCAGCAGGTCTTTGCGGTCAACGTCTGCAAGATTGATCTTGTGGCAGGACTCCACGAAGTACGACAGAGCCGTGCTGTACGCTGCGAACGTCTTGGGCTTTTTGCTGAGCTTGGTTTCCTCAAGGTACTCGGCAACCGATACCGCCAGCGACGTGTGACCGTTCTGGTCCTCTGGCACCACGGAGACACCGTTGTTCACTGCATTGAGTTCGGCCTCTTTGCGCAGCCGTCTCGCACTGGCGTCCGCTGCATCCTTGCCTACTGACAGCCGTACACGCTTGCCGCCTTCGCGCCACTCAAGGTAGTACGCGCCTTCGGGATGCCGTTCTGGATTACCGTCGATGAGAACCACGTCTGGCTTGACGCGGCCATTTGCAGACAGCACCACAGGGCAGTAGCGCGGCCCCTTGCTGGTTTGAACTCTCTTTGTGACGTTGACTTCGCGGTTCATCGGTGACCCTTTCTGATTCTGGTATCAGTGTAGGTATCACCGGGACGTAAGTGCTAGATTACAAAGGTAATGGCGGAGAGGGAGGGATTCGAACCCCCGATACCCGTTAAGGTATGTCCGCTTTCGAGGCGGATCGTTTCAACCACTCACGCACCTCTCCGCAGCAGAACAGTAGTTAGGAGCGAGTAGTCAGTAGGCAGCTAAGCCCCGCTTCCTTATCCTTCGACTTCGCGCAGGGTCGGGATGATGGTTGCGGCTGGATCTATTGTTTGTCCCGACGACTTCTAAAAAACGCCTGCAACATTTCGGCGCACCTTCCGGCCAAAACTCCTGCTCGCACTTCCATTTGGTGGTTCAGCCGGGGGTGGTTCAACACCTCCATTACCGAATGGACGGCGCCTGCCTTGGGGTCGTCGGCGCCATAAACCAAGCGTTTCAGCCTGGCATGCACCATCGCGCCCGCGCACATGGCGCACGGCTCAATTGTAGCAAACAGCGCGCAGCCTCCCAGGCGATGGTTACCAACCGTGGCACCGGCCTGGCGGAGGGCGACGATCTCGGCGTGGGCGGTGGGATCGGAATCGGCGAGATTGCGGTTCCAGCCGCGGCCGACGATCTTCCCGTCACAGACGACCACGGCGCCGACGGGCACTTCACCCGCGTCAAGGGCCCGCTGAGCGGCGCGGAGCGCTTCTTCCATGAAGAGTTCGTCGGTCAAAGCAGTTGTCAGTGTCCAGTTGCCAGTTGGTTTCTGATTGTAACGGGCTGAGGTTTCCGCGGCTAGTTGCCAAGTGCGTCTTTTACAGCCTTGATGATATGCTTTACAGGTTATGGGAATGCCGAGCCTGTTGCGCAAAGTCTTTCTAGTAGACCTGATCCAGGGTCTAAAGGTCACGTTCCTCTACCAGGATCCCAAAGAAATTTATACCGAGCAGTACCCGCTGCAGCGTCCGCAGGTGGCGGAGCGGTATCGCGGCGCGCCGCGGCTGAATGTCAATCCCGACACTAATGAGACCATGTGCATTGCCTGCGACCTGTGCGCGCTGGCCTGCCCCGAGCACCTGATCGTAGTCTCCAGCGAACGCAACGAAAAGACTCGCCGCAAGGAACTCACCAACTTTACTTACGACCTGAGCCGCTGCATGTTTTGCGGATTGTGCGAGGACGCCTGTCCCACCGACGCGCTGGAGTTGACCCAGGATTTCGAACTGGCCAACTACAACCGCGAGGGCATGATTTGGAACCGCGAAACCCTGGAGAAGGGGCCGCAGCCGACGCAGTACAGAAAGTAAACTCCACCTTTCGGTTCTGATCAGAGCCGGTGTCAAGGTCAGCTTCTGCCCGCAATTCGTCCCAGCCCGTCTACTTTGCGAGTTTCTCTCCCAGCACGAAACGCATGTTGACGAAATCCAAGGTGAAGCTGCGAAAGGGGGTGATCAGGTCGCGACCCAGGTTGCCGTAGACGTAATCCATGTCCGTGCCGAGCGGCGCGGTGAACACCGTGACCTTATCCAGTTCCACAGTCGTTTTACCGACGTCCAGCTCAACCTTGGGCAGTTCGTAGGTCTCCAGCATTTTCATGCCGCCAGCCCCGGATAAGCCGGATTTCTTCGTCTTCAGTGCTGCAAAGTCCTTGGGAAAATCACGGAAGTATCTGGCACTGAAGTTGGTGGTGGTGGCGCCCGTGTCGAAAGCAAAAGGAAGTTCCCGCCCATCGAGATGGCAGGCCAGCAGAGGCATGAGCTGCTCCATGTACAGTGGAGCGCCCTGGTCCGCTGTGGTGTTAGGTACAGGATCGACCTGGATGCGATCGGGGAAGAAGGTTAGTGCTCCCAGGGCACCCAGTACCGGATATCCCAAGATGGCGTAGATCTGATATTTCCCGTTCTGCACGGTGATGTTGAGAGCGCTGTCCTCCAGCACCAGCAAAACCACGTTGTGGAACGTGGCCGTGCCGATGCTGAGACTCGGCAGAACCGCGATGTGCAGCGGCACTCGGGTGCCGGAGACACCTTGCGTCTGCGCCTGTTTTTCGGAGACTTTCAAACCGAGCTGTTTGGCGAAGCTCAGAGTGACGGTGGAGAAATTAGCGCCAGTGTCGAGCACCCAGCTTCGGGTGACGCCACCGGTAGCGATATTCGCATCGATAGTTCCGATTTCGCTGTGGTGAGTTGGGATGGTGAAGCTCCCGTGAACTTCAACGGTCTGCCGCGGCGTTTCGCTCAGCAGGCCTCGCAAGCGGAACTCGTCCTCCATGCCCTGCTGCTCAGTCTTGTCGAACTGGTCGGCGAATTGCGCGAGGGCCTCCTCAAGGGCTCGGCTTGCTTCGGCATAACGAAAGCTCTTGGTGTAGTCGTCGGCCAGCGTGTTCAGGGCTATGGCAGCGTGAGCAGCTTGCTGGGTCTTGAGTAAGGGAAGCGCCTTTTCCAGAAGACGGACGGAGAGGTCGACCTTATTTTCGCGATTCGCCAGGATGCCCGCGTAGTAGTCGGTCTCCAATTCTGGCAGCCGGCTGTGCGCTAGTTCGCGGCCGAGGTCGCCGTACTGTTGTTTCTTGATGAGGTCGTCCAGGGGGTTGTGACCCGGCTGGGCAATCTGCGGAGCGTTTTCCTTCCGAACGGAGGGAGAAGGCGCTTGGGCGAAGAGGTTGATTCCGAGAATCAGCGCCAGAGCCAGTGGGCAACAAAAGCGTGATGAAAGCATAGAGAGTCTAACTCCGTATTCTCACAGGTTAAACCGCGCGACTGCTACCGATGGGCTGTTGTTGCGTCATGCAGTGCATAGCACCAAATCCCCAGATCAAGTCTCCCGAGTAGATGCCGACTACATCGCGGTCGGGGAAAAGGTCGGCGAGGATGTCGAGGGCGAAGCGGTCGTTGGGGTCGTTGAAGACGGGCACCAGCACTGCACCGTTAGCAATGTAGAAATTGCCGTAGCTGGCGGGCAGGCGTCGTCCTTCGAAAACCACCGGACCGGGCATGGGGAGTTCGATGATGGCGAGCGGCTTGCCGCCCTGGCCGGTGGCGGCGCGCAGGCGGCGGATATTCTCCCGCAGAGGCTCGTAGTTGGGGTCATTGGGATCGGACTCGACGACGGTAACGACCGTGTCGGGCGCAACGAAGCGAGTGATGTCGTCGACGTGGCCGTGCGTGTCGTCACCCGTAATGCCGCGGTCGAGCCAGATCACGTTCATGATTCCCAGGTAATCCGCAAAGATCTTTTCGTAGTCCTTGCGCTTCATAGCGGGATTGCGCTGCTGGACCTTGCTGAGCAGGCATTCTTCGGTGGTCAGCAGCGTGCCTTGGCCGTTGCTGTCGATGGAGCCGCCTTCCAGGATGACGCGCTGTTTGCCGAACATGGGACGGATTTCGCGGGCCTGGGTGGACTCGGCCATCAGGGAGCCGATTTTTTCGTCGTGCTGGTAGTTGGGGTATTTGGCCCAAGCGTTGAAGCGCCATTTGATAGCGGAAAGCTGGGACGAACACGCAAGGTCTCGCGACTTGGCTCGGGATGACGGATTGGTAGATGTGACAAACGTGCAGCCGGAGTCGCGGGTCCACGCGCGGTTGGTGGGCCAGCGGTGGAAGCACACGTTGTCACTGAGCGCGTTGGCGCGGTAAAGAACCTTGCGAGCGCGCTTTTCAGAGGCGGCGTCGTTGACGATCAGATCGACTCGTTCATGGCGGGCGAGATTACGGATGATTTCGGTGTAGACCCAGGGGATGGGCTCAAACTTTCCCGGCCAGTCGTCTTGGAAGTGCGGCCATGCCAGCCAGGTGGCGGCGTGCGGCTCCCATTCGGCGGGGAAGCGGACATCGAGTGGGGCCGACATTAAAGTATCACTTGAAGTGTGGCGCAGGCGCGGTGACATGGTTCAGTCGATCAGCCGATTGGTGATCGGCGCATAACTGTCGATGCGGCGGTCGCGCAGGAAGGGCCAGTTGCGGCGGGTGTCTTCCAGCACTTTCATGTCGACTTCGCCGATGAGAATCTCTTCCTTATCGTGCGAAGCTTCGGCGAGCACCCGGCCGAAGGGATCGCAGAGGAAGGAGCCTCCCCAGAACTCGAGCCCGGCGCCGGGAGCGGTCTTGCCGAGAATGTCGCCGTTTTCAACGCCCACGCGGTTGACCACCCCCACGTAAACCCCATTGGCAATGGCGTGGGCACGCTGGATGGTTCGCCAGGCATCGTGCTGCGCCGCGCCGTACTCGGCTTTTTCTGCCGGATGCCATCCGATGGCGGTAGGGTAGAACAACAGCACTGCGCCTTGAAGTGCGGTGACCCGGGCGCCCTCGGGATACCACTGGTCCCAGCAGACGAGCGTGCCGATCTTGCCGGCGCCGGTGTCGAACGCGCGGAACCCGAGGTCTCCGGGAGTGAAGTAATACTTCTCGTAATACAGAGGGTCGTCAGGGATATGCATCTTGCGGTAGATGCCGCGCAGCGAGCCGTCGGCGTCGAAAATAGCTGCGGTATTGTGGTAGACACCGGGCGCACGCTTTTCAAACAAAGAGGCGATCAGGACGATATGCAGCTGCTTGGCGACCGCACTGAGGTGGTTCGTGGTGGGGCCGGGAATCGGTTCCGCCAGGTCGAACAGCGCTGCATCTTCTCGCTGGCAGAAATACTGGGTCTGGAAAAGCTCGGGCAGACAGATGACCTGGGCGCCTTGAGCCGTGGCCTTATGAATGCGATCGATGGCGCGCTGCAGATTTTTCACCGGGTCGGAAGTCATGGACATCTGGATGAGTCCGACGCGGAATTTGTCAGGCGGCAAAGTTGTAGCTCCTGTAGCGAGGTCGAGCTTTAGGATAACAGAGAGTGCACGGTAGTCAGGGGGCAGTGGTGAGGAGTCAGCGCCGGCTCCTGACTACTGACTCCTGCCTACCGTTCTAGTAAAGTAATCCTTCGACATAATCCAGCTGGAGGTGTGATCTTGAAGAATGGCAATCATCATGACGGTGCGGGTATCGAGCGCAAACTGCACGATCCGATTGAAGACCGGCTGATTCCGCTGGAGCCGCTCGACCTTACCCAGGTGCGTTCCATCGACGACCTGGTACGGGCCATGGCCAAAACGGCCTTCACCGGGCGACAGGTGGGCGAGGCAGCCGACGTCCTTGAAGCGATGGCGCGCGACCAGGACTGCTTCGTGGTGATGACCCTGGCGGGTGCCATGACCGTGGCCAAGCAGGGGCTGATCATCGCCGAATTGATTGATCGCGGCATTGTCAATGCTATTGTTTCCACTGGCGCGCTGATGGCGCACGGGCTGGTCGAGGCCACTGGCCGCGCTCACTTCCGCTACAACCCCGACGTTCCTGACACCGAGCTTTATGAACAGGGATACAACCGGGTTTATGACACGCTGGAACCGGAACAGAACCTGGATGACGTGGAAGAAGTGATGTCGCAAATCCTGGAAGGCTGGGACCACAACGATGTGGTTTGCTCGTACAAGCTGAACCATGTGATTGGGGAGCACCTGGCGAAGACCGCGAAGGGGCAGCGGGGAATCCTGAAATCAGCCTACGAAAAGGGCGTGCCGGTGTTCGTGCCGGCGTTTACCGATTCCGAGTTGGGCCTGGACGTGGCGCTGAACAACCGGCTGCGGGAGTCCACCGGCAGGCACAAGCTGCGATTTGATCCCTTTCTCGACCTGGAACATTTTGCGGCAACCTTGCTGCGGCAGACACGGCTGGGCATCCTGACCATTGGCGGAGGAGTGCCGCGCAATTGGTCGCAGCAGTTTGGTCCGTTCATCGAGCTGCGGCACCGGCGGCTGGGGGAGAACGTGCCCCTGAAACGCTATCACTACGGCGTGCGGATTTGCCCCGAGCCGGTGTACTGGGGCGGATTGTCGGGTAGCCCTTACAGTGAAGCCATCTCGTGGGGGAAATTCGTGCCTCCAGCCGAGGGCGGAAAGTTCGGCGAAGTGTTTGTGGATGCGACCGTGGGGCTACCGCTGATCGTAGCGGCGGTGCTGGAACGGTTAGGCAAGGGCGCCAGCAAAGGGAAAAAAGAGAAGGCTAAGAAATAGCTGGTACCTGGTGGTAGCGCCGGCGTCCCGCTGGCCACCAGGAATGTTGGCAAGCACAGCGCGGGCGAGTCGCCCGCGCCCACACAGGCTATTCCTAGTCGAAAATGAAGATTGCGGCCGCGATTACCGTCGTCCAGAGGCCGCGCTTGTCGCCTACCGCGGATTGAGTGACGTTGGCGGTGCGGACGATTTTGTTGGAGATGCGATAGATCTCTTTCTTTTCGTCCCACGAGCGGTCGGGATCGAACTCCACGTTCAGCGTAGTCGCCAGCATTTCGGCCGCTAGTTCTTCCGCGTAGTCCCCGGCGGCGTCTTCGGTTTCCCCAAAAGAGTGGTGTTCGCTGAGGTAGCCGTAGGTATTGCGGTCAGCCGGAATGGCTACTCCGATGCTGGCTGCGAGCAGGCGGTGCGGTTCGTGGGTGGAATTCTCCGCGACCACGGAGAAGACTACTTCTCCGGGGTGCAAGTAGGTAAGCCCCTGGGAGCGCGGAATCAGCTTGCACTGGGGCGGAAAAATGGAGGAAACGCGTACCAGGTTTTGTGCCGCAATGCCGGCATCGCGCAACGCCAATTCAAATGAGGTGAGACGTTCGCGGTGTTTGCCGACCCCCTTGGTGAAGAAGATCCGCTTGGGGACCATGTCCTTGCCCAATTCGTTGTTCCTCCGCTCGCGCTGGTTTCGGTGAAGACGGCTCAAATCTAACATAGTGAAATGTGAACGGAATATGAAAATTGGGTTTCCGCCAAAAAAAATGGGAACCCTGAGACTGGGTTCCCGTTTCGAACAATATTCCTGGGGGGAAGCTACTTTCCCGGCGCGACCGAAGTCACTGCGATGGTGTCGCCATTGGCGGTGCCGGTGACCTTGGCTTGATCTCCTGCCAGTTTGTCGAGCTGATCAAGCGCAGCTTTGTCCGACGTTTCCAGGGTGTAAACCTTGTCCCCGGAAACCAGGGCGTACTTGGAACCCTTGCCAACGCAAGCGCGCGTACATTCGGCCGGACTACCGGGCATGGCATGCTTGGCGCCGCACATGGAGTCGCTGACTTGTCCGGTGAAGGTCTGGGCCTTGCCGGCTGCGAGTGCGGATGAAACTGTGAGGCCAGCGCCCAAAACCAGGGCGGCGAGCGAGAAGCCAACTTTCTGTAAACCACTGCTCATGAAATCGTGTCTCCTTGTCAGGGTCTAGTTGCTACCTTGGGTTAGATGCAATCGAACAGCGAAAAGACGGTTCAAGGTTAGAGAGTTCCCAAGGGCGCTAAGGTTACAAGAAAAGACTGGCTGAGTGGCTGGGAAAGAAGCCGCTTTGGCCTCCAGCGACAGGTGCATAATGGCAAGCGCCGGAGCGGCTCAGTGGGACTTGGGATCGAAGCGCACGGTCACGTCAACGGCCTTCTCTTTTTCGTCGAGGGACTCGTGGACCGCGACGTTCCATTCCCCGGCGGGCAGCAGGTCTCTGACGTCTTGGTTGAACTGTTGGGGATAGCTGGAATCGTAGGCTACCCCGCCACGCAGTTTCCACGCATCCACCAGGCGCGCCGTGGTGCGAGTGTCGAGACCTTGGATTTCGAGCTCGCCCATCTTGTACACATCGCCTTCGTGCACCTGCAGCTGGTAACTGACCGTGGACTGAGCGTCGTCCACTTGCGGTACGGGTTTGACGGCAGCCAATAGGTACCCGCGGGTTCCGTACAGCTTCTTGATGGCGTCGAGGTCGGTGTCGAGCTGGACTACGTTGGCGAGGTCGCCGGCATGCAGATGCAACAGCGGCTGCAGCTTGTCCAGCGGGAAGACTGAATTGCCCGACCATTTGAAGCCAGCCAACTTGTACTGCAGCCCGGGAGTGACACGAAGACTGACGTCCACCACAGTGACTTCGGGACTATCCTTGATGACTCTAGGCTGAGCGTCCGCGAATGTGGCCTTGAGGTATCCGCGTTCGAGATAAACCGGCAGAAAAACTTTGTCACACTGGCTGCGAAGCATGGCGCGGGAGTAGTCCGCTCCCTGTAGCTTGATTGCCGGGGGCCCCAGCTCGGGAAGTTCGTCGGGACTGGCGCCGGCGAATCCGGCGTAGCGAATGCGGATGGTGGGGCCGGTGACGCTATAGACAAAGGCTTCGATGGGGCCGTCCTGGTGCGCAGCGCGCAGGTAGTCGACGCGTCCCGGCACGTTCCTCTCAATCAGCAGGGCCTGCAGAGCGTCGGAGACCTGGTCGGCAAGGCTCCCGGAGACCGGGAGCTCGCCCTGGAACATCGGCACCCGAGCGCGCAACTTCTCGAGCAGTTCCTGGTCAGAGAACCAGACCAGATTGTCGAAGTGCACCGGAACCAGTTGATCGTTGTCGCTGACCTGGAATTCCAGCTTGGTCCCGGACGGGGCCGTCTGGAAGCTGTAGAGCACGTCGGTGAAAGCGCCAGTGTCGCCCAGGGCGCGGGCGGCTTTCTTGAAATCGTCGTCCCCGGCGGTTTGGCCAAGCTCTAGCCCAGTGGCGGCGACGATCTGCTCTGAGGAAAAGTGTTTCGATCCCGTGGCCGTGATCGAAACCAGCTTGAAAGCAGAGGCCGGCAGGTCCTTGGCGGAGGGCTTGCGGGTTTGGGCGGCAAGAAGGGAGACGAAGACCAGGGCAAGGGCGAAAAGAATCTGACCAATCGTTCGGGATTTCACCCCGCAGATTTTAACACTTACTTGCCGGGAACCGCAGCTTGGGGAGTTTTGATCTTCACAGTGATGTCGATGAAGGCCAGGGCGGCGCGGCTGAGCGCCTTGTCTTTGCGAAAGACCAGCGCCAGGTCGCGACGAATCTGGGCGTCAGCGATGGGAATGGCGGTGAGCACGTTGGCACGGACATCCTCGATTACGTTGGAGCGGGCGATGAAGCCTACACCGACGTCGGCGGCAACGAAACGCTTCAGCAGTTCGCTGGAATCGAGCTCCATGGCATAGCGCGGCTTCAGCTTGTGCTCGTAGAAAAGGTCTTCCAACGCGTCCCGGGTGTGGCCGCCCTTGGGCACCACCAGCGGGAACTTGGCTACTTCGGCAACCGTCGCGCTCTTCATTTTGGCCAGGGGATGCTGCGGCGGCGCGATGATGATCAAATCGTCGCGATGGATCAGCACCACGGTCAGGCGATTGTCGGCGACGGGAAGGGAAACCACGCCGAAGTCGACGGAGTTGTCGATCACCGACTCCAGGATCTTGGAGTAGTCCGAGCGCTTGATATTGACAGCGACGTCGGGATACTGCTTCTTGAATTCGGCGAAGACTTCGGGAAGAATGTGCAGGCAGGTGCCTTCGTTAGCGCCCACGATAATTTCACCGCGGGGCACGCGCTCGGTCTCAGCAATAGCGGCAATCATGGCCTTACGCGATTCCAGCGCGCCCTCAGCATATTTCTGAAACAGCTTGCCGGAGGCGGTGAGCGAAACTTTGCCGCCGGAACGGTCGAGCAGCCTGGCGCCAACTTCTTCCTCGAGGGCGCGAATCTGCGACGAAATCGCCGGCTGCGTGCGGAAGCGCTTCTCCGCGGCGCGGGAGAAACTCGACAGGCGCGCGACTTCCAGAAAGGTTTCGAGCTGGTCGAAGTCCATAAGAACAGCCGTTAGCAATTAGCCATTCGAACTTGGCCCCTGCGGCATGCCCGATGTCGGCAGACGCTGAGCCAAGTTTTAAATGTCAATTGCTCCTCATCATAAACTGTTTTGACGGCGCGTGCGGACAGCAGCCCTGCACCGGATTGCATTCCTTTTCCACCGGATAAGCAGCTGAAAGTGCGCGCCTTACTTGCGGATAAGCACAGCTTATCGGGTCCATAGAAACATTCAATTTCCGCGTCCTTCACCGTGACTTCTAGACTGATACGGAGGCGTGCGCAACGGGGAAATCCGCCTGCGCACTCACTCCAGAAAACTCTCTAACCAGGCCACGGCACGAAGTTTCGGAAAGGTACCAAGCAATGTGCAATTTGCCGGCAGGGATCCCGCGCTCCGCGCAGGGCAGGCCACCGGCACTATTTAGTTCGTAACTTCATCGCTAAAGGAGCACTTCATGTCTGATGCGAAAACCGTCCTTGAGTTTGTGAAAAAGCATGGTCCCAAGATGCTTGACCTCCGTTTCACCGACTTGCCGGGACTGCAGCACCACGTTTCCTATCCGATTGACCAGTTGTCGGAAGCCTCGTTTGAAGACGGCTTCGGCATGGATGGGTCGTCCATACGGGGCTGGGCGGCGATCCACGAGAGCGATATGTTGCTCATCCCCGACCCGAATACCTACATGCTCGATCCCTTCGCCGAGACCCCCACGCTGGTGATGGTGTGCGACGTAATCGATCCAGTCACCAAGCAACGCTATGATCGCGATCCTCGCTATATAGCGCGTAAAGCCGAGCTGTATCTGGCATCTACCGGCATGGCCGACACCGCCTACTTCGGCGCTGAAGCCGAGTTCTTCATCTTCGACAACGTGCGTTTCGACCAACGCGAACAGCACGGGTTCTACTTCATAGACGCCGAGGAAGGACGCTGGAACTCGGGTCGTACGGAGAACAACCTGGGCTATCGCCCGCGCTACAAGGAGGGGTATTTCCCGGTGCCACCCACCGACCACTATCAGGATCTTCGCAGCGAGATGGTGATGACCATGCAGACTTGCGGCCTGGAGGTGGAGTGCCACCACCATGAAGTGGCCACCGGCGGACAGACCGAGATCGACCTGAAATACGATTCGCTGGTGCGCTCGGCCGACCACATGATGCTGTACAAGTACATCGTGAAGAATGTCGCCAATCAGTATGGAAAAACAGTGACTTTCATGCCCAAGCCCA
The DNA here is from genome assembly GCA_020073665.1 of Terriglobia bacterium. Classification (GTDB taxonomy): domain Bacteria; phylum Acidobacteriota; class Terriglobia; order Terriglobales; family Acidobacteriaceae; genus JAIQEU01. The sequence continues at coordinate 192,222 of JAIQEU010000016.1, forward strand.
TCTTCCAGGACAACGGCAGCGGCATGCATACCCACCAATCATTGTGGAAAGGCGGCAAGCCGCTGTTCGCCGGCGACGGGTACGCCGGGATGTCGCAGATGGCGTTGTGGTACATCGGAGGGCTGATCAAGCACGGGCCGGCGCTTTCGGCGATCATCGCCCCGACGACCAATTCCTACAAGCGGCTGGTGCCGGGGTTTGAGGCTCCGGTGAACCTGGCGTATTCACGGCGCAACCGCTCGGCCGCGTGCCGCATTCCCATGTACTCGGCGTCTCCCAAGGCGAAGCGGGTGGAGTTCCGTCCGCCGGACCCGAGCTGTAACCCGTACATGGCCTTTGCCGCGATGATGATGGCGGGACTGGATGGAGTGGAGAACAAGATCGATCCCGGCCAGCCATTAGACAAGGACATCTATGACCTGGGGCCGGAGGAACTGGCCAAGGTTCCGTCGATGCCAGGATCGTTGGAAGACGCGCTGGCTGCGTTGGAGAAGGACCACGCGTTCCTGCTCAAGGGCGACGTGTTCACCGAGGAACTGCTGGCTACCTACATAGAGTACAAGCGGACAAAGGAAGTGGATGCGGTGCGACTACGGCCGCATCCACATGAGTTCATGCTGTATTACGACATCTAGCAGCATTACTCGGGAGTTCGTCAGTTCAGGCCCGGCGGGTGCCGGGCCTTTTTGTCCCACGAAAGACCAGGTACGTCACGCCGACCTAGCGGGTCAGCACCTTGAATGCGTGCGTCCACTGATTCCTCAGGAATCCGGGGATGCACCACAACATGCACAGAGGTTCAAGGGCCCGTGCCGCAATGATTCCGCCGCAGTCAAACGGCTCCCAGCCGAACTGGCGAATGATCTCGGAGACCTTGGACTTTGCGTCCTCGTGGTCCCCGCAAAGGAACATGGTTGGTGGGCCCTGCTCAAACTGCGGATTCACCATGCGGGCAGTGCCTACGCTGTTAAAAGCCTTGACCACATGCGCCTGGGGAGCCAGCGCTTGAACCTTTTCACCCAGCGATTCGTTCGGTCCAGTGGTGAACTGCAGGACGCCCTTGACCGGAGGGCCGTCGGCGAGCGGATTGGTAACGTCGATCAGTACCTTGCCGCTGAGGTTTTGCGGCTCGGCCATGCGAATGACGCTCTCGACCACGCGTCCGCCCACGGCCAGGACCAGAATCTCGCCAAACCCAGCCGCTTCAGAGAATCTACCTACGCGCGCCCCCGACGTTTTGGCGGCCCACTCCTGAATATCTTTGCCTTGTGTGTCGCGCGTACCCAGCATGACCTGATGTCCATGTTTCAAGAAGCCGGCGGCCAACGTTTGCCCGACTACGCCCGATCCCAACACCCCTACTTTCATTGCATATCTCCTCTTTGGTTCTTCCGATTTCTGCCCAACTGCGCACCTTTTGCTCCGCTCCCGCAGTCTTTCCCAAGGGGCAGTAAGGAAACCGGCACTGAATGGATGATCTCGATCACGCCATGGGTGCAGTTTGTCGGGCCGGTGTTGGGTTCGTGGCAGGGTCCCGCTTCCCCCAAGGACTCTCATGCCCTCGGGCGAAGCAGGGAACGGCGGCATCTTTCCAGAGCTACGGTTTCAACAGTTTCTCGATGGCCGAGACCACCTGAGGGTCATCCGGCGTGACCGCTGGTTCAAAGCGCTGCACCACCTTGCCATTGCGATCGACCAGGAACTTGGTGAAGTTCCACTTGATGTCCCCGGTGTGGGTGGGGTCGGCCTCTTTGGTCAGATACTGATACAGCGGTGTCTGGTCGGTGCCTTTCACCGATACCTTGGCATACATGGGGAAGGTCACGTTGTACTTGCGGGTGCAGAACGTCTTGATCTCTTCGTTGGTACCGGGCTCCTGGGCGCCGAAGTTGTTGGCGGGGAATCCCAGGATGACGAAGCCCTGGTCCTTGTATTTTTCGTAGAGGGCCTCCAGGCCGCTGTATTGCGGCGTGTAACCGCATTGGCTGGCGACATTGACCATGAGGACGACCTTGCCTTTAAAGTCCGCCAGCGGCATGGGCTTGCCGTCGATTGAGGGCAGGGTAAAGTTGTAAAGGCTGGAAGCGGCAAACAACGAGGCAGTGGTCATAATCACCAGTCCTAGTGCGAGATATAGACGAGCGTTTCTCTTGGGCACAGCTTTCATGGAGTTTCCTCGGCAGGAGAGATGCTTAGAGGATACTACAGAAACCGGACCGCGGAATGCGGCGAAGACTGACGCTACTACGCGTGGTATCCTGAATTTCTCGAGCCCAGCGCTGTGTCTTCAAGAAATTCGCCAACCGAGCGAAAACAGCCGATCGGGAGTGGTGCTCCGGACGGCCATGCCCCCACAGACCCTGCTGCATTCCAGGACGAAGAGCGCGCCAAACTCGCCCTGTCGCGGGTGCGGGCCCGCTTGTCCCCGGCGCTGGCAGATGCCGTGCCCGGGTTGCTGACCGAGTTGCCTGATCCCGATTCTGGGCTGATCCTGTTCGACCGCCTGTTAAGCGAAGCCACTCCCGAAGTGGTGCGGCTGATGGAGCAGCACAACTTTCTGGCTCACTATGCCCTGGTGGTGTTCGGGCACAGCCGCTTCCTGGGTGAAACCCTAATCCAGAACCCCGATCTTCTGTATTGGTTGGTGCGAGAAAACCATCTGGATCGAAGTTTTTCCCGCGAAGAATTCCACGAAGCGCTGGCCCGTTTTCGCTCCCGTTCGTTCGAGACCGATGTCGCGCTGCTGCTGGCCCGGTTCAAGCGCCGGGAGTACGTCCGCATCATGCTGCGGGATGTGTTGAAAATCGCGCCCCTGGCCGAGACCACGGCAGAGATTTCGGCGCTTGCCGACGTGCTGATCGAAGCTGCGCTGCGTGAAGCCGACAGCGAGTTGCAGCGCCGCTACGGCATCCCCCAGCACATGGACGCGGGAGGACGCCTGGCGCCGACACCTTTCTCCATCCTTTCATTGGGCAAATTGGGCGGTAACGAACTCAATTACAGCTCGGATGTGGACCTGATGTACCTCTTTGGCGACGGAGCAGAACCGAAGCAGGCGCCGATCAGCAACCGCGAGTACTTCGTCCGCCTGGCACAGAAAATCACCGACATTCTGTCGCGGGTTACGCGGGAAGGGGCGGTATTCCGCATTGACATGCGCCTGCGCCCGCAGGGGAGCGAGGGGGAACTGGCCATCAGCTTGGCGCACGCGCTGCGCTATTACGCGGTGGCCGCGCACGATTGGGAACTGCAGGCGCTGATCAAGGTGCGGCACACGGCTGGGGACGTACCCCTGGCGCGGGAGTTTATCCGCGGAGTGCAGCCGCGGGTGTACGCGGACGGAGATGGGACAACTACAAGTTCTGTACAAGCCTCAGAGCCCTCGCTTCGCTCGGGATCTCGCCAGCAGGCTCCTGCTCCGCTCAAGCCTGCTAAGCGGCTCAACTTTGCAGCCATCGAAACCGCCCTGCAAGCACGGGAAAAGATGCACAAGCACCGTCAGCAATCGGCGACGCAACCAGGCGGGGAGAGCATTGATGTCAAAATGGACCGCGGCGGCATACGGGACATCGAGTTCCTGGTGCAGTGCCTGCAGCGGGTGTATGGCGGCCGGGAGCCGTGGTTGCGCTCGGGCGGAACCTTGTTTTCGCTGCAGAAATTGCATGACAAGGGGCACATCAGCGGCAAGGAATTTCATGAGTTGACCAGCGCTTACGAGTTTCTGCGACACCTGGAGCATCGGCTGCAACTGCGCCAAGGCCAGCGTACCCACCGCTTGCCGGTTGGGGAATGCGAGTTGGGCATCGTACAGAAGGCCATGGCAGTTCAGCGTCCTGGCCCGCCCGTGTCCGCCGATCTCGCGGGCACATTGAGGTCACGCATGACGGCGGTGGCGGAGATCTATGGGCGGATCATCCACGAGCAGAAGAACCGCCGGGACCACGATATGCCGGAGGCCGAGTTTGGGTTGCGCAGCAACCACGAAGCAAGCGTGGCCGAACAGACGAACCAGCAGATCCTGGAACGCCTGGCCGCAGATGCTCCGCTGCTGCGCCAGACCGCCGGCCGGTCAGATTTGAGTCCACAAACCCGCAGGAATCTCTTTCGCTTTCTGACCGCAGCCTTCACCAGTTCTGAGCGGTATGCCTCGGTACTACGCCACGCCTCCGCGGTAAAGCACGCGCTGGCGCTGTTTGAAGCGAGTGACTTTCTGACTGACATCCTGGTGCGGCATCCGGAGGAGATCGCGACCCTCGATGAACTGGGCGAGATCAATGCGCGGGTGGGCAGCGGCTACCTGTTCGACAGCCCCTTGGGCCGGCCCGGAGCGGTATGCGATCCGGTATTCGCCTACCTGGCGAACGCGCCGACTTCCTATGGGGAGAGACTGTCTTTGCTTCGACAGCATTATCGTCACCGCGTGTTTGCGGCGGGCGCCCATGACATTGCGGGGGCGCGAGACGTATACGAGTCGCTGGGCGCAACGACTGCGGCGGCCGAAGACGCGATCAGGGCGGCTCTGGGGATTGCCGGCGAACCGGAAGGCCTGGCAGTGATGGCCCTGGGCCGGCTGGGCGGCGGCGAGTTTGACGTGCTTTCGGATGCGGACGTGCTGCTGGTGGGCGAGGAGAGCATGGACAATCAACTCCTCACCCGGGCGGCGGAGCAGGCCATGCACACGCTGGCGGCTTACACCCGCGATGGCATGGTGTTCCCCGTGGATGCGCGCTTGCGTCCGCGCGGCGGGGAGGGCGAACTGGTGGTGACCATCCCGCAACTCGAAGCGTATTTCGCGCAGGAGGCACAGGCATGGGAAGCATTGACCTACACCAAGCTGCGTTTTGTGGCGGGCGACCGGAGCGTAGGGAAGCGAGCCAGCGCCGCGACTCAGAAGCTATTCCGGCGATTCGCCGCCGATGACCGGTTCCTGGACGCAGTGCGCGAGATGCGCGCCCGGCTGGAGGCGGCGGAAGTGCCGGAGAAAAGCTTCAAGGCATCGGCGGGTGGGATTTACGACATCGATTTCCTTTCCAGCTACCTGCTGGTGCAGCACGATATCCACGACAAGCAGGGTAGCCTCCGTGACCGGCTGTGGCGATGCGCGGCCGCGGGGCTGCTGGGAAGAGGCGATGCCGCCGACCTGGACCATGCCGCGGAGTTGCTGCGCACCGTGGAGCACGTGGTGCGACTGGTGGTGGGGCGGGCACGCAAGTGGCTGCCCGGGACCGAGCACGCGCGCCAGTCGGCCGACAAATTGACATCACGAATCCTGCGGCGGGAGTTTCCGCAAGGGCTGGAGGCCGAGTTGGTCCGTACGTTGGGCCAGGTGCGCAGCGTTTACGAGCGAGTCATGGCGGGTACCACCGCTCCGAACGCCGACTTATGAGGAGCGAACCGGTACTTGGACTGGCCTGCGGCCGTAATGAACCAGCGCCACGATCAGCGCGATAATTCCGCCTAAGACCAGCAGGGGTACCAGGAAGATCAGCAGAATCCAGCCGCCTCCGGCCATCGTGGTAACGTCTCCGCCTACCGACGCTTGTTGGTCGCGCAGCACTGACCCGCCGATGGCGGTCGCATCGCCCGCAACCCTGGCACCGCTGGCGAGGCGGACATCGCCGAGGATGGAAGTCGCGTCTCCCGACACCACAGCATCTTGCTCCAGAATGATTCGGCCGTTGATGGCGGTCGCATCGCCCGCTACTTGGCCGCGGATATAGATCGAGCAATGGACGCAGGTAACCTCGCCGACGCTCTCGCCCTCGTCCACGCGCAAGTCACGATTGAACTGGGTACGATCGGGTTTTTTCTCCGCCTGCACCCATGCAGACAGGGTCAGAATGGCCAGCACGCATAACACGCAGCGCAGTGAACGTGTAGACATACGGTCTCCAGAACAGCAGGAGTTAAGACGCACAGTATACGATAGCCAGCCGGTACAGTCTTCAGGGCCCGGGTGCAGCCGGAACCATGTGCTTGGATTTCAGCGCGTAGTTTCGCGCCACTCCGAAACCGGTCACGCTGATGTGCACGATGGATACCCAGCGCTCGATGCTGTGATGGCCGGTGCGATGCATCCAGTAGGAGAGGCCGACGGAGGTAGCCGTGGCGGCCGCTTCCACAGCGGCAAAACCGGCGAAGTTGTTGACCACATCATCCGGCAGCAGGATTTCGTCGCGGCCTCGGGCCTGGAAGTTGCGGGTGGAAGCGTAGTCAAGCCCGCGGAGCACCCCTACCTCGGAGAACAACAGGAGATTCGTGCGGTCCCAGAAGGCATGAGAAGGCGGCGGCTGGCTCAGGGGTTCAGCCAGGGCGGGTTGCGGAGCGTCTGGTTGCTGGGCGGAGGCGGACAGGGGCATGAGGCAGATGCCCGCAAGGACGATCCGAATCGCAAGAGGAGACCTGGGAGTTCGACCGGGCCTGGCGAGTCGCATGGTTTCCATTGTAGTGCCCGCCCTGGGGCATCGTCACAACGCCTTGTGATCTCCATCATTTCTCCATGGTCATCGCCAACCCGTATAATTGTGGGGTTTCATCAATTGATTGCGGAGGTGTGGAATGGCGGCTTCATACAACGGTCTGCCGGTGCCCGCGAACGGCGCCCGGATTACTTACAGCAACGGACGCTACCAGGTGCCCGACAACCCGATCATCCCCTTCATTGAGGGCGATGGTACGGGCCGCGACATCTGGAAGGCCTCGGTGCGGGTGTTCGACGCGGCGGTTGAGAAAGCCTACAAGGGGAAGCGCCGCGTGGCCTGGTATGAAGTGTTCGCCGGCGAAAAGGCGATGGCCAAGTTCCACAGCTGGCTGCCGGACGATTCGGTGGAAGCCCTCCGCGAGTTTCGCGTTGCCATCAAGGGGCCGTTGACCACGCCCGTGGGCGGCGGTATCCGCTCGCTGAATGTAGCGCTGCGGCAACTGCTTGATCTTTATGCCTGCGTGCGTCCGGTGAAGTACTACAAGGGTACGCCCTCACCGGTGAAGCATCCCGAGCGCATGGATATTGTGATCTACCGCGAGAATACCGAAGACGTATATGCCGGCATTGAGTGGGAGCAGGGCACGCCCGAGGTCGCCAAGCTGATCGAGTTCCTTAATAAAGAGATGCTGAAGGGCGGCAAGAAGCAGGTACGGCTGGATTCGGGCATCGGCATCAAGCCGATTTCGGTGACCGGGACCAAGCGGCTGGTGCGCATGGCCATCCAGTTCGCACTGTCGAGCGGACGCCGGAGCGTGACCCTGGTGCACAAGGGCAACATCCAGAAGTTTACCGAGGGCGCGTTCCGCAGGTGGGGATACGAACTGGCTACCGAAGAGTTCCGAGACAAGGTGGTCACCGAACGCGAGAGTTGGATCATCGACAACAAAGACAAGAACCCGAACATCACCATCGAGCAGAACGCCAACCTGGTGGAACCTGGACTCGAATTCGCGACTCCGGAGTTCCAGCAGGCAGTTTGCAAGGAAGTGAAAGACGTTCTGGACGCCATCTACGCCACCCATGGCAAAGGCGCGTGGAAGAAGAAGCTGATGGTCAACGACCGCATTGCGGACTCCATCTTCCAGCAAGTAGTGACTCGCGCCGACGAGTACACGGTGCTGGCGACGCCGAATCTGAACGGCGACTACATTTCCGATGCCTGCGCCGCGCAGATTGGCGGGTTGGGCATTGCGCCGGGGGCGAACATTGGCGACGGTTATGCCTGCTTCGAAGCCACCCACGGCACCGCCCCGAAATACGCCGACAAGGACGTAATCAACCCTGGCTCGGTGATCCTGTCGGGCGTAATGATGTTCCGCTTCATGGGCTGGAACGAAGCTGCCGACCTGATCGAACAGGGCCTGGAACGCACCATCGAGCAGAAGAAAGTCACTTACGACTTCGAGCGGCTGATGGAAGGCGCCACCAAGGTGAAGACCAGTGAGTTCGGCAATTACATCATTGAGAACATGGACGTGTCGGTGTTGGCGACGGTCTGAGGAATGTAAACAGGTCGCAGGTGGCAGGTCGCAGGATTAGGGTCCCACGATCTCCCCGATGTGCCATCGTCTGTGGTTTAGAATTGGAAGTCGCGAAAGCGAAACTTGAACGAAACAACCAAGGCCCGATTGTCTCGAGGCATCGGGATTGTGATCGGTCTCGCTGCATTCCTAACATTCATTTGGGTGTCGGCACGGTAGCTGTCACTACAGGCTCGTTTCAAGAGAGGAATCATCATGCGCAAGAAAGTGACCATTGTAGGTTCGGGCAATGTGGGCGCGACGGCGGCCCATTGGATCGCGTCCAAGGAACTGGCGGACGTGGTCCTGATCGACATTATTGACGGTGTGCCGCAGGGCAAGGGACTCGACCTGTTGGAAGCCATGCCGATCGAAAAGCGGGACTCGCACGTGCTGGGTACGGGGGACTACGCCGATACCGCGAATTCCGACATCGTGGTGATTACCGCAGGCATCCCGCGCAAGCCGGGAATGAGCCGGGATGACCTGCTCAATACCAATCACGGGATTATGAAGGACGTGGTCGGGAAAGTGGTGAAGTATTCACCGAACTGCATTCTGATCATCGTCTCGAACCCGCTGGATGCGATGGCGCAGGCGGCCTACAAGATGAGCGGGTTTCCGCGCGAGCGCGTGATCGGAATGGCTGGCGTGCTGGATTCGGCGCGCTTCCGGGCTTTCATTGCGGAAGAACTGAAGGTCAGCGTGGAGAACGTGACCGCCTTCGTGCTCGGCGGGCACGGCGACACCATGGTGCCATTGCCGCGCTACTCGACGGTGGCGGGAATTCCGATTACCGAACTGATGAATGCGGCGACGGTGGAGCGGCTGGTGCAGCGCACGCGGGATGGCGGCGCCGAGATTGTCAAGTATTTGAAGACCGGCAGCGCCTACTACGCGCCCTCGGCGGCAACCACCGAGATGGTCGAGGCCATCCTCAAAGACAAGAAAAAGATTCTGCCCTGCGCGGCCTACCTGGAAGGCGAGTACGGCATTAAAGGCCTGTATGTGGGCGTACCCTGCAAGTTGGGATCGAAGGGCATTGAGAAAATTATCGAAATCAAGCTGACCGCGGAAGAAAAAGCCGCGCTGGATAAGAGCGCGGATGCAGTGAAAGAGTTGGTCGGCGTGATTGGGGTTTAACCCCAGTTATCAGTAGTCAGTTCTCAGTTTCTCGGTTCTCAGTTTGAATCCCGCCTATGGGCGGGATTTCTTATTGCTGGTGATGGGGCAGGCGCTTCCCGGTTCTGAGCAAGTGATCGATGGCCGTATCCCACTCGTGCAGCCTGTGTTCATGGGCCTGTTCGGTGTATTCCTCGACTTGGTGGTTTCCTTCTTCGGAGAGCCCGGTCAAGGTGTAGGTGACAGCCGCAACCGTGACCGAGCCCTCCGTTCGGCACGTGATCGCGAGTTGGCGAATCAGTGAGTCATTGGTGAAGGTAACGTAACCGATCTCGTGTTTTCCCGGATCGTAATGAGTTGCAACCCAGTTCATCGGCGGCGGACCGGGGGTACGAAAAACCATGCCTTCCCGGGTTGTGCCGTCGGCGGGAATGAGAAATTCGGGATTCCATCCTTCAGCCCAATCGCTTTCACCTGCAGGGGTGAAGAAGGGAAAGACTCTATCGACTGGCGCATTCATTTTGAACTCGCCGGAGTGGGTGGCTGACTTCGCGGTGAATCGAGGTGAAGCCTGTTGGGCCAATAGGGGTAAAGAGCTGAGAGTTAGTGCAAGCACTGCTAGATTCATAAATTCTCCTTCCAACTGAAATGCCCGCATCGTGGGCGGGCATTTTGGTGCAAAGAAAAACGCCCAAGCGCAAGTTATGCGCTCGGGCGTTCTCTTGTATAAACGTTAGTCTAATCGGCAAGGAACGTCACGTTATATCCGTTCGATCACGACCGACTGCAGCACGACGTCTTTTACCGGACGGTCCTGGGCCTTTCGGGGCACGTTGACAATCTTCTCGACCACATCTTGACCCTCGGCGACTTCGCCGAAGATGGTGTGTTTGCCAGTCAGCCAGGAGGTGGGCGCCACGGTCACGAAAATCTGCGAACCGTTGGTGTTGGGACCGGCATTCGCCATAGCGAGTTTGCCGGGTTTATCGAATTTGTGCGGCGAGCCCTTGGTCTCGTCTTCGAACTGGTAGCCCGGGCCACCCATGCCGTTGCCGGCAGGGTCTCCGCCCTGGATCATGAAGTCCGGAATCACACGATGGAATATGGTGCCGTCGTATAAGCGGTCTTTGCTCTTCTTTCCAGACACGGGATGTTTCCATTCGCGCTTGCCTTCGGCGAGTTCAGTGAAGTTGGCTACAGTTTTGGGCGCATCTTTTTCAAACAAGCGGCACACAAACGTGCCTTCCGTGGTATTGAAAATGGCATAAGTGCCAGGTTGACGGGGCATAAGGATCCTTTCTGAAATTAGTCGTCGGTCTTCCGTCGTCAGCAAGACCTAGTGTCAATCATTGGGCCGTGGGTTTCGCCGGAGCTGCTTTCTTCTCCATTGGCTTGGCCGCGGCCGCTCCGCCTTGCTGGACTGAGATGTGGTTGATCTTGACCGGTTTGTACGGGCGATCGTTGGGGTCGCGTCCCATGCGGGCAATCTGTTTTACCAGGGCAACACTTGCTTCGTCGCACTGTCCAAAGATGGTGTAGCCGCCATTCAAACTGGGATAAGCAACTTCTGTGATGAAGAACTGCGAGCCATTGGTGTCAGGGCCGGCGTTGGCATACGCGAGACGTCCCGGGCGATCGAATTTCAGATCAGGCGAAGTCTCGTTCTTAAACTGGTAGCCGGGATCACCCGCGCCGGTACCGGCGGGGTCGCCGCACTGAATCATGAATTCGGGGATGACACGATGGCAAATGGTGCCGTCGTAGAGTGGAACACCGTGTTTCTTCGCGTGGGAGACCGGGTTGGTCCAATCCTTAGTTCCGTCGGCCAGGCCGATGAAGTTGGCAACGCCGATAGGCGCTTTGTCAGGAAACAATTTGCAGGTGAGTTTACCGGCTGTGGTGTCGATGATGGCCGTGGGCTGTCCGGCTGCGGGTTTCGCAGCCTGTGACCAGGCCGCCACGGCAAGCAATGCGATCACTGCAATCACGCTCAGAACTTTGCGCATGAATGGCTCCTTGTAATGTTTGGTTGACTCTCGATTGTACGACAGCGGACCCGAGATTTACCTGGCCTGAGACTGCGCCTGCATCTCGCGGCTTATTCTCTCCACTTCGCGAAACACCCGCAGGAGGTTGCCGCCCAGGATCTTGTGAATGTCCTCGGCGCTGTAACCGCGATCGAGCAGGGCCTGCGTGATCTTAGGCAGATCGGCTGCGGAATCAATTCCCTCGGGTGTCTGGCCGCTGACGCCGTCAAAATCCGAACCCAATCCCACGTGGTCTACGCCAGCGACTTTGGCAATGTGGTCAATGTGATCGATCAGCGACTTCAAGGGCGGGCGCGGAATCTTGGCTTGCCATTCCCGCTCGATGCGGTCTTCATCGAGATAGGTCACCGGTTTTCCAGCGGCTTTTTGTTGTTCAAGGTACGCCGCTACTGCAGCGTCGCGCTCCTTGGCCTGGGCCTGCGTCGCATTCCAGAACGACTGGTCGTCGAATCCGTTAAAGAAGTTTACCTGGACCACGCCACCATTCTTGGCCACCGCACGCAGCATGTCGTCGGTCATGTTGCGGGGAGCGTCGGTCAAAGCACGAGCCGAAGAGTGGGAAGCGATCACCGGGGCCTTGGTGGTAGCGATCGTGTCCCAAAAAGTCTTGTCGGCAACGTGGGAGATATCGACCATCATGCCTAGGCGGTTCATTTCGAGCACCACTTGTTTGCCGAAATCGGTGAGGCCGTTGTGGTGGGGGACCGCGGCATCGTTGAGGTCGCCGGACGAGTCGGCCCATTCGTTGGTATTGGACCAGCTGAGCGTCATGTAGCGCACGCCGAGCCGGTAGAAGTCGCGCAGCAGGTGGATGTCGTTTTCGATGGAATGTCCGCCCTCGATGCCCATCAGCGCGGCCAATTTCTTGTCCTGGTGGGCCCGCTCGATGTCGGCCACGCTGAAGGCCATCATCATGCGATCGGGATGCCGTGCGGCTTGCTGGTAGACAGAGTCGATCAGGTCCATGGTGTGCTGGGCGTAGTGACCCTGATTAGTTTTCGGTTCCACCCAGATGGAAAAGAATTCGGCACCCAGATTCCCAGCCCGGGCTTTGTCGAGGCTGATGTGCCCGATGTCCTTTGGATCGGTGCTGCCGATGTCAAAGTTTTCGTCGAGGAAGCGCTGCGGCGTGTCGGCGTGTGTATCTACGACCAGCGCGGAATCGTGGATGGCGCGGGCCTTGGCCGACACCGGGTTCTGAGCGAGGGCGAAGTTGGAGACCAGCAGTAGAGACAGAGCGAGACAGAGTCGTTTCATAGATTTTTCGGGAAGTACAAGATGGAGATTGTATACGGTCGGGAGGCGGGCCAGAACGCGATTTCGTAGCGAGGCCGTTTGCCGTGACTGGGGGGTAAGACGGGAGCAGCGGACTTACTGTTCCTGGTTGGAGACTACGTCCTGGGCGGTGGCGTCTTCTTCCTCGACCCCTTGCTCGCCGGCCAGCATCTTGGATTCGCGCCAGTCGGTATAGGTGTCAGAGACGGCCACGTGGAACACCCACTGGCGGCGCTCTTCTTCTGGTTCAATGATGCCCAGATTCTTCAGCGGAAGCATGTACTGCTCCACCCACTGGACCTGCTGCCGGGTCATACCCCGGCGTTGGATGTCAACCGTGATGCCGGCAAGATGGGACGAAGCGATCTCACCCTTCTCCGGCGCAGCATTGCGGTTATGGCGGCGCAGCTTTTTCTGGACCAGTACGGTGCGCACCGCCGAATTCACCTGCATCTGGCTATGGAACTGCTTGTAGTAGGCGGCGCTCAAGTCCTGGAGAAATTCATGGGTCCAGGGACGGCAATAACGGCGATCAGGAGCGAGCGAAGGTGCAATGCGCAGCGCGGCAGTGGGAATGATCGGCACCAGGTCCTCGCTGGCCTTCAGTTGTTCGAGCTCGTTGTCGTCCTGGATGCGGGGCAGTTCCAGCCGGTCAATTTCCGCGTTCTGGCGCAGCAGGGAATCGCGGGAAGGACGGAACATCGGGTTCCAGCGCAGTCGGCGGACATGCGCCCGACGTGTGTGTGCACGGTGGGTTGACCTCGGCGCCACATAACTGTGCAGGGCGAACGCCTGGCTGCAGAAGGCGACGGCCAGCACGAATAGCAGGGCCCCGGTGCGCTGTGTCCTTTGCTTCACGAAGTGGCGTTACTCCTTGAAACTGTCCCGGTGCAGCAGCAGGCGGCTATTGTAACGGAGCGACGGCCAGTGTAAAGGCTAAATCTCGCTTCACAGGGTTACCAGCGAGTAGCCCCATGTGATTACCGCCCGGTTACCTTCGCCGATCCGCACTGCGTCCAGGTTTTATGCAGCAAGTGAGATGCCGAAATCGGGGCGCGCGAATGCCTGCAGATTAGCCTGCCAGCAGTGGGGTTTACGGGGATCGAGGCTTTCCCGAAATGACAAATTTTGTTAGCAGGCTGCAGGTTTGGTCACAAGAGATAACTGTAAAATTTCCTGCGCCTGTTTCGAAGGCATGTCCGCACCCCAATGCCGTCACTTCCGGAAAAGGTCGAATACGGCCTGTTTCATGACCTCACCGCCGACTTGGGAAATGGAGCGAGTCAGCGGAATATCTTTGGGGCAGACCTCCACACAATTCTGGGCATAGCCGCATTCCTGGATGCCACCGTCGCCCATCAGCGCGGCCAGGCGCTCACGTTTAAGTGCAGCGCCCGTGGGATGAGTATTGAACAGCCGGACCTGCGAAATGGTGGCGGCACCCACGAAGCCGGTGCTTTCGTTGAACTGCGGGCATGCCTCCATGCAACAGCAGCAGGAGATGCATCGCGAAAGTGGGTACGCCGCTTCTTGATCATCGGCAGACACGCGCGGGCCTGATCCCAGGTCATACGAGCCGTCTATGGGAACCCAGGCTTTTACGCGTTTCAGGTTCTCGAACAACACACTGCGATCGACCGACAGATCTCGAACCACAGGAAACTTGGAAAAGGGCTCCAGACGAATGGGCTGTTCGAGTTGGTCGATCAAAGCGGAGCAGGCCATGCGGGCACGGCCGTTGATCAGCATGGCGCAGGAGCCGCAGACTTCCTCCAGGCAATTGGAGTCGTAGGTGATGGGAGTGCTGCGTTTGCCGTCGCGAGTCACTGGATTGGCGGCGATCTCCATCAGCGAGGAGGTTACGTTCATGCCTGGCTTCCAGGGCAGTTCGAACTCTTCCCAGTGGGGTTTGGCGTCAGGAGTCTCCTGACGCCGGATTTTGAAAATGACGCTCTTGTTATTCGCCATAGATGTGTCTGTCTTGCCTATCCTTCGCTTTCTCGGTCTGGCGTAAATTATTGCAATAGCACCTTATTTACCCACTGGTGCAAAAAACTGCATCTTGACATCGGCATGGCTGAAACCCACAATGATTCGAGACGTCGTTCGGACGTGAGGAGTACACGTTATGCCTTTTCTGGCCGCTGAGGCACCTGCGGAGCCCAAAAAGAAGCGCAACAAGTTGGAGACTGGCCTGATAGCGTTCATGGGTCTGGTCGTACTCGGATTGCTGGCGTCTGTAGCCAGCACCACTTTCAACTGGCTGGCTCCGAGTTTCCTGCACCACTAGACTCAAAGACTAACCTCTCCCTTTTCCTTCAGATAACTCCCCGCGGCGAACCCTGTGCCGCGGCTGCCGGGTTTCGTCCGCTTCACCTCAGTACTTCCTCGGACGCGGCTGAATGAGCGTTGCGTCTACCGCCTCGAACTCAAATTTCGGTTCGTCGGCGTCCGGGGCGAACGTTGCTTTCGTTGTCTTCATCCAGTTCTTGTCGTCGCGTTCGGGGAAATCCGGCTTGTAATGCGAGCCGCGCGACTCATCCCGCATCGCCGCTCCCTGTGCAATTACCCGTGACAACTGCAGCATGTTGTACAGCTGGCGGGCGAAGGCGACGGTGGTGTTTGCCCATTGCGAGCGGTCGCTCAAGTTGATCTTCTGGAAGCGCTGCAGCAGTTCCACCACTTTGGCGTCCGCTGCCTGGCACTTCTTGGTGTATCGGATGACCGTGCAGTTCTCGGTCATCAGTTCACCCAGTTCGCGCCAAATCAGGAACAGATTTTCAGTGCCGTCGGCCCTCATCAGTCCGGCATTGATTTCTTGTTGACGCTTGCGCTCGCTTTCGAAGTGTCCGTTGCCGGGCGCTGCTTGCAGATTCTTTGCGTACTGCACCGCCGCCGGACCAGCGACAAAGCCACCGTAGATGCACGACACCAGCGAATTCGCACCCAGGCGATTGGCGCCGTGGTACTGGTATTCGCATTCCCCTGCGGCGTAGATGCCGGAGATGTTGGTGGCCTGCTGGTAGTCCACCCACATGCCGCCCATGGTGTAGTGCATGCCGGGGAAAATCTTCATGGGGACATCACGAGGATCGTCGCCCACAAACTTCTCGTAAATCTCCAGGATGCCTTCCAGCTTGCGGTCGAGCACTTTGCGATCGATGTGGGTCAGGTCGAGGTAGACCATCGGCTTGCCGTCGATGCCGAGATTGTGTTCGTACACGACCTTGAAGATGGCGCGGGTAGCAACGTCGCGTGGCACCAGGTTGCCGTACTTCGGGTACCACTCTTCCAGGAAGTACCAGCGCTCGTTCTGGGGAATGGACTTGGGATCGCGCTTGTCGTTCGGCGTCCTGGGCACCCAGACGCGGCCACCTTCGCCGCGCGCCGACTCTGACATGAGGCGGAGCTTGTCCGCACCGGGAATTGACGTGGGGTGTACCTGGATGAATTCACCGTTGGCGTAATAGCAGCCTTGCTGGTACAGCGCGGACTGCGCCGATCCGGTGCAGACCACCGAGTTGGTGGATTTGCCAAAGATAGCGCCAATCCCGCCGGTCGCGACAATGATTGCATCGGCCGGGAACGTGCGAATTTCCATCGAGCGCAGGTCCATGGCGCAGATGCCGCGGCAGACGCGGTTGGAATCGAGCACGGCGGAGAGGAACTCCCAGTGCTCGAATTTCGTGACCTTGCCTTCGGACTCGTAGCGCCGCACCTGCTCGTCGAGCGCATAGAGCAATTGCTGGCCGGTGGTGGCGCCGGCGAAAGCGGTGCGGTTGTAGAGCGTCCCGCCAAAGCGGCGGAAGTCGAGCAATCCTTCGGGCGTGCGGTTGAACGGCACTCCCATGCGGTCGAGCAGATCAATAATGCCGGGCGCGGCGTCGCACATGGCTTTGACAGGAGGCTGGTTGGCGAGGAAATCGCCACCGTAGACGGTGTCGTCAAAATGCTGCCACGTGGAATCGCCTTCGCCCTTCAGGTTCTTGGCGGCGTTGATGCCACCTTGCGCGCACACCGAGTGGGACCGCTTGACCGGCACGATGGAGAACAGGTCGACCTGTCCGCCCATCTCGGCAATCTTGATGACGGCCGCCAGCCCCGCCAGCCCACCGCCGATGACAATGATTTTCGGATTTGAGGCCATTTGAAATTAAGTTCCAATCTGCCGGGAATGTCCCGGTTATTAACGCATGACCAACGACCGTACGCCTTCTGGCGCCACCGACTGCAGCGGAGTGGAGAGGAACGCATACATGCTGGCGCCGCCAACTACGACAAAAGCAACCCCTACCGCCAGGCAGACGTAACCAAACCGGCGTTGCGCCCGGTCGCCGCTGATCAGCCCCCACTTCGCCGTGAACAGCCACAGACCATAGGCGAAATGCCAGGAGGCCGCGATAATGCCGATGGCGTAGAACGCCAGGATAAAGGGATTCTGAAATTCGTTCTGCACCTTGCCGAACGCAACCGACGGGTCGGCGAGGATGTGCGCCCCGGAGAAGCGCAAATGCCAGACGTGATACGCCATGTAGAAAAACGCGATGCCACCGGTCCAGCGCTGCGCCGTGTATAGCCAGTTGTGCATCCAGGGATAGTCCCCAACATTCATATCGCCGCGATACCAGATGTAGAAGCCGTAGAGCGCGTGATAGGTGATGGGGATCCAGATGCCGAACAGTTCCAGAAAGAAAACGAAAGGGAAGCCGGCGAGGAATGCAACCTGCTTGGTATAAGCCGCAGGCCCTTCAATGGCGACGAAGTTGGAAAAGAAGTGCTCAATCAAAAATGCGCCGATGGGGATGATGCCGGTGAGCGAATGCAGGCGGCGCCACAGGAAGGTAGACCCTTGTCCGGCACGCAGCGGCGCCACTCCGCCTCGGAGCTGCGCCGGAGTCGCAGGACTGGCAGTTGATGCCACAGAACGCTCCTTATGAGTTCAGACGTTAGAGACGAACCTCTCATTATTTGACGGCGGGGTGGGGAAGTCAAGAAAAGGTGCGAGCTCAGCCAGCAGGCGTGCCCACTGCAATCTCCACGTAAACATTCTTCTTGCTCCACACAAACGGAATGCGCGCCATCCAATATTTCCGATGGATCGTCTTGCGCGCCTGCGGCCAGCGTTCGGGCTCAAGCACGCGCGCGGTCGCCGCAAACTCTGGGCCAGTGATCTTGCCGCGCATGGTACAGGGAGCGACCCTTACTTGCGGATTGTTGCGGATGCGCTTGTATTTGCCCGAATCGCTGCGGGTCATGACGTAGAGCTTGCCGCCTTCTTCGCCAAACCAGACCGGCGTGTAAACCGCGGCGCCATTTTTGCGGAAGGTGGCCAGGCTGACGTATTTCTGGCCCTGAATCTGGGGAGGGATGGTGCTGGGCATACGAATATTGTACGGGAGATGCGAGGCGCGGTAGAGATGCGCTCAAGCCTCCCGCCACCTGCCTCGCGTGGTTCGCTCCGCGTTGCGCACATTGCCCGCGGGCATCCCGTTGTGTTACAAGCCTGACATGCGCAAATGGATGCGCGAGCGCGTCAAGCGCCGCAAGAAGGCTCCGGAGAAGGGTACAGCGGAACCTGTCCAGGCTCCGTTGCAGCCAGCGTTTTACGATGTGGCGCCGCCCACCGCGGAGCCTCCCGCAAGAATTACCCAACCTGAAGCTGCGCCGGAGCCGGCGGAAGAACAACCGCGGGAATTGCCGGAGCCGCAGGCATCGCAGGCGCGACAGCCTGCGGAACCGGGCGATGGCCGCCCGCGCCGCCGTCGCCGCCGAGGAAGAGGTGGTCGTGGCCGCGGTGGATCCGAGGCGGGCACTCGTGCCGCTACCGCTGAACCGGCCACGCAGCCGGCTCCCGTTGAAACTGTAGCTGTCCACAAAGCTGCGCCAGCCCCAGCCGCCCCGCGTACCCCGGCCCCGTCAACTCCGCGTGCTCCGAGGGGTGTGGTGGTGCTGGCCATCGGACTGCCCGGGTCCGGCAAGAGTTCCTGGTTCAAGCGGCACAACATTACGCCGCTCTCCAGCGACCTGTTGCGCGTGTTGCTGTTCGACGATCCCACCGAGCAGCGCTTCCAGGACCTGGTTTTTTCCAATCTGCGTTCCATGCTCAAGGCGCGGCTGGTGGCCCGCCGTCCCATGAACTACGTGGACGCCACCAACCTCTCACCCCACGAGCGCCAGGGATGGATCAAGCTGGCCAAGGATTTCCAGTACGAAGTCCACGCCGTGTTTTTTGATGTGCCGCTGGAAGTTTGCCTGCAGCGCAATCAGAAGCGTCAGCGAATGGTATCCGAAGACGTGATGCGCCGCATGGCAGCCAAGCTGAAGGCACCGACCTTCGAAGAGGGATTCGCCAAGATTACCGTGGTGCGGGTAAAAGCGAAAGAGTAGCCGGTGACGCGTGCTGCTCGTTGTGGATTACGCCGTTAGCTGTGCTTCCGGCCCTCGTTACTTACCGACGGCAACCGCTTGAGCCGGTGACTGTGTCACCTGGCTCTCCAAGCTGGTCAGAAGGGCCACCACGGTCTCGGCGAGCTGGTACATAGAGGTGAACCGCTGCTCCGCCTCCGCAGAATTTCCTGCAAGCTTGAGTTCCACGACCTCCCTGACGGTGGCATGCATGCGTTTGTGCTGTGTCTCTAATTTCTGGAAATCATGCACCTCGCTGTATTTTGTCACTCCATCGGCATAGATCCATCTTCCCAACTCACAACTTTGGTGCGAACCGAGTTGGTTCGGATCAAGGCTCGCTTGGCCGTCGAGGAACTCGCGTAACTTCCGCCGCCAGCTACGGTGAGCTATTTTTACGCGGGAAAAGTCCATGCTCTGCGACAGCCCATCCATCAACTGGGACGTTCGCGTGGCTCGCTGGTGGTCGTGATGGGTCTTTCCGTCAGGGCTGCTGGCACTGTGACCGCTACTGGCTGGACGCTTGCCCTCCTGGGCGTTGGCGCCTACGCGAAATTGCCCGACGAGTTGCTGTAAATCAAACGCCAGGTCCGACAGCTCTGCGAAAGCCTTGGCCGACTGCTGCACTCCTGCGGTTGAAGTCTCGGTGATCTTGGCGATTTGGTCGATGCTGCCGTTGACCTGCTCGGTGGCGGCTGACTGCTGGGTGGCTGCGGTCGCGATATGGGAAATCATGTCGCCCACCTGCTCCGACATCTGGATGATCTCCTGCAGCGAGGTGCCCGCTTCCCGGGTAGACTGGACCCCAATCTCGACTTCCCGAGTGCCCGCCTCCATGGCTGCGACCGCGGCCCTGGTTTCCTCCTGAATACCGCGGATCATCTCGGCGATTTCCTTGGTGGCCTTGCTGGTGCGTTCCGCCAGCTTGCGAACTTCGTCCGCCACCACAGCGAAGCCGCGCCCCTGTTCTCCGGCGCGGGCGGCCTCGATGGCGGCATTCAGCGCCAGCAGGTTCGTTTGATCGGCAATATCGTCGATGACGCGGATGATCTCGCCAATCTGTTCGGATCGCTTCCCGAGTTCGTGGACTTTCTTGGCTGTCTCCCCTACTGAACTGGCCATCGCGTGCATCTTTGCCAGCGTGCCTTCCAGGACGGTGCCACCATGCCGGGCTGCCTCTGCGGCCTTCTGTGAAGCTCCCGCTGCATGGTTTGAATTCTCTGAGACTTGCTGAACCGTGCTCGCCATCTCTTGCATGGCCGTCGCTACCTGCTGGGTTTGGTCTTTCTGCATATCGGCGCCGCGGGCCTGCTCGTGTGAGGTTGCGGAAATCTCTTCACTCGCCGAAGCCAGGCGATGGGTGCTGGCCGCCACCTGTGCGATCGTGGCCTCAAGTTTTTCGATGAAAGTGTTGAACCATCTCCCCAGTTCTGCTACTTCGTCGTCGGAGTTGATTTGGATTCGCTTGGTAAGATCACCTTCGCCCTGGGCAACATCCTTGATCCGCTCGACCATTTCTCCGAGCCGGCGGAAGATGGAGCGCGATACGCCGGCAGCTACCACCAGTAGCGCCACCAGGCAGGCCAAGGCGAGTGCCCCAGCTTTCAGGGCGCTTTCCCGCCAGGCTTCGTCCACGTCGTCAATGTAGATTCCCGTCCCAATAACCCAGCCCCATGCCTCGAATCCCTTGACGTAGGAGAGCTTGGCGACAGGCTTGTCCTTGTCTTTGCCCGGTTTAGGCCACAGGTAAGCGACGAAGCCAGAGCCGCTTTTTCGCACCGAAGCAACCGCATCGAGGAACAAGGGTTTGCCTTGGGGGTCCTTATAGTCGGTGAGATCTTTGCCGTCCATTTCGGGCTTGATGGGATGCATCACCATGGTCGGATGCATGTCATTAATCCAGAAGTAGTTGGTGTCGCTGTAGCGCATCGTGCGAATGGCTTCCAGCGCCTGCTTTTGAGCCTCCACGCGATTCAGCTTTCCCTTTATCTCCATCTGCTGGTACTTGGTCAGGATGGAATAGGGAATTTCCACCAGATTCTGAATCTTCTCTTTTTTCTCACCCAAAATGCGTGAGCGTTCACTGCTCAGCCAGAAACCGGCTAGCGCCAGGAGTCCAGCGGCGGCCACGGCAACAATGACTCTGAATTTTGCTCTGAGACTCACTAGGATACCCCGTACACACTCTGAGTATTGCTATCGGCGTTTTTCTGCAGAGCTTGAGTCTCAGGACTCGCCTGAAGTTAGTCTACAAATGGCAAACGCCGCCCCCTGGGGGCGGCGTTTGCCATTTAGTCGTCTTGTTGCGCTTACCGCAAACGAGGCGGCTGACCTCCGGACGAAGCCGGCGCACTGTGCGCCCCCTGGCTAGGGCTCGCGTGTGCTGCCGGGCTTGCGTGCGGCGCCGAACTCGGTGCTGGAGCGCTCATCCGCGGGGCCGGTGCCTCGGGCCGTCCCATGCCCGCATCCGACCGCCCTCTGGGTGCCGGACTGTCAGGCATAACGCGCGGACGGTTCTCGTCCGGGCCCATGCCCTTGGGAGGCGCTACTGGAGTTGCCGGCCGCGCTGAATCACGGTCCGGCGCGTGGTCGAACACGGACCCGCCCTGCGGACGCGGCGTTACCCGCGGCTCTACGCCCGTGGGAGTGGTGTCACTCGCCGGTGGACGCGGAACCGGCCGGATGGCGGGCGAACTGGAGACAGGCTCGCGGTCCGCGGGCCGTGTCGGGTTATTGTGCGATACCCGAGGCGCCGGAACACTCGGCGACGTATCGGGCGAGTTGTTGCCGGCTTGCGGTGGGCGCGGAACCGCGCGCACCGGCAGGGTCTGAACTACCCGGCGTTCCGGAGCGGCTGCTGCCGGAGGCTTGGGTACGTTGCGCACCGCGGGCGTGCCTTCGTCCATCCGGCCAGCGCTTTGTGGCGGCCGAGGAACCACGCGCCCTGGCATCGGGGCAGGAACTACGGGCTTGTCTTCGGCAATGCGAACCGGCGCTGAATGTTCAGACCTTTCGGGTGCGGCGGGCGGGTTGATCCGGGAAACCACCGGCCGTGTGAAGGTGCGTTCTGGCGGTGCTGCAGTCGGGCGTCCCGCGTTTACGCCCAGCCGGCTCTCGCGAGTCGGCTCAAGGGAAACGTTGCCGCGGATCGGAACCCGGCCCAGGTCTCTGGCTTCCTTCGCCGACACAGGAATCGCAGTCTTGCTCACCGGCAGCGAGTTCACCAGTGTACGTCCGGGAACCGCCGTCATCGCACCCGGCGCCTTGAGGTTTGCATACTCCAGCGCCTTTACGGGGCGGCGACCATCATGGTTGTAATAGTTATTCGTAATGTAAGTAATGTTGGTGATGCGCGTATTGGTCACGTTCACGCTGCGGAAGTAGCGCGAGCTTCCGCGGTACCACGGGATGTATGGCTCTCCGTAACCTAGAGGACACCAGCCGTAGCCTCCGCCGAACGCCAAGCCAAAGCCCCAGTTGCTGCCGCCGAACCAGGCAACCAACGCCGGAGCATATACCGGGCGGACGTACACCGGGCCGGGCGCCCAACCCCAGTAGCCACCGTAGTAGACCCAGCGGCCATAGTGGAAGGGAGCAAATCCCCAAGGAGCGTCATCGACCCAGGTCCAGCCCCAGGGGCTGATCCAGACCCAATGACCGTAGTGGTACGGTGCCCATCCCGCGGTCACGATGGTCGGAACCCACACTGTACCGTAGGTCGGAACCACCCGCCAGCTTCCGTATTCGTCGAGGTCTTCGTATCCAATCACTCCGGGGGATACGTAGCGGGCCGAATAGGAATGATCTTGGCGCTGATCACGCACCCGGCACCAGTCATCGAAGCCGTCATAAGGCGGGGCCTCGTAGAGTTCGTTGGCCAGCGAAGTGCCGCCGGTGAAGCGGGCCCGTTGGTGCGCCCGCACCCGGACCGCAGGGCCGTTGCCCGTAGCGTCGCCCTCGCCCTTCCAGACCGTCACCAGGGTGGCATCCCCGTCGGGGTTAACGTCGAAGCGATACTCGCCCGACTTCTGCACGGTGAAGGCGATGTTGGGCGTATCAATCTCGTAGATCTCGCCGCCGTAGAGCTTGCGCACGCGCAGGTTCAGCGTTCCCTGGTGCAACTGCACCTGGACCGTGTTGTCACTGATGCTGGTCAGGGAGAGGCTGGTCTCGCTGTTCAGGCGCAGGATGCCGGTGCCCAGGTTGAGTTCGGCGCGCGAGTCCTTGTCCGTCCATAGATTGTCGGCGCTGGTCAGCGGGCGGTTGACGTTCCCCGCCACCCAATCCTCCACGCCACCTGGCTGGATGGATACCGAACCGGCGATGTACTGAAGGCGAGCTACCCGGCCCGGCGGATCATCGTCCGCGCATACCAGGGTGGCCGTCAGCGTTAACAGAAAGAATGTCCCGAGAATTACGCGCCTGAGAAGTTTCATAAGCCGCCTCCTTGGGGAGCCTGCTCTCAACTACTTCTCTGGGGTCCTCACGTCTGAGGGACGGCGCGGGTGGCCCGAGCGAACTTTATTTTCAACTGCCAAATCTCTGCTGTTCTGCCTTCCTACTCCCATAAACCCCAAGCGGGGTGCCAAGTTTCGGCGATGTGGACACTTCGGGGGATGCTGCCTGGTTACCTCCGGTTGCTTCCCAAGGGCAACCATTTCCAAAATGGGAATTCTACTTCAGGTAGGTCAGCATTTCTCTAAAAGCAGGCGCGCCCGATGACCGTAGTAACTCGTAGATGATCATCTCGGTCGAGGACAGGACTGCTCCGGAGGCCCGCATACGTTCCAGGCCAATCTTCCAGTTCCACTCGGTGCGCGAACTCACGGCGTCGGAGGCCACGTGGACAAGGTAGCCGTCCCGTAAGGCGCCCAACGCGGTCTGGGTCACGCAGATGTGGCTCTCCATCCCGCACAGCAGGACGGTATTGCGGTTGCCCGGCAGGCGCTTAAGCAGGGAACAGAACAGCTCACTGCCGAAGCACCCGAACATCTGCTTATCGATTGCCTGCGTCTCCGGCAGCAGCGCCGCGATCTCCGGGACGGTGTTGCCCAATCCCTTGGCGTACTGAGTGGTCAGCAGAGTTGGAATCTTCAGGATTCCGGCCAGCCGGATCAGCAGTTGCGAGTTTCTGACCAGTTGCTCCTTCTGGAAAATAGGCGGCAGAAGTTTCTCCTGGATATCGACGACGATGAGGGCGCATTGTTCGGCTTCGAGCGGACGGCGGGCCATTTCAGCGTAATCCGCGGCCAGGACGACATTGCCGACAGTGGTAACCATAAGTAGTCTCCTGCGCAAATCTTAAACCGCGGAGTTGCGAAAGAACAGCCGCAAGCGACTTGGCCTGCGGGTTGACCGAGACGCACCCAGCCCATAGAATCAAAGCGGCGGATTGGTTTCCGCCTTCCATCCCAATCGCTGCCCCCTCGTTCAACGGCAGGACAGCTGACTCTGGATCAGCATATCGGGGTTCGAATCCCTGGGGGGCAGCCAAGTCTTTCTGTTCGTGGGCAGCAGCACAGTGTGCGCGACTGCGCACTACGCCCGCATCGTCACTCTGGAACGGTTGGGATATGGGCATCGTATCCGCTGTGCTAGCATTGCCGCCATGCGAGCCCTTATAGCTTCCACGTTTCTGCTGCTTGTGCTTTTCTCCAGCGTTGGCCTGGCCCAGAACGCCCAACCCTCCAACCTGTTTCCCCAGCAGGAAGGTTTTGTTGATTCGCATGGGGCGCTGATCTACTACAAGGCCGTAGGGCGCGGCGCGCCCTTGCTGATCGTGCATGGCGGGCCAGGGGCGTCGCACGACTACTTCCTGCCTTACTTGTTGCCGCTGATGCGGACCAGCCGGCTCATCTTTATTGACGAACGCGGCTCCGGCAAATCGTCGAAGCTCACCGATCCCAAGCAGTACACAGTTGCGAACATGGTCGAGGACGTGGAAACCGTTCGCCAGACGCTGGGACTGGCCAAGATCAGCCTGCTGGGGCATTCTTACGGTGGCGTGGTGGCCGAAGCCTACGCGCTCAAGTACCAGAAGAATCTCTCGCATTTGATTCTGGCCAGCACCTTCGCCAGCACCAAGGAAATCAACCAGGCTTTGGCCAAGATGAAGGCGGCGATGGATGCAAAGGACCGCGAGCGGCTCGACGCCCTGGAAGCCGCCGGCCTGTTCGGCAAAGGGCAGATCTGGGAACACGGGCGCTATCCGGAGGAATACGCCAAGCTGGCATGGGGCAAGGGCTACTTCCCTTACATCTATCAAAATCATCCGGACCCCACCTATGACCCGGTGAGTTCGAACACCAGCACCGCCTGGGATGTCTATCGTGAGATGTGGGGTTCCGACGGCGAGTTCGTCATCGACGGCAATCTTTCGGAAGTGGAGTACGTGGACAAGCTCCCTCAGATCAAAGTCCCAACCTTGATCATCGTCGGTGACCACGACGAGAGTGATCCCAACATGTCCCGGGAAATGCACGAAAAGATCGCCGGGTCACAACTGGTAATCCTCCCCAACAGCGGACACATGACCTTCGTGGACCAGGCGGATGGATTTCTGGACGCGGTGCGGGATTTTGTGACGCACTAGGACGATCGCAACTTCCATACGATCTGCCGCAGGATGCCGAGCCAGACCTCGGCGTCTCGGGCCTGCAAATTGAGCCGGCGCACCAGGCGGCGCATCTTTTCCTCGGTGGGAGCCGCCGCACTCGGAGTCATGTAGCCGCTGGCTTGTAGCGCGTCGAGCAGCATTGCCGTGATCCGCTCCACTTCGGCCGCGGTGGCCAACTCCGTTTTCTCGGGCTGCAACCTGACTTTGACGTCGCGCACCAGTCCGTACAGGCAGACCGCGACCGCCTGTCCCAGGTTCATCGACATGTGTTCTTCGCGGGTGGGGATGTGCAGCAGCCAGTGACAGTGACTCAGGTCCCGGTTGGAGAGGCCAACTTTTTCCGAGCCGAACACCAGCGCGACCGGACTTGACCGCAGTTGCTTGCGGATGAGGCGCGCGCCATCGTCCAGCCTTCGGAGCGGGTGCTGCAACTCGCGGTGGCGGACCGCGGTCGTGCCAACCACCAAGGTGCAATCGGCCACAGCCTCGGCGACGGTCTTGTACTCCTCCGCACCGGCCAGCAGCGCCGCAGCACCTACCGCGGAACGCGCCTCGCGAAACGCGATCTCGTAGGGGTTCACCACCCGAAGGTGGAGAAATCCGAAGTTGCCCATGGCCCGAGCGGCCGCGCCCAGATTAAGAGGATTGCGCGTGGCCACCAGCACCACGCGCAAGCGGTCGAATTCCACCGAACCAGGCAAGCGCCTATTCTACCGCCCGATTTGTTCTGCCTGCCCGGCCGCGGTCTCGATCAGCGCGGCTTCGTCTTGCAACGCCTTGGCCACGCGCATGATCTCCTGATCGGCTTCGGCATACCGCTTCTGTTCGATTCCTTCGCGTACTCCGGGCACCGTCTTCGCGCCGTAACCGCTGTACACACCCGGAGCATAGAGCAGATGTTTGTACCACGGGCGTCGCGGCAGCCCGTCATCATTGGTTAATTTGCGTTCGCTCTCGATCAGGCTTGCATTCAGGGCGTGCAGCTTTTCTGCGGCGTTCCCGTCGAGATTGGCTGCGGCAAGCGCCTTACGATAGTGTTCGGCGCTACGGGCGAGAGCCTCGGCTGCATTCTGCAACGGAGCAAAGTTCAGGTGTGGAGGAACCTCCTCGTGTGGAGGCGCCACCGTCGGATGCCGGGGATCGAGAGCTGCTTGGAAGACTCCTTCTTCCAACTGCTGGTTGCGCTCGCGAATTTCTTCCTGCTTGTCAGCCAGCAGCTTCTGCAATTCCTGGTTGTACTTGTGAACGGTGTCGGCGAAATCGGTGAAGTCAAACGGCAGCACTTCAGCGTCAGCCAGGCGCAGCACCGAGGTGCCTATGGTTTGGGCCAGGGCCCGGCCATAGACGAACGTGCTGTCGGAGAAATGGGTATACCAGTAGAAATCGTCGTAGATGGAGTGATAGATACCCTGGTTGTCCTCTCCGCCGTAACCCAGATTGAGGCTGGCAATTCCCAGGTGGTCGACAAAGGTTGTGTAGTCGGTACCGGAGCCCAGGGGGTCGATGCGCAAATCCGGCCGCTGCCGAAGTTCCTTTCGATCGTCCGCCGACTGCGCCTGCGCGATTCCGGCCAGCTGCAGCCGTTTCCAGACACTCAACTTGGTTTCCGGATCCTCAATATTCTTGGCCAC
>JAIQEU010000045.1 GCA_020073665.1 Terriglobia bacterium
CGAGTTCCTGGAGCGGCGGTTCCCGGAATCGAGAAGGAAGGCCTACTACCTGATGTCGATCCATGAGCACCTGCCGCCACAGGCGCGGAAGGAGCTGAAGGAGGTGGGTTGGACGAAGGGGCTGGAGCTGGCCAAGCTGGCGCGCCGGGACGGGCAGCGCTTCGATTGTGCAACCTGGTTGCACAAAGCCCGGCAAATGCCGAAGGAGGACTTCCGGCGGGAGGTGGAGAAGGAACTGACGGGCAAGGACGCGGAACCGTCGGAGCTGATCTACTTCAAGGTCTACAGAAACCAGATTCCGGTCATCGAGCAGGCCATCGAGACGGCGGCTCGGATGCTTGGCACGGACAAATCCCGCGGCTACTGTCTGGAGATGATCTGCGCCGACTTTCTGGCCGGAGCCAATCTCGACAGTGGCTGTCCGGACCTGCTGCTCGAGTCAATCTCACGATTCTTCAAGTTCTTGCCCGGCGAACAGCGGCAGGAGTTTCTGCGCCACGTGACCCGGAAGGCGTCGTGAATCGAATCCGGACCAAAGAACCACGCTTGCGGCTGGAAGCGAAAAAGTACGAACAGCTGCGGCTGCAGGTGTTACGTCGCGATAGCTGGAGATGTCAAGGCTGCGGCACCATATCAAATCTGGAAGTTCACCACCGACAATTCCGCAGCCAGTCCGGCGATGATGTGGAGTGGAACCTGATTACGCTTTGCACCGCATGCCACGCCGATGTGCATGGCAATTAAAAAACGCTCATGGCATACGTTTGCAAAGCCCGCTCATTGTAAAATCAACTTTCAGCTGATTGGGCACACCCCGGGGGTGGGGGAGAAAGCCATTCGCCCACGTGCCGCCAACTATACAACTCTGCGCTTTATCGTCAGTGCTTATACTGTGCGCGAACCAAAATGGGCTCACTCATTGACCAGATTGTTGGTGTAATCGCTTGACGAAAGTATGAACTTTACGCAAGCTACGACATTTAGCGGTGGCCACTTCTCTAGGATCACCCGTTTGCCGCCAATGTGGATACATCCGACTGGCCGTCATCCGACCGCAACCAACTGCAATCACCACGGCTATCGCTTGGCATATTAATCTTGTGAGTTCTGGGTTCGCACAGGGACAGTTGGGCGGTATGGAGCAAGAAGTGGTTCAGGCCAGGCGGCAGCTACCGCCCCAACGACGACTCCCGCCACCACGTCGGAGAGATAGTGATAGCGGTCATACACCGCTCCCAAGCACAACAGAATAACCAGAGGCGTGAGCGAGAGCCCGAGCCTAGGAGCATGCCGCCAAGCAAACATCAGCGCTACCACTCCTCCGGCCACATGCGCGCTGGGAAAGGCGTTGCCGTGCACACCTGCATTCTTCTGGATCAGCATCACCGCCCAATGAAACGGACCCCCACCAGAAAGCTGAAAGTCATGTTGAGCAGCTAGCGTGTAGGCCGGACCTTCTGTGGGAAAGAGAATGAACGCCGCATAACAGATCAGGTAGCTGAGTACTGTCGCATCCGTTACTTGACGAAAAGCCCGTTTGTCTTCTCGCCCGTACAGCACTCCGGCCACGATCATGAACAACAGGAAGTAGGAAAAATAGCCAAGTTCCATGGACTCGGTCACTAGCGGCGAACCCAAACGCCCCAGCCATACCGTCGGCGGCACCGGGAACAACCATGCCTCAAGTCGCAACAGATAATGGTCCTGCCAGGCATCCCGCAGCAGGAACGAGAGATGGGATACCTCCTCGAAGCACACGATGAACATGACTAAGGGGTACCAGTCGTGCAGAAACTGCCACGTCGGTGAATGCTGGCGGTTGCGCACCAGCAAGCCGAGCGCAACCAGGCAGAGGAAATTAATGCATAGCCAAGAAATCCAATTTGAAACGCGGCCAGGACGAACCAATAATCCCGAACTCGCAAGAAAGAGATACAAGAAATACAGGCGATCGGTGAAGTTCAAGGACACGGTCCACACTCCATCGGGAAGCTAGTCTGCAGCGAGCTTTGCCAGCGCGCGGCGTGCCGACTTGCCCTCTTCAGAGTCAGGCGCGGCAGCAGCAACTCGCTGGTAGTGCACTCGCGCCTGGTCGCGATGCTGTAGGCGCATCTGTACGTCCGCAGCTGCCAACTCCGAAAGGTAGATGTAACGATCGCTTCCGGGCAGCAGTCCTGCTTCTGCGTACCGGGCTAATGCCTGATCATTGTCCTGCAGCCGCTCGTAGACCTGTCCCGCCTGATAGAGCACCCTGGCAAGCGGGATCTCTTTGTATCCAGGTCCGCCGGTTCGGTGCTTGGCAACCATTGAATCGTAGGTCGAGGCAGCCGAGTGGCAGTCATTCAGAAGACCGAAGAGTGTCGCCACCTCGTATTGGAGAAGGTAGTTGCGCGGATAAGAATGCGCCATCTCCTGGTAAAGTGCCAGCGCTTCGACATACCTCTTTTCCCGCTGGTAGAGGATGGCCAACATCAGCCTCGCGTCTTCGCGCGCATAATGGCCTGCCTCGGCAGCTCGCTTTACCTGCTGCAGACCTTCGGCACGGTTGCCGTGGCGGCCGGTAAGAGCCGCAAGGACCTTGATGTACCAGGGCAAACTACCTACCACGTAGTTGTTCATCCCGACGATCAAGTAGGCATCGACATGCTGGGGATCGAGTTTTAAGAGTTCGCTGTGGTACCCGTAGGCTTCCCTAGCCTCGTGCAGTGCCGGCATGTACTCCTTGCGCAGCGCGAAGTGATAGGTGGCGCGTGTGCCGTGAGATACACCCGCCCAGTACATTGCCTCCTGATCTAACTCCTCAGCCTGCAGGCGTTCCTCGGCTGCATTCTGTGCCTGGTCGAGTATCCCCAGGAGTTCCTGCTGAAATTCAGGCGTGATTGCTACCTTGCTGGGCTTAAAGACATCTCCACCATAGCCATAAACCCGTGACTCCAATACTCCCCGCTTGAACATTTCCTGGTAGAGAGTAGCGGTGGCCAGATAGTTCCACGCGCGCACGTCTGTTGGGTGCGTGTCGAGCCACTGGCGCAGCTGCTGTTCTGAGTCCGCATACTCCAGGTTTCGCATGTGCTCAATAGCGGTTGCGACCACATCTTCTTGACCGGCCTGCGGAACCGCTTCCTGGGACAGAGAATGCCCAAGGAGCCCGAAACCCAGCAGCAAAACTCGAGCGATGATGAAGCGTCCGTACATGGGAAGCGACTAACCTTCCTGAAGCACCTACCGCTCGGCTGGGTAAGCCATGCGGACAAGGGTGCGTTGGGAGAACGGCAGGTACAGCAAGCCCGCGGTTGCGGCAAATGCCAGCCCCAGCCCGATTTGATTCACTAACAAGAGAGGCGACAAGGCCCACAACTGATCGAGTGGCAGCGCAAACGGAAAAAGCCTCCGAAACTTCTCCCCCAGTTCTCGATGATCAAAGGAAACAGCAGAGAGCAGATACAGGTGAATCGCGATGCCTACTCCCGCGCTGACGAGGACGAGCGCAGGCAACCCCCGTCCCGTTCCGGGCAGAAACATTTCCCCAAAGCTGTGTATGGACTCCAGCTTGGCCAAAGCGGCGACGTAGAAGGCGAGGTACATGAACTGAATCAATTGCAACAGTCTACGAACGACATTTCTCCGAGTGGGCGGCAGATCTGCTGGCCTTGCTGCTAAGCTTGGCCGAGAAGACCCGGTCTGGCCGACGGGCAGTCGAGGATACTGCCCTTGGGCTGCGATCGATGCGGAGTCGAGATCACGCTTCAGACGCTTCAGGTCAGCCCGCAATTCGCAAATCGCCTGGTACCGTACGTCCCGATCCTTCTCGAGCGCCCGGGCGATGATCCGATCAAGCTCGGGTGGCAGTTCGGGATTCAGACGCGATGGTGGAACCGGGTGCCGGTTTAGGATCGCGTCGAAGATCACGGCCCAGGTGTTACCACAAAAGGCCTGGCGGCCGGTCGCCATCTCGTACATTACCGCGCCGAACGAGAACAGATCGGAGCGGGCGTCCAGGTCCTCACCCCGTGCCTGCTCAGGCGACATGTACGCTACGGTGCCGACTGTCGTTCCCGGTGTCGTGAGGTTGCTACTGCACGGAGTCGTGGGCACCGATGACCCCACTCCGATCTCAAGCTGCCATCGCGTCTCATGGATCAGCTTCGCCAACCCAAAGTCCAGAATTTTCGCCTGGCCGCGCTCGGTGATGAAGATGTTCGATGGCGTGATGTCGCGATGGATGACTTTCTTGGCGTGCGCTACCTCCAGTGCGTCGGTGATCTGAAGGCACAGATCCAGCAGGGAGGCTAACCGCAGCGGTTGCCCGGCAATTCGCTCCTTGAGCCGGCACCCATCCAGCAACTCTAGGGCGATGTAGTGCTCACCTTCCCATTCGTTGATTTCATAAACCGTGCAAATATTCGGGTGATTCAAGGCCGAGGCTAACCTCGCTTCGCGTTCAAATCGATCGAGGGCCTGCCGGTCATGGCACACGTCCCGGGGCAGCAACTTGAGGGCAACGTGGCGGCCCAGTTTCTCGTCCTCGGCTTCATACACAGTGCCCATGCCACCGGACCCGAGCAAAGAGAGAAGACGGTAGTGCGAGATCGTGGTACCAATCATGCCGTGCCTCTGGGGCTCCGCGCCATCCTGGTTCCGCTATGAGGAGGCCACACCTCAAGTCATCGCCGGAAACGACTCAGACTTCATCAGGAAATATCGGCACGGGACTGAAACGCAGAATGTGTTCGTCGATCTGAATCTCCTGAAAAGTCTGCAGGCCGCTTACCGTGCTGTACGAGACTCGGGTGGCGCGGTCCGCGTCGGGGCGCCGCGCGTGTGCCACCATGGTTCGGGCGGCAATGGCGTTGTCGGGCCCGTGCAGCAAGTACACCTCCGCCAGATTTTTCTCCCGCTGCAAGATGATCACGCGGTACTTGCCGGGCCGCAGAACACTGTTGTCGAGCGTGACGTTTTGGTCGGTCTCGAAGTAGTAGTTGGTGGACTGCAGTTGCTCGTCAAACTCGCTGCGCACTTTCTGGGCGGCCGTATCAAGATCCACCGCGGAGCGTTTGCTGAATTTATCCAGTTCGGCGCAGATCTCGCGAATTTGCTTTTCGTCACCCTGAAAAGTAGCGGTGGTGACACCGGATGGGTCTTTCCAGTTCAGAATCAGGAAATGATCGCTCGTCGAAAAGCCCTTCAGCAACTCTCCTCCACCGTACTCAACAGCGATCATGGGCAGCATAATCAGAAGTGCACCCATGGCGGCCTGAGGGTCGTGGCCAATATCGGAGGCCACGAAGCTCCCTGCCTTTTCCCAGCCTTCGAACCACTTGACGGACCGGTCGCGGAGGTTCGAACTGTAAGAGAACTGAAGGAGATCCTCAACAGGAACACTGAACAGTATGTTATCTCCGCCGCGAGCGAAGACCGTGTTTTGCCCAACGGCGAGCTGCACTTTCTCGCCGCTCTTTAGGTAACTTTGGCCGGAGATGTGGCGGACGTCCCAGGTGCGTACTTTGGTTTCCGCCAGGGCTTGGTCAAATTGCCGTTGCATGGAAGCGGGAAGGCCGCGGGCGTTGGCAATGGCGCCGACAATCGCTTTGGCCAGTTGTGGCGCAGCAGCCGGGCCGCTTATTGCCGTGACTTTCCCGGACGCGAGGCTCCTGTCCCCTTCCCGATCCTGGATAGAAAAGGTCCAGTCCCAGGTGAAAAGCGGGCGATTGACCTCGATGGTCAGGTCAGGCTGACGGTAGGGGTTCACCAGTTCGTAGCCCCAACCAGAAAACTCGGGGCGCTGCTTCAGGGCTTTCTCCAGGTCTGGCGCCTCGAACCAGACGGTCGAAGAATGGATGGAAAAGGTTTTCTCGGACTCGAATTTGCGAGCCAGATCCGCGTAGGCGACGAATCGCTTGGGAAGGATTCCGCCCGGGGCTGAATTGGGGGAGCCTACTACTTCTGCCATCCGCCCGGAAGCCGACGTTTCGCTTTGAAGAGCCTGGATTATCTTCGGAGTCAAAGCCTTGGCGACAAGTTCGGCTGTGGCCGCAGTAACTCTTCCGGAAGCTACGATCCTGCCAGATTTCGTCTTCACCACGCAGTAGGTCCAGTCC
>JAIQEU010000004.1 GCA_020073665.1 Terriglobia bacterium
CACGCTGGCCAGGATTGCTGGCATCGTCGGTGAAGGCAAGCTGGGTTCGCTGGAGTTACTGGATACGCACCGTCCCGAGGGTTTTCGCATGCAGCACTTCGCGCCGGATGCAACTCATGGGCTAAAGCCCTCTTTAAAAAATGCATTCAATGCAGGGCTGAAACCCTGCGCCACCCAGAAACAATCTGCCGAGGAGCACTCCGCCACGGACGCCAGCAGTGCGGTAACCGCCATGCGCATTTTCCGTCCCCCGGTGCGGGCCACGGTGACGCTGCGGGACGGCCGGCCGGAGCACATGCTTTGTCCCAAGCGCAAAGACATGCAAGGCGAGATCGTGTGGATGGCGGGGCCATGGCGGTCGTCGGGAGATTGGTGGGCACAGGAGGGATGGGCGCGCGACGAGTGGGACATTGCCGTGCAGCACGACGCGGGCATCACGCTGTATCGCCTGGTCCGCGATCTGATGAGCGGAGGATGGTTTGTGGAAGGAACCTATGACTGAAGGAATTGAATCATTAAGTCACTGAATCATTGAGTGATTCAGCCAATGATTCAATCACTCAATCATTCAATGACCCAATGTATATCGAGGTTCACTCCCGTTCTGCTTTCAGTTTTCTGGAAGGCGCTTCCCTGCCCGAAGACCTGATCGCTACTGCCGCAAATATGGAAATGCCGGCGATGGCACTGCTGGATCGCGATGGCGTCTATGGCGCGCCGCGCTTCTACATGGCAGCGAAAAAAGCTGGGTTGAAGGCGCACACGGGGGCGGAGGTCGAATGTGAATTTTCAATTGCCAATTCCTTCCGTCTTCCCCTGCTGGTGTGCTCGCGTCTTGGCTATCAGAACCTGTGCCGCCTGATTACCCGGATGAAGCTGCGCTCCAAAAAGGGTGAAGGCTCGGTCTGCCTGGAAGAACTGCAAGAACACGCCGCGGGCCTGATTTGCCTGACCGGTGACGAGAACGGGCCACTGGCCGCCACGCTTGCCCATGGAGGCATGAGTGAAGCCCGCTGCCTGGTCGACTCGTTGGTGGGAATTTTCGGCCCATCCAATGTTTACGTCGAACTGCAGCGCCACTTTCATCGTGCCCAGGAAGCACGCAACCGCGCTGCCGTGGAAATTGCGCGCGCGCTCCAGCTTCCCTTGCTGGCGACGAATGGGGTTGGCTATGCCACGCCGGGCGAGCGAGAACTCTGCGATGTATTTACTGCTATCCGCCACCATCGCACGCTGGCCACCGCCGGACGGCTGCTGGCGCGCAATTCGGAACGGTATGTGAAGTCCGCCGCGGAAATGCACCAGCTCTTCGCTGACCTGCCCGAGGCCATTGCCAACACGGTTGAGCTGTCATCTCGCCTGGAGTTCACATTGGAAGATCTGGGCTACGAGTTCCCCCGGTATCCAGTGCCAGCGGGCGAGACCATGATGTCGTTCTTGCGGGAGCGCACTCGCGAGGGGTTTGAGCAGCGCTATGGCCGGGCCACGCCGGAGCTCAAAACCCGCGCCCGCCGCCAGATTGAGCGGGAACTCACCTTGATCCAGAAACTCGATCTCGCCGGTTATTTTCTGATTGTCTGGGACCTGGTGCGTTTTTGCCGGGGGCAGAACATCCTGGTGCAGGGGCGTGGTTCGGCCGCCAACAGTGCGGTCTGCTACTCGCTGGGAATCACCGCCGTGGATGCGGTCGGCATGGAACTTCTATTCGAACGCTTTCTGTCGGAAGAACGCGGCGAGTGGCCCGACATCGATCTTGATCTTCCCAGCGGCGACCAGCGTGAGCGTGTCATCCAGTATTTATACAAGCGCTACGGCGAACGCGGCGCCGCTATGACCGCTAACGTGATCACGTATCGCAGCCGCATGGCGTCGCGCGAAATGGGCAAGGCCCTGGGCTTTGATCCGGAAACTCTGGATAAGGTCTCGGCCGCAGTTTCCAACTGGGAATATCGCGATGCCAACGACACGCTTGACCGCCGCTTCGGCGATGCCGGGCTGGATCTGCGGCATCCGCGCCTGCGCAAATATTTTGAACTTTGCCAGGCGGTGCAGGATTTGCCACGCCATCTCGGCCAGCATTCTGGTGGGATGGTGATCTGCCAGGGACAGCTGGATTCGGTGGTGCCGCTCGAGCCGGCGTCCATGCCCGGCCGGGTAGTGGTGCAGTGGGACAAAGAAGACTGCGCCGATCTGGGCATCATCAAAGTTGATCTGCTTGGTCTGGGCATGATGGCGGCGCTGGAAGAATCCATTCAACTGATTCGCGACAGTTATAAAGAAGAGGTTGATCTCGCGCATCTGCCGGCAGACGATCCCACGGTGTATGCCGCTTTGCAGAAGGCCGACACCATCGGCATGTTCCAGGTGGAAAGCCGGGCGCAGATGTCGTGCCTGCCGCGCCTGCGTCCGCAGCGGTTCTACGACATCGTGGTGCAGGTGGCAATCATTCGTCCCGGGCCGATCGTGGGGCAAATGGTGAATCCTTATTTACAGCGGCGCCAGGGCCGCGAATCGGTCGTCTACCCTCATGCTTCGCTGGAGCCGGTGCTGGCGCGCACTCTCGGTGTGCCGCTTTTCCAGGAGCAACTGCTACGGATGGCGATGGTGGTGGCCGGATTCAGCGGCGGCGAAGCAGAGGAATTGCGCCGGGCCATGGGCTTCAAACGCTCGCAAGCCCGCATGAAAGAGATCGAAGCTAAGCTGCGCGCGGGGATGACGCGCAATGGCATTACGCGCGAGGCGCAGGAGCAGATCGTGCTCTCCATCAGTTCGTTCGCGCTGTACGGGTTCCCAGAATCGCACGCGGCCAGTTTTGCGTTGATTGCTTACGCCAGCGCATATCTGAAATGCCATTACCTGGCGGCTTTCACCGCGGCCCTGTTGAACAACCAGCCGATGGGATTTTATCGTCCGGCCACGCTGGTAAAGGATGCGCAGCGGCACGGGCTGAAGATTTTGCCGATCGATGTGATGAAGTCGGATTGGCGGTGCACGCTGGAAACAGTCGTCCGTCGTCCGTCGTCGGTCGTCAGGGAAGGCGTTGGGCGTTCGTCGTTGGTCGTTGGCCCAACCATGTCGTTCCTTGGCTCTGATTTCCCAGTTGTCCGTTCGGTCGACCAAGCCGCGGAGCAGCGAAAGAATGGAGACGCTGATATCTCCCGCGAACCCGTACTCCGCATGGGTCTGCGCTATGCGCGCGGGCTGCGCGAGGAAGCCGCCGGGGCAATCGTCCGCCAGCGCAACCTGGCTCCGTTTGCCTCGATTCGCGATCTGGTGCAGCGTGTGCCCGAGGTGCGAAAGGATGAATTGGTCACGCTGGCAGAAATTGGGGCTTTGAACTCGATTGGTGGGACCCCGGCTGATTTTCGCTCGGTACTCGGTACTGGGTCCTCGCAGCTTCACCGCCGCGACGCCCTCTGGCAAGTGGAGCGGGCGGTGCGCCTTGCGGGGCCTTTGTTGGATGAACTGCCCGAACCGGATGCGAAATCGCCGCTGCGGCCGATGGATGCGGAGGAACGGCTGGTGGCCGATTTCCGTGGCACCGGCCTGACCGTGGGGCCGCATCCCATGGCCTATCATCGCGCGCGCATGGAAAAGATTGGCGTCCACAAGGCCAGCGATCTCCGTCATATTCCCAACGGAAAGTATTTGCGGATTGGAGGATGCGTGATTGCGCGGCAGCGTCCCGGGACCGCCAAAGGCTTTGTCTTTCTCAGCCTGGAAGATGAGACCGGGGTGGCCAACGCCATCATCCATCCCGAGCTGTTTCAGAAAAACCGCCTGCTGGTAGCTGCCGAGCAATTCCTGATGGTGGAGGGAATTTTGCAGAACCAGGACAATGTCATTTCGGTGAAGGCCCAGAAAGTGCTGCCGCTGGCCATCACCCGCGCCGAAACCAGTTCACATGATTTCTACTAATCAGTACCGAGTACCAAGCAAAATCTGGCTCACTAGGTACTCGCTACTAAACAATTTTTCTCTCTAACCCACACATCCACAGCCATTCAGTTTATGATTAGACATTATCCGCCACCAATTTGCGTGGGGCCTATCCGTCCGAGGTCAACGTGTATGTGGCTAATTCATTCATTTGATTCATTGCTGAATCTTGGTACCTGTAAGGAGTATCTGTATATGGCAAAGGCAAAAACACCCCGCAGCAACGCTAATTCCCGAAGCAAGAACCTCGCCACCATGCCCGAAAGCGGCGTGGCGAGCCGGCCTGAAACCATGGCGGCGACTGAAGGGAAAAAGCACACCACTCCGGTTCCCATCAACCTCGAAGCCGAAATCCGCCGCCGCGCCTATGAACTGTACCAGGAGCGCGGCTGCACGCCCGGCCACCAGGATGAGGACTGGCTGGTTGCCGAGCAGGAAGTCACGGCTCGCTACAACCAGAAGCAGAGCGCTTAGGTTCAGAGCTACAGTTCCAGCCCTGCCTCCTGCGAAACGCGCGCCGCTAGCCGAAGTGGGTCCCTCCTGACTCAAGGTGTGCCCATTTGACCCACCCGTGCGGGTGTCCAGATTCTCATCCACACTGGACGGGTCGGGCCGCGTCTTGACGGTACGCCTGATGACTGTCCAACCGGCCATCTTGGCGGGTGGCAACCAACGTGCACTTCCGGCATTGGTGCGCTGGAGCGATTCTGTGAGATACACTAGCCTCTGCTGGAATCGGCCTGGAGCGACCGCGCTCCCTCGTCGAGCGGAAGCAACGTGGGCAACCTTCACAGCGGGATGAAGTTCCAACCCTCCATCGCTTGGATTGTGCGCTTGGATTGGGGCTCTCCGGTTGCCCGGGTGAGAGCTTTCTGAAAAAATACTGAGCATCATATGGCCCAAATAGGCAGTTTTGCGCTCATACTCGCGTTGGCTTTGAGTGGTTACTCCTTCCTGTTCGGGCTGTTAGCTCTGTTCCTTCCCGGAGCAATTTCCGCGCGCCTCGGGGAAACCGCACGCCGGGCCGGCATCGCGACCTTCGCGTTAGTTTTGCTGGCGGCGGTGGTACTGGTGACGGCCGCGTTTCAGGACGACTTCTCGATCGCTTACATTTTTCATCACAGCAACCGCGATCTGCCGATTCCTTACAAGTTCGCTGTATTGTGGTCTGGACAAGAAGGTTCGCTCCTGTTCTGGTCGATGCTGCTGGCCACCTATGGGCTGGTGCTGAGGCTGCGGCACAAAACAGATGAGCGCTTGTTTGCGTATGCCTCAGTCATCATTGCCGCGGTACAAGTCTTCTTCCTGCTGCTGCTGAATTTCGCTGCCCGTCCCTTCGGATTGATGCAAGGATCTTTGCCGCCGGACGGCAGCGGCCTGAACCCGCTCCTGCAATATCCCGAGATGGTGATTCACCCGCCTATGCTGTACCTGGGGTACGTAGGCTTCACGGTGCCATTCGCGTTCGCGCTGGGGGCGCTGATCATGCGCTATCCCGGCGAGAAGTGGATCCACATCACCCGGCGCTGGACGATGGTGACGTGGGGATTCCTCACCTGCGGCGTCTTCCTGGGGGCGCACTGGGCCTACTCGGTATTGGGATGGGGCGGGTACTGGGGATGGGACCCGGTGGAGAACGCCTCGCTCATGCCCTGGCTGACCGGTACAGCATTCCTGCACTCAGTAATGATGCAGGAAAAGCGCGGCATGCTGAAGGTGTGGAACATGTGGCTGATTTTCGCCACCTTCATGCTTTCCATCTTCGGGACCTTCTTAACCCGCAGCGGCGTGGTCAGTTCGGTGCATGCCTTCGCGCAATCTTCCATCGGCGACTGGTTCGTAGCTTTCCTGGCGCTGATTTTTGCTACCTGTGTCTTCTTCTATGTAAAGAACCGGTCGCACCTGCGCAGCGAGCACAAACTGGAAGCGCTGGTGTCGCGCGAATCCAGTTTCCTGTTTAACAACCTGCTGTTGCTGGTGGCCTGCTTTACCGTGCTCTGGGGCACGCTGTTCCCGGTGCTTTCCGAGTGGGTGCAGGGAACAAAGGTGACGGTGGGTCCGCCGTTCTTTAATCGGGTGAACGTTCCAGTGGCACTGTTGCTACTGTTGCTGACTGCAGTGGGTCCATTGCTCGCGTGGCGCAAGACTTCGGTCGAAAGTTTGAAGCGCAATTTCCAGTGGCCTACAGCGGGCGCACTGGGTGTCGGGATCTTGCTGATGGTCACGCCGGCGAGTTGGGGTGGGCCCTTCGGCATGCGTCCCTGGCGCGATGTATCGGCTCTCTACGCGCTGATGACGATCATGTTGTCGGTGCTGGTGGCGCTGACGGTGGCATCA
The DNA here is from genome assembly GCA_020073665.1 of Terriglobia bacterium. Lineage (GTDB taxonomy): Bacteria > Acidobacteriota > Terriglobia > Terriglobales > Acidobacteriaceae > JAIQEU01. The sequence goes on from JAIQEU010000004.1 coordinate 6,277, forward strand.
GAGTTCGTCCGCGGCGGGCGGGTCATCAGCCGGCACACTGGGCAGGGCCTGCTGGCCTCGATGGTGCACCTATGCCATCGCAATACGCGCCGTTACGGTGGATACATAGTCCACTTCGGCGTGATTGTCATAATGATCGGGTTCGCGGGCGCCGCCTTCAACCAGGACAAAGAGCAGGAAATGGGCTACGGCGACAAGATGAACATTGGCGCCTACACGCTGTTGTGCAAGTCCTACACCCAAGACGACAAGCCGAACTACGGCAGCGAGTGGGCGGTGATGGAGGTCTACAAAGACGGGAAGCAGATTGACACGCTGTATCCCGAGCGCCGTTTCTATAAAGCCAGCCAGCAGACGGCCACCATGGTGGCCAACCGCTCCACCGCTAAAGAAGACCTCTACGTGGTGTACGAAGGCCTGAACCAGGACACCGGCCGGCCGATCATCAAGGTGCACCTGAATCCGCTGGTGATGTGGATTTGGGTGGGCGTGTGGATGATGATTGCCGGAACCGTGATTGCGCTGATCCCGAACGCGGTCCCGGTGCGGGTCACGGCGCCGGCGCGGGTACAAACCGTTCCGGCAGGCGCGGGGGATTGATGGCTCACGTCCACAATTCGAGCGTGAAACGCAGCTTGCAAGTGGCGCTGCTTTGCGGGGCTATATTCGCATTTCTTGGAGCGGGAGACCAGGCTGCCCGCTTCAATGATCTGGGCCATCGCATGATGTGCGTTTGCGGCTGCAGCCAGATCCTGCTGGAGTGTAATCACGTCGGCTGCAAGTATTCCGACACCATGCGGGGTGAGCTGATGGCCGCGCTCGACCGCGGCGATAGCGACGACCTGCTGATGCAAGCCTTCGTGCAGAAGTATGGGACCACGGTAATCGCCGCGCCTACCGCCACCGGCTTCAACCGCGTTGCCTGGGTCATGCCGTACCTGGCGCTGGTACTGGGTATCACGACCGTGGTGCTGATCATGCGTGCCTGGAGAATGCGTCCGCTGGTGTTGCCGGCGGGAGCGGTTCGTCCGGTCAGCGGCGCCGAACTGGAGAAGTTCCGCGAACGGGCCCGGGAGGATACCGAGCTATGACCACCGCCAACCTCATCTGCGGCTTGGTCACGCTGGCCACGCTGTTTTACGTTTTCTACCTTCCCGGGCAGTTGCACCTGGGCCCGGAGAAGACCCGGCTCGCGTATTTGCGGGAACGCAAGGAAGTGGTGTACGAGAACCTGCGCGATCTCAACTTCGAATACAAGGCGGGCAAATTTCCTGACGCCGACTACCAGTCGCTGAAGTCCTCGCTGGAAGAGGAAGCGGCGGCGGTGCTGGCCGAGATTTCGCACCTCGAGCAAGCCGCCACCGCGGCTGCCGCAGTGCGCAGCGGAACCAAAAAAGGAGCGAGAGTTTGAAGGTTTCCCTGAGAGTTGTGGCCATCTCTGTTCTGCTGTCCCTGAGCGCCTGGGCTTCCGCCGAGACCTTGGCGGGCACAGTCAAGAACGGCACCACCGGCAAGCCCGCGGCGGGGGACGAAGTGGTGTTGCTGAAACTGGGACAGGGCATGGAAGAAGCCGGCCGCACCAAGACCGACGCCAAGGGCAACTTCCGCTTCACGCTCGACGACCAGGGGCCGCACCTCGTTCGCGCCATTCACCAGGGTGCCACCTATCACAGCATGGCGCCTCCCGGATCCACCTCGGTGGAAGTCGAAGTCTACGACGTGGCCAAGAAGGTGGATGGGCTGAGCGTGACTGCCGACGTCATGCGCTTCCAGGCACAAGGCAACGAACTGCAGGGAATCCGGCTGTTTGCCGTGGACAACCAGTCGAAACCACCGCTGACTCAACTGAACGACCAGAACTTCGAGTTCTACCTGCCCGACGGCGCGACCGTGGAGACAGGCCTGGCGATGACCGCCGGCGGCAAGCCCATCACTTCGGCGCCGGTGCCGCAGAAGGAGAAGAATCGCTACGCCTTCCTCTTTCCGTTGCGCCCCGGGACGACCCAGTTCCAGGTGGTCTTCCACATGACTTACAGCGGCGAACTGAGTGTCGATCCCAAGCCGCTCTACCCGGCCCAACACTTCGTAGTGGTGCTGCCCAAGACCATGCAGTTCAGCGCGACTGGCGGCGCGGGTTTCCAATCCATGCAGGACCCAAACCAGTCGGATGCAGCGGTGCAGGTGGCTTCCAACACCCAGGTGGGCCAACCCCTGGGATTCAAGATCTCCGGGACTGGCGTCCTGGCGGAGAGTAGCGGCGACCAAGGTGGGGGTCAGCAGTCGGCCGGTGGCGGCGGGGCCCAGACCTCACGGCCGGGCGGAGGGCTTGGTCCGCCGATTGACGCCCCGGATCCGCTGGAAAAATATCAGTTGTACATTCTCGGCGGCTTCGTAGTGGCGCTGGTAATTGGCGGAGTCTATATTGTGCGCCGCTCGAAGTCTCTGCCGGCCCCTGACTACGCAGCCTCTGACGTTGACTTGCCTGCTGCTCCGGCACCGCCACCACCCTCCAAAACCGCGCCAGCCAGCCGTTCCGGCTTACTGCTTGAAGCCCTGAAAGAAGAGATGTTCGAACTGGAACTGGAGCACAAGCAGGGACGTATCTCACAGCAGGAGTATGAGAAAGCCAAGGCGGCGCTCGACCAGACGCTGTCGCGGGCGGTCAAGCGCGAGACGGCCAAGACCTAGCCGCAACTGCCCTCGGGTTGCGAGCGGGATGCCGGCGCTGCCTCGAATCCGGCATTCGGCAGCGGCATCTATATCTATTGAGAATTCCTTATGGCAAATACGTTCAAGACGGCGTTCCTACTGACGGCTTTGACTTTGCTGTTGATGGCGATTGGACGCGCGTTCGGCGGCCAGAACGGCATGGTCATCGCTCTGGGAATCGCCGTCGTCACCAACTTCATCGCCTATTTCTTTTCTGACAAGATTGCACTTGCGACCTATCGCGCCCAGCCCGTAACCCGCGAGCAGTTGCCGCGAGCCTACGGAGCGGTGGAACGGATTACCCAGAAGATCGGCCTGCCCATGCCGAAGATGTACGTCATTCCAAGCGATTCGCCCAACGCCTTCGCAACCGGACGCAATCCGAAACATGCTTCGGTGGCGGTAACCCAGGGCATCCTGAATTTGTTGACCGACGAGGAATTGGAAGGCGTACTGGCGCACGAACTAGGCCACGTTGGCAATCGTGACATCCTGATCAGTTCGATCGCGGCAACCATCGCAGGAGCCATCACCATGCTGGCCAGCATGGCGCGCTGGGGCATGATTTTCGGCGGCTTCGGGGGTAGTCGTGACGACCGCCGCGGCGGCGGCATCGGCGCCCTGCTCATGCTATTCCTGGCACCCTTGGCGGCCAGCTTGATACAGCTTGCGGTCTCGCGATCGCGCGAATACCAGGCGGACGCTACCGGCGCGCACTACACCGGCAATCCTTATGCCCTGGCCAGCGCCTTGGCCAAACTGGACGCGTACTCGCGGCGCGTCCCCATGATGGCCACGCCTTCAACCGCGCACTTGTTCATCATTCAGCCGTTCCTGGGAATGAACTTCGGCAGCCTGTTCTCGACCCATCCGCCCATCGCCAAGCGCATTGAGCGGTTGACGGGACGGCCGGCAGAGTTTACGCAATAAGCTGTCAGCAAAACCAATTGCAAGGCCGCTGAAATCTCGCGTTCCAACTGATAGCTGGCAGCTTCAGATATGACTTTGGTACCCGGCACGAGCCTTGGCTCTCCGGACTGCACTCCCGGGCATAGTAGAATCGAAAAGATGTCTCCCGAAACTGCCACTGCCGCCTCCCATCGCGCAGCAGAACTAGAAAACGCTTTGCGGACGGTGATTCGCGGCAAGGACGATATTATCCGCCTGGCGCTGGTTTCGATGCTGGCGCGCGGGCATTTGCTGATTGAAGGCGTCCCGGGGGTGGGCAAGACTACGCTCGGCCAGGCGCTGGCTCGCGCCCTGGACTGCAGTTTCCAGCGGGTACAGTTCACCAGCGACATGCTGCCCTCGGATGTGCTGGGGATTTCCATCTATTCAGTTGCCGAGCAGGAATTTGAGTTTAAGCGCGGGCCGGTGTTCTGCAACGTCCTGCTGGCCGACGAGATTAATCGCACCACTCCCAAGACCCAATCCGCCTTGCTCGAGGCCATGAATGAAGGCCAAGTCACGGTGGATGCGCACTCCTACCCGTTACCGCAACCGTTTCTGGTGATTGCCACGCAGAATCCGGTCGAGCATCACGGGACCTACCCGCTGCCGGAATCGCAACTCGATCGCTTCCTGATGCGGGTGAGAATGGGTTACCCCGACGGCGATGCGGAGCGGGAGATTTTGCGCTCCCAGGCGGGTACGGCACAGCTCGAGCAACTGCAGCCTGTACTCACCGCGGCCGAGGTACTGGAGATGCAGCAGGCGGTCACGCACGTGCGAGTGGACGATTCGCTGGTAAGTTACACGCTGGCCATCGTTCGCAAGACGCGCGAATCGGAGCATTTCACGCTCGGGGTATCGCCGCGTGGCTCGCAGATGCTCTATCGTGCAGCCCAGGCGATGGCCTTCCTCGATCACCGCAATTTCTGCGTCCCGGAAGACTTCAAGCCGCTGGTCACGCCGGTGTTCGCGCATCGCGTGGTGGTCAATGCGCTGTACTCTTCTACGCTGAAGAAATCCGAGCAGGCCGAGCAGGTGATGCAAGAGATCCTGGACACGGTGCCGGTGCCGGTATAAAAGCGGTTGCCCGGGATCAGTTGCCGGTTCTCAATTCTTTTCTTTGATTCCCAGTTAGAGTTTCTTCTACGCCGCTCTCGGCGCATAATGTACGCGTCATGTCCTTCCTTCGATTTCTCATGCTGCTGTCTTTGGTAGTTTGGGTGGGCGGGCTGATCTTTTTTCCCGTAGTGGCTCAGACTGCCTTCACGGTCCTGCCTACGCGGCACCTGGCGGGGTCGGTGGTTGGCCGGTCACTGGGAACATTGCATTGGATGGGCATGATCTCGGGCGTGGTCTTCCTGGCCAGTTCCCTGCTCCACAGCCGGCTGAGCGGCGGCAGCGCGCATGTGTTTGCTGCCCGCCATGTGTTGGTGTGCCTGATGCTGGGGCTTACGCTGATTTCACAGTTCGGCATCATTCCCCGCATGGACGCCCTGCGCACATCGATCGGTGAGATTGACTCGGTACCTCCCGACAATCCCGCGCGGATGGAGTTCGATGGGCTGCATATCTGGTCAACCCGGGTGGAGATGGGAGTCCTGCTGCTGGGGCTGGTGGTGGTGTATCTGACCGCACAGCCGTTGACTACGTAGGTTTCGCTTCATCTTCCATTGCCGGCGGGACACCGGCGCTACGAGCAACCCCTGATATCATCAATACTGCCCTCATGAAAACCGGCATCATCGGCCTGCCGCAGGTAGGCAAGACATCGCTTTTTCGCATACTCACCAAGGCGCCCCTGTCCGAGGCCGCGTACTCCAACCCACGCGAGGCCCACGTGGGCGTGGCTAAGGTGCCCGACGAACGTCTCGACCGCCTGGCTGCGCTGTACAACCCCAAAAAGCTGACCCACGCTTCGGTGGAGTATGTGGACGTGGGCGCCATCGGCCAGGAAGCGCTCAAGGAGACGGCTTACATCGGCCACTTACGCAACGTGGATGCGCTCGCGCACGTGGTCCGCGCCTTCGACGATCCCTCCATCCCGCACGTCGGCGCTCTGGATCCGCTGCGCGATATCAAGAATGTGGAATTCGACTTGATGGTCAGCGACCTGGGCCAGATCGAGAAGCGACTGGAGCGGCTGGAAAAAGACCTGAAGAAGATGAAGACCGCGGAACTCGAGAAAGAGTTCGACTTGCTCAAGCGCGCCAACGCGCATCTGGGATCGGAGCATCCGCTGCGTGAAATGGAAATGACTCCCGAAGACAAGAAGCGCCTGCGCGGATTCATGTTCCTCAGCGAGAAGCCGATCTTCTACGTTCTGAACGTCAGCGAGAGCACGGAACTGGGCAAGGAACTTGAAGCCGCAGTGACCAAATACAAGCTCACGGAGGTGGCGTCGCGCCCCAATGCCTCCGCGGCTGCGATCTGCGGCAAAGTGGAGGCGGAACTTGCGGAAATGAGCGACGAGGATGCCGCTGAGTTCCTTTCCAGCTACGGGCTCAAAGAGAGCGGCTTGGTTCGACTGATTCGGACGACCTACGCGCTGCTGGGGCTGATCTCGTTTTTCACTGCGGGAGAAGACGAGTGCCGCGCCTGGACCATACCGGTGAACACGCGCGCGGTGCAGGCTGCCGGCGCCATCCATTCTGATCTTGAGCACCACTTCATCCGCGCAGAAACCATCCGCTGGGACCAACTGCTCGAAGCCGGCTCAGAAGCCAACGCCCGCGCTAAGGGCACGCTGCGCCTCGAGGGCAAGGACTACATCGTGCAAGACGGGGACGTCATGCACATTCGACACAGCGGGTGACTACCGAGCGCATCAGTACCGTGTACCCGGTACCGGGTAAGGGTCAATGAGCATCTCAGCGCGCCCTGGTCTATATCGTGGACTTCGGTACTAGGTACTCGGTACTTGCTAATGAACGTGGAAGAAACTATCGAGGACAAACAGAAACGCCACACCCACGAAGACGATCAACGCCATTCTGACACCCGGCTCTTTGTTTACTTCGGGGATGAGGTCTGAAGCCGCCACATAGATCGTCACTCCGGCGGACAGCGGCAGCCCGAACGCAACCTGGTGGCGGAACAGCGCCATCACCATCACGCCCGCCAGCGTCGCAGCTCCCAGGATGACGGACGCGCCCCAGGCAATGCCCCGGCTCCGCCCACTCGCCAGCATCACCGACGCTACCGTAAATCCCTCGGGAATTTTGTGCAGGAATACGGCAGTGAAGATCACCCACCCTAACCACTCAGAAACGATAAAGCCGGAAGCAATGGCAATGCCGTCAAAGAAGGTGTGGATGATGAGCCCGATCAGGACCGAGTAGCCCTTGTGGGCATGCACGAACTCGTCTTTGTGGGTTTCTTCCCCGAAATGGAAGTGTGGGGTTACGGTGTGCTCGAAGAAGTGAATGATGAGATATCCCAGCAGGACCAGGAAGCCGGCGCCGCGGCCGCGCAGTTCCAGGCTTGCGGGCACCATTTCCACCAGGGCCGTAGCCAGCATGAATCCCGCACCCAGCGCCATGAAGTACTTCAAGTAGGCGCGCTCCCAGTGCCGTTGGACAATGATGGCTCCGCCGAAGACATTGGCGGCAGCAGCGGTTAACCCAAGCAATAGGCTAACGAGGATTGGATGCATGAATCCTAGGCAGAATATCAGCACCGAGTACCGAGTACCTAGTACCGAGTAAAAGCACTCGACCGTTGAAGCAGGAACACACGGGCTGGTCCGCGCTCTGAGTGTCTATCGGAAACTACACTGCTGAGCGTGTTTGCTCAGTATCCGGTACTGGGTACTCGGCACTACTCGACCGTATGCTTGGCGGTATAGCCTTCGCGGGCGATGATCTGGATTTTCACATCCTTGCCCTTCTGGTCTTTTACCTTCAGCGGGCCGCCATCCGGCGCGACGAGTTCGATTTTCAGCTTGCGGTAGGTGCCGTCCAGCTTAGGATTCGTAGGGTGGTAAGACAGGTTGTACTGGTTGCGGATGTCGCCCATGATGCTGCGGAAAATCTCCGGGTACTCTCCCTGGAAGCGCGGGAAATAAGCGCGACCGCCGGTCATACCGGCGAAGGTTTTCATCTCATTGTCGGCTTGCAGGTAATCCATCTCGCCCACGGGGATACCTATGCCGTGAGTGTAGCCACAGTTATGCATTTCACAATATGTCCGGACCTGGAAGCCGACGCTGATGGGGAAGATGGTCACGTCTCTGGTCACCTTGATCTTCTTCATCATCTGGTCGAGGTTGATCTTGCTAAAGGTGTCTACCCCAGTTGTGACCAGGATAATGTACTTGCGCCCTTCGACCCGATCCAACCGGTCGAGCGTGTCATAGAGAGCGTCGAACAAGTTGCTCTCGGAGAAACCCGGAACTCGCAATTGTCCCAGCGCTTCTTGCACAGCCCGCTTGTCTTGCGTGAAATCGGTCAGGATGTGCGGCTTAATGTCGTAGTAGGACACCGCAACCCAGTCCTCCTTCTTGAGGCTGTAGGCGAAGGAGTAAGCAGCGGTGAGCAGGTCATTGAAGAAGTAGTAGTCGCCGGCAGTGAACTCCACCAGCAGCACGGCCGTGATAGGCGCTTCCGACACATCAAAATTCGTGACCGTCTGGGGTACGCCGTCTTCGTAGACTTTGAAGTTTTCCTTCTTCAGCACGGAGACGAACTGCCCATCCTTGGTCGTAACCAGCACCGGAACGTTGACCAGGGGCACGTCTACCCGGATGGAAAAATCCGGCATGCCCTCAATCTTCTTGGGCTTCTCCGGGGGCGGGGCCGGGGGCTCGTCCTTCTTCTTGGGGATCGCGTAGGGTCCAACGTCCGTCTGAGGGCCTCCAGCTTCCGGCGGCGCCTCTTGCTTCTGCTGGCCGGCGGCAGGTGCAGGCTGGTCCTGCGCCGCGGCCGGAAATGCTTGCCATAGAAGCACTTCCAAGACCAGCGTGATTACGACAACGGCCACCGCAAACCGGTGGGACCAACGAAAATGAGGTGCGAGACCAATGGAAAACATGGAACCCCTTCCAGAAACCCTGTGCTAGTATAGACGCACTGCTTCGCGATTGGGATGTTTTGCTGGTCCCTCCTCCAACCCGGCAAACCGGGAAACGCCTCGCGGAGTCTAATTCTGAGGTGGGCCGGTTGGCGGTCCTCCGGGGCAAAATTCCATGGGACGTGTGGTTGTTGCGGGTGCTTTACTCTGCGGTTTGTTACTCTGCCCAGCCTTCAGTGCTGAGACTCCGAAGCCAGTCGAAACCATCCCGGTAAGCCAGATTCATGCGGGAATGCGCGGCGTCGCCTACACCGTGTTTGAGGGCGTCAAACCGGAAGCCATGGACGTCGAGGTGCTGGGCATCCTGAAAAATGCCAATGGCCCCAAGGGCGATGTCATCCTGGTGCGCCTGCACGGCGCCAAGGCGGAGTACACGGGCGTAGTTGCCGGCATGAGTGGCAGCCCGGTGTATCTGGATGGCAAGCTTGCGGGTGCGCTGGCCTTCCGCATTGGCGAATTCTCCAAGGAACCGATTGCCGGCGTTACGCCGATTGAGGAGATGCTGGAGATCAATGCCCTGGACCGCAGCCCGATGGCGGATCCCGGACCGGTGAAAGCCGCAGTGATCGGACCGACGAGGACTTCGGGGCCCGGGATTGCCAGTTCGCCAACCTCTGACTTTGCCAACTACCTGCGGCCTATTGAAGCACCCCTGGTTTTCAACGGCTTCTCACAAGACGCCATCCAACGATTTGCTCCGCAGTTTGCGGCTGCGGGCATCGTGCCGGTGATGGGCGCGGGCTCGGTCAGCGACGCCAAGCAGCCGGAGCCACTGGAGCCGGGCTCGGCGGTCAGTGCCGTCCTGGTGCGGGGTGACATGGACATCGCCGCCACCTGCACGGTCACGTATATGGACGCGACCCACCTGCTGGCCTGCGGGCATCCGCTGCTGCAGTTCGGAGCCGTGGATATTCCTATGACCAAGGCCAACGTGATTGCTACGCTGGCTTCGCCTCTGAACGCTTTCAAGATCGTCAATGCCACCGAACTGGTGGGAGCTTTCGTGCAGGACCGCCACACCGGAATCATGGGTGAGTTCGGCAAGACGCCGGACATGATCCCGGTCACACTGAACATCCGCGGAGGGAGCAGCAGCAAACAGTTCCACTATGAAGTGTTGAACAATGCCCGCCTCAGCCCGGTGGCCATGATGACTACGGTTTTCAACGCCCTGCATGGCATGAACGAGTACGGCGAAGAGATCACCTATCGCATGGACGGGCACATCAGCGTGGACGGCTATCCTGACGTCAGCCTGCAGAACCTGTTTTCTGCGACCGATGGCGGCCAGCCTGCAGCGGTGATGGCGGCGCTTTCGGTGGGAGATCGCTTCAGCCGCATTTTCGACAATCCGTACAGCACGCCCAAGATCGGTGGCGTGCAACTGGATTTCGATGTGGTGAATGACCGCCGCTGGGCGCGCCTGGAAAGCGCCCGCACCGACATTACCGAAGCCCGGCCGGGCGACGAAATCAAGATCGAAGCCCTGTTGCGTCCGTATCGCGGCGACGGCATGATGGTCCAAATTCCGATTCACATCCCCACTTCGACTTCGAAGGGCCCGCTGCGCATCCTGGTAAGCGATGGCGACGCACTCGACCGTGTCCGCCACGGCGCACCGCTGTTCGGCCGCAAACTGGACCTGGCTTCGACCATCGCCTTGCTGAACAAACAGCACGCGAGCAACCGCGTATACGTATCCCTGCTGGAAGCCGACCCCGAGGCCATGGTCGCCGACAAGGTCATGCCGACGCTTCCACTTTCCATCATGAACGTGATGGATGGCATGCGCGGCACCCAGGACATGGTGGTGCTGGGCGAGTCCTCGGTGAACGAGGCGGCCACCGCCCCGCTGGATTACGTGGTGTCTGGCGCACAGGTGCTGACGATCAATATCAAGTAGCTGGTCGTTGGCAGTTGGGGGACTCTAGCTAAGGAAGCCCTGACCGCCAGCTCTCAGCCCCCAGCTACCAGCCACTACCTTCCGTGATAACCTAATTTTTCCGCTCACAGATGAGGTATGAACTTGCCAATCCGTCCGCGTAAGCTGTTGGTTGCAGCGTCTCTCCTGATTTTCATTGCTCATTTCGCCGTCGCCGAAGGCACGCGCACCTGGGAACAGTCCAAGTTCGAGGACCTGATCAAAGGCACGGGCCAGGGTGTCGCCATCCGCAGCAATGGCGGGCTGGAACTGGCTCCGGCATTCAAGGCTCTCTCGACGACTCCTTCGACCTATATCTGGGCGATTGCGGCGGACCAAGGGGGCAATTTGTACGCCGCCACTGGCGCTCCGGCACGGATCTACCGCATCACTCCGGGCGGAGAATCGAGCGTCATCTTTGAGCCCCAGGAGTTGCAGGTGCAATCGCTGGTGGTCGACAAGAGCGGGGTGATTTACGCGGCCACCAACCCTGACGGCAAGATCTACCGCATCGAACATCGCAAAACCGCTGATGCCAGCAAAGCCACGCCGGGCAAGCCACCCGCCACGGATGCTTCCTGGAGCGCGACCCCTTACTTCGATCCAGCCACGAAGTACATCTGGGACCTGCTTCTTGACGATGCGGGAAATCTGTACGCCGCCACCGGCGACCACGGCGAAATCTTCCGAGTCACGCCGAAGGGCGAGCATTCTGTCCTGTTCAAGAGCGACGAAGCTCACATTCGCGTGCTGGCGCTTGATCCCAAGGGCAACTTGATCGCCGGTTCCGATGGCAGCGGACTGGTGTACAGAATTTCCCCTGCCGGGGAAGGATTTGTTCTCTACAGCGCTCCCAAGAAAGAGATCACCGCGCTTGCGATCGACGCGGCGGGAAACATCTACGCTGCGGGTGCGGGAGAGAAGCGGCCCGGCGCTGCCCCGACACCGGGGTTCGCTCCGATGGTGATGCCCGCTCCGACGCAAGCGCCCGCCGCCGGACAAGCCACCATCACCATCACCAATGTCACTCCTATTCCTCAGCCCGCAGCCGGCATTCCCACCCCGGCCATGGGCGCCACCGGCGGCTCCGAGATTTACCGGATTGCCCCCGACGGCTCGCCCAGTCGGCTCTGGACGTCACGCGAAGACCTGGTGTACGCCCTGGCTTTCGACCAGCGCGGCCACCTGCTGGCGGGGACCGGAAATCGCGGGCATATTTTCTCGATCACCGGTGACGACAATTTCACCGACCTGGTGAAAGCCAGCGCCACCCAGGTCACGGCTTTTGCCAATGCGCCGAGTGGCGGCCTGTACGTTTCCACCAGCAACCTGGGAAAAGTATTTCTGCTGGGCCCGGCGGTCGAATCCGAAGGCAGCTATGAGAGTGATGTGTTCGACGCCCACATCTTCTCGCGTTGGGGACGCGTCGAAATGCGCAGCGCGGGCAAAATCGAAATGTTCACACGCAGCGGCAATGTAGACAATCCTGACCGCAACTGGAGCCCGTGGAAGAGAGTTGACTTGCTGAAAGATGCAGCCGTCAGCGTGCCGCCGGCCCGCTTCATCCAGTGGAAGACGCTGCTGCACGCCGCAGAAGTGGCGCCGCGGCTGGACAGTGTGCTGCTCAATTATCTGCCCCAGAACGTGGCACCCGATTTCGACGAGGTCACGGTGCAGGCGGGGGTGCGCTACCTCTCGCTGCCCAAGCCGGCGGACAGCGGCGGGTCGGCTGGCGCGAACCAGCCTCATTTCGACCAGCCGCCACCGACGACGCATGACAGTGACTCCATTGGGGTACGCTGGACTGTGCACGACGATAATGACGACCAGATGGTTTACTCGGTCTACTACCGCGGGGACGGCGAAACGCGATGGCTGCTGCTGAAAGACCAACTGACTGACAAGTTCTACTCGTTTGACGCATCGCTGCTGCCGGATGGCGGCTACACCGTGAAGGTGGTGGCCTCCGATGGACCTTCCCATTCGCCCGACCAGGCCCTCACCGCTGAACGGGAGAGCGCGCGCTTTGAAGTGGACACCACGGCGCCGCAAATTGAGAACCTGACTGCCTCGGTACAGGGCAGCGAAATCCACGTGGGCTTCCGCGCATTGGATAGCTTCTCGGCCATCAAGCGCGCGGAATACTCGGTGGATGCCGGCGATTGGCAGTTTGTCGAACCGGTGGGCCAGCTTTCCGACTCGAAAACGGAGAGCTATGACTTCCGGGTTGCGATCCCGTCCGACCCGGCGATGCCCACCCCAGCAAAGGCCATAGCAGCGGGGCAACTGGAACATGTGATCGTCGTTCGGGTGTATGACCGCTACGACAACATGAGCTCGGCGAAGACGGTGGTCCGGGGCAAATAGCAGTTCTTTCTCACTCCGGCACCAGTTCCGCGACCGTAAGCTGGTCGGCGTTTCGCAATTCCGGGAACAGCCATGCCCACGCGCCGATCACCACCAGAGTTCCAATCCCTCCCAGTACCACGGCCGGCACAGTTCCGAACCAATGGGCGGTAAGTCCAGACTCGAACTCTCCCAGTTCGTTTGACACTCCGATAAACAGCATATCCACGGCATTCACCCGCCCTCGCATTTCATCGGGCGTGGCCACCTGCACCAGGGTGGCGCGGATGATCACGCTGACCATGTCGGTAGCTCCGACCAGCAGCATGGCGGCCAGCGACACGATCAAGCTGCGCGAGATTCCGAACAGGATGGTGCATACCCCGAACCCGGCTACCGACCACAGCATGATCATGCCCGCGCGGCGGCGAATGGGCCAATGCGCCACCAGGATGGCCATGGCGGCAGCGCCCGCGCCAGGCGCGCTGCGCAGCAGGCCCAGTCCCCAGGGCCCGGTCTTCAGGATTTCGCTGGCGTACACCGGAAGCAGGGCCACGGCTCCGCCCAGCAGGACGGCAAACATGTCGAGTGAAATCGATCCCAGGATCAGCTTCTGGCGCCAGATGAAGCGAAACCCGGCGAGCACCGTCTTCACGCTGACGGGTTCTTTGGGACGCGGCGCCGGCTGCGGCTTGATGCGCATCGTCAGGAACATGGCGATGACCGCGCCGGAGATGGCCATGGCATACACGGCAGCGGGGCCACGGAACAGCGCGTAGACCACTCCACCCACCGCCGGGCCGGCAATGATTGCCCCTTGGAAGGTACTGGCATTCCACGCCACGGCGTTGGCGAAATGTTCCTCCGGAACCAGTTGTGGCAAAAGCGCCCGGCTAGCCGGCCAGTTGAAGCAACGCACCGTCCCCAGCAGCAGCAGGACGGCATAGATCAGATGCACCCGCGGTGTGGCCCGCCAGGTAACTCCCAGGAGCAAGGCGGAGCAAGCTGCGAAGCCCCCGTAGCACCACAGCAGGAGCCGGCGGCGGTCGAAGCGGTCCGCCGCGTGCCCGGCAAACAGAAACAGCACCACCCCGGGCAGAAACTGCGCCAAGCCGACTAGTCCGAGATCCAGCGGCCGGTGAGTGATCTCATACACCTGCCAGCCGACCGCCACCGATTGCATCTCCAGAGCCAGCACAATGAAGAATCGCGCGAACTGGTAGAGCACGAAATTCGGGTGAGTAAACGCCACTCGGCCCGCAAGCCGTGGGTCCTGGGAGGTGAGCATTCCCCTCTACTGTGCCATACACTGCTCAGTTAGTGCATGCCGGTTTGAGTGGGTTAGAATCGTCGCGTGTTTTGGCTGCTACTGACGGTGGCGTGGCTGGCGTGCGTGGTGTACTCGACCATTCCGCTGTTCTGGATCCTGATTCATCCTCGCGCCGCGTATTGGCGGTCACGCAAGCGGTCTCCCTACCTCGTGCTGGTACCGCTGTGGGTCACGATGTGGCTGGTGGTGGCACTTGCGACTTTCCGCTGGCGGTTGGTGGTCCTCTACTTGTCGCTTTGGACCTGGATTCCCGCTGCCATCCTGTTCGCGGTGGGCTTGTGGCTCTACCGCCAATCCGGCAAGCACTTTAGCTCGAAACAGCTCGGCGGCTACCCCGAAGTCCTCGCCAATCATCGCGAACAAAGGCTGGTCACATCAGGCGTGCGGGCGCGAGTGCGGCATCCGGTGTACCTGGCACACCTATGCGAGATGGTGGCGTGGAGTCTTGGGACGGGACTGGCGGCCTGCTACGGGCTGACGGCGCTGGCGGTGGTGACCGGCGCATTCATGATTCGGATGGAGGATGCGGAACTGGAGCAGCGGTTCGGCGCAGAATACCGGCAGTACCGGCAGAGCGTGCCAGCCGTATTGCCCTGGTTCTAACCCGGCGCGTCGAAAATATTGTTTTGGACCCTGTCGATCATGGATAGTCCCGTTCGATTAACCAGCAGTAGGGCGAGGAGGCCTGAAGAAAATGCAATATCTGCTGCTGATCTACGGAAACGAAACCCACTGGAGCAAGCTGAGCAAGGCGGAACAAGAAAAGATCTCCCAGGAATACGGCGCTTACACCAAGAACATCGCCGAAAGCGGGCATTTGCGGGGTGGCAATGAGTTGGACGTTACCTCGAAAGCCACCACGGTGCGGGTGCGCGATGGCAAGCAAGTCGTCACCGACGGCCCCTTCGCCGAAACCAAGGAACAACTGGGCGGGTACTACCTGGTCGAAGCCAAGGATCAGAAAGAGGCGCTGGCGCTGGCCGCCCGTATCCCTTCGGTGCGCTGGGGTGCGATCGAAGTGCGGCCGATTATTCCGCATGAGATGCCCAGCTAATTCCACATGCCCGCACGGATGATCGCTATAATCCGATTTGGCTGAAAGCTGAAAAATGACAGCGGACGGCCGATAGCTTCTTCCATGCGCTTCGAACTCTTCATCGCGACCCGCTACCTCCGTGCCAAGCGGAGGCAGGCGGTGATCGGAGTCATCACCGGCATTTCGATTCTGGGAGTGGCTGCCGGAGTGGCTTCGCTCATCGTCGCGCTTGCCATCAACAATGGCTTCCGCCAGGACCTGCAAGACCGGCTGCTCGGCTCCACGTCCCATGTGAACCTGCTGCGTATTCAGAGCGACGGTATTAAGGACTGGCGGCCGCTGATGGACCGGCTTTCCAAGGAGCCGCACGTGGTCGCCGCAGCCCCGGCTATCTACGAACAGGTGCTTATCTCGCGCGGGCCGCGCGCCCGCGGAGCGGTTCTCAAAGGACTGATCCCCGCTTCCGAGCGCAAGGTCAGCGATCTGCTGAACACCGTGAACCTGGGCTCGGCCGATGCTCTGAATGAGCCGCCCGCGGATTCAGAAGCAGCGGGCGAGGGCGCCCGCTTCACACCATCGCCATCTGAGCAATCCCCCACAGCGCTCGAAGGCGTCGAGGAGCGCGTGGCCGCCATGCCGCCCATCATCCTCGGCAAAGACATGGCCGACCAGCTCGGCGCCACGGTGGGCTCGGTGGTACTGGTCACCAGTCCGCAGGGCGAACTGACCCCCTTCGGCATGGTGCCTAAGTACAACCGCTTTCGGGTGGCTGGGATTTTCAATTCCGGCTTCTACGACTACGACAGTTCCTGGGCATTCACCCGGTTGACCGATGCGCAGCAGTTGTTTGGACTAGGCGACCTGGTCTCGGTCATCGAGTTCAAGGTGGATGACATCTACAAGGCCGATCAATTTGCCCGCCAGCTGGAGCAGGCCGCCGGCCCGGGCTTCATGGCGACCAACTGGATGGAGCAGAACAAGGCCCTGTTCCGCGCCCTGCGCCTGGAACGCGTGGTGACCTTCATCACCATTGGCCTGATCGTTTTCGTGGCCGCATTGAACATCCTGATTTCGCTCGTCATGATGGTGATGGAAAAGACACGGGACATCGCGGTGCTGATGTCGATGGGCACACGCAAGTCACAAGTGCGGCGAATGTTCATCGCTCAGGGGCTGTTGATCGGCGTGATTGGCACCGCGATTGGCTTGGTGCTGGGCTACGCACTTTCGTGGGCCGGGGGACACTATCATCTGCTGTCGCTCTCGGCCGAGGTCTATTCCATCGATTACGTACCCTTCGCTCCCCGCGTGATGGATGGAGTTCTGGTGGCCCTAGTGGCCATCGGGATTTCGCTAGTGGCCACCATTTACCCGTCGTGGTCGGCAGCGCGAATCCTTCCGGCGGAAGCCTTGCGCTACGAGTAGGGCCGCAGCGTCGCTCGTACAACATCCCTAAGATACTGCCTTTAGTGACCTAGGTCACATTGCCTCGGTACATTCCGGGTATACAGTTTTCCGGAAAGCCAGTTCCAAAATGGTAGTAGGCAGCCGCGCAGGCAGCTCCGTGGTTTAATGGGAAGGCGAAGGCGGGCAGCAGTGCTTGCCGTATCTTGAACCGAGGAGCAAGCTGGTTGCATCAAATAGCTCAGCATTGGATCCTCCGGACGGAGGGTCTGAACAAGGTTTTTCGCTCCGGCGAAACCGACCTAGTGCTCTTTGAAAACCTGTCGTTCCAGGTCGCAAAAGGGGAAATGCTGGCGATCGTAGGTGAATCGGGCGCGGGCAAGAGTACCTTGTTGCATATCCTGGGCGCTCTTGATAGGGCTTCCGCGGGTGACGTATACTGCGCCAACCTGCGCTTGAGTTCGCTCTCCGAGAACGCCGCCGCCGACTTCCGCAACCGTGAAATCGGCTTCGTCTGGCAGTTCCATTATTTGCTGCCGGAGTTTACGGCGCTGGAGAACGTGGCCATGCCGCTCTTGTTGCGGGGCCAGCCTTGGCAGGTAGCCCAGGCAGAGGCGGCGCGATGGCTTCGCGAAGTGGGATTGGAGCCGCGTGCGCATCACCGCTCGGGTGAACTTTCGGGCGGGGAGCAGCAACGCGTGGCCCTGGCGCGAGCGCTCATCACTCAACCTAAACTGTTGCTCGCCGATGAGCCGACCGGAGACCTCGACGGTCGCACCGCTGATGCGGTGTTCGAATTGATCGCCCGGTTACATCGCGACTACCAGTTGACCTCTCTGATTGCTACTCATAACTTTGCTTTCGCGCGTCGCTGTCACCGGGTATTAAGGTTGCAAAAAGGTCGTCTGGAAGAAGTGGCACCGGCTTCGCTACCCGCATAGGCCGTTGGTGGGATTGACAATTCTCGGCGGGCGTGACGGAATGGTGCACTGGTTTGCGGAGGAATGACAACGGGGGTGCTTTCTATAACGGGACTCAGGCTCTGGAATGCACGATTTGGGGCTTGGGTCGGATGGCACCTTGATTGCATAATGTACTGAGGGCCAAGCGGTTCCCGACAGGGGTGGGCCGAGCGTTAGCGCGGACGTTCCCTGGAGGGTTCAAGGGGAGAAGGGCTATATGTTTGAACGTTATACGGAGAAAGCCAGGCGCGTCATCTTTTTTGCGCGCTACGAAGCCAGCCAGTTCGGGTCTCCTTATATTGAGACAGAGCACTTGCTACTGGGACTTCTGCGCGAAGACAAAGCCCTGACCAATCGCTTCCTGCGTTCTCATGCCTCGGTCGAGTCCATCCGCAAACAGATCGAGGGGCACACCACCATCCGGGAAAAAGTCTCGACTTCGGTTGATCTACCCCTGAGCAATGAGTGCAAGCGGGTTCTGGCTTATGCCGCGGAAGAAGCGGAGAGGCTTTCGCACAAGCACATTGGCACCGAACACCTGCTTTTGGGATTGCTGCGCGAAGAAAAGTGCTTTGCGGCGGAGATTCTGCACGAGCGCGGCCTGCGGCTTTCGACCATTAGAGAAGAATTAGCCCGCACCAGCCAGGAGAAGGCCCAGCCCCAACGCCAGCGCGAATCTTCCCTGCTGAGCGAGTTTTCTCGCGATCTGACTCAGGCGGCCATGGACAGCCAACTGGATCCGCTGGTAGGACGCGAAGGCGAATTGGAGCGCGTCATCCAGATCCTGTGCCGCCGCACCAAGAACAATCCGGTGCTGATCGGCGAGCCGGGCGTAGGCAAGACCGCCATTGTGGAAGGCCTGGCGCAACGCATCGCTGACGGTGAAGTTCCCTCATTTCTGGCCGACAAGCGCATCCTGGGACTCGACCTTTCGCTGATCGTGGCCGGCACCAAGTATCGCGGCCAGTTCGAAGAGCGGCTGAAGACCATCATGAAAGAACTGATGGACTCGCAGAACGCCATCATCTTTATCGACGAGTTGCACACCCTGGTGGGCGCGGGCTCGGCGGAAGGTTCGCTCGATGCCGCCAACATCCTGAAGCCGGCGCTGTCGCGCGGCGAGATCCAGTGCATTGGCGCCACCACCCCGGGGGAATATCGAAAGTCGATTGAAAAAGACCGCTCACTAGAGCGCCGTTTCCAGGCGGTCAAGGTTCCTCCGCCGGACGAGACCAGCGCGGTCAAGATTCTGTTTGGCATCAAGGACCGCTACGAAAAGTTTCACGCGGTCACCTACACCGACGATTCCATCAATTTCGCGGTGTCGCATTCCAATCGTTATATTCCGGACCGTTTCCTTCCGGACAAGGCCATTGACCTCATCGACGAAGCCGGCGCCCGGGTGAAACTGCGCCAGACTTCGCTGCCCGAGGAAATCACCGAAGTCCAGAAGCGGATCAAGTTCATCGTCCACCGTATGGAGAACGCCATCGCGAACCACGAGTTCGAGAAGGCGCGCTTCTACTCGGACGAGGAACGCAAGGAGCGCGAGAACCTGCGCGCCCTTCGCGAAAAATACCACCTCGATGAATCCTCCACCGGCGTTGTCGGTCGGGAGGACATCGAGGACGTGGTATCGCGCTGGACCGGCGTTCCCATTACCTCGATTAAAGAAGAAGAGACCCAGAAGCTGCTGCGCATTGAAGAAGAGCTGCACAAGCGGGTCATCTCGCAGGAGAAGGCGATCAGCGCCCTGGCCCGCGCCATCCGCCGCAGCCGCGCCGGCCTGAAGAGCCCGAACCGGCCCATCGGTTCGTTCCTGTTCCTGGGGCCGACCGGCGTGGGCAAGACCGAAGTCGCGCGCACCCTGGCGCAGTTCATGTTCGGCACCGAAAAAGCACTGGTCCGCTTCGACATGTCCGAATTCATGGAGAAGCACTCGGTCTCGAAGCTGATCGGTTCGCCTCCGGGATACGTGGGCTACGAAGAAGGCGGCCAGCTCACCGAACGGGTGAAACGCGCTCCTTACTCAGTCGTACTGCTGGACGAAATCGAGAAAGCGCATCCCGACGTATTCAACATCCTGCTGCAGGTGTTTGAAGACGGCCACCTCACCGACGGCCTGGGCAACACCGTGGATTTCAAGAACACGGTGATCATCATGACCTCGAATATCGGCGCCCGTCACTTGCAGAAGCGCGAAGGGCTGGGCTTCCAGTCGGGCGACGAGGGCATGGTCTCGGAGAAGATCGAAGACCTGGTGAAGAACGAGGTCAAGCGCACCTTCAACCCCGAGTTCCTGAACCGCCTGGACGAAGTCATTATCTTCAACGCCCTGAGCGAGACTGACCTGATCCAGATTCTCGAACTCATGGTCAGCCAGTTGAACCAGAACCTGGCCCAGAAATCGATCACAGTGACCGTGACCGACGAAGCCAAGAAGTGGATCCTGAGCCAGACGCTGATCGACCGCAGCTACGGCGCTCGTCCGCTGCGCCGCGCCTTGCAGAAGTACATCGAAGACCCGCTGTCGGAAGCCCTGATCCAGGGCACCATCACCACCCGGCCGGCGTTCATCGAGGTCTTCCTCGATGGCGAAAAGCTGTACTACCGCCCGGTGGACTCGCAGGAGACTGCGGGAGTGCTGCTGTACGAAGGGTAAGCCGTCAGCTCTCAGCTATCAGCCGCCAGCGAAAGCTGGCGGCTTTTGTTTTTGCGGCAATCCGATGAAGGGTGCACGACGGGCGGAGCAATGAGGTGGGCCTTTGGCCTTTGTAGTTATACCTCCGTGCATTCCTCTTCCCTAGTGTCAAGACGAAGTGTGTAGCAGAATAGCCCTGTCTTCGCGATTTGAGGGCGTAAGAACTCGACCCGGTTCTTGAGATATCCGAAGAAGTGAACCCCAACTATGAGGCCGTCCGTCGTGTTCTTGACAGCGAGGCGGTGAAACGGCTGAAACCCTGAACCCCGCTCCCGGTATGGCTTTACTGAACAACAACTGGGAAGGCTTCCGCCCTTAACAAAGGCTGCTCGGACTGAGTCGAAGTAACCATCAAAGATTTTTCGCCCGAGGTGCAGAGCCACATATTCGTACGCAATCTTAAGCAATGCGAGATCATTGTCGTGTGATTTGAGAGCGGGGTACGCGGTAACAGGAGCTGATTTCACAATTTCGATTCCCTCGGCAATTTTGACTCGGGAGCCCTCAGGCACCTCCTTGAGGTTCGTCATTGCGTTCCGAATCTCATCAGATGTCGCGCCTCTTCTCTCCAGCGTTTTGCGCACAACCTCTGGGGCGTCCTTTAGGGGTACGACAAGAGAATCGTCCGACCGTCGTGACGGAGTCACGCGAATGTCTCCGTCCTCGAGCTTCGCTCCTACCGTTCCCCCCGGGCCCTGCACGACATAGGCCTGACCTTGTGACATGGTTGCCCATAGATTGGGAAGTGTGTCTTTGAGATTCTCGATGGCCCAGCGGATTCCCGGGTCCTCCTTCAATCCGGCCTCAAGCTGTCCCATATGGTCGTTACAGTGTTTGCAAAGAAAATTACACGTCAGTCTGCCACCAATTGCATCGGGGATGAGATGCTCTTCCGTGAGCAAAGCTGTTTCAACGCATCGGCTACGACGCTCGGTTAGTGTCAGGGCGCATATTATGCAACGCTCGTCGGTCCATTCTTTATTCATTTCCTTCCTAACCGGACGATTTCAGACTATTTACTCCAATCCTCCACCCTTAACCTCTTCAGCCGCCGAAACACCCGATCGCCAGTTACCAGCACCCCCTCTACCGCCAGCGCCTGTGCGGCGATCATCATATCTAGGTTACCCATCGGCTCACCCTCGCGTTCCAGTTCAGCCCGGATTCGCGCATAGTGCTTCGCCGCCTCTGAATCCCAGGCCAAGACTTCGACACGCAGCAGGAACTCCTCCACGGCAACCTTCAGCCTGGTCGCCTCCGGCCTCTTTGCCACGCCGAAACGCAACTCCGCCTCGGTGACGGCTGAAATTCCGACCTCCGCCATCGGAACCTTCAGCAGGCGCTCCCGGACTCGGGGCACGTTTCCCTTGATGATGTAGCTTGCGGTGTTGGTATCGAGCAGGTAGCGGACCGCCATCTAGAACAAGTCCCGCTTCTGCGGTGGGGCGTCCTTGCGGTCGGTTCCGAAGTCCTCGGGCACCTCGATGGTGTTCATCAGTTCGAAGAAGTCCTTCCACGATTCCGGCCTTCGCGACAGGATTATGTCGCCAGTCTCCGGGTCGCGGCGGACATAGACCTCGGAGCCTTCGAAGCGGTACTCCGCCGGCAGACGGACGGCTTGGCTGCGGCCGTTGCTGAACAGTTTAGCGGTGCGTGGCATGGTATATACTATGATATATATCAACTCAAATTGGTGTCAAGTGCGGAATCTCGGCCGGCTGCCACCGCGCGATGCAGCGTCGGCTTGGCCAGATGATGCTCCTCACGGGAATCCCCGCTGCCCGGCAGGCTCTTTCTTTGCGACCTCTATCCCTTAAAGGGAATCTGTAACAGTAACGCTCCAGCAGCTAAGAACCTTATTTTCAGGAAGGTATTCATGGACAAAGTAAACATTGCCCAGAAATTCACCAAGATTACCGAATACTGGAAGCCCTACATCGCCGCTGAGCTCAATGGCCAGCACGTTAAGCTTGACAAGCTCAAGGGCGAATTTGTCTTCCACCATCACGAGAATGAAGACGAGATGTTCCTGGTGGTGAAAGGCCGGTTCCGCATGGAGTTTCGCGACCGTCAGGTGTGGATCGAGGAGGGTGAATTCATCGTGGTGCCGCGCGGCGTCGAGCATAAGCCGGTGGCCGATGAAGAGTGCTGGCTGCTGCTATTCGAGCCGGCTTCCACGTTGAACACCGGCAACGTCAGGAATGAGCGCACGCTGCAAGAACTGGAGCGGGTGTAGAGTGTGATGCCGGTTTGCCGCGGCGCTGAAAAGCTGCCGGCTAGAGACTGCCAATGATGAAACCTATCGCCGATCTGTTGGGGTGGGCCGGAGCCTTGATTCTGCTCTCGGCCTATGGCGCGGTGTCGTTTCGGAGGATCCGCCCGGAATCGGGGCTGTACCAGTTCTGTAACGGCCTGGGCGGCATCTTCCTGGTGGTAAATACGGTGTACTATCACGCGTATCCTTCAGCGTTCGTGAATGTGGTGTGGATCGCCATTGCGCTGGCCGCGCGTGCCCGGGTGAAAGCTCGCAGCGCCTATCCGCAAGCGGCTGACAACTGAACTCCGTGGAAGCGGAATGCTGGACGTTGAAGTTTTGAGAATCTGAAACCTGAACTATGGAACTGACTGTCTATTGCGCTTTCTGGTGCCCTGACTGCCACGAAGCCAAGCGCTTCCTGGAACGCCACAAGATTCCCTACAAGGAAATCGACATCGAGAACACTCCCGGCGCTGCTGACGAAGTTGTCAAACGCACCGGCAAGCGCGCCATCCCCCAGTTCGTCATCGACGGCGAATGGGTGCAGCCCTACCGTCCCGGCGAAGGCTTCTTGTACGAAGAAATGGCGCAGCGTCTGGGCATCGAATAAAGCCCAGGGTCCAGTTTCTGCTTCCAGTTCGAGAAGCTTTTCTCCGCGAGCCCTGCACGATCTTCTCTGCTTTGGGGTAAAGACGTTTCCGCACGAGTGGCCAACCGACAGGCGACTTTCCCGGGGTGCCTCGGCGGTCACACCCCCACACTGAGGCTGGAAGGGTCACAAACCAGCCACGCGGACAGCCGCTACTCGTGCGGGTTCGGGGGCAGTAACCGCCCGCTACCCGGCAGGACATCGCCTTCCGTACCGTAGGAAGCGGTGCCGCCCGGCAGGACAATAGGGGTTCACAGGCCTGCCTGTCCGGCGCAGTATTCCCCTCCCCAATTCGCCGCCAGCGCAGCCCGTGTCGTCCTCATGGACCAGCACGATATCCAATCTGAAGAAGAACCGGTTTGCACCCTGTGGGCGAAGCTCGTCCAAGGCTTCCTGGGGATAGTGCTGATCGTCGGCACCGGCTTCATGGCGCACTACTACGCGCCCCCGCCGGCGAATGACATGCAGGCTGAGGTGCAACAGCTCACCCGCCAGGTGGGCGAGCTGCGGCAGGAACAAGCTATGCCGGCCATGGTACTGAACCGGTACCGCAATTCCATTTGCTACATCTTTGGTTTGTACCAGGTGGGCTATCCCGGCCAAAAACCAGCTCTCCGCGCACGCATTTCGGGCACCGGCTTCGTGGTGGCGGATGGCTTGCTCGCCACCAATCGTCACGTCGCCGAGCCCTGGTACGGAGATCCCGAAGCTGACGCCCTCATCGCCAAAGGGGCCACCCCGCAGCTGGAAAAATTGCTGGCTTTCTTTCCCGGATTCTCCACCCCGGTCAACATTACACCGGCAGTGTTTTCGGCCAAGGGTGATCTGGCGGTGTTGCGGATCGACGATTCGGCGGCCATGCACGCGCTTCGGCCGCTGCCCCTTGCCGAGGGGCCCTCGAATCCCGGTGAGCTGGTGGCGGTGATTGGTTACCCGATGGGAGTGCTGGGGATGGTTGCGAAATCGCCTCCCGCAGTTTACGAAAGGCTGGCATTGCGCCGCGATGATATTGGCGCCGCCAACGAACTGGCCGCACTATCGCTGATCCGGCCGTCTGCCACCTGCGGACATCTGGGCGATGTGGTGGGCGACAAACTGATCTACGACGCGCCCACAGCCCACGGCGGCAGCGGCGGTCCGGTTTTCAACTCCCGCGGCGAAGTAATCGGGATCAACGCGGCCTACATTGACGGGTTTTCCGGCGGAACCCTGGGTGTGTCCATCGACTCGCTTAAGCCGCTTATCGCTGCGGCCCAGAGACCACCCCAGCCGCCCAGTTCAGCCCAGAGCCAAGGCAACAACTAAGGTCTTTTCATCGGCTGATCAGGTCTGCCTTCTACCTGAAGATGTCGCCAATCCAGCCGGGCTCGCGCACATGCTCCTCCTCCAGACGCCGCAGGCGCGCCGCCAGAACGCCCGGTCTGCCAAGGTATCCGACCACATGGCGAGGATCGTTCCGCTCAACCACGGGCAAGCGTCCAATGTTGTTCCGTAGCATCTTGGCAGCAGCTTCGTGCAGGATCTCGTCCGGGTAAGTAACGATCAACTCCCGCGTGCCGGCGTCCAGCACCGTCCCGGTACCCTGTGGGTCCTGGTCAAGCGCGCGCAGCAAATCGCCCCGGGTAATCAGACCTGCCAGTTTGCCGGCTTGATCGAGCAAGACAATCCCCTGGTGACGGCACAGCTCAGGGTCGCGCCGGGCGATGCGATCGGCCATCTCGCTTACCTGCATTTCCGCCGGCGCGGTGGGCACCTCGCGATCCATGGTCTCGGAAACCGTCACCTGCTGCAGGACGTCGGTTTCATAGTCCTGGTGGATGCGGAGGCCCCGCCGAGCCAGCTTCTCGGTCATGATGGAAGCATGAGGCATCACCAGGACAGCAATGCCGTCTGCAATCACGCTGACCAGCATCAAGGGGAGTACGGCGTTGTAGTCGCGGGTAATCTCAAACGCAAAGATGATGAACGAGAACGTGGCCCGCGAAGCCGCCCCGAACACCGCGCCCATCGCGACCAGCGCGAAAGCCCCGGGAGCCAGGTTGGCGCTGGGGAAGAACTTGTCGATCCCGATGGCGAATGCCCCGCCCAGCGCTGCGCTGGACATGAACATGGGCGCGAGCAGGCCTCCCGAAGTTCCGGACCCCAGCGAGATGACTAACGCAATGGCTTTGGCCACCATCACCACCAACAACAACTTGAGCGCCAGGTTCGCGTTCAGAATGTCGCTGATGGTGTCGTAGCCCACGCCCAGCACGCACGGCACGAAGTAGCCAATCACGCCCAGACCCAGGGCGCCGATGGCCGGCCACCATAATTCGTCGATCGGAAGCTTTTCGAACTGGTCCTCGGTCCAATAGAGCAAGCGGGTGAAACCGACGGCTGCCAGTCCACAGATCACGCCCAGCACCAGGTAGAACGGCAGCGCGTGCGGCAGTCCAAAATCGGTGTGGGTCACCGTGAACATGGGCCCCGCACCCAGAAGCTGCATGTGCACGGCCGCAGCCAGCGTGCTGGCGACGACCAGGGGGATGAACGATCGGGACTTGAATTCGAACAGGAGCAGCTCAATGGCCAGAATCACGCCGGCGATGGGCGTGCTGAAAGTCGCCGACATTCCCGCGGCCGCGCCGCACGCCAGCAGAACCTTGCGTTCCGCTGCCGTGGTGTGCACAAACTGGCCAACCAGCGAGCCCACCGCGCCGCCAGTCTGGATGATTGGCCCTTCGGCGCCGAAAGGGCCGCCCGTGCCAATCGCAATCGCAGCCGAGATAGGTTTCAGAATCGCGACCCGGGGCTGGATGCGGCTGCGGTTTACCAGTACGGCTTCCATAGCCTCTGGAATGCCATGCCCCTTGATCTTGGGGCTCCCGTACTTGGCCATGAACCCGACAATGAGGCCGCCCACCGCCGGAACCACGATGACCCAGAGTCCGAGGGAGTTCAGACGCGGACTGGTAAAATCCGCGGCCCAACGATGGAAGTAGAACAGGTTGGTAAACAGGCCGATGAGCTTATAGAGGGCAAAGGCCACCAGCCCCGCAATCAGGCCAATGCCGCCAGCCAGCACCGAAACCAAGGCCATACGGAACTGCGCCGGTTCGGTACCCTCTGGATCGGTGGTGTATTGAAAGCTGGTAGTTGCGCTGAGGGGGGTGGTGCCGCCGTCTCTGCCGTTGCTTCCTGTTTCGTTTCGAGAGGCAGAGCCTCCACCCGTTGTAGCCATCGTCTAGGTTGATCTCCTTATTCTTCCCGGGCCCGCTGGGCTGCGCCGTGCCGATCCTTTGCGGGATTGCATGACCCGCTTAAGCGCGGCAACCAGTACCGGACCTTGCATACGCATCTCGTCCTTGTGGCTTACCGACAGGTCGCGCAGGACCTTCTCGCCCTTCGCCGTCAGCACCAGCAACACCTCACGTCGGTCGTCGCCGGCGCGGCTGCGCCGCACGTACCCCCCCATCGCCAGCCGGTTTGCCAATTCGACCGTGCTGTGATGCTGGAGTTGCATGCGCTCCGCCAGTTCCCCGATCCGGGGACGCACCCCAGTGGGCAAGCCCTTCAGCGCCAGCAACAACTGGTGCTGTTGCGGCTCCAGGCCGGCAGCGCGGGCCGCCTGTTCACTGAAGCCAAGGAAGCGGCGGATCTGGTAGCGAAACTCCGCCAACGCCTGATAATCGGGCAGGGTGAGTAGTTTCTCCATGCCGCGGATTATATCGTAACGTGTTTTGGCTACCTTTCTTCGTATCGTATCACGATATGTTGTTGAATGAAAAGAACGGAAAGACTCAGCCACTTATCCCCCAGCCGGCCTGTGCGTGAGCCCTGGCTCATCGGTGTAAGGTGGTGCGGGACGGCGCGGCTGATCTGATAACGCCGCGTTTGGACCTGGTACAGGCGTAGCCGCACCCACGACCCGCGCGACTAGCCTCCAGCCACTTCTCCATTTAGAATCCTTAGTCCCCTATTTTGGCTGACATTTAGAGAGGCAGCGCGCCGTGATTCCACGCTATACCCGCCCTGACATGGGCCGCATCTGGAGCGATGAAAACCGGTTTCGCACCTGGCTGGCGGTAGAGGTCGCTGCCACCGAGACTTTGGCCGAGGCCGGCATGGTGCCGAAAGATGCCGCCAAGGCCATCCGCGAGCGGGCTGACTTCAACCTGCAGCGCATCCACGAAATCGAAGCCGAAGTACGCCACGACGTAATTGCTTTTACCACCGCGGTAGCGGAAATTGTCGGGCCCGACGCCCGCTGGTTCCACTACGGCCTAACCTCCAACGACGTGGTGGATACCGCCCAGGCGCTGCTGATCGCGCAGGCGTCCGAGATTATTGCGGAAGATCTGCAACGCCTGGCCGAAGTCCTGAAACGGCGCGCTTGGGAGTTCAAAGACACTCCCATGATCGGCCGCACCCACGGTGTCCATGCCGAACCTATTACCTTCGGCTTCAAGCTGGCGAACTGGTATTCCGAAGTACGGCGCGACATCGAACGCTTTGCCCGTGCCGCCGAAGATATGCGCGTGGGCAAGTTTTCCGGCGCGGTCGGGACGTTTGCGCACCTCAGTCCGGAGCTGGAAGAGAAGATCTGCGCCCGCCTGGGATTGAAGGCTGCCGCGGTCTCGTCGCAGGTCATCCAACGGGACCGCCACGCCGCCTATCTGGCGACCCTGGCCGTCATCGCCTGCACCCTGGACAAGATTGCCACCGAAATCCGCCACCTGCAGCGCACCGAAGTACGCGAAGCCGAGGAGTATTTCAGCGAGAAGCAGAAGGGCTCATCCGCCATGCCGCACAAGCGGAACCCGGTTACCTGTGAGCAGATCAGCGGCCTGGCCCGGGTAGTGCGCTCCAACGCGCAGGCCGGATTCGAGAACGTCGCCCTGTGGCATGAGCGCGACATCTCGCATTCCTCGGCGGAGCGCGTCATTCTCCCCGACTCCACCACCCTGGTGGATTACCTGCTGCAGAAGACGACCAACCTGATCGACACCATGTTCGTCTACCCGCAGCGCATGAAGGCCAACCTGGAGAGCACCGGAGGCCTGGTCTTTAGCGGCCAGCTTTTACTCGACCTGGTGGAAAGCGGGGTCTCACGTGAGGACGCCTACCGTACGGTCCAGGACCACGCCATGCGAGCGTGGAAAGAAGGTCTGAACTTTCACGACCTGGTGCTGAAGGACAAAAAGATCACCGCGCGCGTTCCGCGCCAGCAAATTGAGAGAGCTTTCGATCTGGATCGCCAGCTGCGGAATATCGACAAGATTTTCGCGCGGGTATTCGGGTTGGGAGGGTCCAAGCCCGCCGGGGCCCGCAAGGTCACAGGCAAGAGACGAAGGCCATAGCGTGGCAGGAGGTTCTCATGCTCGACTTTGAAACTGTTCCCCTGGAAGTCCCCGCTGACACCAACATCATCGTAGGCCAGACCCATTTCATCAAGACGGTCGAAGACATGTACGAGGCGGTGGTAAACACCGTGCCCCAGGGCAAATTCGGGATGGCCTTCAACGAAGCATCGGGGCCCTGTCTCACCCGTTCCGAGGGCAATGACGACGAACTACGCAACGCCGCCATCCGCAATGCCCAGGCGCTGGGTGCGGGACACGTATTTGTGCTCATCCTGCGCAACGCCTACCCCATCAACCTGCTGAACGTGGTGCAGAATATTCCGGAAGTCTGCTCGATTTTCTGTGCTACCGCCAACCCGGTCGAAGTGGTGGTGGCCAAGACCGGCCAGGGACGCGGAGTGATGGGGGTGATCGACGGGAGCTCGCCCAAGGGCGTAGAAGGCCCCACAGACATCACCGCGCGCAAGGAGTTCCTGCGGAAGATCGGCTACAAACGCTAGCCCGGCTGTCGAGACGCAGCTTGCTGCGTCTCCGCCGGTTCCGGCTTCAAGCCCGCTTCCTGATCCTGCCATCCAGCGAGGCAGCGCCCCCGCCGGTCAACAGCAACGAAAGATTGGCTACAGCAGGGTCAATTCGTATTCAAATCCCGCGGGCGCAAAGAATCCGCCGCTGAGCTTGGCTACGAGGATCACCCCCATCATGTCGACGGCGAGCAATATCGCCGCCCACCGCGTCGCCAATCCCAGTATCAGCGCGGCTCCTCCCAGAAGCTCGACCACCGCGACCACCGGGGCGAAGAGTGCTGGAGATGGAACGCCTATGCTGCCAAAATATCCCGCGACCCGATGAATTCCGAAGACAAAAACTTTCTGCCCGCCGTGCAGCAGGAACACCATCCCGACGATCAGACGCAGCAAGGTTATTCCCCAGGACTGCAAGTTCGAGCCGTTGTCCATGTTCTATTCCCTCTCTGCCACAAGTCGCGGCTTCCTAAGAACCGAGTTCTGTCTCGGAATGCTTTGGAGATGACAGATTACACCGCATGCTCCCGGGCCGCCTCCAGCAACCGGAGTAAGGACCGCAGTTGTCGCTCGCCCAACCGGCCCAGCAACTGGAGATGAAACTCGTGCATCGGGCGGTCCAGTTTCTCCAGCAATTCCAGACCGGCCGGGGTGATGCGGGTGGTAATCACGCGCCGGTCTTTTTCTTCGCGGCTGCGCTGCACCAGCCCGCGGCGCTCCATGCGATCGATAAGCCTTGTAATGTCGGGATCGCGATTAATCATGCGCTCCCCGATTTCGCTGCAAGCCAGCCCCGCCTCGCCTGCTCCGCGCAGGATGCGCAACGCGTTGTACTGCGTGGGCGACAGACCGTAGGGCTTGAGCACGTCGGCGCCGCGCCCGGCCAACTGGTCAGCGGTGCGCTGCAGGGCGACGAACGCCTCTTCCGCCAGGCTGGGAAAAGGCTTGGATTGCTTGAGTTCGGCTTGAATTCCCTTCCCCATTCCCTGCAGAATAGTCGTTATAACGACCTCTGTCAAACCTGGTAAACCGCTCCCGCCCAGTCCCGGCGCTATCGCCAGGATCCTTACCCGTGCGAAAGCATCCTTTCGACGCTTCCCGCATCTATTTAACTAACCAGTTAGTAAAAACTGGAGTGAGGAAGGCAGACTCCCATGAAAAGTATTTTCCGAGCTTTGACCCTATTTCTGGCAGTAGCGACCCTGAGCGCCGGCCTGGTAGCCGAGAATACCGGGGCGGACCGCTATGACCAGGCCATCGTCGCGCGGGTGGAACAACAACTGGCCAGCAAGCAGGAATTCCGCAACTTGCAGGCGGCAGTGGACGACGGGATCGTGACCCTGACCGGCAACGTCGATCTCTACCAGCAGAAACTGGATGCGGCCAAGAAGGTCCGCAAGCTGTCGCAGGTGCAGGGCGTGCGCAACCTGATCGAGGTGAGCAGCACCGTCCCTGACACGCAACTGGCGGCGCAACTCGACCGCAAGCTGTACTACGACCGTCTCGGCTACGACAACCAGTTCAACTACGTCACCGCTTCGGTGAAGGATGGCGTGGCCACACTGAGCGGCCTGACCCGCACCGATGTGGGGCGAGACTCAGCGGTGGACTTGGCGAACCGCGTGCCCGGGGTGAAGGAAGTGGTGAATGACATCCAGGTCGCTCCGGCATCGAATTTCGACGACGACATCCGCATACGGGCCCTGCGAGCGATTTACCGCGACCCGGTGTTGAGCCGCTATGCCATTGATCCGGCGGCGCCCATCCGCATCGTGGTAAGCAACGGCAAGCTGAGCCTCTACGGCACAGTGGAAAACGCGATGGACAAGAATATCGCCGGCATTCGCGCCGGCCAGGTGTTCGGCGCGTTCCGCGTGGAGAACAACCTGGAAGTGGTCAAGAAGTCTTAACACTGCAGTTGGATCGGAGGCAGGCACGGCGTGAGCCGTGCCTTTTTTGTTGTTGCTTGCGTGGGTATCGATGTTGCTCGCTGAGCGCTGACTTATGAATTGTAGAAATCGGTCGCGAAGGTTCTCGCGATCTGTCCCATCTCGAATCCAGCAGGCTTCGACTCGTGCGTAGCGTATAGGAAGGCGCTAACCGACGCCGTGCCCATCTAGGAATCGGAGCACGAATTCGACCAGGGTTTCTCCTTCGAGTTGCGGAGGCATCCTCTGCGGTGGCGCTTTTCTAACCACCGGCGACGCGGGTTCGCTATGTTGCCGTAAGGCCGCCCATTCGGGGGATCGAAAACGCACAACTTTGTCTCCTTCCCGTGCGCGTACTGCGGCTTCCGCATAAGTGGCAAAAAGCATCCACGTTGTCCAAGTCCAATGATCGCCGACCCTAATTCGTGTCATCACGGCATGGCCGGATCCAATGATCGCCGACGCCACGGGTGTGGTATCTAGGGCTGGGTGATTGGTGCATCGACCCGGAATAGCGCACTGAAACTCAGACTCCTCCTCTACCGTCAAGGAACGCATGGCACAGCCTTCGACGCCGACAACATAGCCACCAGCGCATGGAATGCAGGACGCAGCCTCAGTTACGGTTTTGTGCTCATGCCTGCAACTGATGAGACACCCACATTCGGTCCAAGCTGCGGAGTAGTAAATTGAACTCATCGCTTCTCTCTTGGTAGCGGTCTCTACCGTCGGCGCTGTTCCCCCACATAGGCAGTGAGTCTCTGGCCCGAAATGCTCACTGAAACCTCGGGGTCGCCGTCAGTAACCTAATGCCGGTTTTGCACGGGACTTTTCACGAGATCCTCCGCAGACTTGCGACGAGGTTCAGGGCATTTTGGCCCTCACTGCTCCGCTTCTCCGCCCCCAAGCAGGAAGGGTTGGGCTATGCCTCGGAGCACAGGGCAAAACTGCGGGAGGCTTGGCCCAGGTCACGATTGCGCCGGATGTGGCGCGTCAGGCAATCCTGCGCTGTCTTGCTCACTTTGTTGGGCAGATTAGGTGGTACCGGCGTCCGGAAGTTACCACCGTAACATCAGGTCACCATGTTTCAGTTCTGCACATGCCCAAAAGTGGCATGTTCAGAAAGTAACTTCCGGGTTGGGTTCGTTTCCTGGTGTACACGGAGAAACTAAGATGAATGATTTTTACTCCCTCCTAGATGCGAAACAAGCGCTAGAGAACGAAATGACCGCTCGCCAGAAGCGGCTGATAGACATTGTGACCGAGCAATGCAGGGACGAGAGTCTTTCAGCGAAGAAAGCGACGAAAGACAAGCTAGAAAATGAAATAGAGGATCTCAGGAATGCGTTAGAGAAGCTGGAAGCGCCAGGCAATTGTGCCTCTTGCGGGGCGCAGGTAGACGTTCATCAGAGGTTCCGTATCCGCGTGTCCAAGAGCGAGCACTCGCCGAACACGAATTGGATGATAGCGAGGGATCTCGTCAGGATGGAATGTGCCGACTGCGTCCGGCGCGCATGCGATTCGCAACCGCGGCCAGAGAGAATTGCGACAAGAGACGAGATCGAGGAAGCATTCGAGATGCTGACGGCGGCGGAACGGCGAAAACTCCAGAACTTTGCTGACTGGCGAGTGCGAGGTCTCGGCCGGGCCAGTCGTGGCAGCACCGGGGAAGATCTGGTCCAGGAAGCGCTGCTTTCGACGCTTGTTGGTGCAGAGGATGCTGGCAAGGGCAAGCACTGGAGCAAAAGCAGAGTTGATTTCTCAGGCCATCTCAAGAAAGCCATCCAACGTATTTCCTGGGGCTGGAAAGAGAAGTTTAACGAGCGGGAACCATGGTTGGAATCCGAAGTCATTACCTCGAATGCGGAGGGAGACGAACTTTCTCCGCTCGACAGTGTTGCGTCAGATAGCCCGGCGGCAGACCAAAATCTAAGCGTGCATGAGGAAATCGAACGCAGATTTAGAATATTCGCTAACGACAACGAGGCCAGTGCCGTGCTTCAGGGACGGCTGGGAGGCATGACGACAGCCCGTGAAATTATGCAGGAGTTTAGATTGACCAAGCGACAGTACCAGGCTGCAGGGAATCGAATTCGCAGCCCGAGATCCGTACTGGTCATAGAGGATTACGATCAGGTGCTGACCCTTTTCGTGAAATGGCTGAAGCAAATGGGCTACGCGGTGCACACTGCTTGCAACGGTGTCGAAGGACTCCGCTTGTATCGGGAGTGTGGCCCGTTTGATGTCGTCATGATCAGCCATTCCCTAAACCAAAACGGGGTTCAGCTTGGGATGAACATCTTCAAGAGCAACCGATCGCAGAGGATGGTGATCACAACGACCTATAGCGACGAGGAAGACGTGCTGCGCTCGAGCGAGTTAATGCACGTTCCAATTCTGCTCAAGCCGTTCCGTCGGCTTGAGTTGCGCACAGTTCTAGAGAAAATTCACAACCAACCAGCGAAGCTCGGCCCCGCCACACAACAGTGTTCTATGCAAGACCGCAGTACTTCTGCGCTTGCGGCCGCGCTGCCAGTTTCCGCAGTTGCCGAATCTGCAGTCTCGGGTCTCGCTGCGGAAGCTACGAAACAGGCTGTCGCTGACGGCGAAGCGGTCAGGAGAAGCGAGAGAGTGCGTCGCCATCGACCAAGGCATCGGCGGACGAGTACCGGTTCGAAGCGACGAAGCAGAAATGGCATTCCAAACAGCCCGCAGAGGGGAGACCGGAAAAAAGCAGCAGCTGACATTCTTGCTGCCCAAGCATCCGATGCTGCTGTGTAATCCGCATACCCTTTTCGGCACCTATTTGGAGTGTACAAAATAGCGGAAGCAGGAGCACACCAAAGCTCAGCACTGTTACAGCCTATTAATCAACGACGCCACATACCCCGCCCCGAACCCGTTATCAATATTCACCACGCTCACGTTCGACGAGCACGAGTTCATCATGCCCAGCAGGGCGGCCACGCCCTTGAAGGAGGCGCCGTAGCCGACGCTGGTGGGCACGGCAATGACCGGGACGCCCACCAGGCCTCCGACCACGCTAGGAAGCGCGCCTTCCATTCCAGCGCAGACGATCACCACGCGTGCCCGGGTCAGGCGCACGCGATTGGCCAGCAGGCGATGAATGCCGGCGACCCCGACGTCGTACACGTGCTCGACGTCATTGCCCATAATCTCGGCCGTCACCACGGCTTCTTCGGCGACTGGGATGTCGCTGGTCCCGGCCGAGACTACTGCGATCGTTCCCTTGCCGTACTTCTTGCTGTCGCGTTGCAGCACGATGGCGCGCGCCAACTCGCGGTACTCGGCTTGGCGGAATTTCTTGCGGACTGCGACGAACTGCTTCTCGTTGGCACGAGTGGCCAGCACGTTGCCTCCGTGCCTGGCCAGCCGGGCGAAAATCTGCGCCATCTGAGCCGGCGTCTTGCCTTCCCCGAGAATTACTTCCGGCATGCCCACACGCAGCGCGCGATGATGATCCACCTTGGCGAATCCCAAATCCTCAAACGGCAAATGCCGCAGGCGGTCGACCGCCTCATCGGGCGATAGCTTGCCCCGGCGAACCTGCTCGAAAAGTTTGCGGATGGAGTCAGGGGTCAAAGCAGCACTCAGCATTCAGCACTCAGCATTCAGCCAAGCACGGTCTAGGTTAACACTTGCCGAGGATTGCCTTTCCGAATGGCGGAAACCTTCGGAGCCATGTTGAAGGGCCCAGGGGCTGAATGCTGAGTGCTGAGGGCTGAGTGCCGATTCCCTGCTACGCCCCCGCGGCCCGGGCTTTCCTGCGTCCCGCGTTCAGCTTGGCGGCCAGTTCGAAATACGTCTGCTTGGCTTTGCCGGGCTCTTCGAGGCGGGTGAGGAACAGCCGGCGAAGGGTAGCGGTACTAACGCTGCCCGAGAGATAGGCCTCATAGAGCGCGCTGCCCAGCATGTAGCCGAGCAGTTGGGCGCTGGCGTCAAACTTCTTTCTGCGGCAATCGGGAGCGGTCCGCGGAAGCGTATGGCCAGTCTCACCCGGAGTCGCCGGGCGGGCAGGATACAGCACACGAGAGCCAAAATAGGCCAGCGCATGCTCCACGGTGCGGGTATAGAAGCGATCGGCCACCGCGCGCGTGTGCTCCGCTCCGGAGCGCAGGGGCAAGCCGCGGCAGGCATGGTGCAGGAATCGCGCCGCCTCTTCGGCCGCGTACATCATGTGGAATTCCCGCACGTAAAAGGCATTGACCTGTGGCAGATAGACGCTTCCCCGTTCTTCGGCGTTGCGCAACATGCCAGCCAGGGCATTCTCGCGGGTTTTCGTGCGAGTCAGCAGCCGTCCCAGGCGCGCGCCTGAGGACGGGCCGTAGACCTCGGGAAGCAAGTCCACCAGGAACTTGGGCTGGTTGCCGTTGTGCGACGAATAGCGATTGATGTCGAGAAAGCGCAGCAGGCTGTCGATCAGGTTGTAGATGGTGGGCCCCAGGTCGGGACCCTCGGCCTCGGTGCGGCCCCAACGGCTGAGGTGGAGGCGATAGCTTTCGTATTTCTCCAGAGGGGTGGAGTTTAGAACGCAGACCACGTCGTCGCGCACCTGGACTGCTTCCACTCGCTCGCAAGCCTCGCCAGCCGCGCGCCAGTAGAGCGCATCCACATTCTGCAGGACGGTGAGCACCCGGTCGCCTGCCAGTTGCTCGGAGAGTTGGCGCGGCAGGTGCCCCGGAGCGAGATGCGACTCGCCAAACAGCACCAGGATGACGGCGTTGGGATGACGCTGGCGGATCTCGGCGATCTTGTGGGCTGCGTGCCGGTCGCGGGCGCCGATCTTGCGCAGGTCTTCCCGGGGCATGCAGTCGAGCCCGTAGATGGCTTCTGCATTCTCCCGCGCCGTGGCCAGTAACTGATAGAACGGCGCCCAGTCGTAGCCCCAGTCGAGGTCGAAACGAATGCGCTGGCGAAATTCTTCTTCGTCAATCTCCCGCCGCCACCACTCGTCCACGATGTGCTGGTCGCGGGAAAAAATCGTCTCCACTCCCAGCACCACCGGACGATCTCCGGGCTGAGCCCGGTCTTCAAGCAGGCTGGCGGCAAAGTGCTGCGAAGCCGGCAGGGCATGATAGTCGCCGACCAGAATGGTGTCCGCCGTTCCCAGCTGGGTCGTGATCTGTTGCGGTGAGAGAACCGATTGGTAGGAACGATAGGCTTGGGTGAAATCCCTCAGGTATTTGCGACGGCTGCTCGAATCCTGGGAGCGGATTTCGCGTTCCACTCCCGCCAGCGCGTGCAACTGCGCGGCACTACGGCGGATTCGCAAGTTGGTCGTAGATGCCATCTTCAGTCGTCCGTCATCCGTCGTCAGTCGTCAGCCAGGGAAAACGTCTGCTCCTTGACTTCTTCTCGGCTGCGTCCCTATGCTCAACAGTCCAGACGCGCAATCCGAGGAACTCCATTGCCCAGCCACCCGCCCCAGAACCTGATCGTCGCCACTACCGGCGCCAGCGGCTGCCTGTTTCTCAAGCACTTCCTGCTCGCGGTCGAACGCGACCAGCGGGTCGAGACTGTTAACTTCGTAGCCTCCGACAGCGCCTTGCGCGTCATGGCCGAGGAACTCAACCTGCGCGGCCGCAGCAACCTCGTCGGCCGGATACTGGGCAAGTCCGCACGCAAAATTCATCACCAGGCCAACGCTGACATCGGGGCCAACATCGCCAGCGGTTCGTATCCCGCTGACGCCATGGTGGTCATCCCGTGCAGCGTGGGCACGCTGGCCCGTATTGCCAACGGAATCGCCGCCCACTTGATCGAGCGCGCCGCCGACGTATGCCTCAAAGAGAAGCGTCCGCTGGTGCTCTGCGTTCGCGAGACGCCGCTCAACAAGATTCACATCCGCAACATGTACCGGGCCGCCGATGCCGGGGCGACCGTGTTTCCTTTAATTCCCGCGTTCTATAACCGCTCGGCGAGCCTCGATGTGATGGCGCGCGAGTTCGCCAACCGGGTGCTGGCCCACATCGGCCTGCCGCAACCTGACGCCTACCGCTGGAAGGGCTGAAAGATCTGACACTTAGGGGAGTCCAGTCACCTACAGGGAGAACTTAAGTGTAGAAACCGGGAGTACTACCGGCCAGATGCCGGGGGGACGTGTCCTTGAGGGGTGGGTTTCCCTCGGCGGTTGAAAATCGGCACTCGGAGATGACTGTTGCCTTCTCCGACACCCACTTTCGTGCCGGTTGACGCCGCACTCATTCCGTACTAATGTGCGAGTACACCGGAAAGGAGGTGGTCGAATGACAAGTTCAGACTGTAGCGGTACAAAAAGACCAGGTGAGGTGGCTGAGACTTAGAGCAGGTCGCTCTAAGCGGGGCTTTCTGGCGTCGAATCGGTGTCAGGAGGCTACAGCCCGCACACTACCGGTGAGTTTGGATTTTCCCGCCCGGCGGCAGGTCGCGCCGGGACCCGGAGTTGCCGTAGAGGCCACGTAGAGTGACCACCTCTTGGTCAATCCCAAACAGTCCACCGGGCGGCCCGTGCTGCAATTGGCACGGGCCGTTCTGTTTCCAGGGCCATTCAGGTTCCGGGGATTGCTGACTAGGTCTCTGCGGCAATCCAGAGCCGATCCCAGCGTCAGATGCGGTCTCTCTGAAGTATGATTTCAGTAATGACGGCCCGGATCGATCCCGAAGAAGAGCGCCAGCGGCTGGCCAGAGTCTATGCCGCCATGTCGGATGGGGAACTGGAGAAGCTTGACGAGCACGCCCACTCCCTGACCGCATTGGCTCGCCAAGTGCTTGAGGGCGAGCTGGACCGCCGCGAGTTGGAAGTCATCACCGAGACTCCTCAACCACCCAGCTCCGAGCTGGCAGTTCGAGAACTGGTTTCCATCCGCAAGTTTCGAGACTTGCCCGAGGCACTCCTGGCCAAGGGGATGCTGGAGTCGGCCGGCATCGAATGCTTCCTGGCAGACGACAACATGGTGCGCATGGATTGGTTCATCTCCAATTTCATCGGAGGCATCAAACTGCAGGTAGGCCCGGACGATGCGGACGCTGCAGTCGAACTGCTCGACCAGCCCATCCCGGAAGGCTTTGACGTAGAAGGGCTAGGGGACTATCAGCAACCGCGCTGCCCGAGATGCAAGTCGCTGGATATCAGCTTTGAAGCGCTGGACAAGGCTGTTGCCTACACCAGCGCATGGCTGGGCGTACCGGTCCCTCTGCCCCGCAGGACGTGGAGGTGCTTTACCTGCGATGCCCGGTGGCAAGACGACGAAACAGCGAACGTTTAGCGGCGGCCGCTGAACCGGGATTCTCGCCACCGGCCGGCAACTTCCCTACCACAGCAGATACCAGCGCTCCGGCTTCAGCCAGCGGCGGCGGATCGCATAATACTCGTTGACCGGCCGGTCGTCTACCAAGGCTGGCGCGTGGGGTTCCTCCGCGATCATCTCATCGAGCGTCAATTCGCGACTCATCACATTGCTATACTGGCGTTCCGGCGTGGATTCCGGCCCCCATTCCATCATGTCCGCGACGGCGCTGGCCGGCATGTGCAGCACTAATTCCGCGGTGGTCCAGTTGGGCAGCGGTTGGCTGCTAGCGATGAAGTGAAAACCCCAGCCTCCCAGGGAGTGGAACACCCGCACATAGGGAAACGATTCCTTCAGGGCTCGGGCCACCGAGGCCTGGACCACGGAGTCCCCGAAGGGCAGCCACTGCTGCAAGATTCCGTCTGGCCGCAAGCGCGGCTTGATCACTGCGTAAAACTCTTTCGAGTAGAGCATGCTGGAACCGGCGGCTTCGACCGGCGGCGGGGGATCAATGGTGATCACATCATATTGCTGCGAAGTTCGTTCCAAGTACCGCCGGCCATCGTCAATCACCACGTGCGACAGCGGCGACTTCAAAAGCTCTGGAGCATCGGCATGGTAATACCAGAACATCTTGGGGACGCTGGGCACCAGTTCCACCGCGGTAGTCGGAATCTTCCAGGAAAGTAGGGAGCGGTAGGTCGTCCCCATGCCGAAGCACACCACCAGCGCGTTCTGCGGGGGATGGCGGAGGAAGGCCAGCGGCATGTGCGCCATCATCTTGGTGATGGGCGTCAGAAACGTGATACCCACGCCGTTGACCAGCAGCCGTTTCTGCATGTTCTGGCCGGTCGCGATGATAGTTGCGGTGTTGTCACGCATGACTACGTGGGGATTAAACAGGTCCTCATAACCTTGGCTGGTGAACACCAGCACCACGGCGGCCACGACGACAGCGTAAGGAATCAAGCGCTGCCAGACGGCCCGCGCTTGGGCTCTGCTGCGTCGCGGCGCTTTCGCACGCGGCTGCGTTTCCTCCAGGCCCGAGGACCATCCCGGGTAAAGCCCCAGCAAGAGCCAGGGCAGCGCCAGCAGCACCAGCACCCAGCGTTCGCTGAGCAACGGCAACAGCAGGAAACCGGAGAGCAACGGCCCAACAATGCAACCCAATACGTTCACCGCATAGGCGCGTCCGGCGTGATCGGGATCGCCTCCGGACCAGCGGTCCACCAGCATGGGCGTCACAAACCCCAGGATGCCGGAGAACGGTGCGATGCCAATCACCAGCCGCCATGACCTGGCCATATGCAGGTGCGGGTCGGCAGTCATCAGGGGAAACAGGGCACACAAGCCCAGGACCATCCAAACCAGTTTTTCTTCCTGCTGGTGCGTGCGGCTCCACACCCGGTACACGCGCGATCCGGCGAAGGTAGCTAACAAGTAGAGAGCCAGGATGCTGGCAAACGCGTATACCACCGTGCCTACGTAGGGCGTGAACTGCCGGATCCAGACCACCTCCATGCCCATGCTGGTCAGGCCGGTAGTGAACAGCAACGCCAGCAAGGTCCGGCTTCCCACGGGTCCGGCGGTTGGCGTGGCAACGCTGGCAGCAGCCGAAGACGCAGTTCCTGCCTCCGCCGGCTGGCTGAAAGTCAGGGCCATGGCCGAAGCCGCCAATACCCCGTTCAAGATGGCGCCAACCCTCAGGGTGCCGTGGAAACCGTTCAGTTCAATCAGCAACAGCGGCAGGGTCGCGCCCGCCACGGCGCCCAGTACGTTCGCCAGATACAGAAAACTGAAAGACCGTTGTGATTCCTGCCGGAAACTGTTTCGAATGGCCAGCATGGCCACCGGGATGGTCGCACCCATGCAGGCGCACCAGGGAACCAGAGTCAGCGCCACCCACACTCCGGAGGCGAGGTAGTAGGTCCCTGAAGACGACAAGGTGACCCGCTCCAGGAGGTTCCGCCCCCACAGCAGTTCGTAGGGCACGAGGATGGCGGAAACCCCAATCAACAGCTCAATCAGAGCGTACAGGCGCAACGCGGGGAACTTGATCTGGGCTCCATGTCTCCGGATCAGATAGCCGCTCAACCACGAACCCAGGCCCAGGCCGGCCATAAACATGGAAAGCACAATCGAAACCAAAGCGCTGGTAACTCCGAATTGCGCCATCGCCAGCCGCAGCCAGACCAGTTCGTACAAGACGCTGCAGAATCCTGAGACGAAAAAGAACACAAAGAACCAACGCATGAAGGCTCCCTCGCGTCGCGAACTGCAAAAAGAAATTTTCAGCTGATGAACTGGGATGAGACCACAGAATCCGGTGCAGGCGCAATAGCTCGGGGAGAACCCGTCAGCCGCAGATGGAGGCCTGAACCGGAGTTTGGCTCAGCGCGGTGCACGCTCGAATCCCAAGCGGATGACGTCGGCGGTATCTTCGGCCAGCCGAAGCTGGCCCGCCTCTCGCTGCGTGAACCACCCCACCTCGGCGGCATCGCCCCCGGCTTGCAGTTCGCCCGAAATACGCCGGCACAGGAAATCAATCAGAACATAGTGATACAGGATGCGGCCACCTTGGTCGCGCACTACCCGGTCGTACACGCCCAGCAGGTCGGCAGGCTCGACCGTAAGGCCGGTCTCTTCCCAGGCTTCCCGCCCGGCCGCCTCGCGCAACATCTCACCCACTTCCAGCACGCCCCCGGGGATGGACCACTCCCCGGCCCGCGGCGGGTTTCCGCGCTTCACCAACACTACGCGGTCCTGCTCGATGATGATCGCGCCCACTCCGACAAAGGGCGTCTGCGGATATTCACGCTTCATGCCGGGCTGAATCAGCTGACCAGCGATTCTAATCAAAACCCGGCCGACGGTATAGCATCGCGCCGGGGCTCTCTCTCGTGCTGCTTGGCGCCATTCGTGGTTAGAATGCTTTTGTGTCCTTAGAAGAGTACAAGCGAAAACGCCGCTTCGAAGAGACTCCCGAGCCTCCGCCGCAGGTGGAGAAGAAAAGCAAGCACCGCTACGTGGTGCAGAAACATCGTGCCACGCGCCTGCACTATGACTTCCGCCTGGAGATGGAGGGCGTGCTCAAGTCGTGGGCCGTGCCCAAGGGACCGTCCCTCGACCCCGCTGACAAGCGCCTGGCGATGGCAGTCGAGGACCATCCGGTCTCGTATTTTGATTTTGAAGGCACCATCCCCGAAGGCAACTATGGTGCGGGCACGGTCATGGTGTGGGATGTGGGCACCTGGGAGCCGCTTTCCCCCACGCCGGTAAATGGCAAGTTCGTTCCCGGAACCGACGCCGAAGCCTCGGCCATGCTGCGCAAAGGCGATTTCAAAATCCGCCTGCATGGCCAGCGGATCAAGGGAGACTTCGCGCTGATTCACATCAAAGCCCGCCGCCCGGGAGGCAAGGGGAATGAGTGGCTGTTGATCAAGAAACAGGATGATGAGGCAGTCGCAGGCTACGACATCGAGCAGTACGACAGTTCGGTGCTGAGCCAGCGCACCATGGCACAGATCGGAGGCGACAAGGATTCAGCCGAATGGAAAAGCAGCCGCCCTGCATCTCGCCGCACTTCCAAGGCCGCCTGGTTAGAGGAAACCCTGGCCAAGCTGGATAAGAAAAAAAAACAAGTAGCCACGGAGGGCCGAGAGCAACACAGAGGAAACAAAGAGGCAAAAGCTAAGCCGTCCGGGTCCGCATCCCCGACACCCTCCGGTAGTGGGAAGACAAAGAAAGCTTCCTCTGCGTCCTCCGTGTCCTCCATCGTTAAGTCCCTTAAGGGTGCGGTGCAGAGTTCCATGCCCGCGTCCATCCACCCCATGCTGGCCACCTCGACCGAAAAACCGTTCGACGATCCGGAGTGGCTGTTCGAAATCAAGTGGGATGGATACCGCGCCGTGGCCTTCGTTGACCATGGCAAAGTGCGCCTGGTCTCGCGTAACCAGAACGACCTGACCGGGCAATTCCCTGAGTTGCAGGAACTGCCGGCGTTTCTCAAGGCGCGTACCGCCATCCTGGATGGTGAGATAGTTGCGCTCGATGAAGCTGGCCGCTCCTCGTTCAGCTTGATGCAACAGCGCGCTGGCTTGCGGGGTAGCGACCGCCGTACTGCGGCGCGGGCC
Source organism: Terriglobia bacterium (assembly GCA_020073665.1). Taxonomy (GTDB): domain Bacteria; phylum Acidobacteriota; class Terriglobia; order Terriglobales; family Acidobacteriaceae; genus JAIQEU01. The sequence continues at coordinate 48,823 of JAIQEU010000004.1, forward strand.
GACGTGCCCGTCCTCTATTACCTTTTCGACCTGCTGTACCTTGACGGCTTCGACCTGCGCCGGGTACCGCTGGAAGAGCGCAAGCGGGCCCTGCAGGCAATCCTCGTCCCCAGCGACGTGGCGCGCTTTTCCGATCATTTCCCGGGCCAAGGCGTCGTCCTGTTCGAGGCCGCGAAGCAAAAAGGGCTGGAGGGAATTCTGGCCAAACGCCGGTCGAGCCATTACCAGGAACGCCGCGGCCAGGACTGGCTCAAGATCAAAATCACCCAAACCCTCGATTGCGTGGTTGGCGGCTATGTTGAACCGGAAGGGAGCCGGCAATACTTCGGCTCGCTGGTGCTGGGTCTGTACGACCAGAAGCGGCAACTCGTCCACGTGGGCCAGGCGGGCAGCGGGTTCGATCAGAAGACGCTGAGGGAAATCTGGGAACGCCTGGATCCGCTGCAGAGCAAGCGCAACCCGTTCTATGGCGAAGTGGATGCAGGCAAGGCGCATTGGGTGAAGCCGGAACTGGTCGCCGAAATCAAGTTCGCAGAATGGACCCACGAGACATCCGAAAGCAGCCCCAAACTGCGTGCTCCGGTTTTCCTGCGGCTTCGCGATGACAAGAATCCAAGAGATTGCACCTTGGAGCAGCCTGTCGGCCCCTTGACCGCCACTGGCCACTGACCGAATTCGGACGTATATTAAAAATCTTATGTCTCGACCCTCTCCCGGTGGTGGGGCACGGAGATCGTCACCGCGTGCAGGCAAACCTTCCGCTGGGACCGTTCTGCCACAGGAACTCCTGGAGACCGTTCCCGATGCCCTGGTAGCGGTGGACCAGGACGGAATCATCGTCCAGGTCAACTCGCAAACCGAAACGCTGTTCGGGTATTCCCGGAACCAATTGATTGGCCAGAAAATCGAGATGCTGGTTCCGGAGCGTTATCGCCCGCGCCACCATCAGCATCGCGCCGATTTTGCGGAGCAGCCCAAGATTCGCCGCATGGGAGCAGGGCTGGATCTCCAGGGCACGCGCCGGGACGGCTCAGAGTTCCCCGTGGAGATCAGTTTGAGTCCCGTGTCCACACCACAGGGAATGCTGGTGTTGAGTGTCATCCGCGACATCAGCGATCGCAAGAAGATCGAAGACGAGCTGCGCCGAGCCCATGAAGAACTGTCTCGCCGGACGAACCAGCAGCTTTGGGAGTATCGCACCACGCTGGCGGCCATTATCGATTCGTCCCAGGACGCCATCATCGGCAAAGATCTGGACGGCACCATTACCGCCTGGAATAAGGGCGCCGAACGCATCTACGGGTACACGGCGGAAGAGATGGTGGGAAAATCGATCTCCGTGATCGTTCCCAAGGATCATCCGGATGATATTCCTGGGATTCTACAGAAGATTCAGCGCGGCGAGATCGTCGAGCACTATGAAGCGCTGCGGGTGACCAAGGACGGGCGGCACGTGAACATTTCGTTGTCGGTGTCGCCCATGCGCGACAGCGACGGCAAGATTCTGGGAGCGTCTGCGATTGGACGCGACGTTACCGCCCACAAGCGAGCCGAGGCCCAGCTGCGGCAAGCCCAAAAGATGGAAGCCGTGGGACGGCTGGCGGGTGGAGTCGCGCACGACTTCAACAACATCCTGGGTATCATTACGGCTTGTACTGAACTCCTTCGCGACCGGGTCGACCCCAAGGCGAAGTCAACGCAGTACATCGAGAACATCATGAAGGCTGCCGAACGGGGAGCGAACTTGACCCGGCAGTTGCTGGCCTTCAGCCGCCAGCAGGTCGTCCAGCCCAGAGTGCTTGACTTGAATGAGCGGTTAAAGGAGATCGTCAAGCTGCTGCGTCCATTGATGGGAGATGATGTCGAGATTCTGATTGCGCCGCGATCAACCACGGCCCTGGTCGAAGTCGATCCCGGCCAGTTCGATCAAATCGTGTTGAACCTGGCCGTCAACGCGCGCGACGCGATGCCTCGCGGTGGCAAGTTGATCGTGGAAACCTCGACCATGGAATTCGACCAAGCCTTCGCCGAACAGCACCCACCCATGACTGCCGGCAAGTATGTCCTGCTGGCAGTGAGTGATACCGGATTCGGCATGGACGAGGCAACGGTGGCACGCATCTTCGAACCCTTCTTCACCACCAAGGAAATGGGAAAAGGGACAGGGTTAGGACTGGCGACGGTGTATGGCATTGTCCGGCAGAGCGGCGGATACATCTGGGTCTACAGTGAACCGGGCCGCGGAACGACGTTCAAGACCTATCTACCCTGCGCGGATCATAAGGTCGGGCTGCTGTCGAAGCCGGAGGCAGAAACGGTCCCTCCCAAGCGTCACGGGACCACCATCCTGCTGGTCGAGGACGACGAAATCATGCGGGACTTGACCGGGCAGATGCTGGAGGAACACGGTTACACCGTCATCCAGGCGAAGGACGGGAACTCCGCCCTCGAATCCATCGCGGCCAATGGGCGAGTCGATCTGATGTTGACCGACGTAGTCATGCGGGGCATGGGCGGACCCGAACTGGTGCGCCGTTTGAGCCCTACGCACCCCGGCATGAAAGTGGTCTATATGTCGGGGTACACGGGAGAGCTGATCGCGGAACATGACGCCATGCAACCTGGGATCACGCTGCTGGAAAAGCCGTTTACCCGGGCCGCTCTGCTGAAAGCGATTCACGCGGTTCTGGAATCGGGGACCTAGTCCCCAGCCCCACTCTGTCCGTCCCCCTGCCATCCTCCACCCGCTGCGGGTAACCCGCGGTAACGTCACGCATCGGAGTGATTGAGATCACTCAGTACTGTGGCAAATAACCCATGGCCACCCCTGCCAGCCCCCACTTCGTCGGCTGGGCCACCGCGACGAGACTTCGCAACACTCGTGTTTTGTTGCGCTTATAACCATCTTGCTCTCGTGCCCTGGGCCTGGCAACAACGGACCCCGAGTTGCCTTTACCTAGTTCCGGAAGCACTGAAAGGTGGCTATATGGCGAGTCCACAAGCTGCAATCGCAACCCGCACCGCATTTTCGCAGATTCAGTTCACGACCGATGTCGAACCGAGGACCAACCTGCCCTACGGTCTGCCCATCGTTGACAACTGCTCGAGTTGCAAGCTGCGCGGCAGCGGCTTCTTTTGTAGCCTCTCGCAGCCTACTGTGGAGGCGCTAAACCAGATCAAGCACACGGCATCGTACCCCGAGGGCGCGCTGGTCTTCATGGAAGGCCAGGCTGCTCGTGGCGTTTACATGGTCTGCCAGGGGCGGGTAAAAATGCTTACTACCAACAGCGATGGTAAGACGCTCATCCTGAAGATCGCCCAGGCTGGGGAAATTCTGGGCGTGCACTCCGTGGTCACCGGCAAACCTCACGAACTCACGGTTGAGACTTTGCAGCCCTGCCAGTTGGCCTTCATCGGGCGCGACGACTTCCTCCGCTTCATCCAGGAACATGGAGACGCTTGCCTGCATGCCACCCAACATCTGGGGCGGGACTGCCAATCGGCATACGACGTCATCCGCTCCATCGGTTTGTCCCATTCTGTGTCGGAAAAGCTGGCGCGGCTCTTACTGCAGTGGTCCGCGGATGCGCGCGTGAGCAATGGCGTGGTTCAACTAAGACTGACGCTCACCCATGAAGAGATAGCCCAGCTGATTGGCTCCTCGCGCGAAACCGTGACCCGCACCCTGGGAGATTTCAAGAAGCATAGCGTAATCGAACTGCACGGCTCGGCGTTGCTCATTCGGAACCTGTCCGCGCTGCAGAAACTGGCTGCCGGGTAAAAGGTGTCACTGCGGTACCTGGTGCTGGTCGCAGGCAGATGGGGGCTTACCATCATCGTCAGCCCGGCTACCAGCTACCTCTACTCCCTGCTCACTCCTACTTGATCTCCTTCATCGGCAGCAGGGAGCCGTAGTCTCTTCCGGAAGGTTCCACGGCGCGGGCAACCACTCCGGCGAAGGCGTCGCGGTATTCGGGATACTTCCCTACCAACGCCTTGATCACCACCATGTTTTCCTGGAAGGTCAGGGTGGTGTTGGAGACATCGGCGGCCTGGTACTTCACGACCAGGTCGAGGTCGTTGCCCACCGGTTCGGGAAAAATCGCGATCAGCTTGTAGATTTTGGCGCCCACGGCAAGATCGATGGGACTGCTGCTGGAGGGCAGGTCCGCCGGCTTCACCGCCTCCATCTCATCATAGAGTTTGTCGGTCACCAAGGTGCTCATAAAGGGCACTGGCGACAGCAGTTCGCGCGCTTGGAGGAAATAGAACCAGGCATTGCGGACTTGCCCCTTGGCCTTGTATGCGCGAGCTTGATCGGCCAACCACTTGCCGTCGTGGCCAGCGACCTGCGACGCTTTCATGTACAGTCCGCCCAGCTTCCACTCGCTTCCCTGCTGTTGCAGGACGAACGAGACCGTATAGGCTCCCTTGGGAGTGGCCACATCCAATACGTCGACGGCATAAGATCCCGGCGGTAGGTTTGGGATCACGAACACCGCGCTATTGGCGGTTTGGCCATCTGCGCGAAATACCCCGCATAAGAACTCGGCCCGCTCCAGGGGCGCCGTACCCTCCGCTTTCAAAAGGAAGGGCGCACGCGGGGCGGGCTGCGCTCCGGCAAAGTTCGCCTGATTGTCCTTGACCGCTGCCTCAACCCCAGAAAAATCGGAGGCCAGGCTGGCAATTGAGTTCTGCCGCAACCCGGCTGCGTCGCCCCGGGACACCATGTCAAAGTAACGCTTGGCAGTGTTCACCATCGCGGAGCGGGTGGCCTCGTCCAGATCGCTGTCCGACGCGCACGATTGGGCCTGGACCGATCCCGTCCAGCCCAGCGCCACGCCCAGCAGAGCAGTGCCGAACCCACGCCGTATCCGCCGCGATTTGTGCAACCAGGTTTTCATGCTGCAGGGTACCTACTCGCCTTCCCACCCGCCTATACCCCACACATCTTACGATGCCCGCTGCGCTCCTTGGGGTGCAATGTGCAAGCGGTTGCCTTCGGCGTACACCGTGGTCCGGGGTCGCGATCCGGCGGCGATTGCGCCCGCTTCCCCCCTGTGTTACCGTCCCTTTGATCCCCACGTTGTGAATGAGGGAGGGAATAATGGCTGGCTGGATATTCCTGGGTGTACTCGTTGTCATCGCCTTCCTGCTGGTCGGGATGTACAACAGCCTGGTGCAGTTGCGGGTGCGCTGCGACTCCGCCTGGTCCGATATTGATGTGCAGCTCAAGCGCCGCCACGACCTCATCCCCAACCTGGTCGAGACCGTGAAAGGTTACGCCGCCCACGAAAAGGGAACTTTCGAGAACATCGCCAAGTTTCGCTCCATGGCGATGCAGGCGACCGGGCCGGCCGACAAAGCTGCCGCTGAAAACCAGCTCACGGGCGCGCTCAAGAGTTTGTTCGCAGTTGCCGAGAATTACCCCGAGCTCAAGGCGTCGGAGGAATTCACCCAGCTGCAGGGTTCACTGAGCCAGACCGAAGACGTCATCCAGAATGCCCGCCGTTACTACAATGCCGTAGTGCGCGATCTGAATACCAAGATTCAGTCGTTCCCAACCAACATCCTGGCCGGCATGTTCGGTTTCCAGGTGCGGCAATTCTTCGAGACTGCCGCGGCTGACCGCGAGCCGGTAGCCGTGAAGTTCTAGCCAGATGTTGCGCCTCGCCAGCTTGCGCTCCTCCACGGCACGTGTGCTGCTGGCAGCCGCTTGCCTTGTCAGCTTGGTCGTGCCGGCCGCCGCCAAGAGCTGGCGCATCGCCGACTACAACGACACCATTTCCGTCGCCGCCGACGGCTCAACCATGGTCAGCGAACGCCTCACGCTGGTGTTCATCGGCGAGTGGCACGGCATTCACCGCCTGATCCCGGTTGACTATCCCGGCCCCAACCACACCAACTACACGCTCTTTCTTAGCGTTGGCCGCGTTACCGACGGTTCCGGCAATACGCTGAAATATGAGTCCAGCACTTCGAATGGCTTCCGCGATCTGAAGATCTATATTCAAGATGCCGTCGACACCACGCGCGTGGTCGAGATCGAATACGACCTGCGCAACGCCGTCCGCTACTTCCCCGACCACGACGAGTTTTACTGGAACGTCACCGGCAACGACTGGCCGGTGCCCATCGATCACGTTTCCGCGGTGGTGAATTTCCCCAGCGCCGCCGGCGGATCGCTTCGCGCGCAGGCGTTTACCGGGGTTTACGGATCAAGCGAACGGGAAGCCACTACCGACGTCAAGGGCTCAGACGTCTCCTTCGAGACCACGAATCCGCTGCCCATGCGTGGCGGGCTGACCATCGATATCTACGTCCCCAAGGGCATCCTGACCGAGCCCAGCGTGCTGACGCGGTTGTTGTGGTTCCTAGGCGGCAATCCCATCGTCTTTCTGCCGCTGGTCACGCTCGCCGTAATGTTCACCCTGTGGTGGTACAAGGGACGCGATCCTGATCCCGGGCTGTCCGTCGCCCCCTTGTACGAGCCACCCGAGGGCATGACTCCAGCGGAGGCGGGCACGCTGGTGGACGACACTATCCATCCTCGCGACATTACCTCGACCCTGATCGATCTGGCTGTGCGCGGTTACATCAAGATCGAAGAGACCGTGGACAAGGGCCTGGTATTCAGTCACAAAGACTATATTTTTCAACTGGTGAAGCCGCGCGACCAGTGGGACCAGCTCGTACCCCATGAGCGCCTGATGCTGGTGAATGTTTTCATGAGCGGCGACGCCACACGGCTTTCCAGCCTGAAGAACCGCTTCTACACCGCCCTTCCGGCCATCCAGCAGAACATAAAGTCCGCACTCAAGAACAAGGGCATGTACCTGCTTGATCCCGATTCCGCCAACGCTTACAGCTTCCTGGGAATTGTGCTTGCCATCGCTCCGTTCGCCATCATGCAGTTCACGGGTTACAAGGATGTGTTCAGCTCGGTTGGCCTGTTGATCATGTGCGGTATTGTCTCCGCGATCATCTGGTGGCTGTTTGCCCGCCAGATGACGTCGAAGACGGTCAAGGGTGGACGCACCCGAGTCGCGGTGCTTGGCTTCCAGGAGTTCATGAACCGCGTAGACGCCGACCGGCTGAAGCGCATGCCTCCGGATACCTTCGAAAAATATCTGCCCTACGCGATGGCGTTGGGCGTGGAGCACCAGTGGGCACAAGCCTTCGCCGGCATCGTAAAAGACCCGCCCAGTTGGTACGTCTCACCCAACGGTATGACCGGCTTCAATCCGATCTTCTTCTCCAACTCCATGCACAGCATGGCGACGGATATGCACCAGGTGTTCGTCTCCGCGCCGCGCGCCAGTTCTAGCGGTTCCGGCTTCGGTGGCGGCGGTTTCAGCGGAGGCGGCTTCTCCGGTGGCGGCTTCGGCGGCGGCGGAGGCAGCGCGTTCTAAGGATCAACCCGGCTTGAAATTTTCAAACCCACCCGCGCGGTGTACGTTCTCTGCCGGCCAATACTGCGGCTAATAGGCCAGCGCCGGGTCAAGCAACTGCGGCGAACGTCTTGAGAGCATCTGCATTCTTCGCAATCTTCAGCCAGTACTGTCCATTGAAAGATTTGTCCGGTAGTTGCCTTACCCATAGCCCACGGGCGCGACACTCGCCTTCGATCCATCTGCGGTCGTGGCGGACCTGGCCGGGCACGCTCGATTCATGGCTGCGGCCGATCCAACGCTTTCCCCGGTAGTCTTGCTTGCGCAAGCTGGCAATCCAAGATGCCGGCAAGTATGAAGTCAGAAAGAAAGCGTCCGGGTTACAGGTTTCGACGAAACTGTCCAGCATCCTCTGGATCATCGCCCTGGAAGCATGGGTCCAGACCGAGCGCGCGAGGTAGACGTCGAACCCGACTCCGAACACGGAAAAATCAAAGCCATCATTGGTGGAGAAAACGGGCCTCTTGATGGCCACAAGTTGAGAACCCAAGAGATTCTCGATTCCGCTCTCCAACATTTCCCGGGCGGGCTCAATGCCGAAATAACAATCTGAGTCCAGAAAGCGGACCAGCCAATAACCAGCCCTTAAGCATCCACACCCGATGTCGAGGGTCTTCGAAAATGGATAAATCCCCTCTCTCAGCAACGTAGCCAGTTGCAGACGCCCCGCGCTTTCGAACAACTCCGGCGGACCACCCGTGAAGATGCCAGAATTGTGCAGCTTCTTCGCTACGTCGCCGGGCGTTACCGTGCCTGCACCGCGAACCGGGAGCTCGATCGGACCAGTTGCCGACCTGCGAACAATCGTCGGCGTGGGAAAAGGCGGCGGACCCTCTCTACGGCTGCCAGGATCTTTCATACCAAACACCTCATATCAACTGGCCACCACCAAAGTGAGCGTTCAGTGTGGCAGTCCTACGAACGCGGTGCAAGTGGCCCGGTAAATTAGCAGAGAGAAAGCCAGCCTGTCGTCCGACAATATGAAGACGAGCCAAGAGCGGCCTTAGGAAAACTAGCAAAAAGGCCGTCGAAAGAGCACTGTCCGAAAACGCACTAGTATCATACATAGGAGTCAGTTGCGAATGAATTTTCGCCCCTCCGATGGCCTCCTTGGCCTGATCTGACCCAGTCGTGCTGCCCGGGTTACCCTGCACCCCACGGTCGACGAAGGCGTGAGTCCTAGGCTCGCCCCTGGGGGGAACCTAGTTCCTACCCTTATCCAACGAGTAATCAGGCTTTTACCGGGGGTGTCATCCGTGATATAAGGAGCGGCTAAGCAGATTCAGGGGATGCCGCATGGAACTGGCGTTTGCACGCACCAACGGCCAGGAGCGAGGAGGACTTGTGTCCGACGCACGGACGGGAAAAAGATTTCCGCTGGAATTGCCGATCAAGATCCATAAGGCCGATACCGGAGCGGACTCAAGCGGAGTGACGGGCAACCTGAGCGCCGCCGGAGTCTACATCCGGGCCGATGCCACGCTGGAGGTAGGTTCGAGCGTGGAATTCGAGATCGCCCTGCCTCCGGAAGTGACCGGAGCCCGGGAAAACGTGATTATCCAATGCCGGGGACGCGTGGTCCGCACCGATGAGCCCGCTGCCGGCAGCAGCCCCACGGAGGCCCGTGGTGTGGCCTGCGTGATCGACTCTTATGATTTCGTTCGCCACTCGTAACGAGGTGTGACGCGATGCTGAAACTGATTCTGGCCGACAATCAGGCAATTTTCCGCGCAGGGATCGCCAAAGTTCTGGCGGTCGAAGACGAAATGCGCATTGTGGCGCAGGCCCAGACTCCAGAGCAGATGTTCATGGCTCTGGACAAGTTCCGTGCCGCCGTGCTGGTCATCGCGGGAGGCTTTCATTCCGATTTCAACTCGGTGTTACAAGCGGCCAACAAAGCCAAGACGCGGGTCGTGGTGCTGGCCGATACCGGCGAGAGCGCCCAGAAATACATGGGCGCGGGCGCGCACGGCGTGGTGTATCGCAACGTGACCAGCGCCTCGCTGGTGGATTGCGTCCGCAAAGTGGCCCGCAACGAGACCTGGGTGCAGGACATCGCCGTGCCCAGCGAGCTGACCGAGAACGATATGGTCGGTTTGCGTGTGCGCGACCGCCTCACAGCCAAGGAACTGCGCATCGTGGCGCTGATCGTGCAGGGCTACAAGAACAAAGAAATTGCCACCCAACTGGGAACCACGGAGCAGGTCATCAAGAACTACCTGCGAAACGTGTACGACAAGATCGGCGTTTCCGACCGGCTGGAACTGGCGCTGTTCACCATTCACCACCGCATCTTGAACGAGGCCGCAGCCGCAACCGCGGCGGCCGCCACGCCGGTGGCCGGACCAGGGCCGGGAGCGGGAGCACCGTCGTAGGGTCGGGAGCGGGAGCACCGTCGTAGGGTCGGGCTCTGGGATTATGTGTGGAGAAGACTTGGAAGCCGCCTCTCACGGGCGGCTTTTTCCTTTGCCGGGAGCTTCCCTGCGCTCTGCCTCGTGACCATGAAATGGCTCGGTTAAGGGCTCCTCTTCACCGCCAAATTTTCGCGACCAGCGCAACACCGACGAACACGAGCGACACCAGGACTACTTTCTTCGCGATTGCCAAGCGGGGGAGTTTTTCAGGTGGGACAGCGTCGGAGCGGGCCAACAGGTCGAGCGCCACCAGGCCGATATAAAGATCTACTGCGGCGAATACGAGCCACCACATACCAGCCTCAGCACTCAGATTTCACAAAAAAGGCCGGGGGCTTGAGCCCCCGGCTTCAATTTCAAAGCAAAGCCCTAGCCGATCTTCTCTCCCACCGACTTACCCTGGGTGAACAGGTAGAGGTAGTCGGGCCCGCCGGACTTGGAATCCGTGCCCGACATGTTGAAGCCGCCGAAGGGATGCGCGCCCACCGTGGCGCCCGTGCATTTGCGATTGATGTACAGGTTGCCCACGTGGAAGTCGCGCTTGGCGCGTTCGATCTTCTCCCGCGACTTGGTGTACACCGCGCCAGTCAGGCCAAACTCGGTGTCGTTGGCGATTTCAAGCCCGTGATCAAAGTTCTTCGACTTGATCACCACCAACACCGGGCCAAAGATCTCTTCCTGCTCGAGCTTTGACTTGGGCGCGATGTCGGCAATGACGGTAGGTTGAACATAAAAGCCGTCGCCAGCCTTGGTATCGCGCGCGCCGCCGGTGATGAGGCGTCCATCTTTCTTCCCGACTTCAATGTAGTTGAGGATGTCCTTCATAGAGCCTTCGTTAATGACGGCGCCCATGTTGGTGTTCTCGGCGGGATCGCCCACGGTGATCTTTTCCACCCGCACCTTGAGCTTCTCCAGGAACTTGTCGTAGATGCGCTCGTCGATGATGGCGCGCGAACAGGCCGAGCACTTCTGGCCCTGGAATCCGAAGGCAGACGAAGCCACGCCTTCGACGGCAGCGTCGAGATCGGCATCGGCGTCCACCACGATGGCGTCCTTGCCGCCCATCTCCAGCACAGTGCGCTTGATCCAAATCTGGCCGGGAGCATTGTCGGCGGCAACCTTATTGATGCGCAATCCGACCTCGCGCGAACCGGTGAAGGCGATATAGCGGGTCTTGGGATGCGAAACCACGGCATCGCCGAAGCTCGCGCCGGCGCCGGGACAGAAATTGACCACACCGTCCGGGATGCCGGCCTCCTCCAGCAGTTCGACAAACTTGGCCGCGATGGTGGGGGAATCGCTCGAGGGCTTCAGGATGACCGTGTTGCCCGACACAATCGAGGCCAGGGTCATGCCAGCCATGATGGCGCAGGGGAAGTTCCACGGCGGAATGACCGCGCCCACACCCAGTGGAATGTAGAACAGGGTGTCGCGCTCGCCCGGCATTTGCACGGGAAGCTCCGTCTTCGCCAGGCGCAGCGCTTCGCGGCTGTAGTATTCGCAGAAATCGATGGTCTCGGCAACGTCGCCGTCGGCCTCGGCCCAGTTCTTGCTCACTTCGAAACTGAGCCAGGCGCAGAATTCGAACTTGCGCTGTCGGAGCAAGTCGCCGACGCGGAACAGCAACGAGGCCCGTTCTTCGACGGACGTACGGCTCCAGCTTTCGAAGGCGTGGAGCGCAGCCGTTATGGCCGGCTCTACCTGCTCTTTGCCGGCCTTCTGGTGCAGGCCGACGATCTGCGACGGTTTCGCCGGGTTGATGGACTTGATCTTGTCCTGGGTCCGGACGCGCTTGCCGCCGAGGATCAGGTCGTACTCGCGGCCCAGCTGGCCACGGACTTTCTCGATAGCGGCTCGCATCTGGCGTGCATTTTCTTCCTTGCTGAAATCGGTCAGCGGTTCATTAACGAATGGCCCTTCATGCAGGCGAATCTGTGGACGGGTGGGGGCTTCAACGGTTGCCATTAGTGCACCTCAGAGAGATATAGATTCCTATGTGGGACGGTACGAAACAGATAATTGTAGCACCGCAAAAGACGCATGGAGGAGGTAAGCAGGGTCTCGCGGCGGTACCTGCGGGAGGGACAATCCGGGCCATTTTCGCGTAGTATTCGCAAGTTAAATCCCTGGAGGAGATGCCACTTTGAAGAAGCTGCAGCTAGTGTTCGCGATCGCGCTGGTGTTAAGCGGGATGAGACCCGCCCTCGCCCAGGACAAACAGTTCACCGACAGGTTGCTGAAGAACCGCTACGAGTTGACCGTGAAGGACGGCGTGCTCGCCGGGTTGGGCGCTCCCGTGCTGCAAAAGGCGGTTTCTGACGCCCAGTTCGTGCTCATCGGTGAAGATCACGGTATCGCCCAGATCCCGCGGTTCGTGAGCGCGGTCTGTCGCATGGCCGAACCGCTGAGTTTTCAAGACATGGCAGTCGAAACGGGGCCGCTGGCTGCCAACGAACTCCAGAAGTGGATGACCCGCGAAGACGGGCGGGACCAGCTGATCGCATTTGGAAAGCAGTTCCCTGAGACCATCGCGTTCTACAACTTCCAGGAAGAGTTCGACATGCTCTCAGGCTGCGCGCACTCCGCGCAAGGTGGCGCACTTCGCCTGTGGGGGCTGGACCAGGAACTGATGGGCGCATCCAGCTACATCCTGACCCAGATCATGACTACCGCTCCCGGGAAAGACGCCGCCGACCTGGCCCAACTTTTGCTGCAGAAAAGCGACCAGGCCCACGCTGCCTCGGCCAAGAGTGGCAGTCCAGCCGATACCTACATGATGACCGCCTCGGACGCTGATCTGAACAAATTGCGAGATCTTTTGCAGAAACAAGGCAGCCCGAAGGCCCAGTTACTGATCGCGTCGTTGATCGAAAGCCGTGAGATCTACCAGAAAAACATGAATGGCTCCGGCTACGACTCCAACCGGCAGCGGGCCCTGCTGATGAAGAAAAACTTCATTGAAGGGTATCGAGCCGCGACCGAGTTCGAGGGCCATGCACCCAGGGTGTTGATGAAATTCGGTGGCGAGCACACCTACAAAGGCTTCAATCCGCTGCGTAACAACGACTTGGGCAACCTGGTGGCGGAACTGGCGGATTCGGCGGGGAGCCAGTCGGTGCACATCCTCATCCTGGGTGTAAAGGGCTCGCAGTTGCGCTTCGCCGGCATCGGACGCCCCTTCCAGCCCGCCACCTTCAACCTGGCCGAAGACAAAGACTCGGACTTCCTGTTTCTGCGGCCCATGTTCGACCACCTGGAAAGCGACGGCTGGACCATGTTTGATCTCCGCGGCCTGCGCAAGGGTTTCCCATCGTTCGGCGCGGTGGACAAGGAACTGGAGCGCCTGATTTTCGGTAATGACCTGCTGGTGCTGATCCCGAACGCGACGGCCTCAAAGCAGATCCAATAGATACTTGAGTTGTGCTATACTGTTCCTAGGTAATACCTAGGAATCAGATATGGCTACCCTATACGTAGAAAACGTCCCTGAGGAGCTGTACGAAGCCCTGCGGGCTCGAGCCCGCAAGAACCGTAAGTCGATGGCTGCCGAACTCGTCAGTGTGTTGGAGCAGGCGGTTCCCACGGCCAAGGAACTGAAGCGCCGTGAGCAGCTGTTGCAGCAGGTCTTGCGATTGCACAGCCAGAGCTCGCCCGGCGCCGGCCCGTTTCCCTCCACCGAACAAATGGTGCGTGAGGACCGCGAGCGGTGACCACGTTCGTGGTCGATGCGGGCGTGGCCGCAAAGTGGTTGTTGCCAGCGTCTGGCGAGCGCCTGGCACCCGAAGCGGTGTCTCTACTCCGCCGCTACACTCGGGATGAGGTCCGCTTTCTAGTGCCTGACCTGTTCTGGACCGAGTTAGCGAACGTGCTGTGGAAGGCCGTGCGGCAACGGAGGTGTTCTGCCTCAGATGCCCAATCCTCCCTGCACCGTGTATTGCGATTTGGCTTCACTACGGTTCCTTGCACCGGTCTGCTGGAAAATGCGCTGAGCATCGCTCTGAGATTCGACCGCACGGCTTACGACAGCCTTTACGTGGCATTGGCAGTCGCAACCGACTCGGCGCTGGTCACCGCCGACGAACGCCTCGCCCGCGCTTTGGCGGCCCATTTTCCCGTGCGGCTGTTAGGAAGCGTCTGAAACTGCGCGTTATTCCGTAGTAAGCTATCCATAATCGCATGCCTGCCGAGAAAATCCTGATCGTGGACGACGAGCGCCTGGTGCGCTGGTCGCTGCGCCAGAAGTGTGAGGAATGGGGCTATCACGTGGTGGAGGCCGAGGCCGGGGAGCCCGGGCTGAAGCTGGCGCAGCACGAGTCCCCAGACTTGGTCCTGCTCGATGTCCGCATGCCCGACATGAGCGGTCTCGAAGTACTCGATCAGCTACGGAAGAACGGCGACGCCCGTGCCGTGATCATGATCACCGCCGACCCCCAGCTCGATGATGTGAAGGCAGCCCTGAAACTTGGTGCCTACGACTTTGTGGGCAAGCCGCTCGATTTCGACGAGCTCAACGTCGCCATCAAGAACGCCCTCGAAGCCACCCGCCTGCGCAGTGAGGTACAGACCTTGCGCAGCGAAGTACGGCGACGCGCGGGCTACCATGAAGTGATCGGCACCTCGGCCAAGATGACCGAGTTGATGAACTTCGTCCGCAAGGTCGCCGCCAGCGAAGCCACCACCATCCTGATACAGGGCGAGAGCGGCACCGGCAAAGACCTGATCGCCAAAGCCATTCACTACGAGAGCACGCGCCAGGAGAAACCGTTTGTCGCCATCAACTGTTCCGCCATCCCCGAGACCCTGATGGAAGCGGAACTGTTCGGCCACGAAAAGGGCGCTTTCACCGACGCCAAGGCGATGAAAAAGGGCTTGTTCGAAATGGCCGACGGCGGAAGCCTGTTCCTTGACGAAATCGGCGAACTCTCGCCCCTGCTGCAGGCCAAGCTGTTGCGCGTGCTGGAAGACCAGGTGATTCGACGGGTCGGCGGGGTGCGCGACATGCAGGTGGATGTGCGGGTGATTGCAGCTTCCAACCGCGATCTGGAGAAGGCGGTCCGCGAATCCCAGTTCCGCCAGGACCTTTACTACCGGTTGGCCATCATTGCGATTTTCATTCCGCCGCTGCGCGACCGTAAAGAAGATATCTTGCCGCTGGTAGATTTTTTCATTGGACGCTACAACCGCAAGTTCAAGAAATCAGTGCAGGGAATCGCCGACGAAACCCGCCGCCTGTTGTTGGGACACACTTGGCCCGGCAATGTGCGTGAGTTAAAGAACTCGATCGAGCGCGCCATGATCCTGGAAGATGAGCCGCGGCTGCGCCCTGCGTACCTGCCGTTCTCAGTGGCGGAATCCGGGGGGCTCACCGTATTTGAGCGCACCGCCCCCCGCGATGGCGGCCAGCAACTGCCCAACGGCCGCAGCTTGCCCCGGCTCTACATCCCGGAAGGCGGCACTTCGCTCGAAGAAGTCGAGCGCACCATGGTGGAGATCGCCATGCGCCAGGCCAACGGCAATCAGACTCACGCCGCGCGCCTCCTTGATATCTCCCGCGACGCCCTGCGTTACAAGCTGAAAAAATTTGGGCTCTTCCACTCTGATGAGGAAGAGCCCGAACATTCCTCCGACACGTCCAGCGGAGGCTGACCCTCAGCGAGCAGAGGCATCCGGCTGCATCATTCCGAACGTGTTGCCTTCGGTGTCCAGGCAATAGGCCAAGTGGCCTACGCCGGGAATGGCCATTCTCGGTACGACCGTCTTTCCGCCGTGTTTTGCGACCGCGTTCAGGCTCTGGTTCAAGTCCTCCACCTGGATCGTGTTCACCACAGGCGCCCCGGGATGCGGGCGCGGCAACAGGCCGCCGTTGATGCCCGGCTTTTCATTCGGCCCGGTATTGATGAGCCAGTAGTCCTGCGGACCCGGGAACTTCTGGAATTTCCAGCCGAAAATCTCGGCGTAGAATTTCTCTGCCCGCCCGCAATTGTCAGCGGGAATTTCAAAGTGCACAACACGTGACATGACTCCTCCAAAGGTTGAATAGATTTCTGATCTTTCTCTTGAAGCTACCGGGTCGCGGTTTGTGGCCCGCTGCCGAACCGTTGCGTGGCATAACCCACAATCATGCCCACGATTCCGCCCGGCAGCATGATCTCGAAGTAGTAGTGCTTGCCCGACGGGTCCGGCATGGCGGCCACCGCGAAAGCCAGCACCAGGCCCACGGCCAGTCCGAAGACGATGCCCAGCGGCAGGGACTGCACTTTGCGCGCGAAATACCCGATGAGCACTCCGGCGATCAGGCCCTTCACGGTCGACCCAATTACGATTCCCAGCAGTTGTGCGCGGACCGCCGGTGTAAACCATGCGGTTAGCCCGTCGAAAATGCCGAGAATACCGCCCACCACCAGTCCCAACACGGCTTTGTTCATGACGCCTCCTTGAACTTGGGCTTTCCAGCCCGCTGCATTTCTATTCAACACCCTGGAGAAATCCTTTAAACCTATTTCCCCCGCCACAAAATAAACAGCGTGCGCATGAGGGCATAGGCCAAAATCAGCAGGAGCCAGGCCCGATTCCGCACCGTCCACCGCCAGATGCGAGTCGGTGCACTCTCGGGATAGGCACTAACCGGTAGTCCATCCAGATAGTGGGCCACATCGGCAGCGAGTTCTTGAGCCGCCTCATATCTCAGTGCCGGATCTTCTGCCACGGCTTTCTCGGCGATGGCGACCACTGGCCTCGGCGGCCGTTCTCCAAAATTCAGCAGGAACTTGAGAATCGCGCCCAGGGAGTAGACGTCCGCCCGCTGGTCGAGCTTCTCTCCGCGGGCCTGCTCCGGCGCCATGTACCCGGGAGTGCCCAACACAGCGCCGTGGCCGGTGCCCGGCCCAGCGTTCGAAATCGCGCCCGGCAGGCGTGCGGGTGGATTGGCATCTGCCAGCACCTTGGACAGGCCCCAGTCCATGACCAGCACTTCGCCGAACGGCCCCACCATGATGTTCTGCGGCTTCAGATCGCGATGCAGCACGCCATGGGCGTGGGCGAACGACACCGCCTCGCAGATCTTCTCAAACACCCGCAGCCGGTCGGCGATGCTGCCCAGTTGCGGAACATGCTCGTCCAGACTGCGACCCTGCACCAGCTTCATGGTGTAAAACACGCGGCCGTCCGGCAAGGTGCCGATGTCGTGCACAGGAACAATTCCGGGGTGTTCCAGTTGCGCGATGACACGCGCCTCGCGCAACAGCCGTGCCGCCAGTTCGCCACCGGGGTCGGCCACGCCGATCACTTTGAGGGCGACCTTACGCTCCAGAGCGGTGTCCTCGACGCGGTAAACACCGCCCATACCGCCCTGTCCGAGCTTGTCGACGAGTTGGTAGCGAGTGCCGCTGAGGTCGGGCGCATCTGCGGCGGCGCGCAGGCGGTCGAGCGCGGCATTGGAGAGAAACTTCATGGCAGGTCCACATCCATGCCCAGCAGGGCGCGCGCCTCGCGATGAAACTCGGCTTCGCTCCCGGTCATCTCTCGTAGTTGTTCGAGCACAATGCGGCGAAACTCGCGTCGTGCGTAAGCCAGATAGTTGGTCACGTCCGAAGCCTTCACGCCGAATTGACGCGCTACCTGCTCGTAAGTTAACTCCTTGCCACCTTCGTCAATGTCATACAGCTCGAGCAACTGAAAATGTCTCTGCTTGCCCTGCGCCTCGCATTCCCGCCGCAAGCGCTCCACCGCCAGACTGAACAGGCTGCGCACCCATTCGCGCGCGAAGAAATCATCCATGGTTTCAGACGATGGAATCTCCAACTGCTGCAACTCGCCTTCGGCTGACTCGAAATCTAAGGACTGGAATTGGACGTTGCCGCCGCGCTTGAGGCGCTGGGCAGCTTTTTCCTCATTTGCGAGGAAACGGTCGACGCACACCCGCAGGAATGTCCGCAGGCGCGCTTTTTCGGGGTCGTAGGACTCGAGAAAGTCTTTCTCCAGCAAGCGGGCGAAGAACTCCTGGGTCAAATCTTTGGATTGCTCGTTGTCCCTGCCCCAGCGCAGGCGGATGTACTTGTAAACCGGCTTCCAGTAGGCGGCGATGAGGGTATCGAGGGCGCGCTGGCGCTCTTCCGCTTGCGCGCTGCGCGACGCCACGATCAGCGACCAGCGGGTCGCGGGAAATTTACCGTTGCGTCCGCCGATTTGGGTGTCGTCCGGCATGAAGGGGGAGTGTACGACCGGCGGTGTGGGCGGGACAAGGCGGGAAACATTACGGGGGAAGTCTTAGGCTTCCCCCGTTGGGCGCTCCGTAGGAATGAGGGTTATGAGGTAGCGCCAAACCCCTTCCGTGTTGCTTTGCCTTCGCTCTACATTCTGGTGCCGGCAAGCGCCGCTTGGGGCGTTTCCAGGTGGAACAGCCGCTGCACGGCTGCCGTCATCTGTTCTTGTTCCACCTTTTCCGGAAGATCCTTGAGTTCGCGGGCCAGCGAGCCAGCAATTCTCTGCGTGATCCGGGATGTCACCGCGTCCAGCATCTGGTCCTGGTCATGGGAAAATGGCCCGTTCTCCTGTTTGAAGGACTCCATCTCTTGCCGGCAAATCTCGTCCAGCCGGTTGCGCAGGGCGATAATCGTGGGCACCACCCGTTCCGCCAGCAGCCTGCGGCGGAACCCCTGCACTTCGGCGGCAACAATCTTTTGCGCTTCGGAGGCCGCAGCTTCGCGTTCGCCGGCGTTGTGCTTCACCACGTTCTCCAGGTCGTCAATGTCATAGAGAAAGACGCCGGCCACTTCTCTCACGCTGGGATCAATGTCTCTTGGTAAGGCGATATCCACCAGCACCAGCGGCCGCTGCTTGCGCTCGCGGGCGATGATTTCCGCCTCGTCGCGGCTCAGAATCGTGTGTGGGCAGGAAGTCGAACTGATGACGATGTCCGCATCCACCAGATGCTGCCAGCGATCGTCGAAGGGAACGGCTTTACCGCCGAGCTTGGTTGCCAGTTCGACCGCGTGTTCCAGCGTGCGGTTGACTACAAGGATGGAAGATGCCCCGCTGTTCACCAGGTAGCGGGCGGAGAGTTCGCCCATCTTGCCCGCGCCCAGCAGCAACACTTTCTTGTTGTCCAGAGACCCGAGCCTCTGGCGGGCAAGTTCCACCGCCGCGTAGGGTATGGATACCGCCGAGTTGCCGATCGCGGTCTCGTTGCGCACACGCTTGGAGACGGTGAGCGCTTTCTGCATGACCGCGTCGAGGAAGCGGGCGGTGCTGCTGACTTTTTGCGCCTGCTGCCATGCCCCCTTTACCTGGGAAACAATCTGCGGCTCGCCCAGAACCATGGAGTCCAGGCTGCTGGCCACGCGGAAAATGTGCATCAGGGCAGCGTCGTCCAGCAGGCGGTAGAAGTGTTGCCACTCGCACAACTTCAATCCGTATTCGGCGGAAAGCAACCGCAAGACAGAATTCGCGGCCAGAGAAGCGTCGTTCGCCCACAGGAAGAATTCGGTGCGGTTGCAAGTGGCCAGCACCATCACTTCTTCAATGCCTTCGGCCCGCGACAACTGCACCAGGGCTTCATAGCGGCGGGGTTCGCTGATCCAGAACCGTTCGCGCACGGCCACCGGGGCGGTACGGTGATTCAAGCCAACAACCATCAAGGTGGGGTCCACGGCGATATTCTCCCAAAGCGACTTCCCTCCTCTAATGGCATCCCGGGGGCCAAAGCACGAACTCCTGACCCGCCAACAGGCGGCTTTCTTTTCATATGCTTGCCGGATTGCATAACTTTGGATTCTTGGCCCCTTTCGCCGGAAATGCGGCATATTCCGCGAATCGAGGGTGTTTTCCCGCGACCCCCTGGCGTGGAACTGACACTCTTGTCCCTAGCTTCTGACCCTTTTCTTGAAGCGGGACGGTTGTTGACCAGGAAACGTCAAAGCCGAGAGCCGGCGGACTAGAGTGTCCGCCCGATATGGGCAGACTGCGCCAGATTGCTCATGCCTTGGGAGAAACGCCCCAACTCAACCGGCATCACGACTTGTCATCGGCCTAAGAAAGGATTACTGTGGGCAACATTCGCCTGATCTAAGTGTTTGAAACAGTAGGCAGCAGAGTGCGGAAGTATCCCCACGGCTGCCGGCAACCGTACTCGGGCCTTAATATGGCGAGGCACGTGCTTCTCTGTTTGATTAGGAGTGTGCAGGTACTTCGTCAATTTCTTAGGAGAGAAAAGAATGAAGAACGTCTTGAAAGCAGTTCTGGCAGTGATGACTTTCGCACTGGTATTTTCCACTTGGTCGCTGGCAGATGGCGGCGCCGATTTCAAGGCCAGGTGCGCCATGTGCCACGGCGCCGATGGCAAGGGCGACACCGCCATGGGCAAGAAGTTCGGGGTCAAGGACATGGGCTCGGCGGACGTACAGGGCAAGTCCGATGCCGATCTCACCACCATTATCACCAAGGGCAAAGACAAGATGCCGCCCTACGATGGCAAGCTGACCAAGGAACAGATTGACGGACTGGTGAAGTACATCCGCACGCTCAAGAAGTAGCAATCCGGCTCCTGATCCTCCGACCGCTGCCTCAGTGCAATCCCAACCCCCGTTCGCTGAGTAACCTTGGCGGGCGGGGGAGTATTTGCTTAGTCCTATGCTCGGCTAAATTTACGTGTACATTCGTCCGCACCTTCCAAGTTGTATACTTTCTCCGTCGCCGACCCAAACCAGCCAACGGCTAACCAAAACACTCGTGCTCTGTCCAAGTTTTCCATCCGGCAGAGATAATCCGGCAGTGGCGGCCGGCAAGAACCGCCACGCGGAGGTTTGAGGTGCCAGAAAACGATCCGAAGCAACCACACGACGAGGGTTCCGGCGTTTCCCGCCGCGAGTTCCTGAAAATCTCCAGCATTTCAGTTGCGGCCGTGCCAATCATGGGCACCCACGTGGTTGAGGCCGCCGGCGAACCGGTCAAGGTCTACGGCCCCGGCAAGGTTCCGGTCGAGCTTACCATCAATGGCAAGAAGCACGCCCTGCAGCTCGAACCCCGCGTCACCTTGCTTGACGCCCTGCGCGATCACCTCGAGATCACCGGGGCCAAGCGGGTCTGTGATCGCGGCGAGTGCGGCGCCTGCACCGTCCTGATGGACGGCAAGGCAGTCTATGCATGCGCGGTGCTGGCCATCGAGACCCAAGGCAGGCCGATTACCACCGTGGAATCGCTGATGCAGGGCGAGCTACTGCATCCTGTACAGCAGGCATTCGTGGACAACGACGCCTCGCAATGCGGGTTCTGCACCCCGGGATTCGTGGTCGCCGCCAAGGCATTTCTGGATAAACATCCTCAACCCACCGCCGAAGACATCCGTCGCGGGCTGAGCGGCAATTTCTGTCGCTGCGGCACCTACCACGGCATTCAGCAGGCCATCGCGCAGATGGCGCAGAAGGGAGTGTAAGCCATGCCGGATTACAGTTGGCCAGCCGCTGAACAGCGCACCCTGATCGGCAAGCGTGTCTCCCGGGTGGACGCCCCTCTCAAGGTCTCCGGCCGGGCCAAGTACAGCTACGACTACACCCGCCCCGGCATGCTGTTCGGTAAGATCCTGCGCTCTCCCTACGCCAAGGCGCGCATCGTCAGCATTGATACCAGCGCTGCCGAGAAAATGCCGGGGGTTAAAGCAGTCGAGATCATTCAGAAGCCCGGAACCACGGTGCAGTGGGCGGGCGATGAAATTGTCGGCGTGGCAGCGGTAGACGAACCCACCGCTGAAGATGCCATCCGCGTCATCAAAGTGCAGTACCAGCAACTGCCCCACCTGGTCAGCGACGCCGAGCCGCCAGCAGGAGTAGGAGGCGTTCCTGGCCCCATGAGCGAGGACGACATCTGGGATGCGACTGACCTGATGTCCCCGCCGCAAGTGGCCAGCCAAGTTTCGCAACTGGGCGTGACCTTCAAGGCGTCCCCGGATGTCATTGACGAGTTCAAGAAATTTGGCTTGCCCGCCGAAATTGTAGAAGCTATCCAAAAGGCGGCTTACCATCCCCTGGCGGAAAGCAGCCACTCCGCCTCGTGGTATCAGAAGGCTTCGGCGCTTCATCAGGGCGACCCTGACAAGGCCTTCGCGGGAGCCGAAGCGGTCTCCGAAGGCCTCTACGGCGCTCCCGTCATCACCCACTGTTGCCTGGAAACGCACGGCTCTACCGCCGAGTGGCCCGATAAGGACCATCTGCTCGTCCACCTCTCCACTCAAAACGTTTCTGGCATTCCTGGGCAGATGGCGGAACCGCTGGGCCTGCCCGCGGCCAACATCCGCCAGCAGCAGGACCACATCGGAGGTGGATTCGGCAGCAAGTTTGCCGCTGACCGCTGGGACATTACTGCGGCCCGGCTCTCGAAGAAGGCCGGCGGCAAGCCGGTGCGCATGATGCTGGAGCGCGATTCGGAATTGCAGGTCGCCGGCGCCCGGCCCTCGGCCTACGCCCGGGTGAAAGTCGCGGCCAAGACCGACGGAACCCTGACCGCCTGGCACTCGGAATCGTGGGGAACAGGAGGACCCGGTGGCGGCGGTATGCCTCCGATTCCATATCTCTTCAACATTCCCAACCAGCACAAGGAACACACCGCCATCCGCAACAACATCGGACCGGCGAGGGCTTGGCGCGCGCCCAATCATCCGCAAGCCGCTGCGATAACTATGTGCGCGCTCGATGACTTGGCGGCCAAGCTCAATCTGGATCCGCTCGAGCTTTTCCGCAAGAACCTCGGCATCACCGGGCCGCGGGCAGAGAACTACCGCGAAGAGTTCGCCATCGCCGCCGACCTGATGGGCTGGAAAGACAAATGGCGTGGTCGTGGCCAGGATCGCTCTGGCAGTGTGGCCCGCGGGCTTGGCCTTTCCATCCACACCTGGGGCGGACGCGGCCATAGCAGCGATTGCGACCTCACCCTTCATCCCGATGGCTCGGTGGACATCAAGCTGGGCTCTCAGGACCTGGGCACCGGTACCCGCACCTGCATATTGATGGTGGCTGCGGAGACGCTGGGTCTTCCGATCGAAGCGATCAGCCTCTATATCGGCGACACCATGTATCCCCCTTCGGGTGGGTCCGGAGGCTCGACCACTATCGGAGGAGTAAGTTCCTCAACCCGGCGCGCCGCAGTGGATGCCCGGGAAGGGCTATTCACCAAAGTTGCGCCCGCGCTCAACGCGCAGCCTGCGGACTTGGAATGCGTGAATGGCACGGTGCGGGTGAAGAGTGATCCCAGCCGCTCCCTGAGTTGGAAGCAGGCTTGCTCCAAGCTGGGGGCCGTGCCGCTTACGGCACGCGGCAAGAATCCCGACAAGTCGAAGCCGCCTGATCTCACCAACAGTGGTGTGGGCGGTGTGCAGATGGCCGAAGTCGAGGTCGACACCGACACCGGTGTAGCCAAGGTCAAGAAAATAGTGGCGGTACAAGATTGCGGCCTCATCATCGATTTGAAAACGGCGGAGAGCCAGTGTTACGGCGCGCTCATCATGGGCATCACCTATGCGCTGTACGAAGAGAAGATCATGGACCAACTCACCGGGCGAATGCTGAACCCCAACATGCAGTTCTATCGTCTGGCCGGGATCAGCGACATCCCCGAACTGGTTGTCCACATGATGACCGGCAAGGGCTACGACGAGCGCGGCGTGATTGGCCTGGGCGAGCCGCCCGTGATCTCGCCCGGAGCCGCGATCTCCAACGCAGTCGCCAATGCCATTGGCGTGCGCGTCCCCTTCTTGCCACTCACCCCGGACCGAGTGCTGAAGGCGCTCGCGGACCACAATCTGGACTAGAGGCAGGTGCAGCATGCGAGCTTTTGAATACGCAACTCCGCAAACCAAAGAGCAGGCGGTCGGACTGCTGGGCACCAAGTGGGGACCGATCGCGGTCCTAGCCGGCGGCACCGACTTGCTGGCGCTGATGAAGGACGACGTGGAGCAGCCCAAGCGGCTGGTCAATATCAAGGACATCAAGGAACTTCATGGCGTTACCAGCAGCGCGCAAGGCCTTCGCATTGGCGCGCTGACCACGCTCGGCGATCTCGCCGACAACGCCAACGTCCTGCAAGACTACCCTGCGTTGGCCGAGGCTTTGAATGATGCCGCCAGCCCGCAGATTCGCAATCTGGCCACGCTCGGCGGGAACCTGTGCCAGCGCCCGCGCTGCTGGTACTTCCGCAACGGCTTTGGGTTGCTGCCTAAGGACAAAGTTGGCAAAGACCTGGTGGCCGAAGGCGACAACCGCTTTCATGCCATCCTCGGCAACAGCGGCCCGGCGAAGTTCGTCAGCCCCTCGACCATCGTCCCAACGCTGATCGCCTACGGTGCCAAGGTGCGGCTGGCAGGTCCCAAGGGAAATCGCGAGCTGCCGCTGGAGAAGTTCTATGTCATCCCCAAGACTGACACAGAGCGCGAGCATGATCTGCGTCCCAACGAAATCATCACCGAAGTATTCATTCCGGCTGCGGGCGGGATGAGAGCTGCGCATTACGAAATCCGCCAGAAAGCTGCTTTCGACTGGCCGCTGGCGGTCGCGGCGGTTGCGCTCAACCTGAGTGGTTCGAAGGTGCTTTCCGCGCGGGTGGTGCTGGGATACGTCGCGCCGGTGCCGTGGCCGTCGCCGGAGGCGGAGCAAGCGCTGGCGGGAAAGGTCATCTCCGAAGACGTGGCCAAAGCCGCCGCCGACGCCGCCCTGCAGAAGGCCCAGCCCTTCACCCATAATTCCTACAAGGTCCAACTTGCCCGGGTGGCAGTCAAGCGCGCCATCCTGAAAGCCGCGGGAGGTGCCGCATGATCGCCGAGTCCGATCGCTTCGATACCAACCATCCGAATCTCTGCCCCGGGCTGCGCTGGAAGGGGCAATTCATCCTGGCCGAGCCCGATCCAACAGTGCCACGCTCCAATGAAGGATTGTTTTGGTGCATCCACACCCAGAACTGCATTGGCCCGGATGGAAAGCTGGCTGAGCCCGGCAACTGCAGTTCGTCGCACCGCATCTGCCACAACACCGGGAAATGCGGATAGCAGAACCGCAACGCCGGCAGCCTGCCCACTGACCGAATTCGCAGGGTATCGCCGGCCGCCCATCGGCCTGGTGCTTTTTCCAGGCTGCTCGTTGTTTCCACGCGTTCTTACGGTGGATAATACGTCAGTCCGATTTCGTCCTCTGTCAGTGGGTTTCAACCATGAAGCATTTAGCCGCAATCGGTTGGCTGACGCTCATGTTCGGCGGCCTGGCCTGGGCACAGTCTCCAACCGGCGCGACTGCGGTCGCGTCTCAGGATCTCAACTTCGCGGTGTCGACCGCTCAACCCTGGACCGACACTGGTCTCGAACTTCAATCGGGAGACTACCTCGAGATCGCCGCGGCCGGTCCTGCACCCGCTGCGATCCCGGATCGGCATACAGTCTCGCCACCTGCAACCATCTGCGATCCACTCGGTGTGAGCACCGCTACCAAGGATCCGAAACTTCCCGTGCCCGACGCCCTTCCGGGGTCTCTGGTGGCGCGGCTTCAGCCATCGGCGCCAGCATTCCTCGTCGGCGGCGGCAAGGCATTGAAAATCGATGCCCCTGGCCACTTGTTTCTCGGCGTCAACGCGGATGGAACGCCACCCTGCGCGGGGACATTCTCGGTGAAGGTGCACCTGATCGGATCGCGGGCTGCGTCTTCCCCGACGAGCCCCGCAAAATCCGCAATGGCGGCCGACCAAACCCAACCCGCCGCCGGACAAACCCAGCCCGCTCCAGCTGAGCCCAACGTCAAGCAGAAGCTGGCAGCAGCGGCACAAACCTGGCTGGCAGGACAATTCGGCAGCGGCGCCACGTCTGCTCCAGCTACGGCGAATCCGTCTTCCGCCGTTGTGGCTGGCAATGGGGTCAATGCTCCGACGACCACCGCCACCGCGACCCCAGCCAAGCTCACGGTCTCGACCACTCCTCTCGACGCCGGCTTGAGTAAGGAGATCGACGGCCTGCCGCGCCGGGTTAACGACCAGTTCAACAATCTGGGCGACATGGTGAATTTCGTTCTGGTCGGCTCCCAGCAGCAGGTGCAGACCGCGCTGGAGGCGGCGAACTGGCATGTGGCCGACACTAACAACACGCAAGCAGCAGTAAAAGCCGTTTTCGAAACCATCAACAAGAAAGACTACCTGGCCATGCCCATGAGCCCGCTGCAGCTGTTTGGCCGGGTGCAGGATTTCGGCTACGAGCAGGCAGAAGCCTATTCCGTCGTGGCCAGCCGGCATCACTTCCGCATCTGGAAGGCCCCAACCAGTTGGAACGGGCAACTCCTCTGGGCGGGCGCGGGCACGCACGACATCGGTTTCGAAAAAGACCAGCGCAACGGCAAGGTGACCCACAAGATCGATCCCGCGGTGGACGGTGAGCGCGACAACATCGGCGCCAGTCTCGAGAAGTCCGGCAAGGTCAAGAGCATGTATTATTATCTGCCGCCGAACCCCATACAAGACGCGCGTAACGCCACCGGCGGCGGCTACCACTCGGACGGAAGAATCCTGGTGATTGTTTTACAGTAGAGAAACCGGACTTCGGGCATCAGACCGCAGACTGGCGGTCGCAGGCCGCAGGATTCAGATACGGCCTCATATTGAGGAGAACCAGAACCTTGGGCCGCCACCTGCGACCTGCTAGCTGAATCCTGCCTTACTGCACTTTCGCGTATTCCGCCTTGGCCTCGCGGAGCAGAGGCACATCAGGGTCGGCATCCTTCCACATCGCGAAGAAGTCCTGGTAAGCAACCCGGCTGCTGGCTTTGTCGCCCTGCAAGGCATATGCACGGCCCAAACCGAGCTTGGCGACGGCCATCGCCGGATCAAAGAAGGAAACTCCGCGCAGATCAAGAATGCGCTGGAACGCCTGGATTGCGTCCTCGGGCCTGCCCAGCTTCAAGTAAGCCACGCCACGCAAGTACAACAAGCCGGTGTTCGAGCGGGCGTACACCATGGCCCCATCCAGTTCATCAATCACCTTGGCAGCGTCCCCGTGGTCCAGAGCGATCGAAGCTCGGACCAGCGGAATGGCGACAAACTGCACATTGGTATCATAGGGGCGGCGCTTCGAGATATCGTCAACCAGTTTCTGGGCTTCCTTTTCTTGCCCGGCAAAACCCAAAATCGACGCCGCGCTCAGGATGACGTTGGGCGAATCCGACATCTTCAGGGCTTGTTGCGCGTCCGCCAACCCGTTCTTGTTCGCCCCGAAAATAACCTCGAACAGCCCCTCCTGCGCGTATTCATTGGCTGCCTGGTCTTTGAGTTGCAGGCGCAGTGCCGCTTCCCGGGCTTTGCTGCCCGTTTCCCTCATCTGGCGAAGCTGCCCGTGCAAAGCAGCGATCGCAGTGCGCGTGAAGACAACATTCAACTCGCCGTCCGGACCCTTGTTGGCCAGAGTTAGTTCGCGTTCTACCTCTGCATCATCTCCCTTGGCCCACGCCAATCCCGCGAGCTGGGTGTGCATACCCGGGCCGCCCAGTTTGCGCTGCACTGCCTGATCGAGTGTTGCCTTGGCTTCTTCCAGACGACCCAGGCCGGCATACGCCTGCGACAGATTGCTATAGCCACTCACGCTGTCTGGATCCAGTTCTACTGACTGGCGCGCATTGTCGAGCGCGTTTTCGTACTGGCCGAGCGTGTTATAGATAGCCGCGACGTTGTTGTAGGGGACCGAATCCCGCGGATAGGTCTGCTTGTACAGCTCGAGCGCCGTGATTCCCTTGTCCAGTTGCCCGGAATCGCTGTAGTAGTGCGACATGATGTAGAGCTTCTCGTGCTCGCTGGCACGGTCGCGCAACTCAAACGCCTTCTGGCGATTCTGTTCGGAAAGGTCGACTTGTCCCAGGTTGTTGTAGACCGCTCCCAGGCGGGCGTACGCCATGGCGAAGTTGGGATCCAGTTCCACCGCACGCTGATACAGGGGCAGTGCGGCGAGCTCGTCACCGGTCTCGTGCTTGATGTCGCCCAAGGAGAGCGCTTTCAGCGCCTCCAGCGAAGACGTAGTCGCTTCTGACAACGGCTTGTCGTATTTCTGCACCGAGACCAGCGACTCTCCCAGCTTCGACCGCAGGCTTGATCCCGCCTTGTGCAGCGAGTTCAGGACATCTTCCTTGCGGCTGGCCTGGATTTGTTCGCGCGCCAGCGACTCACCGCTCGAGGCGTTGACCGCGTCCAGGGTAATCACATACTCGCTGCCCAGGTTGGTGATGGAACCGTTCAGCATCGCCTTGATGCCGTCACGCAGGCAGATTTCGCGGCCCACATCGCTGGTGATGCGCTCATCCGGCGAGCGCCCCATGAACTGCAGCGTCTGCCTTGCCTTCTGCTCGGGAAAGACATTCACATACGGAGACTGCTCCAGGTCCACGGCCAGCGCCTTCTTGAGCGTGCCATCGAACACCGGGTCGGCCGTGGTATTGACGAAATCGGTGAGCAGGATGACGTCCTTCTCCGACATCACGGCGCGCCCACGACGCGCAAAGAACGTCAGCGCCAGGCCCGTTATGCCGAGCACCACGATGATGCCGGCCACCAGGTTCCACAGATTTCGCGGCTTTTTCTGAGGCGAACTTCTCGTCCGTATCGTGCTCGACGAACTAGCCGCCGCAATGGCTCCGGATTCCGTGTCCCGCTTCAGGCGTTTCAAGTCGGCACGAACTTCTGCCGCACCCTGGTAGCGCAGATCGCGATCTTTCTCCAGCAGCTTGAGGATGATCTCTTCCAGCTGCAAAGGAACGTCGGGATTGAGCCGCACCGGCGGGACGGCCGGACGGTTCAGAATGGCCTCGAAGATCACGGCGGAGGTATCGCCGCGAAACGGCAGCGAGCCCGTGGCCATCTCGTACAGCACCGCGCCGAAGGAGAACAGATCGGTACGCGCGTCCAGGTCCTTGCCCCGCGCCTGCTCCGGAGACATGTAAGCCACCGTACCTACGGTCGAGCCGGGACTGGTCAGCAGGTTGTCATCCACCGTGACCGCCATACCCAGGGTGGAACCGCCCAGCAGGGCGTCAGGCCTGAGCGTCTGCTTAGCCAGCCCGAAATCCAGCACCTTGGCCTGGTTGCGCGTGGTCACGAAGATGTTGGCCGGCTTGATATCGCGATGAATGATGCCCTTGGCGTGGGCCGCTTCCAGCGCATCGGCAATCTGGATCCCCAAGTCAAGCAGGAGATTCATCTCCACGGGCTGTTTCCCAATGCGCTGCTTGAGGGTTTCGCCTTCCAGCAACTCCATGGCGATGAAGTAGCGGCCATCGGCCTGGCCGATCTCGTAAATGGTGCAGATGTTGGAGTGATTCAGCGCCGACGCGGCTCGGGCCTCACGCTGAAAGCGTTCCAGCGCTCCCGCATCTTTCTCCAGTTCCGGAGGCAGGAATTTCAGGGCCACATGGCGGCCGAGGTTGAGGTCCTCGGCCTCATACACCACACCCATGCCACCACCACCAAGCTGACGCAGCATGCGGTAGTGGGAGATAGTTTCGCCGATCATCCGCCGATTTACTCCGGGAGAATCTATTGATGGTAGGCTGCGGGGGGATTCAAGTCAACGCAGGCAGGAATGCTCGCTTGCAGACAACACTACCACTGGGAATTGTTGAGTCAGCGCTGGCGCCTCTTCCCTCCGACCATCCCTTTGGCGCACAATAGGGTCATATTTCTGGGGTTGAGGTGGTTCCCATGCGTTCCCTGTTTGTACTCGCCGTCGTCCTGGCTTTCTCCGCTTCCCTATTCGCGCAGCAGATTCGCGGTGACTATGTCGAGACCCGCAGCGCTGACGTCTACACCGGACAGTGTTTCGCCAATGGCGAAGTCAACCTGGTCGGCAACGAGGCCATCCTGGCATGGCACGTACAAAGCGGAAGCTGGGACGGCGTGCCGCTCGATGGGTTGACCGTCGCGGCCGCGGTCCGCGCCCACGGAACCCTGGGCGATCCTTACGAGAATCCTTATCCCGCACATGCGATCCTGCTGGTCGACGACCAGGCCACCGAGCAGCAGCGTGCCGCACTGGTGTCGTTCGCGCACCAGATGGGCGGCGAACTTCTCAGCCAGGTGGAGCAGGTGATCGCCGCACCCATGGAGCTGGTGGTGAACCACCAGCAGCACGGTGTGGCCCTGCTTCGCGCCGGCCAATTCGCCACCGTGCAGACCCGCTCCATCGGCGACCAAGACCATCTCTGCGGCAACGAGGTGACTTTCTATCCGCCACTCACCGAACTGGCCCATTCCATGCCGGCAGTGGCGCTGACCGACAGCTATCACGGCCCCGGCCTGGGTGTGGACTGGGAATCGCACGGCAAGCGCAGCGCCTTCGTCGGCAGTTTCGCGCGCTAGGGATTGGCCCTCGGAAAGAGAAACGTGAGAAAACTACTTGCTCTTGTGTGCCTGGTCACGCTGTTCAGCGCGTCCTCTGCCGCCCAGACCGGCAAGGTTGACCCGATTGGACCGCCGAGTGACGCAAGCATCTCCGACGCGGTCAAGAAAGCGCTGGATTCCAAAGGGTACCGTGTCACCCTCGACGACGGCACGGTGACTTGCGAGATATGGCTGCGCAAGAGTCTGCCCGCGCAGCCGAAGAAAGATACCGAAGGGGCCATCTATCCCCTCGGCGAGTCCTCGCTGGTGGGCGTAATTTCCTTCCCCCAGGCCACCACCGATTATCGCGGCCAGGCCATCAAGCCCGGAACCTATACCCTGCGTTACGAAATGATCCCCAACGACGGCAACCATCTAGGCGTAGCCCCGAACCGCGACTTCCTGCTGCTGGTCCCGGCGTCTTCTGATGCAGATCCGGATGTGGTTCTCAAGTTTCAGGATCTGCTGGACCTCAGCCGCAAGGCCACCGGAACCCGCCATCCCGGGCCATTGAGCCTGGTGCAGGCAAAAAGCGGAACCGCGGCCAGCATCTCCAAGGACGAAGAAGATCATTGGGTATTTTCCGCTGGACTCAAGACGGCGTCAGGGGAAGACTTGCCGATTGCGCTGGTCGTGAAAGGCACCGCACCGCAGTAAGACAAGAGATCAACCGCCGAGCACGCCGAGAAGAACGGTCCTGTGCCTGGGTCCTGTTGATTCCTCGGCGGTGGAATGCTTTGGGAGACTTAGCGGAACCGCAGCAGCACAACCACTAGGACCACAACCGCCACCAGGATTCCGACCAAGTACTTGTGGGACTGCAGCCAGCCTTCCTGGTTGCCGGCGGTAATCTGGGAAAGGAATTCTGGAGCTTCGTTCCCGGCCTCGCTGGGCTTGAGTTCCCCAGCCGGTACGCGTGCTGCTTCGCAATCCAGGCACAGCGTTCGTCCCTCGGAGACCGGAAATCCGCAGGCCTCGCATTTGCGGATTTTGCCCGTCTCCGTCAACAGCACAGGTTTGGGCTGATCGGCTGCGGGTGCAGGCAGGGTTTCGGGCAGCTTCGCCACCGTCTCCACTGCTGGCTTTGCCGCTTGCAGTTTTGCGGGCTGCTGGTTGATCGCGGGATGCTCGAATTCGGGATCGAACTGGGGCGCGTCTTCTAAGGTACCCACCGCCACAATGGCGGCCGTTGGCGGGTCCACCTTCGCGGCAATTTCCTGCTCCGCCCGCTTGGCCGCGTCGGCGTGTTCAAAAGCCGTCTGGATCATCTCGGCCAGCCGTTGCAGGGCGGTAATGTCCCGCTCCTCAAAGGCGTAGGCCCTGCCGGAAAAAAGTTCGAAGACCCCGTTCACTTCCTGCTCGCGCTGCAGCGGCATCACCACCACCGACGCAATGCCCAGGGCACGACAACTTTCCCGGTTCACGCGGGGATCGGTCTCGGCGTTGTCGCAGCGCAAAATCTGCCGGGTGCGGACGCTTTCCCCCGATAGCCCGGAATTAATCTGGAGATGCGCACCCAGTTCTGGCGCCGACGGTCCCGCGGTGGCGCGGCAGATCATGTCTCCGCCGACTCGCAATGCGATCGCCGCTCCGGAAGCCCCGGTAATGTACTGGGCCCGCTCCACCAACAGTTGCAGCGCGGAATCGAGATCGCGCAGCGCCATTTCGCTTAGCGACTTTCCGCCGTCATCGCCGGGAAAACGCAGAGGCTCCCGCACCGGGACCGGCGCAAGCGCAGCCGATTCGCCGCCCTCACCCGGGGCCGCAACGGCTTCGGGCAAAGGCTGCGCAGAGCCACGATCAACAATGGAATATCGGTCCATGCACTCCTGACAGCGCACCAATGAACGTATGGCCGGAGTTTCGCTCACCGGGAGATGCAGTGTCAACGAGAAAGCCGGAAGCCCCCACACCAAAGGTCGTAATCGTATCGCCGAGCCGAAATCGTCAGTGCCGCAGCGCCAGGCCAGCCACGGCTGCTACCGCAATAATCACCGGTTCGGGGATTCTCCATTTCATCAGCACCCCCAGGCTCACAGCGCCAATCAGGATGGTTGGGACGTCGTAGATGGATCGCCGGGCAAGCACAATCACGGACCCAGCGATGGCTCCGGTGGCGGCGGCGGTCACTCCACGCACAAACGCGTTGAGCTGAGGATTTTTCGCCCAACGCTTGTACGATGGCGCCAGAATAATCACCACCAAGTATACCGGCAGGAATACGCCCAAAGCCGCAGCCGTCGCGCCGCTGACTCCCGCCACCAGATATCCGATAAAGCCGACCGTGATCACCACCGGCCCGGGAGTAATCATGGCGACTGCGACCGCGTCGACGAACTGGCGGTCGGTGAGCCAATGATGTCCCTGCACCACGCCACCGTAGAGAAACGGCACGATAGCGAGTCCACTGCCAAAGACAAACATCCCGGCTTTGGCGAAGAATCCGAAAATCTCCCACAGCGGGCCGCTCACCGGCAGGGCGAATCCGGCCAGCAGCAGGTTCGTCACTCTGCTTGCCCGGAGTACCTTCGGCCAGGCTTTCACCAACAGTGCGACCACGCCACCCATCAGGAATAACCAGATTTTCTCCTGCGAAGTCCAGGCGGTCGAAACCGCAAGCACCAGGAAAATCGCCCAGAGCAGCGGGTCTTTGCCCAGGGTCAGTCTGGTCAGCTTGAATGCTGACCGTGCGATGATCCCGATGACCGCTGCGCCGATCCCGTAGAACATGCCCTGCATCCAACTCAGCCCGCCATATCGCACGTACGCCGCGGAGAGCGCCAATACCATTACGAACGATGGGAAAATGAAGGCCCAGCCCACCAGCGTCGCGCCCAGAATCCCGGCGCGCAGGTAGCCGAGATAGATTGCCAGCTGGGCTGCCAGGGGACCGGGTGCGAGTTGCGCCAGGGCCAGGCCCTCGACGTAGTCCTCTTTGGTGATCCAGCCCCTTGAGTCCACCAGGTCCTGCTGCATGTGCCCGGCCAGGGCAATGGGGCCACCGAATCCAACCGTCCCCAGCCACAGGAAGTAGCCGACGAACCGCGCCAGGGATACGGGCTTGGTGGGTTCCATCGGGAATTCCTATTTCTTCGAGTTGGTCAGGTCCAGCACAGCTCTTAGCCCCTTCGCTAGCGTCACGGCATCGTCGTTGGCCCAGAAATGCATGAAGATCAAGCGCGGCTCTTCCATCAGCATGTGACTGTGCACCGCCGTGACCTCGATGCCATTCTCCCGTAACGCCTTCATCACCGGGTTGACCTCTTTCCCGGTCAGCACGAAATCGCCGGTGATCGCCGCCTTGCCATCGCCCGTGGGCTGGAAGTTGAGCGCCGTGGCCACGCCCATGGTGGGTGGCACGACCATGGCATTCTCGGTAATGGTCTCCGCCCGGGGCACTCCAATCTGCAAAATGCCGCCGTTCACCTTTCCGGTGTGCCCCAGGATGTCCTCGATTTTCTTCTGATCGATGCCCAGTTCCACCTGTGCCACGGGCACACCGGCGGTATCGGGACCCGGCGTCTTGGTCAGCGCCACCGCGTCATGGATCGCGTGGGCCATCTTGACTGCATCCCCGTGACTGGCAATGTGCATATACATGACATGCGGCGACTCGCCGAGCAGGTGATTGTGGAGCGCCGAAATTTCGATCCCGCCCTGCTGCAACTTGCGCATTACCGGTTCGACCTCATCCTCTGTGAGCACCAGGTCGCCCATCACCATGGCACCACCGTCCACACGCTGAAACGCTGCCCACGAACCCAGCGCGAATCCGGGCTTGATGGCAATGCTGCCCACCATCACGTGCAGATCCTTGCGCGGCATGCCGAAGCGAATTACATCGCCGGGCTGCATTTGCCCGGGACGGCCCATCACGTCTTCGACCGCCTTCCAATCTGAAACAGCCTGAGCCTGCGCCGCGGCTCCGGGGCTCCCGACAACCAGCAGCGCGGCAACAATCACGGTTGATAAGTTGAGCTTTGAAACGGCTACTCGCATGAAAGGCATATCGCTCCCTCCAACTAGGCCTTCGTCGTTTTCGAATTCTCTACCCGTAAATATTCATACAACGCGTCGTACAGCGGAAACTGCCGCGCCAGCCGTTCTTCATCGCACAATCCTATGGCCTTGAACCCTTCTGCGATGGCCTTCAGTCCCGCTCCCTCCGCAGCCACCGCTTCCTGTCCCTTAACATCTGCGGCGCGCACAATCAGGGCTAGCCGTTCGAGTGCAAGATCTCTTAACTTGTAATCCTCCAATATCGCCTCGAAAGTACAGCGCTCTCCGCGGTGGTTCAATTTGATCTGGCTCAACCGCGGGGCATCGAACGGAATCGCCGGTTCCCGATTGGCGCGATCTGCCAGTTCACTCTCTTCGACGAATAGGAACTCCGCCTGTGGATCGACAAATCGCCGAATCAGCCACGGACAGGCCACCCGATCCACCTTCACATTCCGCCGCGTGATCCATTTCATGTAGTCCTCGTTGCCGCTAGGCTGCAAGATCCAGAGTCAAACCACACTCGGCAGCCACCGCCTTCTCATACACCAGTGCCGCGGCTGCCACGTCCTGCAACGCCATGCCCGTGCTGTCGAAGATCGCGACCTCTTCTGGCGAAGTCCGGCCGCTCTTCTTGCCGGCCACCACCTCGCCCAGTTCCGCATGTACTTCAGCCTGATTCATCACTCCGGCAGCGATGGCATGATGCAGATCGCCGATGGTAGCGCACTGCTCCACCATGTCGGCCACGACTTTGCTTGCCGCCATGAGCGCGGGGGCCAATTCCTGCTTTTCGGGATTGTCGGCGCCCACGGCCGCGATGAACGTTCCCGGACGAATGTGCGGCAGCGCCAGCAACGGCTGTCGCGACGTCGTGCAGGTCACACAGACATCGCTTCGGGCCGCAGCGCTTGCCAGATCTGAAACCGCCTCGATTTCGATTCTCAATTCTGCGCCGAGTTCCTGGGCAAACTTTCGGGCCTGATCCGGATTGCTGTCGTATGCATATACCTTACGCAAAGGAAGAACCTGCATCAGGGCGCGCAGCTGTACCCGCCCCTGGCTGCCGCAACCGCAGATCGTCGCCACCTCCGAATCCGGACGCGCCAGGTACTTGGCCGCTACCGCGGTGGCCGCACCGGTTCGCTGCGCCGTGATTTCCATCGAATCCATGAGCGCCAGCGGCCTGCCGTTTTCGCCATCGCACAAGACGATTACACCCTGGATGGTAGGTAGCCCGAAACGCTCCCGGTTCTGCGGAAAATTCCCGTTTACCTTGGCGGCAAAATAAGTGCGGCTCAGCCCGAGCACTCCCGCCTTGATGTGGAAGCCACCCCCTTCCACATGCAGGCCCAGCACTCCCGGAGCCGCTGCCTTGCCTTCCCCAAATAAGCGAAAAGCATCTTCCACCGCCGCGATGCAGGCCTCCATCGTCAGCAGGCTGGCAATTTCGCCGCGCCGCAACAGCAGGGTGGCCGGGCAGGTCATGCGGCCTCCACCATGGGTTGCAACAGCGAGCCGAGTTCCGCTCCCGGAGTAACTTCTACGGGATTCTCCCCGCGACGAAAGATCCGCGCTCCCGTCACCCCGCGCAGCACTACGGACTCGCCCTCGACCCGCAGCATGGCACCCTCGCGCAGCCCAATCACCGGTGCGTCATTTTCCTCCAGAAACTGCAAGATGCGTTCCTCCTGCGTCTCCCCCATATGGGTCGACGCGGGATCGGGATCGAGGTAGTGCGGGCTGATCTGAAAATCCACCAGGCCCAATGAATCGAACGACGGAGGCTGCACGATGGGCATGTCCTTAGTGGTTTTCAGCGTGGGGCAAGCCACGATCGAACCTGCGCTTGACCCGATGTACGGCATAGCTTGCATGACTTTGTGGCGGATCATCTCCAGCAAGTCAAAGCTGTAGAGACCAGCCAAGAGTCGAAAGGTATTTCCGCCGCCTACGAAAATGGCGTCTGCCTGCTCAATTTCGCGGCGCGGGTTCGAGACATCGTGCAGAGACACCAGCGTGCACCCCATGGCCCGGAACCGTTCCCGTGCTCGCGCTGTGTATCCATTGCGCTCGTGGACCGCGAACGGCACAAAGGCAATCCGGCTCGCAGGACCAAGAAAATCTCGAATCGCGTTTTCGGCGTGGTCCAGATAGCCGCTGCCGTAAAGGGTCGAGTTGCTGATCAGTAAAAGACGTTTCATATTATCTCCGCGAACGCTGCGGCAAGGTTCTTTCATCCCAATCCGGAATACAATCCCTCGATCAATTCCATCCCGCGCCGAAGCAGTTCATCGTCGGGCACATCCTGCCGAGCCCAGCCGTTCAGCACACGATCCAGGCCCTGCCCTTCCACCCGACCGAACTTTTCATCTTCCAGGTCGGCATCGTGAATGATCTGCGCGATGCGCTTCACTTTGCCGTCACGGATGGCGAACTCCTTACAAAGCGTTTCGAAACTGCAATCCTCGCCGCGATGACCGAATCCCTCTGCGGCAAACATGTCGAAAGGAACTGCCTCCGGATGCAAGCCGGGATCATCGCCGAAAACAAACCGCGCCCGCGGGTCGATGAATCGCCGGATCAGCCACGCCGACGACACCCGATCGATACCCGGTCGTGGCCGGGTCATCCACACCCGGTTCAGATACTGCGCCTTGGCCTTCTGTCCGGGCTTGGTGGCAGGCTCGTCGGCCCGTGCCAGCGCCGTCTCTACTTGGGCCCGCAGCGGGTTTTCGAAAAAGTCGATGGCCGCGATCTCCTGAAACTGGCGGCGCAAGCGGCTTAGCGTGCCCGCGGGGCGGCGCGCGGGCGACAGGCTCAGCAGCTTCTTTAGTTCGCGCAGCAGCTTTTCGTAGTCACGGACTCGCGCTTCCGTAAACAACTGCCGCAGCCGCTTGTCGGAAAGATCGTCGAACGCCTGCACCCTGACCACTGAGGCTTGGCCTTTGTAGTTGCGGATGGCTGTTGCCAGCCATTCCAGTTTCTCCTGGTTAGCAGGCCGGTTCGGGAGCACGTATCCGGAGGAGCGCAGCGCCAATGCTCCATAACGTTGCAGTTTGCGCCACACTTCCACCCGCGCGCTGGCCCGGCCGGAAGGCAGGCTGAACACCAGCAGCAGCCAGGGAGCCGGACTCGGTTGAGTCGTTACAGTCATTGCTGACATGTTATATCTATAACATTGTCACTTGGCAAGCCGGATTATGCAGGAAGGGGAGCGCGGGCGGCGGGTCGCAGCTCTTGCGTTCGAAGTCTGAGACCTGAAGTCTATGACGCTTTCGGTTACGCCTTCAGGTTGAGTGCCGCCGTCACTTTCTTGGCAATTTCCACGGGATCGTCATGCAGTTCGACGCCGATCGACAGATGCCCCTGGGCATACGGCATCAGCAGTTGAAACTGCGTTCCATAGCCGATCACCACGTAGCGAATCCCTCGCATGTCAATATTGCCGCGCCGCGCCGCAATCTCCAGGACCGTCGGGTTGACGATGAGTTCCTCCATCACATCGCTCTCGGGCGGGTTGTAGGTTGGATGGGCTGGACTCTGTTCCATCTCCTCGAGATGGCCACCCTGGTTCACTGCCACGTACCGGATTCTCGGCTCAAGGCGAAACAGCTGCGTACTCAGTTTTTCTTTGCTGACAGGACTTGCCATTCCAGACTCCTCCGATGCAATGGAGAATTAGCGCGCGCAAAGACCTTCTTCAATCTGCTGCCGTAGGTTGGGCTGCTGACATGGCCACCGCAGCGCGGCCATTCTGTTGTGGATTGGGCCTGCCGCGCGTATTCACCAGCGCCACCGCGGTCAGGATGATCACCGTCGCCGCAATGGTGTGTACCCCGATGGCTTCTCCGGCCAGCGTCCAGCCGAGGAACACCGCCACCACCGGATTCACATAAGCGTAGGTCGATACCCGCGACGGCGACGCTACGGTCAGCAGCCAGGTGAACACGGTGAAAGCAACGATCGAACCCATCACCGTGAGGTACGCCAGCGCCAGCACCGAGCGCAGGGTCACCGTGGCCACGTGCACTTGCGCCGCTTCCCCGGACACACCTGCGGCTAGCAGGAGCCAAACTCCTCCGGTCAGCATCTGCATGGATGCGGACAACACCGTGGAGTTTGGCAGGCGTACGCTCTTGCTATAGATGGTGCCTACCGCCCAGGCAAAGGCGCTGAACATTGCGGCTGCTGTCGCCAGCAAGTCCAGGTTCCCGGTCTGGCGTAGCGAATCTGGCCCAATTAGTAACGCAACTCCGGCAAATCCCAGCACGATTCCCGCCCAAGCCTTGACGCCCAGCCTGTGTTCGGCCCCCTTGGTCCGCCCTAACAATACCGTCCACAGCGGCAGCGTCGCGCACAACAACGCCGCCAGTCCCGAGGGGACTCTCTCCTCGGCCCAGGCCAGCATGCCGTGCCCTGCGAGGAACAGAAACGCTCCCGCGACCACGGCGTATCCCCACTGTTGAGCGGTTGGCGACGGAGTTCCTTTCCGTCGCGCCCACGCGTAAACCAGCGCTCCCGCTAGCGAGTGACGAATACCCATCATGAGTAGCGGAGGAATGGTCTCGACGGCATAGCGAATCCCCAGATAGGTGGATCCCCAGATCAGGTACACCGCGGCAAATCCCAGAATGATCGGCATTCGAGAATGCGCGGATTTCGGCGGATGCGGGCTCGCCCCGATTTCGACCTCAGGGCCGCTGCGAAGCACGGCACGGATATCAGTTGCGCTTTGGCTGGGCATGATCGGCACTCACCATCAAAATACATTTAGATGGTCAAAACATGCTAAAGCTGCTATTCTCACTTGTCAAGATGGTTTTAATGGTTAGACAATAACGTAGACTATCTGTTGGATGACACCATCGAACTCAAAGTCGCGATTTGAATTCACCGGCGGCAATCTCTGCCTCGACTTCGCCAATACCATCGACAACCGTGCCAGCGAGAATCCCAAAGACCTGCTAACCGCGTACACCGATCTGGTGGAGTGGGGCACGGAGGCCGGCGTGCTTCCGCCGACTTGCTTGCAGGGCTTGTATCGGCTGGCACTCGATACCCCCGGACATGCGCAAACTGCGGTGCGCCACGCCGTTCACCTGCGGGATGCGATCTACACCATCTTCGCTGCGGTGGCGGATCGGCGGGGAATTTCCGGCGCCGCACTAGCGGCTTTAAACGTTGCCGTGCAGGACGCTGGCGAGCATGCCCGAATCGCGCATACCAGCCGACGCTTTGCCTGGGAATGGGTCTTGCCGGGGGAGAGCCTGAACTCCGTGCTGTGGCCGGTGGCGCGAGCCGCGGCTGACCTGCTGGTTTCCGACGATCTGGCCTACGTACGCCAGTGCGCTTCTTCAGATTGCACCTGGCTGTTCCTGGACAAAACCAAGAACCATCGCCGCCGCTGGTGTGAGATGCGCACCTGCGGAAACCGCGACAAGGCGCGGCGGTACTATGCCAGGAAGAAGAAGTAGCCGGAGAAGCTCTCAGCTTGGCTTCATATGGCCAAGTGCTAACTGCTGAGGGCTTTTTTCCTGCGTTCTGCATGCCTGCAAAACGCACTGATTACCTGCGAAACGCAGGTGTAGAGATGTCCTTTCGCACTAACGCCCTCGCCTAAGTGGTTGTCCTGCAGCAGATTCAGCCGCTGGCCAGTTTTGCCATCCACGTGCACTTACCAAGGCTGAAAGCAGATGCGAGCGAGCGCTGGTCGAGCACTCCGGATAAGTCGCAGATGCGGAGGAGGTCCCATGTCGATCCTATTTGTCCTCCTGATGTTCCTGCTGATCATCAGCATCAGCTACTTTCGCCGGCCGGAAGAGCGTCCAGCGGTTAAGCCGGAATTTTGGGCTGCCCCGCAAGCGCCGCGCATCGAGCGCGAGTACGGGTTCGAGATTCCCCAAGGGTATTGCTTCCATCCCGGGCATACCTGGGTGCTGAAGGAAGCTCCCGAGACCGCGCGCGTGGGTCTGGACAGTTTTGCCAGCAACCTGCTGGGCAAGATCGATCGTATCGAGGTGGCGGGTCTGAACCGCTGGGTCCGTCAAGGGCAAAAGCTGATGACGGTGTTCAGTGGCAGCCAGTCTCTCGACCTGCTCTCGCCGGTCGAAGGCGTGGTCACAGCCGTCAATCACGATGTGATCGCGGATCCCAGCCTCATCACGCAGGATCCCTACCGCAACGGCTGGATTGCCATGGTGAAAGCGCCCGATCTGGCGGTCAACCAGAAGAACCTGGTCCAGGGCACGATGGTGGCGCCGTGGCTGCAGAACAACATCACGCGCCTCAACGGCATGCTGGCCCAGGTTTCACCGGCGCTGGCGCAAGATGGCGGACTGCCGGTTAGCGGCCTGCTGACGCGGGTCACACCTGCATTGCGCGAGAAGCTGACGCAGGAGTTCTTCCTGTCGTAGCGGTACCGAAGCACGAGGAAAGGAGACGACCATGGAAACCACACGAGCCATCCTGGTAGACATCACGAAGTGCATCGGATGCCGGAGCTGCGAGCAGGCCTGCAAAGAGGTCCACGGGTTCCCGATGGAAACCGAGGCCAAGCTCTCGGTCACGGCACTGACGGTGATCGAGGAGCGTGGCGACAAGTTCGTGCGGCGGATGTGCATGCACTGCCAGGACCCGGCGTGCGCCTCGGCCTGCCTGGTGGGCGCGCTGAAGAAAACCGCGGCCGGGCCGGTCACCTACGACGCCTCCAAGTGCATCGGCTGCCGCTACTGCCTGGTGGCGTGCCCGTTCAACGTGCCGCGCTACGAGTGGTCGAAGCTGGTGCCCTATGTGAAGAAATGCGACATGTGCGCCCAGCGCCAGGCCCAGGGCCAACCGCCCGCGTGCGTGGAAGCTTGCCCGACAGGAGCTTCGATCGTGGGCAACCGGGACGAGATACTGGAAGAGGCGCAGCGCCGCATTGTGACCGACTCCAAGTACGTAAAGCACATTTACGGCAGCGAGGAAGCGGGCGGGACATCGGTGTTCTTCATTTCCGATGTGCCGTTTGAAAAGCTGGGCTTCGTCGCAGCACCCAAGCAACCCATGCCGGTCCTGACCGCCAACGCTCTGGGCGATGGACCGACCGTGATCCTGCTGGGCGGCGCATTGCTCTCAGGACTGTACTGGATCACACAACGCCGCGCGGAAGTGGCGCTGGCGGAAGCGCAGGATAAGGAAAGGAGCTGAGCCATGACAACTACTCGGTTTCCCAGAATCACCTTGTGGCGCATCATCGTGGCGGTGATTTTCGCCGCTGGCCTCTATGCCACCTACGCGCGGTTTGCGCTCGGCTTCAAGCTGGCCACTAATCTGACTGATCCCCAACCCTGGGGCCTGTGGGTGGGATTGGGGACGCTTTGCGGCGTGGGACTCTCGGCCGGCGGGTTTGCCATTGCCGCCGCCGTCTACCTCTTGGGCTTTGAGCGCTATCGTCCGGTGCTGCGGACTGCCGTGCTGGTGTCGTTCCTCGGCTACATGTCCGTAATCGTGGGCATGATGTACGAACTGGGGCTGCCGTGGAGGATCTGGCATCCCATCGTGATGTGGAACCGCCACTCGGTGCTGTTCGAAGTCTCCTGGTGCGTGATGCTCTACACCACAGTGCTGGCTCTAGAATTCTCGCCCTCGCTGATCGAGAAGATTCCCTGGGCCGGATTCCGCGAGTTCTACCTGCACTGGCATCACAAGCTCCTGATCGCGCTGGTACTGGCAGGAACCCTGCTCTCTTCGATGCACCAGTCGTTCCTGGGCGCCCTCTACTTGATCACCAAGGGCAAACTGGATCCGCTCTGGTACAGCCCGTATCTGACCACCGAGTTCTACCTGTCGGCAATTCCCGCCGGTCTGGCGGTAACCATCATGGCATTGTATCTGTGCGTGCGTTCACTGAACGTGCGCCTGGACCTGAGTGTTCTTAGCGACGTGAGCCGGGTGATCGCGCCGTTACTGGCGCTCTGGGGACTGTTCCGAGCTGTTGACCTGATCACCCACGACGCCACACCATACTTGTTCATGTGGCGCGAGGAGACCCTCTCCTTCTGGGTGGAGATCGGACTGTTCGTGCTGGTGCCGGTAGTTCTTCTGAGCCGCGACAAAGTGCGGAATAACCCGCAATACCTGTACTGGACCTGCGCCCTGGTGGTGATGGGCTTTATGGCGAACCGGCTAAACGTATCCATCACCGGGCTGCAAGCCAGTTCCGGGGTCTACTACGTGCCGAAGTGGACCGAGTTTGCCGCTACGCTGGCAGTGCTCACGGCTGCGGTGATGGCGTTCCGTTACGCGGTCATCTACCTGGACATTCTGCCCAAGAACCCGCCGCGGCAGCGCTGGATGGTCGCAAACACGGCGGCGGAAGCTTAGGGTTAGGAGTCAGTTGCTGGTCGTTGGCCTCCGAACCGGGAGCGACATGCTCCCGGTTTTTTTTGTTGATGACTTAATTCAGATCCGCCAGGGTCACGGACCCGTACCCCGCGAGGTCGCTGACCAACACAATGGTGCGGTTCTGGCCGGCCGTGAAGGTGACCGGGCCGATGGCGAGATATGAGAATGTATTTCCCGCGCCGGTGACAATGATCTCGTACAGGCCCGCAGTCATGGACAGGTAGGCACTCGTGGAATCGAGGCCCAGGTTGCTGATCGTAGGCGGAACCGACCCGGGAATCGTTCCCGGGGCCACGACATAGACGTCAACCCCGCCCACCGAGGGCATGTCGTTTACCAGGCGTAGCTGAAACTGGCCCGAACTGGGCGCGGTGGTGTCGTCAACCAGCAAAAGCGGGGCAATGCTCGACACGAAGTTCGCCGAGATCAGAGTGTATTTCGTGCCGCTGTTGAGACTGACAGTTTCATCGACCAGGGGACTTGTGGAGTTAGTCGATTCGATCTGAAGGTGCCGTGAACCCGCGTTTACCGCCGCATAGTTTGAGGGCACGGCGAATGTCAGATTGCCGAATAGCGTGGTGCCGTCGACCAGGACGTTCACCGTGCCGGCATCAGCAGAGCCCTGCAAAACCCTTAGCTCTGTGTGATTTCCTCCTCCCCCGCAACCGACAGCGGTAGCCAGGGCGCTTACCAACAGTAAACACGCAGTCGTGCTGAATCGTTGGGTCACGTTGCTCACTCCTCTTCCGGAAACTCACGGCCGCACTTGGGCTTGCGACGTACCTGCCCCCAGGCGTTGCCGGAACGCAACGCGTGAGAGTGCTGCCGTATGAATCGGAGATGTGATCTGAACACACGCCCGTGTGAAGTTGGGTAAAGAGTTCGTCAAGCTGGGTAAAGGTTTGTAACGGCAGGGGGCAGGGGCAGATCGCAGGTTCCCAGGCCCGCGACCTGCGATCTGCCGTGCTTCCGATCACATGCTGGGGCGGGCCTTGAAGACGAACTCCACCTGCTTCGACTCGGCGGCGCCGATGGTGATGGTTTGCGTCGCCGTGCCAAGGGTTTCGTGCCATGCCTTCAGGGTGTAGGTTCCCGGGGGAAGGCCCTTGAGGTCGAAGCTGCCGTTTTTCCCAGTCACCGCAAAGTACGGGTGCTTGAACACCGCGATGTAGCTGCGCATCCAGGGGTGCATGTTGCACTTCACCGGGATCGATATCTCCTCGCGGGCGAAGGTCTCTTCGA
The DNA here is from genome assembly GCA_020073665.1 of Terriglobia bacterium. GTDB lineage: Bacteria > Acidobacteriota > Terriglobia > Terriglobales > Acidobacteriaceae > JAIQEU01. Next base: position 92,690 of record JAIQEU010000004.1, read on the forward strand.
TCTGGAGGCCGGGCGGCTGCGACTTGTTCCACTCACGGTTGTTGGCGGGCTGCGGATGGATGTTGTGCGTGGTCACGTCGTTGTTCACGACTTCCAACTCCTGGTTAGCGCGCATGGCGACCACATGGGGCTCATACAAGCAGCCTTTCTGCTCGATCACTGCCGGTTCGGTGGGAGGATCGAACGTACGGTCACCCAGGCCGCTGGCCACGAACACGACCACGTTCTCAAGTCCGCCGTTGCCGTCGGCCACGATATCCGCGTAGCGGACGCCGGCGGGGTGCAGCTTGGCGCACTTGGGATCCTGCGACATGTCGATGTGGGTTGGCTTGGGGACTGTTCCTTCAAACTTCACTACGCCGGTCACCACCGCCGACGCGTTGCTTGGATTGTTGGGAGCGGAACCGGTACGCGCGGCAACAACACTGGCGGAGCAGACCAGTAACACGACTGTTACAACGAGGGGGAGGTTATTTTTTTTCATAAGACACCAGCCTTCTATTTCTGGATTAAAATTTCTGCAGTTCACTTACCGGTTTCGGTTTTTGACCCAACCATGGCCGCTTCGCCATCCTGGCCATGGTTCGTCTGCAACGATCGGATGTAATGCACCACGTCCCAAAGCTGGTCCGGCTTCAGGGCGTCGGTGAACGAGGGCATAGGGGTCCCGTCGAGACCGGTCATCAGGTCGCGGAACAGGTCGCGATCGGACTCTCCACACTTGAAGCGGGATCCGGTCGTCAGGTCGTAAGGAGTGATTGGATATCCGCGGCTATCGGTGAGAGTGTGCGCCGAGGGACCGTTCCCGCGCCCGTCCTTGCCGTGGCAACTCCAGCAATTCATGTCCTGGAAAACAGCCGCGCCGCGTTGCGTGCTCTCCGCTGAGGCCGGAGGTTCGGCAGGGATGGGCAGCGCAGGCCCGGGTTGCTCCTCGTGAAAACGGGGAGAAAACGTTTTGATGTAGGCGATCAGGTCCGAGCGATCCCGGCTGGGAAGCGGGTTCCATGACGGCATGCCGCTGGCATGGATGCCTCGGGTGATAGTCGCATAGAGGTCGCTGTCGAGCGGCAGGCTCCCGCTCGCGGTTGAACGGCACTTGAATGTCGCCTGGGTAAAGTCGCGAGGCTTGGGATCGAGATAAGGCGCGTTCTCTCCGTTTCCGTCACCGCGTACGCCGTGACATCCCACGCAGTAGCGGCGGTAGAGCCCTTTGCCCCGGTGCTCCGGTTCAGTCAGCTTGCCTTGCGCGACCGGGTAGCCGGAACTGGCTCCGGCGTTCTGGGCCGAGGCCACACCGGTGGCCAGAGAGATCAGCAAGATGCTGCAGTAAAGAATCTGGGGACGGATTCGCATCGCGAAGTCGCTCTCCTCTCAGAAGGCAAAGTCAAAGCCCATGAACACGCTGGTGCTGCGCTGGTCCTGCCCATTCAGCGAGGTGAGTTTGGAGCGCACCGTCGCAACCTCCTGGTGCCAGGCCAGCCCGGCGCGGCTGTGCATGAACGGGTAATAGCGATATCCGAGGGTGAAGGCGTCGAGGTTGGCGAAATCTCCTGGGTTCGTGGCCAGTGCCTGCCGGGTCATGCGAACCAGTTCGTAGCGTCCGATGAACACCAGTTGGGGGGAATAGGTGTAATGCGCTTCCAGAGTGCCGGTGTTCCAGACCGGCGATTGCGCGCCGTCGGGAAGCGTCTGATTGGCGGCGGTGGCGTTGGCCAGAAACACATTGTCAGAGGCACGCTGGACGAGGCCGGTGAAATCGAAGCGTCCCAGGTAGAAGCTGGCGTAAGCGCCAGCGCGATAAAACGACCGGTTGCCACGGCCGCTGCCCGGTATGGGCACCCCGTCCGAGGTGAGAAGGAATGTCGGCGCCAGCCCGACGTATCCGTACGCACCCACCCGCTGCAAGCCCAGGTGAGGCAACAGAAACGCCTGGCTGAGATGGAAGTAGCCGTCGTAGCTGCGCCCTCCGGGCAGCCCCAGTTCGCCATCGCTGCTACTGAGCAGCGAAAGCGCGTAGCGAGTGTGATCGTCCGCAGAGTGGCCCAGCAGTTCGGCGCCCAGCTGGTTGTCTCCCATGCTGGTCGGGGTGACGTCGCCGGGAGGCAGGAAGTGGTAAAGCTGGTAAAAGCCGCCATTATTGGACAAGGTCATGATCCGCTTCTCGGAGATGGGTAAATCCAGCTCGAACTTGCCGAACTTGAAGTTCAACCACGGCGATCCGTGAAGGCGGTCGAGCCGCACCCAGGCGGACTCGAAGCTGATGGTGCCGCTATCCGACTCGATGGATGGCACCAGGAGGAAGGAAATGTTTTTCGCCAGCGTGCCGCCGGTCAGGATGTCGATTCCGGGCAAATCGAAACCGGAGGCATTGATGGTGCTCTGCTGCTGGCCGCTGGTGCCATCTCCCGGCACCACGTCGCTAGCCACACGGCTGTTGCCCTCAAAGTGCCAGTGGGGAGTAATCCGCATGGCGACCGGCCAGTACGCTGGATTCTGGTAGAAGGGAGCATCCCGGTCGTTGTTCAACTGGTAGCCCTCATCCTTGAAGGTTTGGCCGAAGCTGTTCAGCTTGGGCCACGCCTCATGACAGGCCGAACAGGGTAGGCCGTATTTGCGCGCGAATGCAGGGATCGCCTGGGCAGGTTGGACCAACGCCAGCGTCGCTCCTAGAAGCAACGCCAGTGCCCCAAGCTTGTTGGTCACGATGCTCATGCTCGGTCCTCAGGGTTGGAGTATGCACAGCCACTGCGCTAGAGACGGCTACGGCAGCAGGAAACTGCGGATCATCATCGGGGAAGCAGCGCGAGTAGGTTGTCACCAAGCGGTTAACTGGACGTCATATTGTTGTCAAGGCCTGAGGTGGAGGCGCCAGTCCACGTTTGCAGCCAATTGGAAAGCTGGTGACAAACCAGCGGGCAAAAATGACAACCTGATGACAATTCCCCGGCGGGATGGGCTGGGGGTTGGAGGACTAGCCCGGAGCTTGGCGACTGTCCATGAACGATTGCAGAATCAGGACAGCCGCCATCTGGTCGACGACTTCGCCGCGGCGCTTGATCGACATGTCGGTCTCGCGCAGTAACCGGTTGGCTTGGGCAGAGGTGAGGCGTTCATCCCAGAGATGCACCGGCAGGTGGAAACGCCGGCGCAACTCCTCGGCGAAGGCTTGCATCTTTTCCGCCTGGATGCCTTCCTGCCCGCTCATGCGGAGCGGCAAACCCACCACGATTTCCTGTATCTGGTATTCCCGGATCACCTGCTCCAGTTGCCCGAAATCAAGGCGTTTATTCTGGCGATGGATGGTGGCCAGACCCTGCGCGGTAATGCCCAACAGGTCGGAAACCGCCACCCCGATTCGGCGGGAACCGACATCCAGGCCCAGGATGCGCGGGTGAGACGGGTTCTCCGGGGTATTGGTTGGAAGAGAAGGCACCTCAGGATTATATGTCGGGCACGAAATCGTGAAGTTAGACTACGATGTCTGGATGGCGGACGAGGCATCGAACCAAAACGCATCGCCGCGTCATTCCGAAGCGGCAAGAACTCCAAAGCAGCATTGGGCGTTCAACCTGATTGGCATCGCCGTCATCCTGGGACTTTGCTACTGGGGCGAAATGGTGCTGGCGGTGATGCTGGTGTCGGTGCTGCTGGCGTTCGTGCTGGCGCCGGTGACGGAAGCGTTCATGGTGCTTCGGCTGCCGCGCGGGTTAGCGGCCGCCGTGGCCGTGCTCTTGCTGCTGGCGGTGATCTCCGGACTGGCCTACTACTCGTACAATCAAGCTGCCACGTTCCTGGCGACCCTGCCCAAGTACACCAGCCAAATTCGCGCGGAGTGGAAGAGCCTCCGGGAGAAGACCGCCACCCTGGAGGGTTTGACTCCCCCGGAAGAAGCCGAGACCGGGGTGGTTAACGTTCACACCACCACCAATTGGACGGACCTACTTACGCGAGGCTTTGGTTCCCTGACCGCCGCTCTTCTGGGGGCGTCGTTCGTGCCATTCCTGGCGTATTTCATGCTGACCTGGCAACAGCACGTCCGCTCTGCCACGGTGATGCTGTTTCCGTTTGAGAACCGCCACACCGCCTATGTGACGTTGGGCCTGATCTCGGCCATGATTCGCAGCTTCATGGTGGGCAATCTGCTGATCGGGCTTTTCATGGGGGTCGCGAGTACGATTGTGTTCGGGCTCCTGCATCTTCCCTTCTTCTATTTTGTAGGATTCATCAGCGGCTTTCTGAGCCTGATTCCCTACCTGGGGGTGGTGCTGGCCATGGCGCCTCCCATCTTCGTGGGGATTGGATACATGGGCTCGGGAGATGTGCTGGCGGTTGTGGCCACGGTGTTCGGCCTGCACCTGTTCTCGCTCAACGTGCTCTATCCCAAGTTCCTGGGGAATCGCCTGCAGTTGAATCCGCTGGCCGTGACCATGGGCCTACTGTTGTGGGGCTGGCTGTGGGGGGCGATGGGCCTGCTGCTGGCCATCCCGATTACGGCCGCCATGAAAATCGTGTTTGATCACGTGGAACGGCTGAAACCGTATGGAGCGTGGCTGGGGGAATAGCAGTCGTCCGTCGTCAGTCGTCCGTCGTCAGCCCCTTCCTTCCTAAGACTTGGTCATTTGTCACAGACTCACCCTCAGGCTCTTGCTACAAGAGAACGGAGTGATCTGCTCCGGGAGGTGCCTCATGAGTGGATCCTATCGAGATCTTAAGGCTTGGCAGAAATCGATTGAGCTAGTGTTGGAAGTTTACACGTGTACTCGTACATTCCCTCGGGACGAGTTGTACGGTTTAGCTAATCAACTCAGGAGGGCGGCGGTATCAGTTCCTAGCAATATCGCCGAAGGTAAGGGCCGTTCTTCGGACAAGGAGTTCGTTCTGTTCCTGCATCATGCTCGCGGGTCAGTCTGCGAAGTCGAGACCCAATTGACCATGGCAAACCGCCTGGGCTACCTCACACAAAGTGAAACCGATAGGCTAGTCGGGCGGGCCTCCGAAGTGGCAAAGATAGTCAACGGGCTAATCAACTCCCTAAAGCCGGGTGACTCTACTGCCGCAACATGAGAAGCAAGAATTTGGGTATTGCTGACGACGGACGACTGACGACGGACGACTAAGCTTCGAATTCCGAAGCTTCCGGGAAGCGGAGTTTGCACTTGGACAAGGCTTTGGAGAGCATCTCTTCGACGTGGGGTTCTTCCACGTTCTTGGCCATGGCCAGTTCACTGACCAGCAGGTAGCGAGCCCGTTCCAGCATCTTCTTTTCGCGGAAGGAAAGGGGCTTGCTCTGGCTGAGGACCAGCAGGCCCTTTAGGACGGCGGCTACGTCCAGGAGTGACCCGGTACGCATGCGCTCCGAGTTCTCCTTGAAGCGGTACTTCCAGTCGGCGTTGTTGTCACACTCGCCGTCCACCAGGAAATCGACGATCTTCTGGATTTCCCCGTTCCGAACCACCCGCCGCAGCCCCACCGTGGCCACGTTGTGAAACGGCACCATCACCTTGAGGCTGCTGGACTTAATCTTCAGCAGGTAGAAATTCTCCACGGTGGCGCCAATGGTCCGGCTGCTGATCTGCTCAATAATTCCGACGCCGTGATTGGGGTAAACGACTTTGTCGCCTATGTGGAAAGATTCGCTGCTCATCATGAGAGGACACCCGCGAGCGCAGGGGGACAGAGGAACAACACTCGTTCAGTCTAGTCCAAGTGTGCGGTAAAGGCAATTGGGACGCGGGGTTTGCGACGGAGGCTTTCGGCTCTGAGACTTAGGTTTAGCCACGGGGCTGGTTTGCGGCGCGGCCAGCCAGCCCCCCGCAACCAAGCATGCCTTCTAAAGCCCAGAGCTTGACCTCAACAAGGTTTATAATTCGGCCAAGCATGACCGAGCACATCAAGAAAAAGCTGCGCGAAGAGATGGACGCGCTCGAACACGAGTTGAATCATGAGCTTCCAAAGGAGCTCAAGAAAGCCGTGGCGATGGGTGACCTCAGCGAGAACGCCGAGTACCACATGGCCAAGCAGCGCCAGGAGTTTGTGAAGGCGCGGCTGCGGCAGCTGGGACGGCGCCTGGCCGACATGTCGCTCATCAATATGAACAACATTCCCAAGGACAAGGTCGGGCTGGGATCCACCGTTAAGGTGTTTGACAACACCAAGAACGCGGAAGTCGAGTACCAGCTGGTCACCAGTGAAGAGAGCGATGTGGCCTCAGGCAAGATCTCCACCACTTCGCCGATCGGGCGCGCCTTGCTGAATAAGAAGGTAGGAGACACGGCCATCTTCGCCACGCCGAATGGCCAGCGGGAGATGGAAATTCTGAGCCTGACCACCATCCACGACGGGGCCGCCGCCGAATGAGCATGACTTGGACCCGCGCGTTCGGACGGGCTTGCGGGGTCCTGCTCGACGCCATCGTGCGCTGGTTAGCCTTGGCCCGCATCAATCCCAATGTGCTGACCTTCCTGGGGCTGGTGGTCAACACCATTGCCGCGTTTCTGTTCGGCTATGCCAATGGCGACAACCAGGCGCGGATGTTTTTCTATGCCGGCCTGGTGATCATCGGGTCCGGCTTCTTCGATCTGGTGGACGGCCGGGTGGCCCGCGCGTCGAACCAGGTGACCAAGTTCGGTGGCTTCTTCGATTCGGTCATCGACCGCTACAGTGATGCCTCCCAGTTCTTCGGCCTGCTGGTGTTCTACGCCCGCGGAGACCGCTTCTTCTATGTAGTACTGAGCGCCTTCGTGATGGTCAGCGCCATCATGGTGAGCTACAGCCGGGCGCGCGCCGAGTCGCTGATCGGATCCTGCCGCGTCGGCTTTATGGAACGTCCCGAGCGCCTGGTGCTGATCATCATCGGGGCACTATTCAACCGCATGGCGCCGGTGCTGTGGTTGATTGCCGTGCTTTCCACCATCACCGTGATCCACCGCATCCGCTACACCTATACCCGGACGCAGGGCGTGGACGCTACTGCGTAGTACTACAAACTCTGCTGGCTTAAGAAACTGACGAGCATCGGATTCACAATCTCGGGATGCTCGTAGTAAGGGACGTGTGCGGCATCGTCAATGGGGTGAAACTCCGCATTGGGGATCGCCCGCAGCACATCCTGACTGACCGCGAAGGGAACGTCCTTATCCGCTTTTCCCCACACCAGCAGCACGGGCTTGCCACTCTTGCGTAGCGCCCGGTAATCGGGGCGGTCGTCGCGCGACAGGTAACTGCGGGCGGTCGAGAGCAGGGCCCGCCGGAAGCCGCGATACTTCATCTGCTGTTCATACCGGATGAAGTATCCGGGATAACGCTCGGGGTGCAGGAAGTCTTCCTGCTGGGCCGCCACTAGGGTTGGGAAAATCTCCACGCTGTTCAGATATTCACCAACGAGCGGCGTCCGGAGAGGCCACGGAAGCGGTCCGCCTTCGCTGTATTTCGGATCCAGCAACGCAACCGTGATCACTTTCTCGGGATGGCGCACCGCGAAACTGACCGCGATGGCCCCTCCCATCGAAGCTCCCACCAGGTGTACCGCGCCCGGAATTTTGAGGTGGCTCAGCAGTTCCAGCAGTTGCCGGTCAAAGAGGTCGGCATCGTAGCGAACGTCTGGGCGGTCGGAAAGTCCGCGGCCGTAAAGGTCGTAGCGGAGCACGCGGAAACCGGCTTTGACCAGCGGATCGAAGGTCTGGTCCCACAGAAAATAAGGGACGGAAAAACCGTGAACCAGGACCACTGTGTGTTTGTCTTCGGGACCTTCGAGTTGGTAGTGGGTCAGGCCATCCGATAGCCGGATGAAATCCCCAGACGCCTGGTGGCGGACCGCCTCGGTCAGGTCAGCGGTTTCCAGATCGTGACGGGCGTAGTTGCTGGCGAAATAGCCGATAGCGCTGCACAGGGCGATGGCCAGCAGCACTGCAAGGATTTTCAGTGGGCCGCGTTGGGAGGGCATTGGACCTCTGACCTCCGACTTCAGAAGTCAGGCTCTAGTTCTATACCACCGAGGGAGACAGGCACGCAAAGATAAAGAGGCTAGCAAGGCTAGCCCCTTACGAACTCTCCGGAGTATGAAGCGAAACCACAGGTGACGGGGTTCCCGTATCAGCGGCGATCCCCATCGTGGTCGTGCCGGTCGTCCCGATCGCGGAGGCGCCGATGGTCACGATCATGGTCACCGTCGCGCCGGTCGTCCCGGTCGCGGGAGCGGTGGTCGTCTCGATCACGGTCGCGCCAGTCCTGACGCCGGTCCCAGCGGCGATCGGCGCGCAGGAAGCGGGATGGGTTCTCGCGCAACTCCTCGCGTACGCCGGAATGACGCTGCAGGAACTCGCGAAATTCAGGATGCTGTGCCAGGTACCCGGGATTCTCCGCCAGCCCGGGGTTGCGGCTCAACTCACTCTGAATCGCGGAATGGGAGTCGAGAAACTCGTCGAAATTGCGCAGTTCCGTGCCGTTAATGTCGCCATCGCCGTTTCGAACCCTCCACTCCTGTCCCCACGCCAGCGAGGTTAACCCGCCGCCGAGAAGCACTGCCACCAGCATGGTGCGAAAATATTTGCTGAACATATTGACCTCCTTCGCTACCTGAGAGTTGTTACTCTCCACACTTGTTAGTGGGAACCCGCGACCTTCGGCGAAGTTTCGCGGTTTTTCTGCGTTCGCAAGGCAACCCTCAGCTCGCTGAAATCATCCTTGGCGATACACTGGCCCAAGCCGATGCTAGACTATTCGTTCACTTCCTGACGTGTGGGGATCGCTTTGACAAACAATCCTGTTCTTGTCGTCCACGGCGGCGCATGGGCCATCCCTGATGACATGGTCGAGGCCCACCTGAATGGCGTGCGCAACGCACTGGCGGCGGGCTGGCGCGCGCTGAACCGCGGCGGTTCCGCCCTCGACGCCGTGGAAGAAGCCGTAGTGGTGATGGAGAACGACGAAACTTTCGATGCCGGACGCGGCAGCTTTCTCAATCACGACGGCAAAGTCCAAATGGATGCACTGATCATGGACGGCGCCACGCTGCGTGCGGGCGGCGTTGGCTGCGTGGAGCGTATCGCCAACCCGGTCTGCGCCGCGCGCAAAATTCTGAGCGAAAGTCCTCACGTCTACTTTGTGGCTGAGGGAGCGGAGCGCTTCGCCGCCGAGCACGGCATCCCCCTGTGCCGGAACGAAGACCTGATCATTCCGCGCGAGGTGGAGCGCCTGCGCGAGTACCAGTCACATCTGGAGCAACATCGCGCCGACCTGTTTGCCCCCACTATCTCGCACGACACGGTAGGGGCGGTTGCGCTCGATGCCGGCGGGGACATCGCCGCCGCCACCTCGACCGGGGGCACGCTCAACAAGGCGCCCGGACGGTTGGGCGATTCGTCCTTGATCGGCTGCGGCTGCTACGCCGACAATAAAACCGCCGCGGCTTCCACCACGGGATGGGGCGAGCCCATTATGAAACTGGTGCTGGCCAAGTGGGCGTCGGACCGGGTGGCATCCGGCAACGCGCCGGAATGGGCGGCGGCCGAAGCCATCGACTACCTGAAAATCAGGGTCAACGGGCACGGCGGGATGATCCTGCTGGACGCCCGCGGCCGGCTGGGCATTGCCCACAGCACCCCGCGGATGGCTTGGGCTTTCAAGACCAGCCTGCAAGAGGCTTCCGGGATTACGCGCAACGATTGACGCGCGGCATGTTTCTTGCACTTGTGACTACGGCAGATTCCCTGTTCTTCTTCGTCCTTGACAAAAGCCACAGGCCTGCATAAAGTGCGAAAAACTGTTTTATTTGAAATGTACGATCAGGTGCCCAAGCATGAAGAATGTTTACGAGGTTTTGAGACAGAAAGAACTGGAGTTGTCGCGGCTGGAGAAGGAAGTCGAGGCCCTACGGGTAGCGGCGCCACTGCTGTCCGATGACAAAGAGGCAGTACTGGACGGAACCACCAACAAGCCGACGCTAGCTCCCGCGGCCACGACCCAGCAACCCATCCGTATTCCGCAACCCGCGGTGAACGCGAATCCGCAGCCCGCGCGCGCGGCGGGATGGGAAGACACCGCTAAGCGCTGGCCGTAAGCGGCGCGACCAGAGAAATTCGGCTTGCTGCCATTCTTTCCGGCGGCGAGAGATCCTTATTGGCCCGGAGCCAAGCTCCGGGCTGAACTGTTTTTGACCCTCTCCTGTCCCACGAGTTCACAGCACACCACCAACCCGGTAACCTGTTACCCGCCCACGCTTCAATCCGCCAGTTCCTCCAAATCCCGCTCGGGCTGTGGAAATACCAGCGGGTGACGCAGAAAAAATCAGTGCTATACTCCGCTCAAGAAAACCTCACAAGCGCCTCTTTCGTCGCGTCTCCAGCCGAGACGACTGGTCGGCTTTGTACGCGAAAGGTGAGCCATGAGTGCAGCAGCGCAAGCGCCGGTCACAGCCGGAAGAGTCCAGCGGCGCCGCGTGTTTCGTCATGCGGTCGCGGTCCCTGTGGATCTGACGGTATTGCGGTCGGGCGTCCCGGACAGCATTCCGGGCCGCACCGTCGACGTCGGCGAAAATGGCCTGGCGGCCGTGATTGCCGGGGAGCTTCATGCGGGAGATTTGGTGGGCCTGGAGTTCCGGCTACCCACGGTGGGAGCGCGGCTGCGGGCAAAAGCCGTGGTGCGTCATCAGGAGCAGTTGCACTGCGGGCTGGAGTTCCTCGGGCTTTCGCTGGAGCAGCGCGCCATGCTCCGTTACTGGACCGAGCGGACGGATCAGTCGCCAGTCGCCACCGATCAGTTGCCGGACGCAAACCAGACCCGGCCGACCTCGGAAACAAACCCTAGGGAAACAAAAACGAGTGAACCTCGCCGCCTGGTGACTTTGCGCCGCCTGCTCCTGCTGGCGCTGGCGGCGTTCGCAATCATTGGCGGCCTGGGCTGGTGGCAGTGGTACCGGGCGTGGCAGGAACTGGAATCACGCGTCCCGGACACCGAAGTTACGGCCGCACAGCCTGCCCAGGTGCCGGCGGAGGTGATGGAACAGCTGGTAACCCACAAAGTGGAACCCCAGTATCCGGCGAGCGCCCGCCAGGCCAATCTGCAGGGAACCGTGTTGCTCGATACCTTGATTGGGCAAGATGGCACGGTGGTGAAGGTGAAACCGGTGAGCGGACCCGAGGCATTGGCTTCGGCGGCCATGGAGGCGGTGCGCTGGTGGCGGTTTCAGCCCTACCAGCTCAACGGCCAACCTGCGGAAGTAGAGACCACGGTGGCAGTAGAGTTTCGGCCGTAAGTAGGGGGCCGGGCAGCGAGTCGCCCCCAACCTGGCACTCACTTGGGAACGGCGCGGTTCTTGCGGAAGGCATGCAGGATGATGGCGCTGCTGATGGCGAAGCTGCCTACGGCTCCCAGCGCCAGCAGTTGCGTCACTTGCAAGCTGAACCGGAAGACGTCGGCAAAAAGTGCAGCCAGCGCGAGAGCGATTCCCACGACATTCAACCAGACCGGCGGGTGTACTGCGACCGCCTGGTCGCGGTTGCGCAGCTGCAATTGCAGCAACACGGCCGCCAGCCCAATCGCTGCCACCACCACGACTGCCATTGGACTGTAGAAAGCACGACGTTCGGTGAAGAGCACGATGAGCGCCAGCAATCCGCAAAGCAGGCCGGAGGCAATCACGGTCCAACGGCGCGGTTTGGTGACGGGGCTCATTTGGCTTCTTTGGCGAAAGGCTATTGTAGACACACTGGCGAACGATGCAAACCGGCAATTGCAACCTGGGGATGTGAGCAGCCTGCGGCTGCGAACGGCATTCGCACCGGCTTGGGTGCCGAACCGGCTCTGCTATGATGGCGCAGTCGCAAATCACTCACATCGTTGCTGATTTCACGCTGGGGACAAACTAGGCTCCGTGAAAAACAACCGTATTCCCAGCCTGGATGGGCTTCGCGCGATCTCCATCGCGCTGGTGATTGTAGGTCACGTCTACCGCTCGGCTACCCACACTGGGCCCCATACCCCTTTCTGGCTAGTGGTCGGAAACGCCAGCCTGGGTGTCTCGATCTTTTTTGTCATCAGCGGATTCCTGATCACCAGCCTCCTGTTGCGTGAGCACGAGCGCTACGCGGCCATCAGCCTGCGAAACTTCTATATACGGCGTTTCTTTCGAATTTTCCCGGGTTTCTACGCCTACGTGGGCTGCATCGCGCTGCTGGGCGGCCTGGGCTGGTTGCGCCTCAGCCGGGGGGACCTGGTAAGCGCTGCCACTTTCACCTGGAACTATTCCCGCTTTGCCACTTCATGGGCGCTCGAACATATCTGGTCGCTCAGCGTCGAGGAGCAGTTTTACATCCTGTGGCCATCTGCGCTGGCGATCCTGTTGCGACGCACCAGCAAGCAGGCAGCGGCGAAAGTGGCGCTGGCGGTGATCATCGCTGGACCGTTCAGCCGGGTTGCAACCCACTTCTGGGCGGGCTCCTTCTACGCCGATCATTCTTATTATTTGCTGCACACGCGTCTTGATACCTTGATGTTTGGCTGCCTGTGCGCGCTGCTGACTGGATCTGACGTCCTCGAACAGGTCTACCGGGCGACCGCGAAAGTCATTTGGATTTTCCCGGTCTTCTTTCTTATCCTGTCGCCCTTGTTGCGCTTCTGGTTCGGCGATCGGTATCTCTTTGTTGCCGGCTACACCCTGGAAGGATTCAGCATAGCGGCAACCATGCTCTGGCTGGTACGCAACCGTTCTTCTCTGGTCGGAAGAGCGCTCAATTCCCGCGTCCCGGTATTCATTGGAGTTCTGTCGTATAGCCTTTATCTTTGGCAGCAGTTGTTCTTGAATCCCGGGAACACCTCGGTCACGGGCAAGGTCCCGCTGGCTCTCATTTGTGTCGCCATTGCGTCCGTCCTTTCCTACTACTTTGTTGAACGGCCCTGCCTTGAATATCGCACCCGGTTTGAGCGGCCGCCGGTCAAAGCTGCTTTGATTGACCAGTCTGCGCCGCAGGGGTCTGAGATGCCGGCAGCGTAAGAGAGCTGGGAAAAATCAAGCACTAGTATCGGATGAGTTTCGCGACCGCAGCGCAGGAGCGGCTTCTGTCCTCGGCGGTTGCGTTCGCGTGTACGCACCAAAATGTACGATTGCGAGAGACTGAAATGCTCACGTAGAATCGCTCCAACCAATGTCCCTGGAAGAGAACCTTAAGAGCATGGAGCGTAGCCGCGAGGCTTACTGGCGACGCTACCCGAATACGTCGCCGCTCAAGCTGCGCTGGCGCGCGCTCACCGTCCGCCACTCCTTCCACGTGCTGCCCGGGGAGTCGATCCTCGAACTGGGCGCGGGCAGCGGCCTGTGGACGGAACATCTTTCCGCTGTGCTGCGGGGCGAAAATCCGATCACCGCAGCGGTATTCAATGAGGAATTCGCGGAGTCGCGGCGAGACATCGCCAACGTCAAGTTCGTAAGAATAGCCAGCCTGTACGAGGACCTGCCTGCAGAAAGCTTCGATTACGTGGTAGGTACCGCGATTCTCTGCCACGACCAGTTCCCGCAAAACCTGGCGGCTCTTTACCGGCTGTTGAAGCCGGGCGGCCAGTTGCTTTTTTTCGAATCCAACTACTGGAACCCGCAGGTCTTCGTTAAGAACTATGTTCGACCGGTCGGCCGCTGGGCGGGAGTGGCGCCTTGCCAGGTGGGCATGCGCCGCTACAAGCTCATGAAAGCCGCATCGCACCAGGGTTTCACCAACCTGGAAATCATTCCTTACGACATTATTCATGCGCGGACGCCACGCTCTCTCATCCCGCTGCTGCAGGCCAGCGCCTTCGTGGCGGAACATACTCCGCTCATCAAGGAGATGTGCGGGACGCTGTACATCTGGGGAAAGAAACCGGGCAACGAGCAGGCGCGCCGGCCACGCGTCAACCTGGCTACGCATCGCACGCTCTTTGACTCGGTCTCCGTGGTGGCGCCTTGCTACAACGAGGAGATGAACATCCCTCCCTTGGTGGACGCGCTGGTCCAGATGTATGGCGACTATCTCCACGAGATCATCATCGTCAACGACAACAGCACGGACCGGACCGGCGAGGTAGCCCGGCAAGTCGCGCTCAAAGAGCCGCGGGTGAAAGTTGTGGATCGCAAGCCTCCGGGCGGCGTTGGCAGGGCATTCCGCGACGGGTACGCGGCTGCCACCGGACGCTACATCCTCACCATGGACAGCGACTTTCTGCAGATTGTCCCCGAGCTTCGCGACCTGTTCGACGTGGTTGCCGCGGGGCATGACGGCGCCATCGGCAGCCGCTTTTCGCACGATTCGGTGCTGATGAACTACCCGTTTTTCAAGATTCTGTGCAACCGCAGCTTCCATTTGCTGGTGAACCTGTTCCTTCCCTGCCGCATTCGTGACATTTCCAACAATCTGAAGCTTTACCGGGCCGAGATCCTCAAGAACCTTGAGATCACGCAAAACCATTTTGCCGCCAACGTAGAAACCGGGCTGAAACCGATCTTGTCGGGCTACGATGTGCGCGAGGTGCCCATCTCCTGGATTAATCGCAGCATCCACATGGGGAGTTCGTCGTTCAAGATCGTGAAGGTAGCCCCCAACTATTTCCTGGAATTCCTCAACATTGTTTCGGCGACTTGGCGGGGCCGGCGCCGGTTCGTGAAAGGCAACAATGTCGCGGTATTGGAGAAACCAGCTTCCGAGCCGCCTGCCGAGCGGTCCGCCAGCTGAGAGTAAATGGTGACGCCTTCCGCCTTCGGTAAGCAGCCACCTCCAACCGCAGAAGTGGAAACCGGTCTACCTGCATGCCCGCTGTGCTCCCGGCAGGATGTGGAGACCTACAGCGATGATCGGGGCCGGCAACTGGCGGCCTCGAACCTGGGTTCCTCGCGGCAGGATGTCTCGCATGGCAAGATCTTGCGCTGCCGCACTTGCGGATTCGGCTTTCGCCAGCTGCGCCCCACGGATGAAGAACTCTCCCGCCTCTACCGCCAGCTTGATCCCGAGGTTTACGAGCGCGAAACGCGGGGCAGGTTACGCACCGCGCAGCGCCACCTGAAAATTGTTCAGCGGTATGTGGCGGGCGGCCGCCTGGTGGATGTGGGCTGCGCCTCGGGGAGCTTCTTGCGCTGCGCGGCGGATGCCGGCTGGAGCGTGGTGGGAGTGGAGCCTGCCCAGACTCTTTGCGCCAAGGCGAAGCAACTGCTCAGTGGGCGAGGCGACATCCTCTGCACCAGTTTGCAGCAAGCCGGCCTGGCCCCGTCCTCTTTCGACGCGCTCACGCTGTGGGACGTGCTGGAACACGTTCCCGATCCGCTCGAGTTCATGAAGTATTGCGCGTCCTTGCTCAAGCCAGGCGGATATCTCTTCGCCAATGTTCCCGACTTGGACAGCCGCCAAGCCCGCTTCCTGGGCGAGCGCTGGCCGTTATTGCTGGCCGAACATCTCAACTACTTCAATCGCCGCAGCCTGAAGTTCTGTGGAGAACGCGCCCAACTGCAGTGGGTTGATTTCGGGCGGCGGCCCGCTTCGTTCTCGCTGGAATATGTTTTCTATCGGCTGGCACAGCACCACGTGCTGGGGGCGACACTGAGCCATAGGATGGTGAGTGGAAATTTCCTGGGCGGGATCAGCATCCCGGTATTCCTGGGCGAGAGCTACGGAGTTTGGAGCCGTCCAGCGTAAGATCCAGGCCGATTGAGGAGAACCGATTGAATCGTGGGAAATACGCAGTGGCTGCCGCACTCCTGAGCTTGGTTGCGGTGCTTCGGGTGGTGGGAACCTATCGAGTCACAGCGCAGGCATTCGACGAGCCTTGTCACGTTTCATCGGCGATCGAACTTCTGGACAAGCGCACCTATACGCTGGATGCGTACAACACGCCGCTGGCGCGGATTGGGATCGGTCTCCCGCTCTATCTCGCCGGAGAACGCTATCCCCAAATGCCGCTCGACGACCCCAACAGTCACAATTACAACTACGTCGGGAACCAGGTCCTCTATGGCGACGGGCACTACCTGCGCAACCTGACCCTTGCCCGTTGCGGGATTCTTCCCTTCTTAGTGCTCTGTGCAGGGGTGGTCTTTCTCTGGGCTCGCCGCGAGTTTGGAGACTTTGCCGCGGTGATGGCGGTGGCCCTGTTCACCACGATCCCGTCGATCCTGGCGTTTTCAAGTATTGCCTACAGCGACATGGCGCCGGCGTTTGCCCAATCGGCAGCCCTGTTTGCGTTTGCCACGTGGCTCGACAAGCCTTCTAAAAAGACATGCGTGTGGATGGGCATCACCGCTGGCCTGGCGTTGCTGGCAAAGTTCACGACGTTGGCTTATCTGCCGGCAGCGGGAGCAGCGATCGTTTTGGGCAGATGGCTGGTGGGCCGCCATGAACGCCTGCCTCAAGCAGCCACGAGACGCCACTCCTTGCGGCAAGTTGCCAGCGCGTTGCTGATTGCCGTCGCGGTTATCTGGGCCGGGTACGGGTTCTCGACGGGCCGTGTTCAGGAGAGCATGCAACTCTCGCCGCAGTCGATGCCATCGTTCCAGCATTTTCCGGGCCCGCTCAGGCCGCTCGCGCGCAACCTGGTCCTCTCGAATCCCGCGATACCAGCCCCCGGACTTTTCCACGGTATAGCCTTGGCATACGCCTTCAACAACCAGGCGCCACCCTCTTACTTCCGCGGGAGAATTCAGCGCGGAGGGTGGTGGTATTTCTTTCTTGTGGACCTGGCGCTTAAGGCGCCGCTGCCATTTCTCCTGCTGAGCGTGGCGGGATTTGTTGCGCTGGCGGGGGTGGCGCGCCGCAAGCAGTGGACTCCGCTCGTCCCGGGGCTGTCGGTTCTTGCCATTCTCCTGGCGACCACCACGGTGAAGGTCTACTACGGCATCCGCCACGTGATTGTGCTTTTTCCTCTGCTCGCCATCGTGGCGGGCTGCGGCGCCGCTTACCTCTGGCAACTGCAAGGGAGCCGGCGCGTTTGGGGACGAGCGCTGCTCATCGGGTTGCTGCTGTGGCAGGGCGTTTCCACCGTGGCCGCCCGTCATGATTACATCGCGTACTTCAACGAACTCGCGGGCCAAGATCCCAGCCGGATATTTGTCGCCGGCTGCGACCTGGACTGCGGACAAGACCTCTTCCGGCTGGCGGAAGAGTTGCATGCCAAACACATTTCAAACCCAAGCATCGCGATCTGGACCAGCGCCGACGTAAGCCAGTCCGGCTTGCCGCCCTTTCGCATTCCCGAACCGTTCAAGCCGGTCACCGGCTGGTTCGCGGTCAGCCTGCGGGCCCAACGCATGGGAGACTTTTTCCATTCAAGTTATCCTGGCGCGTTCGCATGGCTGGACCAATATCGACCGGTGGAGCGGATTGGGAAAACGATATTGCTGTATTACATTCCGGAGAATGGAACTGGCGGCCAGCCTACGGCTCCGAATCAAGGCAAGTAAGTTCTGCCTTGTAAGTCTCCCGGGAAGCGCCGACGCGAGAAAGGTTCCACGTGGAACATTCCCCTAACGGCAAGCGATTGAGCGGAAGTGCCGGTGTCCGGCACCGTAGTATCGCTTCAGACCTCGAGGCATGCGTGTGATCGTATCGCCACCAGGAAGGGAAGGTCGGTGACGCTGCACACACCCGCCCCTAGCAAAAAGCGCAAGGAGCGGGGCGGCCCCGAATTATTATATGACTTACAATTATCGCCAAGGGTGGGGCACCCGGCGAAAGGTGGGCCACCCGCCAGTTTGCGAAAAGGGTAGGTGCTGGGAATCGCCGGTGCAGGCTCCGGGACGACGGTCCGTAGAATTAAGGGAGAAACCCCAAGCGGGAGACGACCGTGGAATCCCACCCTTCGCAAAAAGCGCGAAGGATGGGGCACCCGGCGAAGGATGGGGCACCCGGCATTCGCACGGACTTTAGAGCCAGATCATTTTGCCGGGTGCCCCACCCTTCGTTTTTTGAAGGGTGGGATTCCACGGTCGTCTCCCGCTTGGGATTTCTCGCTGGCGCTTGAAGTGGCGGTCGTCCCCAGGGTGCAGCGATGATCCCCGGCACCCACCCTTTTCGCGCTCTTTCCGCGCGCGCCCTTTCAGCGCACGACGATCTTGCTGACCAGCTTTGCGTTGCTGAGGGGGTTGAGGATCTCGAGCGGGACCTCTCCGGGCGATTGGGCGCGATACTCGAAGTCGTAGGTCTCCCCGGAAACGATGTGCAGGGCGGCGTTGGATTCCCCCGCAAGGCGCGCGGGGACATCGGCGCCGTCCTTGGCAAGGGCGCGCCAAGTCGCCGGATGCTCCTGGCTGCCGAGGCGGAAATTCGCCAGCAGGTTCGGAGCCATGTTGATCAGGCGCAGGCGGTAGGTTGTCCCTTGCGCCAGGGTAATCGGTTCAGGCGTTTCTACCCCGTTGATGGTGATGCGCTTGGCATCAAAAAATGTGTCCCGCGTGCCGATGACCAGCAGCTTGTCGTGCTCGGGATCGAAAGACTGGCCGGGCTCGAGGACGATGAGACCGCCGTACACGCCGCCGCTGAGCTGGGTCGGGTCCTCGGCGTGGGTGTGATAGATGAAGGTGCCGGCACGGCTGGGAGTGAAGCGCGCCACGAAGCTCGCCCCGGGTGCGATTGCGGGAGTCACCTGGTCGCCGACGCCGCCGCCGACCACGCCGTCATAGTAGCTCTCCAGTTCAATGCCGTGCCAGTGAATGCTAGTCGCCGCATTCAGGTGATTGACCACGGTGATTTCGGTGGGCTGGCCGCGGGTGACGACGATGGGTGGGCCGACCGCGCGGTCGTTTGAAACCACGAGCTTCTTTCCCTCGCGCACCGAACAGGCGAATGTCGGCTCATTGGCTTTCGCCGCCGCCGGTTCAATCACCAGGTCGATCTTCCGCGCTGCCTCCACGGGAGGCGGCGCTGCCGGCGCGCCGGCGGGCGCTTTCACATTGATGACTAGCACCAGGCCGGCCATGTCGAGCATGCCCGGCATGGCGCTGCCATCGTGATGGTGCGCGGCCAGGGCCGGCTCGGCAGGCGCGGATTGGCCGGCAGGCGTGAACGTGGGCACGCGTTCGTCCTTCGAAAAGTGGAATTGAAAGTGGCAATGGAACAGCCAACGGCCAACATGCTCAGGCGACCACTCCATCATCATGGTGCTGGCGGGTTTGACAACCTGCGTAACCACCGACTGGCGATCGTTACCCGCAAACTGGGTGTCCGAATCCGAGTCGCCCAGACTCAGCAGCTTGTAGAAGGCGCCATGCAGGTGCATGGGATGCTCCGCAAAGCCGGGATTGATCACGCGCCAGCGGACCGTGTCGCCGGCCGTGTATTCCAGCGGCTCGGTGAATGGATAGGACTTGCCATTGATCGTGACCACTTCGAAATTGGCGTGCACCATGTCGGGGGGAACCAGGAGCACATTGATCACGAACACGCGATCGGCAACGACGTCGCCAGGCGGGTCGACGATGAAGGCGCCGTTGAGATGGGCGTCTTCAAAGACTGGCTGCTGAAGCACCCCCAGCAGGCCGACGGCGCGTGGCACCGTGGTGCGCGCCCAGTAGTAGTAGGTTCCGGGAGCGCCAGCCAGAAAAGTGCGCTCGCGGCTTTCGCCGGGAGACACCGGCAGTTCATCTTTGGCGTCGCCGGGGCGGGTGTGCAACCCGTATACCTTGGCTGGGACCTTCAGTTGGTTGGTGACCGTGACATGAACCATGGTGCCCTGCGGCACGCGCAGCATCGGCCCGGGAATCTGCGCCGGGTGACCGGGTTCGCCGAATGCCTGGACGAATAATTGTGGTCCGTCCTCGGCCTCCGGATGCCAGGCCCCGCTGCGGATCTCGAGTTGAAGGTTCAGAACACCGCCCTGCAGCATGCCGGCGGGCGTGCGGTTCTGGTTGGCAACAACCGGACCCGGCTGTGCGAACCCGCAAACCGGCAAGAGGCAGAACAGCGAAACACAACAGCGAAACACTAAAGTTCTCAACAGACCACCCCGCATTCGCTTGTCATTATGTCAGTTCGCGCACTCCTGTCAACCGGGATGATCCCGGGTCGGCTTCGGAGGAGAATCACGCCTGTCCGCCAGTTTGTCATCCCTGAACACGCTAACAATCTATTGTCCGGTGGCAGGCGGCCCTGGCTCTTATCGTGGGCCACCTCAGAAGACGCGTCTCTAGTTTGGGCCAACCCTGGCGGCCGCCCTCAATTCTTCTACGATCTTCCGGAAGTCAGGGTCAGGTCGTAGGGCCTCCAAATTGCCGTCCTGCTCGATGGCATCCGGGTTCTTCAGGCCTCGCTTGATGGCTTCGCGAAGGTCTTTGATGGCTTGCTTCCTGTTTCCCATGGCGGCGTGGGTTTCGGCCAGCAGCAGCGATGGCCAGGGTTCGTCCGTCTGGACGTCGGCCATCAGACGGAAATAGAATTCGGCTCGTTCAAAACGATGGTTGGCAAACTGCGACTGCCCGGCTTCGATTCCCTGAGCCCAGACGTCGTTGAAAGACCGCTGCAGCACCAGGCGCCGGTCGCCGCTTTTGGCGTGCTCAGCCTGGGCCCGCAACTGGGTCATGGCATCCAGCAGGTCGCGGCGCAAGGTGATTCGTTCGTCGCTACCGGCATTTTCCACCGCGGCCAGCTTGCTGGAAACGTCCTCGGTCAGCGTGCGCTGCTCGGCGATAGTCTCATCTTCTTTCTTAAGCGCCTCTTTCAAGGCGGCGGATTTCTTCAGGGCCGCCAACTTCACTTCGTACTCGCTCACATCCTTAAGACCCTTGAAGTCAGAAGCCAGCGAGCGGTAGGCGCTCAGTTGCGCAATAGCATCGGATTGCTTCACAGCCTGGTCCGCTTCCGCCTGCCTTTTCTTGAACATTTCGTCGATGAAGGCGGGATCGGGACGGAGCGTGCCCGCCTGCATAGCTTTCAAATGGATCCACTCCACGGCCTCCGCAATGACCGGCGGCGTTCCCCAGCGATGCGGACCGGAAAAAACGACCTCGCGGTAGGGCTGGCCCAGGTCTTCGCGTTCGCGGCGGAGCATGGTGATCTCGGCCCAGTTGAAATCCTGGTCTCCGACGGCGAGGAAGTAGAGTAAGGCATCCTTGGGCGAAGGCTTCTGGGACATTGGATACCCGGCCCCATACGCTATCACCCCCGCGATCCGGCATTGCGGACAACTCAGCGCCACCATGCCCGCGACCCGCGCGCCACCGGAAAAGCCGGTGGCGTAGACGCGGCGTTCGTCGAGGGTGAGTCGCAGATGGGTGTCCTGCCACATGGCGTTGATGCCTTTCGACGCAGCATCCATGGAAAAATTTCGCGAGTTGTTGGAGCCCGCGACGATGTAGCCGTATTTCTCGGCCAAGTCTTTGTAGAGTTTGACCGGGACGGCGCCGCGGGCCAGCGGGTCGAAGGCGTAGATGATGGGCCAGGGCTTGCCGGGCGTGTAAGCCGAGGGCAAATACAGCGCGTAACTCTGCGTGGGATCGTTGTAGCAGGCCACGCTTTCGATGATCTGGCCGGGAGGAAGAGGCGCAGGGGGCCTGGTTTGGGCGGGCGCCAGGGCTGTCGCCCAGCTCACGAACAGCATAAGGATATTTCTGGCCGACGACTGCAACGCGCTCCCCCGGAATTTGACATGATACGTCAAGGCTCGGGTCATAGTGCGGGAGCGCCGCGGAGTGGGCTGGCTGAACAGCAAAGCGGGATGGGAGGCGCCGGGCCCGATTCCCTGCCTCCGCCGCTGCTTCCTATTTACTGCGGGTGAAGTGAATGGTCTGGACGCTGTCGTGACCGTTCTGGCGCCAGGTCCACGACTCGGTGATGTGGTTTTCGTCTTCGACGCGCATGTCGAGTTTCTGCTGATGGCCGGTGGTGGGTACCGGCATGTTGCCGGCATCGCGGAAGATAAAATTCAGTTCCATGCGCATGAGGTTGCCAGCCCCGGGCAACGCGCGCATCCGCGGCTGGTTGTTGGTGGGACAATAATGGATCAGGGCAACTCCGTCGCCGTCCACGCTGTAAACAGTGAGCATGTCTTCCATTCCCGACATGCTCAAGGTTTCCAGCACGGCGGTGCCGGCAACCACGACCTGGAAGTTGGTTTTGGCCGGTTTGCCGTCGTCATCCTTGCCCTCCCATTGTCCGGCGAGAGACTTGATCTTTTGAAATGCCGCGGCGGCTTGGGATTCTGCCGCGCAGATGTGGGTGAAGACGGAAAAGAGCAACAGCAACACTGACAAGCTACTCTTGGTTTTCATGAATGAACACCTCGCTCCCGAAAGTCAGGTTTGGATCCGTCAGACTTCCCCAGCGCGGGCTGCGGACGATGGCCAAAAAATCGGCGATAGCTGCTAGGGTTCACTCCGAAACGTCTCTCGAAGACCCGGCGAAAGGCGTCTGCGCTGTGGAAGCCTACCGAAGTGGCCACGTTTTCAATGCTGTTGCCGCGCATGGCCAGCCGGCGGCGAGCCTCGCTGAGCCGGAGATCTTCCACAAAAGCTCCCGGCGTGTTGCCAAAGACGTTCCTGAACTGGCGGCTGAAATGCCTGGGGCACAGGCAGGCTTTTTGCGCCAAGGCCTCGACGGACAAGTCCTGCTGCAGGTGGCTGATCATCCACGCGGCCAGGTCGGCGAATCGATCGGTCGCCCGCGCCTGGAACTGCAGCGGTTCGGAGTATTGCGCCTGGCCTCCGGGACGCTTCAGGTACACCACCAATTCACGTGCCACGTGAAGGGCGACGCCGGGGCCGTAGTCCTCCTCGATCAGCGCCAGCGCAAGATCAATCCCCGCGGTGACCCCGGCGGAGGTGTAGATAGGGCCGTCCTTGACGAACAAGGCGTTGGGCTCGATCTTCAGTTTCGGGAAACGTTTTGCCAGGTCTTGGGTGAACCGCCAGTGAGTGGTGACGCGGCGGCCATCCAGCAGGCCCGACGCGGCCAAGCCGTAGATGCCGGTGCAGACCGAGGCAATGCGCCGTATCTTTCCAGCGCGGCGCTTGAGCCAAGCCGCAACGCGCGCATTCGCTTTCGGCCGGCGGATACCCTCGCCACCGGGAATTACCAGCGTGTCGAGCGCGGGGGCGTTCTGCAGGGTACGCGGTGCGGTGAAAGCCACCCCGGAATCGGCAGCGAAGCTCCTGGTCAGGCCAAGCACCACGACTTCGTAGCCCCGGCGGACTCCGCCCTGCCCATCGTCAACGACCGCGGTGGCGAAGGCTTCCAGCGGCCCGACCAGGTCGAGCGCCACCACTCCATCGAATCCCATAAACCCGATGCGCTTTGGGCGCATGCTCCACCGTCCTCACAGGCAAGAGTAGAGGCGACGGTACAAGTCGCCTAGGACATTCATACGACAGTTTAGGACATCGCGGGAAAGCCGCAAACGACGGCTACGCCCCGGCCACCCACTCGGCCTCGCGATGGTCGCCGTGGTTGACGACGTAGAGCACCAGCTCGACGCGACTGGAGATGCCTAGCTTGTCGAAAATACGGAACAGGTATTTCTTGACGGTATGTTCGGTGAGCCGCAGTTCGTGGGCGACTTCGCGATTGCTGAGTCCATCGGCAACCAGCGCGACCACTTGCTCCTCGCGCGGAGTCAGCAGACTTCGCCCGCGGGCGTTCACCACGCGCAAGGAGGGCACCCGCGTCACCAGGTCAACCAGATATTGAATCTGTTCGGCATTGGCCCAGATCTGGCCGTCACGAACGCTGTGGATGCACCGGCACAAAAGTCGGAACGGATATTCGGCGAAGCAGAATAATCCCTTAACCCCGGACCGAAAGGAATTCACCACCAGGTCCCGGTTGTAACTGTCGAGCAACAGGATTTTGGGGATCTTGGGATGGGCCAGGTGCAGGCGGCGAACCATGGCCATATCAGGCGAGCCGGCTTTGGTATGGTCAGCATTGATGACGGCAACGTGTACCTCGGCGGACTTGATGGCACTGAGCATCGCCTCCATATTCATCTCGCAGGCGACAACCTGGAATTCCGGCCGGCGGCGGAGAGCGCTGACCAGCAACTGAGACTGCATCTGATTGGAATCGGCGACGAGCACAACAATGGCTTTTGACGACGTGGCGGATGGCATAAGACCTCAAGGTGGATTAGGAACGCCTATTTTTATGATTGCAGTCATTCACTGTAGGCCATTGGGTTTCCCGTTTCTGTGACGGTTTCACATTGGAACGAGGGTAAGTAACTGTGGAAAAGTCGCCGTCTCTGCGCATGTCCGGAGACTCGGTCGTGGCCGACCGATTTAGCAAGTCATTGCTGGGAAAGGTTGGCTTTGGCTCGCCGGCGAGGTTTCGACGCTTGTTGTGGGGCCGTCGCGCACTAGCAAGTCTACTTTCGTAGACACCACCAGCGAGGCCACTCACATCTCTCCTCGTCCACTGGCTCAACCGGCACGAACGCAGGCCGCTCCCCCATCTGGAAGCGGTTGCTACCGGCACGGCACTACTGATTAGCGTGCGAATTGGTGCGACGGCCCTTGCCCACGTTTGTGGACAGTACTTCCCATGTCTTGTTGACCACGAGTCTGTGCGGATACAGTCGCAGGTGGCCAGCAATAAAGAAAAGAGATTTCCGCCGCCGGTGGGGCGAGCAGCGGTGGCGAGGCGAAGATGAACCGGCTCAAGGTATCCACGATTCTCGCTCTTGCCTGTTGCGTGTTGCAGCAGGTCTTGGTGGTAGCAGTCGCCCAGGAAAAACGGCCAAGGGTAGCCATAGAAAGTGCTGGGCAGGCAGCGACCACGAAACCCGGAGCAGCGGGCGGCGCATGGAGTCCAGCCCTGACGGGGGAACGCCGTCCGCTCTACCGGTTACGCAAAAGTGATGTGCTGGAGATCGGATTCACTTTTGCCCCCGAGTTCAATCAGACCGTCACCATCCGGCCCGACGGTTTCATCACACTAAGAGGCGTGGACGAGCTGTACGTGGAAGGGATCACCGTCCCCGAATTGCGGGAGGCGGTCCGTAGCGCATGCGCCGCCATGTTTAACGATCCGGAGGTGACAGTTGTCCTCAAGGACTTTGACAAGCCATATTTCATCGCCACGGGTGAGGTGACGCACCCGGGCAAGTACGAACTGCGCGGCGATACCACGGTGACGGAGGCCTTAGCGATTGCTGGAGGTTTTACCGGCCAGGCCAAACATTCCCAGGTCGTTTTGTTCCGCCGAGCCTCCCCGGAGCTGGTGGAGGCACGGTTGCTCGACGTTAAGCGGATGTTGAACTCGCGAAATCTGGAGGAAGATGCCCACTTAATGCCTGGAGACCTGTTGTTTGTGCCGCAGAACCTGATTTCAAAGGTGAAGCGGTACTTGCCGGCCTCGAACCTGGGCATGTTCTGGAATCCCGCGCAGTTCTAGAGGGGACGGACCGGAACCATTACGGAGAAGATTGTTCTAACGCACGGGCGCCGAATCCCCAGGGGACGAACCGTGCCTATCGGCAGGGCTAAAACCCCTGTTCCGTTGCAGGATTCGGGGCCAATACAACGGCTGTCAGCACGAGCACCTCATGCCGGAAGAACTGAGCCTTATTCGAAGATCAGCACGAGCGCCCTCCCCCACGATGCGCGACCTGCTGGCAGTTCTTTTCCGGCAGAGGCGCTTGGTGTTGATCTCGTTTATCGCCACTTTCCTGGCAGTGGTGATCTACGGGTTGGTAGCTCCTTCCTACCAAGCCCACATGAAAGTGCTGGTGCGGCGGGGACGTGTGGATCCGGTAGTAACGCCGGCTCCGACCCAGTCGCTGCAGTTCATTCGCGAGGAGGTGAGCGAGGAAGAGCTGAACTCAGAAGTCGAGTTGCTGCGCGACCAGGAGATTCTCCACACCGTGGTTAAAGCCGCCGGACTGGTTCCGGAGAAAGAACCCTGGTTCCGTGTGCTTGGGGACAGCGGTCCCGAAGCGCGGGTTGCGCGGGCGGCGCAGCGGCTCAGCCAAAGGCTGAACGCAGAGCCGGTGCGAAAAACATCTCTGATCGCGGTGGCCTATTCCTCTTCTGATCCGGAACAGGCGGCTAAGGTGCTGCATTGCCTAGCCAGCGCCTACCTCGAAAGGCACCTCCTGCTAAGACGGCCGTCGGGAGAACTCACATTCTTCGAGCAGCAGATGAAGGAGTCGGCACGCGCCTTGGCCGAGGCGGAGTTCCGCTTGGCTGCATTCAGCGACAGCGAGGGGGTGGTATCGGCGGCTCTGGAGCGTGACCTCGCCTTGCAAAAGCTGAGTGATGCCAATGCCAGTGACAGTCAATTCCAGACAGCAATTGCCGAGACTGGTGAGCGCATCCGCATGCTGGAATCGAAACTGCAATCGCTACCGCAGAGGCGGACTACCCAGATTCGCACATCCGACAACCCGCAACTGCTGGAGAAGATGAAGACTCATCTGCTGGAACTGCAACTCAGGCGCACTGAGTTGTTGACCAAGTTCCAGCCTTCGTACCGGCTGGTGCAGGAAGTCGATCGCGAGATTGCAGACACTCAGGCCGCTATCACGGCGGAGAGATTATCTCCGGTGCAGGAGCAGACCACCGAACAGGACCCAAATTTTGACTGGGTGAAGTCCGAACTGGTGAAGGCGCAGGTTGAGTTGAGCGGCTTGCGGGCCCGAGCCGGAGCCAGCGGCGCGCTTCTGGCCCGTTCGCGCTCGGTAGCGCAGCGGCTGGGCACTAATGCCATCAAGCAGGAAGAACTGTTGCGCGACATGAAAACAGCAGAAGAGAAGTACCTGCTGTACGTGAACAAGCGCGAAGAGGCCAGGATTGGCGATGCCTTGGACGAACGCGGCATCCTGAACGTCGCCATCGCAGAGCAGCCCACGGTACCGGCGCTTCCGATGCGGTCCCAGTGGAGCTTCGGATGGATGGGATTGCTGTGCGCGGCCACGTTCAGCACCGGGATAGCGGTTGCCGCGGACTACCTGGATCCCGCCTTCCGCACCCCGGACGAAGTCATCTCTTACCTGGGCGCAGCGGTGCTGGCTTCCCTGCCACGCGGAACCAGCGAACGAGGACTGTCATCATGAGCACGCGCGCGGAACTCTTCCACGGGTTGAAAGGCGGCATTTTCGAAACTGCGGTGCCCCGGCTGCGGTTAGCCGAGAGCCGAAGCCGGGTGCTTTGGGATCCCGACCAGTTTGCCGCACAACAGATTCGCGGCCTGGTGAGAAGAATATTTTTCCCCGGCTGGCCCCGGCCCGCCCGCCAGGTGGTGTTCAGTGCCGTTGACCGGGGTCGTGACATTGGCGGTATCTGCATGCAGATTGCCCACGCTCTAGAGACACAGACTCCGGGCACGGTTTGCCTGGTTGAGGCAAATCACGAGGCACTGGAGCTCACCAACACTTATGGGAGGACCACCGGAGACCCGATCTCGGTCGAGCCAAAGACCGGGTGTTTGCGGAAGTCCTCCCGCCAAGTTTCAGAGCGACTTTGGTTCATGCCCATAGAGACATTTCTGGGTGAGAACGAGTCGGAGCTGTCCGCCTCCTGGTTGCGCGGCCGAATCGGACAGCTCCGCCTGGATTTCGACTACACGGTTCTGCATGCCCCTCCGGCCGGTCAGTCGAGTGAAGCTGCGCTGCTTGGCCACCTGAGCGATGGGGTCATCCTGGTGTTGGAAGCAGGTTCGACGAGGCGGATCGCGGCACAGCAAAGCCGGGCCATGTTGCAGACGGCGAATGCACGTTTGCTGGGAGCGGTGCTGAGCGGGCGCACGTTCCCCATACCGGAGGGGCTATACCGGAGGTTGTAGAGCGCATTTTCGGCGAGTGCGTGACGGTTAGATGCGTCCATTACAAGGGACTCTGGGCGCAGCGCGAGTTGAGCTCAACGGAATGTGCAAAACCGCAGCAAAACGGGCTTGGGGCTCAAATGGCGGAGCCGTGCCCGGTAAAGATGTCGTCGAATGAAGTTACGCCCCAACCCATCTGGCCAAACTTTCTTCGAGGCTCCGCAGTGGTACGCGATCCAGACTCGCTACCGCGCCGAGAGAAAAGTGAAGAACCGTCTCGGCACTAAAGGGGTCGAGATCTTTCTTCCTGTGCTCGAAGAGATTCATCGCTGGAGCGACCGCCGCAAGACCCTGGAGATCCCCCTTTTTTCCGGCTACGCCTTCGTTCGCGTGGCCTTGTCCCCCGAGTCGCGGATGGGCGTGCTGCACACCGAGGGAGTGATCCGCTTCGTGGCCTTTGGTGGCGATGCCACGTCAATTCCGGCCAAGCAGATCGAAGATATCCAGAAGCTGCTGGCCAACAAAGTTCCCTGCTCCATTCATCCCTTTCTCAAGGTCGGTCGCCGGGTAAGAATTCGCGGCGGGTGCCTCGACGGCCTGGAGGGTATCCTGGAACAAAGCGAAGGCAAGCATCTGGTGATCTCGATCGAGTGCATTCAGCGCTCGGTGGCCGTAAGAATCGAAGGATACGACCTGGAATTGATCTGAAGTGACCCCTCCTGCAGCCATCAAGCCTGAATTCTCCGCCCGCAAAATTGCGCCAGCGTCGCGGTTAATCCCGGGCAGAGCGGCAACCAGCGGAACCGTCCCCCGAAAAATGCCGCAGTCGGTCTCGGTTGACGGACGGCATTGGGTGGCCGAAGAAGCCGAGCAGGCATCCGCGACCCAGCCGGACACCTGGGAAATGCTAGCTGAGACGGTGTTACCGAGGCCGTCGGTTGCTGGAGAGCGTTCAAGACTTGCCGCAGAAGTGATGGCGGACTTCATTTGCCTGCTGGTGAACTTTGTCGCAGTCAGCCAACTGCGGCTTGTGCTGGATTTCACCATCCATCGCGCTCCTTCCCTGTTCCCTTCCACGGTCCTCCCGGGGTCGGTATTGGGAATGCTCCTGCTGCAGGGGATCCTGCTGACCCTGCTGGGCTACACGGAGGGTTTGTATCAGACCACCCTGACCCGTTCTGCCGAGGAACAACAGGTCGCTGTCGGAAAGGTGGTGGGGTGGTCGACCTTGCTGGTAGCGACCGCCATGCGTCTGTCAGGAATTTACTTGATCTCGATGTGGGTAATTCTCGCCGGCGCTCCTCTGAACTATTGGGCCATGCTGGGCTGGAGGCGGTGGCAGCGGCGAGTGACCGCGCGGGACACGGAGAACGGCTATCGGACGAGAAATGTCTTGATTGTTGGGGCTGGAAGGCTTGGCCGGGAAGTGGCTGCCTGCCTGGCCCGGGAGCCTGCGAGGGGACGCGTGGTGCGCGGCTTCCTGGTAGAGAGCGGGCCGATTGGCGGTGAAATATGCGGCACGGTTGACGATCTGGCCCGGATTGCGAGGGGCCAGTTCGTCGACGAAATTATCCTGGCGATTCCAGGCCAGCCCGATCTGGCGCGGCGGGTGATCCGTGAAGCCCAAAGGAACAGGCTTGACGTAAAAGTCGTCCCTGACCTCCTGGGATTTGAACTGAGGTCGGGAACCTTGGAAAAGTTCGGCCATGTGCCAGTCCTGACGCTCCATCAGGAGCCCATTCCGGCTTTCGGTCTTTTTCTGAAACGGTCGATCGATGTGGTAGGCTCCGCAGCCGCCTTGCTGTTGTTGGCACCCCTGATGGTCGTAATCGCCCTGCTGATCAGGACTGACTCGGCGGGGCCCATCTCATATCGAGCACAACGGGTTGGGCGAAAAGGAAGAAAATTTGTTTGTTACAAATTTCGCACCATGGGAATTGATGCGGACCAACGAAAGGACGAACTGCGAGACCGCAACCAACGGCAAGGGGCCTTCTTCAAGATCACGAATGATCCGCGCATCACCCGCGTGGGCCGCTTCCTGCGACGCTACAGCCTGGATGAGTTGCCGCAGTTGTGGAACGTTTTGAAGGGGGACATGAGCCTGGTTGGACCGCGGCCGCACCCGCTGGATGACTTCGCGCACTACGACCTGAACGATCTGCGGCGGCTGGACGTGACTCCGGGAATCACAGGCCTGTGGCAGGTAACGGCGCGCCGCGATCCTTCGTTCGAACGCAACATGGCGCTCGATCTAGAGTACATCGAGCGCTGGGACCTGTGGATGGATCTGCGGATTCTGTACAAGACGGTGGCCGTAGTGACACAGGGGACAGGGGCATAGCGTGGCATCGTCCGGACATTTCCCCCTACGATCCTCCCTGAGCGATGTGGCCCAGTGGACCGGAGTGGCTGCCGTGCGGCCGTTGCAAGCCTTGATAACCCAGCCATCCCTGGTCTTCCTGTGTACGTTAGCCGTGATGTTGTTGCGCCCGCCGGATGTGCAGTTCTACGCTCTCGATCGCATTGCCTTCGTGTTGCTGGCGTTCGTAGTCTTGCTGCGCGCGCTGTTGCTGCAACAACCGCTGCCCGCGGCGGGGCTGGTGACCTGGCCAATGCTGGGGTTGCTGCTCCTGGCCTTTGCAGGCGTGGTGGGCCAGCCCTATGAAGCCCAGACCTGGAGCGTGTTCGCGGCCAAGTGGGTGGTGCCTTTCGTTCTTTACCACCTGGCGGGGCTGGCGTTCGAGGACGACGTCTCGCGCCGTCGCTTCGAGACCTTCGCCTTGATCACGCTGGCCTACCTCAGTTTCACCGCAATTGCCTTCCTGCTCGGGCTGAAGGAATTTGTTTTCCCACGGTTCATCCTGGACGAAAGCGTGGGAATCCACGCCGACCGCGCTCGCGGGCCATTCTTGCAGGCAGTCGCTAACGGAGTGACGCTTAACTTGCTCGGGCTAATGGCGTTGGATGCGTACCGGCGCAGGCGACTGCGAGGCGCTCTGGGATTGGCGTTCCTGGCCACCTTGCCGCTTGCCATCCTTGCCACCCGGACACGAGCAGTCTGGCTCTCGTTTGCTGGATCCATCTTGCTTTTGCTTCTGCGCTCCTCGAGTGCGTGCATGCGTCGGGTGTGCCTGGGCCTGGTTTTGGCTGGCGCGACGGGATTGCTGCTCGCGATGAGTTTTGGAAATACCAGCGCCCTTAGTGATCGATTGGCGGAACAGGGCCCCCTGGACTATCGCGTATCGGTGTATGACGCGGGCCGGCAGATGTTCCTTGAGAAACCGCTAGTGGGGTGGGGTGCTTCGCAGGTGCAGCCGGAACTGGCAAAACGCATCAGCGGCTTTCGTGTGGAAGCTTTCTTCTTTCACAACACTTATCTCGAAATCGCGGTTGAGCACGGATTGTTGGGGCTGGGCTTGTACCTCTGGATGGTGATTGATCTGTTCCGCATCGGCCGACGGCGCCCATCGGATTGGTCGCGTGCGTTCCCCGACCGCGCGTTCCGTTCTCTCTGGCCAATCATGGTGCTGGTCTACCTGGTCAACGCCAGTTTTGTGGGCATGAACTACCAGTTCGTAAACGGCTTTCTGTTTACGCTGGCCGGAATACTGGCGGCGCAGAATCGCCGCTCTGAATTGCAAGGTGATGTCCTCCCAAATTAAAGCCCGAACGATCAAGTCACGAGCGGCGAAGTTGCAGCCGGACCGTGGGCAGGAACCTGGCGGCGGGCTCGCGGATTGCGGTGGCAGTTATCTGGCGGCGCGTTATGGCCTGGGCGTACTGGTCAGTCTGGGCAACATGCTGGTGCTGACCTGGTGGATTGGGCCGCACGCCTACGGGCTGTTCGTGACCACGATCGGATTGGTCGCATTTCTGTCGAGCCTGGCGCGGGCGGGCGTGGATACGTACCTGGTGCGCCGCGAGCCGGCTGCCGAAGATCGCGTGTACGACATGGCGGGCACCATCGTGCTGGTCATCTCCTTATTACTAGTGTTCGCGGGTGCCGCAGTGGTGCCGCTGCTCATCCGCTGGTACGGCAGCCGGGAATTCGTTGCGCCGTATCTGGTGTTGCTGCTGAATATTCCGGTAACTGGTTTGACCGGAATTCCCACCGCCAAGCTGGAGCGGGATTTGGATTTCCGCGCCGTCGCTGGGTTCGAAGTGGCCGGGCAGTTCCTCGGATTAATTGTCTCCGCGATTCTGGCCTGGTCAGGTTCGGGGGTGTGGGCGGCCGTGGCCGGTCAAGTCGTCTGGCAAATATTTGTCGCTGTTGCTGCTTACCGCCGGGCAAGGATGATCCCACGCTGGCGATTCGATGCCGGCGAAGCACGAGCGATGCTCACGTACAGGATTGGGCTGACCGCGTCCTTGCGAGCGTGGCAATTGCGCACCCTCGTCAATCCGCTGCTCGTGGGGAGGTTCGTCGGCGCCGAGGGAGTGGCTTTCGTAGCGCTGGCGATTCGCGCCGCCGAAGCACTTGGCGCGGTGCGATTGGCTGCGGGGCGGCTTGCGATTGCCACTCTAGCGCGGTTGCGTGACCGGCACGAAGAATTTCGCTCAACTCTGGAGCGGGCCCTGTATCTGCAAGTGCTGGTGCTCGGCCCACTGCTCTGCGCCTTTGCTTTGTTCGGCCCCTTCGTCATGCGCCATGTCGTCGGCCTCCGGTGGATGCCCAGCCTGGCGGTGTATCCCTTTGTCGCCGCTGGAGTCCTGGTGAATTCGGTCTACAACCTGCAGGCTTCGGCGTTGTTCGTCATGGGAAGGCAATGGCTGGTGATGTGTTCCTACGTCGCGCATGTGGCGTTGCTCGGGGTCGGGACTGTGATGCTTGTGCCTCGGGTTGGAATCGCCGGCTATGGTTGGGCTGAGTTGCTGGCGTGCGGCGGCTACCTGCTCATTCATTTTGGTTTCCCGGGTCCGGCCGCAATCTCGTACCAAAAACTCGCACCCTTGGTCGCGGTCTTGCTTACACTTTTGTTCGCCAGTCACACCTGGGCGCCCGTGCTATGGTTCGCGCTGCTTGTTGGGATAGCCTGGAAATGGGTACCGGCATTTTCGCTTCAGAAATTCTGCAGGATTCTGGAGCGGGCTCCCGCCAAGGCTGGGTCTCTGTGCATCCTGGTTACGCTTGGCCTTGGGTTTTCGGTAGCTCCGCAAGTACACGCCCAGGAAGTTGCCAACCATCCACCGGAAACTATCCCGGCCACCTTGTTCGGTCTGCATTTCCGCCTCGACAAACTGTCGTGGCCAAGCGTGCCTTTCAGTGCGCTCCGGCTGTGGGACACCGACACTCGCTGGCAGAATCTCAATTCCAAACCAGGCGTCTATGATTTCGCCACTCTCGACCGCTACCTCTCCGCCGCCAAGCGCCACGGCCTCACAGACGTGCTTCTAACTTTGAGTTCCACGCCCGCATGGGCCTCGGCAGACCCGACTCACAAGAGGTGCGACTACGAGTTTGCCGGACTGGGGGACTGTGCCCCTCCGTCGGACTTGAACGCGGACGGCACCGGCGCCAACCAGTACTGGCGCGATTTCCTCTACAACCTGGGAGTGCACCTGGCGAGCCTCGATCCGGCGAAATATGCACCACTGAGTTACTTCCAGGTTGGGAACGAGTTTACCCGCGGAGGGGCATCCCCGCTGAGTTCGTGGCTTGGCACCAACCTTCAGCTGCAACGCATGGTTCAAGATGCCAACTGCATTCTGACCCGACGCGGTACCATCACCGCAACCGGCCAGCCCTGCACGGCGGCGAATATGCACGAGCGAGCCGTCGGGTTTCTGCCCGCGGCCAGGATGGCCACACCCGACGCCGTCCCGAGGCCTTCCGATCTATTCATCTATCGCGACTACCTGGCGGGAGCCGGCGCGCTCGACGCAATCGACATCGTTGCCGTCCACGCCTATGCCTATCAGGGCCTGGGTGAGACCTTTCCCGACAGCGGACCGGCGGGATTGCCGAGCCTGTGGTCGAATACCACCGCCGCCTTGCCCCCAGCGGCAAGTGGTCTGCCGGTGTGGAGCACGGAAGGGAGTTGGGGCGACACGCTGCGCCGCCTGCCCGACACCGACCTTCAGGTGGGCTACCTGGCGCGCTACTACCTGGTGGGATGGTCCGTCGGGTTCCGCCGGCTTTACTGGTATGCGGCCGACAATTCCTGGGGACGCCTCATCTACCAGAACGGTATTGGCGGTTGTCACGATCACGGAACGGCGACGGGCTGTCCCACAGCCGCCGCAGCCGCTTGGACGCAAGTTTACCGGTGGATGGTCGGCAACCGTATGACACAGAATTGCGCCAGCGATTCGACAGAAAGTGTCTGGACCTGTGGCCTGACCAAGGCTGACGGCACAAGAATGCTGGCGGTATGGGATGCATCGCAGACCTGCTCGCGCGGCGCGTGCACCACTACTGGCTTCGCCTACCCCTCCAGCTACCGGCAGTACTTCACGCTGGTGAACGGAGTGCCTCATCCGCTAGTAGGTGGAAGGGTGCAAATCGGGTGGAAACCAATTCTCTTGTCACCATGAAAATGCCCACCATCGCCTACATCGCTAACCAGTTCCCTTCTCCGGTTGAACCGTACGTGGTGGAGGAAATCCGCGAACTGCGCAGCCGTGGAGTTGAAGTCATTCCGTGCAGCGGAGTGCAAGTTAATTTGGCATCACTCGATCCCGGGCTAGAGTTGCTCGCTGCTGAAACCCTGTACCTGCAGCCGTTGCGTCCGAGGCTGCTGTTGCGAGCGGCATGGGTCGGCTTACGAAAGCTCCCCCTGCTCGCCGGTCTTCTTGAGCGAATCATAGTGCAGGGCAGCGAGTCACCGTTGCGCCGGGTCCGCGCGCTGCTTCATACCTGGCTCGGCGTCTACTACGCGCTGCTGCTCGAAGGACGAGGAATAGAGCACATCCATGTGCACCATGGATATTTTGCATCCTGGATTGCCATGGTCGCGGCGCGCGTTCTGGGTGTGGGCTTCAGCATGACCCTGCATGGCTCGGACCTGTTGCTGCATGGCGCTTATCTCGACACTAAGCTGAAACATTGCAAGTTTGCGCTGACGGTTTCGGCCTACAACCGGCGGCATATCCTTGAGCACTATCCCGCCGCCCCGCCGGGTCGAGTGCTGGTGCAGCGAATGGGGGTCGACCCCTTTCGATCCCTGTGTCCGGCCACGCACCTCGAGCGCACGGCCTCGTGCCTGGTGATGCTGTCAGTGGGGCGGCTGCAACCGGTCAAGGATCATGCCTTTCTCCTCCGCGCCTGCCGTCGGCTGAAAGACCGGGGGATGAACTTCCTATGCCTGATTGCCGGAGAAGGACCGGAGCGTGGGCCGCTGCAGAGGTTGATTCACGAACTGGACCTGCTGCCCCAAGTTGAACTGCTCGGCCATGTTCCGCATGGCCATCTGGATTCCTGCTACGCCATGGCCGACCTGGTGGTGCTTACCAGCCGCAGTGAAGGTATCCCGCTAGTGCTGATGGAAGCGATGGCGCGCGGGCGCACCGTGCTGGCGCCGGCAATCACGGGGATCCCGGAGCTGGTCGAAGACGGCAAGACCGGATTCCTGTACCGTGCCGGGTCGCTTGACGATTTTGTCACCCAGGTGGAGGCGGTCCATGGCTCGCGCCTCAGCCTGCAGCCGCTGCAGCAGGCGGCGCGTCAATACGTGCTCCAACATTACAACCGGGAGAAGAATCTGGCGGTGTTCGGCGATCTCTTTCTGGCTCGCATCAACCCCGCCGTGGAGAGGAACGATTATGAGAATTTTATACTGCAACAAATATAACTTTGCCTTCAGCGGCACCGAAGTCTACCTGTTTGAAGCCATGGACCTGATGCGCGCCCAAGGGCATGAGGTGGCGCTGTTCAGCATGGCCGATACTCGCGGCAAGCCAACCCCGTATGACCGCCATTTCGTTCCTCATACCGATTTCAAGAACGGCCATCACGGGATAATCGAGCAGGGCAAACTGGTCGCGCATGCAATCTACTCCGGCGATGCGCGGGAGCGGCTGCGACGGCTGATAGAGGAATTCCGTCCCGATGTGGCGCACGTGCGCAACATTTACCATCATCTGTCGCCTTCCATCCTCTGGGAGCTGCGGGCCCAAGGCGTGCCCGTCGTGTACCACCTTAACGACTTCAAGCTTCTCTGTCCCAGCTACAACATGGTGTCGAACGGTCACGCCTGCGAACGCTGTCGCGGCGGGCAATTCTGGCGGGTGGTGACGGAAGGTTGTTACCAGGGACGAGTCGGCGCAGGCGTAGTGTTGGCCGCGGAAGCTTATTTCCACCGCTGGCTGCGCACCTATGACAAGTGCGTGGACCGGTTCTTAGCACCGAGCCATTTCGTCAAACAAAAGCTGGTCGAAAACGGATGGGACGCCGCGCGCATCGATGTGCTGCCCCACTTCCAGAGGTTGCCTGAACACCAACCTCAATCTCCGGCGCCGGATGCTCCCATCCTTTATTTCGGACGCCTGTCGGCGGAAAAGGGAATCACCGATCTTCTGCGGACCATGCAACGCCTGCCGCGTGTCCGCTTGCAGATTGCTGGAGACGGTCCTCAGCGCGCGGAGTTGGAGAGCCTGGTCAAACGGTTGAACCTGGCGAATGTGGAATTTCTCGGCTACCTCGCAGGCGCCGAACTGGACCAGACGATAGCATCCGCCAGCTTCACCGTACTGCCGTCTCGCGCCTACGAGACGATGGGTAAGAGCATCCTGGAATCATATGCACAAGGCCGTCCGGTGGTGGCCTCCGATTTAGGTTCACGCCGTGAACTAGTCGAAGAAGGCAACACCGGCCTGCTGTTCAGGCCTGGCGACGTGGAACAAATGGCCGGAGCGATCTCGTTCTTGTACAAGCGTCCACGACTGGCGGAGGAAATGGGCGCGACCGGACGTGAACTGGTGCGCCGGCGACATTCACCAGAAGCTCACTACCTGGCGCTCAACCACCTTTACGATGAGTTGGGAACGGCGCGCCGCAAGCCTTCAGACTTAGCTCCGATCGCCAAGGCGAAATTGCAAGTCGCGTTCATTGGAGGGCGGGGCGTAGTTTCAAAGTACAGCGGCATCGAGGCCTACTACGAGGAAGTGGGCAAGCGCCTGGCGGATATGGGACACGACGTGACCGTATACTGTCGCACCTACTTCACGCCGCCGCTCGGAAAGTATAACGGCATGCGGATTGTCCGCCTGCCCACCATCCGCTCCAAGCACCTGGAAACCCTGGTACACACCGCGCTCAGCACTGCGCACGTGCTTTTCAGCAGCTGCAATATTGTTCACTACCACGCGCTGGGCCCGGCTCTGTTCTCCTTCATTCCGCGCCTGTTCGGAAAAAAGACGGTGGTCACCGTGCAAGGGCTGGATTGGCAGCGCAAGAAGTGGGGAGGGTTCGCCGCTGCCGTGCTGCGACTGGGGGAACGGGCTGCAGTCCGTCTGCCAAGCGCCACCATGGTGGTCTCGCGCGCTCTTGAACAGCACTACCGGAGCGGCTACGGCGCGGAGACAATCTACGTCCCCAACGGCGCCACCATGCGAGAGCAACGTAAGGTTACACACCTTGCTGACTGGGGACTCACACCGGGCGGATACATCCTATTCCTCGGAAGGTTTTCTCCAGAGAAGAACTGCCACCTGTTGATCGAAGCCTACGAGAAATTGGACACCCCGGTGAAACTGGTCATGGCGGGTGGGTCAAGCTACTCGGATGCCTACATTGAAGGCCTGCGCAGTCACCAGAGCGAGCGGGTACGCCTGCTGGACTGGGTATCGGGCGAGGCGCTGGACGAACTGCTGACCAACGCCATGCTGTTTGTTCTGCCCTCTGACCTGGAAGGGCTGTCGCTGGCCCTGCTCGACGCCATGGGAGCAGGCGTGTGCGTGCTGACCAGCGACATTCCCGAGAACTGCGAAGTAGTCGCCGGAGCCGGGTTCACGTTCAAGCGGGGCGACGTCCCCGACCTCGAGCGCATGTTACGCCTGCTGATCGCGGAACGCGCAGTGCGGGAGTCGGCTGCACAGGCGGGCCAGCAGCGGGTCCAGGAGCATTATCTCTGGCCTCAGATTGCCCAGGACATTGAAAAAGCCTACTGGAAATTGATTGGATGGCCAGACGCGGCGGGAGCGGTTCCCGAGGCGGTCCGGGTGGCGGAAGTTAAGACTCATGCGCAAGTAGCGTAGTTGGGCACGCTGACGACGTGCAGGTTTGACGATCACGGAGGTTGCCCGCGGAATCCTAACTTTTGTCAGATAATAATAGTTATCAACCTCGACTCCACGGACATTTCACCCAGGCCGCGCTCCACTAAGCTGCCAACCATCCGTCGCGGCAAGATTGGAAGCCACCAAGGGCGCCGCGGCCATTATGGGGACGAACAACGTCTATTACCGGTTTCTGCACCTCACCTCGAATCACAATTACCAGGGCATGCCGGCGCGGACGGCGTTGACCAGGCGGACTTCGAATTGTGGTGCGCGGCGGTTTCGGTCATCAAAGGCTGCGCGGCCTGTCGACTCCCACGAGAAAGTGGTGCGCGACAAAGGCATGAGCGAAGAGTCGGTCTTGGCGGCGATCCGGCTGGCAGCGGTGATCCATGGCCTGGCGGCGGTTCTGGACGCGGAGAGGGTTGCAGCCACCCAGGCGGTCGGCGCGTGGTTACTGTTTTTTCTTCGAAAGCAGGGCGGGAAGAACATTTCCCGCCTTTCTTTATTTAGAATCAAGGTGGGCCGCCGGCAACCCCCACAGGCGCCGGCGTCAGACCGCTAATGGAAACGACAATTCTGGTGACCGGCGGAGCTGGGTTCATTGGGTCGAACTTCATCCTGCATTGGATGGCGCAGGAAAAGACCGGGGTGGTGAATCTCGACAAACTGACCTATGCCGGGAACCTGCATAACCTGCAGAGCATCTCCGCCGAGCAACCATATCAGTTCGTTCGGGGCGACATTTGTGACCGCGATGCCGTGCGCGAACTGTTCGCGCGCTGCCGCCCCCAGGCCGTAGTTCATTTCGCAGCCGAGAGCCACGTGGACCGTTCCATTCACGGGCCCGACGATTTCGTGCGCACCAATGTGAATGGCACATTCGCTTTGCTGGAAGAAGCGCGGGCCTACTGGGCGGGATTGAGCGCAAGCGAGCAAGAGCGCTTCCGGTTTCTGCATATTTCCACAGACGAAGTGTTTGGATCGCTGGGAGCGGATGATCCACCGTTCTGCGAGATCACCCAGTATTCTCCGAATAGCCCGTATTCCGCGTCCAAGGCAGGCGCCGATCACCTGGTACGCGCCTACCATCACACTTACGGCTTACCGACCCTGACCACGAACTGCTCCAACAATTACGGTCCGTTCCAGTTTCCGGAGAAACTAATTCCGCTGGTGATCCTGAACGCGCGCAACGGCAAGCCGCTTCCGGTCTATGGAGACGGTCAGAACGTGCGGGACTGGCTGTTCGTGGAGGACCACTGCCGGGCAATTCGTACGGTCCTGTCCCGAGGAAAGAATGGGGAAACATATAACATCGGCGGCTGGAGCGAAAAGCGGAATATCGAGATCGTGGAAACCATCTGCTCGCTGCTGGACGAAATGTGCCCCAACGACCCGGTCGTGCCGCACCGGCAATTGATCACGTTTGTGAAAGACCGTCCCGGACACGACCGCCGTTACGCCATGGATGCGCGTAAGATTGAACGCGAACTTGGCTGGAAACCACAGGAGACTTTCGAAAGCGGGATCCGCAAGACCATCCAGTGGTATCTGCAGAACGACCCGTGGGTCAAGGAAGTGACGGCGGGCAGCTACCGGCAGTGGATTGCGACGCAGTATTCGTAGAATCTTTTCGAGCTGACAGAGACGATTTCCGGGGAGGATATGGCGAAGGCGGCAGCGGGCAACCCGTACAAAGGCATCATTCTCGCAGGCGGCTCGGGCACACGGCTCTATCCAGCGACTCAGGCGGTGGGCAAGAGCCTGCTGCCGCTCTACGACAAGCCCATGGTCTACTACCCGCTTTCCACCCTGATGCTGGCGGGAATCCGGGAGATTCTAGTGATCTCCACTCCGGAAGACACGCCGCGCTTCCAGCACTTGCTGGGAAACGGATCGCACCTTGGGCTGAGCTTTCAGTATGCCGTGCAGGAAAAACCGCAGGGTATCGCACAGGCGTTCCTGGTAGGAGACCGCTTCATCGGCAAGAGTTGCTGTGCACTGGTCCTGGGCGACAACATTTTCTACGGGCACGACTTTGCCAAGGACTTGCAGCAGGCGACGCAGACCACCAAAGGCGCGCGGGTATTTGCCTATCCGGTGCATGATCCGGAACGATACGGCGTGGTTGAGTTCGACCAGGCCGGCAAGGCGCTTAGTCTCGAAGAGAAGCCGGCAAGGCCCAAGTCGCGCTATGCGGTTACCGGGCTCTATTTTTATGACAACCAGGTAGTGGAGGTTGCGAAGTCGCTGAAGCCGTCTGCACGCGGCGAACTGGAAATCACGGATGTGAACAAGGCCTACCTGCAGCGCGGCCAGTTGGAAGTGATGGTCATGGGACGCGGCATGGCGTGGCTGGATACCGGGACCCACGACTCAATGATGGAAGCATCGCTGTTCATCCAAACCATCGAACGGCGCCAGGGGCTGATGGTCGCCTGTCCGGAGGAGATTGCCTACCGCTACGGATACATCAGCGGGGAGCAACTCGCCGCCATCGGGAATTCCATGAAGAACAATGCCTACGGCGCGTACCTGCTGCAACTGCTGCAGGAGAGAGTATTTTGACCGCGGCGGGACCGGCAGGCAGCGCGTCGATGAAAGTGATCCCAGCAAAGCTGGCGGGGGCATTGATCCTGGAGCCCAGAGTTTTTGGGGATGAGCGCGGCTTTTTCCTGGAAAGCTTCAATCAGAAAGTAATGGAAGAGGCTGGCATCCCAGCGCAGTTCGTTCAGGATAACCACTCCTATTCCGGCCGCAACGTGGTGCGCGGATTGCATTACCAGATACCGCATGCGCAGGGCAAACTGGTGCGCGTGGTTGCTGGAGAAATTGTGGATGTGATGGTGGATATGCGCCGCCGGTCCCCGACTTGCGGAAAATGGGAAGGGGTGCGGCTCTCCGGCGCGAACCATCGCATGCTCTGGATTCCGGGCGGTTTCGCCCATGGCTTCCGCGTGGTCTCCGAAGGGGCGCACGTGCTCTATAAGGCAACCGAATTTTATTCTCCGGAATCCGAGCGGACGGTCCTGTGGAATGATCCCGACCTGAAGATCGATTGGGAACTGGATGGCGAAGCAGTGGTTTCGACCAAGGACCGTGCCGGGGTGCCCTTCCGCCAGGCTGCGCTCTACGAATGAGGAACCTCAGGACCCAGGACTGACGATGCGAGTCACGATTTTCGGCGCGGCCGGATTGCTGGGCAACGCGCTGATGCGCGAATGGACGGGCGATGAAGTCACGGGAGTGGATATCGCCGATGGAGACATCCGCGATTCCCAGCAAGTGTCCTCCATGGTGAACCGGTACCGGCCCGAGTGGATCGTGCTCGCCGCAGCCTACACCGACGTAGACGCCTGCGAGATTAACCGCAAGCTGGCTTTCGAAGTGAACTGCGGGGCCGCTGTCAACGTGGCCCAAGCGGCAAAGCAGACCGGGTCGCGACTGATTTTCCTCAGCACCGATTACGTTTTCAACGGATCTAGCTCGACCCCGTATGAAGTGGATGCCCCACGCGGGCCCCGTAGCGCCTACGGCGAGTCCAAGGCCGAGGCGGAAATCCAACTGCTTCAGATCTTGCCCGAGTGCTGCATCGTCCGGACGTCGTGGCTGTTCGGAGTTCGCGGAAAGTCGTTTCCAGACACTATCCTGAAGCTGGCCGCGACTCGAGCGGAGATCGATGTGGTCGACGACCAGCGAGGCTCGCCCACCTACGCGCCGGATCTGGCGCGCACCATCATTCAGCTTTGCCGCGCCGGCGCCAGCGGCATCGTACACGTGACTAATCGCGGCGAGTGTACCTGGTTTGAATTTGCTCGCGAGATTGTCCGCGCTGCCGGTCTAAATACGACAGTGCGCCCAACCACCAGCGACAAATTCGTGCGACCTGCCGAGCGGCCCAAGTATTCGGTGCTGTCTCCGAAAAGCCTGGAGAAATTCGGCATTACCATGCCCAGCTGGCAAGATGCCCTTCGCCGCTACCTGGCGGAGCGGAATTCGGAAAACAGAGTTGAGTCCGGGCCTAGAAACTGACCCGCAGCGAGAGTTGAATGATGCGCGGCGGGAACGTGTTTAGCAACATTCCGAAGGTGGGACTGCCCGGATTGGTATCGGGGTTGAGGAACTCGGTGTGGTTCAGCAGGTTGAAAAAATCCGCCCGGACTTCCAACTGGGCTTTATCGGACAGCGGCGTGCTCTTGGCGAAGGCCAGATTGAGGTTGACCAGACCGGGGCCGCGGAAGGAGTTGCGCGGCAGAGTGCCATAGGTGCGCACCGAGGGGTTAGCAACCGCCTGGCTGTCGCTGGGAAAGATGCCTGGTCCAGGCGTACAAGTCGGATCGCTCGGATCACATTGCACGGTTGAGAAGCTGTTAGGATTGAACCAATAGTTGCCGGTATGGTTATTGAAGGTCCGCACCGAGTGCGGATCAAAGAGTTGAACCGGTGCCACCAAGTTCGCGCGAACCAGGCCACTGTCTCCCGCAGCCGACGGTCCGGGACTATGAATGAAATCAAAGGCGCTCGGCAGGTTGGCGTAGACATCGAGGGGAAAGCCGGTGCGCCAGACCAGGATCGGAAACACTTTCCAACCCCCGGTAAGGCGCTTGGGGCCGGAACTCCACGCCCGATCGAAAGGCAACTCCCACCCACCACTCAACACGACCCGCTGTTGCATGTCCATGTCGGCGGAAGCGTGGAACCGATCGGGCTGGTAAGCGGGCACCGTATTGTTCCGGTTGGGGAAACCAGAGGCGTTATCGATGTTGTGGGAATAGGTGTAGGCCAGGGTGAAGTAAGAGCGGCCAAAGAGCCCATCCCCCGAAAGTTGCTTCTGCAGGCTGAGGAGCAAGCCGTTATAGCTGGCACTGGCTGCATTGCGGAATTCCGGAAGTGCGCCATAGCACACGAAGGTCGCGTTGACACCGCAGTTGGCAACGGGGGATGTGAGGTTGAGCACTCGGTTGGTGGTACCGAGCACGAAGGGGTTCACATCTACCAGGGCGGTCAGCCGGTGTGAGCTGCTGCCGACATAACTGGCCTCAACCACGGTGTTAGCCGCCACCTCTCGCTGCAGCGTCAAATGATACTGGTAGGTATAGGGCGTTCGCAGATGAGGGTCGACTACGAACGTGCTGCCCGAGGATCCGATGGGGAGGAAACCCTCGGCCGCAAAGTCGAGGTTGTGGGAAATCTGATGCGACGGAAACGGATCCGGCGCTCCCACCGCCGCAAAGGGCTGAGTCAAGTAGTTCACCTCGCTGGTGGGATTGCCAGGAAGCGGCGGGAATTGGAAACCCGCGCTGGCGTAGAAAGGCGGGTCGCCATTGAACTGCAGATTGTCTTCCGCTTTCAGAATGTCGTAAAAAACGCCGAACGCACCGCGCAGGCTGGTCTTTCCATCGCCGCGCGGGTCCCAGGCAAAACCGAGACGTGGCGCCCAGTCATTCCGGTCGGGGAAGTTGACCCCGTGCGGCGCTCCTGCGTCCCCGGGAAAGATCATCCCCGGCGGAGCGTTGGGGAATATGGTCGACTGCTGCCCGGGCACGATGGAGAACGTGCGGCCCAGCGTGTCGGACTTGGGGGTGCTGTATTCATAGCGCAGCCCCAAGGTGAGGGTCAGGTTCTTGCGGATCCGCCATTCGTCCTGCCCGAAGCCGTACATGAACTTGCTGCGGATGTTGGACGGCGCCGCCGCCAGTTGCGTGAACTGCAATGGGAGGCCAAGCAGAAAGTCCGCGAACGAGTTCTGGGAGCCGAGTGGCGTGGGGAAGAAAATGTACTGCCCGTTCACCACGAAAGCAAAGAAGGTATTGTTCTGGAAAGCTGAGAAACCACCCCCGAATTTCCAGCTATGTTTCCCTCGATTCCAAGTCAGGGAGTCGGAGTAGGAAAAAATATTGTCAGTGAGAGTCTGCGGCCCGATGGTACTGAAGCCGAGCTGCAGGTTTTCGTCGAAAAAGACCAGATTTGTAGGGCCGGTGGGAAGATCGGGCGTAATCCCGATGCCGAGGTCCGCGGGTTTCGCCAGGTTCCGCGCCGGTTTCTCCGCCATGTTGTAGGTACGCTCCATGGTCACCCGCAGCTCGTTCAGAAGATTCGACGAGAAGATGTGGGTGTAGGCAACGTTGAAGAAATAGTCATGACTGTCGGACGTGGTCGGAAATCCCAAAACATTGGAGGAGGTGTTGAAGGGCTCGTATGTATAGAATCGATCCCACCCCAAGGTGACTGCCAGCTTGTTTTCCGCATTCAGATCGAAATCGAACTTGCCGGTCAGCTCGTCGCTGTTGAAAGTGAACCGTCCTTGTGAGGTGAGTAGGCCGATGGGTGAAGTGGGAATCAGGCCTCCGGAGATGTAGTTCTGGGCCACGCTGTTGATCTGGCTGGGTGCGATGATGGCTTGCGCCGCCAAAGTCGGGTCGGGCTGGAAAAAGGGATGCGACTGCAGAAACG
Source organism: Terriglobia bacterium (assembly GCA_020073665.1). Taxonomy (GTDB): domain Bacteria; phylum Acidobacteriota; class Terriglobia; order Terriglobales; family Acidobacteriaceae; genus JAIQEU01. The sequence continues at coordinate 137,059 of JAIQEU010000004.1, forward strand.
AGGCCACGTTCGGATCGGCCGCGCCGTTGGGGCCGGAATGTGAGAAATCTCCGCCGAGTTCTTCTGCGGTGAATGTCGGGATGCCGGGAAACACCTGGTCTTGAGTCTGTCGCTGCCCCTGATAACCCACAAAGAAGAAATAGCGATCTTTGCCGTCGATGACGTGCGGAATGGTGAGTGGCCCGCCCAGGGTGCCGCCAAACTGGTTGCGCTTCAGAACGTCGCGGGGCAACCCGCCGTTCTTGTTGGCGAAACTGTTGGCGTCGAGAGCATCGTTGCGCAAGAAGTCGAAGACGCTGCCGTGCAGCTTATTGGTGCCGGACTGGGTTGCAACCGTGATCACCCCGCCGGCGTTGCGTCCAAACTCCGCTGGGTAGTTGCTGGTCATGATGCGAAACTCGGAAACCATATCGGGATTGGGAGTGTAAATCGCCCGATTGTCAATCAAGTCGTTATTCAAGCCGCCGTCAAGCAGATAGGTGACCGAATCACCGCGGTTGCCGGTGACGCTAAACGTACCGCCGCCACGGAAGTCCTCGTCTGTCGGCGTCACCCCGGGCTGCAGCACCGCCAAGTCGCGGATGTTGCGCCCGTTCAGGGGAGCGTTGCGAACAACGTCGGCGGTGACCACCTGGCCCAACGTGGGGCTGACCGTCTCCACCTGCTGGGCTTTTCCCGAAACCTGGATTTGAACGGGAGTGGCGCTCACCTGCAGCCGGAGATTCAGGCCGAGCACGTCGCCGACGTGGAGAACAACGTTTTCAATCTCGGCAATCGCGAACCCATCCTTCTGGGCAGTGACCAGGTAGCGTCCGGGCTGAAGCAGAGGGACTGAGTAGTAACCGCTCTCGTTGGTGATGGTGCTGCGCTTGAGCCCCTGGTCCAGATTGAGGAGAGTGAGGTGGACACCCGGCACCACGCCGCCGTTCTGGTCGAAAACCGCGCCTACCACGGTTGCGCGCTGGGCATTTGCCAGACCGCACATCGCGAGCAACAAGGCTCCCAGGAGAAACTGCCTGCGGACTCGGATCAATAGACTCACTCGACGGCGGTGTCATGCGCTCTATCAGAGGAGGAGCGCCCAAGGTCAGCAAGAATACCACGCGCACATCTACATTTTCTCGGGGTTATGTGCGAGAGCAATGGCCCGACGCTGGGTTGTGGAGGGCCGGTCAAACACCCATGCGATGGAGAACGGAAAGCAGTCGGGACAGGCCTTCACCTGTCTCCAGCGGCTGCGCCGAAGTGGTGAAAAGCGAGCGGACCAGGTCGTTCTGTTCCTGCGCCAGGCGCAACAGGGTGTCGCTGTCTTGCCGGCCGTTGCCGACTTCGGAAGCGCTCGCCACCAGATCACTGCCGGCAATCCGGGAGAGCATTTCAGCCTGGCGCTGAGCCAAGGTCGAAATCCAGCGGCGGTGGTCCTGGCGTATCTGTTCGATCTTCTGGAGAGCTGGGGCAGGCAATGCGGCGGTCCGTGGAGGAGAGAATTCCCGGTCCAGTTTCTTCAACGCCCAGGCGTGCAGGAAGGTCTGCCGGGCCAGTGTGACCACCTCATTGGAGAATATGACCACCTGCTTGTTGGTGTCGTCGGCAGAAGTCCCAGGCTGCGAAAACTGCTGGTACAGACGGTCATACAGCGGCATCTTGGCGCTGGAGAGGTCGGCCAGGGTCGCGGTGGTGCTGGGCCCGCCGCTGACCGCGGGCTTTTCGTCAAACTGGTCAGGCGGGTCAAACAGTTCCGAACCATTCTTCAGTTCGCGCGGCACGTACACTTCAATCCGCAGACTGCCGGGCACGGTGCGCAACGACTGCCGAATAGCCTCGCGGCGGGCAGCGGTATCCACCAACCCTTGCACCAGCAATGAACCGTCCGACATCGGGAACAGGTAGACTTCTTCGCCCAGGCACGCGTCCGCACGGTGTAGAGCTTCAGCGACCGCGACTTCCTGTTCCGTGGCGTGAGAATTCAGGTAGGAGAGAGGCGTGGGTCTTTGCGCTGGCGGAGTCGTCGTGGCATACCGGCCAGGCGGGATCGACACATCCGGTGGAGGCGCCAGGCGAGCCAGTGCGACTGACCGAGGCTCAACCTCGGAGGCGGTGCGGGTGAATCGGTATTCGCGGTCGAAGTTTTCGTGGGCCGCGATGATACTGATGCTCTTGGGCGAATAGTCCTGGGAATCCACTCGCAACATGGCCTCGGCTATTCCCGAAGCATGCCCGGTGGCAAACGGGTAGTGCAGTTCGAAGATGTGCCCGTCTTTTCGGACAGCAGCGTCATGGTTGGCACGGGTCGCGATCAGGCTGCGGAATCCGGCCACCGACACATCCGGAACCCAATGCTGCTCGGTCAGATATTGCGCCAGCTGAGCGTCTTGCGGGTCATTCGATAAGACCGCGTGCAAAGCTCCCGTCGCCTGCGCGGGAGTGCTAGAACTTTGGCTTTCCGCGTTCCCTGGAACCGACCGTGCGCTCACGTAAGCGAGCGGGCCGGTGGAATCATGCATTACGGTGAGCGTACCCAGTTGCCGTGCAACCCCGCTCCGGCGATCGATCCGCTCCACCAGGACCGCCGTGCGAGTAACCTGGCCGGCGCCTGGGGCGTGAGTGGATTCGTAAGTCTCCGCACGCAGCAACACGGTGTCCGCCGAAACCCGGGTGCTAATCGCATCCGTAAACATCACTACAACCAGGGTCACCGCCAGGACGGTGGCCAGCGCTGCTTTGGGATACTGCAGAACCACGGAACCAGCACCGGACAGCCGATTGCGCCACACCGCCAAGCCATCTACAAACCGGTCGGCTAGCGAGGCAGCGGCGTCGGATTCGCCGGCGTGCCGCGCCAGGCGCTGGCGGAACTGTTCAACCCGCGACTCGTCGAACGGGGAGTCTGCTGGCAGCAAGTTCTTGCGAGTCTCAAGAAACCGGTCGATACTGCTTTGCACCACGCTCACCCAGCTCCGGCAAGTCCAGCACTTCTCCAGGTGCGCGCGCACCATGTCCAGTTCAGCGCTCGGCAATTCGCCATCCAGATAAGCAATGATCTGGGCATTGTGCAGGTGCGGAGGGTTGAGCGGGCTCTGGTTATGCGCGGGCTTCATTGCGCACCTCGAATTTCTTAAGCCCGCGGGCCAGGTAAACACTCACAGCTTTCTGGCTGATTCCGAGCACATCGCCGATTTCCTGGTAACTGAGGCCTTCGGCCCGCAGCATCAGGCAATGTCTTTCCCTCTGGTTGAGAGCCACCAGGGAATTGGCGATGCGTTGCTGAATGATGAGATTGTCTTCGGTGGAACGTACAGTTTCGGCCTGGCTGCGCTCGGAGAGCCATTCCGCGACCGCAACCTGGTGGATGCCCTTTCTGCGGATGGCGTCGATGGCGAGGTTGTGGACGACGCGGTACAGCCAGCTGCGCACATTCAGGATCCGGGCCTTGCGCTTTCTCTGATCGAACAGTTTAAGAAACGCCATCTGGACCAGATCTTCGGCTTCGCCCTTGGAGCCAACGACCTGGCAGGCATACCCGAGCAGAGAGGGACGCATGCTCGCGTATAACTCCACGATGCTCTCTTCGAGCGGCTGGCTTTTCCGCGGGCTATCCGCGTGTTCAAAGCCGAGCATGTCCGATACGTTTAGAATTCGTTCCGTGCCCATGTTCGCGCGCTTTTTTGCGGGCTAATCCACCCTACCGGCGCCCACGGACTTGCCGTAGCCTGAGCCCACGCCGGGCAATGCCAGCACTCTGTATACCATTTGCCGCGCATTTTCAGAGCATCAAAAAGAAATAGTTTCCAACACCTTCTTACTGTTAGTAAATCGCCCTCCACGTCCGTCACAGGTAGATGAAAACAATTTCACGACATGTGCAAGCCCGCGGCCAAGCTTGACCAGGGGAATGCGGTGACAGCCTTTATCAAGGAATTGGGAACTCACATTCCGGATGCAATCGGCCATGAGGAGTGGCTGCTTAGTGCGCCGGAGCGGACCGTGGTTCAACTGGTGGCCGAAGGGCTGCCCGACCGTGCCATTGCCCAGCGACTCAGGTTAAGCGAAGGCCAGGTGCGCGAGCAATTGCTGGTGATCTTCCGGAAGCTGGCGGTTGCAGGGCTGCTCGATCAACTTCTTTATGCGGGTGGCAAAACCATTTGACGACGTCGTTGCGGCCAAGCCCTGGGCGGCTGTGTCCGCACAACAGTGTCTCTGCTCCCTGCACGCAACGCGAGTTGGGTGCGGGTCTCACAGAAGCTCGCTCCACCCCTTGGGGCGGGCTTCTGCCTTCTGTAGCACCACCGGATTCCCGTTTGCCCAAATGGGAGCAACGCCATGCCAATGACCGATCCCCACGTGCAGCAAGTGATCCGTGCCGCGGAAGAACAACTGCAGCAGTTGATGCGCCAGCGAGCCGATGTGACCAGGCGAATTGGTACGATCAAGCAGACCTTAGCTGGCCTGGCCAATCTCTTCGGCGACTCGGTGCTGAGCGATGACCTGCTGGAATTTCTCGACCGCAAGAGTGCCGGCCGTCAGCTTGGCTTCACCCGCGCTTGCCGAGTGGTGCTGATGAACTCGTCCACTCCGCTGGGCGCTCGCCAGATGTGCGATGAACTGCGGCGGCGATTTTCGGAGGTCATCGAACGTCACAAGGACCCGCTCGCTTCGGTCACCACGGTGCTGAATCGGCTGACGGAGTATGGCGAAGCCCGCAGCTTCTCGAACGCCCATGGGCGACGGGTTTGGGAGTGGGTGGCCGACCGACCGGACCACCGGCCGCAAGATGGCTCCCTCGATCTATCGGTGAGAGCGACGACTCCTTCCGAACCAGGCAAGCGAAACCAATAGAACGTCAGTTTGGTGGGGATACACTCTTTTCAGCTGTCACTCCTGATGGGCTGGCAGTTCCGCTGTCGCCAACGACGCGACCCGGCTTTCGAACTGCCCGCCTCGTCAGGCAATCCAGAGGCCCCGCAAGCTACGTCACCGTAAAGCTGGTTGCGCTCGAAGCCACCCCTCCCGGGGTGGTCACTTGAATCTTTCCAGTTACAGCGCCGGTAGGAACGGTGGCAGTGATCGTCATATCGGAGTTCACCGTGAACACGGTCGCCTTGACTCCGCCGAACGTCACCTTGGTGGCGCCGGTGAGGCTCACTCCGGTAATGGTGACCGAGGTGCCGACAGGACCGCTGGGCGGACTGAAGCTCAGGATCTGGGGTGTGACCAGGAACTTCCGATTGCTCTTCAACGTCGCTCCGGGCGTGGTCACGGTGACAAATCCGGTAGTGGCGCCAGCTGGAACCGTGGCGGTGAGGTAGGTGTCAGACACGACCGTGAAAGCCGCCGACGTACCATTGAACGAGACCTTGGTCGTTCCGGCGAAACCCTGACCCAGGATCTCGGCTGTCTTCCCAACTTTGGCCGTCCATGTCACCAGTCCGGCAAATGGTTTCAGGCCGGTGTCGAAACTAAAGAAAACGCCGCCGCCCAGAGAATTGCCGGTGGTGTTGCCGTAAAATTTTCCATTCGTGTGCTGTACCATGGGTGTCTGCGGAGCGAACCCGTTGCAGGTAGGATCACAGAAATTGAGGAGAACGGTCTCAGTACCCGTCGTAGTTGTTTCGTAAAGCGTTCCGAAGTTCTTCGTTCCACCGTCGAGAGTTCCTCCATACAAGTTGCCGTCGGTTCCCAGGGCCAAGCCAGACAGAGGGAAGGTGCCGTCGGTGGGGTAGCCGGAGAAACTGTGCAACACGACATAGGTTTTTCCGTTAGTGGATATCTTGAAGATGGTTCCAAGGTTGTGGGCACCACCTTCGTAGGTTACTCCGTAGAGGAATCCGTCATTGCCCTGCACCAGCGGCCCCTTTGGATACGTCCCGTCATTCGGATACCCAGTAAAGTTGTGAAGCACGGTGATCACACCGGCTGGCGTAGCCTTGTAAACGACACCAAGATTGCTGCTGCCACCGAACTGGGCGGTTCCGTAGAAGCTTCCATCGGTGCCTTGCACCGGCAAAGCTGGCAGGGCGCCGTCAGTGAAGTTGAAGTCAGTAAGTGCCGTAAAAGCATTCGAGGAACTAATCTTGAAGAAAGCTCCGTACTGACCGACGTATTGTCCGTAGGACACGCCGTAATGGTTGCCGTCCTGTCCCTGCAAGATCGCGAAATAGGGGACACTTTCATCAGTTCCGTTGGCGAAGTCCCAGATCTTTGTCAGGGTGCCAGTGGGCGTGATCTTGAAAGCGGTTCCCGCCGCGTGCGCCCCGCCGATTTGCGTTGTACCCCACAGGTTCCCATCGAATCCGAGCATCACCCCGCCTTGGGGGTCTGCTCCGTCGACACAGCCAGCCACGGGACAGAAGCTATAGATAATGGTCATTTGCCCGCCGGTGGTCATCTTGAACACGCTTCCCTGGTTGTTGGTTCCATCGTAGGCATCGGTGGTATAGAAAGCACCGTCCTGTCCCTGCGACATTACATCCGGCGACAAAATGCCAGTGTTGCCGCCACTGGTCTGCGGGTACGTGAAAAGCACGGTGTAGGTTTGTGCGCTTGCGGCGGTCGCGCCGCCCACGAGCGCCACGGCCACCAGCATCGCAACGATTTCCCGCTTGAAGACTGATCCCAAGGCGCTGCTGACTTTCATCTGATCCTCCTGTGCCCCTTCTCCGTTGCCGTCGCTGTAGCCATCGCCTTCCAGGCACACACCTACACCGCACAAAGCAGTTGTCTGCCAGCGCCGTTGAGTGATAGCATCCCGCCCCAGAAGGACCAATCCTCTCCCCCAAGGTCCCGGGAACCGGCATTCACTACGCATTGCGTAAACACGCAGGAAAAACCATCATGCCGTTGCGAAATATTCGACGGGACGCGGACCCCGAGGCTGACGAATCGGGTGCGACGCCGGGTGAGCAAGTAGCGCTAAACGACCTGTTTAGTGTGGCTTACGAAGAACTGCGTCGCCTCGCCTCCAGCGTGCGACGGAGTGATCCGAGAGCCACACTCAGTCCCACGGCCCTGGTCAATGAGGCCTGGTTGAAGCTGGCCAACTCGCCGCGTTTCGCCACCACTTCCCGCCTCCACTTCAAAAGAATCGCCGCCCGGGCCATGCGCCAGTTACTGATTGACGCAGCCCGGCGCCGGAAAGCCGACAAGCGCGGTGGCGAATTCGACGTGGTTACTTTTGACGAGTCACTTGAACAGACCGCATCGTGCGGAAAAGAACTGCTGGCGTTGGACACTGCCCTGCAAGAGCTCGCGCGGATTCACCCGCGGCAAGCCATGATGGTCGAAAGCCGCTTCTTCGGAGGTCTCGATATCACCGAAACCGCGGCCTTGCTCGACGTATCCGAAGCCACCATTCTGCGCGACTGGCGGGCAGCCAAGGCTTGGCTGTCGCACGAGCTTCGGCAGGGCCGCTGACTCACAGCGGATTTTCGATTCGCCGATCAAAGAAGATCATGGACAGCACTCGCTGGGAACGAATCCAGACCTTGTTTCACGGTGCAGCGGATCTTCCCCGGCCCGAGCAAGCGGCGTTCTTGCAAGCCGCTTGTGGCGAGGATGCCGGGCTTATGGCGGACGTGCTAGCCATGCTGGAGGAGGACGCCCGTGGCGCCTCCCTGCTGGACCGCGACATGGCCCAGGTCGCGCATCAGGTGCTTGAGGAGGCGAGTTCCCCCCTGCCTTTCAAGGAATTCGGCCCTTACCGGCTGAAAGAAATGCTCGGCGAGGGCGGAATGGGCGTGGTGTATCTCGCCGAGCGCAAAGATCTGGGCAGCCTGGTCGCCGTCAAAGTTCTGCGCGATGCCTGGCTCTCACCCGCCCGTCGCGAACGCTTCGCCAGCGAGCAGCGCACTCTGGCCCAGCTCAATCACCCTTCCATCGCTCGGCTCTACGATGCGGACACCTTGGACGACGGGACGCCGTGGTTCGTCATGGAATACGTTGAAGGCGTCCCGCTCACTGAATACTGCCGTCAGCACCAGTGCCCGGTCGAGGAGCGTCTGCAGCTATTTGGCTCAGTGTGCGAGGCTGTTCAGTACGCTCATCAGCATGCTGTTATTCACCGCGACCTCAAGCCGTCGAACATCCTGGTGAAGCGGGATGGAACCGTGAGGCTGTTGGATTTCGGGATCGCCAAGCAGATCGAGGGCCTGGGCGGGCAGCCGGGGCAGACCCGAATCGACCAGACGCTGACGGGCCTGCGCCTGATGACCCCCGCGTATGCGTCCCCCGAACAGATTCGCGGCGACGGAGTGGGGATTCAAGCCGACGTCTACTCCCTTGGCGTCATTCTCTATGAGCTGCTGGCTGGAGAGCGGCCTTTCGATTTTTCCAACCTCACGCCCGGAGAAGCCGAAACCCTCATCGTGGAGCACGAACCGGCGAAGCCTTCCTCCACGGCCACCCGGATTGCGGAATCGCCCGGCGCGGATGTTCCCATCGTCAGCAAAGCTGCATGGGACGACCTGGACGTGTTGTGTCTCACCGCAATGCACAAGGACCTGCAGCGGCGTTACCGCTCGGTAGAAGCGTTGATCCGCGATGTGGATCACTATTTGAAGGGCGAGCCGCTGGAGGCTCGGGCTGATACCGTCCGCTACCGTCTGGGCAAGTTCGTAAAGCGCAACCTGCGAGCTGTGTCAGTGGCAGCTCTGGTGTTCACCGTCGTCGTCGGTATGGCGATCTTCTTCACCGTGCGGCTTGCCAAAGCCCGCAATGCTGACCTGGCGGAGGCGGCGCGGACCGAGCGCATCCAGCGCTTCATGCTCAATCTGTTCCAGGGTGGCGATGAAGCCGCTGGTCCCTCGGACACCCTCCGCGTGGTCACTCTTCTCGACCGCGGCGTGCAGGAGGCGCGGGCGCTGGATTCAGATCCCGCCGTGCAGGCCGAACTCTACGAAACTCTGGGGAGTATTTACCAGAAGCTGGCCAAGTTCGATCGCGCGAATTCGCTGCTGGATTCCGCTTTGCAGCAGCGCACCCGGCTTTTCGGGCCAGACAGTCCCGAAGTCGCCCAGAGTCTGGTGGCGCTGGGGCTGCTGCGGTCTGATCAGGCAGAGTACGAGGATGCCGAGCGGTTGGTCCGTCGTGGACTCGATATCAGCAAGCGCAAGCTGCCATCCAGCCACCCGGCGGTAGCGAAGGCTACGTTCGCACTGGGAAAGGTGCTGGAGAATCGGGGCGCCTACGACCAAGCCGCACACGAGCTTGAGGAAGCGGTACGGCTGCAGTCATTGCCAGGCGCCGTAACCACCGACCTCGCCGCCAGCCTCTCCGAACTGGCAAACACCCACTTCTACGCTGGGCACTACGACGTCTCTGATTCTCTCAATCGTCAAGTGCTGGCAATGCAGCGCCAGCTCTACGGCGAACGGCACCCGCTGGTGGCCGATACGCTCATCAACCTGGGGAGCATCCAATTCCAGCTGGGACATTACAGCGATGCCGAGCGCTACAACCGGCAAGCGTTGGACATCGTGCAATCCTTCTACGGCAAGGATCATCCCGAAACCGCCGACACCATGACCATCCTCGGCCAGTCGCTCACCTCTCAGCAGCGCTTTGATGAGGCATCGGCACTCCTTCACCAGTCCTTGACGATTCTGGAGCACGTTTATGGGCCAGTGCATCCTCGGGTGGCATACGCGCTCAATGAGTTGGGTAACGTAGCCTTACGGCAGCGGAAGTTGGACGATGCCGAGGCAGACTTCAGCCGGGTGGTCGACATCTACCGGTCGGTCTATGGTGACAACCACTACCAGATCGGCATTGCCCAGTCCAATCTGGGCGGCGTGTATGTAGAGCGCAAAGAGTACGTTCAGGCCGAGCGGCTTTTCCGTGAAGCGCTGCTGCGCTATAGCAAAACGCTTCCCGCCGATCACCTGAACGTGGGGGTCACACGGATCAGGCTCGGAAGCGCGCTCGTCGGCGAGCAACGCTACGCGGAGGCGGAGGTAGAGAGTCGCGCTGGCTACGTCATCTTGACCAAGCAAACCAGCCCCAAGGTGAAATGGCTGCAGACCGCGCGCAAGGATCTGGCGACCGAGTACGAAGCCTTGCACCAGCCGGAGGCCGCGGCCAAGTTTCGAGCCGAGTTGGCCGCCACCGAGGGCAAGACGCCCGAGTTGGCCAGCAAAAAATGAGGCTTCACTTGCGCGCCCTCGCTGGGTCTTGACGGACCTGCTGATTGTTAGTGAGAAGTGACCTTCTGGACGATTTCGCTGATCTCGGCTGGAGAGAGTAGTTGGGCAGAGTTCTTAGCCGCCTGCATTACGGCCTGCACCACCTCGGGTGGACTGGGCAGGCCGCGGGTAGTCAGGTAATACACCACGTTGGAGTTTCCCGACATCGGGCCGATCTCGATCTCCTGCACCCGCCCCAGCCATGTGGCTGGGACACCGGAATAGACGCGATCAGCGAGCCAGCGGTCACCTTTCTTCTGCGCCTTGATCACCGCCGCGGCATGGACCCCGGTGGCAGTGCGGAAAGCATCGCGGCCCACCACCGGACTGTTGGCCGGCATCCGCACGCCGGTGGCCTGCGATACCAGTTCCGCATATTCCATCAACCGGCTGAGGTCGTCGTCGCGCATCCCGAGAAGCTTCAGGTTGACCAGTAACTGTTCGATCGGGGTATTGCCCACGCGCTCGCCGATCCCGAGTGCGGTGCCGTGAACGCGGGTGGCGCCAGCCTCGATGGCGGCCAGCGTGTTGGCCATGTCGAGAGCGCGGTCGCGATGGCCGTGCCAGTCAATCCCGATCTCCGCGCCGGAATCCTCCACCAGTGCCTTTACCCACGAGACCAGGTTCCAGACCGCATCGGGTACCGCAGCCCCGCAGGTGTCGCAAAGGCAGAGCCGTTTGGCACCCGCTTCAATGGCTGCCGTAAACAAAGTCTTCAAGTGCTCCGGGGACGAGCGCACCGTATCCTCGGTTACGTACATGACGTCGAGACCCTGCCGGACCGCGAACGTGATGGCCTCGCGCGTGTGGCGAAGAATATCTTGCAGCGACCACTCTTCCGCGTACTGGCGGATCGGGCTGCTGCCGATGAACAGACATGCTTCGATGGGAACGCCGGTCATCTGGGAAACGTCCGCGATCGGCTGGATATCGACGATCATGGTGCGAGCGGCGCAGTTGGCGCGGATGTGCAGATGTCCACGGTCAATCTCGCGGCACAGGGCGGTGACAGCTTCACGCTGGCGCGGCCCCGCACCCGGCAAGCCGACATCGGCAGTTTCAATGCCCAGGCTCTCCATGAGATGGAGGATCGCGACTTTGCTGTCGAGGGAAGGATCCTTGACCGATGGACTCTGCAAACCATCGCGCAAGGTCTCATCGTCGATCATCACATGATTGGGCCAGCGGGCGCGGCGGGGGCCGCGCTCGGCCCAGTCAAATACCAGCTCATTCCTGTTTGCGCCGGTCATGGCGGTCCGTTCTCAATCAGAAAGACAGTTACTGAGCGACTTTTTGCGTCTGGCAAAACTCGCGGGCTCGACGGAGCAATTCCTTGGCTCCTGCCTCGTCGTTTTGCGCGCGGCGAATCATGGCCAGGTGGTACAGACTGCTGACTTCTCCGATGGCTTCCTCGCAGCTGTGCTCGAATTCGCGGGCTGCGGATTCGGTGTCTCCCTTCCTCTCGTGAATCACGCCCAGGTGGTAATGCGCCATCAGGTATTCCGGAGTGAGCACCAGAGACTGTTCGAAGTGCTCGCGAGCTTCCTCCAGCCGGCCGGAGTGGAACATCGCGATCGCAAGCCGGTAGTGAGCGGCGCGGTAGTTCGGGTCGATTTCCAGGCAACGCTGGAATGCCTGTGCGGCCTCCGGCATGTTGCCGCGGTGATACCAGGCGACACCGAGGTCGTAATAGCCCAGCACGAAGCAGGGAGCATGCTTGAGGGCCCGTTGGTAGTGCGCGATGGCGAGATCGAGGGTGCCCTGGTGGAAGTGAAGCGTCCCCAGCAGATGATTCGCGAGCACATGATCGGGCTCCGCCTGCAGAAGCCTTTCCAGTTCGCGACGTGCCTCCTCGCCGCGCCCTTCCGATTCGTGAACCAGCGCCAGCAGAAGCCGCTGGTCAATGTAAGCATCCCGCAGGAAGAGGCCGCACTCGGCGCAGAACTTGTCGTTGGCGGCGGCCATTCGTCCGCAGCGGGTGCAGCGTTGTGTTGTAACCGGGGACGCATTCGGCATGGATCACCTCCGTAGAAACAGCAATTCAATAAGCCCCAAGATACTGGCCGCCATCCACCCGGAACAGTTGTCCCGTGATCCGCCGGGCGCCGGGGCCGCACAGGAAGCGCACCGCAGCAGCCACATCGGAGGGATCGAGGAGTTGGCCAATGGGGCTCTCGGCCGCTGCCGCTTCCTGAATTTCTTTGGGCAGAGCTTCCGTCAGCGGAGTCCGCACCCATCCGGGTTCCACTACGTTCACCAGAATCCCGAAGCGGCCGGTTTCGCGGGCCACGCTCTTGGCCAATCCCAGCAGGCCTGCCTTGCTGGCTGAGTAGGCCGAGGTGCCAAACTTTCCGCGCGACCCGTTAATCGATCCGATAAGCACAGCGCGTCCACCGGAACCCTGGCGCATTATCGGAATGGTGTGCCGCAGCAGCAGGAAGGCACCGCGAAGATTCACCGACTGAATGAAGTCCCAGTCATCCACGGCCAGCTTCCAAACCACGCTCTCGCGCGAGACCCCTGCGCCGTGGATGGCGACGTCAATCCGGCGGTGAGCCGCGACCACGTTGGCGATGGCCGCCTGCACCGACGCATCATCGCGCACATCGCACTTCACCCATAGGGTTTCGGGCCCCTTTGGTGGAGACACGTCCAGCGAGACGGCGACAGCGCCGGCAAGGCGCAGGGCCTCAAGGATGGCAGTCCCGATACCTCCCGACCCGCCGGTGACGACAGCTACCTGGCCCGACAATTCGGAGTTCGCGTTCATTCTCTTACCTGGACGCCGTGCTGGGCTCTGCCCATTGTGGCTGGCGCTTTTCCAGAAAAGCCCGAATCCCTTCCACCGCATCGGGCTCGGCCATGAGGTCGCGCAAATACATGGACTCCAGGACTGGCAGGTCCGATTCTAACGCTCGTAGTGTGGCCAGCCGGATGGCATTCGCCGCGTGGCGAAGAGCGGCGGGCGAGCGCGGAAGGAAGTCGCTTCGCAGCCAGCTAGCGAGGGCCGTATCCAGTTCACCTGCTGGTGCTAGACGAGACACCAGGCCGCATTGCGCTGCGGCGGTGCCCGACCACGTATTTCCAGTGAGGACCAGAGCGGCGGCGCGGGCCGTGCCGAGTTTCACCGGCAGCAGTGCCGACGCCGCCGGAGGAAAGACTGCCAGCTTGATTTCGGGACAACCGAATTGGGCGTCCTCTTCCGCAATGATCAGGTCGCAACCCAGCGCCAGTTCGAATCCACCGCCCAGACATTGGCCGCGGACTGTGGCAATGGTCGGAGCGGGCACCCTCGCCAGCAGGAGCAGAAGCTCGCGCAAGTCGCGCAGGGTCTCATGAATTTGCTCAGGCAGATGTTCGGTTACGCTGGCACCATAGCTGAAGCTGGGACCGTCCGCGCCTACCACCACGGCTTTCAGATCATGTCGCGACGAGAGTTCAGCGAGGATACAGCGGATCTCGCCCATCATCGCCCGGTCGAGGATGTTCGCCTTGGGGGCTGCCAGGACGACTTTCGCCACCTCTCCATCGCCCAGGAACTCGAGCCTGGTTCTTGGCATACCTATCCACCCACCTTTATTTCCTGGTCCACCCAGGGGGCGATCTCTCGGATCAGGTCTTCATTCCAGCGCGCACCCTGTGCCAGGCGCTGTCGCAACAGGATGAAGTTGGCCTCGCGTTCATTCTTGGTTCCGTAATGGAAAGCGCGGAATCCCGCATTGGCTTCGGTCATCATGTTGAGGGCGAGCCATGCGCGATTGGTTTCGCGGTTCCGGTCCCAATGCTCGAGTTTGTGCTTGCGCAGGCTTTCCAGCGTCTTGGTGAGGCAATCGGGCATGGTGTAGAGCAGGCGCGTGCACAACTTTTCTACGGCTTCATCGAGCAGCGAGAGGTCGGTGACCGCTTTCGCCATCTGAGCCTTGGCTTGCAGCAGCGCTTCGCCTTTTTTCCATTCGCCTAAGACGATTCGGCCGAATTCGTCCAGCAGTCGATCAGTGACGACCATCGGGTTGGCGATCCAGTTGCCATCCAGTCTCAGAACCGGGACGATCTCGGTCAGGCCGCCGAGGTAGTAGAAGCGGTGCGCGCTCCACGGCTCGCACATAGTGGCGCTGTACATGGCGTGTTCAATACCCACAAATAGCGGCAGGAAGTCGGTCGCGCCTCCATCCGGCGCGGAGCCGTGCTTGGGGCCGGCCTGGCTGAAGAGGGCAAGATCGCTGGCCACCGAGAAGTCACAGGCAGTGCCGATCTCCTGCCCGCCGCCAACCCTGATCCCGTTTACGCGGCAAATCACCGGCTTGTCGCTTTGTAGCACGGTCGAGACCATGTCGTTGAACAATCGCATGTACTGCCGGTACTCCGCCGGCGCTCCGGCGTAGACTTCTGCATACTCACGCGTGTTCCCACCCGCGCAGAACGCGCGTGTACCAGCGCCCGTTAGGACGACGGCGACGGCCGCGCGGTCGTTGCTCGCCTCCCGCAAGGCAAGAATGATCTCCTTGAGCATGGTCGTTGTGTATGCATTCAGTTCCTTGGGATTGTTCAGCGTGATCCAAACGTTATGCAGTCCGTCGACAGGCTGGCCGGAGTGATCCAGGGCTGGACGGTGTTCCACAAGAATTTCACGCGGCTCGAAGCACTCGACAAGATTATGGTTCTTCATGGTTGCCTCAAACTGATTGGTGGTACCAGGATGGCGCGGCGGCGCAGCGCATGCTGCCCAACCGCTTGCAACACTTCAGCCGCCGATTCCAGGGGATGCTGTTCGACGTACGGTCCAAGAGTGACTTTCCCCTCAAGCACCAGTGCCAGTGCGCTGGGATAGTGTTCCGGGGGACAGCCCCAGTTCCCCCGCGCGACGGCGTCAAATGCCATCAGGTTGGAAAGCCGCAACTCAATCGCTTTCGGCGAGTAGCCGACGACGGCCAAGTAGGCTCCGTGGTCGAGGAGGGCAAATGCAGTGGCCTGTCCCGCGGGTGTACCACTGGTTTCAAAGATCTTCAGTCCGATCCCGCGCCGGCCTGATTGTTTGACGAATCCTCGCACCGCCGCTTTAATTTCCTTCTCGCTCGATTGGCTGGCATCCAGCGTGAGAGCAGCACCGTGGGCAGCAGCCATCTCCAGGCGGTTTCGATCAATATCGATGGCGATCACGGCAGCTCCGAGCGCGGCCGCAATCTGCACACCGAAGCCACCGATTCCCCCCACGCCCGTAAACACGGCCACATCGTCTGATCCCAGCTGAGCTCGCCGGATCGCTTCGAAAGGAGTCGAGACTGCATCGGCCACGACCGAGAGCATGGCAAGAGTAATGCCGGCCGGCAAGGGACGAGGCACAGGGCACAACCCGCGGCCCGGCACGATCACATGCGTGGCGAATCCGCCGTCGCCATCGTTACCTGGCATGAACTGTCGGCGGCAAATAGTCGCCCGTCCTGACTTGCAGGCAGCGCACTCGCCGCAGGGAATCACGGCAGGAACAATTACGTCCCGGCCCAGCCACTCCTGAGCCCGTTCTCCCGCCGCCACCACTAGGCCGGAAATTTCGTGTCCCAGAACCAGCGGCAGCGGATGCCGCGTAGGTACGCCGTCCAGGGCGTAGCCGATGTCGGTGTGGCAAACCCCGCACCCGGCCACCTGCACCACGACCTGATCTGGCGCGGGCTCCAGCGGAGGCAATTCCACCCGCTGCAACCGCTGTCCTACGGCGTTAAGCCGAAACCCGTATGCTCCCTGGATTGGAGCTGGTTGGTGAATGACTGCGCTATTGGCAAGAGACATGATGTCCTCACGAGACCTGGGAAACGCTCGCCAGCTTTTCCTTGATGGCCAGACGCTTGTGGCCGAGTAACGCTGCTCCCAGAGCGCACACAAAATCACAGTGGGGCGGAACATTAACTTTTGTCGTCAAACGGTCTTCGAGTGCTTTGACGATTCCGTTCTGCAGGGCCACGCCGCCGATGAACGTGACCTCACCCTCGATTCCGACCCGCTTC
The DNA here is from genome assembly GCA_020073665.1 of Terriglobia bacterium. Classification (GTDB taxonomy): domain Bacteria; phylum Acidobacteriota; class Terriglobia; order Terriglobales; family Acidobacteriaceae; genus JAIQEU01. The sequence continues at coordinate 153,233 of JAIQEU010000004.1, forward strand.
AGCAATCCTACAGCGCGTTCCGCGAGAGACTCGTGGATGCCGCGCAGGATGTTCTCCACCGTGACACCCGCACTTACGTGGTTGATGATTTCGCTTTCAGCGAGGACGGCGCACACACTGCTGATGGGCTGCGGATTCGTGGCCCGCATGGACAATGGGCCGACATCCTCAATGGGGATTTCCAGGTACTTGGCCGCGCGGGCGATGAACATTCCCGAACCGGCGGCGCACTTGTCGTTGGTCTTGAAGGTTCTTACCTTGCCGGTATCGCGCATGGTAATCGAGCGCGTAGATTGGCTGCCGATATCCAGAACGCAGCGAGATGCCGGAAACAGGTATTGGGCGCCGCGTGCGCCGCTGGTAATTTCGGTGATCTGGATGTCGCGGAATCCCACGCCGTAGCGGCCGAATCCGGTGGTTGCTACATAATCCAACTCTTCCCGGGTCACGCCGGACTCCAGCAGACACGCCTGTAGAGCTTGCATTGCGGCTTCTTCCACATTAATGCCGCTCTTCGCCCGGCCGCGTCCCAGCACCGTAAAACGAGAGGAGTCGTCCTGCTGGAGCAGAACTGCCTTCGTAAAGCCGGTTCCGCAATCAATGCCCGCTACCAGCCGCATGTTCGGGCCTCCAGGTTGAGGATTCGAAACTCTGGTCCATTTTTTCCAGCGCGAACACGGCCGCCCCAATCGCGCCCATGAAGTGGGCGTCTGGGCTGATTTGCATGGTGGTTCCCAGGACCTCTTCGAGCGCTCGCACCATGCCACTATTGCGAGCTACGCCGCCAGTCATGGTGATCTGTGGCTCGATGGGGACGCGACGGGCGAGCGAGAGGGTTCGCTTGGCAATTGCCAGATGCACGCCACCCAGGATGTCTTCGGCCTTTTTGCCTTGGGCCAGGTAGGAAAGAATGTCGGACTCAACGAAAACCGTGCAGACAGTCGTGATCCTCACCGGGCGCGACGCGCGCAGCGACAGCGGGCCAATCTCATCCAGCCCGATGCCCATGACATCGGCCGCATTCGCCAGGAAGCGGCCAGTCCCGGCAGCGCACTTGTCATTCATAACGAAGTCCATGACTTGCCCGTCTCCGCCGACGCTGATCGCCTTGGAGTCCTGTCCACCCATGTCGATGACGGTGCGGGTGGAGGGATAGACGAAGTGCGCCCCGCGGGCATGACAACTGATCTCGGTCATCTGGGTGTTTCCGAAAGAGATGTTGTAGCGGCCGTATCCCGTACCCACCACGAACCCCACTTCGGGTGTGGCAATCCCAGCGCTATGGCAGGCAGCCAGGAAGGCGTTTTCAGCCGCCTTGCGCACGTTGGCTCCGGTATCCACCAAGGCGCGAGCGAGGATTTCGCGGCCGCCATTTTCCGCCATGACCACTGCCTTGGTCTGGGTCGAACCCACGTCCACGCCAGCGGCAATTCTCATGGTCCTCCTCGTCGAGCTAAACCGCCGTAGCGGTCATCTTGGAATGTTCGAGCGCTTCGAAGAACGCGTCGATGCGGTTCCTGGTCTGCGCTTCCGCAAAGTAGCGGGGATCTTCGAGATCCGATTCGATGTAAAGCGTCGGAATGCCGAGGGTGCGCGTGGCGTAATCTCGCATGTCCCCCTGCCCCGCGGAAAAGAGCCGGCAGCTCTTAACGAAATGGATGATCAGGCCATCGGCATTCCAGTCCTTCACGTAGCGGCCGATCTGTTCGTAGCGCTGCAGGAAATTACGGTTGGTAACGTTCTGGGCCAGCATATGCATCGCCACAGATTCGAACGGGTGGTCGGGATCGTGGCGGGCGCCAAACTCCCACAGCCCGCCCACCGTGGAGTAAGTTGAGGCCACAGTACAGGCCTTCCATTTGGCAAACATATCGCGGAAGGTCCGGAAAAAGGGATAGGGAGGTGGGCCTTCAATGACCAGGCGGAACTTCTCCTGGTCAAAGACTCCCTGGCCAGCCGCGACCTTCGCCTGCATCTCGTCGAGAGCGGCGCGGAAGAAGTTGAGTCCTTCCGGGGTGGCGCGATAGACGTAGAGCGGACCCATCAAGGTGATGGCGTCAAAGTAGGCGTCGAATGGAGAGGGCGAACGGCGCGCCAGATGCTTAATTTGGGACCAGAGCTCCTCGACCTGTGCCGAACATCTCACAGCTTGAACGAAGCGATCGTAATCGAATTTCTTGCCCGTAATGTTTTCGAGGATGGTAACCAGTTCTTTCAACTGCCGCACGACGTAATCAATATCGTCGCGGGAAGGCTCATCCAGACGAAGAAATGGGACATCCAGCACGTAGAGACGGGATCCGGTCAGGACAGCCGTGTGCTCGAACCACTTCACGTAGGTGTTGCAACCCACGAAGTTGCACAGCACTAGCGATGGCTTGGGAAGCTTGCCCCCGGTAGGCGTGATGCCCTTCAGGTAGCAGCCGATGTCGGCTTTGACGTAGGCACAGTTGTCCGCGGCGTAGCCGATTTCTTCGGCCGCCAGGATGGGATCGAGCGACTGGTGCCGGATTGCCAGCTGCAGCGCGTTCACTTCCGGGTAGATCGGCACCACCCCAAACGCTTCCAGGAGTTCGACGCAATTGCCGGAAATCATCAGGGACGCGGTATGCGGCGTGCCCGTCTCGGCTGCCTGGTTCAGCCGCTCATACCACTTCTGCATCAGCTCTTTCTGCAGCTGATGAATGTTTCCGCGGTACTCGGTATGCCTGACATCCGCCATGCTGTCACCATCCTCAAGGCTCTGGTGCCCGCGCTTAGTCGAAGACCAGCGACTCTACGAAGGTTTCCACTTCAGTCCGCACGCGATCGAAGGTGAACTGCTTTTCCTCGAATTCCAGCAGAAGGTGCGGAACTCCGATTTCATCCAGTTTCTTCTTGAACAAAACGTAGTCGAAATATGCCGGCTCACAGAACTTGGCAATCAGGAACAGGACAGCATCCGCCCGTGCCTGCTTCACCTTGGTGGCTAGGCCCTCCCAACGCGGGGCCCGGAAGTCATGCCGGACGGAGGAGTACACCGCCCGGTTCACATAACTCTCGGCCAAGGCATGAATGGGATCATCTTCGGTTGGGACGTCTTCCACGAACCAGCTGCGTCCGATCGCAAAATCGTCGTCCACCACGTAGCAACCAACGTCTTCCACCAGTTTGATCAGGTCCAGCGGCGGCTGCTCGCAGAATGCGCCTTCCGCCACTATGCGAATGGAATCGCGCGGCCGGCCGCTGCGACTCGGGAGTTGCGCCAAGGCATCCTGCAACAGCTGGTTGTGCTCCTCCACAGGGATCACGTTCCCGGCGCGGACCAGCACGTAGGATTCCCAGGCCCGCAGCAGGTGCGGATTCTGGCAGCGGAAGCGATACAGATCGCGGGTCAACTGGCGGTTGCGGTTATAAAGAAGGATGGATTCATTCAAGGCCTCAGCAGTGACCGGCCGTCCCCCCATCCGCTCCAGTTCCTGAATCAGGCGGCGATACTCGCTGGCCAGGAAGTCGATGCTGGCCGCGGAACTGGGATTGTGCGGTAGATGGAGGAAATCCGTATAGAGTGCAGGAAAGTTCCGCTTCATGACGAAGCAGAGATTGCGGGCGGAGTCACAGATCGAACTGAAGAGCACGCCATCAAACACCGTCAGGTGCTCGCGTAACCCCATCTCCAGCGTGGTCTTGATGATAGAGCAGATGAACGAACCGAAGCGCGCGTCGGCGTGCTGGATGTCCAGGCGGTCTCCCCCACCGCTCAGGGCCACGGGCAGCATGCCGGCGGCATGGATGATTTCTGCGGGAGCGTAGACCGGGAAGTACCCTATGACTGCGCCGCCGGGGTGCTGGTCTTTCCACTGGCGGACGCGGGCGAAGTCGAGGTCCGAAACCAGGTCCGTGCCTATATCGAACGTTCGTTCGAAGTCCATGCGCCGCCATCATCTGGCATTTTGCCGGCCCCGGCTGTGACCGGAATCACAGGTCGAGGTGACGCCGAAAATCGAGGGGAAACGCGGGCAACGTTCCCGTCTGGGTGCAAGGGCTGAAACCCAGACAGCGGGAGTTTATCCCGCTGTCCGGGTAAAGCCGCACCTATCCTGGCGGAAGCGGCAACTGAGTTCGGGTTGCTTACGGAGCGCTATGACCACTGCACTGCAGCACGCCCAGATAGGCGCTCCACGGTCCGACGGCGTCCCGATACTGGTGGGCCATCACGCGGGATAGCTGATGCACATGGGTAAGGTCGTGAACGGCCCATGCCGCCAGAAGTTCCGATAGCGTCACCACTCCCAGCGCAGGATGCCTTCCACGCCGGGCCAAGTCTGCGTCCTGTAAATTCAGCGCCTGCAGCGCAGCCAGATTCTCTCTTCGCAGGCGAGCGAAATCGTCCAAGAGTTGCTCCAGCGATTTGCCTTGGCTCTCCTTGAACTGCGCAAAGCGGTCAAAGGGATCAAATGGCCGCGCTTCGCCGTTCTCCAGCAGGATCCGCACCCGCGGCATCCAGTCGGTCCGCTCCCCGAAGATCAGGTGGCCCACGATGTCGAACGCGCTCCAGGTATCTTTTCCTTCGTTGCAGCGCACCCAGAGGTTGGGCAGCCCGCGCAATAGCGCATTCAGGGTTGCGGGAGTGCGGGTGAGAACGGCGCCGGCCTCGGCCAGGCTGAATTCCGTCAACTTTGCCATGCCTACGTAGATGCATGCCTGGCGCTTTGGACTCAAGCGACGGAGGGGAGGCTGGCCTGACAATCCCTAGTCATCCAGCGTCGCCATCCCTGATCCTTGACGATAGTCCCCGAGTGACGCTAACCGGAAGTAACCCGTGTGAAGGGCGAACGAGCTTGCAGAACACCATGAGGTTCAGAAGCGCGGAAGGCTTTGCTTGCAGATCTCTGAAGAATCAGGCTGAAGTTATTGGCCGGCCATGCAGTACCAGTTTGAACCAGATTGTCCAGTTGCGTGGGTTCCTGATGAGGTTACCCGCGTAATCACACATCAGTGCCGTGGCACACTGTACGCGCAAACTCTATGCTGGCCTTTAAATGACCTTCAACATTCCAGGGTCGTGGCCAGTGCTCGTCCTCGACGACAGCGAGGATCGCATTTCGTGGTTCCGGCAGCGCCTTCGCAGCGTACAGTTCGCCAAGACGAGTGCAGGAGCAATCAACCTGTTATCGCAGCACAGATTCAAGGTTGCTTTCCTAGACCACGACCTGCACTGGATGGACGCGGGGTTCCCAAACCGACAGCATGGCAACGGGAAAGAAGTTGCTCGCTACCTTGCAAGCCAGGGCTTCGACGGAATTGTGGTGATCCATTCTCGCTCCGACCAGGCTGAAGTGATGGCGAAGATTTTGCCTCAAGCTAAGGTTTGCCCGTTCGGCGACTTTGACATCGCGCAATGCTCCGAGTAAGGCATTACCGACACCAGGATGACGACTCTAACGCCGTGGCTTCCGCCGAGTCTGAGCCTGTTCCTTCTTTGTCGCCCATCGACAGTTCTCCGGCGAGTACGGGCCATTCGGGTCACGGCGGTCTATGGTTTTTCCCTCCGGCCTTCGTCCCATGTCTTGCACGAAGGTCGAGAAGCTCCTCCGCCATCGGTCACTGACGTAGATTCCTCGTCCTCCGTAATCGTCGTACTGGTCATGGTTTTTGTTTGTGCACCTGAGAATCATCTGCCGAAAGCTGGTGTACGTATCCGCCAAACAGACACAGCGTTTGGTGCCTGCGCGTATCTGCTTTGTCGTGGCGGAGAAGCAGCGGTGGCGGCATATCTTACAAACGACGATCCATTGTGTTGAAGGCTTCGAGTCAGGCTTGTCGTCAACCTTCCCCAAGACGAACAAGTTTCCGAATACCTTCATGAACATTCTTATGCGACGGTCCTTGGCAACTACGGCTCTGAGGCAGCCACAACTCTTGCTGTGCCCACTGCGAAGGTCTGCGCCTCGGACAAGGCATTCCGCTCCGCAATTGCATTGACACCGAAACACGACACGTCCTGCCGCGTCGCTGCCCGAGCGTTCGATCACAGTCAAACGGTCGAATTTTGACCCAACGGGCAGGTGACCACGCCGACCAGAGGTGCTGAACTTCATTGCAAATGAGCTTACGGTGACGACCTTCAGGAAGTCTGCTTACCGTCGTCACTCGGAACTGCCGACAGTTGCGTAGGTAGCTTGGTAAGTGATTGATAACAAAGAAACGACGCTTTTGCACGATCTAGCCTGGTCCCTCGTGGGTAGTTCACCGTAAGTACATGATTCTTAACATTTTAACGCAATTAGATACCTAGGTCAGAGCCGCTCGGCGATATGGGTATTGGTATCGCTTGGTGGTGTTCTGCCTGGTACCTAGTCTGCTAAGGTCCGAAATGCTTGGCCTCGGACCCCTCTCCGACAATTTCTCCCTTTGCCGTCCCCTGTCACAGGTTCCGTGTAACTATCTAACAATAAACAACTTGATGAAGATGACTCGTTAGCATTGTGAGGCAGCTCGGAGTCAATTCGGACTCGAATAATGTCCGGTTTTTCGGGGTGCATGCGTGGCGATTCTTCTGGAAAACGAAGTCCACATCCCAGACCGTACCCCGATCCCTCAGGGCTGCGACGGCACATAGGAAAGGCACGGTGGTCAGCTCGCTGCCCTGGGCGGTCTAGCTCATCAAGAGGCGGCGTCTTCGCCACTTAAGTCCGGCTGGCTTGGGCGACTCAACTCTGGAAGGCCGCTGCTGAGCGCCGCGAGATACTTGTTTGCCTCGCTTGCCAGACGTGAAGCTCTCGCTTCCAGAAAACCGTCGTACTGCTCAACGGTAAAATCGGTGCGGTTCCAGTTGACGAATTGTTGATCGAGCTTCTCTTTAGTTATCGAATATTTGTCGAGGTACTTCATCGGGTCCTGGTTGCTGATGCGAATGTTGATGTCCGGCCCGATGACGGCGATATTCGCCAGCGAGTCGATCTTTTCCGATTCGACTTTCTTGTGCAGGAATTTTTGTGGGTAGATGTGATGCCACTGCGGACGAAAATCTGTCAACAACTCCTTGCCCTCAAATCCGAGTCGAGTGCCGACCTTGTCCCAGTCTTGTGCTCCGTTCTTGTGAACCAGCAAGTAGAGCAAAAATCGCCAGAACTTTCCGTCTGTGTAATCTCTCTTGAAATCATCTGCCTCGATTGGCTGATTCACGGGGAATCGCCTGAGTAGTCGAGAGACTGTTTCGGATAAACTACTGCTGGTCGCTACGTCCTTCAGGTCCTCCTCAAGAGCCGTGGTGCTGCCTCCGCTATAGCGCCCGAATCGTGACGCCTGAACAAACCAGTAGAAAGCCGCGTCAAAGCCGCCCTCCGCAGGGAACCGATCCAACAATGCTACGAGGGTAACGAGAGCGGCTTGGGTCGGCAAAGGATCATCGGAAAGAACGCCATAGGCTTGCAAGCGGTGTATTGTGTTCTTCCATCCTGCTTGACACTTCTTCCACGCTGGTTCGATCTGTTCGCGTCGCCAGAATCCTTCATCGATTTCCTTAAACCGAACCTTCTTGATACCCACCGCAGTCAAACTCCTGAACAACAGGTTTGGGTCAAGATGGAAGCCCGAATCGGCGAGCACATTCAAGAACGGCAGGAACTCGTCACGCACCCAACCGGGGTTCTTGGAAGCGACAACGCCCAGGTAAATGTCGGCTTCCGTGACTCGTGTCCCACGACTGTTCAGCCGCGAAAAGATTTCGACCACATCTTCCAATTCGTGATTAACCGTGACGCTCAGGATGTCCTTCTCGCGGATTTTGCGAACACGGTCAAGCCGTGCATACACCTCCATTGCGTCCATACCGTCACACAACCCCTGAACCTTGATTTCCTTTGCGAGGCTAACAAGGGTCTTCTGATCAGCATCTCGACCGACCACATCCAGGACAAGTAGGCGGCTGAGCGAAATATAGCGATCCCCTTTCGTCTTGCGGATCGCGGCATTAGCCACAAGAAAGTGCGCTTCATTTTTTGCAGCGACATCAAACCGTATGTCATATCGCTTGAGTACCTTGTTCCAATCGTCTGCCGAGGCCCACCAGTATGGCTTGCGGCCAAAAAGAATAGCCAGCGCAGTTGTACGTTGCTGTCCATCGACGATCCAAAGCGATGGCGTTGCACCGTCCTTTGCGACTCGTTCCTCTTGGTGAGTCTCGCTGTTCCAGAGGAGCAGACTCCCAACGGGGAAATCCAGCCACAACGATTCTGCCAAATCCCTGACCTGCGTCGCCTTCCAGACAAAACCCCGTTGAAATTCCGGCACGCTCCACTTGTGTGACACTGCCCTATCAACGAGTTCCCAGATTTTGATCGGTTCCAGAGCCATGTCTTTCTCCTCTAGCGCACTTTCTGTTTCGCAAGTAACCCGACTGGGCTAGGGCAAGAGTTCATAAAGCTGCTGCATGAACTTTGCAGCACCCTTGAGCGCATCTAGCTGCTTGGCGGTCATGGGATCAGGATCAAAATGCATGACATCGTTACGAATTTGACGAACTTCCTCCAACTGAAGAGTCAAGGAGCCTTGGTCAATGTTCAACGAAAGTTTTGCCCACACCTCAGGTCGCTGTAGCAGTCGTATGTGTTGTCCGAAACTCAGATCGGAGATCGACTTGGGTTTAGGGGCCGAATTGTCGGACACTGCAAGTGAGTCGAGATCGCCAGCAGACACCTTGTCCTGAAGCAACTGTCGAATGTGCAGTTCTATCTCTCTGAGAAGTAGGAACGGCTCGGCTAGCTGCTGGAATTGCAGACTCAAGTCGCTCGCCGTAACAATTCCGATTATTCTCCGGTCCTGCTGATCGCGCACAAGCACGTAGCCGTGTTTCACAATGGTCGGGATCGCGTCAAAAAGAGTTCCATTCGCATCGATGACCTGTGCATCTTCGCGGCAGTGCTGGACTTTGTGGCACTCCCCACCGATGGCGTAGCGCGATCCGATGGACTTCCAGGAGATCATGCCCTTTACCTCGCGTTCGCCATGCATGATCGGCAGTTGGGAATAGTCGCACTGCAACATCTTCGTGACAGCCTTTTTCAAGGTGTCGTCTTGACCAACGGTAGTCAATTGTTTGTTGGCTGCGGGAAGGCTTCCGATTCGGTAGGTTGGGTCTGCTGGTTCACCGAGTATCGTTTCTACGATTCCTTCAGATGCTACGACGATTGCAGGTAGAGAAACTTCTCCTGAGGCGAGCTGCGCTGAATCAGGACCCTCTAGCTCATCCTGAGAGGAGGATTGGTTGTCCTCCAGTTCGTCCTCTTCCGTTAGCTCGGCGGGTTCGGCGGACATTGCGCCGTGATCGACGCCGTCATGGGCGTCTTTGAGGCGAATCCTGATCCGGCCATCGATCCACGCCGACTCGAAGTCCGGGTCGGTTTCCAAACCCAAACTCTCTAGCGCGGTCCGAATGTCATGCACTTTGTTTAAGCCACGTCGTTCAGCTTTGAACATCCGCAAAAGTTCCCGAACGCTAATGCGGTTTACGCGATGGCCGCTATTTAAGCGCGTTGCGATCCGGCCAATCTCTTTTGGAATCCACATATCTTGCTCCCTTGTTTCTGTTACTCCGAGGCAATTCTGTTTTCGGAAGCCGCAGCGGTAATGATCCCGCTCACGTCCGTGGTTTTCTTGGCAATGCGGTAGGCCCATCGGCCATAGCTACCCTCCGCGTTCACAGCGGCAACCCATCGCTCAGCAGCGGCCCGCTTTACGTCCTCTAGGGGATCGTAGCCTTTGGTTTCCAAGATCACGTGCGATGGTGAGTCGCCTTGCAGTCGGATGATGAAGTCCGGCATGTAATCGTGCATCTGGCCGTTGTACAAGTACGGCACCGCAAATCCCAGTCCCGCGTTCTTTACGAACGAATGCACGGAGTTGTGCTTGTCAACGTAGTAGGCGGCAGACTGTTCCCATCTCTTCGTGTCCGGTACGACGTAATTGACGTGGCTCCTCACGATTTCGACAGGGTCTCGGCTCGTCCAGTAGTCCACGTCAGCAGTGGAACCTGGGCCACGTGTGGACTCGTAGCGGGGAACTTCCGGCGCTTCTCCCTCAGACGTGTCGGGCCGCAAAGCCTCCAAAAGAATTTCAACCAGCCAGCCGTAGTATGGAGCCAGGAACAAGTCTTTCAGATCGGCAGGAGGATGCACCCTGACCTTCTCGTTCAAGTAGCGCGAAACGATCTTTACAAGCTGAGGAAAGAGGACGTGGCTTGGCACCGTGCATTGAGGTTGTGCCAGACAATCCCGCGTGAAGGATTTCGCCAGGTCAAACGTCAACTCTTGCAGCCGTCGTTTCTCTCGAAACTCCTTAAGAGACACATCACTGGCACGTCCAGGCCCGCTCAGCGACAGGCGGCCCATGTTGTTTACGTTCAGGCCCTTCATTTCGACTTCAGGCGGGATGCGGTCGGGCTGAAGGACCAGCGAGGGGACGCTTGCCCAGTCAATCGTGATCCTGTTTCGGATCGCCTGCGTGTAGCCCTCAACACGGGGAAAGCGTATTTCGTACTGTGCTCGATTGGGTAAGGAGTGGACGTGGTAACGCTTGATTCTCGGAGCCGATGCTCCGGCTTTACTTGCTTTGAATGGGATGACTTCAAACGGGACGCCGAAGACCTGAGCAATCTCTTCGGTGAACTTTCCGTTATCGCCCAATTCGTAACTGGCCCGCCGTAGACCGCGACCGACCACCTGCTCGCAGAGCAACTGCGACATGAACGGACGCAGCCCAACAATGTGGGTCACGGTATTGCAATCCCAACCTTCTGTCAGCATCCCCACACTGACGATGCACCGGACATCACGGCCCGGAGGATGTAGGGGCCTCTCTAGTTTCTTCGCCAGTTCCTCGAAGCCTTCAGGAAAAATCGACCTGCCCTGGCGGTCACTAGGCCAGTCCGTTTTTCCGACCGTATCGAGAGTCTGCCGCATCCACCGTGACTCGTCGCTCTTGGCTTCTCCGGTGTCCGTCTCGTGAACGACTTTTGAGTCAACGCGGATCGTGTTTATCTTGCCGTTCAAATTGCGGAAGCCTTCGATTTTTGCGGGCGGAATACCGATGGGAGCTACGTCGTTAGCCAACCAGTCATAGAACACCTTGGCAATCGTCGTGTTCTTGCAGACGAGAATGAAAACGGGCGGGCGCGGATCGCTTCCAGTCTTTTGCCATTCCTCTCTCAAATCCTCCCACCTCGCACCCAAGATTGCGATGGGGTGATGTGCATACTTGAGAATGGCTTCTGGCTTTGGACTTCCCTTTCTGCCCCCACGTTCGGCGGGCGTTAGCTGCGGCAGAATCCATTGCCACACATTGAAGTAGCCCGGTATCTCGGCTCCCGTGGTGTCTCTCACAGCCAACTGCGGAATCTTTACCAAGCCTGCTTCAATTGCGTCAATCAGTCCGAAGTCGCTGACCACCCACGGAAAGGGTTTATTCGTCTCCTGTCCCACTCTGCCGAGAAAATACGGTGTGGCAGAAAGGTCAATGCAGACGTTGATCCCGCGTAGCTTTTGAATCTTGTCTAGACCATTGATCCAGACGGTTGCCTCCTGGAAGAACTCCTCGGCTTCCTCTGTCTCTCCAAATTCGTCTTCTTCCTCAAGGTCCGGCTCGTCTCGTCTGATTCGATATGCGTGATGGGCCTCGTCATTGAACACGAGGATGTTTTGTTTTCCGCCAACTTCGCGGCCAAGCACGCGATTGAGGACGGACGTATCGCTCTCGACGTAGCGGGTAGATTCGACTTTTACCTTTTTGAGATTTCCTTGCTTGTCCCGATCTTCTTCAAGCACAGTCAATATGCCAGCGACTACTTGATGCTCGTAGTCCTTCACGCTAAGGTATCGGCTGCCACGAGCCGTTGTTGTCTTGCTGCCGATGTTGATCGTCTCTTTCACTCGAACTGGCACACCCGCTTTAATGACCCTTCCTCCTACGCCGCCCGACTGCATTGATTGCGGCTCGAACACGTGCCAGTTGGTAACCAGCACTTTGCCCTGTGTCAATAGCGGCATGAGGTGAGGGGGAACAAGATCACGGCTGCGATAGATACTCGCTTCACCGTTCTCAGGATTTAGCTCGGCAAGCCGTTGTCGAATCGTGACGTTTGGGCAGACCACTAGAGCAACATCAGAAAATCTGGCGTCACCGCGATTGTTGACTTTGTTGAGAATGCTCCAAGACGCAAGCATCCCCATCACGGTCGTTTTCCCGCCGCCCGTTGCCATCTTGCAGGCGTAGCGCAGAAATCCGGCATAGCCTTCCGCCTTGCGCTCATCACTGGGATCATCGCGTGGCACTTCGATGCCTTGGAGAAAGTCCGCTCTGGCTTCCGTGAGAAAGACGATAGTCAGCGCAGCTTCGAGCTGAGCAAAGAACAACCTCTTCTCTCTGCCATCGCGTGTCCACCATTGGATCAGCTCTAGAGTCGTCCGGCTTACGCCAGGGTATCCCTGAGCCTTCCACGCCTCCACGCGCTCTCGCACGAGGTTTACAAGAACCAGTTCGTACCCGGACGGATATTCCTTCGATGGCCGAAGGAGTTTTTCGTTGGTCTTCCAAGGTTCTTTCTGGTCACGCGGAGGGAACACAAAAGACGGACGCCGACCGTCAGCCAGGATCGGCGTTTCGCCTTCCTTGATGTACCAGTATTGAGTGGGCTTCTCAAACGGGCTGTTGAGAATCGGCTCGTTGACTTCCGCGACTATGCTTGAGGATACGGTCATAACAGTCGTTTCCGCCTTAACTCGGTCTTCGTTGGTACCCTTCCATAGAGCGCAGTGCAAATTTGTTGGGCGAGGTCTACTCCTTCTTGGTATGAGGCTCCGGTATGGCACCAAGAGAACAGTTGCTTCATCGTGGATACCGAAAGGCAATTCTTCTTCTCAAGGTCATCTAATACTCTAAGTGCCATCTTGCCGTCGTCTGTCGTTGAACGACGATCTTTCAACTGCTCATGGAATTGATCGCAGAGTCGTTTCACCTCAGCAGGGTCTATGTCGGGACGAATGGGGTGTCCTAGCCGATCGATTTCCACCCCCAAAGGGGCTTGTGTCTCTTCGAGTTGGACAAACCGCGTGTCAATCGTCTTCTCGCCCGCAACCGAAAAACAAACTTGAACCCTGTCGGCGTCCTTACCCAAGACTTCACCCACGCCCCAATCTGGTCGCTTCGGGTGTCTAACCCATGATCCGACAAGAATCTCCATTGCTTACGATTTCGCCTCACTCACAGACTTCACGATCAGAAGTTCGTTCCCTCGGTCATCAATCACCTTGACAGCAATCTGCCCGTTTTCTCCGATCTCGAAGGGAGCACTCACCGTTCCTGCCAAATGATCCCAAACTGTTTCTTCGTAATCGCCCTTGAGTGCTTTCTTGAGGTTTTCCCATGCTCCCGTTCGCGGGAAAAATGCCTGTGAAGTGTGGAAGCACAGGGCGTTGTAGTCCGAGTCGAGAAACCATGCGGGAACGTCCTCGCCTGTACGATGGTGAACCTCTAATGTTGTGGGATCGAAAACGTCCATGCCGAGAAGTTCCACCTCGTACCTCGTTGGTTCGTCCTTTTCTTTGACCTTCATGATCCGAAGCTCTACTTCGGGCATTCCGCAGACGCTAAAGACTTGGCTGGAACGAGTGCTCTTCAGTAGGTCACTCATCATCAGGTCTGGTGTGGCCTGTACGTAGGTGGCAGGGATGTTCACCACGCTGTCGCACTTCTCGATGAGTTGACGAGCATTGGGCTGAATCGCAAACCCGACAACGTACAGATGCGTATAGCTCTTTGCTCGTGCTTCGCGGGCAGCTTCGTACACCAATTTTTCGCTGACAGCACCGTTCTCCGGCCCGAAAACGAAAGCGACAGCCTTTTCCGCTCCATTCGCCACAATCGCTTCAGCGGAAAGGGAGAGACTTTTTGCGGGAGGGCGAACGCTTTTGAGCGTGACCGTGCGATTACCTTCGAGACGCAGCACAGGAGTTTTTCGCAAAATTTCAACCATGCGGTCAACAAAAGACCCGTCTGCTGTACCCACTAAATCCGGTGATGTGCTGACCTCCACCCAGTCTTGTGGCGTCGGAATCGTCGCTTCCACGCAGAACGGCCCGGTCACGCGAGTTATCTTGCCATCCTGCTCAGGACGGTCAACCAAGACTTCTTCTTGCGGCTGCTCACTGTTTGCAATAGTTTCAAGTTTGACGTGGGGTACAATGCCGCCAACCTCATCCCCTTTCTTGTTTTGTCGGCGTTGATATTCGAAACCGCCCGCTGGACCTCTTGATGTGTCTCTGAGTTGGTACCACGCGAATGTGGCGGTCAAGAGCCGTTGTCTCGCTAGGGCAAGCGGTACACGACTGGTATCAATCGTGATCCAGCGTCGTCCCCACTGCTCAGCGACGTAAGCTGTTGTGCCGCTGCCACAAGTGGGGTCTAGTACAAGATCGCCGGGTTGCGTCGCCATCAACATGCAACGCTGAACGGCAATGTTCGCAGTTTGCACAGCATAGACCTTTCCTCCCGGTCCAAACTGATTTTGACCCACAGTGTCCGTCCAAATGTTGTTCACCTCAAAGCAAGGAAAATCCTCTAGCAAGCGGATGTAGCCGAGTGTTTTTCGGCCAGCATAAACTCGGTTTGCAGCGATTAGTCGTTGCATTCCATCTTCGCCAGTTTTCCAATAACCCTTCGTGGGCCTCCACGTTTTTCCTGCAAACTGAACGGGAAAATCGCCGGGAGGTTTTGAGGAAGTCAAGTCACCCGTGGTACAAATTCGTGCGCCGCTCGGCAAACCTTCCTCTTCATAGGCAGAAAGAGGTTCAATGCTTCCATCCGGCAAAAGAACCTTCGTGTACCCCGTACCACCTGTCTCGCCCGGCTTCTTGGCCTTATACAGCATTCGCACGAAGGGATCACGCTCAGCGTCCCGGAAATACCAAAGGATGTAGTCGTTCACAACTGATAGGTCGTCACCTGTGGTTGATGTTGTCTTCGAGTAGCTAATCACTGCGGAGAAATTCTTAGAGCCGAACACCTCATCCATGACTTCTCTGACGTGATGCAGGTTCTGATCTCCGATTTGTACGAAGATACTTCCCCGAGAATTAAGAAGGTCGCGGGCGAGAATCAAACGGTCCCGAAGGTAGGTTAGGTAAGTGTGTACTCCAAGTTCCCAAGTATCACGGTAAGCCTGGACCATCTCCGGCTCACGGGTCATGTCTTCATCATCGTTGTGGGTCACATCCCGCTTGCGAACGAACGGTTGGAAGTTGGAGCCGAATTTGACGCCGTATGGCGGGTCAAAATAGATCATCTGCACCTGCCCGCCCAACCCTTCGTAGTGCAGCAGTGAGTTCATGACCACTAGCGAGTCACCGAGGATCATTCGGTTAACCCACTTGTCCTTGTGTTCATAGGCGCGGAGCACTTGGTCGGTGATTGAATGCTGAGGATCACCAAACAGATCAAACATGTCTGCCTGCTTGTCCCGCTTGTGGCCTTTGAGAGTTTCGAGAATTGCCTTAGTTGACAGACGCTCGTGGATGAATAGGGGTAGTGTGGGTACGTCGAACGACAGCCGCTCAGCCTTACCTGACCAATTCAGAAACGGTTTGCTCATCGCCTTGAGTTCACTCACGGCCTTCTGGGCGGCACTGACGTGGGCAGCAACTTCCTTCGTGTCGGGCTTGCCGTTTAGCTCTTTCCTGGCGTCTGCGAGTTCCGCTTCAGCCGTTGCGATTCGGGCTTCGCCGTGCTCACGGGCAGGGTTCTGACCATCCCATTCAAGGACAGGCGAGAGCGAATCGTCGTAACGGTACTTCTTTGGCGGAAGTTTTTTCTTGAACTCAGACTGCGTGCCGACTTCAGGCCGCATCGGGCTTTCCGATTCAGGGTGCTTGTATGACTTTGCAGGTTTACTTGGTGGAGAGCCACTGCGAGTGCGTGCCATTCAAGAGAACTCCGGTTAAGTGAAAATGGGAGTACGACGACAGCTTACACCAGACACACTGCTCCGGTGCATAACTGAGAGGATGCCATGCTTCATGGATTGAGCAGCACTAACTTGCGATTACGTCTCGGCTAAGTACACGAGCAACTTGTTTCTCGTACCACTTCGCTCCGACTCGCGCCCTGCGTCCTTCTGCGGTCAATTTGTCTGCGATCCTGGCAAGAGAGAGGCCAGCAGCGCGGAGTTGCTTCATGCGGGCAATCGTGGATTGTTCTGTAGGCTCTGGCACACGCACAGGGATGCCGTCATGCTTCACTACCCTGTACCCGAACGGTACGCGGCCTTCGACATAGCTGGCACCCCGCTTGGCAGCAGCCCGCAGACGTGCTCCTTTCAACTTCAACGAGATCATCGTGCATTCGTACTCAGCGAATGCACCAAGCATCTGGCGAAGCAGTTTGCGAGTCGGATCGTCACTGCACATATCTGGCTCCGTGACGGAGATAAGCTCGAAACCGTTGCGTCGGAAATCGGCAATCACGGACTCCTGGATCATCAGGTCGCGGGCCAGGCGATCTAGCTTTTCGATCAGCACAAGCTTCGTGCCGTTACCGTGCAATGCGGTCATCAGCTCTTGTAGTGCTGGACGGTTCTCAAGCTCTTTCTTCCCGCTCACTGTGTCCTCGAACCATTGCACGATCCTGATGTTGTTGGCAGCCGCATGCTTGCGTATAGCGGCCTTCTGACGAGGGATACCGTCGCGTTCCTCAGCACCCTGACCAGCACTGGAAACCCTAACGTAACCGAAGGCCCGACGCATCTTGTTCGTGTTTTCCATGCATCGGAGCATGACAGGGAGGCGGCTTCTCAGTCAAGACAAATCGTACACGATTAGACAAATCTGTGACACTAAAGGCTTGACTGTCGATGTGACTCAAACGACGTTTCAGGTGACCTTAGCCGAGGGGAACTTGGAATGAGACGGGAGTCCCAACCTGGGACCTCTCGTGGCAGAGCTTAGCACGCGGGACGATGGTAGGGCGAGGGTGAAGCCTACGTCTAGGCGTCGGTGGGCTGGAAGTTATGCAAGCGCCTGGCGGCGTCTACAGCGAACCTCCCGCCGCTTCGAGAAATCCCTAGAAATGCACATGCTATTCTTCGGTCGTGTCCGGTGCCCTCATCTACATCCGTGTCTCGACCGAAGAGCAGCAACGCCGCAACGTAGCCAACCTCCCAACGCAAGAAAAGAAGGCCAGGGAACACGGTAGCCGCCACGGGGTTCCCATTCTCAAGGTGTTCTCTGATGAGGAATCGGGCAGGACCCCGGCGAGAGAGGGGTTGCAGAGGCTCCTCGATTACTGCCGGGAGCACCGAGGGAAAGTGAGCCATGTGATTGTGACCGATCTCAGCCGACTGTCCAGGAATGTGGCCGATCAAGGGACGCTAATGGGACGGCTGGCAGGCATGGGGATTACTCTGCTCTCCGTAGATGAACCTCACATTGACAGGACTGCCGCAGGCAAGTTATCGGCTAACTTACTCGGTTCGGTCAATCAGTTCTATTCGGACATCCTCAGTGAGCGGGTGCGTTATCGAATGGCAGAAACGGTCAAGCTAGGTCGTTTTCCTCATCGGGCACCGCTGGGGTATCGCAATGTGCAAATGAACGGTACCAAGAACGTAGCCATTGACGCAGAGCGGGCACCGATGATCCGTAAGGCATTTGAGCTACTTGCGACTGGCAGCTACAAGACGGATGCGGTCCTTCGGGCTGTGAATGCAATGGGCCTGCGCACGGTGAGAGGCAGCCCGGTCACTCCACAGTCCTTCTCGCAGATGATACGCAATCCCCTTTACATGGGCTGGATTCATTCAGGAGAAAACAAGGTGAAAGGGAACTTCGAGGCACTGGTCAACGAAGAACTGTTCATCACTGTGCAGGATGTGCTGAACGGCAAGCGTGTCCCTGTGCCACACAAGCGGGTCAACGAAGACTTCCCGCTGGCGAAGTTCGTCAAATGTGCCAAATGCGACCGTCCGCTGACGGCGGGATGGGCCAAGGGTCGAGGCGGGAAGAAATATGCGCGGTACTGGTGCTACAACAAGACCTGCAAGCGAATGGGAATCTCTCGTGAGGGCCTAGAGGGTGCGTTCGTGCAACTGCTCGCCATGATGCAACCGACAGCAGACCTTATGGCTAGGCTGCCCGACATCGCAGAATCGAATTGGAAGGTACGCAGCAAACGGATCGAGGACGAGAAGCGGACACTGCAAACCCGACTGAATGAGAACAGGGCCATGAGCCTCCGGGCGATCGAGGCACGCATCAAAGGCGAGCTATCAGCGGATGACCTTGATCAGTTCAAGGCAGCGAATGACAAGAGCATCGCGGATTTAGAGGAGCAGCTTAGGACCTTGCAGTCTGAGTGCTTCACGATGGAGCAGCTACTAGCAGATGCCCGCCGCTCTGTCGTGAACCTGGCAAGAACTTGGCTCAAGGCCGACATAGAGCGAAGGCATGAGATTCAAACGGCCCTCTTTCCAGACGGTTTACGGTTCTCTCCTGATTCCCTCTTTTTTGAACCGCGTAACCACACGCTGATGCAAGCGGTTAGCGAACTTGTGACGGCGCTTATCAATGATGGTCGGGGAGAGAGGATTTGAACCTCCGACCCCCTGGTCCCGAACCAGGTGCTCTACCAGGCTGAGCCACTCCCCGACTAAGGCGGACACTGCAGAGGATTCCGGAACGTACCAGGCGCGGACCGCGCCTGCGCGCCCGAGTCCGTTCAGATTATAGCATCCGACTCAGCAGCCTTGGCGCTCTCCACCCAGCGCAGCTCAGCTTTCGCGTTTCCTGCGGTCAAGGTCAAGCCACCAATTTCCTATAGAATGAGTTCGCCGAACTGCGTTTTTCTTCTCATGATTGCTCTTACTGCCGCGACTTTGTTCACGCCGCTCGAGCGGATCGAGCGGCCCTTGCTGCTGCTCGATGATGGCGTGATCGCGGAAGTCGCTTCGCAAGCCTCCCGGGAGTTGCCGAAGGGCAGTCGCGTCATTGACCTTGCCGACGGCATCCTGGCGCCTGGCTTCATTGATATTCACAATCATGGTGGTGGCGGCCACGATGTGATGGAGGCTGATCCGCTCGCCCTGCCGATCGTTGAGCGCCTGCTGGCGGCGCACGGCGTCACCGGGTATTTGCCAACCACGGTGACGGCTCCGGTAGACAGCACTCTTGCCGCTCTGGCGCGGTTGGCTGATGCGATCGAGGCGGGGACGCCAACCGATGGAGCGAACGGCCTGCGGGCGCGTCCGCTTGGCATCCACATTGAAGGGCCCTTTCTGAGCCATGCTCGCCGAGGCGTGCATCCTCCCGAGAATCTGCTGCGGCCCACGGTTGCGATGTTTGAGCGATTCTGGCAGGCCGCGCGAGGTCACATTCGAATGATGACAATTGCCCCCGAGTTGGAGGGCGCGCCCGACGTGATAGCCGCAGCGGCGAGTCGCGGGGTTACGGTCAGCATCGGGCACTCGGATGCCGACATGAAGGCTGCCCGGGCAGCGGTCGTGGCCGGCGCCCGACATGCCACGCACACCTTCAACGCCATGCGGCCGTTCGCCCATCGCGATCCGGGCATCATCGGCGAAGTGCTGACTGACTCGCGGCTCACGGCCGACATCATTGCCGATGGAGTGCATCTCGATCCTGCGGTGGTTCAGTTATTTCTGCAGGCCAAGGGTCCCGAGCGTGCAGTGCTGATCAGCGATGCTACAGCCGCGACTGGAATGCCCGAAGGACGATATCGTCTCGGCGACTTCGAATTTGAGGTGAAAGACGGCAAGTGCCTGGTCGACGGCACACTGGCCGGAAGCGTGTTGACCCTGGATCGCGCAGTTCGTAATGCGATGGAGTTTGCCCAGTGGGATTTGCAGCTGGCCCTGCGGCCGGCAACGCTGAATCCGGCTCGGGTGGTCAACTTGGACGGCAGGGGTTTGCTGAAAGCAGGTGCGGTCGCCGATCTGGCGGGGTTGAACGCCAGCGGAGAAGTGATAATGACGTGTGTGGGTGGCAAGGGCCTGTAACACACCCGCATGATTTCAGGAGACAGGATGGCCGATAAGGGCGGGTTTCCGCACTACATGGTGAAGGAGATCTTCGAGCAGCCGCAAGGGCTGCGCAACACCATTGCGCCGCGGGTTTTTCTGGACGAAGGCGTGGTGCGGCTCGACGATGTGCGCATCAGCGCCGAAGAATTGCGGGCGCTGCGACGCATCAACATTGTGGCCTCAGGCACCAGCCGGCACGCTGGCATGGCCGGCCAGTACATGATCCAGGACCTGGCGGACCTGCCGGTCGAAGTTGACTACGCCAGCGAGTTTGAGTATCGCAATCCGCTGATCGGACGAAGTGAACTCACCATCGTGATCACCCAATCCGGCGAAACGGCCGATACCACTGCGGCCCAACGCGAAGCCAGGGCCAAGGGTTCGCGCACCGTAGCCATCTCAAATGTAGAGGGATCGACCATTGCGCGCGAGGCGGACGGGGTGCTCTACACCCATGCCGGACCCGAGATCAGCATTGCCTCGACCAAAGCCTTCACCGCACAGATGGCCGTGCTTTTCATGTTTGCGGTGTATCTGGGGCAGGTGCGTGGCAAGCTGAGCAAAGAGCAGGTACGAAGTCATATTCGCGAACTGCTCGACCTGCCGGGCAAAGTCGAAGCTGTGCTGGGCTGTGCGCCGGACTGCGAACGCCTGGCCGACAAATTTCATCGAGTGCAGGACTTCCTCTTCATGGGCCGCGCCATCCACTACCCCGTCGCCATGGATGGCGCGCTCAAGCTGAAAGAGGTTTCCTACGTCCATGCCGAGGGTTATCCGACGGGTGAGACCAAACATGGTCCCAACGCGCTCATCGATGAAAGCCTGCCGGTCATGATCATCGCCACCTGCGACCGCAACGATGCCGGCTCAGTGCTGCGCTACGAGAAGAGCATGGCCAACATCAAGGGATTCAAACAGCAGTCAGGACGGGTGATTGCGATTGCGTCGCAAGGCGATGAAGCGCTGCGCAAGCTGGCCGATCACACCATCTTTGTGCCGACGGCGACGGAACTGCTGTTGCCCATCCTGGAGATTGTGCCGCTGCAGCTCTTCGCTTACTACATGGCGGTGCGGCGCGGCTTGGATGTGGACCGGCCCCGGAACCTGGTGAAGTCGGTCACGCGGGAGTAGGGATCGCTACCTGTCGGTTAGTTCGGCTTTCGGTTCTTGCCGTCAGATAAGTGCCGGGGAAAGATGGACCCGCCAGCAAAGCGGTATTTCTCGAGAAACGACGTGTCTGGACTGACCACCGTATCTTCGGAATCCTTCTGCCTCAGGCTTTCGCGCAGTTTCTCGCCCGCCTCCGATTCATTCGTCATCACCTGCATGTAGAACCAGAGGAAGTGACGCATCTGATCAACCGCCGATTTCAAAACCTGGACGGCCTCCATCTCCGGTAACTGGCTAAGCGCCTCCAGCAGTTCCGGATCGCCAGGCGCTTCCATAGCAGCAAAGTTCAATTCCCGTTGAATGGCGCGCAGATCTTCGGTCACGCGCAGGATGCGGATTTGGATATCTTCCAGGTAATCGTCACGTTCCATGCTGGTTCGCTTTCTCCGGCAAAGACACATCAACATCTCACCCGGAGAAACAAGCGAATAGATGTCCCACGGGCATGCGCTTTGGTAATTCCGGCTGTTACTTTGGTCTGACGTCGGAATTCAGGCGAGACTCGCAGCCTCTGTCTTCGAAAACCCGCTACTGGTGCGGATTTCAGGGACCCCGACCGTGTGTACCCCAGACAGCGGATTCTCGACTGCCCGAACCAGCGCACCCACCATCTGTTCCAAAGTAATCAAGCCCAGGCAGCCGAGCGCCCTCGCGGGTCGCGGGAATCAGGCCCATGAGCCCGTGGGACAGCAGCGCATAGGGCCAGCGGTGGCCGGGTTTGAGAACGTACCAGGGCTGGATAACAGTTGCGTAGTGCCGCTCTCGCGGATCTTCTTGCAAGCGGATCTCCCCGGATTAATGTGATGAATCTGACACCGTCATTCCCGCACTCCATCTCCTCCAGGTTCTTACCCATGTACATTTGATGGCTTTGTGGTACAAACGCCCGATGTCTGAAAGCGGACAAACTGGCCTGGTGCGGGCGATTGGGCGCTGGAGCCTGGCTGCGTTGATGGTCAATTCCATCATCGGCAGCGGAGTTTTCGGGCTGCCGTCGGTTGTGGCCGGACTGCTCGGTAAAGGCAGTCCATGGGCGGTTCTGCTGGCTGGGGCAGCCATTGGCGTAATCATGGCGTGCTTCGCGGAGGTGGCCTCGCAGTTCAGCGAAGCCGGCGGACCTTACTTGTACGTGCGCGTGGCCTTCGGCCGTCTCATGGGCATTCAAACCGGGTGGATGCTGTGGCTGGCCCAGATAGCAGCGCCGGCCGCCAACGCCAACCTGTTCGTCATCTACCTGGGCGAATTCTGGCCGCACGCGAAAGATCCCATTCCACGGTTGATCATTTTGACGCTGCTGATCGGAATCTTGACGTTGATCAACTACCGCGGCGTGCGCGCCGGCGCGCGGGTCAGCGACGTTTTCACCCTGGCCAAGCTGTTGCCGCTCGGAATCGTGATTGTGGGAGGAGCAGTCTACCTGATGGCTACCCATCATGCGGCAGTCGCCGCCCCTACGGTGGCGGATGGGCACAGCTGGCTGAAAACGCTTCTGCTGCTGGTGTTCGCCTACGGTGGCTTCGAAACCGCTCTCACTCCTATGGGCGAGGCCAAGGATCCGCGGCGCGATGTCGCATTCAGTCTTTTTGCTGCGCTAGCGACTTGCACCGTGGCATACACGCTGATTCAGTGGGTAGTGGTGGGAGCGTTGTCTGACCCGGCGCACAGCGACCGCCCTTTAGCCGATGTGGCGCGGCTCTTCATGGGGACGGGGGGCGCTGCGCTGGTCGCCATTGGCGCCCTGGTTTCGCTTTATGGATATATCAGCGCGAAGGTTCTGGCCGTTCCTCGCCTCACCTACGCGCTCGCCGAGGGCGGAGACCTCCCGCGTTTTTTCGGTGCCATCCATCCCCGGTTTAGCACACCATATTTCTCGATTCTGGTTTATGCGGTGCTCACCTGGGTGCTGGCGATTTCCGCCAGCTTTGCCTGGAACGTGACTCTCTCCGCCGTAGCTCGGCTGTTTTATTACGCAGCGGGATGCGCGGCGTTGCCGGCCTTGCGCCGCAAGCAGCCGGGAGCGGCGGTGTTTCGATTGCCGGGTGGAGATTTCTTTGCAGTGCTGGGGGTGCTGATCTGCCTGGTGCTGTTGACCCAGGTAGACCGGAGTGGGTCACTCATTCTCCTGGCGACGATCGCAGTCGCGCTGCTCAACTGGATGGCCGTGAGGAACCGTAGGCCAGCCTGAGGTGGCAGTTTACCGATTTTGTTGTTGTGCCCCGGAGCGAAGTGCTAGGCTACGCCTTCCCCATGAAACCGCCAGTTTTGATTCTGCTCCTCTTACTCGGCGTGGCTGTTGTTCCTTCGCCTGCGCAGCAGCCACCTGCTTCAGATCAATCCCCAACTTTCCTGACCGACAATGACGTCGCCGTCCCTATGCGTGACGGGGTCGTGCTTCGGGCTGATGTTCTGCGGCCTCGCGGTGACGGCCCCTTTCCCGTACTCGTATACCGCACGCCGTACGGCAAAGAGTTCGCGCTGAAGGATTACACCACTTTCCGGCGCGCGGTGGAGCGCGGATACGCCGTGGTGGTGCAGGATGTTCGCGGTCGGTACGCCTCGTCCGGCGAATTCCGCCCCTACCAGAACGAAGGGCACGACGGTTACGACACCATTGAATGGGCGGCGGCGCAGCCCTGGTCGAATGGCGCGGTCGGCACATTCGGATTGTCGTATCCTGGCGCCGACCAATGGCTGGCGGCAGTTGAAGATCCGCCACACCTGAAGGCCATGGTTCCGGCCATGACCTTCTCCACGCCGCAGAATTTCTTCTACACCTGGGGCGTGTGGGACATGTCGTGGATGCAGTGGATCTGGGACAACATCGCTCCCGATGTGCGCGTGAAGAAGAACCTGCCCGGCCCAAAGACTTACGAGGAAGCCCTTGCCGCCTGGGGCAAAGTCGGGCCGAAGATGCTCGATACGCTTCCTTTGAATCAGCTTGAAGAGCTGCACGGCATTGCTCCCTACTACTACGATTGGCTCAGCCATCCGCCAGAAGATCCCTGGTGGGACTGGTGCGAATTGCACGGCAGGTACGGCCGCACCCAGGCTGCTGTGCTGAATTTTTCCGCCTGGTATGACGACAACTACGGCCCCGAAGGCGCCACGACTAATTTTGCCGGGCTGCTCAAAGCGCGCGCTGCCAGCAAAGATCCCCGGACCCATCTGCTGCTTGGGCCGTGGGTCCACGGCGTCGACTCCACCGCCAAGACGAAATCCGGCGAGCGCGAGTTTGGCGCGGCGGCGGCTATCGACTACGACGAGGTCATCCTGCGCTGGATGGATCACTACCTGCGTGGCGTTGACAACGGAGTGGAGAAACAAAAACCGGTTCGCTACTTCGTCATGGGCGACAACCAGTGGCGGGACGCGGATGCGTGGCCACCGCCTGCGTCGCCGACCTCCTACTATCTGGGGCATCCGAAAGAAGGCAAGTTGCCTGGCGAGCTCTCGACGGATGCTCCCACGGTATCAACCAGCTTCAGTTCCTTCATTTCCGATCCAGCGAAACCCGTAACCAACGCCTACGACTCCTCGGGGGCACACGATTACCGGGCTCTGGCAACGCGCAACGACGTTCTGGCGTTCGACTCCGCTCCGCTCGAACACGATATGGAAGTCACCGGCCCCATTCAGGCGCAAATCTATCTGGCGTGCGATTGCCGCGATACCGATCTCTGGGTGCGCCTGCTGGATGTGGCTCCGGACGGAACGGCTTTCAATCAGATGAGTCCGGGGCTCGATGTACTGCGCGCCAGCTATCGTGACCTCAGGCGCGGCCGCCAGCTTCTGAAGCCTCACCAAATTTATGAATTGCGGCTGGATCACCTGATCACCAGCAACGTTTTTCAGAAAGGTCACCGCATTCAAGTGCAGATTTCAGCGACGTTCTTCCCGAATTTCTCGCGCAACCTGCACAATGGTGAATTGGAGACTGCATCGGCAAGAATGCAGAAGGCGGATATCTTTATCTATACCGACCGCAAGCACCCGTCACGCATCATCTTGCCAGTGGTCTCGCGGTAAGGAATGCGGGTCGCGCAGTGGCCGGGAAGGTTCGATATAATTCCCGCCTTCAGCCGGAATTCGGAGGGCCGCTTGTCTACGCAACGTCGGAGCAGTCTGCTGCTAGCTCTGCTGTTCGCTTCCCTGCCGCTGTTTTCACAGCAACGCGAGCCCGTGCTCAAGCAGGTGGACGTGCCGCATCGCTATTACTACCGGGAGATGTATTTGCCGCAACTCACCACCGGTCCGAGCGCAACGGCCTGGTCTCCCGATTCGCGTTCTCTCGTGTACTCGATGGCAGGCTCGCTGTGGCGGCAGAATTTGGATTCGGTATCGACAGACCAGTTGACCTCGGGCGCCGGCTACGATTACCAGCCCGATGTCTCTTCTGACGGACACTGGGTCGTGTACAGCTCGTATCTGAAGGACGCGATCGAATTGTGGGCGCTGAATCTCGGAACCAAGCAAACCCAGCAGCTCACTTGGGGCGGGGCGGTGAATGTTGATCCCCGATTCTCTCCCGACGGCAAGCGGGTCGTTTTCGTTTCTACCTCTTATAAAGGGCACTTCCACATTTTTGAGGGCGAGTTCGGCAACGGCGAATTGAAGAATGTTCAACGACTGACGGGCGAAACCCGCACCAGCCTGCCACGTTTCTACTACAGCCCGATCGATCACGAGATCAGCCCGGCATGGTCGCCGGACGGGAAAGAAATCGTCTTTGTCTGCAACCACGGACATATCTACGGCACCGGCGGATTCTGGCGGATGAAAGCGGAACCCGGCGCCGAAGCGCGCGAGATCCATAGCGAAGAGACAGCGTGGAGAGCGCATCCGGAATTTTCTCCGGACGGCAAGCGCATCGTTTACGCGTCGTACTTGGGCCAACCTTGGCACCAGTTGTGGGTGATGCCTTCGCAGGGCGGCGACGCTTTCCCGCTGTCCTATGGTGACTTTGACAATGTCTCTCCGCGCTGGTCGCCTGACGGAAAACGGATTGCGTTCATCTCGAACCGGGGCGGAAACACGTCGCTTTGGATTCAGGACGTTCTAAGCGGCGCCCAGACCCAGCTTGTGGTCAAACAAAAGCATTTCCTCAAGCCCACGGGCGGGCTCGCCATCAAAGTTGTGGACGCCGCTGGACGCCCGACGGCCGCTCGAGTTTTCGTCACCGGCGAGGACGGCCGCGCCTATGCGCCTGATGACGCCTGGATGCGCGCCGAAGACAATTTCGTTCGCACAGAACGCCCCTTTGAGGCGCATTACTTTCACACGTCGGGCCCGGCGGACATGACCGTTCCGGCTGGGAAGTTCGACGTTGAAGTAATGAAGGGGTACGAATATCGCGTAGAGAAGAAAACAGTCGAGGTCGCTGCCGGGCAGCATGCGGCTGTCGTTATCAAACTCGAGGCGCTGAACTTGCCGCCCGATCCCCATTCGCGATGGGTAAGCGCCGATCTCCACGTGCACATGAATTACGGAGGCCTGTATCGCGACACGCCGAAGATTTTGCTGGCGCAAGCGGCGGCGGAAAATCTTTCGGTGGTTGCGAACCTGGTCGTGAACAAAGAGCAGCGCATTCCTGATATCGCTTACTTCAGCACCAAGCCCGATCCGGCATCGACCGCGACCAACCTGCTGCTCCACGGTCAGGAATTCCACACCAGTTACTGGGGACACCTCGGCCTGCTGAATCTGACGCGTAACTTACTAATTCCAGACTATGCGACCTATGGCAATACCGCGGCGGCCAGCCTGTTTCCCGCCAATGCGACCGTGGCCGACATGGCGCATGAACAGCAGGGCGTGGTCGGCTATGTCCATCCTTTCGATTTTGTTCCTGACCCGGTGAAAGATCCGTCGCTCACCCACAACGAACCGTTAGATGTGGCGCTGGAACTGCCGGTCGATGTGGCGCTGGGCAAGGTGGATTACATTGAGGTGACCGGCTTCAGCGACCACAAGTCGACCGCCGACGTCTGGTACCGGCTGCTGAATTGCGGGTTCCGTCTACCCACGGGCGCGGGTTCGGATGCGATGGCGAATTACGCGTCGCTGCGCGGACCGGTTGGCCTGACCCGGGTTTACGCCAAAGTGCCTAATGGCCCGCTCGACATTCATCCGTGGCTGACCGCGCTGAAGCAAGGCCACACCTTTGCCACCAATGGACCGCTGCTGGGCTTCTCGCTAGGAGGAACGCAGTTAGGCGATGACCTGCGCCTGCCTGCGGGCGAGAACAAAGTGAAGTTCACCGCGTGGCTGCGGTCGTTCGTGCCCGTGGATCACGCGCAACTGGTGTGCAACGGAGACGTGGTGAAAGAGTTGAAGTTGAGCAGCGACCGCCAAGGCGCGGACATAGAAGATACCGTTTCCATCTCCCGCACGGGATGGTGCGTGCTGCGCGCCTACAGCGAAAAGGCCGAGCACCCGGTCCTGGACGATTATGTGTACGCGACCACGAGTCCTATCTATGTAACGGTCGCGGGTTCAACTATTCATCCTACCGAGGATGCGGCTTATTTCATTGCCTGGATTGATCACTTGATCGAGCACGCGAAGGGTAACAATGATTGGAATACGGAGGCGGAGAAGCAGGCGACGCTGGATCTGCTTTCGTATGCGCGGGAAATCTACGTGCGGCTGCAGAAGTAGGAGCAAGACAATCTGTACCGCTGGAGTGTGCCCGCGCACCCCTTTAGACAAGAAACTCCCCCGGGATCTTTCCCGGGGGAGCCCAATCCACTACTTCTCCAGGATAGTCACCGTGGCCGCATTGTTGCCGGGGTCCACGTTGAGCATGAAAATCCTGGAAGAGGATACAGGGTAGAAGATGGCTTTCGAGTTGGTTGGCTGGGTATACATCGCTGTCCCTTTGCCGTCGTTGGGCCTCGAGGGCGACCCGGTCACCGTGTACGTCCCGGCGAACGGCTGATCAGCGATGTTCCCACTGATGCTGTTTATATCCGCCTCGCCTGCGAAGGAGGTTACACCGTCCCAGGTCCATGAGCCACTGGTAGTGATGGCATTGCTGGTCGGCATTTCCGCCGTGCCCATGAAGTAGTCCCCGATGAAGGTGGCGCTCTTAAACCCTCCGCTCGGGACCACCTGCTTCTCAAACATGCCAAAAGCGACCTCGTCCAGGCCTCCCGGGTCCAGCAAGAAACCGGTGCTCGGGCTCACCATGTAGAAGGAATAGTTTCCGAAGGTGTTGGAATTGAATGTTCCTCGTCCGTACTGGTCAATGCTGTAGGTGGTGCTCCCGTTCCCGAACTCCGCAATGAGTCCGGCCCAGTTGCGGGCGTATTCGACATATTGGCTCTGGGCTCCATCGGACTCGATGTAGCCCACCAGCACCGCCGGAGCGAGCGGCTGTCCGACGACCCCCGTCAGGTGGTACACGCTCCCGCCACTCCAGGATGCAGCGGAGAACGGCATCCCCGACTGGCGCAACGCCGTTCCACTCAGCAGCGGCGCGTTCAGGTTCACCGTGTCCGTCGTGAGCAGGAGCACCTCGTCCGCGTCCACCATGTAGAAACTGGTGTGGATCAAGGCTAATCCTCCGGCCATACTGATCGTCATGGTGCCCCGCCCGTTGTTCGTCCCGTACGTCGAGTCCATGGCAAGCGTGCCCGAGAAGGCCACGTTCAGCATGGCGGCTTCCCCGGCGGTCTTGCTGTCCAGTTTGCCGTTCGTTATAGCTCCCGCATTGTCGCTATGGAAGCGTCCCATGCCGACGTTGCGTTCGCCACCCACCGAAGTTCCTACCATTCCGAACGCAAAATCACCTGCGCTCAAGTGGAAGTCCGCCTGGGTCTGTTTTTCGATCACTCCCGAACCGCGTTGGCCCGTAGTGTCGAACTGAACCAAGTAGGCTTTCTCACCCGTATCCTTCACGGCCAGGCGGAACACCGGGAAGGGGGCAAGCGTGGTATTCACCTGTCCGCGGCGGTCTGCCCCGATGTTGTAAGTTGCTGTAAACGGCATCTGCACCGCCTTGCTCCCTGAGACGGTGTTGTAGTCCAGCAGGCCGTTGGTGATGTTTCCATTCCCGTCCGCCGTGAAGCTGCCTACTGCCATGACTTTCTTACCGGCGGCGTCAGACCCCATAAACCGAAGAGCGTAGTGCCCATTCAGCAGGATGTTGGTGTTGAGCACGATGGTGACCGAGGCCGTCCCCGACTTGGTGATATCGGCAGCCGAGGTGGCTTTCACCGTCACCGTGGGCGGACTTGGTTCGCTCGACGGAGCCTGGTAGAGGCCCGTGGAGTTGATGGTGCCGCAGGCGCTGCCGGAACAACCCGTGCCGCTGACTGACCAGGTGACGGAGGTGTTCGAGGTGCCGGTGACGGTGGCGTTGAACTGCTGGGTTCCATCCACGACCACACTCGCCGTGGCTGGTGAGACGCTCACCGTAATCGGAATCAGGGTGACGGCGGCAGAAGCCGACCTCGTGGAATCTACAACGGACGTAGCCTTCACCGTCGCTGTGGTCTGGTTCGCTACCACCGGCGGTGCGGTGTACAGGCCACTGTTGCTCACCGACCCCTGCCCCGAGACGGACCAGGTGACCGCCGTGTTGCTGTGATGAGTGATGGTCGCTGTGAACTGCTGGGTTTGCCCGCCCCCCAGCGTAGCCGTGGTGGGCGAGATGGAAATCAACAACGGCACCAGCGTCACTGTGGCTGACGCAGACTTTGTCGGGTCCGCCACCGAAGTTGCTATCACCGTAGCCGTTGTCTGGCTGAGATTGACCATAGGAGCTGAGTACAGACCGGTGTTGCTGACCAAGCCCAGACCCGACACTGACCAGGTGACCACCGTATTGCTGTGATGGCTCACTGTGGCGGTGAACTGCCTGCTCTGTCCACCATCCAGGGAGGCCGTGGTGGGCGAGATGGTCATGGAAATCGGCATCAATGTAATAGTGCAGGTGTCTAACTTTGTGGGATCGGCCACCGAGGTGGCGGTGATGGTTATCGTAGCCTGAGTGGGAACTAGGGCGGGCGCAGTATAGACCAAGGTGTTACTGTCAAATGTGCCGCAGGCTGCGCCGGTGCAACCTGTGCCGCTCATGCTCCAGGTGAGGGCAGTGTTCGTGTGATGCGTGATTGTGGCCGAAACCGTGTAGGTCATACCCGCATCCAGGCTGTAAGTCTTGGGACTCATGGTCACAGCCAGCGGGTTGAGGGTTACCGTCGAAGACATGGTAAGGCCCGTGTTGGCCTGCGACGTGGCCGAAACTTTCACGGTAGCGTTGCTGGGGATCAGGGTGGGGGACGTGTACAGTCCATTGGCGTCAATCGTGCCGCAAGCTGCACCGCTGCAGCCCGTCCCGGAGATGGCCCAAGTGACGGCCGTATTCTTTGTACCGGTTACCGTTGCCGTGAATTGTTGCGTCTGGCCTGCATCCAGGCTGACTTGAAAGGGAGTGATCGACATCTGCACGTTCGGGAGATCGTTGCTGGCGCCGCCACTTCCACAAGCCGCAAGCAGGGCCATCAACAACAGGGAAACGCACAGTCTCAGAGCCGGAGAGAGTCTCATAGAAGGCCTCCTGTGTGGGATGTCCCACCGGCGGCCACACGGGGCGCTGCGGAAGGCCGAGCGAAGTTCCACCAATCCAGCGCAACTACTACAAGACGCCGCCGGTCGCTGCAGGACGTCGGTGAACCTGCGACTTCAGGCACAGCGTCTCACCATCCCCAGGCCCAGCGCAGTGATGCGGGGCAAGAAACTCGCTCACCAGCGCCAATTTCGTTTTCCGGCTTTGGCGCAAATAGAGCGCTTTCCCGCGATGGAACTCGGGCTTGGGATCAATACGGGCACACACGGTGAGGCAATGCGGGGTGGCGTGTGTTCCCGTTCGCCCCGATACAAGGGAATACTTAGCGAATCAGATTCGACGGACTTTTCGCCCCGGTCCCGTTACTGCGGATGCGGGCCGGAGACCGGTTGGGTGAAGGCCATCCGATAAACAGCCATTGGGTTGGTTTAATAATGCTGCTTGCCGGCTAAAGACGAAGCTATTGCGGGCGCGACTGAAGTCGCGCCCTTCAAAGCAACGCGGTTCGTGGATGACTTGTCGAGGCTAGACGCCCGGCCGCGACTCTTCCATCTCCAGCAGTGCCTTCTTGCGTTCCACGCCCCAGCGATAGCCGCCCAGGTCTCCGTTCTCGCGAACCACACGGTGACACGGAATGGCGACGGCCACGGGATTGGTGGCACACGCGCGCGCTACGGCTCGGCTCGCCGTCGGATGGCCGATCGCTTTCGCAACCTGGCCGTAGGAGCGAGTCTTGCCGAACGGAATGGACTGCAGATACGCCCACACCCGGCGCTGGAAGGCGGTCGCCTGGATGTCGAGCGGAAGCGTGGCATGCAACTTCTGCCCGCGCATCTGGCGCAGCAGGTGGTCTCGCCAGGGTTGCATGGCGTGGTCGTCGCGCCGGCGCTGGGCGAACGGGAATTCGTGTTTCAGCCCGTGTTCCAGTTCATCGTCGGAATCGGCGAACTGGATGGTGCAGATGCCCTTGTCGGTGGCCGCGACCAGCATGCGTCCCAAGGGAGAATTCGCGAAGGTGTAACGAATTGGTGCTGCCACCGCACCGCGGCGGTACTTGTCGGGCGTCATGCCTAGTTGCGACGCGGTGCGCTCGTAGAGACGACTGCTGGAACTGTACCCGGCGTCGTACATGGCGTGGGTCACGGAACGGCCAGCGCGAAGATTCTCCTTTAACTGGTTCAACCGGCACGACTCCGCGTAAGCTCGCGGCGAGATTCCCAGGACCGCCTTGAACGTGCGTTGCAGATGAAACGGGCTCTGGCGGAATTCGGCACCCAGCCGGGCCAGGGTGACGTTTTCATCGAGGTGCTGCTCGATGTATCGGCACACCGCCTTCACCATTTCCGTCTGCGAGTTGCCGCCAGCCGCTTTCGGACGGCAGCGCAAACAGGCGCGGTAGCCGGCCTTTTCGGCTTCGTCAGGACGGTGAAAGAAGGTAACGTTTTCGCGCCGTGGACGCCGCGAGGGGCAAGATGGACGGCAATACACGCCCGTCGAAGAGACCGCGAATACAAAGCGGCCGTCCCGGCTTGAGTCGCGCTCGAGCACGGCGTGCCACTGAGCGTCGTTGTTATGCGCCATCTTTACTAGCTCCGTCGAGTTGAGTATCGCATTGGCTGTCATGAAAACAAAGATACGGCTCGCGATTGCCATGGGCTATCCGGATCTTGCGCTCAAACCGCTTTTCCTGCGCTATGCTGTTACGCCAGTGCCGCCAGCTCTGAAAATCGTTGCAACCGTGCTGTTCAGCCCGCTTCTTATGATGTCGCAGACCAAGGTTCCGATACATTGCACCCCGCGGCCGGGCGAGATTGTTGCCGCCCCGATTACCGGAGAAATCAAGCTGGACGCCGCCCACCCGGCGGGAGAGTGGCAGAAAGCCAGCCCGGTGACGTTCTGTTCCGATTGGCAAGGCAAGAACCCCGATCCCGGACGGGAGACTCAGGTACGAGTCCTGTGGTCCGCGAAGACGCTGTATCTGCGCTTCGAGTGCCGCTACCGCGAGTTGAATGTTTTCACCGACGCTGACCCCAACGGCCGCCGCGATCATCTCTGGGACCGTGACGTGGCCGAGGCTTTCCTGCAGCCCGATCCCACTCGCGAGCGCTACTACAGGGAATTCGAAGTAAGCCCCAACGGTATGTGGATTGATCTCGCTATTTCCCCGGGCACTCTGTCCGATCTCAAGAGCGGACTGAAGCACTCCGTTGTGCTGGATGAAAAGTCGCATACCTGGGCGGCTGAGCTGGCCATCCCGCTCAAGGCGCTGACCGCGAACTTCGATCCGGGTGCCGTCTGGCGAGCGAACTTCTATCGGGTCGAAGGGACAAAGGAACCGCGGGCCTACCTGGCTTGGCAACCCACCGGCACCCCAGAACCTAATTTCCACGTGCCCCGGGTGTTCGGACGATTGCGTTTCGCTGCACCGGTTCGCCCTTGACTCGCCTGCAGGTTTGCTCTGTCCGGTTCGCAGGCGTACTCTGGGTGGCATCTTCTACTACAAGACCTTTGGAGGAACCATCATGCGGCAACGCAATCGTCTGCCAGTTCTTGCCTTTCTGCTGTGCCTCATCGTCCCGCTGATCACGTCCGCGCAAGCCAAACCCGGCCTGCTCAACAACGACGAACTCAAGAAAGCAGTTCCCAGCAGCTATTTCTTTAGCGGTCAATCCGCTCCGGTGCAGCTGCGCAATTCCGCCGGGTTCCGCACCAGCGGCGGAAAGCTTGTTCTCGCGGGGCTGGTGGACACGTCCGGTTACGCCTCTGACGTGGCGCAGAAGTACCAGGGATTCCTGATCACCGAGATAAAGCTTACCGTCGGGGGATCGGCGCTACCGGTGGGGACCTACGGCTTTGGCTTCAGCAAAGACGGCAAGTTCATGGTGATGGATGTAGCCGGCAACGATGTGCTCAGTATCTCCGCCAGCACCGACGACAAGATGGCGCACCCGGTGCCCTTGAAGATGGTGGAGGATGGCGGCGCGTACAAGCTCTACTCCGGAAAGAAGTGGGTCAGCTTGAAAGCAGAATGAGTTGCTGTGCCTGGCTGCGCCCTACGCCAGCAATTGCGCCAGAATAATCTTGGCAATCATGGCCGCGGGATAGATGCTGGCGTAGGCCAGGTTAGTGTTGTCCGATTTTGACAGGTTACCGGCGAAGGCGAGACACGCGGGTTGCGTCTGCAATCCCGCCACAAGTCCCAGCAGCGAATCCATGGGAATCTTCAGTATCTTGTAACCGACTAACAAGGTTGCGCCCGCCACAGAGAATGTCACAACCGCCCCGGCCGCCAGCAGCATCAGCCCGTTGCTGCGCATAGTTTCGACGAAAGCAAACCCTGCCTTGGTTCCTACGCCCGCAAGGAACAGCAAAAGTCCAATCTGGCGCAGAGTTAGGTTGGCGCTGACCGGCATGACCCAGGCAATCTGCCCGGTGCGTTCGATCTTGCCCAGCACCAATGCCACCAGCAGCGGGCCTCCGGCCAGCCCCAGGCGGATGGTAGTCCCACCGGGTACGGGGATCGGCAGCATGCCGGCTAACACTCCAAGCACCATTCCTAACGCCACGGAACCGAAATCGGTCTCAGCGGTCCCGCGGATGGAGTCGCCAAAAAACTTTACTACCATACCGAAGTTTTCTTTGCGGGTCAGCACGCGGATGCGGTCGCCGAACTCCAGCCGGGTGTCGGGTGTAGGCACCACGTCGGTATCCGCGCGGCGCAAGCGAGTGATGGTCGCGGAGAGTGTGTTCTCCAGATCAAGATCACGAATACGCTTGCCCACCACTTGCTTGCTGGAAATCAACACGCGTCGAAAATCGAGGCGAGCACGATCCTGCTCCAGCCGCTGGTCGCTGGGCTCGCCAAAAATCAGGCGCGCCCGCTCCAGGGATTCGTCATCTCCCACCACCGCAACCACGTCTCCCAGGGCAAGCACAGTATCGGGCTGCACCAGATCCACTCGGCCCTCGTGCTGCAGACGGCTGACGACGAAGCCCGGGTTGCGGTGCAAACTGAGCACGTCCGCCACTGTCCTCCCGGCAATCCCCGGATTCTTCACGGCAAAGTCGAGCACTCGGATCTCGGCGCGCTCCTGCGTCGCCGTTGGATCCACTCGCCCGAACCTGGCGGCCAGTTGCATGCACAGCAGAACGCCGATGACCCCGATGGGATACGCGATGCTGTAGGTCACCACCGGTTCGTTGGTCAGGGTGCGTAACTGATCGGCCGGCAATGCCTGGGTGAGGCCGCGTTCATGCATGCGCTCGCGCACGGCGGCCAGGGCGGGAGTATTGGTAAGCGCGCCGGTGTAGAGGCCTGCGGTGCGGGCGCCAGGCAAGTGCAGCAGCCGTCCTAGCCCTGAAGTCAGCAAGGCCGCCAGGATGAGCATCCCTACGCCGAGCAGTGTCTGGCGGTAGCCCTGCTTGCGGAATGAACTCCAGAACGCAGGCCCGGTTTCGATGCCCACGGTGTAGACGAAAATAATCAGGCCGAGGCTGGCCACGACTTCGGGCAGGGCGATGTCTGGGCTCAACGCGCCGACGGCCAAACCCATGAACAGAACTCCAGCCACGCCCAGGCGGAAGCCGAAGAAATTAATCTGCCCCAGCAGGTAGCCCAGTCCAATCACGATGAAGAGCGTCAGGATGGGTGATCCCGCAAGAGTGCTGGCCAATGTCGACATAGGTGTGTGGAAATGCAGCGGTCATCATAGCAGCGGGCGGTTGAACGGGCTGTGAGCGCTGAACATAGCGATGATGGTGGAGAAATCAGTATCCGGTTCAGGGCGACCCCGAACCAGCTGTGGCAAGCCGTCACGGAATCGTTCAGTGAGACAAAGGTTGCAGCGGCCCCAGAACCAGCGCGATGCCGGCCCGTTTTCTCAACTCGGCCAGAATCGCCTGGGCGGCATTCTGGTAGGTCTTGCTGGGGTCAGAAGGATCCGACCACACCGCGTCATAAATCACCTGGGCGGCTTCCTTCACATCCATGTGCAGCGCGGCTTCCAACACGTCTACGCGCTCTTGCGCATGATCGAAGCACCCCTTGCAGACCGCTGCGGGTTCGAAGTCCTCCGGGTGGTTAGCTTCCAGGCTGCAGCGGAAGGCCGCCGCGGCGTTGATCTGGGTATGGGAAGCGTACACCTGCGACTTAAACTCGCGCAGGAATCGTTCCCGCTCCACTTCGAGGGCGTCGGGATCGGGCGAGGTCTCGCTCAGTACTGCGTTCGACGGCAGCGAGACCGCGGTCGGAGAGACGCGCTCCGAGCTCTTGCACACCGGACAGGTCGTCAGATCAGCCGCGAAGTACGTTCTACATTTTGCGCAAGGCAAACCGTAGCCCACGCGCCGGGGAGCGGCGTCCGCCGAGCCAGCAAGACCCTCCCGAGTGCGATGATAGCGTTGGACATCCGCGCTCGTAGGAGGCGCTGTCGGGGTCACTTGCCGGGTTTGGCCGATTTGTGGCGAAGGTGCCGAGTTCATAATCCTTGCTCCGTGGTTTTGCTGGACGGTTGCCATGGCGTGAAGAACGTGAAGCCCATTCTAAGACTGCCCGCTTCGGCTGCCGACAGCACGGCAGTACATGGGTTCCCCGCCCGATGGTACATAGCAACTCGCGAACCAAGCTTCCGCGTTCTAAACAAATAACTTATGGCTTCTTTGCTCGCTTCCCGATCACGCGTGTACACCACGTCGGGATGCGGGATTCAGCGAGTCTTGGTCGCCTTCATCAGCTTCAGCAATTCTTGCTTGCGCGCCCGGTACAAATCCTGTCCGGGCTCAAGCCGGGCGGCGGTGTCAAGTTCCGCCAGGGCCTGATCGTAGTTGCCGATGCTCATCAGGCATGCGGCCAGCGAATAGTGGTTGGTCGCGGTGGGCTGCAACCGCAAGGCTTGCTGGAACTCCTCGGCTGCAGCACTCCATTGTTCGGCCTGGAACAAGGCAGTCCCC
This sequence comes from Terriglobia bacterium, assembly GCA_020073665.1. Classification (GTDB taxonomy): domain Bacteria; phylum Acidobacteriota; class Terriglobia; order Terriglobales; family Acidobacteriaceae; genus JAIQEU01. Next base: position 189,982 of record JAIQEU010000004.1, read on the forward strand.
AGGTAGTGATGGGCCAGGGGCGAATCTGGATCCAGTGCCACTGCCAGACGCAATTCGCGCACCGCTTCTTTCTGCTGGCCGCTAAGCAGCAGGGCTTGCCCCAACACGCGGTGCTCGGCCGATCCAGTCGGATGTTGCAAAATCGCCAGCTTTAATTCCGCAATTGCCGCCGGGTAGTCTTCTTTCGCCATCAAAGCCTTGGCCAGGAAATCGTGGCCTTTTCCCCAGCTGGGATTCAGGCGAAACAATTCGCGAAACTCGGCGATGGCAGCATCGTAGTTGCCTTGGTCGCAGTAGGTATTTCCCAGGTTGTTGCGCACCGAAGGCTCGTTGGGTGCCAGACGTTTGGCCTCGCGGTATTCCGCGATGGCCTCGCCGAATCTTCCCAGGTCGTGCAGGACAATCCCCAGATTGCTGTGGGCCTGCCAAAACTGCGGATTCGCGCGGAGAGCGGCGCGGTAAGCCGAGGCGGCCCGGGTGAGATCTCCCTTACCACGTAGCGCGATTCCCATGTCGTAGTAGGTGTCCGGGTTGTTCGGTTCGCGATCCAGCGATTCCTCAAAGGCGTGCAGCGCAGCCTGATACTGCTGGTTGGCGTACAAGCCGAGGCCAAGGTACCGGTAAGCTTCGGCGTTTTGCGGGTCCATGCTGAGCGCGCTGCGGGCCTCAGCAATCGCGTTGTCGGCATCGTCGAGACGGTAGAACACGTACGCCAAGCGGCTGTGGGTTTCGGCGAAACCAGGCATCCAGTCCTTAGCATCGGAGAAGTTGTCGAAGGCTTCGTCCAGATCGCCCTGCTGTTCCCGCAGATAGCCGAGAGCGAAGTACAGGGCCGCGTTTTCAGGATCCTTGGTGATCAGACTGTTTAATAGCGCCTGGGCCTGGTCGTAGTGGCGCTGATGAAGGAGCGCTCCGGCGTTGGTGATCGGGGCAGAGCAGTCGCCGCCTCCGGCGCGGTTCGTAGTCACCGACATCGTCCGCAGCGCGCGAATAAGACTCGGGTTTGCTCCAGCCGCAGTTAAGGCATTGGTCGCTTGTTCCGACACGCTGAAACCAATCCCACGTTGCTCGACGAAACGAGTCAAACTGCCGCTGGAGATTCCGCTGCCGGTCCACAATGTGAGTTGGTCGCAACCGACCGGTCCCCGGAGGTCGCGGCCAAACCCGCCGATCGAGAACAGAAGGACAATCGCCAGCAACCCATGGCTACGCACGTAGGACTCCTTGCCGCCGGTTTGGGCGGCCTTTCGCTGCTGGAAACATAGCCCGGCAAAGTAATCCCCGGTAGGTCACGGAGGTAACCTTGCTGGCGCAAGTCACGGAGAGGATTGGAGTTCTTCAGATGTGAAGGCTTCCGTTTCGACCCCGCTGTTTAGGGTCTTTTAGACAGTTGACGAAGCGGGGTGAGTCCGGTAGGTTGGTGAGGATATCTGCTCGCAGATATTCGGAGGATTTCCATGTTTGAGGGCCTGTTTCAGCCGATGCACCTGCTGGTGATTTTCTTTATCGCCTTGCTGGTGTTCGGCCCCAAGAAACTTCCTGAACTCGGCAAAGGCATTGGCGAGGGCATTCGCTCCCTGAAGGAAGGCATGAAGGACGCTCCAGCCGAGCCCACCAAGACGCAAAACCCCGAAGTAAAGAGCTAGAGAACAGCCGTACCTCCCCGCTGGCGTTCCCTGCCCTTCCGTTGCCTCCACTTTACCTGACGGCTTCGTGCGATCCGCAAGAAGTACGAGGTCTGTGGTGTGTCCGCCAAAATAGGTGCAGATCCACAGCGTCTCAGTTTCGAGGGTAGCTCGCCGGTTAGCCGCAGGCTGAGGCGCTCTTGGCCAGGGCCTGAGTTTTCTCCAAAGACACTGCACTACGGAAATACAGCCGGTAGGAAAGGTGGGTCGCGTACATCACCGGGAGAGCCAGCACAGGTATCGGCCAGCCGACGTGGGCACTCGCGGTAGCCACTATTGAGGTCACTCCGGCGCTGAGCACGTAGTAAGGGAATGAAAGGTGGAAGATAGTCGACCAGATCCGTATCAGCTTCCCACCTTCGGTGAGCGAGATCACCGCAGCCACGGGAATCGTCTGGGCACAGAAGAAGCCCGTCGCGACCAGTACCAGCAACAGCGAACTCGACGCCCAGTTGGCCCCGCCTGCTCCGCGCTGCTGGAAAACCAGGTTACCAATCCCCACGGCGACCGCCATAGTGCTGAGGTTGAACAGCAACTGCAGCGGTTGCAGCTTGCTTCTATCCTTGGGAAAACACTGCACCAGGGTCGAGGCCAAGCCAACTATAAGAGCCTCGAACAGGCTCAACTGGACAGTTGCGATCAGTATGAATGGAAGATTGACCGACATGTTGCTGTTCAGGCCCGGCAGCTTGAGCTTGAACCTGGACGCCACGACGGCGATCATCAGCAGGGTCAGGACCCGGAAGTATTGCACCCGGTGCCAATGCAGCAGCGCATCACCAGCGACCAGGAGTGCGGTGGTCGTCATCAGCCCGGTGAATATCTTTGCTTGTCGTGCACTAGTTGTCATCGCAGCGCTATGTCCGTTTTTCTGTTCGCGTCGGTTTACTGTCCAGCGCCGACCAGCAAGGGACCCGAAATATGTGTCCCTTGGAAGTCTCGCCCCCACACCCGTCGCCGGGAAACGGTGCCGCCGGCGTTATTCTTCCCCGTCTGCATCCACCGACAGCGCTTCATTGGAGTCCGTGGCGGTTTCCCAGACCACGCTCAGAGCCGAGTCGGTAGACGTACCCCAGACCACGCTGAAGCCGCTCGCGGTGTTGGTTCCCCACACTACCGAGGTGCCCCACACCACCGAATTGGCGTTGACGTTCGTACCCCAGACCACGGAAGTACCCCACACCACCGATGTTCCCCACACCACGGAGGCCGCCGGGATTGAGGAGTTTCCGTAGAGCAGAGAAACTGTCCCGTTGGAAGAGTTGTAAACGGCGGTTGGCGAAAGTGCGCTCCCGATATTGTCCGGGGTCTTGTCGCTGTTCGCAACCGCGGCCGCGATATCCAGGTAGCCAGCGCCCACCGTAAACAGGTCGTAGTAGGAAGTGAAGGTCTGCAGGGTTACCGGATCGGTAGCGACGGTATAAGTCGGAAAAGTTTTGTAGGCGGTCTTCATCAGCCGCGCCTTGACCTGATCGGGCGTCAGGCTCGGATCCTGCTGCAGCAGCATCGCCGCCGCCCCACTCACCACGGGGGTGGCCATGCTGGTGCCGCTCAGGACAAAATAGTCGTAACTGGGGCGAGAGCCACGCCGCTTGTTGGACGGGAACTCAGCCAAGAGTGTGCTTCCCGGATCAATGATGGACCGGATCAGATTGCCCGGGGCCACGATGTCCGGCTTCACGATGTGGTCGTAGGTCGTGGGTCCCTTGGAACTGTAGCTGGCAATCTGATCGTCGCTGCGGCTGGCAGTGCTCATCGTCTTCATTCCGCCAACTGTGATCACGTAGGGATCGTTGCCGGGAGCTGCCACGGTGCCATAGCCGTTGCTGCCATTCACACTCAGCCGGCCGAAGTTTCCGGCAGCCACTACCACCACGATGCCCGCTCTCCAAGCCTGTTCCACCGCCTGGCAGAGAGGATCGTTGACATAACTGGTGAAGATGGGGCGGCCCAGGGACAGGTTGATGACGCGAATGTTATAGGCGTCCTTCAGGTCGATCGCGCGCTGAATCGCGGCAATCACGTTGCTGTCCGATCCGGCGCCGTTCCGGTCGAGTACGCGGAGGTCAATCAGATCCGCACCGTAGGCGATTCCGGTGTACTGACCGTTCGAATCGGAGCCGTCTCCCGCCAGGATACCCGCCACATGCGTGCCGTGACCGTAAGTGTCATACACCGCGACTCCAGCGGAATTGTAGACCGAAGTCCCGGTAAAATCCTGGTGATAGACCACGTGGGATTGGCCGGAGGAGCTCATCAGGTCGTCGTGATTCCCGTTGATGCCGCTGTCAATCACGGCGACGCCCATACCCATACCCCAACTGCCCAAGCCCAGAGAACGAGCTGTGCCGGTGCCGATGGCAGCATCGGTGAGATCGTCCGCCGCTTTCACCTGGTGGTCGGGCACGATGTAGTCAACGTCGGGATCGTTGGCCAGACCGCGAAGAGCCGACGCCGGAAGCGAAAAAGCGCCGCCGCGAATCAGGTTTAACCGCGCGTTCAACTTGCCGCCCCGGTTCTGCACCATGCTGAAGTGGCGTGCCTGGGGATTTTGCTTGAACTGCACAATCACGCGCACATTCTTGTTGGCAGCCGGGGATGCCGCCACTTGGGCGCTGAGCCTCTCCAGTTCAGGCGCCATCTTGCTCGTCCGCCGCTCGAAGCCATCTTCGCTGCGGAACGAACGGACTGCCTGTCCAGAGCTTAGGCTAGCGGCCAAGGCCAAGGTAAGTAGGCCCAATACTCTTCCCCACGCTGCACTCCACAATTTCTTGCGGTTCATTTTGGTTTCCCCGTTTCCAAACATCGCCACGGCTGTCTAGAGGAGCAAGCCTTGTTCCACGTGGGTTAGCTCGTAAGTTCTTGATTACACGATCCAGCCGCGAACGCGCCGGCTGGCTCTTGGGACAGGCTGTCCCAGGGTTGGGCCAGTCAAGCCAAAACGTGGCCCTGCACCCGTAACCTTAAGGTGATTACTGGTGGAAGGCGCAAACTAGAAGCTTTGAGCGCAAGAAGCGATGAAAGGCCGCCACAAAACCGGCAAGCAATGTCCGCCGGACCCCGGGGGAGCTGGATTCGGGTATGAACCGGTGGGACAATCAACGTGATGAAGCACCATGAGTCCAACCGCCACCCGGGCCCCATGCGCGTATTGCGAGTGGACCCGGAGTTTGCCGGACTCGTCGCGGTTGGCTTTGCGGTGATGGGGATGGTTGCCGTCCCGATCGCAAAATGGTTCCTGCTCGGAGCCCTGGTGTTCGGCATCGGAGTGGCCGTCCTGCTCGGTCGCGTCAGGAAGGGATAGCTAGTTCTTAACCTTCTACCGCATCCGGTTCTTCAGGCTCTACCGTCCAGCCTTCCTCTACCATCTTCTGGCAGAGCCAACGCTTCAGTTCCTTCCGAGCCGCGGAGCTGACATCGGTGAAAGTGACACCCGCCCGACCCTGCGCGCCACCCCACGCTACCCGTGCAAGTACGTCCACCGGGGCCTCGGAGCCAGGAAGCAGTAGGTGAACGGTCAGCACAGAGTTGTAATTTAGGGCAGCGGTCAAGCCCTCCAGTCCCATCCCACCCAGGCTCAAATTAGTGGCTATGCAGGCCACTTCCTGGCCCTCAGGGGTTCGCAGCGATATTGGAAGCTTTACGTCGGCGCGGAAATCGTTTTGCTGTTCGCAGCTCAACGATCCCATGGCAACGGCTGCCACGCGTCGGGCAGAAGCGAATCCGAACTCCTTGAGCTTCCGGCTCAGGGTACGGCGCGAGATGCCGAGTTGCTCCGCCGCCCTGCCGCGATGTCCGCCGGTGCTTTGGAGCGCTTTCTGGATGGCCTGCGCTTCCAAGCTGTCCAGATCAGTGGTGGACTCCGTGCCCTCCGCCGGCGCGCCGGCACTCTCATCCGATGGCGTGAGTTGCAGGCGAACCTCGGAAAGTCCGATCTCCGGGCCCTGCGCCGAAACCATGACCTTGTTCACCACGTTCTGCAGCTCGCGCACATTCCCCGGCCAGGAGTACGACTCCAGCATCCGCAGCGCATCCGGAGAAAACCTGAGGGCGCTGCTCTCTTGCGCCATGAAATGTTCGGCCAGGGCCACGATGTCCTGGGGGCGTTCGCGGAGTGGTGGCACCGAGAGCTCGAACTGGCTCAAGCGGTGATAAAGATCTTTGCGGAATCGCCCGGCACTCACTTCCTCTTTCAGGTTGCGATTGGTGGCTGCTACCACCCTCACATCGGAGGTGATTTTGCGATGGCCGCCCAGGCGATAGTACGGAGCCCGGTCCAGGATGCGGAGCAGTTTTACCTGTACCTTGAGGTCAAGCTCGCCGATTTCATCCAGGAAGATGGTCCCCAGGTGCGCCAGTTCGAACAATCCAGGCTTGCCGGTATCGGCACCGCTGAAAGCGCCTTTCTCGTAACCGAATAGTTCGCTCTCTACCAGGTTTTCTGGCAAAGCGGCGCAGTTGATTTCCACGAAGGGTTGCTCGCACCGCAACGACTGCTCATGGATGGCATGGGCGATCAACTCTTTGCCCGTGCCGGTTTCGCCAACGATCAACACGGTTCCGACGTGGCGGGCTACTCGCTCCGCCATGCCCATGAACTTGCGCATGACCTCGCTGGCCACGATGAACGGCTTGCCGTGGACCGGATTGTTGGACGTCGAGGTAGCCATTACTTCGGAAGGGGAGGTTATCTTGGGCTTCCTCCCTCATGCGTCTTTCCCAGTACGCAAATAGGGGAATGTTGCCAAGCATGTCACGCGGACCTGCACCACAACCAGCCTCTATCGCGTCTTCGGAGTCACTTCGGTAATCGGGTTACAAGCGATGCCGGTGGCCCTCGACTCAGCTGACACAATGCGTTCCCGCTCCGCCCTTGGCTGTTAAGTCAGACGTTACGAAAGTTTGGAGGAAAGCCACTAGCTCGTTGTTACTGAAACACTTAGCTGATATCAGTCATAGTGACATCCTTGGCCCTCAGGCCGGATATCCATGCGCAGATTTGCCAGACATGCCGCCAGGATCCTGATCATCTTGCTGCTCGGCGGCTTCCTCGGAGCCACGCTGGTGCGCCTGGCGCCGGGATTTGGCACTGACGAGGAGGAATTGGATAGTCGTCTCAACCAGCAAAGTATCCAGGCGCTCCGGCAATCGCACACCAACGACGGCAGTCTCGGACAGTTCTACCTTCACTATTTGACCCGGCTCTTGCATGGCGACCTCGGGACCTCGAAGACTCTGCAGCAACCGGTGACGCGGCTTCTTGCCGAGCGATTCCCCGAAACCCTGAAATCGGTCGGCATGGGACTGGCCTTGGGCTGGAGCCTGGGCCTGGCATTAGCCATCGTCGCCGTGATGTCGCGGAGCTGGTTCATTGATCTGTTCACCAGCCTGGCAGCGGGCGCTTTGCTGTGCGTGCCGGCCGCGGTGCTGGCACTTTTGTTCGTGATCGCGCAGGCACCGGGACGGTTGGTTCTCGGCCTGGTGGTGTTTCCCAAGATCTTCCGCTACGCCCGCAACCTGCTGGCACGCAGCGCGTCCCTGCCCCACGTTCTGACCGCAAGAGCCAAAGGGCTGGGCGGCTTTCGCGTATTGCTGTGGCACATCCTGCCCGTGGCCGCACCGCAGTTGCTGGCCTTGGCCGGGGTCTCTGTAAGTCTCGCGTTTGCGGCGTCGATTCCCGTGGAGGTGCTGTGCGACCTCCCCGGCATCGGCCAGCTCGCATGGAAGGCTGCCATGGGGCGAGATCTCCAGCTGCTGGTTAGCCTGACGATGGTCGTCACCGCGGTCACGTTGGTGGCCAATTCCGCCTCCGACCTCGTGGGACGGTCGCTCCGCGAAGGTGCAGCATGAAGTGGGCTCGAGTCGCGGCTATCGTGTTCCTGGTTGTGGTCTCGGCCGCGTGTCTACTGGCGGACTTTGTCGCCCCCGCTCCCTACTCGCACCAGTTTCGCGATGTGCCCGACGCCGCGCCTTCCCGCCAGCATCTTCTCGGTACCGATGATCTCGGACGCGACCGCTTTTCCCGCTTGCTCTACGGTACGCGGGTTTCGCTCCTGCTGGCGCCGGCGGCGGCGCTGCTGTCCAGCCTGCTCGCCGCCCTGATCGGTGGCACTGCCGGTTTTGTTGGAGGCTGGCTGCAACGCAGCGTGATGGCTGCGACCGATCTGTTCCTTTCGCTGCCTTGGCTCTTCCTGCTCATCACCGTGCGCGCACTGCTGCCGCTCAACGTGGCCCCGATCACCTCGGTGCTGATTACATTTGCTTTGCTGGGATGCCTAGGATGGGCGGCGGCCGCGCGCGTGATCTGCGCCGATGCCCGTACACTCGGCAGTTCCGACTTCATGCTGCTGGCGCGCGCCTCCGGCAGCAGTGGCTTCCGTCTGTTGTGGCGTCACCTGCTCCCCAATCTGAAGCCGATACTCTTCGCCCAGTTCTGGATTTCGATTCCAGTCTTCATTTTGACCGAAGCCAACCTCGGCATTCTCGGCCTGGGTGTGGCCGAACCGCTTCCCTCCTGGGGCAGCCTGCTGCGGGAATTGGAGAGTTTCTCGGCCTTTTCCGGACATCCCTGGCAGTTCGTACCTCTCATTCTGTTCATCGTGGTGGTCAGTTGCTTTCATCTTGCTTTGCAGAAACAGGAGCTTTCGGCATGAAACAACGCTTGGTTCGCTTGGCTTTATCACTTTCGGTTGTGCTGACCATCAGCCTCGCCGCCGCGCAATCCGGCAGCGAGTTGCGGTTCTGCCTAAGGGCGGAACCCAAGACTTTGAACCCGGTGCTTATGGCCGACGAACCCTCGGAGACGGTTCGTTATCTTACCGGCGGCGTGCTGATGCGCTTGAACCGCCTCACTCAGCAGTTAGAACCGGAGTTGGCCACATCCTGGAAGGTCAGCGAAAACGGCAAGACCATCAGCTTCAAATTGCGCCAGAACGTGCGCTTCTCCGATGGAACTCCATTTTCCGCCGAAGATGTTGCCTACACCATGCAGCAACTGATGGACCCGGACTTGCATTCGCCCACCGGGGACGCGTTCCGTTCCGGCGAGGGTAAAGTCATCACCCAGATCACCGGAAAGAATCACATGACCGTCACCTTCCCGGCGCCAGTTGTGGGCCTGGACAAACTGTTTGACCAGGTGGCGATCATGTCGGCCAAGTCGCCAGAGAAAGAAATGGCCGTGCTTGGCCCTTATTACGTGGCCGAGAACAAGGCCGGTTCCTACCTGATTCTGAAACGCAATCCGAATTACTGGAAGCACGACTCGTCCGGGCGACAGTTGCCGCACATCGAATCAGTCCGGCTGGATATCCAGCAGAACCGCGACATGGAGATGCTCCGCCTGGTGCGTGGAGAAATCGACTTCGTCAACTCGCTGGACGCGGAGTATTTCGACAAACTTGCAGCACAAGCGCCGAACATGGCCACCGATGCGGGAGTCTCGCTCGACTCCGAGCAGATGTGGTTCAACCAGGTGGCGAGTTCTCCCCTACCGGCGTATAAGAAAGCCTGGTTCACTTCCACAAATTTTCGGCGGGCGATCTCAGAAGCTATCAATCGCGAGGATCTGGCGCGAGTGGTCTTCCGCGGTCATGCTCGTCCCGCAGTCAGCTGGGTGTCTCCCGCCAACAAGTTCTGGTTCAACGCCAAGCTCCAGCCCCATCCTTATGACCAGAAATCCGCGCTGCAGGCTCTCGCGCAGGATGGATTCCACATGCAGGACGGAGCACTACACGACCGCGACGGGCACCTGGTGGAGTTCTCTGTCATCACCAACGCCGGCAACAAGTATCGCGAGCGCATGGCGACGATGATCCAGCAGGATCTTTCCGGCATCGGCATCCGGCTCAACGTGGTCACCCTCGACTTCCCTTCGCTTATCGAACGCATCACCCGCAGCTTCGACTACGAGGCCTGCCTGCTGGGCCTGGTCAACAACGATCTGGACCCGAATTCGCAGATGAACGTCTGGCTTAGTTCAGCGGAAAATCACCAGTGGAACCCCAGCCAGAAAACTCCCGCAACCACCTGGGAAGCGGAGATTGACACGCTCATGCGTGCCCAGGCTTCTACGTTAGACATGAAGAAGCGGAAGCACGCCATTGATAGGGTGCAGGAGATCGTGTGGCAGCAGGAGCCGTTCATTTACCTGGTGAACAAGAACGCGATGTCCGCGGTTTCCGCGGCTGTGCACAACGCCCACCCGGTGGCCCTGACACCTCAGGTGTTCTGGAACATCGACCAGCTCACGCTCGGCACCGAGGTGGCAAGAAACCGCTAATGGACCAGCAGCCGCTCTTGTCGCTTCGGCTTTCGGTCGGCTATCCCGAGAAACCTGGGGTGCTGCGAGATCTTTTGCTCGAGCTGCGCCGGGGAGAGATCCTGGGGCTGGTCGGGCAAAGCGGCTGTGGCAAGAGCACGCTGGCGCTGGCCATCCTCAAACTGCTCTACCTGAAGAACGCCAGGGCGGAGGGCTCAATCCTGCTCAACGGTCGTGACCTCATGCCTCTGAAAGAGCGCGAAATGCGCGCGCTACGTGGCAAGGACATGGCGCTCGTACTGCAAAGTCCTATTTCAGCGCTGAATCCAGCGCTCCGGATTGGCACCCAGATGGAAGAGGCCTGGAATATTCACCAGCGCTCCAGTCGTCAGGAATGCGCGCGGGCACTGTCAGAAAATCTGGACAACGTAAGCCTGCCGGCCGACAAACAATTCCTGCGCAAATACCCTGCACAGCTCAGCGTAGGCCAGGCGCAGCGGCTGCTCATCGCGATGGCCGTGATGCATCGCCCGGCCCTGCTGATTGCCGACGAACCCACCAGCGCGCTCGACATCATCACCCAATCGGAAATCCTGCAGCTGTTTTCTACGCTCAGCCGCAAGCTGGGCATGGGCATCCTGTACATTTCCCACGATCTACTCTCGGTCGCGACCATCAGCCAGCGGGTTGCCGTCATGGAACACGGGGAAATCGTCGAGTGCCGCAACACGGCGGAGCTCTTTACCCAGCCAGCTCACCCTTATACCCGCAAACTGATTGCCGCCCTGCCGGTAGCTCCCCGCTTCACCGCGGCTGCGGCGGGAACTGACTGATCCATTTTCTTGGGGTTTGGAAACCGCGGAATCCAGCCCGGTTTCGCTTTCGCTCAGAACTCGAAGTACCCGGAAGCAGCCGCGGAACGAGCTCTGCCATCAGTTCCGGTAGCCGGCAGCAAGCCTACAACGCCGCGCAGGGTCTCCCATGCCGCCTCCGTCAGGGCCGGGTCCGAGCCAACGACATCGCGAATCATCTGCCACGCCGCGATGTTGAGGGCTCCCTCCGGCGGAGGTCCCATCGCCAGCGAGACCGAGCATTGTGGGCAGAAGCAAATTCGACGGGCCGCCGATTTCTGCCGTGGCCGCACTCCCACGGTCTGCGCGAACATATACACGGCGACGGATTTGTGTCCGGCTTCAAGTTCACGATTACAACGAAGACAGCACAAGTTTTCCAATGTGCCCTGCCTGGCGGCCAGTTGCGCCAAGAAAGATACTGTCTTCCCGCCTGGCCCGGTGCAAGTGTGTAGAGAGATTCCCAGGGTGTCCAGACCTTCAGCCCTCAGCCGGTGGATCCGTGGAAATCCGCGCCTCCGAGTCGGCCTTTACTTTCCTCTCGTAGCCCGAGCACTGGATGACCGGCAGGCGAGGATACTTTGGAAGCTTAGGGTCGGTCGCCGAGCGCTGACAAAGGTAAAACGTCGATCCACGCGTTGACTCGATGCGTCGCATGCATTGGCAATCGGCGCACAGGCCAACGTAACTCTCGTTCATTCCTGGATTGTCCCCATCCACCACCGGGACAGGATAGCGTGTCTCCTGACAGCAATATCCTCCGGCGTGTCATTTTACTATTGACAACACCATACCTTGTATTGCAATGTATCGCCGTGAGGACAATCACCGACCGTGATCCAGAGACCGGAGCCAAGTGGGAAGTACAGCTCCGCAAAGGATGCCTTGAGCTGGCGATCCTCGCCTCGCTCTGGGGCGGAAAGCTTTACGGGCTTGAGATTCTGCGGCGACTGGAGAGCGACTCCGCCTTGATTGTGTCGGAGGGGACCGTGTACCCGCTGCTCAGCCGGCTGAAGGCGCTGGGGCTGGTACGCAGCGAGTGGGTGGAGTCCGATGCCGGGCACCCGCGGAAATACTACGCCCTCAGTCCGGCGGGGAAACAGCGAGCGCTCGAGATGGCGGAGATCTGGGTACGTTTCTCATCCAGCATGAGCAAGCTGCTGGCGCCTCTTGCGAAGGGGAAATAAATGACTATGGCGGACGATGCGCGGCAGAGGATCGAAGCCTACCTGGGCAGGTTGCGCAGGCGTCTGCGCGGCATCAACGACGAGGATGTCAGCGACATCGTGGAAGAGCTGCGCAGCCACATCCTGGACAAAGTGACGGCGAGCGGAGAAGTGTCGGCCGCCGCAGTTGATGCGGCGCTGGCTGGGCTGGGTAGTCCGGAAGAACTGGCCAGCGAGTACATGACCGACAACTTGCTGGCCCGGGCAGAGGTCACCCGGTCGCCGCTGCGGATCCTCAAGAGTCTGTTCCGTTGGGCGACCTTGAGCGTTGCCGGCCTGCTTGTCCTGCTGGGATCGTTGACGGGGTATTTCCTCGGGATTGTTTTCACCCTGTGCGCCGTGTTGAAAGCGTTCCATCCGCAGACCGCAGGGGTCTGGATGATTCCAGACGGCACCGGCAACTTCGAGATCTCAGTTCGACTTGGGTTCGGCAGTGTGCCCGTCGGTGGCAAGGACGTGCTGGGCTGGTGGATCGTACCGATCGGGCTGCTGGTAGGTTGCGGCCTGGTGATGCTGACGACAAGGTTTGCGCTCTGGTGTGTGCGGCGATACCGCAAATCGCGCGCTCTTCCCCGAGGTTGACCCTGGCGATGAAAAGTGAGGAAGGTAAAATGAGCGAATTAATCCAGGCAGGCGGGACGGCAGCGTCACACACTCCTGATTCCATTCCGTTCCAGGGCAGCCAGCTCAGCTCTGCGCAGCGCTGGCTTTCCTTGGCGGAACTCTTACTTGGCAGCGTGATTGTGATCGGCCATAACGTCTATCATGTCATCCCCAACGAAGTGCCCATCCTTTTCGTGATCGGCCTGATCTCGTTGCGGGTGCGAGACGGCGGCTGGGGTGCGATGGGACTGCGTTGGCCGGTCTCGTGGCGGCGAACCGTCCTGATCGCGCTCGGGGCTGCGGCCGCCAGAATAATTATTGGCTCAGTCGTGATTGATCCTCTGACTGCTCGCTTCTGGCCGGCTGCAGCCGGACCCAGTGGCTTCGAGTCGATCACGGGTAACGTGTGGGTGGCGCTCCGGTGGCTCGGTATCGTCTGGACCTTTGCCGCATTTGGAGAAGAAATCGGCTACCGGGGCTACCTGATCACGCGGGCCGCGGATGTAGGTGCCCGTTCGAAGCCTGCATACTGGGTCGCCGTCCTGATGGTGTCCGTGCTTTTCGGCATTGGACACTACTACAAGGGGCCGGCGGGAATGGTGGATTCCGGCATGGCCGGCCTGGTCCTTGGAACCGCTTACCTGCTTTCGGGACGCAATCTCTGGGTCTGCATTCTGGCGCATGGATTCATTGACACGTTCGGAGTAATCGCCGTGTTCTTGGGATGGCAAAACTGATCCAAGTTTCTCCGGAACCAAGCTGTGCTCTAGTCAGCAACCACCGTCATCGTGCACTCTGCTGCTATGAGTGCTGGAGACTCGCGTTTACCCACTGGCTGGTCACGGGTACCTGAGCCGCCTGCCAAGTTTCTCCGGCTGTCACACCTGCGTCGGCTGCGGGAGTGCGAACAGGTAGCTGCCGTTTGCTTCCGGGTGCGCGGTGCTGGCATCGAATTCCTGCTGGTGGAGACTCGCGGTGGGCGCTGGACGTTTCCCAAGGGCGGCACCGAACCGGGATTGACCCATGCCCAGGCCGCGGCTCTGGAGGCCTTCGAGGAGGCTGGCGTTCATGGCCGGATGGAAGAGAATTCGTTTACCCGTTACCTTCATCACAAGCGCGGGCCGGTGCGCCATTCTGCCGCAAGCTCAGGCGAGAAGGAATTGACAGTCAACACCCACCTTTGTGAGGTACTGCGACTCGACCCGCCGCAAGAGTCCAATCGAAATCGCACCTGGTTTTCGGCCGACCAGGCGAAACAGCGTCTGCGGGAGGGCCGCGCGCCGGATTACGGGGCCGAACTGGCTCGCGTGGTCGACCGCGCCGTGACCCGCATCCAGCGATTGCGTGGCGGAATCGTCATGGCGGCTGACACATTGCAAAGAGTGCAACTCACGGCAATCGATACCCCCCGAAAAACGACGAGCCCAACCAAGAACCCGGGGCCCGCTAAGCCCGCGCCGTGAACAGGAAGAATTCCGGTGAGATATTGAGAAAAATGGCAGGCACGCGGGGACTCGAACCCCAGACCTCTACTGCGTCAACGCCCATCTATCCAATAGCGTAAGGAAGCTGAGGCAATCGACCGAAGAGGTCCTCAAGTTCAAATTCGAGTACCGGGACACAATCGTCCACACGTTTCAATCCTCCACCGTGACATCAGTCACATGCAGTTTGTGACAAGTCTGCCAGGCTCTACTCGTCGCCAAGAGCGCAACCGGGCTGACGTGGAGCCAAGACTTGACTTGATGAACGCCCGCACAGCTTCCTGTGACGGGAGTCACAGCGCGTTGTTCCACCAATCGATAACCTTGGTCTATTGCTGGGCAGTCGAAAAGGCATAAACTGGTGAAAGTGAACCGCATACGAGCTGCCGTCGCGTTGGGCGCTGTCCTGCTGTGGGCGGTGACACCTGCCATGGCCTGCTTATTGCCCGGTTTCGCACAAACGGATGCTGAGCGCGAATGCTGCCATCGCATGGCTCAGCATTGCGGACAATCGGTGATGCCAGCCAGTCATGCCTGCTGCCAAGCACCCACCCATCCGGCAACGGTTGCTGTGCAGGGGCAGGCCAACCTACCGCTGAAGAACGCGATGGCTGCGGTTCCAGCCGCCCCTCACGTTTGCCTACCTGCCGCTGCTGCATCGTTGTGCTCTCGGGCCTTTCTTGAGTCCCCACCAGGTCAACTACCATCCCGCTCGTCTTCTGCCCTGAGGATCTAGAAACCCTCTTTTCTTCATTTCCAGGCATTGGTGTGTGCAGGCGTAAGAAGGTCTGGACACTACCAAGGGTTAGCCACGGTTTGGTTCATTGTCTTGATTGTGGAGAAGAGAAATGAAGGTCCATGCCCTTGTTGTGCTCATACTATTTACCACCGCTGCAGGCGCACAGCAGTTTGACGCTGCTGTGTCGAGCCCCGACCCACTGGCTAGCGCCGAAGCAGCACTGCCATCCCCTCAACATGACGCTCCAGTTACGATCCCGCTAACACTGGCCGAACTGGAAGCTGCCGCTCTGGCCAACAATGCAGAAATCCACGCTTCCATGAGGCGAGTGGCGGTTGCGGAGGCACGCCGAGGCAGTGCCGGCACTTTGGATGATCCGTCGTTTATGTATCGCGGATGGGGGACGCCGCTTGCCAAACCGTGGGACCTGAACCAGACGCAGCACATGTTCATGTTGAGCCAGAACTTTCCGGGTGGAGGCAAGCGCCAACTCCGGGCGCAACTGGCGGACGGCGACATTGAAGTCGCGAAGGCGCAGCTCGAAACCAAGAAGCGTGATGTCCTGGCGCAGGTTCGCCGATCCTACTACGCACTGCTGCGCAACCAGAATGAACTCCACTTCCACGACGAGCAGGTCGCGCTCGCGCGTCAGGGACTCGAATCAGCGCGCATCAAGTACGTCGTCGGCAAGGTCCCGCAGCAGGACATGCTCAAGGCACAGATTGCCCTCACCCGTCTGGTCGAGCACCTCGTCATGCTCCAGCAGGACAGCGATCTGGCTCGCACTCGCCTGAACACACTTCTGGGTCGCGACCCTGGCGCCTCTCTCGAGGTTCTGGGCAGCTACTCGCCACCGGCTAAGCTTCCGGGCCTCGTCGACCTGGAGAAGTTAGCACTGGAGAACCGTCCAGAGCTGACGGCAATCTCCGCTGCTATCCGTCAAGACGAAACCAGCACCCACCTTGCGGAGAAGTCCCTCAGGCCGGACTACACACTGAGCGGCGGCTACATGTTGATGCCCGAGAATTCCCGCTATCGCAATACCTATATGGCAGAACTGTCGGTCACGTTGCCGTGGCTGAACCGCGGGCGCCACGACGCGGAAATTGCCGAGGCCAGCGCAACCGTTGCAGCCCGGAAGGCCGACTACGAAACCCAACGCGCAGCCGTGTTCGCGGAAATCCAGGAATCACTGGTGCGAGCACGGGTGGCGCAGCGGCTTGCCGGCTTGTATGGCGACACCTTGCGGCCGCAGGCTCAAGCGGTGCTCAAGGCAACGGTCGCAGCCTATCAGGCCGACCGAACTGACTTCCTCAACTTGCTCGACAGTCAGAACACGACACTCGATGTCGAATTGGACTACATCCGTGCGGTCTCTGAATTGGAGACCCGTTTGGCAGATCTGGAGCGCGCGGTCGGTGCTTCTCTGCCCCGAAATACAGCGAACAGTGCGGCGATTTCGAGCGGAGCTCAAGCGCAAGACGCGCAGCCCGGCCAGGAGGTGCGGTAATGACCACGCGTGAGAGATTTCTGATCCTTACAGGGCTCGTCCTCGGTTTGTTGATTGCTGGCGCGGCATTTCGGGTTTCGCGCTTCATCCGTCCCGAGAGCGGTGCAGCCAAGACGGAAGAGATGCCTGTAGCCACGTCCGAAGCCGGCTCAGAGAATGCGTCCAGCCAACCGAGTGGACACCAGCACGGCAGCACCGTGATTTCGGAAGCAACGCAGCCACCGCAAAGCGCGCAGCTGACTGAAGAGGAACAGCGTTCCATCGGCCTGCAGACAGCGGTTGTCCATCATCAGTTGATCCGCCGCGAGCTACTGGCAGTCGCACGAGTCGAGGAGCCAGAGACGCAACTGGCGAACATTAGTGCCCGGATCGGCGGGCGGATCGACAAGCTGCACGTGGATTTCACCGGACAGGCAGTGCGACGGGGGCAGCCCATCGCGGAGATCTATAGTCCGGAAATTCTCACCAGCGCCGAGGAGTACAAGCTGGCGCTGGAAAGCCGCAAACGGTTAGGCAGCGGTGCCGAGCCACAAGCAATCTCCGGCGCGGACGAATTGGCTGCCGCCAGCCGTCGCCGGCTGGAATTGTGGGGCTTAACTCCGCAGCAGATCGACACGATCGCGACCTCTGACAAGCCGCAGATCGATCTCACGATCTACTCCCCCGCCAGCGGCATCGTGACCGAACGCAAAGTAACCCAGGGCCAGTACGTAAACACAGGCGACGTGCTCTACACCGTCACCGACTTGAGCACGGTGTGGGTGAAGGCCGATGTCTACGAGGTAGATCTGCCTCAGGTGCATGTGGGGCAAACGGTCGAGATCACCGCAGAGTCTTTGCCGGGCACGAAGTTACGTGGGCAGGTTGGTTTCGTGGAGCCGACTGTTAACGGACAGACCCGCACCACGGCCGCACGCATCCAGGTTGCAAATGCGGGCATGCGTCTCCGTCCCGGCATGTTTGTGCAGGTCCGGTTCGCGGCGTCGGGGCAGCACGCTCTGGCCGTGCCTCGTTCGGCTGTCGTCGACACTGGTACGCGCAAGTTGGTTTATGTGGCCAAGGGCAATGGAGTATTTGAAGCCCACCCCGTGCAACTTGGCCCCGTGGCGGACGACTTCTACCCCGTGCTGGAGGGTTTGCGCGACGGAGACCGCATCGTCTCCGAGGGCAACTTCCTGCTCGACTCGCAGACCCGCATCAGCGGAGGCATGAGCGGTATGTTCGGCGGGTCAACAGAGTTCAATCCGCAAGCCGCTCCCGAATCTACCCAATTCAAGGTGTCATTCCGCAGTGATCCGGCGACGCCGCAAGGTGGCGCAGAAGCGGCGTTTCACGTCTCAGTACAGGATGCCGCGGGAAAACCCGTCACTGATGCTCAAGTCCAAGTCACCCTGTTTATGCCGGCGATGCCAGCCATGGGCATGGCTGAGGCGCGTGAAGGCGCGGTTCTCGGTTGGAAGGGTTCCGAATATACAGGCAGTGTCAAAGTGCCGACGTCAGGCACGTGGACGGTCACCGTGGAAGTAAGCCGAGGTGGCCAACTGCTCACCAGCTATCGCAGCAGCCTGAACGCGAAATAAAGAGAGGCGACGATGATCCAGCGAATGATTGAATTTTCACTCAAGAATCGCGGCCTGGTGCTGCTCGCTTACCTGGTGCTCGCGGCCTGGGGTTACTGGGCGCTGTTGCGAACCCCGATCGATGCCATTCCCGACCTCAGCGAGAATCAGGTCATCGTTTTCACCGACTGGGCGGGACGCAGCCCGCAGGAAGTCGAAGACCAGATCACCTACCCGCTGACGGTGAATCTTCAAGGACTGGCGGGCATCAAGACGGTTCGTTCCTCCTCGGCCTTCGGGTTCTCGATGATCAACCTGATCTTCGAAGACAGCGTAGACCTGTATTTCGCGCGTGCGCGCGTGCTGGAGAAACTGAACCTTTCTTCCGGCATCCTGCCCGAGGGGGTAACGCCGGTGCTTGGACCAGACGCCACCGGTGTAGGGCAGGTGTATTGGTATACCGTCGACGGTCCTTACGATCCGGGCACACTGCACTCGCTGCAGCACTGGTTCATCCGTTATCAGTTGAACTCGGTGCCCGGAGTCGCCGAAGTCGGTACGGTCGGCGGCTTTCTGCGGGAGTACCAAGTTGACGTCGATCCGGTGAAGCTGCGCGCGTACAACATTCCGCTGCGTACCGTTTTTGAATCCATCCAGCGCAGCAACACCAACGTGGGCGCCAAGGTCATGGAGGTCAACGATACCGAGATGGCCGTGCGCGGCATCGGCCTGATCAAGTCCATCGCCGATATCGAAAATATTGTGCTGTCCGCAAGCAATGGCACCCCCGTCTATCTGCGCAATGTCGCCAACGTACACCTCGGCCCAGATTTCAGGCGCGGCGTGCTTGATCGGGATGGGAAAGAAGCAGTCGGCGGAGTGGTCGTAATTCGTTCGGGCGCCAATGCTCTCGAAGTCATCGACGCCGTAAAGAAAAAGGTCGCAGACCTGCAGCCCGGCCTGCCCCAGGGAGTCCGGATTTCGTCCTTCTACGACCGCAGCACCCTGATTCATCATGCGGTCGACACGCTAAAACACGCGCTCATCGAAGAACTTCTGCTGGTTACGCTGGCGCACGTGATCTTCCTCTGGCACTTCCGCAGCATCTTGATTGTGACTCTGCCTTTGCCGCTGGCCGTAGCTTCGTCGTTCCTGTTCATGCACTATTTCGGGATCTCATCGAACATCATGTCGCTGGGAGGAATTGCGATCGCGATAGGCGTGCTGGTGGACGCAGGAATTGTGGTTACTGAGAACGTGATCCGGCACGCTGAAGCCTATGACGAGGAGCATGGCGACTACCGCTCGAAGATCACCGAGATCACGCTGCAAGCGACCCGGTTGGTCGGGCGTCCCATTTTCTATGCCATGACCATCATCATCCTGGCCTTCATTCCAGTGTTTGCCCTCGTCGGCATGGAAGGAAAGCTCTTCCACCCTCTGGCATTCACCAAAACATTCGCGATGGTGGGCTCGACTCTGATCGCGGTCACGCTCGTACCAGTACTGTGCACCTATCTGATTCGCGGGAAGCTGCGCAAAGAAGAAGCCAATCCGGTAATGCACTTCCTGCAACGGCTCTACAAGCCAGTTCTGACGTGGGCGCTGAGGCACCGCATCACCACGCTGGCCGGGGCCTCGGCGCTTTTCATTGCCGCGATGTTCTTGGCGACTACCATCGGCTCGGAATTCATGCCACCGCTGAACGAAGAAACCGCCATGTTCATGCCGATCACGGACCCCGCGATTTCGTTGACCAAGGCGACCGAGATCCTTCGTGAGCAGGATCTGATCATCTCGCAAGACCCCGCGGTGGAGAACGTGGTTGGGAAAATCGGTAGAGCCGACACTTCTACTGATCCAGCTCCGATCAACATGACGGAGACCATCATTACGCTCAAACCACGAAACCAGTGGCCTACCGGAACTACCAAAGAGGGCATCCTCCAGCGCTTGGACACCAAGCTCCGCATGCCGGGCGTTACCAATATCTGGACCCAGCCGATTCGCAACCGCATCGACATGCTTTCGACCGGAATACGGACGCAGGTGGGCATCAAGATCTTCGGGTCGGACCTGGCAACCATAGAGCGCCTTTCCGGAGACATCGAACAGGTCGTTCGCCGCGTGCCTGGAGCCGCGGACCTGTATGCTGAGCGCATCACGGGCGCACCCTACCTGGAGATTGAGACCGATCGTGCCGCCGCCGCCCGCTACGGGATTAAAGTCGGTGATGTGCAGGACGTCATCGAAACCGCGATCGGCGGAAAGAACTTGACGACTGCGATTGATGGCCGGCAGCGCCTGCCCATCAGTGTGCGCTACGCCCGCGATTTTCGAGATACGCCGGAAGCTCTTCGCAACGTGCTGGTTACGGCGTCAAGCGGCGCACAGATTCCGCTGGCGCAGGTGGCTTCGATCCGCGTTGTCATGGGGCCTTCCATGATCAGCAGCGAGAACGGCCTGTTGCGCGGCTCCGTTCTGATGAATGTGCGAGGCAGAGACGTGGGCTCGTTTGTGGAGCAAGCGCAACGTTCCGTCGCCCGGGAGGTCAAGCTCCCCTCGGGCTACTACTTGGAATGGAGCGGGCAATACGAAAACCAATTGAGCGCCCGCCGCCGTTTGATGCTGGTGATTCCCGTCGTGTTTCTCATCATGTCGGTGCTGCTCTATAAAATCTACGACTCGGTCAAAGAGGCCCTGCACGTGATGCTGGCTGTACCCTTCGCCCTGACGGGTGGCATATTTCTGCTCAAGATCCTGGGCTACAACTTCTCAGTTGCAGTTTGGGTTGGCTTCATCGCGCTCTTTGGCACAGCCGTGCAGACCGGCGTGGTGATGGTCATCTACCTGGAGGAAGCGGTTGCGCGGAAGAAAGCCTCGATGGGCGAACTCACCGTGCAAGGGCTGCACGAGGCAGTGATGGAAGGCGCGCTTCTGCGATTGCGTCCCAAGGTGATGACAGTATCGACCGTAGTTGCGGGCCTGCTTCCCTTGATGTGGTCAAACCGTACTGGCGCGGAAGTCATGAAGCCCCTAGCAACTCCTGTGCTGGGCGGCATGGTTTCCTCGCTCCTGCACGTTCTGATCGTGACTCCAGTGATCTTTACGTGGCTTCGCGAATGGGAGATCAAGCGCAAGCGTGGCTAGCTTTTGCCGGCAGCGGCGCGAGCATCACATACACTCGTCATCCACGGCTGGAAAGTAGGCTCCACAAGTAAAGTCTCCCTCTCTTATCGCCGTGAACAGGTTGTAGTTCGGAATACGTTCGGCCGGATGATCGACCTTTCTATACCTCCGGCCACCCTTCCTTCCTGTATTAGCAGGATGCCCCGAAGCTAGGGCTGCAACCTGCCGACTTTATTTCCCTGGAGTTCACTAAACCAAAGAGCTCCGTCTGGGCCCAGCGTGATATTGGCGGGCATGCTCCGTGCTGTGGGCACCTTGTATTCGCTGATGAGCCCGTCGGTTGTGATGCGCCCGATCCGGTTCCCGAAGAACTCCGCAAACCACAGGGCGCCGTCGGGCCCGGCGACGATTCCAGCCGGAACGCTGCCGCTTTTGGGCAATGGGTACTCGGTGAAAACGCCGTCCATGCTGATTCGCCCGATACGGTCACCTTCAAACTCGGTGAACCACATGGCTCCGTCAGGGCCACGTGTCATGATATCGGGGCTCGCTCCCGGAGTCGGAAGTGGGTATTCCGTGACCACGCCGCTGGTGGTGATCCGGCCGATTCGTTCCCCAGCTTCTTCGGTAAACCAGAGGGCGCCGTCCGGACCAGTTTTGATGTTCTCCAGCACAGACCTTGCCGTGGGTACTCGGTAGCTGGTGAAGGAGCCGTCCATGGTCATGCGACCAATCCGGTTGGCGTTTTTCATAGTAAACCACAGGGCTCCGTCCGGCCCGGCGGTGACGCCGCGAGGACCGCTGTTCCGCGTGGGAACGTTGAATTCGGTAATGGTGCCGTCCGGAGTAATGCGCCCGATGCGGTTGCCCTTCAATTCCCCAAAAAAGATCATGCCGTCCGGACCAACCGCGATTCCGCGAGGGTAGCTATCGGGGTTAGGCAACGGAAACTCCGTGATCGTACCGTCGGTGGTAATCCGACCAACCTGATTGGCGGGAGGTTCCACAAACCACATGGCCCCGTCCAGCCCGGTGGTTATACATTGAATGCCGCTTTTTGGGGTGGGCACGGGGAATTCGGTGAACGTAACTTGATTGGACCTTCGTTGTGCAAGGGCTCCCAAGGCAACCCAGGCAACGAAGAAAATGACCAGGAATAACCTCGCTTGTCGTCGCATACACTTGTTTCCTTTTCTGGCCAGCGCGTATGTCGGTGGCGCTAACCTGTCTATTCGTGAAATCGTCTCCGCTCCGCGAAACGAAAGTGCTGCGCGAAGCAGATGTCGAGTAACCGCGTGACCTGAGAAAGGGGCCCTACTCGCCTCAGGGGGTGTTGCATCCCGTGGTGGGAACTGCTCTTCGGGGCGGCGAGAATACTACTTATTTATTCTCCTGCTTTTCAATCGCGCCGACTTAGGAAAGGCGGAAAGGAGGCAGATTGGTGACTCCCAAGTTGGAGCCCACGCTGGTAACTCCCAAATCGGAACAGTTGAGGCGGCGGCAAATCGGTCTCTTTGTGAGACGTTGTGAATAGATAGCGGTCGTAACATCGCAATTACACCAACAACTGGGAAGTCGGTTGGCGGTGTATACGCCTGTTTACATCAGCAAACAAACGGACTACGCTAATTGCACTGCTATTCAGTTGTAAGTCAGCCGCGAAGGCCGGGCCCATAAGGCTTTCTCAATCCTCGATTTGCTGAATAACTGAGACAATCTTCCACCCGTCCTCGGACCTTGAGAGCGTAACGTAGTCCACCCAGTGTGGAGTAACGAGCTTGGCGGAAGCGATACCTCCGGATATGTCTAACACACTGATCTGTTCAGTTCGCTCTGCTGGGGGAAGATCAGCGGGGCCGTGAGAACGCACGGCCTGTACTATTTGCAGAGCAGTCATTTCCCGCATCGGGATGTCTCCATGAATCACATGCTTCAGATAATGGAAATACAGCGTTTGCTCCATCCGGTGGGCGTCACCGACGTAATAGGCTTCGATGTATTCCGTAACCGCGGCACGCACGGCGGAGGAATCATCGCTGGAAGTTTTGTTGTTTTGCGCGTTCATTGAGATATTGGAAAGCAGAAGCAGGGCGAGGCCGAAGCTCAGTACGAGGCGTTTCATGGTGCAGTCATCTCCGTAGCCGTGCAGACATTCCGGCATTCCTATTTTGCACCGTGTCTATTGGCAAGAACCCACACCGAAGGGCATGTCTACCGGAACAGCTACGAGCAGGACTCCCTTGCACTGTCCGCGCTGGGCGTTTAGGCGAAACATCGCGACTACACTCATTGACCCCGTAGGTTTTGCAATCGCCTCTTTTACAATACTGGATAATAGCTGATCGGTCACACGGCAGCTCATTCCATATTCGCGCCGCGGGACGGGACTGGCCCCGGTATCCGCTGGTAGAATAGCAAGCATGTGGGGGAGGGCGCCGGCTTTCCTGTGAACCCACCGAGCCGGTCCCGCGTTGACAATGGCCAAATACCTCTTTGGCAATTACCTGCTCGATGTGGACGAACGAAGGCTGCTTCGTGACAACGAGGAAATCCGTCTGCGGGGCAAACTGTTCGACACTCTTCACGTGCTGGTGGAGAATGCCGGCAAGCTCGTGCGCAAAGACGCATTCATGGAATCCGTATGGCCGGACTCCGTCGTCGAAGACAACAATCTCGACTATTGCATTTCGCAGCTGCGGAAACTGCTCCATCCGGTGAAGTACATCGAGACCGTGCCACGGCATGGCTATCGATTCGTCGCGCCGGTTAGAAACGTCGTGCGTTCAGCGGCCTCACAAGCTGTGGCAGCAGGAGGCCGGTCCATCACTCCACTCCCCCGCCAGGACATAAGGTTTTCGGTTACGGAGGATGGCGTGCGCCTTGCCTGGGCGAGCATTGGAGACGGACCGCCCTTGGTGAAGGCGTCGAACTGGCTCACACATTTGGATTTCGAGTGGGGAAGCCCGATCTGGCAGCACTGGTGGACAGAACTCAGCAAACACCATCGGCTGATCCGGTACGACGAGCGTGGCAACGGAATGTCGCAGCGCGATGTTCCTGACGTCAGTTTTGACACCTGGGTCCGAGATCTGGAGACGGTGGTGGACGCAGCGGGACTCGATCGCTTTTCTCTGCTCGGAATTTCAAGAGGCGGCCCAATCGCCATCGCCTACGCGGTGAAGCATCCGGAGCGGGTAAGCAAACTGGTCCTCTATGGCGCATTTTCTGTCGGACTATACCATTACGGCAGCCCGGAAGAACTCGAGGCCCGGCGTGCACTGATCAGCCTGACTCGGCTCGACTGGGGACATCACCATCCCGCTTTCTGCAGAATGTTCACCAACCGCTTCATGCCCAACGCCACGCCTGTCCACGAGAACTGGTTCGACGATCTGCAACGGGTGTCAACCTCGGCTGAAAATGCCGCGCGACTTATCGAGGTCGATTCGAACATCGACGTACGCAGGTTCTTGCGACAGGTGCAAGCCCCGACGCTGGTCGTGCATTGCGACCGCGATCAGGTGGTCTCACCCGAGCACGGCCGCCAGTTGGCCGCCGAAATCCCCAACGCCCGCTACGCTTCTTTACCCAGCGCCAACCACCTGCTTCTTGCCGAGGAACCGGCCTGGAAGATCCTGTTGCAGGAGTTCTCCGCGTTCATGGGCTGGCACGAGGAATCCGCGGCACCAATGAGGGAAGTCTCCGGTTCGTGAGGGATGTCGCAGGTCGGAAAGACAAAAGGGCGGCGTGAGCCGCCCTTTTATTGTGTCGAGATTATGCAGCCGAACTGGGTACCTGCACGATCCGTTCGTCAGGGACGCGGTACGGAGCCAAGGATGGGATCAGCTTCGGCACGCGCCTTTGATAATCCTGATACTTCGAACCGTGAACGACCACCAGGTCGCGTTCTTCCCAGCGGATCGCCGTCAGGATATAAGCGGACGTAAGCACTGCAAACAGAAGGTGCGCGCCCGTCATCGTAGGCGTGGCCCAGAACGCGACCAACCATCCCACATACAACGGATGCCGCACGTAGCGGTAGAAGAGTGGCGTGCGAAATTCGAGATACGTGTATGGCTTGCGTGCAAGATACAACGCCACCTGCCGAAGTCCGAACAGGTCAAAGTGGTTGATCAACAACGTGGCCACGAACACCAGCGCGAAGCCCAGACCGAACACCACGTTGATGGCGTTGCGAACCACGGGATTGGTGAAGTTCCAAACGACGCCGCCGATCGGCTGCCAGAAGACGAACAGTGCTATCAGCAGCAGGCTGGAACAAAGTACGTACGTGCTGCGTTCGGCAGCCGCGGGAATGAATCGAGTGAGCACTTCCTTGAATGCAGGCCGTGCCATAACGCTGTGCTGCACCGCGAACACCAGCAGCAGCAGTGCATCAATGACGAGAGCCGGCCAGAACGACATCCGGGCTGTGGAGTCCATCGACTTCGGAACGTACAAATTACCGATGAACCCGACGGCATAAACAAACGTCACGAAAAATGCCATGTAACTCACCAGCCCGTACACAAATACCGCTAAACGCTTTGCCATACCTACCATCCTCATTATTGTTTTTTGGGGACCTGGCCTTTGGCCTTGGACCCGTGAGATGACGCAAGATTAGCGGCACACTGGCGCGAATGTCCTTTGATGATCCTGAAATCTCGCTGAGAGTATTCTTAGAAACGGCCTCGCGGGTGAAATCCGGTGGAATGAAAATTGAGGGACGTGAAATGGTAGGCCCGAATGGACTCGAACCATCGACCTCTTCCGTGTCAAGGAAGCGCTCTAACCAGACTGAGCTACGGGCCTACATGCCTACGGTTCTGATTTTAATTCTACGGGCAGCGGGCGATTCCGGCAACGTTTGGCTCTCGGCCCCACGTATGCGGAATCACGGGCTGATCACGGGCTGGAGAATGCGCGGCACTGGCACTCTATCTCAACGTCTTCGTGGCGATCGTGCAGGCCTTTGAGAAGGTACCGGCCCTGAAAGCGATGGCCCCAAAGCAGACCGAGCCACCATTCCTGGTCGCGCAGTTCGTGGTCCTGGCGCTTTTCATCGTGCTGGCCATTTTCGCCGCCATCAGGTTTAGCGCCGAGTCGGTCCGTACCGCCTGATCGGCTGGTCGGGTTGCAAAATCGCGAGGTGCGGGGTGACAATCGACGCAGTGCCCGAAGTGCGCCAACCCGATGCTCCTCCGGCCTATGGAAACCCTTTTCAGGCAGGGACCATGGCGGTGGTCACGCTGGGAAATCCGCGAGAAAAATTCTGGGGCGCGATCCTCACCCTTTCCGCAGAAGGTCTCAGCCTGTGCGGCATCGAACTGGCCTCGTTCGATGACCTGGTGTCGATGGTGAACGAGCACGAACCGTTTTCTCCGGGCGTGGTGTTCTTCCCCATGCACCGGGTGGAACGCATGGAGCTCGACCTGGCCGACGGCAACATTCCTTCGCTGGGTCAGCGATTCGCCGCCAAGACCGGCCTGAATCCGGCCGCGGTACTGGTGCGGTCGATCGAGGCGCATCTCCATCCCCCCGAGGAGCGGAAGTGAAGTTCTCCGAACTGCTCACCGCTCCCAACCAGCTCACCCTGTTGCGCATGATGTTTCTGCCATTCATCGTGATCAATCTGCTCAACCGGCACTACTCGTGGGCCCTGACTTTGTTCGTGCTGGCCGGACTGAGCGACGGGCTGGATGGCCTGCTGGCTCGCACTCTGAAGCAGCAAACCATGCTGGGACAATATCTGGATCCGATTGCGGACAAGCTCTTGCTGAGCACCATGTTCCTGGTGCTCTCGATTCTGCACTTGATTCCCTGGAAGTTTACCGTACTGGTGTTCAGCCGCGACATCTCCATTCTGTTTGCCAGTGCAGTGCTCTATGCCATTGCTGGGCTGCGCGACTTTCGCCCCAGCATCTTCGGCAAAGCCAATACCTTTGCGCAGGTGGCGGCGGTGTTTTTCGTACTCTACTTCCTGGTGAACCACACGCGCTGGGTCGAGATCGCACGGCTAACGTTCCTGCGGGCGACATTCGCCTTTACCATCATCTCGGCGATCCACTATGTTTTGCTGGTTGGTCATCGACTGCGTGTTGCCCACAGCCAGGCTTCGCCGGGGGCTTCGACGTCCGCAGGCAGTGCGATTTGACCCCATTTCTTTTGTCCCCCTAGAATTGAGGGCTCGGTTCACGTCCGTTCACTTCACTTATGGCCCTGCGTCTCTACAACACGCTCTCCGGAAAGATCGAGGAGTTCCAACCCTTGGACGACAACCGGATCCGCATGTACGCCTGCGGGCCGACGGTTTACGACTACGGTCACATCGGCAATTTTCGTACGTTCATCGCAGTGGACTTGTTGCGCCGCTTCCTGCGCCAGAGTGGCTACGCGGTGAACTATGTCATGAACATTACCGACGTGGATGACAAGATCATCCGCAACTCGGCGCGTGACGGCGTGAGCGTGAAGCAATACACCGCGAAGTATGAGAAAGCCTTCCTCGAAGATGTGGAGGCGTTGAATATTGAGCAGCCGAAACTGGTGCGAGCCACAGACCACATCGCCGAGATGGCGGAGTTCATTGCCAAGCTGCAGAAGAAGGGTTTTGCCTACCGATCAGAGGACGGTTCGTACTATTTCCGGATCGCGAACTTTCCCGCTTACGGCAAGCTCTCCAAGAAAGATTTCGCCGGAATGGAAGACGGCGCACGCGTGGACGTGGACGAATACGACAAGGACAATGCGCGCGACTTCGCGCTATGGAAAGCGCCCAAACCAGGAGAAGCTTCATGGGAAACTTCGATCGGTCCGGGACGACCGGGCTGGCACATCGAGTGTTCGGCCATGTCCATGGAGGAACTGGGGGAGTCGTTCGATTTGCACGCGGGTGGTGAGGACCTTATTTTCCCGCACCATGAAAACGAGATCGCACAGTCCGAGGCGCTGACCGGCAAGCCGTTTGCCCGCTTCTGGATGCACGCCCGTTTCCTCCTGGTCGAGGGCGAGAAGATGTCCAAGAGCCTGGGCAACTTCTTTACCCCGCGGGACCTGATGCTCAAGGGGCACAAGCCTTCTGCCATCCGTTTTCTGCTGACCTCGGTGCCTTACCGCAACCAACTCAACTTCACGTTCGATGGGCTGAAGCAGGCGGCCAGCAACGTCGAAAAGCTCCGCAATTTTCAAAGTCGTCTGACCCAAGGCCAGTTCCCTGCGGGTGCCCCGGAGAACATGGTGGCGCTGGCGGTTGAGACCACCGAGCGCATGAAGGCAGGGATGAACGATGACCTGAACACGGCCCAGGCGCAGGCAGCCATGTTCGATATGGTTCGCAAGGCGAATGCAGCGATGGACGCGAATCAGCTCAAGAAAGATGACGTACCTCTCCTGCTGGCAGTGCTGGGTAAGTTCGATGAGATCTTCTCGGTCCTGAAGGATGACGACGCGGCCAAGATGAAGAGGATCGCGGAGTGGGCCAAAGCCGAAGGCCGCGAAAAAGACATCAGCCCGGAGTTGCTGGATGCAGTGCGGGCAGCGCAACTGAGCGACCAGCAGGTAAACCAGAAGCTTGCCGAGATGGAGCAGGCGCGCCGGACGCGAAACTTCAAGGCTTCAGACGCAATCCGTGCGGAGCTGGCCGCCGCCGGTATTGTGGTGGAGAACACCAAGGATGGCGCACGCTGGAAGAGGAAATAGAGTGGACCTCAGGCGTCCGACCTCAGACCGCGGGGATTGCGCGCTCTGAGGTTCCGAGGTCCGAAGTCCGAGGTCCAATCTATGAAGTCTCTCGACGAATACCTTCACGATGCGGAACAGGCTCACGGCCATCTTTGCGCCGGACAAGTGCTGGGAGTGCGCATGGCGATGCTGGGCCTGGCGAAGCTGGCGATTGACGATCCTCGCGGCAAAGACCGCAAGCGGCTGGTCACGTTCGTGGAGATTGACCGGTGCGCCACCGACGCGGTCACGGTAGTGACCGGATGCCGTCTGGGCAAGCGCGCACTGAAGTTCCGCGATTGGGGGAAAATGGCCGCCACTTTTGTGGATGTAACCACAGGGAAGGCGATTCGCGTCGCCGCCCGGGAATCGTCAAAGGCGCTGGCCCGCCAGATGCATCCCGAACTCGAGAGTAAGAACCAGCAGCAGATGCTGGCGTATCGGGAAATGCCGGATGAAGACCTGTTCTCGACGCAGTGGGTGAAGGTCGAGCTTCCGCCAGAAGAGTTCCCCGGCTACAAAGGGGAGCGGGTGGTGTGCGAAGCTTGCGGGGAAGGCATCAACTTCCGACGGGAAGTTCGCCGCGACGGCAAGGTGCTGTGTTGCGCCTGCGCTGGCGAAAAGTACTACGAGCCCTTATAGGCACGCTGGAGACGGGCATCGGGTTCCCCAGCCCGACAAAAAGCAAATCGCCATCGGATGCGACCGATGGCGATTCTCTAAGCTAATGACCTGGTTCCTTAGTGGACGTTCGTGTCCACCCCGGCGTGTGCATGAACCTCGGCGGTCGGACGACGCACCACAACTGGTTTGGTACTGCTCGTCCGCACTGTGCGGTGGGAGGGATGGCCATAGGGATGGCATCCCAGTTTCTTGGCCTGTCCCGGCGGTACATCGCAGCCACCCCAACCAGTCTTGCGGCCATGGTCCCATCCCGGAGGATGGTGCGCTACTCTGCGAACATGATCGTCGCGATCGTGATCCCGATCCCTGTCACGGTCGCGGTCCCGGTCCCTGTCGTGAGCCCGGTCTCTGTCCCGGTCGTGATCCTGGTCATGGTCGCGATCGCGGTCGGCATCCCGGTGCTCGATCTTGGCGTCTTTGTCGCGCTTGTCTCTATCCTTGTCTTGCCCGTGTCCCTGTGCCAATGCCGGACTTGCCATCAGAGCGCATAGCAGGGTTACGACGGTCATCCATGTGGCTTTGGTCATAGTTCCTCTCGGCTGCTAATGTGCATTTTGAAGGCCTTGCGGGAAACGGCAAGTAACGAAAGTCCAGTCAGCGACTTGCGACTGCGAGGCTGTTCGTGCGGGCGTTCCCAAATGGTTCAAAACACCGTGTCTGGAGGAAGGGGCACTCGGCCCTGACAGCTTTTGCGTCCCGGTATTAGACTATTGGCTGCCATGGCCACCCATTCCGCAACCCGCGTCAATCCTCTCTCTTATCTCAGCGACCAGCTCCACGACCTAAAGACCAAGGGCACCTATTTCCGGCTGCGTGTGCTGGAAGATGAGCAAGCCCCGGAGTGCACCTTCGACGGCCGGAAAGTCATCAACCTGGCGTCGAATAACTATCTCGGGCTGACCACGCATCCCAAACTGCGCGAGGCGGCGCTGGAAGCCACGCGCAAATACGGAGTGGGCTCAGGAGCGGTGCGCACCATCGCCGGGACTATGAAAATCCATATGGAACTGGAGGAAAAGATTGCGCGCTTCAAGAATGTGGAAGCCTGCGTCGTGTTCCAGTCGGGATTCACTGCCAACGCGGGCACGGTCTCGGCGGTGCTGGGCAAGGAAGACTTCATTATCTCTGACCAGTTGAACCACGCTTCCATCATTGACGGCGCGCGTCTGTCGCGCGCCAAGATCCTGGTCTTCAACCACAAGGACATGGCGCATGCGGAGGAGCAACTCGCCAGCGTGAAAGACCAGCCGGGCAAGAAGCTGCTGATCACCGATGGCGTTTTCTCCATGGACGGCGACGTAGGGCCGCTGCCAGCCCTGTGCGATCTGGCCGAAAAATATGGCGCCATCATGATGGTGGACGATGCCCACGCCTCGGGGGTGCTGGGCCGCAACGGGCGCGGCACCGTTGATCACTTCAAAGTACACGGGCGCGTGGACATCCAGGTAGGCACCCTGTCGAAGGCCATCGGCGCACTGGGCGGATACGTGTGCGGCACTCGCGACTTCATCGATTTCCTATATCACCGCGCCCGGCCGTTCCTATTTTCCACGTCGCATCCGCCATCTGTGGCGGCGACCTGTATCGCGGCGTTCGATGTCCTGGAAAACGAGCCGGAGCGCATCGAGAAACTGTGGGAGAATACACGCTTTTGGAAAAAAGAACTGGGGCTGCTGGGATTCGATATCGGTGGCCGCACTACTCCCGCGAGCGAAACTCCGATCACACCCATCATTCTTGGCGATGGCAAGCTGACCATGGACTTCTCGCGCGAGTTGTTCAAAGAGGGCGTGCTGGGCACGGGGATTGCATTCCCCACGGTTCCGGAGGGCAAGGCGCGCATTAGGACCATCATGACCGCGACGCATACCAAAGATGAGTTGCAGCGGGCGCTGGAAGTTTTGAGGCGAGTGGGAAAGAGGATGGGGATACTTTCCTGATTAGCTGGCTTTTCACATCCAGAGTAACGGACCGAGAAGGAACCGATGAGAAGGACGGTGGCCCGTGTAGCGGTCAGTTGTATTTGCGGTATATTAACTTGCTACTTGATAGGCGCAATCGACCTTCTTCCTTATAGTCCACTCCGAGATCGTATTTCCGACGGGCTGGTATACCCGGGAGCTCTGATCTCAGCTCCTTTCTACCCGAGGGCGTACATACGGGTCACGGCAGCCAAACTGGGCTTACGTTGCATACTCCGGAAACGTTCTTTTCTATTCGTTGATTTGGTTTCTGAT
Source organism: Terriglobia bacterium (assembly GCA_020073665.1). GTDB lineage: Bacteria > Acidobacteriota > Terriglobia > Terriglobales > Acidobacteriaceae > JAIQEU01. The sequence goes on from JAIQEU010000004.1 coordinate 221,671, forward strand.
CTTTCGACTCTGGTCGCACCGAAGTCACTCGGATCGGTAAACGATCTTCCCGCCCACCACCGTTGCCACGACTTTTCCCGTTAGCTGCCAGCCGTCGAACGGTGTGTTGCGCGATTTGGAGCGCGATTTTGCGGCTTCGAACGTCCAGCGCTTTTTCGGATCAAAGACAGTGACGTCGGCGTAGCTGCCGCGAACCAGGGTTCCGCGGCCCCTCAGATCTACTACGCGAGCCGGGCCGGCGGTAAAGAGTTCGACAATGCGGGCGAGCGGAATCTTCTGTTCACGATGCAGACGGGTGATCGCCAGCCCCACCGCGGTCTCCAGTCCAGTAATGCCGAACATGGCGCGTTCGAATTCCATGATCTTCTCGTGAATCGCGTGTGGCGCATGGTCGGTGGCGATGGCATCCACGGTGCCGTCGGCCAGGGCCACGAGGATCGCCTCGCGGTCGGCGGCGGAGCGCAGCGGCGGGTTCATCTTGAAATTGGTGTCGTAATCACCGACGTCGGCGTCGGTCAGCGCGAAGTGATGTGGCGTTACTTCGCACGTGACCCGCACCCGGTGGCGTTTGCCGCGACGCACGGCTTTCAGCGCATCGGCGGTCGAGAGATGGGCAACGTGAAGGCGCGCGCCGGCGAACTGCTGGGCGAGTTGCACGTCGCGCTCTACGATGGCTGACTCCGCCACCGTTTTCATGCCACGCAGGCCCAAGCGGAACGACGTCGGGCCCTCGTTCATGGGGCAATTTTCCGTGATGCGTGTGTTCTCCGCATGCTGGATGACCGGCAGATTGATCTGACTGGCCAAGCCCAGCACCTCGCGCATCGTGTCGTCGTCCAGGATGGGTTTGCCGTCATCGGTAACAGCCACAGCGCCGGCACGCTGCAAGCCGCGGTAGTCAGTAAGCGCAGTGCCCTTGCTGCCCTGTGTGGCAGCTGCGATGGGAAACACATTCACCGCCGCTTCGCGTTCGGGCTGCTGGATCCAAGTCACCCATTCCGGAGAATCCACGACGGGCGCAGTGTTGGGCATGCAGCAGACGGACGTAAAGCCTCCGGCTGCGGCAGCGGCGGTGCCGGTGGCGATGGTCTCTTTGTAGGTCTGGCCCGGTTCCCGAAGATGCACGTGCAGATCGATGAAGCCGGGAGCAACGATGAGGCCGCGAGCGTCGAACTTCTGGTCGGCGCCCCCACGGATCTGGTTCGGCGGCGCGATTTCGGCAACGCGGCCGTCTTTCAACAAGACATCCATGGGCGCGTCGATCCCAGCCGCGGGGTCAATGAGGTGGCCGCCTTTGATTACGAGCGAACTCGAGTTAGATTTATTCGCCATTGCCTGGTGTCGCTGCCATCCCTGGGAATGTGCCGTATCTTTCACCCCTAAAGGGCTGTGCCCATTCTCGCTGCTGCCCCACGGCTCGCGCCGTGGGCTTCATTCTTGCGCCGCTTCGCGGCTGATCTGCCACTCGCCGCCTACCACTGCCACCTGCAACTCAATGCCAGGTAAACGCCTATCTCGCCTTTCCCAGCGCCTCGGCCAAAATCGCCATTCGCACCGGAACTCCGTTGGCCACTTCCTCCACGATCGCGGACTGGGGACAGTCGGCTACTTCCCACGTGAGCTCGAGCCCGCGAATAATGGGCCCGGGATGCATCACAAGGGCATCGCGCTTGGCGAGCTTCAGGCGCGCCATGGTCATCTGGTAGCGGGCGATGTAATCCTGCAGTTTGATCTTCATGCCCGCCAGACGTTCTTTCTGCACCCGCAACACCATGATTACGTCGGCACCGTGCAGAGCCTCTTCTGCTGTACGCGAAATATGGAGGCCCGGCTGCAGGGTCGCTGCCGTTTCCGGCACGAACTCCGGTGGCCCGCACAGGGTGATGTGCGCGCCGAACTTGCTTAGCAGATGAATGCCGGACCGAGCGACGCGGCTGTGGTAAATGTCGCCCACGATCGCGACTCGTAGTCCCTTCAATGTTTTCTTGTGGCGAAGAATGGTATAGGCGTCGAGCAGCGCCTGGGATGGATGCTCATGCATCCCGTCTCCGGCATTGACCACGGGTATGTCGAGGTGCTGGGCCATCAGCAGGGGCGCGCCCGCGTGGGGATGACGGATGACGATTACATCCGCGCCTACTGCCCTCAACGTGTATGCCGTATCCAGCAGCGACTCGCCTTTTTCGATGCTCGAGCCACTGGAGAGCACCAGGGTGGTCATGGCGCCCATGGACTTAGCGGCAACTTCGAAAGAACTGCGGGTGCGGGTGGAGGGTTCGTAGAAGAGAAGCAGAACACGCTTGCCACGCAGCAGGGGGCGAGGCTTGCGCGGATTCATCCGTCGGGCCAATTTGAGTAGGCCCAGGATTTCCGCCGCCTGCAGGTGCTCGATTCCGAGCAGTGAACCGCGCGTGACTTTGTTCATCGCTTCTGGGCTCCCATGCGGATGCGACGTCCGCGCGTACCACGATCCTCCTCAGCTTGTCTTTTCTACCAGCAGCACCTTGTCGACGTCATCGATCTCGCGCAGCTTGACTTCAATAATTTCCTGGCTGGTGGTTTGCACCTTGCGTCCTACGAAGCTGGCTTCGAGCGGTAACTCCCGGTGCCCGCGATCGATCAGGGCGCAGAGTTGCACTTGTTTCGGGCGTCCCTGGCGAAACAGGGCATCCATGGCAGCGCGCACCGTTCGCCCGGTGTAGAGGACGTCATCGACCAGGATGATGTTCTTTCCGGTGACGGGGAATCCGATGTCCGTCTTCTGTACCACCGGCTTCGCGCCCAAGGTAGACAAGTCGTCGCGGTAGAGCGTGATGTCCAGCGTTCCCACCGGCACCGCCTTCTTTTCGATGCGTTGGATCGTGGCCCCGAGCCTTTCCGCCAGGGGAACACCGCGGCGGCGGATTCCGACCAGTCCCAGATCGACGGCGCCATTGTTTTTCTCGATGATTTCATGGGCCAGGCGAACCAGGGTACGCTCGATTTCAGACGCCGACATCAATTGCGCTTTTTCGCGCAAGTTCGGAGGTCGAGCGGGTGATCGGGGAGCCATGAACGGTGCATCATACGCGGGCGATGCACCGCCCCGCAAGGAGCGGGGGCACAAGCCTGGCTAGGGGCGTTGTTTCCGGCGCAGCAGTGCCGCGCCCAGGGCACCGCCCAGACCGGAAAAGATCAGGAATCCGACTGCCACCCCCAACAGCGCTACGGCCAAGCCGGCAGGGGTCTGAAAGAAATCCAGAACTTGTGCCTTGGTCTGCTCGTCGGGAGCATTAGCGAGCGAGCGTTGGATAAGGTCCACCATGTCCTGTCGAATCTTCGCACCCGAGTGAAAGACCGAAGCTCCTACGGCCAGCGCAACCAGCAGAGCGCCGAATCCCATGGCTCCGCAAATCGCGCCCAGGCGCGCGCCCAGGCCAGCGGTAAGCCGGGCGGCATAGGTACGGCGGCGATAAAGCACAACACAGAGGAATCCAGCCGCGAGCATGCTGGGGCCAGGCGGCACGCCGAGAATTAGAGTGAGCGGAAACGCTGCGATCAGCACCGCCAATGCAGCCGACGGCCAGGCATGCGACCACTGGATCACCCGCGAAGTGAGGGCGTACCCCCCGGCCGGAGGCTGGGACAACCCAGTAGCGAGCGGCGATTCCGGGGTCGAACTGGCGCCCACAACCCGAATCTGCGGGGAACGACACTGGGCGCAGAATGCAACCCCTTCCTCGACCATCGCGCCGCACTGGTGACAGGGGTGTTCCACGACTCCCAAGTTACCCCAGCCCGGATACGCAGGCAAGGAACACAGGGCGGATCAGGATCTCACACTGAATGCGTCTCCCGAAACGCTCAGATGGTGTCCTTGCCATGCGTGCGTACATACGCCAAACCGAAATCTGAGCCTTTCCCAACGGGCTTGATGGAGACCAGGTGCTGGTTGCCCTGGGTACCCACTTTCAGTTCGACGGTTTTACCGTTGTTGTCGCCCTCACACTTGAGTTCGTCCGAGTCGTGGCGGTCAGAATCGGAGTCGTCGTGGCCGACGTGCATGTTAACTTCGGCACCGGCATCTTTGCTGGTATGGCATTCCAGCACGTTGCCGTATTTCTTCAACTGATCCTTGTAGTAGGAGATGATTTTCTCCGGCGGGTCGTCCGATTCGTACTCAATCGCCACCACCTTCAAGCCAAACAAGCCACTGGAAATGTTGACGTTTGCACTCTTCTCCTGGCCATCCTCATCTTTCTCTTTCACCCGCGCACCGGGATAGACGGGAAGGCCGATGTCGCGCACGTCTGCTCCCTTGCTGACGTGAAGCGACCCCACTGGCGTTACTATGTCGACCTTCTTGTCCTTCCCCTCGCTGTCTTTCTTTACGTTCAAACTGCAAGCGGGCAAGACCAGCAGCGCAGCGAAGGCGATTACGAACGTCAGCCGCGAACTAGCGGCCAGCAGATTGGGAACGCGCATCTTGGGAACCTCCGTGAACGGCCTGCGGCGGCCGCTCGATGCCAGCACCACGGTGGGCGATGCTGGGGATAGTGACGGGCAAGTGCCCGCGAATGGCAATCTCCCCAAACAGCGCCTTGGCGGCGCTGATCTCAGAGACCGTTGAATTGGAAAAAACACAGATGTAGTTCTGCACGGCTGGGAAATCCTGTGCCAGGTAAGGGTTTCCCATGGCGAGCACGACCGTTTTTTCGCCGGCGTGGTCGACGATTCCCTGGAGCAGCGCGCCGTCGGCGTCCGACAATGACACGGAATTCTTCAATCCTTGCTCCGTCTGAATGACCTTCCCCGCCGTGGGAACCTCGTAGACAGCAGCAACCACTGCTTGCGCTTCATTCACCGCTTTGAGCACACCGTCCGATAAGGCAGCTACCAGGTGCGTATCGACGTACATTACATTTGCGTCGGGCACGCGCTGGCGAACTTCGCGTTCGAGAGCGCGGCCAGAGTCGGTGCGCACATCCTCAGAGAAAATCACCACCACCAGGCGGTTCTGCACACCCTCCATCTTCTGATACGGAAGGCCGGCCTTAACAGTTCCCGATTGTTTCAGCGGCAGGAGTTTGCCATTGTCGCGCACCAGGGTGACGGCATCGTCAGAGATCTGCTGGCCGCGAGCCACATTTTCAGGCCGGCCGACGACCGTAGAGAGGCCATCGACGTTCACCATCCGGTTCTTGTGAAGGCCCACAGATGCTTTTGCCTTCAATATCTTAAGAACGGATGCGTCGAGTTGTGCCGAACTGATTTCGCCACTGCGAACCGCGTCGAGCAGGGCTCGGTAGGAGGCGTCCAGGTCGGCAGGAATAATCAGCAAGTCGTTGCCGGCTTTGAAGGCATCGACGGCGGCGCGACCAATATTGGCGGCATACAACCGGGTCAGTCCGGCCATGTCGAGGGCATCGGTGACCACGATGCCTTTGAACCCAAGCTGCTGCTTGAGCAGTTGGGTGACGACCGCCGGCGAAGTAGAGGCAACGCGATTGGGATCAGGCTCGAGGGCAGGCACGGTAACGTGGGCCACCATGACGGAATCCACGCCGGCGGCGATGGCTCTGCGAAACGGCGGCAGTTCCACCGACTGCAGCCGCGCTTGGTCGCCGGTCACCTGCGCCACACTCAGGTGCGAGTCGGCGGCGGTGTCGCCGTGTCCAGGAAAGTGCTTCACCGTGGTCAGCATGCCGTTGGCCTGCGCGCCCCGGATGTAGGCAACCACCAGATCGCCGACTTGTTGTGGGTCCTCGCCAAAAGAACGCGTGTTGATGATCGGGTTCGCGGGATTCGAGTTGACGTCAGCGTCGGGGAAGAAATTCCAGTGCACCCCGATGGCGCGTGATTCCTGGGCGGTAATGCGGCCAAAGTCCTCGGCATAGTCCGGTTTGCCGGCAGCACCAAAGGCCATAGCGTGCGGAAAAACGGTAGCGCCGTAAAGACGGTTGGAGAGCCCGCGCTCGAAATCCGCGGCAATCAGCAGAGGCAGCTTGGAATCCCGCTGCAGGCGGTTGAGCAACACGGCCGCTTCGTAAGGCTGGTTTCTATAGAGAAACGGCGGCTCCCAGCGCACCGTCAGGCAAAACGAGCCGACGTGGTACCTGCGCATGGTGTCGCGAAGCTGGAGGTAATCAGGACTGTCGACGTTCAGAAATGCCGCGCGGGCCCAGATCATGAAAAGCTGTCCGACTTTTTCTTCGGGCGATAGCTTGCGCAGCGTCTTTTCAGCCCATTTTTCTCCGTCGTGATCGAGGTGCACCGGGCCCGGGGGTAAATATTTGTTTCTTTCTTTATTCTTGGCGAAAGCGGAGCCGGCGAACAACACAACCACCACGAAGAAGACGGCGAGTCTCAGTCGCATGAGCAGACGATAGCACGAAGCAAGCCCAAGAGAGACCCTCGGCGCTAGTCCAAGTCCAGGTTTTCCTGCACCCGCTTGAGCGCGTCGCTCTGCACCTGGGGGTCATCGCCAAACCCGGGCAGCCAGCGTACGTCGGGCTCTCTGCGGAACCACGTCATCTGCCGCTTGGCATAGTTGCGGTGGGCCTGCTGCGCCGCCTCAAGCGCCGCCTCGTGAGGAATCTCGCCGCGAATGCACTGCACCGCCTGCGTGTATCCCAGCGATGCCAGCGGGCGCGCGGCTTCTCCGTATTTCTCCATCAACCCGCGGGCTTCCTCCAACAAGCCGGCGTCAAACATGTGCCGGGCACGGTGATTGAGGCGTTCGTACAACGCATTGCGCTCCGGGTTCAGGCCGAAGCGCAGGATGCGGAAGCCCTGCAGCGGGTCGCGCCCGCGTTCCCACATCTCGGTGAGCTTCTGCCGCGAAGCCAGGCAGACCTCGATGGCACGGATCAGCTTGGGGATGTCGTTGGCATGAATTCTGGTCGCAGCGCCGGGGTCGAGACGACGCAGTACCCGGTGCAAGTAACCCGGCCCCTTCTGCTCCGCCCGCTGACGGAGACGTTCCCGCAGTTCTTCCGAACGCTGCGGCCCCGGGAACAAGCCCTCCAGCAGCGCGCGCAAGTAGAGGCCGGTTCCGCCGACTACGATGGGCAAATGCCCGCGCGTCCGGATCTGTTCGATCACCTGGCGGGCCTGACGGGCATACTCTCCGGCGGTGATGTAACCCGTGGGTTCGACAAAGTCGAGCAAATGGTGCGGAACTCGAGCCCGTTCCGCAGCCGAAGGCTTGGCGGTGCCGATCTCAAATTCGCGATACATGGCGACCGAGTCGCAGTTGACGATTTCGCCCTGGCAAGCCTCGGCTATGGCCAGGGAAAGGGCAGTCTTGCCACTGCCCGTGGGGCCAAGCACCACCACCAGCAACGGCTCTCGCGCCACGGTCAGTGCGCGTTCCACGGAATGTGGTACCAGTAGCGGACCAGGGTGAGAACCAGGATCAGCAGGGCGATGATCAGGAGACCGGTAGCCTCGTAGCCGTAGATGTGCGGTTTGGGATGCGGCCCCGGCGAAGGCGATTCGGGTCGCGGTTTGGGCGACGCAGCGGGCACGCTGCCATTGTAGCGCCAAGCCAGTCGGTCTTGGAACGCCCGGCCGCGGTGCTAAACTAGCGCGTCATCGCCTATGCTCATGCCGCAAGCCAATTCCGCCAGGCGGGTTGTCCGGTTTGGAGTGTTCGAAGTTGACCTTGCGGCAGGCGAGTTGCGGAAAAGTGGGGCCCGTGTCCGCTTGCAGGAACAACCCTTTCAGATACTAGCCCTGCTACTGGAACGACCAGGCGACGTCGTCAGCCGCGAAGATGTGCGACAGAAACTCTGGCCGGCGGACACCTTCGTCGATTTCGATCACAGCCTGAACACCGCCATCAACAAGCTGCGCGAGGCATTGGGTGATTCCGCCAGCAGCCCGCGCTATGTGGAAACGCTGGCCCGTCGCGGATATCGGTTCCTGGCGCCGGTGGAGCAAGTCGAAACTCGGACTGTGGCCAAGCAAACGTCGTCCAATCTGCCAACGCATACGGCGGCAGAGGCCGGGCCCACCTCCGTCGTTCATCCCGAGTTGCATGTCCCCTTGCCGCACCGTGGCCTGACCCGGAGCCTGTTCGCACTTATCCAAGCGATGTACTTGATCTTCTACGTGGTGGCGCTTTTCCGATGGCGCGAGGTAGATCGCATCACGGACAATTTTCTCCCCGCCTGGGGCTCGTTTGCCACCGTGGTAGCGGTGCTGGTGACCGCCGGTGTGGGTATCCCACTACGCTTCTACCTGCTCTCGGCGGTGGGATTCGATTACCAACGGCTGGGAGAGAAGTTCCTGCGGCTTTTCCAATTTGTTCTGGTTCTGGACCAGCTATGGGCGGTGGCGCCGTTCCTGCTTGCTGAAAAAATCGGCTTTGGCGCCGCCTTCGCCGCTACCGCGGCCCTGTTGTATGTGCCGTTTTCCGAGAGAACGCTGATCAGGATGGCGTATCCCAGTCGGATGACGTGATGGGCACGATTTATTCTTGAACTTCGCTCACGAAACTCGCGTATCACGGTCTGAATCCGGGGGAGAGTTCCGCCCTCGGGGAATGCGGAGTCAGACATGAAACGTTTTGCATGGATTTTCTTGGGCCTCTGCCTGGCGGTGGCCCCCGCCGCCCGTGCTGACGAGTGGTCGAAGACCTTTACCATCACCGGGAAACCGGACCTCCGGGTTGAAACATCCGACGCCAACATTCGCGTCGACACCTGGGACCGGAACACCATCGAAGCCAAGGTGACCAGCGAGCACTGGAAGATCGGCGACAGCGGCATCAAGATCTACGACCACCAAAATGGCGATGCGGTGGAACTGGAAATCAGGTATCCGCATAGTATGGTCAGCTTCAGCTTCAGGAGTTATCGGGTGGATGTGGAGATCCGCATGCCCCGTGAAGGGCACGTCAATCTGCACACCTCTGACGGCTATATCCGTCTGAGCAACTTCAAGGGCAACATGGAGCTGAACAGCAGCGATGGCCGCCAGGATATTGAGGGAGTGGATGGCATTCTGCGGGCGCGAACTTCGGATGGCCGCATCCGCGCCACGGGCCGGTTTGACCAGCTGGAACTCGGCACCAGCGACGGGAGCATCGAGGCAACGGCGCTGCAGGGATCAACCGGGACCGCGGATTGGAACCTCCATACCAGCGACGGCAGCATAACACTGCAACTGCCGGAAACTTTTGCCGCTGATGTAGACCTGCATACCGGCGACGGGCACATCAATTTGGACATGCCGGTCTCGGTGCAGGGGCGCCTCGGCGACAAGAATATCCACGGGAAGCTGAATGGTGGCGGCCATCTGCTGACCATCCACACCGGAGACGGATCGATTACACTGCAAAAAACATAAGCGGCGCTGGATCAACTTCTGCACCTGCGCTGCGAAGGACGCGAATGCAACGCAATATTTTTCTGCTGCCCGCTCTTCTATTGCTCGGCATGGCTACCCTGTATGCGCAGAATGGAGCCGCCACTCACCAGCCGGTGCTCGACGTCACCTCGATGGACACGAGCGTGGATCCTTGCGCCGATTTCTACACCTATTCCTGTGGCGGCTGGATGAAGAAGAATCCGATCCCGCCCGATCAGACCCGATGGAGCGCTTACAGTAAGCTGCAGGACGACAACAACGCCATCCTGCGCGACATTCTGGAGGGTGCCGCCAAGCCGGGGGGCGCTCGCGGTGCAGTGAAACAAAAAATCGGCGACTATTACGCCGCCTGCATGGACGAGCCCGTTATCGATGCAGCAGGAATCAAACCCTTGAACGCGGACCTGGCTCGCATCGAGAAGTTGAACTCCAAACAAGGCATTGCTGATCTTGTCGCGGACATGGTCGGCGATGGAGTTCTGTTCGAATTCCGCTCTGACCAGGACTACAAGGACTCCACCCAGGTGATCGCGGAAGCCGACCAGGGTGGCTTGGGGCTGCCGGATCGGGACTTCTACGTGAAGGAAGACGCGAAGTCCAAAGAGCTGCGCACCGCGTACGTTGCCCACCTGCAGAAAATGTTCGAGCTGCTGGGTGACCAACCGGCAGCCGCTGCCATCGAGGCACAGGCCGTTATGCGGATCGAGACCGCGTTGGCCAACGGCTCCCTCACCCGCGTGGAACGCCGCGACCCGCAGCAGCTCTACCACAGGATGACCGACGATCAACTCGCATCCCTTAGCCCTGCCTTCCGTTGGAATGGATACTTTACAAAGGTGGGACTGCCCTCGTTGCACTCGCTGAACGTGCAGACGCCCGAGTTCTTCAAGGCCATGAATGCCGAACTCGAAAAGGAGGACCTGGCGAGCTGGAAATCCTATCTCCGCTGGCACCTGGTACACACCAACGCACCGTATCTCTCATCCGCGTTCGTAAACGCCGACTTTGATTTCTTTGGCAAGACCCTGTTGGGGACCGAACAGAATCAGCCCCGCTGGAAACGCTGCGTGACCTATGTGGACAATGACCTCGGCGAAGCCCTGGGCCAGGCCTACGTGGAGAAAACATTCGGCCCCGACGCCAAGCAGCGCGCCCAGAAGATGGTCGACGAAATCGAGGCCGCCATGCAGAGCGATATTCAGGCGTTGCCCTGGATGTCACCGGTCACCAAAGAGCGTGCGCTCGAAAAGCTGCACGCCATCGCCAACAAGATCGGTTATCCCGACAAGTGGCGTGACTACAGCGCGCTGCCAATTGCGCGCGACGATGAAATTGGCAACGTACTGAGGGCGCGCAGCTTCGAATTCCAGCGCCAGCTGGCGAAAATCGGCAAACCTGTGGACCGCGGCGAATGGCAGATGACTCCGCCCACGGTGAACGCCTATTACAACCCGCAGGTGAACGACATCAATTTCCCGGCGGGGGTGCTGCAACCCCCGCTGTTTGATCCGGCCTCCGACGCTGCACCCAACTACGGCAACACGGGTGGAACCATCGGCCATGAATTAACCCACGGCTTCGACGACGAAGGCCGCCAGTTCGATGCCCAGGGCAATCTGCGCGATTGGTGGACCCCTGAGGATGCCAAGCAATTCGAGCAGCGCACCAGTTGCATCTCCGATCAGTACTCGCAGTACGTCATCATTGACGACATCAAGATCAACAGCAAGCTGACGCTCGGGGAAGACGTGGCCGACCTGGGCGGACTGATCCTCGCCTACGTGGCCTGGCAAGGGGAAACCAAGAACCAGAAGTTGCAATCGCTCGAGGGGTTCACGCCCGAGCAGCGATTCTTCATTGGTTACGGGCAGAGCTGGTGTTCCAACTCGCGCGACGAAATCAGCCGCCTGCGCGCCACGGTGGACCCGCACTCCCCTGAAAAATACCGCACCAACGGCGTGGTCTCGAACATGCCTGAGTTCCAGCAGGCATTCCATTGCAAAGCGGGTTCAGCCATGGTACGGGAGAACCGTTGTCGGGTCTGGTAGTGCCGGACTAGTGGGCTTGCTCGTAGGCATGCGCGATGCGCAGGATGGTCGCCTCGTCGAAGTGGCGCCCCAGAATCTGCAAACCGATGGGAAGCTTTTCGCGAGTTTCCCCGCAGGGGACGGAAATTCCGGGAATGCCCGCCAGGTCGGCGGTCACAGTGTAGATATCGGCCAGATACATGGCCAGGGGATCGTCCACCTTCTCACCTAGTTTGAACGCTGCCGTGGGGCTGGTCGGGGTCACGATCGCGTCAACCTTCTGGAAGGCTTCTTCAAAATCGCGGGTTAACAGCGTGCGGACCCTCTGCGCTTTCAAGTAATAAGCATCGTAGTAACCAGCGCTGAGCGCGTATGTGCCAAGCATGATGCGGCGCTTCACTTCGGTGCCGAATCCCTGGTCGCGGCTGCGCCGGTACATTTCCGAGAGCGTGCGCACTCCGTCCGCGCGGTATCCATAGCGCACGCCGTCGAAGCGAGCCAGGTTCGACGAGGCTTCAGCGGTGGCCACGATGTAGTAGGCCGGGACAGCATACTGGGTGTGCGGCAGCGATACCGGCACCACTTCGCAGCCCAGCTTCGCCAGCTTTTCAATGGCTGCCTCTATCGCTGCTCGCACTTCGCGGTCAAGACCTTCGCCGAAGTACTCTTTTGCCATTCCGATCTTCAATCCCCGCACCGGTTTTTCCAACTCGCCGCGGTAATCGGGAACCGCCACCGCGGCGGAGGTCGAGTCCATGGGATCTCGTCCGGCAATGACTTGCAGCACAATCGCTGCGTCTTTCACGGTCTTGGTCAGCGGGCCGATGTGGTCGAGCGACGAAGCAAAGGCAATCAAACCGTATCGCGAAACCCGGCCATAGGTGGGCATCAACCCCACGACGCCGCAAAACGATGCGGGTTGACGGATGGAGCCACCGGTGTCGGAACCGAGAGCGGCCACGGCCATGTCCGCAGCCACCGCTGCCGCGGATCCGCCCGAAGAACCGCCGGGCACGCGGCTGAGATCGCGGGGATTGTGCACGGGATGCCAAGCCGAGTTCTCATTTGACGATCCCATGGCAAACTCGTCGCAGTTCAGTTTGCCCAGCACCACCGCGCCGGCCGCCTCCAGGCGAGCTACGGCTGTGCAGTCATACGGGGGAATGTAGTTGCCCAGGATCTTCGATCCCGCGGTAGTGCGCACGCCGCGTGTTGCCATCACATCCTTGACGCCGACGGGCACACCACCCAGCGGCGGCAGCTTCTCACCTTTCGCAGCCAGCGCGTCCATCTCCGCAGCTTTCGCCAGCGCACGTTCTTTCGAGAGCGTCAGGTAGGCGCCAATCTGCGGATCGTCAGTGGCGATTTTCGCGTAGAGGGACCCCGCCAGCGCGGTGGCGGTAATGGTGCAGTTTTGTATAGCGGCGCGAGCAGCGTCGATGGTGAGGGATTTAATCTCCATCCGCTATCTCTCAATCACCTTCGGCACCTTGAAGAACATTCCGTCCGAATCGGGCGCGTTCTCAAGTGCGACGTCATGTGGCAAAGACTTCCGCAGGCCCTGGTGGACGTCCTCGCGGCTGGCGTAAGCAAAGCGCTCGCTTCCCTGTTTCGATTGGTCCACACCATAGCGGTCTGACACTTGCGCCATGGGCGGCACGTTGGCCGTGTCCAGTTCGTTGAGCCGGTCGATGTATTCCAGAATCGAGTTGAGGTCGCGCAGCATGCGGGTGCGCTCCTGGTCAGTAAGTTCCAGGTTGGCCAGGTCGGCCACGTAGACCACGTCTTTTTCGGTGACCTTCATGTGTCGGTTCTCGGGGGGATTGATCCGCACCTAGATCGGCAGCGTTCTTACCGCCGCACCTGTTCAGACCGGACCACAAAGTCAATCCGCTTGACGCTCTCGCTCACGTAACGATTGATGGCAGCGACGTACCGCGGCGCCAGGTTCTGTAGCTCCTTGCGCCAGCCTGCATCCGCAACTTCGACTCGAAGAATGCCATCGGCGAAATCCAGGGCACGCGTGCGTTCGCAGACGGCAGGCCCGCAGGCCACCGGCCACGCCAGTACTGGACCTTCCCCAGCCGGGGCTCGATGCAGGCCGTTGGCTACAATCTTCTCTAGTCCGGAGGCCACGTGTTCCATGGGTCGTGTCATGGGAGAACTCGGTCGGTGAATGGAGATGATTCTAGCATCTCAAACCGGCGGCGGCCGGCCACGATCGCAGAGAGATAATAGTTCTCGAAAGATAGCGTCATGTGCCAAAATTCACCGCCGTCTCAGATCCCCCTGGAGATTCCATGAAGCCGAAGCCACTGGCAAGACTGCTCATCACCGTTTCGATTCTCACAACTTGTGCCTTTCCCCAAGACCGTGACGCCCGGCTCAGAGCGGCGTACCAGCGCCTCGACGCTTTCGTTGCCCGCGAGATGCACGACCAGGGAATCCCCGGAATGTCGCTCGCGCTCACCGATCGCAACGGATTGCTTTACGCAAAGACCTACGGCTACGCCGATACCAAACTACAAAAGCCAGTCACTCCCGAAACTGAATTCGAAATTGGCTCCATCTCCAAGTCGTTCACTTCGATTTCTCTATTGCAGCTGGTTGAGGCCGGCAAGTTCGATCCGCAGCAGCCCATCACCAAATACTTGCCATGGTTTTCGATTCATTCCAATTACACGCCGATTACCGCACATGACGTGATGACGCACACTGCCGGCCTGGCGCGTGATCGAGACGACATCCCGTCTTCCCTCTACCAGGCGGCCGAGGTGCGCGACTTGTGGACTGGTTACGAGCCGGGCAAATACTTCGCGTATTCCAACATTGGCTACCAGATCATGGGTTATATGCTCGAGGAAATCACTGGGAAGTCCTCCGCAGACAACGTACGCGAGCGTCTGTTGCAGCCACTTGGCATGAGCCACTCCGAGCCCGTGTTTACGCACGACACCTACTCACGACTGGCAACCGGGTATGCGCCGCTGTATGACGACCGTCCGAATCGGCCGTCCTCGCCACTAATCGAAGCCCCGTGGCTTGAGTACGGGGCGGGCGACGGCGCAATCGTCTCCACCGCATCCGACATGGCCATCTACCTTCGCATGCTGCTGAATCATGGAGTTGGACCAAATGGCCGAATCATTTCGGAGAAGAGTTTTGATCTGCTGACCCAGCACGGCGCGGAGGAGTCGAAAGCCGTTTGGTATGGCTATGGCATGTCCACCGCGACCGCGGACGGTCATACCTACATCGCACACGACGGAGGCATGGTTGGATACAGTTCGCAATTGCGGGGTGACATGGATAACGGTGTGGGCGTGATCGCGTTGGTGAATTTTCCTGGAGGGCCGGGTCGCATTCCAGGCTACGCGCTAAAGCTGCTGCGCGCGGTCGATGAGAGTCGCGACCTGCCACCGCTGCCCGAGGAGGAACCCCCGACACGCATCAAGAATGCCGCGGATTTTGCGGGCGTCTACGCAACTCCAGAAGGAAAGAAACTGACCCTGGCTGCGGAGGGCGAATCTTTGCTGCTGAACTACGGTGGCGGGAAGATCGCGCTTGAGGCCTGGGGAAAAGACGCGGTCCTGGTGCCGAACCCGGATTTCGCGCTCTTTCCCCTGCGCTTTGGCCGAGAACAGGGCAAAGTCGTGGAAGCCTTCTACGGCGGTGAATGGTATGCCGGTGAACGCTACAGCGGGCCGCGGAGATTCGCTTACCCGCATGAATGGGACAGCTATGCCGGACACTACCGCTCCAACCAGGCCTGGTTTAACAACTTTCGCATCGTTCTGCGCAAGGGCAAGTTGTGGCTGATTTCGGCGGAAGGCAGCGAATGGGCCATGACTCCCGACGCACAGGGCGGTTTCTGGGCTGGGGAAGAAGGTGAGCCCCCGCGAGAACAGGTCCGTTGCGACACCGTCGTGCACGGCAAGACGCTGCGCTGCATCCTGTCAGGGCAGGGTTATTACCGGACGTTCACACCTTGAACAAATCGCGGTATCTAGAGCGGGAACTGTTGCGCGACGAACGTCATTGCATCCGGCTTACTCTGCAGCTTCCCTTCCAACTGCGCGTCTTCTACCGCCGTGAGAATTTCTTTGAAGCGCGGGCCGGGCTCGTAGCCGGCAGCAATCAGGTCGGTGCCGGTTAGCAGCGGCTGGGGGCGAATGGCCTCAGGCGGGAACGACGCGACTTTCTCACGGGTGAAGTTGTAGGACGTCAAATCGCCGTGGCTGGCCTGGCAGTCGATGCGATGCAGTTGCAGATGTTCCTCAAACCGGGGCATGCGGATGAATTTCTTCAGCGTGGATTCCTTCATGCGCTGCACTTGCGCAAAACGCATGTGCTGGTTCACCAGCGCCAGGATCTGATCGCTGTCGTCGTTGGAGAAACGCAAGCGATGAAGGATCTCCTCCGCCATCTTTACCCCCACCTCGACATGGCCATCGAAGCGAATGCGGTCCGGCGCTACCCGGAACGTCGGGGGTTTGCCGACATCGTGCAGAAGGGCTCCCCACGCCAGCGTCGGAGGACAAGGCTGCGGAAGCTTATCGAGCAAGAGCAGCGTGTGGACGAACACATCGCCCTCAGGATGATACTGGGGCGGTTGCTCTACCCCTTTCATCGCGGAAATCTCAGGCAGCACTTGTTGTAGAAGTCCGGATTCGTCGAGCAGCAGGAAGGCCCGGCGCGCGCGCCCTTCGGTAAGCATCTTGGTGAGTTCGTCGCGCAGCCGCTCGCGGGAGACCTGGTGAATCTCTGGAGCAAGTTTCTGGATCGCGGCGAAGGTTGCCGGGTCAATCCTGTAGTCGAAGCGCGCGGCGAACCGCAGCGCCCGCGGCATGCGAAGCTTGTCTTCCGCAAACCGAAGCTCGGGCTCGCCGATGGTCCGGATAATGCCTGCGTCCAGGTCTTTGCGTCCACCCACGAAATCGAGGATTTCGTTCTTGACCGGATCGAGCAGCAGGCCGTTGATGGTGAAATCCCGCCGTTCTACGTCTTCCCGCGGGTCTTTGCTGTAGCGGACCTGGTCAGGATGGCGGCCGTCGCTGTAGCCGATGTCCGAGCGGAAGGTCGCCACTTCCACAGCATTGCCATGCGCTGAGGAGCTGCTTGCCGCGTCTCCTGCCGGCGCCGGCACCAGCACAACCCCGAATTGCGCGCCGACGGCGTAGGTCTCGGGAAAGATACGCATAACTTCGTCGGGAGTCGCATCGGTGGAGACGTCAAAGTCGGCGGGCTCGCGGCCCAGCAGGAAGTCGCGCACGCATCCGCCCACGAGATACGCCCGGTGGCCCTTCTCGCGCAGGGTTCGGATGATCGAGATGGCGAAGTCTTTGAGCACGCTGCAACCCTGGCCGCGAACGTTGTTCAGATAATATAGGGTTTATGCCCGATGCCTACATCCTCGGCATGGAAAGTTCCTGCGATGAAACCGCGGCCGCGGTGGTGCGCTCGGGCGAGCAAATTGTCTCCAACGTCGTGTTTTCGCAGATTGCTACTCACCAACCCTATGGCGGGGTAGTGCCGGAACTCGCTTCCCGCGAACATTTGCGCGCAATCGTGCCGGTTGTCCGCAAAGCGCTGGCCGATGCTGGCCAGACGTATCAGTCGGTGGACGCCTTGGCCGTGACCCAGGGCCCGGGCCTGGCAGGCGCGCTGCTGGTTGGCATCAGTTACGCCAAAGCGCTGGCCTTTGCCCTCAACAAGCCGCTGGTGGCGGTCAATCATCTGGAAGGCCACATCCATGCGGTGCTGCTCGAAGAGCGGCAGAAGGGCAACCACGAGATCAACTTTCCCTTGCTCGCGCTGGTGGTCTCGGGCGGACACACCCATCTTTACCTCGGGCAGCAGCGACAAGCGGGCTGGACCTACCGGAATATTGGCCACACCCGCGACGACGCCGCCGGGGAAGCCTTCGACAAGGTGGCCAAACTGCTGGGCCTGGGATACCCGGGCGGCCCAATCATCGACAAGCTGGCGGCATACGGCAACCCGAACGCGGTGAACTTTCCACCGTCGCAGATCAAGCATCGCGACCGCAGGACCAAGGGCGAGCCAGTCGAAGCGGCCAGCCAGCTGCGTTTTGATTTTTCCTACAGCGGCATCAAGACCGCAGTCTTGCGGTACGTCGAGACCCATCACATGCAAGCCGAAATCCAGACGCGTCGCCGCGCGCTGGCGCAAGTCGTGAGGCCCACCCTGGATGACTATCTCACCCACACCGACTCGCAAACCCTCGACCTGGTTGCTTCCTTTCAGCAGGCCATGGTTGAAGACCTGGTTGGCAAGACGTTGGCAGCGGCTCGTGCCAGCGACGTGGCCACTCTGTTCGTCACCGGAGGAGTAGCGGCGAACAACCAGTTGCGGCAGACGTTTGAGCGCGAAGCTGCCATGCAAGGCCTGCCGGTATACTTCCCTTCCCGCCCGCTTTCCACTGACAACGCGGCCATGATCGCGGCCGCGGCCTATCCCAAGTTTCTGGCGAGAGAATTTGCGGCAGAGGATTTTTCGGCCGAGGCGGGGATGGCGCTGCGGTAAACAAGCAATCAGCACTCAGCCATCCGCATTCAGCCGCAGCGGGTTTCTGCCAGGAGTGGCGGAATCTCTGGACCTGAAAGATCTCCGGGCGCGGAACTCACAGTGGCTGAATGCTGAGTGCTGACTGCTGAAATTACTTCCCCGCCGCTTGCCCTTTGGCTCGGCCTTTGGAGATGGTGGCCAGGGCCTTGGCGAGTTGTACTTCGATGTCGATGTCCTTGAAGATAGCGAAGTCGGCGCGCCTTTCATTTTCGTCGAAGCCGCTTTGCCGTCCGGCAACAATCACGATGGGAATCTTCGCGGTGCCGGAGTGGCTTTTCAGGGCGGTGATCAGATCGCCGCCACTCATCTTTGGCATCTGCATGTCGGTGACAATGAGGTCGGGCACGACTCGTTGCAGGGTTTCGAGTGCCTCTTGCCCGTTGGTCGCGGACTCGACCACGAAGCCGTGCTCTTCCAGAAACCGGCACACACAATGCCGGATGAGCATGGAATCGTCCACCACCAACGCTACTCGTGCCTTTACGTTCTTTGCGGACAAAGAGATACCTCGGAGCGACACTAACAAAGCCAAACACGGCCAAACAAGCCGAAACCCCCCGGCCTAGTTACTTCAGTGACCGGCGGAGTTCCCTTATTGTCGCGGCCGGACACACGTTGGCCGGTGGGTTAACCCTGGAGTGGGCAGAGTGACGTCAGGATTCGTTATCCAATTTGGTCTCTTCGATGGTCATGTCTCTGAATTCGCTGGATTCGAAAACCTCACGGCATTCCAGGCACTCAACGAATTCGGCATCGTCATCGCGCGACACGATCTGCACACGGGGGTGCTTGCACGGTTGCATGTCACTTCTCTTCTCGGGGACTGGGGACGGCGGGATTGAATTCATAACTCCGGTCCGGTCGTACCTTGCCGAGCGGCCATAGGGGGAAATGTAGCCGGAATTGGCCGTATTTTAGCCCTGCCCATCCGGTTGTCAAGCCCCCGAGGTGGAACCTCTGTGGTTTTCCCCCACCGACGTTGTCCGTATGGGCAGCCGGGCCAAGGGACCCGCCATGCGAAACCTTGGAGCGATCTCCTTCCTAAAAGTACGACCTTAATAGTCGTATTCTGTAACCCGTTAACCTGTCGTAGCTTACACTTCAATGACTGGTTTCTACCGTTGCCTGCACGAGCTTGCATTGGGGAGCTATCGGCTCTAGAATAGTGATGTCCGACTAAAAAGGTCGGAGTTACCATCAGGGCAATGCTGAAGCTGACCAAGAAAGCGGACTACGGCCTCATGGCTATGAAGCATCTGGCCGAGCGTGCCCCGAACGGGGCGTGCAGCGCCAAGGAAGTGGCCGACGCCTACGGGATTCCCCAGGAAGCGCTGGCCAAGATTCTGCAGCGCCTGGTCAAGGCCGGTCTGCTGCACTCGCAGCATGGCATTAACGGTGGGTACACCCTGGCGCGGGATGCGGCGAAAATCAGCGCGTTCGAAGTCATCCGGGCGATCGACGGCCCGCTGTTCATCACTTCATGTATTACGGTGCGCGGCGAGTGCGACCAGACCGACCGCTGCACCATTCGCGAGCCGCTGCGCCGGGTGAACGAGAGCATTGAACAGGTGCTGAAGCGCATCACGATTTCAGAGATGAAAGAAGAGCCGGCGGCCGAGCCGGTCCAGAAGAAGCCGGTCGACTTGGTGAGCATTACATAGCTACGCAGGAGAGCAATCATGAGCACGGATGTAAAGACGTTCCCCCAGGAGCAAGAGGCAGTAGCGAAGGGCATCAAGCTGCCCATCTACATGGACAACCATGCCACCACCCCGGTTGACCCGCGGGTGCTGGCCGAAATGCTGCCCTATTTCCAGGAAAAATTCGGTAATGCCGCCAGCCGCAACCATCCCTTCGGATGGGTGGCCGAAGAAGGAGTGGAAACCGCGCGTGAGCGTATCGCCAAGCTGGTAGGCGCAACCGCGAAAGAAATCATCTTCACTTCGGGCGCGACCGAGAGCGACAACCTGGCCATCAAAGGCGTCGCCGAGATGTACAAACAGAAGGGCAACCACATCATCACCGCGGTCACCGAGCATAAGGCTGTGCTCGACACCTGCAAGCGTCTGGAAAAGTACGGCTACCGCGTCACCTATCTGCCGGTACAGAAAGACGGGTTGATCGATCTCGACGACCTGAAGCGCGCTGTGGATGACAAAACCATCCTGGTGACCATCATGGCCGCCAATAATGAGATCGGCGTGCTGCAACCGGTGGAGGAGATCGGCAAGCTGTGCCGCGAGCGCGGCGTGATCTTCCACACCGACGCGACCCAGGCGGTAGGCAAAGTTCCCACTGACGTGAACAAGCAGAACATCGACGTCATGTCGATCTCGGCGCACAAGATGTACGGTCCCAAGGGCGTGGGTGCGCTGTATGTGCGCCGCAAGAACCCGCGAGTGCAGATTTCACCGATCATCGACGGCGGCGGACACGAGCGCGGCATGCGTTCCGGCACGCTCAATGTTCCCGGAATCGTTGGTCTGGGCAAAGCCTGCGCCATCGCCACCGAGGAGATGCCGCGCGAATCCTGCCACCTGGCGGGACTACGAAACCGCCTTAAGGACAGAATCATGGGCCGGCTGGACGAGGTCTACCTCAACGGCTCGTGGGAACATCGTCTGCCCGGCAATCTGAACATCAGCTTTGCCTATGTAGAGGGCGAATCGTTATTGATGGGAATCAACGACATCGCGGTTTCCAGCGGATCGGCCTGCACCTCGGCGACGCTGGAGCCATCTTATGTATTGAAGGCCCTGGGCACCGGCGACGACCTGGCGCACAGTTCCATTCGCTTCGGCATTGGACGTTTCAATACCGAGGCCGAAGTTGACTACGTGGCCGACCGCGTGGTTGAGACGGTCGCGCGCCTCCGCGAACTTTCGCCACTGTACGAGATGGCCAAGGAAGGCGTGGACCTGAAGAGCGTGAAGTGGGCGGCGGAGTAACCCAGTACTGAGTAGCTGGTACCGAGCAAAAGAAACTGAACGACGGCACGAAGACAGGAGACGTAAATCATGGCTTATAGCGATAAGGTTCTCGATCATTATTCCAATCCGCGGAATGTCGGGTCTCTCGACAAGAACAGCGAGGATGTGGGCACCGGCCTAGTGGGCGCCCCCGAGTGCGGCGACGTCATGAAGCTGCAAATCAAGGTCAACCCCCAAACCAACGTCATTGAAGACGCAAAATTCAAGACTTTCGGTTGCGGCTCGGCGATTGCGTCGTCCTCCCTGGCCACCGAATGGGTGAAGGGTAAGACCGTGGACGAGGCGCTGCAGATCAAGAACACGGAGATCGTGAAAGAACTGTCTCTGCCGCCGGTCAAGATCCACTGCTCGGTGCTGGCGGAAGACGCCATCCGTGCGGCGATCCACGACTGGAAGAAGAAACAGGGAGCGGACAAGCCGGTGGCGGTCGAAACCGGCCGGTAAGGCAATCCGCCGTCAGAGCCGGTGTGATCCAAGGCACTGACGGCGCGGTGGCGGCGGCTTAGACTTATGACCACCATGACAGAAGAAACGACGAAGACGGCGACACCTAGCACTCCCGCAAAGGGCATCCAGGTGACCGACCGGGCCGTGGCCAGGATCCGGTCCGCCATGGCCAAGGAAGGCATCGCGCCCGATCAGGGTGGGTTGCGCCTGGGCGTGCAAGGCGGAGGATGCTCGGGGTTGAGCTACAACATCCGCTTCGACACCCAGCCGCGCGAGCGCGACCGCATCTTTCAGTTCGGCGATGTGCGGGTGTTTGTCGACCCCAAGTCGTTCATCTACCTGCATGGCATGACGCTGGACTACCAGGAAACTCTCATGCAGCAGGGTTTCGTGTTCGTGAATCCGAATTCGTCCAAGTCTTGCGGTTGTGGCACGTCGTTCTCAGCTTGACGGTGTAGCGCGGGCTTTCGCCCGCCGCCCTTTCCCACCACGGCGCCATATATTCTGCTGGACCGGTGTGCAGTAGTCGGTGAATGTGTCTATGGAGAATCAGGAATCCAAAACGAGTTCGTCGCTGATCACGCCCGGGGATGCGACGTCGACCTGCTGGTCGTGCGGAGACATGCGGGCAGCGCACTTCTGCAGCGCATGCGGCAAAGTACAGCCGCCTCTGCCGGTGGATTACTTTACGTTTTTCGCTTTGCCGCGCAAGCTGAACCTCGACCCCGCCACCTTGGAGAAAGAGTTCTACGAACTGAGCCGGCACCTGCATCCCGACCTGAGCGCCCGCTTCGACAAGCGCGAGCAGGAGTGGAGCATGGAGAAAACGTCGCAACTCAACGACGCTTACCGCACATTGAAAGATCCCATCCGCCGCACGGAATATCTTCTGCGCTTGGAGGGTGTGGAGCTTGAAGAGCAGTCCAAGACGGCCACAGAGAAGGCGCGCGCCACCGGCGAAGTCAAGAAGCAGGTGGTACCGCCCGCATTGCTGGAGGAAGTGTTTGAGCTGAACTTGCAACTGGAGGAGCTTCGCGCCAGCCAGAAGATGGGCGAGAGCGATCCAGGTCTGGCACGCGAGTTGGAAAACCGGAAAGCAGAGTTGGAAAAGAAGCTCGCAGGCCTGTCAGAAGAGCTGCAAGGCTATTGGGACGACTGGGACCGCCTGGTTGATAGTGGCAGCGAGGAAGACCGCCGCAAGGTGCGGGACAAGATGGTCGACCTGCTGAACCGGCGAAACTATCTCCGGAACCTGGTACGGGATGTAAACGAAGCACTGGGAAATTGAGTCATTGAATCATTGATTCATTGCGCGCGAGGTCGCCTTGCAATGATTCAGTGTTTCAATGAATAAGTGATTCAATGTCTTTTGACCGCATCGTCGGAATCGATCTGGGCACCACCAACTCGCTGGTGGCCTTCATGGAAGGGGATACGCCTGTCGTCATCCCCGGCGAGGACGGGTCTAACCTCCTGCCTTCGGTGGTAGCGCTCGACGAGCGGGACCAGATTATTGTCGGCAACGCCGCCCGCAAATATCTGATCGAAACCTCCGAACGTGCCGTCTATTCCGTCAAGCGGCTGATGGGCCGCGGGGTGGAAGACATCCGCGAAGAACTCAAGTTGTTCCCTTTCCGCCTGGCGGAAGATATGCAGCCCGGCGAGGTCCTCAGGATCAAGCTGGGCGACAAGACCTTTACGCCGCCTGAGATTTCTGCCTTCATCCTGCGCCAGCTTAAGCGCAACGCTGAGCGTTTCTTTAACGCGCCCGTCAGCAAAGCCGTCATCACGGTGCCCGCGTACTTCAATGATGCGCAGCGGCAAGCCACTAAAGACGCTGGGCGCATTGCCGGGTTGGACGTCTTGCGCCTGGTGAACGAACCCACGGCCGCATCCCTCGCCTACGGCCTGGACAAGAAGCAGCATGGCACGGTTGCCGTGTATGACCTTGGCGGTGGCACCTTCGACATCTCGATCCTTAAGCTGCACGACGGAATCTTCGAAGTGATCGCCACCAATGGCGACACTCACCTGGGTGGAGATGACATCGACAACCTGCTGATCACCATTGCGCTGGATGACAGCAGACCATTCGAAAAGCGGTGATTGAGGCCAAGATCGCGCTGTCGTCGCAGAATTCCACCAAGCTCGATATCAAACTGCCAGGCGGAAAGCGCTACCAGCGCGAGATTACGCGCGCGCAGTTTGAACAGTTGATGCAGCCGATCATCGACCGGACGCTGGGCCCGTGCAAGCAGGCCATGAAAGACGCCGGCCTGAAGCCAGCGCAGATTGATGAAGTCGTGCTGGTGGGCGGATCCACACGAATCCCCAAAGTGCGGGCGCTGGTCGAAGAGATGTTCCGGCGCAAGCCACATACCGACCTGAACCCCGATGAAGTGGTCGCCCTGGGCGCGGCGGTGCAGGCCAATATTCTGTCCGGCGGCTCCGAAGCCACCGAGAACATGCTGTTACTCGACGTCACGCCCTTGTCATTGGGCATTGAGGTGGCGGGTGGCGTGACTGACAAGATTATCCTGCGCAATTCGACCATCCCGGCTTCGGCGACGCAGTACTACACCACGCAGGTAGATGGTCAGGCCAATGTCGCGATCCACGTTCTGCAGGGCGAGCGCGAATTGGCGTCTGACTGCCGCTCCCTGGCGCGTTTTGACTTGAAGGGCGTACCGCCCATGCCCGCGGGTATGCCGCGCATCGAGGTCAAGTTCCTGATTGATGCCAACGGCATTCTTCACGTTTCGGCGCGCGAACAGCGCAGCGGCAAAGAAGCGGAAATCGAAGTACAGCCCAGTTATGGCCTGACCGACGAGCAGGTCGAGAGCATGATTCTCGACTCGTTCGACTACGCCGAAGAAGATTTCCGGCGGCGCCAGGTAATTGAGGCGCGCAACGAGTGCGATACCATCCTGGCCGCGTTAGAAAAGGGCAAGAAGAGTCCGGCTTGGGACCGGCTGACCAGCGACGAGAAAAAGCAGATTGCGAAATTAGAAAGAGCGCTGGGCCAGGTCAAGGCTGAAGACGACTACCATGCCATCCGCAAAGCCATCGACGCGCTGAACCAGGGCACCATGCGCTTGGCCGAGTTGATGATGGATAGCGCCGTCGCCACCGCCCTGAAAGGCAAGACCATGGATCAAGCCGATATGGGCGGGGATCTCGCGTCGGGACATCCGGTGGCTGAGGCAGACTTTAAGTAGGTTGCAGGTGCGGGACGAATACCAAGGAGTATTTATGGCGGAGGAACAGACGCAGGGTACCGGAGCAGCAACGGCCGAGCCACCGGGCGAGAATACCATCCAGGTCACGTTCTTGCCCGAAGGCAAGACCGTGTCGTTTGAGCACGGCAAGCTTCCTTACCAGGACCATGGCAAGGAACAATCTATCCTGGATGTGGCGTTGAACAACGATATTTCCCTCGACCATGCTTGTGGCGGAAATTGCGCCTGCACCACCTGCCATATCTGGGTGAAAGAAGGCGCTGAGAACCTTTCCCCGATGGAAGACGACGAGGCCGACCGACTCGACATGGCGGCGGACCTGCAATTAAACTCTCGTCTGGGCTGCCAGGCAGTGATCGCCGGGCCGGGCAAGGTCGTAGTTGAAATCCCAGCCTGGAATCGGAATTACGTTTCGGAAGAACACTAGAAAGCAGCAATTAGCATTTGGCCAGCAGAGGTTCTTGCAGTTGCCAGCAAGAACCCTTCTTGGCTAAGTACTAAGTGCCAAGTGCTAAATGCTCATCAGGAGCCACCGTGACACAAGAATTCACCTGGGACGATGCCGAAGACATTGGCATCCTGCTGTCGCAGAAGCATCCGGAACTTGACCCGCTGGCGGTCCGTTTCACAGACCTGCACCGTTATGTTACTGAGCTCGCCGAATTCAAGGACGATCCCAAGCAGTCGAACGAAGGTAAGCTGGAAGCCATCCAGATGGCTTGGCACGAAGAGTTCCTCGACCGCACCCAGGGGTGACGTCCCTTCCTGTCGAAATCAATCCACCAACAAGGCCACAAGGGCCTACGAAGGTTTCCCTTCGTGTCCACTCTCAGTTTTTATATTGCTTTGACAACTCGCTCTTCGCCCCGGCCTAACCTGCTCGCCGGGCCCTGCAAGACCACTTGAGGAGATTTCCTCCATGAAACACTCCCTTGTCCCGACTTGGGTCACTTCCATAATCCTCATCACTCTCACCAGCACAGCCTTTTCGCAAACCTACACCGTCACCGACCTGGGCACGCTAGCCGGCGGCAACGCCAGTGTGGGATACAACATGAACGCCAGCGGTCAGGTGGCGGGCAACTCCACGTTGCCAGGCAATGCTTATGGCCACGCGGTTATATTTGCCAACGGCGCGCTCACTGATCTGGGTGATTTGGGCGGCGGATGGAGCGACGCCTTCCAGGTAAATGCCAGCGGCCAAGTCACCGGATATGCTCCACTCGCCGACGGCAGCGACCGCGGCTACATTTTCAGCAACGGCCAGATGACCGCACTGCCCACGCTCGGCGGGTCCTTCAGCGACGCCTACGCCATCAATGACCTCGGACAAGTCGTGGGTGCCTCCGGCACTAGCAACGGCGAAACCCATCCGTTTCTATTCAGCAATGGCACCATGACCGACCTCGGCACGCTCGGTGCTCACGGATCGGAATACTGGAACACGGCGCTGGGAGTAAATAAGTCAGGCCAGGTAGTAGGCTATTCCTACACTGCGACCGGCTCCATCCGCGGATTCTTCTGGCAGAACGGAAAGATGAGGGCCATGGGAACGCTCGGCGGCGCCTACAGCCAGGCGTACGCCATCAACAACGCCGGACAGGCCACCGGGACCGCCTACCTAAAGAATGGTGCGGCGCATGCGTTCTTATTCAGCAAAGGAAAGATGGTCGACGTGGACGGTCGCACCGGAACCAGCACCAGCGTCGGCTGGGCCATCAACAATCTTGGCGTTGTAGTGGGACGAATCGACGTGTCGAACGGCTACCACGCGTTTATCTCCACCGGGAAGTTGCAAGACCTGAACCAGCTGATTTCGCAAAACTCCGGCTGGGTGCTGAGTGAAGCCCGCGGCATCAACGACGCCGGACAAATCAGCGGCTACGGCTTCCACAACGGCCAGGAACGGGCGTTTCTGCTGACGCCGGTGGCGAGGTAGGATCTTCTAGGACAAGAGAGGGTACGGGGAACCCTTTGCTCTCTTCTTTTGCATTCTCATTTAAGTCCTGTAGTCACGCGTAGGCACTGATGTTTCCGCCGATTTTTCTCCGCTTCTACGTGCTTTGTCATGAAAGCCGGTGCGAAGCCCCGCGTCGCGGCCAGTTTTTCCCAGTGCCACGCTGCTTCCAGTAACCGACGCACCACGAAGTGAACAATACAGCCAGGCCAACAGCGAGGGCCGGTGACGGCATAAATAGGCCCTTATCTGCATCCCACCCAAGGGAGAAGACATACAAGGTGAGGGCGATCCGATCAAGAAGCATTACGCCTCTTAGGATAAGGCTCACCATAAGCATGAGCGTGACCAAGAAGACAAAAACTAGCCCTGCTGTCTCCGTGCGAGAAATTGGCGTCCCCGCTGCGAAAATGACGACACCCTTGACGCAAGCGAACACCATGCACCCTGCAAGATACTGCACCCACACCTGTGCGGTGGAAGCCAACAGCACCGCTGCCACGATGAGTTCCACCCAGCTAATCGGATCCGACCACAGTAATTGGTGTGGCGGAGCTGCCCACACTACCCTGCGCAGTCCGTCAACCAGCGGAGCCATCGCAACTAGAAACACGGCCAAGCCACCGCCTAGCCGCAGCCCGCTTTTGACTTGTTCCTTCACAGACTGGTTCATAGATCGCCGTTTCCGAAATCACCTTAAGGATGAGTAAGGCACCCAAGCGCCAACGCGCCGGTCGCACCCACGTCCGCTGCGAACTTAAACTCCGCAGCCCCCGAAATAACGCCTGCAACCTTTTCGGCACCAGTCTTACCCAGAATCTCGATTCCACCTTTGGTTCCGCCGGGTGTGCCCGCCAGATTCAGGTCAAAGACCGAGGAGGTTCTCCTTCCCATTGTTCCCGCCTGCCCAATTCCAGCCTTGAGGGAGTTCTTTCCGCCTTCGGCCAGGAGCAAGCCTGCCTGACCTTCGCTGACATCCCCGAAGAGCAAACTTGCAACATCGTTACCGCCAGCTAATTTGGCGGCACTACTATTCTGGTTGAATGCACCAGCCGGGTGCCCCATCCTTCGCGCTTTTTGCGAAGGGTGGGATTCCACGGGCCTCTCCCGCTTGGGATTTTGTGCTTAATTCTAATGGTGACCATCCCGAGGCTGCACCGACATCTCTAGCCCACCCAGTTCGCAAAACTGCGCGAAAAGGATGGGGCACCCGGTCGATGCAGATTCGCGAGACCAATCCGGCGGCTCCTACTCATGCTTCGGCCGGAAAGCCTCAATGACGCGCATAGAAACAAGGACCTCGGCGGAGAGTACCAATGTGAGAGCGCCGTATGCCATCCTTGGTAGTCGATCAATCTGGGGAAACTCGAGATTGAGTTTGGCGAGTCCGAGCACGATTCCCAAATGAACTATAACGATGGGAGCCATCGCTTTCCAAAACCAACGCGCGTTGGTTGACTCCCAGTAGCTTGCCAGAAGAGTAAACAGGAGAAATGTTGTCAGCAAGTAGGCCTTCAGCAGCAATTCGCTCCGCACGCTATGGACGAAGAAGAACGGAATGCCCCCACAGGACAAGACAACAACCCCGCACCTCAGTATGCGATGGAACCGCTTTTCAGAAAGCCCCTTTCTCATTGACTTTGCTCACAATCTGCCAAGTGCTTCAGTTTTGATACAAAGAAAAAGGGCACGACTCGCGCGCCCTATTTGCTATCTGATCTCCCGAACCCTACCCCACCACCGCCGGCACCGCTTCTTCCACACTAGCCTCGCGCAGAAACCGCGCGGCCTCTTCCGGTGGCGTCGGGTTAATGTAGAAGCCCGTTCCCCACTCGAATCCTGCGGTCTTGGTCAGCTTGGGCATGAACTCGATGTGCCAGTGGTAGTAGTCGTTGGTCGGGTCCTGTACCGGTGAGGTGTGGACCACCAGGTTGTAGGGCGGGTTGTCGAGCACCCGGTCGGCCTTCATCAGCAGGTTCTTCAACGCCTTCGCCAGGTTCTCAAACATGTGCGACGAAGAATTCTCGAATGCCGACTCGTGCTGCTTGGGCAGAATCCAGGTCTCAAACGGGAACCGCGGCGCGTACGGAGCCAGCGTCAAGAAGTCTTCGTTCTCGGCGACCACGCGGCTGCTGGTTTCAATCTCCTGCCGGATGATGTCGCAAAACACGCAGCGCTCCTTGTAGATGTAGTACTGTTTGGCGCCTTCCAGTTCCTCCACCACGTAGATAGGCAGAATGGGCAACGCGATGAGCTGCGAGTGCGCGTGCTCGAGCGATGCGCCGGCGGCCTCGCCGTGGTTCTTGAAGATCAGGATGTACTTGAAACGGCGGTCCTTTTTCAGGTCGAGAATGCGGTCGCGGAACGTCCACAGCACGTCTTCAATGCGTTTGGGAGGAAGCGTCGCCAGGCTGGCATTGTGGTCGGGAGCCTCAATGATGACCTCGTGGGCCCCGATGCCGTTCATCTTGTCGAACATGCCCTCGGCCTGGCGGTTGAGGTTGCCCTCGATGCCCAGTGCCGGAAACTTGTTGGGGACCACCCGCACCGTCCAGCCTGGGGTATCGCGCTGCGGTGGGGGTCCGCCGTTGGGGTGGGGACGGTAAGCCTGGATTTCGGGTGGAGTCTTGCTCTCGTTGCCGTAACAGAAGGGGCAGAAGCCGCCTTTGAGTTTGAACCCCTCCCGGGCAAAGTCAGTGGGTCGTTTAGCGCGGTCGGTGGAAATGATTACCCAGCGGCCGACGATTGGATCTTTTCTAAGCTCAGGCACGCACTAAGTCCTTTCACTAGGGCAAAAGGCCAAATTCGTATTTTACGATACCGGAAAGGCATCCTGGAACAACTCGAACTGTGGCTGGCTGGGTTGACTAACATAATATACGCTCAACACGTCGAAACGCCACTGGCACGAACGGGGGATGCGGCGTAAATATTCACGCGCCACCGCGGCCAAGTCCCTTTGCTTGTCGCGATCCACGGCTGCTTCGGCGGGCTTCACGTCGCGCGTGGTACGCGTCTTAACTTCAATAAAACAGAGAACATCCTTGTCCCATCCAATCAGGTCAATCTCGCCATGACGCCGCGGCGAACGAAAATTGCGCGCCACCATCACGTAGCCACGTTTCCGCAGGTAGAAGTAGGCATCTTCCTCTCCGCGACGGCCGGTGCGCTGGTGCTGCGGGCTGGCGTCCGGAGGAAGAATTTTTGCGGCCAGGCGATCCAACAGGCGGACGGTGCTGCGAGTGAAGTAGGCGAGCATCGGCATCCTTCGTGCTCGGCGATCCGAGGACGACAGGTCGGGCGAACTCCACCCAGCATGCACGCTCCCGAACTCGGCGTCTGTGACGGCTGGACATGCCCGCGGCGGTCCGCAAACGTCCATTCAGCTTTGGGCTTCCGCTGCAATCGCCGGAGCGCTGGGCGACTTCACCTTTCCCCACAGGTTCACCATCACTACTCCTGCCAGGGCAACCGCGCCGCCCACCAGCGATTGCAGCTTCGGCACTTCTCCCAGCCACATCCAGGCAATCGCGATAGCGAGAACAGGGATGAGATAGAGGAAGGTCGCAGTTCGTCCTGCAGGACCGTGGGAGAGCACATACGCCCAGGCCACGTAGGCCAGGGCTCCGGGGAAGATTCCCAGGTAGATGATGGCTGCGGTGGCGCCGATCGGAGCGTTGCGCATTTCGCCCAACAATCCGCTGCTGAGTGGAACCATGAGCAAGGTTCCCGACCAGATGGAGTATGCCGTGAACTCCAGCGCGCTGTAGCGTCCAAGAAAGTGCTTCTGCATCACCATGTACATCGCCGAGGTCAGCGCAGCGGCCAGAATG
Organism: Terriglobia bacterium; assembly: GCA_020073665.1. GTDB lineage: Bacteria > Acidobacteriota > Terriglobia > Terriglobales > Acidobacteriaceae > JAIQEU01. The sequence goes on from JAIQEU010000004.1 coordinate 252,106, forward strand.
ATGAAGGCTTGCGGAGATAGATGAATGCCCTCACCTTCTCCGCCGGCAATGAGCACGACACCGGCAAAGCTCAGGAACACGCCACCCCAGCCACGCCCGGTGAGCCGTTCTCGCAAGGCGAACATGGCGAATAGCGCCGTCCATATCGGTGTCGAGGCCACCAGCATGCTGGCGGCGCCGGCGCTGACCCGAGTCTCTCCGTAATTCAGCGCCAAGTTATAGAAAGTGATGCCGATGGCGCCGGTCAGGATGAGCCCAGGAATATCGTGCCGCTCGGGGCGGCGGAAGTGGGCCAGGCCGGCGTAAATGGCGATGACCAGCGATGCGATCAGGAACCGCAGCACCGCCAGGTGTGCAGGCGAGTACGCCTTCAGGCCGGCACGAATCCCGGCGAACGCGGAGGCCCACAGAAACAGGGCCGCCGCCAGTGCCAGCAGAGCACGAGTTGAAAGCTGGACTCTCATGGGTAGCCCCGGCAGCCCCCTGAATGCGGTCGAAGCAGTGCTATTCGCGCACCGGATCCCCGGCACGGATCACGCCTTGGTTCAGAATCTGTGCCCGCAATCCGCCACGGTGCCGCAGCCCCTTGATCACCGGCTGCCCAACCACCGCCTCTAAATGGCTGCAGGGCTCGCATAGGCGAATGCCGCGGAGTTTCACTTCGCCGACCTGGAATTCGCGCCCTACCAGGTGGTTCAGGGGCACACCGCGCGTGACCAGGTTGCGGCGCGCATCTCCCGCCGCCAGTGTCAGGTGATAGTCCCGCTGGAGCGCCTCGATCGCCTCTGCCTCAATCAGCGTCAGTTCGAACTCGGGTTCGGGCTTGAAAAACGTCCCTTGCTTCAGAGCGTAACGGTCGCCTTCCAGCCCGACTCCCGGGATGGCTTGTACCTGACCAACCGACCGTGTGGGCGCCTTGGCGGCAGCGGCGATGTGAATGGATTCGAGTGTTCCTGTCCACATGGGTTTCTCCAGGAATGCGACAAGCTCAGGGCGGGCGAGCCTCATACCCGCCCGCGCACGAGAGTTTGCCGGTTGCTGCTTAGGCGTTCTTGCCCGCGAGTGCCAGGCACTCGTCGAGAACGTCAATCGCCACGTCGGCTTCGTCTTTGGTGACGATGAGTGGTGGCGCGATGCGCACCGTGTTCGGGCCACAACCCAGGAAGAGAATGCCGCGTTCGAAAGCCAGTTCTACGATGCGATCCCGCTCATCGTGGCCGATTTCTTTCGTCTGCTTGTCCTTGACGATCTCTACGCCGATCATCAGGCCACGCCCGCGGACATCGCCGACCAGCTTGTGCTTCTTCGGCCAGTCGGCCATGCGCTTCAGCATGTGGTTCCCGACTTCGGTGGCGTTGTGCATCAAGTTTTCACGCTCGATCACGTCGAGTGTCGCCAGCGCCGCCGCAATGCACACCGGGTTCCCGCCGAAGGTCGAAGCATGCGAGCCGGGGACCCAGTCCATGATGTCAGCGCGACTGATGACCACGCCCAGCGGCATGCCAGACGCGATTCCCTTGGCGCTGCAAACAATGTCGGGCTGCACGCCGGCGTGCTCGATCGCCCACCACTTGCCGGTGCGGCCGACGCCGCTCTGGACTTCGTCCGCCACCAGCAGGATGCCGTGGCGATCGCAAATGCGCCGCAACTCCTGCAGGAAGACGTTGGGCGGAATCACGTAGCCGCCTTCCCCCTGGATAGGCTCCACGAAAATAGCTGCCACTTCCTCGGGCGGAAGCGTGGTCTGGAAGAGTTTGTCTTCAATGTAGCGGGCACAACCCAACCCGAAGGCTTCGGCTTCCTGCACCCCACCGACGCACCCGCGGTAGACATCGGGATAGCGCACGTGAGTGACGCCCGGAACGAAGGGAGCAAACCGGCGCTTCTGCTGCGGCTTGGAAGCGGTCAGCGAAAGCGCGCCCATGGTGCGTCCATGGAATGCTCCGAGGAATGCAATGATGTTCTGCCGCTTGGTGTGGTAGCGCGCCAGTTTGAGGGCGCATTCCACCGCTTCGGCGCCCGAGTTGCCGTAGTAGATCTTGTGCGGCCCGGGCATGGGCGCGATCTTCGACAGCCGCTCACCCAGCGTCACCATGTTCTCGTAGTAGAAGTCTGTGCCGGACATGTGGATCAAGTCTGCGGCCTGCTTTTGAATGGCGGCGACCACGTGAGGATGGCAGTGGCCGGTCGAGGTCACCGCAATCCCGGCGGAGAAATCGAAGAACTCGTTTCCGTCCACATCCGTTACGACGATGCCGCGGCCATGCTTGACCACCATCGGGTAGGAGCGAGTATAGGACGGCGAAATGTAGCGGTCATCGCCCGCGATAATGCGCTTGGCATTGGGGCCGGGCAGCGCGGTCTTGAGCTTCGGACCGTTCAGGGTCTTGGTAGTCATGAAATCCTCCTAAAAATCAGTAGCTGGCAGTTAGTAGCTGGTAGCTGGGCGGAAAACGGACGACTGCCCGGCTCAATCGAACCAGGGAGGATCGAGGGATTAGTCGCTGCCGAAGAGGTTGGGACGCGCTTGCGAAGGCAACACTGCCAGATGACGGCGTGGGCACACCAGACAGTGCAGCCAGCACGCGGGCAGGTGCGAATTGGGATTCCGCAGGCGCATGATCATGATACTTCCGCTTCATTATAGCTTGAGATGGGGCGCGGCGTAACCCCCTAAAAGCAGCTTCCAGCCATTAGCTTTTAGCTCATAGCTACCGCCTTTGACCTCTACTTCATTGGCAGAGACGAGAGGCTCGTGTGCAGCCCTAGGAGGTTGGATCATGTCCCTCACGAGGAACAAGCTAAGAGCTAAAGGCTAATAGCTACTTCGTAATCTTTGCATCTTCTTCGCCCTCCAACTCGTCTGATACCTTTAAGCTTCTCGTAGTTTGCAGCCATGACTGAAGCGCAGCGCCAGCACCGGTTGCTTGTCATCCTCGCCTTCGGACTGGTGTATCTGTTCTGGGGATCGACCTACCTGGGCATCCGCATTGCGGTCGAGCACATCCCTCCGGCGCTTATGTGTGCAACCCGGTTTTCCACTGCCGGGGTTCTGATGCTCGCCTACTGCGGCTTCACCGGACGCGGGATCCGTTACGGCGCGTCGCAACTTTTTCACATGGGCGTGGTCGGATTACTGCTCTTAATGGGCGGGAATCTCACGCTTTCCTATGCCGAGCAACTTGTGCCCTCCGGGCTAGCCGCCCTGGTGATCGCCAGCACGCCGTTGTGGTTCCTAGTGCTCGATTCGTTGCTGCTCGGCGACCATCGTATCTCGTCACGCGGACTGGCTGGGCTGGCATTGGGAATCGTCGGCATCGGAGTACTGCTGTGGCCCAAGCTCAACGCCACCGGGGCCATGGGATCGAAAGAACTGTGGTGGTCGCTGAGCCTGCTGGGGGGATCGTTCAGCTGGGCACTGGGGTCGGTGCTGTCCAAGCGCTGGCAGTCGGCCGACGTGGATCCTTTCAGTGGAATTGCCTGGCAGGTCACGTTTGCGGGCTTGGGGAACCTGGCGTTTGCGCTCCTCTTTGAAGATGTATCGCACGTCAATTGGACGGCCCGCGGCGTCGGCGCCGTGTTTTACCTGATCGTCTGCGGCTCCTGGATTGGCTACACTGCCTACATTTGGCTGTTGCGGCATGTGCCCACTTCCAAAGTTTCCACCTACGCCTACGTCAATCCAGTGGTCGCCGTGTTTCTGGGATGGCTGGTGGTCGATGAGAAGGTGGACGGGTTCATCCTGGCCGGCACGGCGATTGTTATCGCCTCGGTAGTGCTGGTCACCAGCGCCAAGGTGAAAGGCAAAACCGTCGCCGAGGAAATGCCAGCAGTGGAAGCGGCCGGGGATTGAAGAGCCCTCATTCAAAACTCAGCAATCAGCATTCAGCCAGCAGGGTTTCAGAAGAGACCTGATGACTGAATGCTGAGTGCTTCCTATGACGGCCTTCCCGCGCTACAGTGAAGCGGACGGTTTGGATCTGTAAATGGCGAATTGCACAAGCTGCGGCCGCGAGCTGCCCGCGTTCTCGTTTGGGAAACCCAGCGACCGTTGCGCCGACTGCCGTACGGCAGCCGCGGCCAATCCAACTTTCTCTTCCCCTACAGCAGTGGCGGCGCCTCGCCCCGTCGTAGTTCGCAGAAATCCTCCAGTGACGACTGCGCTGCTGGCCATCAACGTCGCAGTGTTCGCGGCGATGGTGGTGAAGGGAGTGTCTCCCGTAAATCCCACCGTCGAACAATTGTTGAAATGGGGCGCGAACTGGGGTCCGCTGTCGCTTAGCACGCAACCGTGGCGGATATTGACCGCTAACTACCTTCACGGTGGGATCGTCCACATTTTTTTCAATATGTGGTGTTTGTGGAACCTGGGACACCTGGCCGAGCGCATCTTCGACCGCTGGACCTACGTGCTCACCTACACCTGCTGTGGCCTGGCGGGAAGCCTGGCCAGCCTCTGGTGGCACCCGCTGGTGACCGGAGTGGGCGCTTCGGGAGCGATTTTTGGCATGGCGGGAGCGTTGATCGCGGTGCTGTACCTGGGCAAACTCCCGGTTCCCAAGCAGGCCATCCAGGGAACGCTCAGGAGCTTGCTGATCTTTGCCGGTTACAACCTGTTCTTCGGCGCCGTAGGCGCGGGCATCGACAACTCCGCTCATATCGGGGGGCTGGTCGCGGGCCTGGCTCTGGGTGCAGTCCTGGCCAGGCACTTGACCGCGGAAGCCGATGTCCGCCACCAGTGGCGCCTGTATGCCTTTGCGGCTATGACGCTGGCGCTGCTGGCGGGCAACGCATACGTCAGGAACAAGAATGGCTATGTGGTGCGGCGCCAGAGTGCCAGTATGGCATTCGATCGCGGAAACTACGATCAGGCGATCAGCGACCTGCAAGCCTACACCGCGCGTGCCCCGGATGATCCTCTCGCTCACGCCCTGCTGGGCGCAAGCTATCTGCAGAAGAAGCAGTACGATCAAGCCGAGCAGTCGCTGAAACGCGCATTGGCAATAAAACCGGACTACGCTTATGCCCAGTACATGCTGGGCATTGTTTACGGCGAGACCGAGCGCTACGAGGATTCGCGAAGCATTCTGACCAAGGTGGTCGAACAGCGGCCCGAGGATGTTGCCGCCCTGCTTTTGTTGGGATACTCCCAGGAAAAACTCGGCCGCGATCCAGAGGCGCTGGGGAGCTACCGTAAAGCGGTCGCTGCGAATCCAGCCAATGCCGATGCGCAGCGTTCCCTCGGCCACATACTGCTGAGGTCAGGCAAAACCAGCGAGGCACTGGCTTCCCTGAAAGAAGCGGTCCGGCTCGACCCGCAAAATGCCGACGCGCAATTCGACCTGGGCGTCGCCTATGCAACCCAGGGCATGAAGCCGGAGTCCGACGCGGCCATGCAGAAAGCAGCCCAACTCAGGCGGGCGGTTCCCAACTCGAACTAGCTATTCCGACGCTTCGTCCTCGTTGTCCGAATCGTTGACCACGTCTACCGCGTGTCCCCGGACCGAGTAGGTGACCTTCTGCCCGTCAGGCGCGAAGCTGACTCGCGCGGGCTGCCGTTGCCAGACCGGCCCGGGACAGGCGGAGTCAGGCATGTCATCGTCCGGCGCATCTCCCAGCAACTTCTTCAGAACGGGCTTACGACGGCCGAGTTGCATTACCATGGCGTACATTTTCTTGCCGTCGTCGGAAACACCGCAATAGGCAACATAGTCGCGATACCAATTTGGCGCCGAGTAGTACGTGTCAAAATCCGGCAGGTCGATGATGGCCACCCGCCCAGTGAGGCGGTCAACCATCAACCACCCGCCACGCTCCCAACGCCACTTGGGGGCAGAGCCGGATTCGTCAGGCAAAGCGTCGTTCAGGCGAAAGGCGCGGCGCACCACGAAAAGCCGATCCGTCACCTCATGAGGCGGGCCGAGTGTGAATTCCTTCTGGCGCCCGTCGACGTAAAGCGCCCTCACTTTCAGGTCGACTGCCTGTTTCTCATCAAGGCCAACAAACCACTTCACCACTGTTAGTTTCCCGAAGCTGACCACATGCGCCTTGGGCGCTGCGGCAGCGGTTCCGGTCAGACTAACCAGCAAGGCAAGCCATGAAATAAGGGGATAATTGCGCATAAGGAAAGGCTAAGCACTGATCGGAGCAGAACACAAGGTCAGATGGCACACCTTGGCCACCTTTTTTCCATGCTGTGCTGTTTCTGCTTGCGGTGTAAAGAAACGGTTAAATACGTGGGTTTGCCCCACTTGATACCTTCCGTCTCGTCGCGAATCGATTACAATGGGGAAGCTGCTGTAGTTCCATGGAATTCGCCAAACCATCCCGAACAACCCCGTTACGCGGTTTCGACTCATATAAGAATATGGGCGAAATTCTTCCCCGTCGCCGGGCTCCGCGCATCCTGGTGGTGGATGACAATCCCGACACCATGATGTTGATGTGCGAGCTGCTGACTACCCGTGGCTACGAGGTCGTAGCGGTCGGCGACGCGGCCCAGGCTGAAGCCGAAGCGCGCCGCCAGGCACCCGACGTCATCCTTTCCGATGTGATCATGCCGGGTAAGTCGGGCTACGAGTTGTGCCGCGAATTCAAAGAAGACCCGGCCACCCGCCTGATCCCTTTTGTGTTAATCACCGGTCTTAGCGACCGCGAAGACCGGGTGCGCGGCATTGAAGCTGGGGCCGACGACTTTCTCAACAAACCCATCTTCCCGGAAGAACTGTTTGCCCGGGTCAAGTCACTGCTCAAGCTGAAAGAATTCACCGACGAACTGGAAACCGCAGACTCGGTGCTGTGCACGCTTGGCCTGAGCGTGGAGAGCCGCGATCCCTACACCGAGGGCCACTGTGAGCGGCTGGCACGCAACGCCAGTAACCTGGGCCGCCATCTTGGACTGGACGAAGAATCGATCGTCGCTTTGCGCCGCGGCGGGTATTTGCACGACCTGGGTAAGATCGCGGTTCCCGATGAGATTCTCAAGAAGGGATCGAACCTGACGCCTGCGGAGTGGGAAATCATGAAGCAGCATCCCCTCACCGGCGAGAACATCTGCAAACCGCTCAAGTCGCTGCGCCTGGTATTGCCCATCATTCGTTACCATCACGAGCACTCGGATGGCAGCGGCTATCCCGACGGGCTGCACCAGGGTGAGATCCCGCTCCTGCCGCGGATTTTGCAGGTGGTGGATGTCTACGACGCGTTGCGCACGGCCCGGCCCTACAAGCCTGCGCTCGGCCACGAGCAGTCCGCCATCACCATGCGCAACGAAGCCCAAGCCGGCCTGTGGGACGAAGAACTGGTCATAGAATTGTTTTCCATGCTAGCCAAGCAGCGGCAAGTGGCCTGAAAGCAGTCGTCAGTCATCCATCGTCAGTCTTCCGCCGCGAACACCTGCTTTGACTTGCCTCGAACTTTCCTCGAAACTACAAGCGCGTGTGTTCCCAGGAACCAACAACGGTTGACGATGGACGACTGACGGCGGACGACTGCCCTCCGACCTACAGCATCGTCATCCCTGCATACAACGAGAGTGCCCGCATCGAGGCCACGTTGCAGAGGGTCCTGGCCTACGTGGCCGAGCGCGGCTGGGACGCGGAAGTGATCTTGGTTAACGACGGTTCGCGCGACGACACGGCGCAGAAGATCCAGCGGTTTGCGGCCAGCAATCCCCGGCTGCGGCTACTGGAGAATCCCGGCAATCGTGGAAAGGGCTATAGCGTGCGCCATGGGATGCTCCACTCCCGCGGCGAAGTTTTGCTCTTTAGCGATGCTGACCTGTCCTCTCCCATCGAAGAAGCGGTCAAGCTGTTTGCGGCAATCGCCGAGGGCGCCGAGATCGCAATCGGCTCGCGCTGGCTGCAAAGCGAACTGCAAACCGAGCGGCAACCGCTGTATCGCCAATTCTTCGGACGCGCCTTCAACCTGGTGTTGCGTGGCATGCTGGGCCTGCGGTTCAAGGACACGCAGTGCGGATTCAAGGCCTTCACCCGTCGCGCTGCTCAGTCTATTTTCCCCCTGCAATTGATCGAGCGCTGGGGTTTCGATCCGGAGCTACTGTATCTGGCCAAGCGGTTCGGGTTTCGGGTGGCTGAGGTCCCGGTGGCATGGGCACACAGTGAGGGCACCCGCATCAGCCCCTTGCGGGACGGCCTACGCATGCTGGGTGAGATGCTGAAGATTCGCTGGAACGCGTTGACCGGGAAATATGCGGCGGCCAGGCGCAGTTGAAACCAACCTCTTTCGAAGCAAGCACGATTAACCGTCCGTTAGGCCGCGGCCGAACCAGATCGCTTCGCGGGAACCAGTGGCCTGGCCGTGACTCCAACGCCCTTCTGATAAGTCAGCGTCATCGTGGCCGCGCAGTTGTCGCAGAGCCAGAAAAATTCCAGGTGGCGTGCCGGCTTCCTCACCCCGGTGTCGGTGCCGAACGCAGAACCATTCCCACTGCTGATTTCGGTCTCTATGCGAAACAGCGTGCCTTCGTGAAAATACCGGAAAGAGTGCGAACACCCCGGGTTGGCGCACTTCGAGAGCATAACTGCCTCCTGCCATCGGGAGGGACTTGTATAAGGGGATTTTACTCCTGTAAGTAGAGATGCAACTCACGCAGAAGAGGAGGCCTGTGGAAAATATTGGGCGGCCCGAACCACAAACCAAGGGATTGGGCTCGGCATGCGACGCGCTACGCCACCGACTTTGCTCTCTGTTTGATCGCCGCGGCCGTGAAGTTGCCCATCTGCGACGTGCTAATCGGCTCCTGCCCGGGTTTCGCCAAGTCTCGAGTGCGGTGTCCGGCCGAGAGCACATCCGCAACCGCCGCTTCCACCGAAGTCGCCTCAGCCTCCAGCCGGAACGAGTGCCGTAGCAGCATGGCCACCGAAAGGATGGCGCCCAGCGGATTCGCGATACCGCGGCCGGCAATGTCCGGAGCGGAACCGTGTACCGGTTCGTAGAGTGCCACCGGACCGCCCACACTGGCCGAAGCCAGCATTCCCAGCGAGCCCACAATGCCTCCAACCTGGTCCGACAGGATGTCGCCAAACATGTTCTCGGTGAGCAGCACATCGAACTCTGCGGGACGCGCCACCAGCGCCATTGCCGCCGAATCCACGTACATGTGGGAAAGCTGGACGTCGGGATAGTCCATCGCGACTCGGGAGGTCACCTCCCGCCACAGCCGCGAACAGTCCAGCACGTTGGCCTTGTCCACCGAGGTGACTTTGCGACGGCGCGCCCGCGCCAGTTCAAAGGCCACGTGGGCAATGCGCTCGATCTCGGGCTCGGAGTAATGCATGGTGTCGATGGCAGAGCGTTGCCCGTTCGGTCCCTGGATGAGCCGTGGTTCCCCGAAATAAATGCCGCCCAACAGTTCGCGAACAATCAAAATGTCGGTGCCGCGCACCACCTCGGCACGAAGCGGAGAGCAATCTTCCAGCGCCGGGAAACATACCGCCGGACGTAGGTTGGCAAAAACGGCGAGCTCTCGGCGCAGCCGCAATAAGCCGCTCTCGGGACGCATATTGGCGGCAACGCCGTCAAACGAAGGCCCGCCGACTGCGCCCAGCAACACGGCGCCAGACGCAACGCAGGCCTTCAGGGTATCGTTCGGCAGGGGGTTGCTGCTGCTGACCAGGGCGGCTCCGCCGATGTCCTTGCGCGTGAGGCTAATCTGGTGCCCGAAAACTTCGGCGACGGTCTCCAGGATGCGAACCGCTTCGTCGGTCACTTCCGGGCCGATGCCGTCTCCGGGCAGTAAGGTGATTTTCAGCAGCATGGGAGTGGGTCGAGAATCCTAAGAATTTATAAGAATCTAGCAGAAAGGCCGGCTTTGTGCCTTCTGCGGCGAGAAAAGCTCTTGACCACCAGATCGCGGAGAACTTCGCGCACAGAAGGCCAAGGGAACGGCATCACACGCCCCACAGGTAGTCTTCCTGCTCACAGTGATGTTCCGCCATCGAGTTGCGCAGCAGACTGGCTGGGCCGAGATCGGTCGCCGGGGGTATGGGGAAGGGCTTCTGGAGGTATTCCCGGCCGCCATTTGGCCCCGCCACCGCAGAAGCCGCAACCGCCCGCGCTGGCGCTTCCACGTGCGCCGGCGGAATCCGCAGTGCGGCTACGCAACTCTCGCGGATCAACTGCAGCAAGTGATGGTCCTCGACCTGTTTGATCTTGTCGGCCAGGACCACGAAGCGACGGTAAATTTCGTCCAGTTCCCGGCGCTCGAAGTGATGTCCCAGTTGCTGGCAACGCAGCCCCAGCGCGTGCCGGCCCGAGTGTTTGCCCAGAACCAGCGTGGAATCAGGGACGCCCACCGATTGCGGCGTCATGATTTCGTAGGTCAGCGGGTTCTTGAGCACACCATCCTGGTGGATGCCGGCCTCGTGCGCGAAAGCGTTACGTCCGATGATCGCCTTGTTGGGCTGCACCCCCACCCCGGTGATTTCGCTCAGCAACTGGCTGGCAGGGTAAAGTTGCTCGCTGGCCACGCCGGTCAGATACGCGTAGCGGTCGGGGCGGACGCGCATCGCCATAACAATCTCTTCGAGCGATGCATTGCCGGCGCGTTCGCCAATTCCGTTGATGGTGCACTCCACCTGGCGAGCCCCCGCTGCCAGAGCCGCCAGAGTGTTTGCCACCGCCAGTCCAAGGTCGTTGTGGCAGTGCACCGAAATCGTGGCTCGTTCAATGCCCCGAACACGCTGCCGGATGGTTTGAATAAGTTCGCCGAACTCCTCCGGCATGCTGTATCCGACCGTGTCCGGGATATTCAGTGTAGTGGCGCCGGCTTCGACCACCGCCTCGAGTACCTGGCATAGAAACGCCGGGTCGGTCCGGGTCGCATCCTCAGGCGAGAATTCCACGTCGTCGCAGAATGATTTCGCCAGGCGCACCGCATCGCGGGCCTGCTCCAGGCACTGGTCCCGCGAGATCCTCAGCTTGTATTGCAGGTGGATATCGGAAGTCGCCAGGAAGACGTGGATTCTGCGGCGCGCGGCTCCTTTCAGCGCCTGCCGGGCCCGTTCAATGTCTTGTGAGCAAGCGCGCGCCAAGGCGGCAATGATCGGCCGCCGGACGGCAGCCGCGACCGCCTGCACCGCTGCAAAGTCGCCATCGGAAGAAATAGGGAAGCCCGCCTCGATCACATCCACGCCCAGGCGGTCCAGTTGCCGCGCCACGCGCAGCTTTTCCTGGACGTTCATGCTGCAGCCCGGCGATTGCTCGCCGTCGCGCAAGGTGGTGTCGAATACGGTGATCCGCGCTTTTTCCATGCCAACTACCTCCCCTGGGTACAGAGGCCTATGCTACGTAGACAGGGCACTGAAGCAAAGCTTATACTTCTGCAATTATCATTAGTTACACTTAACACTATTAGCAGGGCTGATGACGTCTGAAGTTCTGTTAAAGGAGTGGCTTATGGATCTGTCGCAACTGGAGGTGTTCCTGACCGTCGTCCGCGAGGGACGCTTTTCCCGCGCCGCCGAGAAGCTTTACCGCACCCAGTCGGCGGTGAGCCAGTCCATTCGCAAGCTTGAAGCAGAGGTGGGCGAGCCCCTGTTCGACCGCTCTTCCCGCGACGGCTTGTTGACCGATGCCGGACGGGTGCTGAAGGAATACGCCGAAAGGCTACTGAACCTGCGCAACGACGCACAGGAAGCCCTGGTGGAATTGCGCGCGCTGCAGCAGGGAAAACTGGCGATCGCGGCCAACGAATTTACCGCGCTCTACCTGCTGCCGGTGCTGGCGGAATTTCGCCGGCTGCATCCCATGATCAAGATCACGGTGCAGCGCTCACTGGGCAGCCATATTCCCGACGACGTTCTGCGGCACAGCTCCGAACTGGGTGTGCTGACCTACGATCCCCAAGACCCGCAGTTATGTTCCACCGTGGTGTATCTGGACGAGTTGATCTTCGTGGTTCCGCCCAAGCATCCCCTGGCCGGGGCACGCCAGGTGAGCATACGGCAACTGGGTGCAGAGTCGTTTGTTGCACACATCGTGAGTTCACCTTATCGCGAGAAAGTAATCCAGGCATTCAAGCGTCACAAGACTCCGCTCCACATGGACATTGAACTGCCCACGCTGCAGGCCATCAAACGTTTTGTCGCGATGGGGAACGGAGTGGCGCTGGTGCCGGAGATCAGCGTGGAGAGCGAACTGGCGCGAGGTGAACTGGTGCGCATTCCGGTACGCGAATTGCGACTGCACCGCAAGCTGCGCCTGGTGTACCGCAAGTCCGCCAGCCTCTCCCATGCCGCGCGTGCATTCCTGAAAGTGGCCGAAGCCATCGCGCTCCAGCACAAGGGCCGGTATCGTTTCCAGCGGGAACACTAGCACCCGGACAGATTCCCTCACGCAACCTGCGCTGGCCAGAAGAGAAGCGCATCCGCCAGCGTGGGATGGATTTCAAACACCGATGCCAGGTTGGTGAGTTCCAGCAGTTCCTGGATGCGGCGACTGGGCCCAGCCAGTTTTATGGAACAGCCGCTGGCCTGCACCCACATCAGCACCACTACCAGTTCGCCCAGGCCGGCGCTGTCGATCATTTCAATCCCACTGAGTTCCAGGACAAGGTTGCGCGTCTGTAGCAGAAGGTCGGCGATTTTCTCCGACAAGACAACCGCTTCCTCACGATAAACGATGCGGCCCCGGCAGTAGACCACGGTCACGTCATTCCGGGTACAGCTCTCTAGGCTCAGCTTCGGCGCTTGGCGTTGCCCGCAGATGGCTTGGGACGGTGACTCGAGCGCGAATTGGGTAATTTCAGTCATGCTCCGATGTTAGCGGCCGGACCTAACCCGTGGGTTACAGGAACATGAAAAACCGGTGAAACTTTCATCCCGAGTTGGGGCCGTCCCTGCCATCGCTCTCTGCCGTGGAGGCATCTAAACCTCTATGTTTCTTGAAGTCGCAATCTCGAATCAGCGGAGGAAAGATCGTGCCCAGGATTTCTTCGATTGCCGTGTGTGTTTTCTTGCTCGCGACGTCAGCCCTTGCTCAAGTGCCCAAAGGCAACGTCTTCTTCGGATACTCGTACGTCCGCACGGACGCATTTGTGCCCAGCTTTTCTAGCGGCGCCAATCTGAACGGCTGGGAAGGATCGCTGGAAGGGAAAGTGTTCCCCCACGTCGGAATTGTCGCTGACGCCAGCGCCCACTATGGCGGACAGGATTTCAGCTTCGGGCGTGTGGACGGAAGTGTGTACAACTTTCTGTTCGGGCCGCAAGTCTCGGTTGGGGTGGGAAAGCTCACCCCCTTTGCCCACGTTTTGATTGGAGCAGGCCACGTGAGTGCAAGTTCCAGGGCGGCCAGCTTCTCTACCTCTGATACTTCGTTCGCGGACGCCTTGGGCGGAGGCCTCGATTACAAACTGATCCCGGCCGTTGCCTGGCGCTTCCAGGCGGACCTGCTGCAGACCCGTTTCTTCAGCGACACCCAGAACAACTTCCGGTTCTCCACCGGCATAGTGTTCCGCTTCTGAGCCTAGTTTTGCCAGTACTTGTGATCGCGCAGGAAAAAACTCTGGTTCCAGTAGTTGAATGCGGCAGACAGAAATAAACGGGCCACGCGGAAGTGGCCCATTTTCTCAAAGCGGCGGTTGGTGGTGTACACGCCGCCGCGCACAATCCTGAACTTTGACCGGGCCACCTGGCTGCTCAGCAGGTAGTCCTCGGCGAAGTGTACTCGTTCGTGGAATCCACCCAGGTCGTCGAACCTCTTTTTCTCAAACAACATGAACATGCCCGTGCTGAAAGGCCGGTGCAGACGCGACAGGTACTGAAACCCGTCGTTGCTGAGGTACAGCAGCTTGTCGGCAAAACTGCCGCCCCGGCAAAGGATGTTGGTAGTCACGCAATGCAGTTGCTTCTGCTGTGCCAATTCCACCGCCCGGCGGATCAGCGACGGGTGCGCCGGCTCCACGTCGGCATCGAGGAAGAGCAGGTATGGCGTATCCGCTCGGGCAGCGCCGGCGTTGCGTCCCGCTGAAGGCAGCCCGCCGGGAATTACCTCAACGCGCAGGCGGTCGCGAAATGACATGACCAGGTCGGGGGTGCCGTCGGTTGAATTGGCATCAGCGACCAATACTCTCGTATTCGGCATCAGGGTGTAGTCCTGGCGCGTCAGCGAGTTCAGCAAGTTCGGAATCAGCTTCGACTCGTTCTTCGCTGGAATCACGATGGTCAGGTCGCTCCTGGTATTCATGGATCCGCACTCCTTCGGCATCGACAGTAATGTAAGTCGGCCTCGCGTCGGTCCAACTGCCCGAGTTGTAGTACTCAACTCCGTCGCGCTCCAGAAACAGCGGCACATGGGTGTGCCCGCAGAAAATCCTATCCGCCCGGTGCAAGCTGGCATACGTCATGGCGCCGTCGGAGACCTTGGTGGACAGCCGCAGCCAGCGGGTGTTCATCAGGTCCATGTAGCGTGAGATGCGTTTGCTGCGGGAATCGAGTTTCTGCAATTGCAGGTGCAGGAAGGTCAGCAGGCTACTGACCAGCAGGTTGTTGATGGCGAAGCGATCAAACTGGTGACCGTGAATCGCAAGGTGACGGCGTCCCAGGTACTCCCAAGCGTACTCCTGGTATGCCCGTACGCCGACCAGGTGCGACAGGACATCCACCAGTCCGTGATCGTGATTACCTTCCACCCAGACCACTTCGATACCGCGCTTGGGGTTGGAGAGTTTGCGGATATAGCCTAAGAATTTCCAGTGGGCTTTAGTCAGGCGGCGGAAATTAAGATCACAGAAGATGTCGCCCAACAGGATCAGGCGCCGAAAACGGGTCTCCTGCAGCATACGCGTGGCGGCTTCCGCGCGGCTGATCTCCGAACCCAGATGCACGTCGGAGAGGATGAGCGTGTCATAGACGGCAGAACTCATCAACCTAGTTGTATTTCTTGAATATTACGGGTTGATGAAAGGATAACGAATATCAGGTGAATAGTATTGAAACGGTAATCTATGGAATGGGTACTCGGGGCCGTTCAAGAGCAAAAGAAAACGCCAGCGGCTGAGGAAACAACTATTTCTGCGCCGGCGGGACATACTCCTTCGGGGGCGCAGCGCCCTCGCCGAAGAAGAACTGCTCCAACTGCTTGACGATGGCTTCCTGGTCTTCCTTGCGCGCCGGATTCAGGCGGTATTCGTTCAACAGCATCTTGCAGAAATCCATCCACTGGTGCCAGGCGTCCTGGGAGACGTTGTCGTAGATCTTCTTCCCCAGCTCGGTGTCAAAAGGGGGCTCGTCGAGACCGGGAAGTTCCTTCTTGAGCTTGACACAGAAAACCTTATGTTCGGACATGCATTCCCTCGCGCTGATTATGAAGTTGAAATTATCTCACAGGCGAAGCTGGCAGCGGCTGGTGGGCCCACCAGGATTCGAACCTGGAACCAACAGATTATGAGTCTGCTGCTCTAACCGTTGAGCTATGGGCCCTTCGTTCAACTCAATCTAACACAGCGGGAGAGGGCCGGACGGGCGCGGAAAAGCCCGATTCCGTTGTATAATCCCCGCCGCCCTGGAGGCTGACCGTGAACAGAATTACGCTGCTGATCCTTGTTGCCCTGTCACTGGTTCCACTCGCCGCTCCCCAGAACGTCCATCACGTTGCCGGCCGAACCCCGGTGCGGGGGCCGAGCCTTGAACTAAGCGCGGAGCGGCCGCCAGTGGAAGGCGTCCAGAACACCCCTCTCCGTGTGGGCCAAGCTCCGAATCCCTGGAAGCTGCAGGCCACGCTGCCCGGGGCAATCATCCACGACATCTCTTTTCCCACCCGCACCGTGGGCTACGCTGCGGCCGAACTCGGCCAGGTTTGGAAGACGACCAACGGCGGGACCTCGTGGACCGAGATCCTGAACCTGCAATTCCCTTACTACTGGTATGGCGTCACCGCGCTCACCGCCAAGGATGTTGTCATCTCGGGATTCAACGACTCAAATTTTGAGGGCATTATTCGCTGGAGTCATGACGGAGGCGTGACCTGGACACCAGACATCGTGCTAACCACCAATGGCTGGTCTTATCGCACCCGTTTTGCCAACGCGCAAGATGGTCTAGTGATGGATGGCCTGGATCTTTCGGCCCCCAACGCGGTGCACTATACAACTGACGGCGGGCCCGGAGCAACGGACTGGACGGAGGTGGCTCCCGTCGACCCGAATGGCGGCTGGTTCGGAAATCAATTCAGCCTGCTACGAAACTTACACGCACGCGCCTCGGGCATCAGCTTCTGTGCGAGCGCAAATGCCGGTCAGACCTGGAAATGCGGACCTCCGATCGATTCCGTCTTCGACGGTCCGACGTTCTTCTTGAATGACCAATCCGGCTGGGTTGGCGGCGGCGAAATTTCGCCGAGCGTAGAAGGCTGGGTCCATCGCACCACTGACGGTGGCAAGACCTGGAGCGGACGAACCCTGGACGGCCCCTTACCGATTCGCGAGATCCATTTCCTCAATTCGACGACAGGATGGGCGGCAGGAGGAGACGTATTCACCGGCGTGGGCGGCATCTATTTCAGCAACGACGGCGGCCAGACCTGGTCACTCGATGTGAATACCGGCGCCGAGATGGACGCCTGCGACGTGAAAACGTCCGGCACCCGCTTTCAGATATGGTGTGCCGGAACCAATGGCGCCTTCAATGGCGTGGTTTATACCCTGCGGGGGACTGCTCCGTAGGTCAGCTCTGTACTCTACCGTACCGCGGAACTGCCCTCGCCGCCTCGCGCGCGGGGGCGAAACCGCCAACCAGTTCCCCCCTGGTCGTCACCCCTCAAGCCTTTCGATTGCATTCACTTACGGGAACTCTCCGCAGTGGCTTTTCACCGCCCCTCCCGGTTACCAAAGTGTTTTGAAAAATCCGTAAGTTATTGTCTGGAAGCATCTTAGCTGATATCACTAATCTCGATACCAAGCGCCTCGAGCTCCCTACTCCAGGCCAAGAAGGAGTCGGCGTTAGACGCCACATGTCTGGTCGCGGGCAGTCATGGAGGGACCTGACACTCGGCGCCAAGGTGTTTGTCGGCCTTGTCGTCATCGTAGGCACCGGTGTGCTTGTGTACGGTGCGGCCACCCCCACCAGCAAGAACATCGCAAAATTCATTTGCTATCTGCTGGTTGCCTTGCTGGCCTCTCGACTCAAAGTGGTTCTGCCCGGCATCACGGGCACCATGTCGGTGAATTTCCTGTTTATCCTCCTGGGCGTCCTGGAACTCAGCTTTACAGAAACCCTGGTCTTGGGCACCGCGGCCATCCTGGTCCAGTGCTTCTACCAGGACCGACCCAGTGCGCTTCAGGTCACATTCAATATCTGCGCCAGTGCCTTCTCAATTGCAACCGTGTACGTGGTTTACCACGTGGCGCTGATTCGTGGCGAGATCAGCAACCATTCCTTGCTGCTGGTGATCGCGGCCGCCACATACTTTGTCGCCAACACCGGTTCCATCGCCGCGGTGATCGCTCTTTCCGAACGGAAATCGCTGCGCAGGGTCTGGGTGGAATGCTACTTCTGGTCGCTTCCCTACTACATGGTCGGGGCCGGCATCGCCGGCGGATTGGCCTGGTTCAACCGGGTATTCGATTGGGAAACTTCTCTGCTCAGCCTGCCGGCTGTCTACCTCATCTACCGCTCCTACCGCCTCTACCTGGGCAAACTTGAAGATGAGAAGCGGCACGTTGAGGAAATGGCCAACCTGCACATGCGCACGATTGAGGCCCTGGCTTTGGCCATTGAAGCCAAAGACCACACGACCCACGACCACCTGCAGCGAGTTCGCGTGTACGCCATCGAGGTGGCCAAGGAACTGGGGGTAAAGCCGGCTGAGATGGAAGCCTTGCACGCCGCCGCCTTGTTGCACGACATCGGCAAACTGGCGGTACCCGAGCACATCATTTCCAAGCCCGGCCGTCTGACTCCGGAAGAATTCGAGAAGATGAAAATCCACCCCGTGGTGGGCGCGGAAATTCTGGAGCGGGTGCGCTTTCCCTATCCGGTGGTGCCCATCGTTCGGGCGCACCACGAACGTTGGGACGGTTCGGGATATCCCTTTGGACTGAGTGGGGAGGAAATTCCCATCGGCGCGCGTATTCTTTCGGCGGTGGATTACCTGGACGCCCTGGCCTCCGACCGCCAGTACCGTCGCGCGCTGCCTTTGAAAGAGGTGATGGATCGGCTCGCTGCCGAGTCCGGCAAGTCCTTCGATCCTTTGGTGGTCGAGGTTCTACAGAAACGCTACTTGGACCTGGAAAAAGTGGTGGCCGCCCAGTTTGGGCACGACGTGGCCATGAAGCTATCGACCGACGTGAAGGTAGAACGTGGCCTGGAGCCTGCCGCCGGGTTCGAAGACACTTCGGTGAAAGACGCTCCCGGCCAGGAAGCTACGTTCCTGTCCTCCATTGCGGCCGCTCGGCAGGAAGCGCAGACATTGTTTGAGCTGAGCCAGGACCTGGGAGCCTCGCTCAGCCTGGGCGAAACCCTTTCCGTGTTCTCGGTGAAGCTGCGGCGGCTGGTTCCGTATGACGCCATCGCGATCTATATCAAGCGCAACATGGAGTTGATCCCGGAACACGTGAGTGGCGACAACTTCCGCCTGTTCGCGTCCTTGCGCATTCCGCTTGGCCAGGGCCTCTCCGGGTGGGTGGCTCAGAACAAGAAACCGATCGTGAATGGCAATCCCTCGGTCGAACCGGGATACCTGAATGATCCCACCAAGTTCAGCACCTTGCGCTCGGCACTGGCAGTGCCGCTGGAAGGCGTCACCGGCCTGATCGGCGTGCTTGCGCTGTACCACGCGGAGCGTGACTTTTTTACATCTGACCACTTGCGCATTCTGCTGGCCATCAGTTCCAAGATGGGCCTGGCCATTGAAAACGCCCTGAAGTACGAGCAAGCAGAGAGCTCCGCCACCACCGACTACCTGACCGGGTTGCCGAATGCCCGCTCGCTGTTCCTGCAACTGGACCGCGAACTGGCTCGCTGCAAGCGCGACACCTCAACCCTGACCGTGATGGTGTGTGACATGGACGGCTTCAAACAGATCAATGACCGCTTCGGCCACCTTGAGGGCAACCGCGTGCTGCGGCTCTTTGCCCAAGCGTTGAAGGAGAGCTGCCGCGAGTACGACTACGTGGCTCGCATGGGGGGAGACGAATTTGTGGTCGTGGCCCCGGGCCTGCCTGCCGAAGCGGCGGTGAAGAAGGCGGAGCAGTTACGCGAATTGGCCAAGCAAGCCGGCCGCGAGGTTTGTCGCGAAGACATTCTTTCTCTGAGTGTGGGGCAATCGTTGTATCCGGAAGACGGCCAGGATGCCGAGGCGCTGCTGGCCGAGGCTGACCGCCGCATGTACATCGAAAAGCAGCAACAGCCCTCGCGCAAGAACCGCCGCCTCTACCCGCGGATGAAATGCCGGGTCACCATTGAATTGCAACCCAAAACCGGCGAAGGGCCGGTCCTGGGCAATCTCATCGACATCAGCCTGGGCGGCTGCTACATCGAGACCAGCGCCATCCTGGCGCCGGGCACCAAGCTTAAGACCGTTTTCTCGATTGATGATGGCCGATTACAAACCGAAGGCACGGTGATTCGCATTGACCCTGGGTCCGGCGTCGCCGTTCAGTTTGATGAAATGAACCGCGAGGACCGGGAGAGTATGCACAAAATCCTCGAGTTCGTTCACAACACCACCATGTTTTACGACAACCGCTACTTCGCGAAACTGAAGAGCTGATCACAGGACTGCCAGGTTTTCTCAGCGGAAGCGCAGCGGGTGTTTACGGACAGATTTTCGCCACGGCATGCTCAGAACGCGCGGCGAGACACTCTCAGATTTGCTTGATTGCAACCGCCGGGTTACTTCCTGCCGGGATGGAACTCTCCCCGGCGGGAGAATTGCGAAAAGGGCCATTCGTTCTTCTTAGCAGGAAGGTTGGCGGTCACAGCGGCGCTAGCGGCAGCTGCCATGGCTTTTGGCTCGCTTCCCCAATCGGCCGGGGCAGGATGAATACCCCAGATATTGCCAGTCTGATCCATCGCCAGGCCCACTAACCAGTACTTGCCGTCGGAACCCAGGGGAACGCAATTGGCAACCTGGGCGGTGACGATCTGGCCAGTCGGCAGTTCGTCCAGACGCACCGCCACGCCCGCTTCCAGTTGGCGCGACAAACGCACGCCGCAACCCTGCGTGTTGACCACCACCGTGTGGCAGTGTTCGGAAAGCTCAACCGCCGGGTCAAGGCTGGTGATGCGCACCGGGATCTGGGCCCGAATTCGTGTACTACGACGTGAGCTTTCGTAGGATTTTGTGACGGCTTCCATAGAACAGTTTCTGTCCAGATTTTACGTCGGAGAAGGGCAATATGCCGCGCTTGCCACCAGGAAGCCGACACCAAAGTAACCACGTTTGGTCCAAAAGAAGAGCCGCGTGCTGTGTGTCTCCTGATCGCATCCGGGTGGGGGCACGGGGGAGACCCCAGCCTAGAGCGTAAGCGACTGAATCTGAACCAGGGGGACGCGAGCATGGGCGCCCGCTTTCCTGAGCATATTGGCAGAGGGAATGCCGGTGCGTCGGAACGACTTTTCACAATCGGCAGTCGACGGGCCACGCATGCTGCCTTCCATGTAGGCCAGGCCCGGGCAACGGGTACAGGTGCCCACATGACTGCAAGTCGAGCAGACCGGCAAATCTTTAGCGTGAATGGAGCGAACTTCATTCAGTTCGGGAGAATTCCGCCAGATATCCAGGAACCTCTGCCGCCGCACATTGCCGCTGGGCAGCGGAAACTGAACACAGGGAAACACGTCGCCATAAGGCGTGATGTAGGCCGCCGTGTGACCGGCGCTGCAGGGATAGCCGTCCAGGACGTCGTCGCCCGGCGTGGGTGGAGGCGCACAAAACTCCTCCACGTTGCCGACCAGAGCTTCGTTGTGGAACACCGACTCCAGTTCCGCGCCTGGGATGCGCAGGTTCAGGATGGATGTGTCGCCGTCCATCTTGGGCGTAATGGTCGGGTCCAGGGTATAGGTAGCTCCCAACTCCCGCGCCAGCGCCTGTACCCCGGCGTGGTCGCCGGTGTTGGCGGTCATCAGGACGTTGGCGATCGTGACCTTCAGCCCCTGGGATTTTATGAACCGAATCGCGTCCACGCTGCGCTTGAGCGAGCCTGGCAACTTCGTGATGGCATCGTGCACCGCGGGGCGATGCGAATACACGCTGATTTGCACCTGCTCCACGCCCAGCGCGCGCATGCGCTGCGCTTCCGCCTCGTGGATCATTACCCCGTTGGTCTTGATGCGAACGTTGAATTGCAGCTTGCGGGCATGCTCCAGGATCTCGAAGAAATCGCGCCGCATCAGCACTTCGCCGCCGCTCAGCGTCAGAAAGAAAGTGCCGGCATCGGCCAACTGGTTGAGCACATCTTTGATCTCACTGGTAGTAAGCTCGCCGTGATCCTCGTGGTCCAGATAGCAGTGAACGCAGCGTTCGTTGCAGCGATAAGTGACGTCGAGATGGACCCCCAGGGGAACTCCCAGCTCCAGCGCCCGCTGGTTCATCTCCTCAATCAGGCTCATGCGGCTTCTCCCGGGCCAGAGGATGCGTTGTCAAACGGGCGGTCGGAAACCAGTAGGATACCGTGGCGCGAAAGCTCATCCACAAAGGCATCGACGTCAGCCCGTGCGACTTCCGGGTCAACTTCAAACTGATCACACACGGCTCGCACCACAATTTCGGACAAAGGCGTGCGCCCGTCGGCTGCCTGCCAGACCGCGGTAGCCACTTCGTTCAGCGTGAAAAAGGTCGAATCCACCGCCGACATGATCATCATCTCGCCCCCCAGTATGCGGGCGGCGATCTCCGTGCTTCGCGCAATGTAACGGTCACTCATTGGATCAAATCCCAAACCCTTTGATCAGGGACAAACGTTAGCCGCTGTACCGGCACGCGGTCCACAAATTCACACGCCGAACGGAAAATCAGTTTCACCAGCTCCGCGTCCTCGGCAAAAAACAGGACATTGCGAAGCAGGCAGCGCGCCGCCTCCGCCGGATTCACCGGCTCGATCCTGTTCTCGGGCCCCTGGGCGAGGAAATACAACGTACCGATTGGCGCCGAACAATTCTCTCCCACGCGCGCCAGTTCCCCGGCAAACGGAGTTCCGCAGGCAGAGTAGCCTTCGCCAGCCCGGCGGACGTAGGAAATTTCATCGCTCAGCAGGATCGCATCCGGAGGCGCCAGCCGGGATATAGTAGTCTTTCCCGCGCCCGAGACTCCTGAGAAAAGGAATGCCCGGCCCTGGCGAATCGCGCTCGCCGCGTGCAGCAGGAATCCACCTTCCCGTGCCAGCACCAGCGTGTGCACGATGCGCAACACCGAGTCGATGGAATACGGGTTCGCCGTCTGGCGCACCCGGCCCCGGCGCAGCCGGGGATCCCACTGGGCACGGAAATCCCCGCGGCGCAAATGCCATTGGCCGCCCTGCATCTCTACGCGGACATCTTCATCTGAAGCCATCTCCGGGGACGGCGGAACCAGGTCAACATCCAGTTCAAAGCTGGGCTCGGCGGAAGCCCCGATGAAACCGGCGTAGCGGCTGGCCAGCAATTCGCGGAAGGAGGGGTCAGCGGTGCGCACGAGGATCGGCATGCCACCAATTTCAACCGCGATCTCGTGGCTAGAGCTCATCTACACTACCGCTTGGTCGCCGGAAAACTCAAAACCAGAATTGAAATCGCGGCCCCGCCCGCGCCGCCGCAAGGCCAAGCGCTGGCAAAGGTTCGAATAGCCAAGTAACCGGGCCAACATCAGATCAAACCACGAGAGCCGACGTACAGGCGCGATGACCGAGCCGCCGCGGCGAATCCCAGTCACTCTTCCCAGCAACTCGCCCGGCTGGACCGGCGGGTCATTCTGAGGCATCGAATCGCCGCGTGTGAGCAGAAACACTGCCTTGCCCACGCCAGACTTCTTCACCGCCCGGTGGAGAAAAAAGCGTCCCTCCCGGAGGAAAAGCACGATCTCGCCGGGCTCCACCTGCTCAAAATCCTGGGATTGGATGGTGACTAGGTCTCCTGGCCACAAGGTCGGCAACATGCTGGTACCCATGGCTCGGATGTGCAACGTCCCGCTGGACTGCAGGACCTCCGCCGCCAGGTTGCACCTGCTCTGTTCCCGCATTTGTGCGTCCATGGGCAGCCGCTAGGATCTCTTCTGGTTCAGAATGCACTGACGCAGCTGGGGGTTAGTTTTCCCGCAGGACAAAGCCATGGTCTCAAACGCACGCTCAAAGCGGAATTCCGGCTTGTGATAAGGCTTCTTGCCGGCACTTCGTGCGCTCTTCGCTTCCTGTGATGCTGGCTTATGGCTCATAGAAATCCCAAAACGCTGAGTGGCTCGATAGCCTCGGCGACGCGCAAGTTGCCCCAGAACTTCCGGCCGGATAACGCAGTGTACAACAGACAGTCGGGGAAATGCGACCCGTAATTGCCATGCGGAAGTGTCGCGAAATTCGTGCAAAAAAAGCTCAATAGAAGGAGAGGGCTCCGTCGAGTCTCGCCCGTCGCAAAGCGTAGGAAAAAAGCAGCACGCTAAGCGGCAGCAGGATTAGGGCGAACCCAGCAAGGATAGCGATCTGCCGACTGAGTGTGGAGAAATCCGCCCCTCCCAGCAGCGCCAAGCGCATCCCATCCAGGGAATGCGTGATCGGAATCAACTGGGCGACCAGCCGGAGGGGGCGGGGTAGCGTGGTTACCGGGAAAAGCGTTCCCGTCATGAACCATGCCCCTGAGCCCAACAGCCAAACCACAGCCGACCCCTTTTGCACCGCCAGCTGCAACGTAGCCGCGAACATGCCGATGGCGACGGCGATCGCGACTGAGAGCGCAAAAATCACCACGCATCCGCCAATATTGGGATGTGGTAGCGGCGCCCCGAACACCAGAAGCCCGGCACCCAGGTAGACCAGAAGTTGCACCGAGTTGCGGGCGAATGCCGAGATGGCGCTCAGGAACACCAGCACCGGCCCCGGCGTGGAGGTCGTCATCAAGATTTCCAGCGTGCCCGTCTGTTGTGCTTCCTGGACAATCTGCAGGAACGAGTTGATGCCCATCAAGAGAAACGTATAGAAGCCAGTGCCCACCAGCAGGAAGGCGAAGTAGTCCAAGCCTTGCGGGCGGAAACCGGGACCGATGGCTCGCGCAAGATAATAAAAGGCCGCCAGTTCGCCCACGATGGCCGCTGCCGTCAGCAGAAAGCCGGTGCGGTAGCGGATGCCTGTCAAAATATCGCGACGCAGGATGGCCGCCATTTTGTCCAGCAGCGCAGAAAGCCTCATGGGCAGCCCCTCGCCAGCAGCTGGGCGGATTCGTCTATTTCTCCAGTTGTCTGGAAGTAAAACGCTCGCAACTCCTCCACACTGGTCGCGGCAATCTTCCGGTATCCGGCGAGGCGATTGCGGTGCAGCACGGCCACGAAGTCCCCGACAGTGACGGCTTCGTTGAAACTATGGGTGGCCAGGATGACCGTAGCACCCTGGCCAGGTAATCCGCGCACCAGATTCCAAAAGTGGGCGGCTGACGCGGGATCAAGACTGCGGGTGGGTTCGTCGAGCAGGATCACCGATGGCTGCTTAATCAGTGCGCGCGCAATGCCCAGCCGCTGGTACATGCCGCTGGAAAACTTCATCACCAGGGTGTCGGCGGCATCCTGCAATCCGGTGTGTTCCAGCATGGCATCGATGCGCCGGGCACGCGATTTGCGCGGAACTTCCTCCAGAGCGGCAAAAAAATCCAGGTTCTCCCGGGCCGACAAGCGCGGGAAGAACGACCTCTCTCCCGCCACTGCAAAGCCTACGTGCTTGCGAACCTGCTCTGGCTGCTGGCTGGTATCGGTGCCTTCGACCAGCACCCGGCCTGCATCCGGCAGCAACATGGTGGAAACCAGTTTGAGGGTTGTGGTCTTTCCGCTGCCGTTAGGGCCGAGCAACACCAGCACTTTCCCATGCTGCACCGTGAGCGACAGTTCTTGCAGTGCGCGCGTTTCCCCACTCCGCTCGCGGCCCATCCAATTGAACAGAGCCGGGCGGTGCCGGAAGACTTTACTCACGGACTCGAGGACGATGCTGTCCATGGATTAAGGATTGTCGAGAGTCTCTGTATTATAGTGGCGGTTGTCATCCTCGACCGCGCCGCGGCGCAAGTTTGTGGCCCCCGTGGCAACTGGCCTGAAGCATGTCGCCCGCAGCGCCCCAACCCGCCGCCTTCACTGGCTCCCGGACGCCTGGGCATACTTTCTCGCCTGAGTTCGACCTGTTGCTCGCCTGCTGCTCCGATTCACGGTATGGCCCGCACACCGACCGCCTACTGGAACTTCTCTCCCAGCCGATTGACTGGGACCGCATACTCCAACTCGCCGAACATCATGGCGTGGTTCCGCACGTCTACGTTCGCCTCTCTGACGCGCAAGATTCGGTACCGGCCCCGGCGCTCGACCGGTTGCGCCAGCGCTACGAAGCCAACGCTCGCCAAGCGCTCTGGCTTACCCGCGAACTGTTTCGCATTCTTGAGCATTTAGGGGCGCGAGGGATTTCCGCATTGCCCTACAAAGGGCCGGTGCTGGCCGGACTTCTGTACGGCGATGTGGTGCAGCGGCAGTTTGGCGATCTCGATCTATTCATTCACGCGGCAGACGTTCCCCGCGCGAAAGCGGCCGTCCTCGAATTGGGCTATCAGCACGGCTTGGGCCTCACTGCTCGGCAGGAGCGGGCTTACCTTCAGTCTGGATACGAGTACACATTCGACAGTTCGCATGGCCGCAACCTGCTGGAGATGCAATGGCAAGTCCTGCCCAGGTTTTACGCGGTTGACTTCGACATCAACGGCCTGTTCCAGCGGGCACAAGCGCTCGCCGTGAGTGGACGAACGCTGCAGACGCTTGGGAGAGAAGATCTTGTCCTGGTGCTCTGCGTTCATGCCGCAAAACACGCCTGGATTCAGCTTTCATGGTTGTGCGACCTTGCAAGACTCGCCGAATCGCAGCCCATCCGCTGGGAAAATCTTCAGAGGGAAGCCAAACGTCTCGGCATCGAACGGGTCGTGAGCGTCAGCTTCCAGTTGGCACACCGACTGCTTGGCGCAGAGATTCCACCCCCGCTGCAGGCAGAGGCCGATCAGACAAAATCGCTTGCCAACCAGATTCTGCCGATTCTCTCGGGAGGAACGGAAATCAATCCGGAGTCGATTCCCTATTTCAAGCTGATGATGGACGCACGAGAGCGTGGACGGGACCGGTTTCGGTTCCTATGGCGTCTCGCAGTCACACCGGGGATAGGAGAATGGTCGGCCGTCCGGCTGCCCGCTGCCCTGTTCCCCCTTTATCGGGGCGTGCGCGCTGTTCGCCTGGCGGGAAGACTGTTCTCCCGCTAGCTCATCCGCCCATGATGAGCACGACCCGGAACCGGGCTCTGCCGCTGATCATCTGGTCGTAAGCTTCCGCCACCTTGGCCAGGGGATATTTCTCGATCATCGGTCGAACCCCGCTCTGCAAGCTGAACCTCAGCGTGTCTTCGGAATCCATGGCAGCGCCGGAGGGCCAGCCCTGGATAGAACGCCGGAGACTGATGAGATCAAGGACATTCACCGTCATCGGCTCCATAGGAGCGCCCACCAGCACCAGCTTTCCGTTGCTCGACAAGCCACTCACCAGCGCCGACATCGACTTTGCATCCGGTGCAGTCGCCAGAATCACGCGAGCGCCGCCCAGCTTTTGCAACCGTGCCGCAGGGTCACCTGCCCCGGTGTCTACAAAGTGTTTCGCACCCAGCTTCTTGGCCAGGGGTTCCTTGTCCTTACCGCGTCCGACGGCCACGGTGTCGAATCCCATTTGGTTTGCATACTGGATGCCCAGATGCCCGAGGCCTCCGATGCCTTGCACGGCAACCAGATCGCCGGCCCGGGCGCCGGAATTTCTCAGCGAATTGAAAACTGTGATACCGGCGCAGAGCAGCGGAGCCGCCTCCGCTGCCGGCAGGTCATCGGGAATCGCCGCCACCGCTTCAGCCGGCGACAGCATGTATTCGCCGTAGCCGCCATCGTGAGTGATGCCGGTGATTTTCCCCACCGCGCACAGCACGAAGTCGCCGCGCCGGCAGGCGTCGCAGACGAAGCAGTGGCCGCCGTGCCATCCCACGCCCACCCGCTGGCCTATCTTCCAGTTTTTGACTTCCGAGCCGACCGCATCAATGCGTCCGGCCACCTCGTGGCCTGGAACGCGAGGGAACTGGATGCCCGGCCACACCCCTTCCTTGGTCAACAAATCGCTGTGACAGATTCCGCAGGCCTCGACCTTAACACGAACCTCATGTGGTCCGGGTTGAGGAACTTCGCGTTCGACAATTTCAAAATTCCCGCCAGCCTTGACTACTTGCGCAACTTTCATACGAGCCATATTCTTCCCTCTTCTCACGAATACGCAGACCCGGTTGTAGATGAGACCAGCGACACCAGAGATTCGCCATCGGTGTGGAAATCTCAGTTCAATCCGTAAAAAGGCAGCAGCAACTTACGGTTTAGCATTCTTTCGCGCCCGTCTCATTCCCGCGCGCAACGCCTGATGTACAGCCAGTCCGTATCCGGCCGCGTCCATGCTCGACATAACGGTCGCGGCGATTCCGCCCGGCGTTGCTGCCTCCCTCAACAGGTGGTCTAGCGAGGCGTTCCCTTCTCGCCAGGCGACAATGCCGTCTGCCAATGCGTGCGCGGCTGCGGCGAAGGCAGTTTTACGGTCCAATCCGAGTTTTTGGGAGGCGTGCGCCAGCGCCGCCAGCGCGTGCAAGCCGTGGCTGCTCGAATAGGTCACGGTGAAAGCGTCGAAACGGCTCTCGGGAATTTCCACTACCGCCCCGACCTTGCCGAAGAATTGCTTTATCGTGCGCCGCGCGACAGGTCCGAGTCCGCGCTCGAACGTGACCGCCGTCAAACCGAGTCCGCTGCGGCACACCGGGCTGGGCATGGCGCGAGCCCATCGCACCTTGGACCCGGTCTCTGCTCGCAGTTTTGCCAGCGGCACCCCTGCGGCCAGGCTGACCGCGGTGACTGGACGATCTACCGGTCCCATGCTTCGCAGCAGACTGCGAACAGAATCCGGGCGCACCGCCACGACGAGCAGGTTCGCTTGAGCGACAGCGCGATGCAGGTCGGGTTCGGTTCCAATTGCATACCGCTTCTTGAGCTGGCGCAGCTTTCCAGCGTGCCGGTCGTGAACGACGATCGGCTTGTCGTAGCCTGCGAGCCGCAGACCGGCTACCAGAGCGCCGGTGATTCGCCCACCCCCGAGGAGGACAGTAGCGCTCACGCCAGCTCCCCGCAGGCTTGGTCAGCCGCCTCTACCAGTTGTTGAATATCAGGCTCCGTATGCGCGGTGGAGATAATCCAGTGCAGGCCGTTCGAGGGGGTCATGTAAATGCCGCGGTCGAGCAGCAAATGAACAAAGCGTGAATAGCGCTGGGTGTCGACGTAAGCGCAGTAATCGCGGTAATCGTGGATAGCGTCGCGCTCGGTGAAGTAGATCTGGAACATGGGTCCGAAGCCCTGGACAATCGCCTTCACCTTGCGCCGCCGGAATACTTCGCGCAGGCCGGCAATAGCGGTGTCGCCCATCGCGTGCAGCCTGGAGTAGGTGCGGTCCGCCGACAGCATGTCCAGGTTCGCGGCAATCACCTTCATGGTCAACCGGTGGCCGTTGAACGTCCCGTAGTGCAGAACCATCTCGTTGCCCCAGCGCATGCGATCAAGAATCGCTCTCGGCCCCGCCACCGCACCTACGGGAAAACCCGCGCCCAGCGCCTTTCCGAAGGTGCTGATGTCCGGACGAATGCTGTAATACTCTTGGCAACCGCCGGGGGCGTAGCGGAAACCGGTCACGACTTCGTCGAGAATGAGCAGCGCGCCGCATTCGCTGGTCAGTTCGCGCAGGCGTTGCAGGTATCCCTCGCGCGGTGGGATGCAGCCCATGTTCGCCATGATGGGCTCGGTAATCACCGCGGCCAGTTCATGGCCGTGTTGCCTGATGACGCGCTCCAGCATGGCCGCATCATTCCAGGGCGCAAGCACCACGTCATCGAATGTGGAGGGTGGAATACCCTCGGAGTCGGGAATTCGCGCCGGATTCTCCGGCGAACCTAACTGCTCCGGGGGATGGCTGTGGCCGTTCAGGCAAAACGGATCGTACCAGCCATGGTAGTGGCCTTCGAACTTCAGGAATCTCGTCCGGCCGGTGTGAGCGCGCGCCAGCCGCAGCGCCAGCATGGTAGCTTCACTGCCGGTGTTGGCGAACCGCACCACCTCCGCCGAGGGCACCATGCGCCGGAAGCGCTCCGCCGCTTCCACCTCCGCCGATGTAGCTGCGGCGAAGTGCGAGCCTTCCGCCATCGCCTGCGAGACCACCGCAACCAATTCGGGATGCGCGTGACCCTGGATCAGCGCACCGAACGACATCATAAAGTCCACGTACTCGTTGCCGTCGGCGTCCCAAACGTGCGATCCAAGGCCGCGTTCGAGCACGACCGGCCCGGGCGCGTACACCGCCGCCCCACGCGAAGGCGAATTCACGCCCTCCACCAGCGATTGCTGCGCCCGCTCAAACCACTCACGTGATTTCTGCCGATTGCGAGTTGTAACTGCTTGAGTCATGGTTTCACTTGGCGCCAGCGTTCCGCCGGCAGCCTTCAATCCGCAGTACCGCCCCCGTCGACCACCAACGAAGCCCCGGTCATGAAAGAAGAATCATCCGACGCGAGAAATAGCGCCGCTTTTGCAATCTCTTCGGCCGTGCCGATCCGGCCCAGCGGGCGGTTGCTGCACCCAGCCAGGTAGTCTTCCCACTTCATGCCGCGAAAGCGGGCATCTTCCGGAAGCATCGGCGTTTCCACGTCTCCCGGGCAAATGCAATTCACGCGGATTCCCTGCCGCCCGTGATCGATGGCCATGGCCTTGGTCAGCAATACCACGCCGCCCTTCGACGCGCAGTACGCCACTGCCGCGTCACCGCCCACGATGCCCCAACCCGAACTGTTGTTGATAATCACGCCGGCACCTTGCTTAATCATGGAGGGTAAAGCAAATTTCGACATCAGGAATGTGCCCTTCAGGTTGATGTCAATCTGCAAGTCCCACTCTTCCTCGCTGCAATCGAGGGTGGTGTGGGCATAGAAGACGCCCGCATTGTTGAACAGGATATCGAGGCGGCCAAACGTGCGCAGGGTCTCATCCACCGCCCGGCGACACTCGTCGGCTTTACGCACGTCGGTGCGGATGAAGATGGCCTTGCCGCCAGCCTTCAGGATCTGCTCAGTCACGGCATGTCCGCGCTTCTCATCACGGCCGGTGATCGCGACCTTGGCGCCCTCCCTGGCGAACAGTAAGGCCGTGGCCTCGCCAATCCCCGAGGTCCCGCCGGTAATGAGAGCGACTTTGTCTTTGAGGCGCATGGGCGAAAATCAGCAATTAGCAATTAGCACTTGGCCCCTAAGGGCTTTGCGGGACGCGGCAAGGGCCTGTACTGGCTAAATGCCAAGTGCTAAGAGTTTCCAGCCAGCCCGCCGCCGTCCACGACCAATGCCGTTCCGGTAACGAATGACGACGCGTCACCTGCCAGATAAAGCGCGGCCTGCGCGATCTCTTCCGGCGTGCCCACGCGACCGAGTGGCCGTCGCGCTGCTTCCGCCAGAAAGCGATCGCTGGGCTCGCCTAACTGCTGGGCTTCGTTGCGCAGCATGGCGGTATCGGTATCACCCGGGCAGATGCAGTTTACGCGAATCTTCTGCGGACCGTGATCAATCGCCATCGCCTTGGTCAAAAGCACCACCGCGCCTTTTGAAGCACAATACACTGCCGCCCTGGGCCCGCCCGCCAGACCCCATCCCGATGCCATATTGATGATTGATCCGCCCCCCGCCTTCGCCATGATCGGGATGACCTGCTTGGAAAGCAGGAAGATGGATTTCACGTTGACCGCCATGACCCGGTCCCAGTCTGCCTCGCTAAGCTCAACCACCGAGGCGCGCCGAATGATGCCAGCGTTGTTGAACAGCGAATGAATCGCGCCAAATTCGTCGGTCACGCGATCCACTACACGGCGGCAATCGGCGGCGCGCGTCACGTCGCCAGGTTCGAAGATGGCTTCGCCGCCATTCTGTTTGATTTCAAGGGCAACCGCCTGCCCGCCTTGCTCGTTCAAGTCGGTAATGGCAATCGCCGCGCCTTCGCGAGCGAAAAGAAGCGCCGTGGCACGCCCGATGCCGGACGCGCCGCCGGTAATCAGCGCAATCTTGCCAGTCAGTTTGCCGTTAGGTGTCTTGCTGGAGTTGGCCATGTGGAGGATTATCGCCCGGCCAGGCTTCCCGCAGTTTCTGCGCCGTCGATGGTGTACACCTGCCCGGTCATGTAAGCCGCATCATCCGAAGCGAGAAATGCGAACAGCGCCGCGATCTCCTCCGGCTTCGCGTGCCTGCGCAGAGGAATTTTGCTGTTTACCTCATCGAGCATGGCGTCGGTGTACTCGGCGCGCTGCATGGGGGTAAGCACGTATCCCGGCGCCACCGCGCATACCCGGATTTTCGGCGCCAGTTCCAGCGCCATGGACTTGGTCAGTTCGATCACGCCCGCCTTGGTGGCGTTGTAGTCGGCATAGTAGGGATAGCCCATCACGCCATTGGTCGATGCCGTCTGCAGAATTACACCGCTGCCCCGCTCCCACATGTGCCGGGCCGCGGTCTGGGCCACGTAGAATACGCCCGTCAGGTTCACCGCAATGACTTTGTCCCACTCTTCCGGCGTGATATCGAGGAAGTTATGGCGAATGCTGATGCCGGCGTTGTTGACCAGCACGTCCACACCGCCCATCATTTGGATGGCTTCGGCAAACGCCGCCTGCACTTGCTTCAAGTTGGAAACATCGGCGTCCACAGCTCCCGCCAGCGCGGGCAACTGGCGCTGGATTTCGGCCCGTGCTTTGCCGTCGCGGTCGAGCACGCATACCGCTGAACCCTCTTCTAGAAAGCGGGCGGCGGTGGCCGCGCCAATGCCGCTGGCGCCACCGGTGATAAGCACACGTTTCCCTTTGAGACCTCGCATCGTTTCTCCTACAGCGATTTGCCTTTGAACAGAAAGATCAGGTCGATGATCAGGATAATCACCACCATCAGTTCCAGCACGAACGCGCGGCTCTGGTGAAACTGCTCCACCATGAAGCTGTAGAGATCCTCGGCGGTCTGCAGTTTTTCTTTTACCAGAGTCTTGTAGTCGGGCACGCCCACTTTGGCGGCAGCCAGCTTGTAGAGGCGCGCGGAAAACATGTCGCTGAGAAACTTGATGGCGTTGTCGGCATGCTCAGTGAGTTCGTTGACGTCGAGCAGCACGGTGTGCAGCTTGGAAGCCGCGCGCGCCGTGCGCCAGCGGGCCCACAGTCCGGTGCCTTCTTCCAGAAAGTCGTAAACGCCGTCCAATTCGCGGGTCAGCAACTCGTCGTAATAGCGGAACTCGAGCAACTGGGAGTTGGCATATTCCAGCAGTTGGATGGCGGTTTCGGCGCCTGCCTGGGTGTCGTAGAGAAAGGCCGCGTTCCAGCCGATGACAGCCAAGTCATTGGGATAATAGGAAATTCGCGACTGCAGGATCTCGTTGCGCTCGCCTTCGGAGAGCATAGCGGTCTCGCCGCGCACAATCTGCGCGATGCGCTCCCCGTGCGCAGCCACCGCCGACGGCGACTCAACGACGTCACGCACATGAAAGATGAAATAGTCCTCGCTGAGCCAATCGGAGTAAGGCTTCACCAGGGCCGGAGCAGCACGCTCCAACCGCTGGCGCGCAATGCGGGATGCGTGACCGGAAAAATCTACATCCGAGACCCAGCGGCTGCCCAGACGCACTAGCGTGTCCCAGTCGCCCGAGAACGGCAGCTCGAACACTACGCTCAGGACCCCGTAGTCGTAGTACTTGATCTGACCATCCAGGCGCTCGCCACTCTCCAGCACCAGGGGCTCAATCGTCTCCACCACAGGGGGCCGCTCATAGCGAACATAGCCCGGGGCAGGGTGCTTGAAAGAAGGCAACTCCAGCTTGCGGGCGCCAAAAATCTGGCGCAGCTGCTCCAGCCGGATCTCCTCACACACGTCGAACTGGATGAGCACCAGGACAGACCCGCGCAGCGCAGGCTCGACTCTCTGCCCTGCTTTGGCTTGCTCGGATGTGTCAGTAAGGGTTAGAGATGGTTCGCTGTCCCGGATCATGGCCGCCGCCCTCTTGGCCGGACGCTACACCTGGAAGCCGATTGCCCCAGCCGAATCTCTCTATTCTCCCAGAATAGGGACGGTCTGGCGAGACATGGCCGTGTAGCACCTTAAGAATATGATAACAATACACTTATACAGCGAAATAGCGTTGTCATCCCGAACGCCGCGCGGGGTCTGGATGTATGCCGGCTGCGAATCAGGCTGCCGCCAGAAACCCAGATCCCTCGCTCCGCTAGGGATGACAGCGAGAGAAAGTTACGTTCTTCGCCCCCTCCCAACCGCCCACAACAGCGCCAAACCGGCGGCTACTCCCGCCACCCCCACACCCGCGCGCTTTAGCGACCGCGTTACCTCGGCGTCATGGCGCTCGACTCGGGCCTGCTCCGGGAAATCGTCCTCCGCTCCGGCAAACTCGTCCCGCAGGGCCATCTGGATGACCTCCGCCAGGTGCAGGGCGTGGCGGTCGGTGCACTGGGCGATCTGTTCCCGGCAACTAAAGCCGTCGGCAATGATCAGGCAGTCGGCTGCCGCCTTCCTCACGGCGGGTAGCAACTCCAGTTCTCCGATAGCAACCGACACGTCGTACTTGTCTTGTTCAAATCCAAACGACCCAGCCATGCCGCAACAACCCGGTGCCGGCGCCTGGTATTCGATTCCCATCCGCCGCAGCACCGCTTCTTCGCCGGCCATCTTCATCACCGACTTGTGATGGCAATGGCCATGGACCAGCGCTTTGCGAGGCAGCTTGGGCAATCGAAACTCGCGGGCATGCTGCTCCAGAAATTCGCTCAGAAGAAATGTCTGCTGCGACAGCCTTCGCGCCCGCTCGTCTTTGGGGAACAAGTTGACCAGTTCGTCGCGGAACACCGCCGCACAGCTTGGTTCGAGCACCACCACGGGAATGCCTGCTTCGATCTCGGGCTCGAGCACGTCGAGAATCTCCAGGAGCAAGTTCTTGGCGCGGTCGAGCATGCCCCAATCGCAGAGCGGACGCCCGCAGCATAAGCTCGTGACGGGCAGCAGCACGCGGAAGCCGGCTGCCTCTAGAACATCGACCGCAGCCTTCGAAGTATCGGGAAGAAAGTAGTTGTTGAAAGTGTCGGGCCAGAGCAGCACCGGAGTCTCCCCAAGATTGCCCGGCTGCCGCTGCTGGAACCAGCTGCGAAAAGTTTGAGGAGCAAACGCGGGGATCGAGCGTTCGCGCGGAATGCCCGCAACCATCTTGGCGATATCTCTCAGGAATGGAAGCTGGGTGGTGAGATTCACCAGTCCCGGTGCATGCGATGCCAGCCGTGCCCACAGATCAATGTTCCCGAACGCATAGGCGCTGCGTGGGCGCATGCGTCCTTCGTAGTAGTGCGACAGGAACTCGGCCTTGTAGGTGGCCACATCCACGCCCACCGGGCAATCGCTCTTGCAACCCTTGCAAGCCAGGCACAGGTCGAGCGATTCTTTCACGTGCTGGTCGCGCCAGCCGTCCTGGATGACGTCGCCTTGAGTCATCTCCCACAGCAGGTGGGCACGGCCGCGGGTGGAGTGCTCTTCCTCGCGGGTCACGCGGAAGCTGGGACACATCACTCCGCCTTCGTAGTGTCGGCATTTGCCAACACCGACGCAGCGCAACGTGGCATGAGCCAGGCTGCCGTGGTCCTCGGGAAACTGGAAATGGGTCTGCGGCTCCCACGGATCGTAGTCGGCGCCCAAGCGGAGGTTTTCGTCCAGGCGGTATGGCTCAACTACTTTGCCTGGGTTCATCCTCCAGTCCGGGTCCCAAAGCGCTTTGAACTCGCGGAAGGCCTGCACCAACTCCGGCCCGAACATCTTCGGCAGCAGCTCGGCGCGGGATTGCCCATCGCCGTGCTCTCCGGATAGTGAACCTCCGTAGCTCACCACCAGGTCAGCGGCCTCCTCGACGAACTGGCGGTATTTTCGTATGCCTTCCGCCGTCTCCATGTCGAAACTGATGCGGGTGTGCACACAGGCGTGTCCGAAGTGGCCGTAGAGCACTCCCCGATAGCCGTACGCGTTCATCAGCTTTCGCAGTTCGCGCAGGTAGTTCCCCAGCTTCGCAGGTTCGACGGCCGAGTCTTCCCAGCCTTCCCAACTGAGCGGTTCACCCGGCACATGAGAAATTGCGCCTAGGCTGGACTCACGCACCTCCCACACGCGCTTCGCCTGCTGCTTGTCGGTAAACAGGCGCATCTGCGGCGAGTTGGCACTCTGGCTCAGCGCCGACATCAACCCACGCGCTTGGGCCTCGGATTCCTGCGCCGTAGCTGCGCCGAACTCTGCGAACAGCCAACCTCCGCCGGGCGGCAGAAGTGCCAGGCCTTCGGAATTGATCCCTTTGCGCTTCGTGTACTCCACCAGCAGGTCGTCCACGCCCTCGAGTCCGATCGGCTTGTGGGCCATGACGTCCGGCACGCGATCGGCACACTGATAGATGTCAGGGTATGCGATGACCAGCAGGACACGTTCCGGCGGACTCTCCACTAGGCGGCAAGTGGCTTCGAGCACCGTGACACAGGTCCCTTCGGAGCCGACCAGTGCTCGCGCTACATGAAAACCATTTTCGGGCAGCAGGTAGTTCAGGTTGTATCCGGAAACCCGGCGCGGAATGTTGGGGTAGCGTTGCCGGACCAGGTCGCCGTACTGGTCGCTTAGGCGCTTGAGCCCGGTATAGATTTCCCCACGTCGCCCACCTTCGCGAATGATGGTTTCCAGTTGCTCGGCGCTGGTCGCGCCCACCTTCATGCGCAGACCGTCGTAGGTAAGGATTTCGAGTTCTTCGATGTTGTCGTCGGTCTTGCCGGCCATGACGGAATGTACGCCGCAGGAGTTGTTGCCAATCATCCCGCCGAGCGTGCACCGGTCGTGGGTCGCCGGATCAGGACCAAAGGTCAGGTGGTGTTTCTCCGCGGCGTTGCGCAGATGGTCGAGAATTACCCCAGGCTCGACCCGCGCCAGCCGGCGCGCTGGATCGATTCCCAGGATCCGGGCCATGTATTTCGACATGTCGAGGATAACTGCGGCATTGCAGCACTGCCCCGCGAGCGAAGTCCCGCCGCCGCGGCACAGCAGGGGAGCGCCGAACTCGCGAACCGTAGCAATGGTGGCCAGAACATCGTCGACGTCGCGGGGTATCACTACCCCAATGGGTATCTGGCGATAGCTGGAACCGTCGGTGGCGTAGAGCGCGCGCGAGCCATTGTCGAAGCGCACCTCGCCGCGAATTTCCTGGCGTAGCACTCCAGCCAGCCCCGCCGCGTCAACTACGGCCGACTTGGCAGTGCGGGCGAGTTCTGAGAACTTGTCCGGCATCGGGGCCCCGGGACCTCTAGTTCGAAGAATCGCCAGCAGGTTTGCCGCTGACGTTAGCGATGTGGATCCGGGTCTTGCCGTCCTGCGGCTCGATGCTGATGGTGATCATGTTCTTCTTGTCGGTGGAGACAATAGAGTAATGGTCGCCTTCGGCGGACACCAGGTTGGCGTTGGGAAACTTTGACTTGTAGAAGTCGGCCACCTTGTCGGGAGAATCGCTGGTCTCGAACTCCGCTGCTACCGTATGCATACCGCCGATCGTCATACTGGCGGCGCCGGACTTCTTCGCCGTGGCGCCGGGATACACGTCGACTCCCAGGTTGCGGGCGGCTTCGTCGGCGTTGGTCGTGCTCTCGACGGTGCCAAACGGGGTCTCTACTTTGACGTTGCCGTTGTTCTCCCGTACATGGCTGGAGCGCGCAATTCGCCAGCCGATGAATGCGGTGGTCGCCGCGCCCGCAATGAACAGGACAACCAGCACGCCCACCACGATTAAGATGATCTTGAGGGCACTGCTGCTTTGAGGTGCGGCAGGAGCCGCGGGAGCGGCAGTCGCTGCGCCAGCAGGCACTGCGCCTCCGCACTTGGGGCAGAACTTCGCACCGGCTTCAATGGTTGCGCCGCAAGAATTGCAGAACGCCATAAGTCACCTCGCAAGTTAGGTCCTTCTACAGTGGGCGGAGTATATCGTAACCGGGCCAGGAATGTCGGTGCGATTTCGGGTTTAGCAGCCCCTGGTGCAATTGCGATTCGTATCAGGGCATGCCTTCAGGCATGCGTAAGTGCTGCGTTAGGAAGGAGCCTTCAGGCGCGCTGGATTCGGAAATCGGAGTGTCATTACGGGCTGCTAGCTCCAGAGTCGCGTGCCATAGTCCGCCAAAGCCAGTCCCAGAAGCAGCA
Organism: Terriglobia bacterium; assembly: GCA_020073665.1. Classification (GTDB taxonomy): domain Bacteria; phylum Acidobacteriota; class Terriglobia; order Terriglobales; family Acidobacteriaceae; genus JAIQEU01. The sequence goes on from JAIQEU010000004.1 coordinate 289,607, forward strand.
GCAGGAAGAAGATTCCCATCATGATGACGACCTGGATCATTTTCTCGCTGGCACCTTTCACGTGCATGAAGAACAGCACCACCAACAGGGCTTTGGTCGTGGCTATGCCCAACGCGATGACCGGGTTCAGCGGCCCCAGGTTGATGAAAGCCGCGCCTACCGTGGTCGCGGTGAGCAGTAGAAGGATGATGAAGATCATCACGTAAAAGCCGACGGAAGTCGAGTGTTCTGACATTGCGCCCTCACCCATGCAAGCTGATCAAGTAAAGCAACGGAAACAGATAAATCCACACCACGTCCACAAAGTGCCAGTACAAACCCGCGTTCTCAATCGGCGTGTAATAGCCGGCGGAATATCGCCCCTTCCATGATTGAAACGTCAGCACGCTGAACAGCCCGACGCCAATGATCATGTGGACGGCGTGCATGCCCGTCATGACAAAATACAGCGAGAAGAACATTTCCGCGTGCCGCTCGTCGATCGGCGGTTGCTCAGGATGGCCCGCCATGCGTGTCGGAATGAAATGGAACGTTGGGCCGGGCACATGGTGTTCTTCGAACTTCTGGGTGTATTCCTTTGCCTTGATCCCCAGGAAGGTGCACCCCAACACGATGGTGGCTACCAGATAAAACACCAGCAGCTTGCGCTTACCCCGCTGGGCGGCATTCACCGCCAGCACCACGGTCAAACTGCTTCCGATCAGGACCGCGGTGTTGATGGCGCCGAGGGTGATATCCAAGCTTTGGCTGGCGGCGGCGAAATCGTTGAAGTGCTGCAGGCGATAGATGAGGTAGGCGCAGAACATGCCGCCGAAGAACATGATCTCGGTCACCAGGAACAGCCACATACCCAACGAGGCTGCATCCTTCTGTTGGGCCATGTCGGCGAAATGGTGCCGCAGTTCCGGATTGTGCGCGGTGACGGCCGGACTATCGCTCAATGCGCGCCTCCGTCATCGTCCGTATCCTTGATGTTTTCGTAGTCGTACGCCTCGAAATCAACCACCGGAGTCTCGTCGAAGTTGAACGTGGTCGGCGGAGAGCTGGTCTTCCACTCCAACCCAGCCGCATTCCACGGGTTGTCGGGCGCCTGCTTGCCATAGCGCATGGACCACAGGAAATAAATCATCGGCAGCAGGTAGCCCACGCCCAGGATGGTGGAACCCGCAGTCGAAAGCACGTTCAGCACCTGGAACTCCGGCGAGTATTGCCAGTAGCGCCGCGGCATCCCGACGTATCCCAGGATGAATTGTGGGAAGAACGTCAGGTTGAACCCGATAAACACGATTAACGCCGCCAGGCGCCCCCAGCCCTCTGGGTACATGCGGCCAGAAATCTTGGGCCACCAGAAGTGCATGCCACCCAGGTAGCCCATCAGCACTCCGCCCACCATGATGTAGTGGAAGTGCGCCACCACGAAGTAGGTGTCAGTGACGTGGACATCAATGCCGAGGCTAGCCAGGAACAGGCCCGTCAGGCCTCCAATGGTAAACAGGCCGAGGAAGCCGAATGCGTACAGCATTGGGGTAGTGTAGGAAATCGACCCCTTGTACATGGTCGCCGTCCAGTTAAACACCTTGATTGCCGACGGCACCGCCACCATGTAACTGAGGAAAGAAAAAATCAGCGCGGCATAGACCGACATGCCGGCCACGAACATATGGTGCGCCCACACCAGGAATCCCAGCACCGCAATGGCAACGCTCGACAGGGCCACAAACTTGTACCCGAAGATGCGCTTGCGCGAGAAGCAGGTGATAATTTCGCTGATGATTCCCATCGACGGCAAAATCATGATGTAAACCGCCGGATGGGAATAGAACCAGAACAGGTGCTGGAACAGCAGCGGGTCGCCACCGAGCTTGGGGTCAAAGATTCCGAGATGAAACAGCCTCTCCGCCGCCACCAAAATGATGGTGATGGCCACCACCGGCGTGCCCAGGATCATGATGATACTAGTCGCGTAGTTGGCCCAGATGAACAGCGGCAAACGCCCCCAGGTCATTCCCGGCGCGCGCATGCGGTGGACGGTGACGATGAAATTCAGGCCGGTAAAGATGGAAGAGAACCCGGCAACGAACACCGCCAGGCCTGCCTCGATGATCTTGGTATTGGTGAAAGCCGTGCTGTACGGGGTATAGAACGTCCAACCGGTGTCAACGCCGCCGGTCAGCATGCAATGCATGATCAGGATGCCGCCGATCACGTACAGATACCAGCTCATCAGGTTGATGCGCGGGAAGGCCAGGTCTTTGGCGCCGATCATGATCGGTACCAGGAAATTTCCCAGCGTCGCCGGCACCACCGGGATCAGGAAGAAGAACACCATCACCATGCCGTGCATGGTGAACAGCTTGTTGTAGGTGTCAGCCTGCACCAGGTCGCCCGCCGGGGTAAGCAACTCCAGCCGGATCAGGAGCGCGAACAGGCCTCCGATAAAGAAAAAGAAGGTGACCGACAACAAGTACAGCAGGGCGATGCGCTTGTGGTCGATAGTGAACAACCACGAGCGAATGCCGTACTCCTTGTTCAGGTAGTTCTCGCGTTCGGTGACGGGTAACGTTGCGGTCGCCATGGCTATTGCACCTGCTGTGTCTGGGGCTGCGTGCCAGCCGCGGCCACGCTCTTCGACGCCGGTTGACTCAATGACTTGACGTAAGCCACCAGAGCGTTGAGCTGTTCATCGCTTACCATGCCTTGGAACGTCGGCATGATCGGTTTGAATCCCGAAACCACCTTCGAGCCCGGACTCACAATCGACTCGCGCAGATAGTTCTCATCCGCGGTGAGAGTGCGCCCGTCTTCCAGCAGCACCTGTCTGCCGAAGACGCCTACCAGGTTGGGCCCACGGCCCTGAGTGTCGGAACGGTGGCAGGTGCTGCAGCCGAGTTCAGCAAAGAGCCGCTGTCCCGTGACCGTTAGCGGTTGTCCGGAGTTGCCGCCGCTCAGCCATGCGGCGTACTGCGATGGCTCCATCACCACCACTTCCCCGCCCATGAGCGAATGTTGAGTGCCACAGTATTCCGCGCAGAACAGGTGATAGGTCCCGGGCCTGGTGGCGCGGAACCAGGCCACGGTGTAGCGGCCGGGAAGCACGTCCTGCTTGATGCGGAACGCCGGCACATAGAAGCTGTGGATCACGTCCTGCGAAGTCATGATCAACTTGACGTCGCGGCCCACCGGCACGTGCAGCGAATTGATCTCGCGCTGGCCTTCGGGATGCTCCAGTTTCCACATCCACTGCTTGGCCACGACGTAGACTTCCATCGCTCCCTGGGGAGGCGTGCGCTCCTGGAAGTACAGCACCGCGCCCCAGACAAAGACCACCAGAAACACGCCCATGGGGATGATCGACCAGGTGAGTTCCAACGGCAGAGAGCCCTCGATCTGCTCGGCTTCGTGGCCCGGACGCTTGCGGAAGCGCGCAGCGAACACCAGCACCAGGGTAAAAATCAACGCGCTCATCAGCCCCGACACGACCAGCAGGAAGATGTACAGAGCATCTACGTTGCCCGCCATCGCCGAGGCCCGATCCGGCCATAATGGAAAGTTGTAAACCATATCTACCTGACTCGTTGCGCTCCCAGCGGCGGCGCGCTTGGCCGCCGAAACATGACGAACATGAAAGCCCCCAGAATTAATATCGTGACCACACCCGCCAGCCGCAGGATGTTGGTAATGATGGCGCCGTACTTCCCGGTCGCCGGATCGTAGTGGTAGCAGTACAGCAGTACTTCATCCACCGCGTTGCCGATCTTGTTCTCGGAAGCCTCTACCAACCCCAGGCGCAAATCTTTCGGCGGATACTCGACTCCGTACAGATACCGCGAGATCTTGCCCTCGGGCGTGAGGATCATGATGGCTGTCGCATGAGCAAACTGCCCGGTGCTCTGGTCATACTCGTAGCCAAAGCCCGCCGCCTTGGCCAACGCTGTAATGTTGGCCTGGTCCCCGGTCAGGAAGTGCCAGCCTTGTTCGGCACCCGCGCGGTGGTAGCGCTTCAGCAAGCCAGCTTTTTTTTCTACCGCCATCTCCGGGTTGTCCCGGGGATCGATGCTCACGGTAATGATGTCGAACTCCTTGCCCACATCGAACTTCAGGATGGTGAGTGCGCTGGTCAGCCCGCTCAGCACTTCGCTGCACAGCATGGGACACTGAAAATAGACCAGGTTCAGGATCACCGGCTTCTTGCCGAAGTAATCCGCCAACCGCACCGTCTTGCCGCTTTCATCGCGGAAGGTCAGGTCGGGCGGAATCTGCTCGTTCAGCCGCTGCTCAATTCCTACCTGCTTTAGCATCGGCGGACGCTGGCTGGTCGGGGGGGTCGTCATTCCTCCCATCGCGTTCCCTGGATACATTTGCGCCTGCGCCGCGCCCATCAGTCCGATCACGGCTAGCACGGAAGCCGCGAAGGAGCGCAGGAACCGCCCGCGCACACACTGAAACTCGCCCTTGGCACTCATTGCTTCGCCCTCTTTGTCACGGCTGCTTCTTGCCCTCTGCCGGCCGGCGTCGCTGCCTTCGCCGAATACACCGGCAAACCGCGCTGCGCCGTCAATTCCATGGCCCGCTCGATCGGGATGTGTACCACGCCGGCCTTTTCGTCAGTCCAACCGTAGCTGTGCAGTTGCTTCTCTTCTTCCAGCCGGACGCTGTTCATTTGGTCGCGCTCGTCTTCTTCCAACCGCGGCTCGGGAAACGCTCTCTTGATTTCCGCCTGCGTTTCCGTCTTTGTTGGCTTACCGGATTCCACGCGCGGCGTGACCAGCGGATTCTGTGGCGGCTCGTGGGCCTTCTGGTACGTGTCCATGTAGTGGTAGAAGCCCATCACGATGAAATAGCTGATCACCAGAATGACCGCCAGTCCGGCCAGGGCGCCGAACACCACTTTGGGGCGCAGGTCTTGCTGCTCGAACTCCGGTTGCTGTGTGTGCATCCTGCTCTCGTCACTCATGCGCCGGCTCCAGAACCTGCTTGGCATCCGCATCATAGGCGGGCACCAGCGGCATCGCATTCAGGTTGCGGAAGAAGTACGACATCCACAAGCCACCCATGGCGAACGGAATGACCAGGTCCGCCAGGGTCACGGTGAAGGTCTTGGAGAAGTTGGGCTCGATCATCCAGAACAGGTCTACGTAGTGCGCGACCAACAGCCAGACCGCCAGCCATACCAAACGGGTCACATCGCGCTTGAAGGCCCGCGACAGCAACAGAACGAACGGCACAGCAAAGTGGAACAGCACCAGGAACAGGCCGACGTACCCCCAGCCGCCGTTCAGGCGCTTCATATACCAGGTAATTTCTTCCGGCAAGTTTCCCGCCCAGATAATCAGCCACTGCGAGAACGAGAAGTAGGCCCACACCATGATGAAGGTCAGCATCAGTTTGCCGTGGTCATGTACGAAGTCCGGCTGTAGCAGCTCCGACATTGGCTTGTAGCGCACCAGGATTCGCTCCACCACCACGGCAAAGCAAATCGCCGACAACACTTGTCCAGCCAGGTGCAGCAGCCCGTAAATAGTCGAGATCCAACCGGGATCAATCGACATGACCCAATCGATCGCCGCAAACGAAATAGTGAACCCGTACAGGATCAGCCCCGGGCCGCTTAGCGCCTTGAAGCGCGAACTGTTATCGCGAATGGGTGGATGGTCCTGCTCCGCCGACCATTTCGTCAGGAAAAACGCCACTGCCCCCCAGATCGCGAAGTAAATCACCGCGCGCACAATGAAACCGTTGGTCGTCAGATATGTCTTGGTGATCTGCTCCAAGTGTTCGCGAAGAAGCTTGTCCTGGATTGAGTCCAGAGGCCGCGCCCAGATATACAGTCGAGGGATCCCGAACAGGATCGGCAGAAACAGCAGTGCCAGCAGCGGCAGCGTTCGCATGGCCGCGCCCAGAATGCGGCGGATCACCATGCCCCAACCACCTCCGGTCAAGTGCCGGAGCATCAGGATCGCCATCGACCCCAACGCGATTCCGAGCCAGTCCATGTAGCTGATCAGGTATGCGTGGAAAAACTGGTCCGGCCACTTCCACGCAATCATCCCTGCGACCACCGAAAACACCGCGCCCACGAGCAGCGAGCGCTGCCGGATGGTCTTGGCTACCGGCGGCGCCATCAAGTCGAAATTGTTGTGCGCCGCGCTCATTTCGGCTCCTCCGGTTGCGGGTTCGCGGACTTCGGCGCCACTACCGGCAGAGTCGCGCCCGAGCCGGGTTCTTCAAACTGCGGCGCCTCGGAAGGCACTTTCTGCCCGCTCGGGACATCCGCCATTGTTGCACCCTGGCTCAACTGCAGCGCGCGAATGTAGGCGATGATGCACCAGCGGTCGCGCGGCGGAATCTGCGACGCATAGTCGGGCATGATTCCGAAGCCGTTCGTAATCACATCAAAGAAATAACCCAGCGGCGCCCTGCGCAAGCGCTCGCTGTGATACGAAGGCGGCTTGCGGGGAAATCCACGCGACGGAATAAACCCGTTGCCGTCGCCCACCCGCGAGTGGCAGGGCGCGCAGTAAATGTTGAACCGTTCCCGGCCCCGCGCCAGCACGTCCTCGGTCACCGGGAAGGGCATGAAGTCGCCGGCGCTGGAACCGATCTTTCCGGAGTAGAAATACGTGTCCTCGTGCAGCTGCCCTCGCGCCACTGTGCCTTCGACCGGCGTGCGCGCCGACCGCAAATCGGCATAAAAATCGCTCTGCGCCAGCGGTTTGAACCGCGGCTGGTCGTGCATATCCTGGCGGCAACCCGCCAACGCCAGCGGCAGCAACCCCAGCAGTGCGAGTTTTCGGAGGTTGAACATGCCTAACCAGGGACCTCCGAAAGTGAGCGCGGTCCCAGGCTCTCCAGAAACTGCCGGGTAGCAGCAGCGTCGTACTTGGGATCGGACGAAAACACGATCAGGAAAAATCTGTCTTTCGTGGCCAGCGCAAATCGCGGCACGTTGAACACCGGATGATTGGGCATGGGCAACCCGTTCAATGCCAGCATGCCGAACACCGCCGCGATCCCGGCAAAAAGAATCGTCATCTCAAACGTAACCACGATGAACGCCGGCCACGAGTGGTAAGGCTTCCCGCCAATGTTCAAGGGATAACTGATCGCCGAAATCCAGTACTGCATGCCATAGCCAGCCAGGCAACCAATCAACCCGCCAGTCAGCACCACCAGCGGCACTTCGTCGTGGTGGAACCCGACCGCTTCCGCCAGTCCTTCCACAGGGAAGGGACTATAGGCGTCCATTTTCTTGTAGCCCGCCTCGCGCGTGCGATGCGCGGCGGCCACCAGCGCGGTGGCGGAATCAAACTCGGCCATCAATCCGTACACCGGAGTCCGCTTCATTCCTTCACCTCCGCTTCCGGCAGCAGAGTGCGCATTTCGAAAATAGAAATCATGGGCAGGATGCGCACGAACAGGAAAATGGCAGCCAGGAACATGCCGATGGTCCCGATGTAGGTCATCCAGTCCCAGCGCGTCGGGTAGTACATTCCCCAGGACGAGTTCAGGAAATCACGCTGCAGGCTGACCACGACGATGATGAACCGCTCCAGCCACATGCCGACCAGCACCACGCCGGATATGAAAAACAGCCACACCGGACTGGTCCGAAGTTTCTTGCTCCACAACACTTGCGGGATGACGATGTTGCACGCCAGCAGCATGTAATAAAAGAATGCATACGGCCCGTGCAGCCGGTTCCACAAGGTGAAGGCGTCGTAGCGATTGCCGCTGTACCAGCCCATGAAGGCTTCAATCACGTAGCCGTAGGCTACGATCAGTCCGGTCGCCAGCATGACTTTCGCCGAGTTCTCCAGGTGGCGCTCGGTGATGAAGTCTTCCAACCCGTAGAGCTTGCGGATGGGAATGGCGAGCATCAACACCATGGCGAATCCGGAATAGATCGCGCCCGCCACGAAGTAGGGCGGAAAGATGGTGGTGTGCCATCCCGGCACGATGCCCACCGCAAAATCGAAGCTGACCACGGTGTGTACGGAAAGCACCAGCGGTGTCGCCAGGCCGGCCAGCAGCAGATACGCCGTCTCGTAGCGATGCCAGTGCCGCGCCGAGCCTCGCCAGCCCATGGCCAGAATTCCGTAAATGATCTTTGCCCAGCGATTGTCCGAGCGATCACGCAGCGTCGCCAAATCCGGGATCAGTCCGATGAACCAGAACAGCAGCGAAATGGTGAAGTATGTGGACACCGCGAACACGTCCCAGACCAGGGGGCTGCGGAACTGCGGCCACACGCCCATGGTGTTGGGATAGGGAAACAACCAGTAAGCCAGCCAGGGACGGCCCACGTGAATCAGCGGGAAGATCCCGGCGCACGACACCGCAAACAGCGTCATGGCCTCGGCAAAACGGTTGATGGAGTTGCGCCACGATTGCCGCAACAACAGCAGGATGGCGGAAATCAGCGTGCCCGCGTGCCCGATGCCGATCCACCACACGAAGTTGACGATGGCAAAGCCCCAGCCGATCGGAATGGTCACACCCCAAATGCCGGTCCCGCGAACGAACAGGTAGCCGATGGCGAACAACATCATCATGGTGAGCAGGAAGCCGATGCCAAAGCCCACGAACCACCCGTTGGAGGTGGGGCGTTGCAGCACGATCGCGCTGATCTTGTCGGTGACGGTGGCAAAGGTATACCCGGGTTCGATGACCGGGGCCTGCTTGCTCGACGTCACTGATTTCGTTTGCTCGTCCATGAATTGACCGCTTACGTTTCCAGTTCGGGGTTAGGGTTGCGAATCTCGGCCAGGTACGTGGTGCGCGGCCGGGTGTTCAGATCGCCCAGCAACGAATAGTTGCGCGCCTGCGCTTTCAATTTTGAAACCCGGCTGTTGGGATCATTGATATTGCCGAACACAATCGCGTCTGCCGGACACGACTGCTGGCATGCCGACTGCAACTCGCTATCCGAAATCTTGCGATCCTCCCGCTCCGCCACAATGCGGCTCTCGTTGATGCGCTGCACACAGTACGTACACTTTTCCATCACGCCGCGGCTACGCACCGACACGTCCGGATTGCGCATCATCTTGTACTGCGGCGTCTCCCAGTCCTGGAACAGCAGGAAATTAAACCGCCGCACTTTGTAAGGACAGTTGTTCGAGCAGTAGCGCGTCCCCACGCAGCGGTTGTAGACCATGTCGTTCAGGCCTTCGGTGCTGTGGTTGGTCGCACCCACCGGACACACCACCTCGCAAGGCGCGTTCTCGCAATGCATGCAAGGCACCGGTTGGAAGTACGCCTTGGGATTGGCGCGGTCTCCCTGGTAGTAGGCATCGACACGAAGCCAGTGCATGTGACGACCGATGACGACCTGCTCCTTGCCCACCACCGCAATGTTATTTTCCGACTGGCAGGCGACGATGCAGTTGTTGCATCCCACGCAGGAGTTCATGTCGATCGCCATGCCCCACGCGTAGTCTTCTTTCTTGTAGTCGTATCCGGGATAGAGCGTCAGCCCGGGCGCCGGTTCTTCTTCCTGCGCGAAGTTGGGTTCTTTCTTGTACTCCGCAAGCGACGCCGCACGCACCAGCGGACGCGTGGCGCCATCGGGCGTGTCCATGGTCTGGTACCCCTGCGTGGACGCAAGCTTGTAGGTATCGCCAGTCTTGCGAATGTTCAGCCCCGTCGCGAGCCACGGGGTCGCACTCGTTCGCAGCGGATACATGTCGAAGCCTGCGCCGGTTCCGGCACGGCCTGCGCGCCTGCGCCCGTAGCCCAGAAAGGCGGTGACCGAATTGTCGGGATGCCCCGCTTGAATCCAGATTGGAGCTGCGACTTTTTTCCCGTTCAACTCCAACTCGACCATGTCCTCGGACTTCAGTTGCAGTCGGTCCGCCATCGCCGGACCGATGAGCACGGGGTTGTCCCAGGTCATCTTGGTCATCGGGTTCGGCAGTTCTTGCAGCCAGCCGTTGTTGGAGAAGCGTCCGTCGTAGATGGAAGGATCGCGACGGAAGTTGAGCTCGATTGGCGCAGTGCTAGCGGGCGCGGGCTTGGGAATGCTTGCCGTCTTTAGCACTGGCGTCCTAGCTGCGAACGCCGTGCCTTCAATCCATCCGTCGTGCAATGATTTTCGCCAGAAGGCCTCGAAATCAGGTCCGGGATGTTGTTTCTGCCAGTAAGCCTGCACGATGTCGTGTCCGCTGGCGTCCGCCTGCCCCGACAGCAGCGCCACCATTTCGTGCGCACTCTTGCCGTTGTACAGCGGAGCGATCAGTGGCTGCACAATGCTCACGGTGCCGTCGTAGGCGCGAGTGTCACTCCAGGCCTCGAGGTAGTGCGACTGATTGACGTGCCACTGGCAGAGTTCCGCGGTTTCGTCTTCGTACAGTCCGACGTGGACTCGCAGCGGAATCTTGGTGTTCTTAAGCGCATCGGCAAAACCGAAGTCGGCAGGCGCATCGTAGGCGGGGTTGCCGCCCATGATCACCAGCAAGTCGACTTTCCCGCCCCGCATGTCCGCGATCAGATCTTTGAGAGACTCAGTCTGATTGACCGGGTTGGCATCCACTGGGTCGGTGTAGAAAACCGTCTTCCCGACATTGCCCAGCGCGTTGTTCATGGCGTGAGCCATCGCATGTACAGCGGGGGGTTGATGGTCGCCGGAAATCACGACGCTCGCGCCGTGGTGTAAAGAGAGGTCTGACGCAACACGCTCCGCAAATTTCGTATGCTCGCTGTCTTGCGGGTTCGAGTTCGCCATCAAGGCAAACTGAAGCAGGCCCGCAAAACCCTCAATGTCCGCTGCGCGCAGCGGCAACCGATGATCCGCCTTCGCTCCCGTCGAACTCGGAGTACTCTCGGCTACATAGAGCCGGTTCATGTTGCCATCAGGATTCCGCCGCTTGGCGAAGTCGCGGATGTAGCGAGTGGAACCAGGAAAGCCCGCATACAAGAAATCGGCATCGAGCGAGACAATTACATCTGCACTTTCCAGCTTGTACTGCGTCTCCACTGGCTCGCCGAACGCCATCCGCGCGCCTTCGTGCACGTTGTCGCGATTCACTGGCTCGTAAACATGCCACTTGGCCTGCGGATAAATCTTGAGCAGCGAACGCAACTGGTCGGCCAGCGTCGGCGATGAAACCGTCTGCGTCAGGATGCGGATGCCCGCGCCCTGCAAACCCTTTTGCGCACTCAACGGCCCGCGAATGGCCTCCAGGAACGATCCCCACGTACGCACCTCGCCGAGGTAGCTGATGTTCTCCGAGCGGTCGGGATCGTACATTCCCAGGATCGACGCCTGCGCGAACACATCGGTCCCGCCCAGGCTCGCGGGATGCTGCGCGTTGCCTTCAATCTTGGTGGGACGATACTGATGGCTTTCCACCAGCACCGGGCTGGCGTATCCGCCCAGTTCAAACGCCGTGGCGTAAAACAGTGGCCGCCCAGGAATCAGTTCTTCGGGCTGCCGGACATACGGAACAATCGGTTCGAGCGGCTGCTTGGTGCAGGCGGTCATTCCCGCCAGCGCCAGCGATGCGCCCATCAGCTTCAGGAAGCCGCGGCGCGACGCCCCATCGAGCCACTCTGACGCGCCCTTGGGAAACTCCCGGTGCATCATCTCCCGGAACTCCGCGCTGCCCGCAAGTTCCTCGAGACTGCGCCAGTACTCCGGCCCGGTGGTTCCAGCGATGGCGGCGCGCGCTGAGGCCAAATCCAGTTTGCCTTTCTTCCCCGGACAGACGTCCTCGCGATGCGGCTTTTTGTTTTCGTCGTTCATCTTCACTCTAAGCTCTAACGGTGGCACGTCGAACACGTCGTGATGTCCATCGGATTGCGCACTTTGTACTTCTGTATCAAGTCCGCTCCCAGGGCCAGCTGGTCGGTATAGTCCTTGCCATCCAGCCGCACCGGCTTGTCGCTCGCCGGTGGCTCATAGCGCATATTGAAAACCTGGTCTCGCGGACGCAGATACTTGTCAGGCGCGCGATGGCAATCCAGGCACCACTCCATCTGTAGCGATGCATAGTTGTACATCAGCGGCATGCGGTCGACCGGCCCGTGACAAGTGTTGCAACCTACACCCTTGTTGATATGAATGCTGTGATTGAAATACACGAAATCAGGCAGGTCGTTCACCCGTGTCCACACCAGCGACTTGCCGCTGCGATAGCTCTCACGCACCGGTTCCAGCAATGCGGCGTTGGTCCATATCTGCGAGTGGCAATTCATGCAGGTCTTGGTGGGCGGGATACCGGCAAAGCTCGAGGTCTCGACCGAAGTGTGGCAGTACCGGCAGTCTATCCCCAGTCCAGCCACGTGGTGCTGGTGGCTGAAAGGCACGGGCTGCGGCCGTGCCACCCCCGCGTAGGTCACATAGGGAGAACGCTGAATATTGGCGGCCGCCCAGAACAGTGCCGCCACCACGAAAACGGCGCCATAGATGGTGGCCCGCGAAATCGTGTTCGTACTGCGATGGAAAATCTGCATTAAATGATGACGTCGACAGCAGCGGGGCATCCTTCCACCCCGGTTGGTGCAGCCTGGCTAAATTAAGACCCCACAAGGATCGGTGACGCGTGACACGAAAACTTGTGATTATAGCAGGCGGGAGCACGGCGGTGGGACGCTCGCAACCGAATCCGCAGGATTTTTGTTGGAGGTGAGTCTGAAGAAAAATTGTTGTGAATTTCAACGTGGCCAGGAACAACCGCGGGCCTTGGCCAACGACCAACGACGACCGACCAACGCCCGCTTTCTCTATCGCAGATTCATCACCATCAGCTTGGGCTCGGTCATCTCCTCGATGGCGTAACGCAGACCCTCGCGGCCCAATCCCGATTCTTTCACGCCGCCGTACGGCATGTGGTCAATGCGGAAAGTGGGTACGTCGCCGGCCATCAGGCCACCGACTTCGAGTTCCTCATACGCATTGAACAGCAGCTTGGCATCGCGAGTGAAAATGCCCGCCTGCAATCCATAAGGAGAATTGTTGACCTGGCGCACGGCGTCGTTGAAATCGTCGTAAGCCTCGACCGTCACCACCGGGGCAAAAATTTCCTGGCAGTTCACCTTCATCTCCGCGCGGGTATTGGTTAGCACCGTGGGCTCCATGACTGAGCCCTTGCGTTGGCCGCCGCACAGCAGGCGGGCACCGCTACGTACCGCGTCCAGCACCCAATCGGTGGCGCGGACGGCGTCGCTTTCGCGGATGAGCGGGCCCAGATCGGTGGACTCCTGCAACGGATCTCCGGTCTTCAGCTTCTTCACTCCGGCCAGCAGCAGGTCGGTAAACTTGCTGCACACCGAACGCTCCACCAGGATGCGCTGCACAGAAATGCAGGTCTGCCCGGCATAGGCGAACCCGCCCGCCACGCAGCGCTCGGCGGCATACGCCAGGTCCGCGTCACTGTGAACGATCACCCCGGCATTGCCACCCAATTCCAGGATGACTTTCTTTTTCCCGGCACGCCGCTTGATGTCCCATCCCACGGCAGCGCTGCCGGTGAAGCTGATCAGCTTCAGCCGCTCGTCGGTCACCAGCAGGCCGGCATCGTCGTTAGAGAGCGGCAACACGTTCAACGCGCCGTCGGGCCAGCCCGCCTGCTGCACTGCCTCGGCCAGCAACAAGGCGCTGAGCGGCGTCTGGGGCGCAGGCTTGATCACCATGCTGCAGCCGGCGGCAATCGCCGGCGCCAGCTTGTGCGCCACCAGGTTCAGCGGAAAATTGAATGGAGTAATCCCGGCAATCGGTCCTAGCGGGAAGCGCCGCACGATGCCCCAGCGTCCGGCGGTAAATTCCTGCCAGTCGAGTGGAAGATACTCGCCGTAGATTCGCGTGCTTTCCTCGGCGGCCACGGTGAAAGTGAAAACCGCACGCTCGACTTCGGTCCGGGCAGCCTTAATCGGCTTGCCTGCTTCCTGCGACAGGGTGCGGGCGAATTCTTCCTTGCGTTCGGCGATCGCCTGGGCCACCCGGCGCAGCACCCGCTGGCGCTCGAAAGCCGGCAGCCGTCGCGTCGTCCCGAACGCCTTTACCGCAGCGGCAATAGCTGCTTCGGCGTGCTCGCGACGGCCCTGGAACACCCGTCCGACCACGCTTCCGTCGTAGGGTGATTTGACCTCAACGGGATCACCTTCCTCGATCCACTTGCCATCGACCAGAAAGCTCTGCGTGCTTACCGGGGTTGCGGTCATCTGGGCCATGGGATCCTCCTGGGGTTCGCGAAGCGGCCGGACTGAGAGATTATAGACTTTCCAGTCAAAGGCGGTTACTCACTTAGACGATAAAATGTTACCCGGGGATTCGGGGAAAACAATTGCACACATCTCTACTGCAACTCGGTGAAGAACTGCGGAAACGGTCAGTCTCGCCCGTAGAACTGACGCAGTACTGCCTGGCACGGATTGAGAAGCTGAATCCCGCGCTCAACGCTTTCATCACCGTCACAGCGGATTCCGCCCTGGCCGAAGCACGCCAGGCCGAAGCCGAGATCCAGCGCGGCGACTGGCGCGGTCCCCTGCATGGCGTCCCATTGGGGCTTAAAGACTTGATTGACACCGCCGGCGTACGTACTACGGCCGCTAGCGCGCTTTTCAAAGACCGCATCCCGAAGCAAGATGCCGAAGTTGTCCGCCGCCTGAAGCAAGCCGGCGCCGTGTTCCTAGGCAAGCAGAACCTGCACGAGTTCGCCTACGGCGGCAGTTCAGTCGTGAGCTACTACGGCGCGGTGCACAATCCTTGGGACCCCGCCTGCATCGCCGGAGGCTCCTCGGGAGGATCTGCCGCCGCCATCGCCGCCGGATTATGCTGGGGCACCATCGGTACCGACACATCCGGTTCGATTCGCGAACCGGCTGCCCTCTGTGGAGTGGTCGGTCTGAAGCCCACCTACGGACGGGTCAGTGCCGATGGCGTGATCCCCCTCTCCTGGTCACTCGATCACGTGGGTCCAATCGCCGCAACGGTTGCCGACGCCGCCCTGATCTTACAAGCCGTCGCGGGACACGACCCGGCGGACCCCGCAAGCGCAGACACGCCGGTCGCCGACTATGTCGCGGCCTTAAACCACCACGCCAAGCCTTTGCGCATTGGCATCCCGCGTTCGTATTTCTGCGAGGATCTCCATCCTGAAATCGCTTCCGCCTTTGAGCAGGCCCTCACCGTGTTGCGGGGATTGTCGGCCGAGATTCGCGATCTCGAATTGCCGGTGCCTACTGATCGCTCATTGCAGAGCGCCGAATCCTACGCCTACCACCGGAAGTGGATTGCAGAAACTCCGGAACTGTATCAGCCAGAAACCCTGCGCCGCATACGCAGCGGCGAGAACATCAACCACACCGAAACCCTGCAGCGCGAGCAGCAGAAAATCCGCCAGGAGATTGGCGCCGTGTTCGGTCAGGTCGACGTCCTGGTCACTCCGACTACTCCGATTCCGTCGCCGACAGTTGCCGAGTTGAAGCAGCATCCCGAGCTTTTGCGCCCGCGCGAGATCGTCCTGCTGCGCAACACTCGACCAGCCAACGTGTGGGGATTGCCGGCGATCTCGGTGCCTTGCGGATTCACCACCACAGGATTGCCAATCGGGTTGCAAATCATCGGCCCGCATTGGGGAGAAGCGACCGTGCTGAAGCTGGCCCACGCCTACGAACAGGCGACGGCCTGGCACAAACGGCCGACGCCGCTGAACTAGTCCACCGACTGCACGTCGCCTGGAAGCATCATCACGAACATGCAGTCGCCCGCAGCCGTGGAGCAGGAAACCACCCCGCGCCGCAGCACCTTGACCGGCGTGTCATCCGGAAAACTTAAATTGTAATGGGCGGTGCGCAAGGCCTCGCCGAAGCCGCGCAGCTTGTCATCTCCACTGATGAACTTGACGCCCTCGGCCGTCACTCCCGCACCACCGGGTCCCAGCAACACAAAGAACTCAGCGCTGCCGGTCTGGCTCGCCTTGCCCAGCTTGATGGTGCGCGCCTGCTGCAGTTCGTCTTTATGCTTTGCGACCACGGCATCCACTTTCGCGTCGCCGCCCACCAGTGCCGCCAATCGCCCGCGGGTATCGGGATCGGGACGGATCGCCGACAACGCCAACGCGTAGGCACGGATCGCATCATCTTTCCGGCCGAGTTTCTCGTAAATTTGTCCCAGGTGATCACCCTCATCCGCGTGTTGGCCCAGTTCCCACGCCGCGGAGATGTATTTCTCTGCTTTATCCAGATCACCTCGGCCGAAGTACACCCACCCCAACGTGTCCCAGTACGCGGTCAGCGACGACACCAGTCCCAGATCTCTCTCGTTCAACTGGTCGAGACTCACGTTGCGCAGCGCGGCCGCAGTGGCGGCCACCGCCGACTCGGCATATTGCTGGGCGCGATCCAGGTGCGCCTTCTTCAGCGACAACTGGTAGGCGATGTTGTTCCAGACCAACGGCGTCGCCGAAAGATCGATCGCACGATCGAAAGCCGCCAGCGCCTTGTCATCCTGGCCGAGGTTCAGGTACGCGTCGCCCAGGCTAATTTGCAGGAAGCCATTGTCAGGCTTGATCGAGGTAGCCTTCTCGAACTCCCCGACGGCTTTGTCGTATTGGTGGATCTCCGCATATACCCCGCCCAACGCAGCGTGCGCGTACTCGCTCAGCGGATTGATTTCAATTGCTTTCTGGTAGGCCGCGGTAGCCTCGTCATACTTGCGCGCGGTTGAGTATGCCCAACCCAGGCTGTTGAAGGCGTATTCGTCGTAGGCGTTGTTCTCCGTCTGTTTGCGGAAAGCCGCAATCGCCTGGTCGGTCTGCCGCAGCCCCATGTAGGCGCGACCCAGGCTCAGCCACGCGGTCTTGTGTTTCGGGTCGGCTTCCACCAGTCGTTTCAAGAGATCAACTGCGATCTGGAAGTTTCCGCGATCCAGTGCGGCCCGGGCAGCGTCGTTCAAGTCGTCGCCTTTCAGATCCGGAGAGGCGGTCGGCGTTCCCGCAGCTGTGCTATCCACCGAAAGACGCTGCGCCAAATCAGCTGACACCGCCCGCCGGAAGGCCACGTAGTCGCTGACCCGCGCCGCCGGCAGTTCCCGCGCCATTGTTACCAGCCGCCGTTCCGACGTAAATACGCCATCCTCCATCTTGTAGCTGGCCTGGTACTGGGCATAATCCCGCTTCATGGAAAACGGCAGCGGAGAGCGCACCGCATACTTGGCCGGGAACTCCAGCCGGGTGCGAAAAACGTACTCAGTGGGAGAGCCGAACTGAATCGCGTCCGCATCCGGATCGGTGTTTTCTTCGTCGGCGTCGACCAGTGAGATTTGCGACATGGGCAGGGTGATCTCCGATTTCTTTCTGGACCAGTCGAAGAAGTTTGCCACTGCGATCTGAAACTCGAATTGAAATGCCTGGCGGGTCTCCGCCGGATCGCTCACCTTCAGGTCGCTGACATCGCCGTCCAGCCCGCTCAAGGCACTCATCCGAGTCACAAAGCGCTGCCAATCCGCGTTCGGCACCCGGCGGAACAACGAGCGCATCAACAGTTCAGCGTCACCCCGCACCACGAACTTGACGTGGGCATTCAGTTTTCCCAGCTCGGTGATTTTGCCGTCCAGCTCCTGCAGCTGGGTGTTGGGCATGGGCGGATCTGCCGGCGTCTCCTCCAGATGGGGCACCCCGTCCGCCGGAATCACCAGTCCCTGCTTCTTGCGGATGTTTGCCGAAAGCAGCCGGAACGGCGCCACCTCGGTGGTGGTGTCCATCCAGATTTCTTCCTTGCCTAATGGCAACAGGCTGATGACGTGATCGAACTGTGAGGGCGACGGAACATCGGGATCGAGTTTGCGGCGCGAATTGATCAGCACCGACGAGGCGTGATATCCCGACGCCTCCAGCAAAGCGGCCAGCAGCGTGTGCTTGTCCTTGCAGTCACCATACTGGTTATGCAAGACGTCGGCCGCGGCGTGCGGCTGGTAGCGTCCTACTCCGAACGACAGGCTGATGTAGCGGAAGTTCTTGGCCACGTAGTCGTACAGGGCTTCGACCTTTTCGAGATCGGTGTTTTTGCCCGCAATCAACGCCGCTGCCTTGCTCCGAATCTCGGGCGAGGGCTGCCGCCGGTCGCGTTCCAACCCGCCATACCACCGGCCCATTTCCTCCCAACTGGCGAAGGTGGTCATCTGGACGGCTGGCGATTCTGGCTCCTTCTTCTTTTTCTTCTTATTACTCTTGTCTTTGTCGTCGTCATCCCGCTCGCGGTGGGAACTCGTCCAGACATAGGTGAGCTGCCCGTTGGCGTCCGTAATCTTCGGATCCACGCCGGGCTGTGTCTTGAGCTTCACCTTGCGCTCGCGGGGCACATTCACTTCCAACCTCTCGTCCAGCACGATGCCGTTTTTGGCGAAGTCGTGTTCCATCCAGAACTGCCCCGGCGCCAGTGGCGTGTGGATGACGGTGACGATGTCATACTCCAGCACTTCTCCCGGCCGCAGACCCGGAACCGTGATGTGCTTCTGGCGGTAGTCGGTGTAGACCGGCGCCTCGCGTTCGACGGGTGCGCTCAGGTCCTGCACCGCGTCCGGCGCCGCCGTCACCGTGGTGCCATCGGCTTTCAGCACCCGCACGTAAGGGATTTCCACTCGCTCGTTGGCGGAGTTATAGCCCAACACCACCTGTCCCCACTGCTCGACTCCGGCTTCACTTTGCACTTTCACGCGTGCATAGAGCTCGCGTTTACCGGTGCCGTCGTTCTCGAAAGTGTAGGTAGTGTTCCATTTCTCGATGACATAGCCTTCCTGGCTGTAGTCAGGAGTTTTGTCGGCAGACTTTGGTGCAGGTGGCTCGGGTGGGGTAATGGCTTGGGCTACCGCGAGAGCACAAAGGGAAGCAACCACGAAGAAAGACAGAATAGGGCGCAGCATACGCATGATGCGCCCTATTATCCCACGTAGGCCCTAGCCGTGAGGAAACTGACGAGCCCTCCGCTAGCGATACCAGCCCGTTTTACTTGCTCTCGGCCAGCGCTTTGTCCATAAATCCGGCCTCGTCAGCTTTCATCTTCTTCAACTGGTCGACCGGGAGATACACCATGTGCCCGGCGTCGTAGGTGGCGAACGAAATGTTCTTGCGGTAAGCGCCGCTCAGGTCCAGATGATCGATGGTGTAATTCGCGGCATAAAACGGAGTCGCCAGGTCGTAATAGCCCTCCATCACCAGCACTTTCAGATATGGGTTCTTGGTGACGGCCTCGCGCAGTGCGGTCGCGGTATCCGGAAAGCCCGCGATCGCCGTTCCCCAATCCCACTTATCGAATCCAGCCTGCGCCGCGAAAGTGTAGTAGGGCATGTCAGTCTTGTAACCGAGTTCCGTACGCAGATAATTGTTGACCACTGAAGTGTAGGGCGGACCGGTCGCCGCTCCGGTGGGATCATAAAAGTTCGTATCCAGCAGGCCGTCCGGGTCGGGCCCGGTAAACCGTCCATCCAACCGCCCCACCCGCAGTTTCTGATCGAGCAGCAAGTTGTGGGTGAACTTTGGCACATCCACCCGCAGGTTGGCGTTATCAATGAACTCCTTGCTCAGGCCGGTGTAGCGCGCCATCTGGTCGACGGTCCTCTGCCGCTCTTCCGGCGTGAGTGCATCTCCCTTGGCCAGAGCCTGGGCGTACTCGGTCGAAGCCCATTGGATTGATTCCTGGCGGGCCTTGGCCATGTCTTGCATCAGGTCCGGCGGCAGCTTGTGGTGATAGCCCGCGATCATGGTGAACGACGGAATCAGCATGATGTAAGGCTGGTCGTTGTTCTTGTTGTCGACCAGGGTCTGGAAATTCAGCACCATGGAAAGCAGGGTGATGCCGTTGAACGAAATGCCACGCTGCGCCAGATAGCCGGCTATCCCGGCGGCGCGCGTCGTCCCGTAGCTCTCTCCAAACAGAAACAGAGGCGAACTCCAGCGTTCATTGCGGGTGATGTAAAGACGAATGAATTCGCCGAACGCCTCGATGTCGCCCTTCACACCCCAGAACTTCTTGGACAATTCAGCGCTGCCGGCGCGGCTGAAGCCGGTCCCGATGGCATCCACCATCACCAGATCGCTCTTATCCAGGATGGAGGAGGCGTTATCCTCCATGTGATACGGCGCCGGCGGCATGAAGCCGTTAGGCTGCAGCACCACCCGCTTCGGCCCCAGCGCGCCCATGTGCAGCCACAACGATGCCGATCCCGG
Source organism: Terriglobia bacterium (assembly GCA_020073665.1). GTDB lineage: Bacteria > Acidobacteriota > Terriglobia > Terriglobales > Acidobacteriaceae > JAIQEU01. Next base: position 309,769 of record JAIQEU010000004.1, read on the forward strand.
ACCGCCATTGAACGCGAACATTAGCGGGCGCTTGCCGACATCCTGGCCGTCGAGGGTGTAGGCCACGAAGAACATTTCGGCTTCGATTTTGCCGTCACCGCGCTTGATGGGAAGCCGCCCCGCCGTGGCTGTATACCTCAACAGCTTGCCGTCGATGGTGATCTGGTGATGGGTCACTACCGGCGGAACCTCGGTCATGTCGAAGTGCTCTTCCTTGTCCGCTGCGCTGTCCTTCCCCGCTTCAGCCTTGTGTTCCTCCGGCGCCGGAGCGGGTTCTTCCGCCGGCTTGGCCATGGACTCGGGCGCCGTCTTCTCTGGCGCTTTTTCCTGCGCCTGCGCCTTCGGCTTTTTCTCTTTGGCGGCTGCCTTCGATGAGTCCGGTTGCTGCGCCGCCGCTCCTGCTGCCAACATGCACACCACTGCGAACATCATCCACACAGAACGCATCGGAATCTCCTGGATGTATCGAAACAAGATATGTAATGAAATACTTGCAGCGCGGCATTATACCCGCACCGCCGATTGAGATGGCCGCAGCCCCGCCTAATGCCGGGATGTCTTTGTTCACACCAAATGCCATCCAGTGAGACGCGCTTAAGCCCATGAGGTAAGCGGAGCGCGGCTCGGTTTTTGTGTCCGCCTATGTAATATGTTCAGGTGCCGACCAAGGGCTCCCCAACACTCACGATTCTTCAGGCTGCATCGCTTAAGACATTACCCTGGCTCATTCACGGCGTCAGCACACGTTTGGGCGGATCCTCGAAAGCCTACGGTGGGGCTGCCCTCAATCTCGGCTTTACCAGGCACGATGCCCGCGCCGCGGTCGAAAACAATCGCGCGACGTTTCTGAAGAATCTCGGTGCCACGCGCAATAGACACCCGTGGCCGCTCGTCATTCTGCGACAAATCCATTCTGACCTCATCCACCACGTCAGCGAGCCTCCGGAAACCATGCTGACCGGTGATGGGCTCGTAACCAGCACACCCGGAATTCTGCTGGCCATCCAGACTGCCGATTGCCTGCCGGTCATCCTGGCGGATGGCAAGCGCCACGCCGTAGGCGTCTTCCACTCGGGCTGGCGCGGCACCCTGAAGCGTATTGTCGAAAAGGGCGTGGGCGAAATGCGCCGCTGCTTCGGCACTCTACCCCGCGACCTGAAGGCCTTTATCGGACCAGGAGTTCACGCCTGCTGTTATCAGGTGGGACAAGAGGTGCGAGACAAGTTCGAATCGCAGTTTGACTATGCTGCTGCCCTTTTTCACGAAACCAAGGAAACCGGCGACATTCATGAGAAGTATCCGCTCCTGTTCCTTACCGCGCGCGCGCCCGGCCACAGCGTACTGCCCAAGAAGATCTTCCTCGACTTGGTCAAGGCCAACCGTTACCAGTTGATCGCCGCCGGAGTACCGCGCAGGAACATCGCGGCCTCACCTCTATGTACTTCGTGTCGCGTAGACCTGCTGTTCTCCTACCGCGCTGAAAAAGGAGTGACCGGACGACTGCTGGGCGTAGCCGGGATCCGGCCTAAAGCATGAGCGAACCGGCTGGAGGTGTCGTGAATCGCGGACTAGTCACTCTCCTATTTTGCTTGCTGGCTTCGCAAATCGGCGGCGCCACCGACGCGGACCACGCGAAGCAAATCGACGCCATTTTCGCCATCTTCCAGTCGAACCGTGCTCCAGGCGCGGCTGTGCTGGTCATCAACCATGGACAAGAAGTTTTCGAACGCGGATATGGCGTAACCGAACTGCGCACGCTCCGCAAGATTGACGCACACACCAACTTCCGCCTGGCGTCGTGCACCAAACAATTCACCGCGATGGCCATCATGCTGCTGGTGCACGATGGCAAGCTGCGATACGACGACCGCCTGACCGACATCTTCCCAGCATTCCCGGCGTACGGAAGAGCCATCACCATCCGCAACCTGCTGAATCACACCTCCGGGCTGCTCGACTACGAGGATCTGATGGCTCCGCAGGACAATGTTCCCGAGGAGAAACGCCATCAGATCAAGGACACCGAGGTGCTGAAGTTGCTGATGCAGCAGAAGACCACGAAGTTTGCGCCCGGCACCAGGTGGGACTACAGCAACTCCGGCTACGTGGTGCTCGGCCTGGTCGTGGAGAAGATCTCGGGCAAGCCATTCGGCGAGTTTCTGCACGACCGCATCTTTGCTCCCCTGGGAATGGCCGGCACGCTGGCGTATGAAAAAGGCAAGAACCAGGTCTCAAACCGCGCCTATGGCCACACCCCGGAAGCCAATGGCTGGCGGCAGAAGGACCAGAGTTCGACCTCGGCGACGCTGGGCGACGGCGGCGTCTACTCCTCGATCGAAGATCTCGCCAAATGGGACCAGGCGCTCCGCGAACACACTCTACTGAGCCAAGTAGAAATGCAACCGGCGGTGACGCCGGTCAAAGTACCCGATAATTCGGTCAAGGGGCCAGACGGCAGCCCGGCAGAATATGGCTTCGGATGGTTCTTGAATTCTTATCAAGGCCACGCTCGCATGTGGCACTACGGCGAGACCGTGGGATTTCGTACCAACATTCAGCGCTTCGTCGACCGCGATCTCACCATCATCGTGTTTTCTAATCGGGAAGATGTGAACCCCAGTAAGCTCGCTCTAAAAGTAGCAGACCTGTATTTGCATTGAGATGGCAGAGGTCAAGGCACAGCTTGGCTGTGTCTACCCGGGCCTGGGCGCCCGCGGCACTCGGCTATGCCATGGGAGGGGCCGGAGGCGCGGCCGGCATGCCCGCCGCTTCTCCTGCGCCCGTGTTAACCAGGTCTTTCAACTCTTTGCTGGGCTTGAAGAACGGAATCTTCTTGGCGGGAACTTCCACCCGCTCTCCGGTTTTCGGATTGCGGCCAACACGGGGCTTGCGCTGCCGGGTGCGGAAACTGCCAAACCCACGGATCTCGATCTTGTCGCCCACCCGCAGCGATCGCACGATGCTGTCGAAAATCGTCTCGACGATGACTTCACTGTCTTTGCGTGTCAATTCCGCCAGTCTCGATACTTCGTCGATCAGATCGGCTTTTGTCATACGCCTCTTCGCTCCGTCGTGAGTCTTGGCCGGCAAGGGGTTCGATTGGCCCCCGCCCGGCTCAGCCCTGCATAACCTTCTCAAATTTAAGGGCTTTTGTGCAAGAACATTTGAAACTCAGAAGCCCTAATGTAAAAGGGTCCCGGTTTTCACTTCTGCATTTCTGACTTCTAACGTCTGAAATGCGCCTATTTCCACAGGTAGTAGAACCCCAGGCTCTGGTCCATCAGTTTTTCCCGGGTGGGCAGCCATTGCGAAACGTCCCCGAACATCAGATCGAGCAAGGTTTTGCGGTCCTTCTCCGGACGCACCAGCGTTGGCTCGCCAGTTATCTTCACTGCTTTAGCCGTGTCTTTCACCGCCTCCTGGAAATCCGCCAGTTGATCGATCAGGTGCATGGAGAGCGCCTGCTCCCCGGTCCACACCCGGCCGTCGGCAATGGCCTTGATGTCGTCCACTTTGGCATGGCGCCCGTCGGCCACCGCCTGCACGAACTGACCGTACATGTTGTCGATCAGCGACTGCATGTATGCGCGCTCCGCGGGCGTCATATCACGCGAGGGATCGCCCGTGTCCTTGAATTCTCCGACCTTCAACACTTCCTGCTTCAACTTGGCCCAGCGCAGCAGTTCGCCGTAGTTCACCCACTCGGCGATCACGCCAATCGAACCCACAACGCTGCCGCTGTCGGCATAAATTTTGTTGGTGGCCGAGGACACGTAATACGCGCCGCTGGCGCCTACGGTCTCGATGGAGGCCACGATGTACTTCTTTTTTTCATCGCGGATGCGCTTGACTTCGCGGTAGATTTCTTCTGACGCCGCCACCCCGCCACCGGGCGAATTCACGTGAATGACGATGGCTTTGATGGAGTCGTCATCGCCAAACTTCTTCAGCTGTTCGACCACTTCTTTCGGGCTGAGAATTACGCCTTCGAGGTCGACTACGCCGATCTTGCTGCCAAAGCCGTGTAGCGAGGTGCTCTGATCTCCTGCGTGCAGGGTCAGGTACACCAGCGTAAACACCGCCAGCACAAAGAGGAAGAAAGCTCCTCCCCCAATCACGATCCAGAGCAGAGTGCGCGAACGGCCGTTTTCACTCATACAGTTAGGGTAGTTTAGCACCGAGGACGGGGTTTGGTAGCGCCGGTGTCCCGCGGTGCCATCGGCTAAGGCACCACCACCCGCAACGCACCCTTGGCTACACCGACTTCGATCGGGGTCTGGCAGACATACTCGCCGTCGGCATACACATCCAGCGGATGCTCGGTTTCCATGCGCAGCCGTTCTGCATGGAAGTATTCGACCTCTGGCATGCCGAGGTGACGGCCAAAGTAGACGGTTGGAAAAAGGCAAAACAGCTTGAACCTATCGATATCCGTAACCAGGCAGACATCAAGCTGGCCGTCATCGAGGCGTGCCTGTGGCGCAATCTTCATTCCTCCTCCGTACACCGGAGCATTGGCGAAGGCGGCGAGGACGGTCGGCCTGGTGCTGCGCGTGGTCCAGCCGTCCGGTGGCTGGGGTGTGAGGATCGTCAAGGGAAACGCCGCGAACCGCAAGAGTGCCGGGGCTAGGCTGACGACGTAGCCGCCGTGTCCGCGCAGCCAGCGCGGCAGCTTGTTGGCACGGCGGGCAACCTCCCCATCCAGGCCCACCCCGCCAACGCAACAGAAGTAGTGCCCAGTACCGGGCCCCGAGTGTCGAGCCGAATCGCGTGGCGCAGGCGCCTCGCCCGCGACGGTGGGTGGCGACGCCGTTGCTGCCGCAACCGCCTCAGGCGACTCCGAGAAGGACACGGCTTCAGCCGTGCCAATATGGCTGCTCTGAGAATGGGGCTTCTGCCCCTGAGGGTGTGGTTGCGCCGCGATCACGCCGAGATCAATGGTGCGCTCATTGCCGCCGCCCGAGGAAAACTTCCGCCATGCCTCTACCGAATCCTTAACGCTCCGCAGATTCAGCGCACGAGCGAAATCATTCCCGCTGCCGCAGGGCACCACCAGCACGGGCCGTTGCAGCTTGACCAGATCTGCGAGGTGGCGATGGACGGTGCCGTCTCCTCCAAAGATGAGGATGGCGTCAGCGTCGTTTGGGCTGGCTGGCAGGCCGATAGCCCACTGTGCATTGGAGTTCGCCTGGAATGGCTTCAGATCTTTAGTGGACGACCCCAAGCCGAAGATGGCAGCGGCGCGCATGTGGGCGGAAGAGTATCAAATCTCACTCAGGGACACAGATGACTCGGGGCAAGGCATAGGCAACAAGCAGGTTGAGCGTAAGGTAATCACTCGGTGATCGAGACAATTTTTGTCTGACGACCGAGGCTTGTCAGCAGGTCACAAGGAACGAAGATCGCCACAATGGGAACTTGGACGACCTTGTTCATTACACGCACCGCCTTTTCTCGGATCTTGCGGCTAGCTTCGGTGCGAGAATCCACGAACCCTGCCTCAGTGAGCAATTTGTCGAGCCGGACAGGTTTAATATTCTGCGGATCCAAACTTTCATCTTCCGCCTTTTGAGCTTGCCAAAGTGGAAACTGAGTGCCCCCCTCCCGCAGAAACTCCTTTGCGCCACCGGTTACAGCAACTCTGTCCAACTTCACTGCAACACGCTGGACGCTATCCGGCACCTGATCCTTCTGAAACTGCTTCGCCCAATCTTCCGCTGCCTTGGTGGCTGCCTCGGCCGAGTGGAAGTCCTTCACAATCCGCTGCGCCAAGTCTTTCTTGGCCTGCATCGGATGCGCTTCCCGCTTCATCTGTTCAATCTCGCCGACCTTCACATCGGTAAGCAGCTCGTAGAACCGCCACATCATCTGGTCCGAGATGGACATCACTTTGCCGTACATTTCGAGCGGGGGCTCCTGGATGCCAATCGCGTTGCCGTAGGACTTTGACATCTTCTGCACGCCGTCGAGGCCTTCGAGGATCGGCATGGTCAGCACCACCTGCGATTCCTGGCCAAAGCTGCGCTGCAATTCGCGTCCCATGAGCAGATTAAATTTCTGGTCGGTGCCGCCCAGTTCCACGTCGGACTGGAGCGCCACCGAGTCGTAACCCTGGGCCAGCGGGTACAGCAACTCATGCAGCGCGATCGGCTTTTCTTCCATGAAGCGCTTGTGGAAGTCTTCGCGCTCCAGCATTTGCGAGACCGTGATCTTCGCGGCCAGCCGGATCCAGTCTTCTCCCTTGAGCTTGTTCAACCACTCGCTGTTGAAGCGGGTTTGGGTGGTGACCGGATTCAGGATCTTGAATACCTGCGCCATGTAAGTTTTGGCGTTGCGCATGATCTCGTCGCCACTGAGCGGCGGGCGCGTGGCCGAGCGGCCGGTGGGGTCGCCAATCATGGCAGTGAAGTCGCCAATCAGAAAGGTCACCGTGTGTCCCAGGTCCTGAAAGTGCTTGAGCTTGCGCATCAGCACGGTGTGGCCGAGATGAAGGTCGGGAGCGGTGGGATCGAAGCCGGCCTTGATCCGCAGTGGCTTGCCAGACGCGCGGGACTTTTCGAGCTTGGCGCGCAGTTCCGACTCTTTCACAATTTCCGCAGAGCCCTTTTTGAGGTAGGCGAGTTGTTCGTCAACGGGAGCGAAGGTAGGCATTGAGAGGAATTATACCGGGGGCGCGTAGATTGACGAATTGACGGATGCCGATTCGTCAATCCGGAAATCTGGCCTTTCCAAAATATGCGGAACGCCCCTCACCCCGCCGCAACTGTCCTCACCAAGCGCCGCCCGACCACGTCAAACTTGCCCTCTAGCACAACGTTGATCGCCTCGGAGTAGGCGATGTGCTCTTGCTCGAGGATGCGCTCGGCGAGGGTGTGTTCGTCGTCACCGTCGAGGACCGGGACCGTCTTCTGCACAATAATCGCGCCGTGGTCGAGTTCTTCGTCTACAAAATGCACGGTGCATCCTGCAACTTTCACACCGTACGCGAATGCCTGCTGCTGCGCTTCAAGGCCAGGAAAGGCGGGCAAGAGTGACGGATGGATGTTCAGAATGCGGTGCGGGAATTGCTGCACGAACCAGGGCGAGAGCAGGCGCATGTATCCGGCGAGGCAGACCAGGTCGACTTTGTGTTCCTGCAGCGCGGCCACCACTTCACGGTCGTGCTGCTCGCGGTCCTTGCCCTTGGATGGAATGACCAGCGCGTGAAGCCCCAGCCGGCGCGCAATTTCAATTCCTCCGGCGTCGAGTTTATTGGAAATCACCACCGCAATGCGAGCGTTGGGAATGCGCCCGGCGGCGACGTTTTTCGCGATGGCTTCAAAATTCGAGCCGCGTCCGGAGAGGAGGATGCCCAGATTGTGCATATTCCAATCATAATTCACCTCCGAGACACAGCAGCACCGAGGAATTGCTGGTTTTGGATTTTTGAGTGTTGATTTGGGAATAGCGCGGCTGGCCAGCTATTCTCTCTTGACAAGTCCGGGCAGTCGGACCACCATATGTTGTTATGACATATATCGCTCCGAAAGTCTTCGATCGAGAATTAAAGAAAGGCAGCGCGGAACTGTTGATTCTTTCGTTGCTGGAGCACCGCCCGCGCCACGGGTATGAGATCAGCAAGCTCATCGCGGCGCGCTCCCAGGGGGTGCTGCGCTTCAACGTGGCCTCGTTCTATCCCCTGCTCTATCGACTCGAACAGCGTGGGTTGATGGAAGGCCGGTGGGTGGAAAAGGCCGGCCAGCGGCGGCGCCGTTATTACCGGCTGACGGCGCAGGGCAGAAAGATGCTCAAGGAACAGCGCAGCATCTGGCGCGACTTCGTGAATGCCATGAACCAGATCACGGGAGCGGAGCATGCCTGACTGGGGAACAGAAATCAGGTTGCGGGTCGAAGGGCTGAAGCTGGAGCCGGCCCGCGAAGCCGAAATCGTCGAAGAGCTCAGCCAGCACTTGAACGACCGCTACGAGGAATTGCTGGCAGGTGGAGCTTCCGCCGAACAAGCCTACCGGTCGGTAATGGAGGAACTAGACTCCCGCCGCCTAGCCGCCGAACTGCAGCCGCGGTTGCGACCGGCGCCACGGCCTGTCGTGCTGGGCCAAGATGAGCCTGGGAAACCGCTGGCCGGACTGTGGAGGGACTTGTGTTACGGAGCCCGGCTGCTGCGCCTGAATCCGGGATTTGCCCTGGTGGCTATTCTCTCGCTCGCACTGGGCATCGGCGCTAACACGGCGATCTTCCAGTTGCTCGACGCCGTCCGCCTGCGCACGTTGCCGGTGAGAGATCCGCAAGAACTCGCCAACATCCCCGTGGTGTACCACCCTAACGGGCGCACTGGCTCCTTTTCCTCTTCCAACCCCCAACTCACGAATGCCGTGTGGGAGCGCCTTCGCGACCAGCAACAGGCATTTTTGAGTATCGGGGCTTGGAGCGCACAGCGACTCAATCTGAGCCAGGGCGGCGAGGCCCGCTATGCGAACGCCCTGTGGGTGAGCGGGAATTTCTTCGAAACGCTCGGAGTCCGACCGGTGCTGGGCCGCCTGCTTTCCCCCGCCGACGATCACCCTGGCTGCGGCTCGTCGGGCGTTGTCATCAGCGATTCCTTCTGGCAGCGCGAATTCGGCGGCGGTGCTTCGGTGCTCGGTCAGAAGATTGCGTTGGAGGGACACCCATTCGAGGTCGTGGGCGTCACCCCGGCCAGCTTCTTTGGAGTGGAGGTGGGGAACAACTTCGACGTGGCGCTTCCAATTTGCGCTGAGCCCACCGTCGCGGGTGAGCGGCAGTCGGCGCTGCGGAATCCGCAAGGATGGTGGTTGGCTGCCATCGGGCGCCTCAGACCGGGCTGGACCATGGAGCGCGCTTCTGCCCACCTTGCCGCCATCTCTCCCGGCATCTTCGAAGCCACCGCTCCAGCGGAATACGATCCAACCGACCGGAAGAATTATCTCGGGTTCAAGTTGGGCGCACTTCCCGCAGCTTCCGGGTTATCCGAACTCCGCCGAGAATATGAGAGTCCTCTCTGGCTTCTGATGGGAATCTCCGGCTTGGTGCTGTTGATTGCGTGTGCCAACCTGGCCAATCTGATGGTGGCTCGTGCCACCGCGCGCCAGCGGGAGATGGCGGTGCGGTTGGCCCTGGGAGCCTCGCCCGGCCGCCTAGTACGGCAACTGTTGGCGGAAAGCCTGCTGCTGGCAGTGGTGGGCGCCTTGTGCGGCGCGGGCCTGGCGCAGGCCCTGAGCCGGCTGCTGGTGTCGTTCCTCAGCGCGCAGAACAGCCATCTGTTTATCGACCTGACGCCGGACTGGCGCGTGCTCGGGTTCACGGCCGGGCTGGCCATCCTGACTTGCTTGTTATTCGGCCTGACCCCGGCGATTCAGGGGGCACGCACCTCTCCCGGCGAGGCGATGAAAGCAACGGGCCGCGCGACCACCGCCGGCCGCGGACACTTCGCCGTGCGGCGGGGCCTGGTGGTCTCCCAGATTGCGCTCTCGCTAGTGTTGCTGGTTGGGGCGCTGCTGTTCGTTCGCACGCTGCGCAACCTGGTGACGCTCGACGCCGGCTTTCAGCGGGAGCACATCCTCATCAACGACATTGATTTGTCCCCACTCCGGCTTCCCGCCGCCACCCGGGTGGCGTACAAACAGGAGTTGCTGGCGCGAACACGAACCATCCCCGGCGTCATCTCGGCGGCCAGCGTCAGGGTGGTACCGGTGAGCGGCAACGGATGGAACGATAACATCAGCATTCCCGGCACCACGGTGCAGCGCAAGATCGCAGATTTCAATCGCGTCAGTCCCGGCTATTTTCGGACGGTGGGAACTCCGCTGCTGGCGGGCCGCGACTTTGACGACCGCGACACCGCTGCCTCCCCCCGGGTTGCCATCGTAACCGAAAAATTCGTAAACAAGTTTCTCGCCGGAACCAACCCGATCGGCAGGACGTTTGGAGTGGTCCAGCAGGGTGGCAAGGTCGATCGCATTTATCAGATTGTGGGGTTAGTCCGGGACACCAAGTACAACGATCTGCGCGAGGAGTTCATGCCCATCGTTTTCGTGGCGGAAGCGCAGGACGACTCCCCTGATCTGGAAGCGCAGTTCATGATTCGTTCCGACGCACCGTTGACTGAGATTATTCCGGCAGTGAAGCGGACTATGGCCGAGATGGATCCGGCCATGGTGCTCAACTTCAGCGTGTTCGACACCGTGATCCGCGCAGGATTGCTGCGGGAACGCCTGATGGCAACGCTCTCCGGCTTTTTCGGATTTCTGGCGGCCATCCTGGCCATGATCGGTTTGTATGGTGTGATCTCTTACACGGTGGTCCGGCGGCGCAACGAGATCGGGATTCGCATGGCGCTGGGTGCGGACCGGAGCAATATCGTCGGCATGATCATGCGGGAGGCAGGGGCATTGCTGGGTATCGGCTTGGCCCTGGGGACGGGCCTGGCGCTGATCGCGGGAGGCGCTGCCAGCACGTTGCTGTTCGGATTGCGGGCCAGCGATCCGTGGACACTGATGCTGGCGGCGACGAGCCTGGCTGCGGTGGCGGCGGGGGCAAGCTTCCTGCCCGCCCAACGCGCTTCGACGCTGGATCCCATGCAGGCGTTGCGCGAGGAGTGAGTTGTTTGCCCGCCGCAGGTTGGGTCCGATATAGTCATCTCTGGCATGTACGAAAACTTCCAAGCTGTGGATCGCTGGACCAGGAAAAACGTGCACTGCGCCTACCAGGCGCTGGTCGTGGCTATTGCCACACGGCACGCTGACGCGGTCGACGTCAAGTTCCTAGTGGACGGGCGCCCGGTGTGGGTGGCGCTGCCCCATCCCGCCTGGGCGGAATACAAGAACCGCACCGGGAAAGTCATTACAGACCGACTGGCAATCGAAGTTGCGGGACACTATCTGAAGACTGCGCTCGAATCCGGCGAAGGCATGGGGCGGGAGATGTACGCACTCGGGATCGAAGAGACGCTGCGACATCTACAGGCAGTGGTAGCAGAAGCGGAAGCAGTAGCCGTGGCGGAGTCCTGACGTAACTGCGTGTTCTTTCTTACCAATCCTCGTGCCAACTTGGTCAACTACTTAGCTTGCAATGAGTTGTGATGCAGGTCACATTCCTGGCGGGCCTAAAACTGGGACAATCAAGTCTGCCCTGCACTGCAGCGCGCATCCAGCAGGGTTAGAGTCTTGGCTCGGCACTTGGAAGACCTCTCGAAATGAGGGACAATAACGTCTTTGTTTTTCTAATCGATCTTTCCTAGCGTCGGCCGCTCGGCGGCGGGGATGCACGCCCCTATTCTTCGTGCGAGGAGACGCTCTTATGTCCAGTATCGCCATGGAAGTAGAAACTGCCAGCAGCGAAAGAAAGCACAAACGACTCGCCAGTTGGGTGGAAGAAGTCGCCCGGATGTGTAAGCCGGACCGGGTGCACTGGTGCGACGGTTCGCCGGAGGAGTACCAGGCGATGCTGCGGCTGATGATCCTGTCCGGCACCGCCATTCCTCTCGATGAACGGAAACGGCCAAACAGCGTCCTGGTGCGGTCGAATCCGGCGGATGTGGCCCGGGTGGAGGACCGCACGTTTATCTGCGCGCGCACCAAGGACGAGGCCGGCCCCACCAACAACTGGGAAGATCCGGTCAAGATGACGGAAAAGCTGAAAGGCCTGTACACCGGCTCGATGACCGGCCGGACTATGTACGTGATCCCGTACAGCATGGGGCCGATTGGCTCGCCCATCGCCAAGGTCGGAATTGAAATCACCGACTCGCCTTACGTCGTGGCCAATATGCACATCATGGCCCGGGTAGGCACGCGGGTGCTCGAAGTGCTGGGCAGCGACGGAGAATTCGTACGCGGGCTGCACTCGGTGGGCGCGCCGCTGGGGCCCAATGACCAGGATTCGCCCTGGCCGAACAACGCCGTGGACAAATATATTTGCCACTTCCCCGATACCCGCGAGATCTGGTCGTATGGTTCCGGCTACGGTGGCAACGCCCTCCTGGGAAAGAAATGCCACGCGCTGCGCATCGCGTCGGTGCAGGCCCGCGACGAAGGGTGGATGGCGGAGCATATGCTCATCCTGAAGCTGACCAACCCCGCCGGCGTGGTGAAGTACATGACCGGCGCGTTCCCCTCGGCCTGCGGCAAGACCAACCTGGCCATGCTGATCCCAACCATCCCCGGTTGGAAGGTGGAGACGGTCGGCGATGACATCGCCTGGATGAAGTTTGGCGCCGACGGCCGGCTGTATGCCATCAATCCTGAGTACGGATTCTTTGGCGTGGCGCCGGGAACCAGCATGCAGTCGAATGCCAACGCCATCCTGACGGCAACCAAGAACTCCATCTTTACCAACTGCGCCATGACGCCCGATGGCGACGTCTGGTGGGAGGGGCTGACGGAAAAGAAGCCGGCGCAGTTGATGGACTGGCTGCGGCGTCCGTGGACCCCGGAAAGCGGACGGAAGGCAGCACATCCCAACTCGCGGTTCACCACTCCGGCCAAGCAGTGCCCGGTGATTGCTCCAGAGTGGGAAGACCCGAAAGGCGTGCCCATTGATGCCATCCTGTTCGGTGGACGGCGCGGTGGCGTGGTTCCGCTGGTGACCGAGTCCTTCACCTGGCAGCATGGCACCTTCCTGGGCGCCACCGCCAGCAGCGAAACTACCGCGGCCGCGACCGGTAAAGTCGGGCAACTGCGGCGTGATCCCATGGCGATGCTGCCTTTCTGCGGCTACAACATGGGCGACTATTTCGGACACTATCTCAAGATCGGCACCCGACCCGGAGCCAAGCTACCCAAGATCTACTACGTGAACTGGTTCCGCACCGATGAGAACGGCAAGTTCCTGTGGCCGGGTTATGGCGAAAACAGCCGCGTGCTGAAGTGGATCTTCGAGCGCTGCGACGGCAAGGTGCATGCCACCGAAACCCCGATCGGGCGGCTCCCGGCTCCGGCAGATCTGGATACCAAGGGCTTGAACCTGCCCGACGCCAACGTCGCCAAACTGCTGAGCGTTGATGTGGATGGGTGGTTAGAAGAGGTACCACGGATCAGGGAGCACTTCGCCAAGTTCGGCAGCCACCTGCCGAAGGGAATGCAGGACGAAGTCGACGGCCTGGAGCAACGGCTCAAGGCAGCGAAGAGATAGTTTGGTTGTCCAGGTTAGAAAGCACGGCCCGGCAATGACGCCGGGCCGTTTTTCTTGATGAGAGTCCGTCCCCTTCTGTGACTTTCAGGCCTTCTTCAGTTGCCGCACAATCCAGGTGAGGATGACACCTCCCAGGATGGCGACCAGGATTGTGTAGATTAGCCCACCCGCTGCGGAAAAACCCGCTAGCCGCATGACGAAACCGCCGATGAGGGCGCCCACGATGCCGATGACTATGTCCATCAAGACGCCGTAGCCGGCCCCCTTCATGATTTTCCCGGTGGCCCAACCTGCAACCAAGCCCACGATGATCCACCAAAGCAGGTACATGAAGTCCTCCTCGCAGTGACCGCGGGAGATTATGCCTGGGCAGGAGGTGTGTCAAGTCGGGAGTCGGCGAAGCTTGGTGAAATCGCCGCGCAGTCTGTGGTTAAATCGAATGCGTGTTTGCCCGCCGCGTGCGCGTCGAATACGAAGAAAATGGCCAGCGGCGTCCTTGCCCGCTGAAGTGGCTGGACAATTTCTCCATGCGGAATTTCACCAATGCCCGAGTGTTTGACGACACCTTGCCGGTGGCCGACGGCGTGATGGAGATTGGCAACCAAGTCAGCCTAGCCGAACTGCAAGCGGCCATGGAAGACTGGTTCCGCCGCAAGAGCTACCTGGCCAACCGCGCGGGGCTGATCGTCACCGAAGTAACGCGATAGTCCTACCCACGCCAAGCCAGGATTTGCAACGAGCCAGCAGGGAAAAAGATTCAAATTCCTTAGGTACTTGTAAAGCCGTTTTTACATATCTTTGACGCCGCCGGGCGCAACCTTCCCGCGCCATTCACAATCTCATGTAAGTGAAGCCAGTTCCTCCAGCATGAGGGAATGGCGGTTGGCGTGCCGTAAGAATTGGGAAAGCCGAGCTGCATATGGATAACGTACTAATAATCGTGGTCAACGCTCCCATGGCCCAAGGGAATTCACTCTCGCCAGCATGGATAGGCGGGAGCTTGCCTTTCGGCGGGGTGCAGGAAAACAGTGTCGCAGTGTGGCGCGCGGTGTCGCGCAGCTCGACACGCGGCGCGAACTGGCATGCTGTCGGCGTGGCGACTGCGTTCGCCACCAGCCTGGCCGCGTGGGCCGGTGTCGCCCTGGTGATTTCACATTTCGTAAAGTGAGAACCGCGGCGGGCGAGGACGCCCGCCCGACAGCCGGCGAGACGTCGGCGCTACCCTTCCACTTTACTTGTCGTAGCGCAAGAGCGAGAAGACATCGTACTGCTGCAGCCGGTCGCGGCCTTTGAGGAAATCGAGTTCGACTACAAAGCCGAGCCCGGCGATCTCCGCGCCCAGCGAGGTGGCCAGCTTGGCGGTGGCTTCCGCCGTGCCGCCGGTGGCCAGCAGGTCGTCGACGATGATGACGCGCTGACCTTTCTGAATCGCGTCTTTGTGGACCTCGAGCGCATTGCTGCCGTACTCCAAGTCGTATTCCACCTTGGCGGTGGCAGCCGGGAGTTTGCCGGGCTTACGCACAGGTACGAAACCGGCATTCAGGCGGTAGGCGAGGGCTGGACCGAAAATGAATCCGCGGGCCTCCATCCCCAGCACCAGGTCGATTTCTTTCGCCAGGTAATATTCGGAAAGCGCGTCAATCAACATGGCAAAGCCGAGCTTGTCTTTCAGCAGGGTGGTGATGTCATAAAACAGGATGCCCTTCTTGGGAAAGTCGGGCACTTCGCGGATCAAACTCTTCAACGGCTCGCAATTCACTCTCCTCGTCGGCACCGTCTTGGTCGACATTTACCAGGCTCCTTCAATGCGAAATGATCTGAGACCTGCCACTGGCTTGGCTTCTAGCTCTTCGACCTCATCCACTCGGGCGGCGCGCGGACCTTCCCGCAGGCGCGAACTCAAGCCGGAAAGCTGATCGCGCGTACCCACGGCCAGCACTTCTACGCTGCTGTCAGGATTGTTGCGCACCCAACCAGCGATGCCCAGGATATGAGCTTCCCGCTCCACAAACCAGCGAAAGCCAACACCCTGCACACGTCCGCGCACGATGAAGCGGCGGGCCTGGGCGGCGGATTGGTCAGAGGAAGGCATGCTCAGCAATAGAAGTCAGAATTCAAAAGTTAGAAATGCAGGAGAAAGACCGCAAATCAAACTGGGAAATTTCAATTCTGCATTCTGATTTTTACTTCTGCATTCCCACTACGCCCGCGACAGATACGCCCCTTCGGACGTGTCCACGCGAATCTTCTCCCCTTCGTTGATGAACGGCGGCACCTGCACCACCAGTCCGGTCTCGGTTTTTGCAGCCTTGGTGACGCTGGAAGCAGTTGCGCTCTTCAAGCCAGGCTCGGTCTCGATCACAGTCAATTCCACGGTCTGCGGCAGTTCGATTCCCACCGCCTTGCCGTCGAAGAACTCCACTTTGATCTGAAGATTGGAGGTAAGGTATTCGACGGCGTCGCCCAGGATGTCCCGGGTCAAGTGGGTCTGCTCGTAGTTCTCGGTGTTCATGAAGTAATAGTTGTCGCCATCGTTGTAGAGAAACTCCATCTGAACTTCATCCACCGTAATCTTCTCGATGGCGTCTCCGGAGCGGTAGCGGTGCTCGAACATGGCGCCGGTACGCAGGTTGCGCAGCTTGGCTTGAATAAAAGCTCGCAAATTGCCGGGGGTGCGGTGCTCGACGCTGAAAACGGAGTGCAGATCATTGTTGTGCTTGATGACCATGCCGGGGCGTAGCTGGGTGGCAGGAATAGCCATTGCTCTATGAATCTCCTTTGTTGCCAAATAAGGTCGACGGAAGGCGGGCGGGCCATATTTTCCGCCAAACGCGAGGGTCCAACTGGTTATTTTACACGTACTTGAACAGATTTTGGAAACTGCAGCGCCGCGCCACCCGGCAAGGCGGATAAAATGATTAGGTGCGTGCAAAAATAACGATCTAATCGAGAGAGTGAGGATGTCTTTATGGGTCTTGGGAAAACAGAAGGAAAATATGAGCCGGGCAACATCGGTACTGCCATTACTTTCCTCTTAATCGGATTGGGGGCCGGAGCCTTGATCGGAATGCTTTACGCTCCGAAGGCCGGCAAGCAGATGAGGAAAGATTTGCGCCGCAAGTATGACGACGCGCGAGAAACTCTGGACGACTGGACCGGTCAGGCCCGGGAAGCTGCCGAAGAAGCCATCGAGCGGGGCGCCGACTTGGCAGACGACCTGCGCGAAAAGGTAGCACCCCTGGCCAAGAATATTCGCCGGGAAGTGAGTGGCTAGTTGCGGGAGCCAGTTCAATACAACCGGAAACTGACTTCCACGCTTATCTGGACTGCGACGGGTTGGCCATCTTTGCGTGCGGGCTCGAAGCGCCATGTCCGCACGGTTTCGAGCGCCTTCTCGTCGAGGCCCATCCCGAGGGAGCGAACGATGCGAATATCGCGTGGACGCCCGTCGGGTGCGACGATCATCCAAAGCACAACGGTGCCCTGAAACTTCGCCTTGCGGGCCTCTTCGGAGTAGTCCGGATCGGGCGCGTAGATGGTTCGGGGCGCGCTCACGCCACCGCCCACGCGGTACAGCCCGCCACCAATGCCACCACCTTGGCCAGGACCCACGCCGGGGCCATGCCCCGAGCCCACGCCACCGCCGCTGCCGCTGCCGATTCCTCCGCCAAAGCCGGGTCCGTTCGAAGGCGGCCCCAAAACCCCGGAAAGGGGATCACCAACCGGGCCGACCGGGAACTGAATCTTGGGCGGCCCCACCACCGTTGGATCCATTGGCAGAACCGGAGCTTCATTGCGGACCACAACCGCAGGCGGAGTGAACTGCTCAGGGGCAAACTTGGGTGGGGATCCCTTTGACGCCTGTAGCTTGTCGCGATCGCCACCCCCGCCACCGCCGCCCGCCTGGTCTTTCGCGACCGGCAGGATGTAGGGGCTGACGTCGGTCACCAAACCGACTACCTGCTGCTTGATTTCCTGGCGGTGCGAAACGAACCAGTGCCCGGACCAGATCAGCAGCACGGTTACGAGAACATTCACCAGGTAGGAAATGACGAAGGCGGCAGGACGAGCCCGGTAGACTCCATACCCTTCTCCTAACAGAGTCGGCATGACCGAGGTCTGCGGAACCGTTGGCGACTGCACCGGGATCGGCGCCTGCTGCGCAACCGGCATAAAAGCACCCGACACCCTGAGTATATGCCCGACGGCGCGGGGAGGATGTGAGATTCATCACCGGTGTGCCCGGGGCGGTTTGGGCTTTCCCTATCGAAAGATAGCCGCGAAGAATCCCTTGATTTTGCCGAACACACCGTGGTGCTGCGGCTTAGCCGAGGCTGGAACTGGAACTGGCGCAGGTGGCGGCATCACAGTGGTTTGCAGCGGGGCCGGACCCTGCGACAACACTACTGGCAGACGCTGGGCCTCGCGGGTGGGCGCGGGCGGCGGTGGCAGCGGATCGCTGGCTCGGAAGACCAGGGGCGCATCCACTTGGACGTGAACCTCATCGGGCTTCGCGGGCGGCAAGGCCGCGGTCTCGGGCCCGGTCACAGAGAGCGTCACCTGAGACGGAGGCGGCCCGCTCGAGCGTAAGCTGGAAGTCGACTCAGGCGGAGGTACGGGCTTCACTTCCTCGCCCGGCTGCGCCAGCCGCACCGAAGCAGGCAGCTTCTCCTCGGGGATGGGTGGCACGGATGGTGTGGCAGTGCGCATCACCGGCACGGGCGCAGGCGGGCAGCCACAACCGGCTGGGGCAGCGCTGCTGGCCTCGGTTAGGCGTCCAGAGTGAAACACGATCTGCTCCGACGGTTTCACCTGGTAGGTGCCATCTCCCATCAGTTCGTTGACTATCACCGAAGCCGTATTCCCCGGCAGCGAGCGGACACAGGTATTGCCACGGGAGTCGGCGCTGATGGCGTAATGAAACTCTCCCGGCCCAGCCAGCAGGATGCGGAAGTCCGGCGTGACCACGGAATCGGCGGAAGCTTCCAGCTTGTAGTGCGCCTCCAGCGCTCCCGTGCTCATGCCCAGCATGAGAGTGCGTCCATCCGGCGAGGCGGTCACCGACACAGTGGTCCCAGGACAGACGTGTACTTCCCCGCCGCGTCCGAGGTGGAGTATGGCGGTATCGGCGCCTGCGCTCACGGACGACCCGGTTGCAACCCGGCTCCCCGCCAGCACCACTGCGCCCGAGGTTCCCGGGCTGACCGGAACCACGGCGGGCTGGACGCCGGAGGTGAGGGCCGGGACGGTAGGCGGTTCGGAAGCCTTGCGGGCGCTCTCGTCGGGGCGCAGACGAACCATCAGGCGATTACCCGCAGCATCCCAGGTGTAAGCAGTCGGAGCCAATAGGTCCACCACCACTCGCACGATTGCCGGCGCCGTCTGATATTGGTCGACGCGAACCGCGCTGATCTGATCGCTGCGGAAGTCGAGACGCTTGCGGCGCTGGATCAGCGTGGCGTTGGGAAGGTCAATCACCAGGCGCGACGGATTGTCCAGTTTTTGGATGGAGGGAGTTATGGGATGGTTGGAGATGATCTCGACGGCCGGCGAATCCTTGTCCACGACCACCCTGACGACCCGCACCAGCGAGGCTGGCTGCTGCGCGGCCGGGGCTGGCACCAGCTGTTTGCTGGACTGCGCCCTGCCGGTGGCCGGCGCGGAAACTGTCGCCAGCACTGAACACAAGGCAATTTGGGAACTGAGGCGCAGCCAGGACTTCATAACCAGTTGGTAACCCTTAAGACTGAACAATACCACCAGCGTGCAGCAGTGAGAAGTCGGCAAAAGGCCGCCAACGGGCGAGAAACGAGCCTGGGTTCAGGATTCGGACAAGAATTCGTATTCGTCGATTACCGCAGCCACAGCTACTTTCCCCTCGGGGCCACCCTCGTCCACTCGCACCACCTTGCCCTTGCAGCGGACGCGAATGCTCTCGGTCAGGGTGATTTCCGGGGGCAGAGTCAGGGTAAATTCGATGGCGGCTCCGGCGGCGATCGCTGAATCCAGGTAAAAGCAAATGCCGCGGGCACTTACGTCCCGGGTCTGCGCAGATTTTTGCTGCGCGCCGTCTTCCTGAGTGGTTACGGCCACGGGCAAACGTAAAGCAAAGCGACGAGTTGCCCGCTTATCTTGGGCTTCGGCCATCGCCTGTAAGCATGAGGTTTTGGGTCCGGTGTGTCAAGGATTAGTTGAGCCAAGCCTGCGAAAATGGCGGCTCTCCTGATGTAAGCTGGGAATCGGGCCCATGATTTTCGTTTTGGACAATTACGACTCTTTCACCTACAACCTGGTCCAGTATCTTGGCGAGCTGGGCGCGGAGGTCGTGGTCCGCCGCAATGACCAGATTACGGTTGCCGAGGTGGAGACGATGCGTCCGGAGCGAATCGTGGTGTCGCCCGGCCCGTGCACGCCGCAGGAGGCCGGGATCAGCATTGAACTGATTCGGCATTTCGCTGGCAAGGTGCCGGTGTTAGGAGTTTGTTTGGGGCATCAGGCGCTGGGCGAGGCGTTTGGTGGGAAGGTCGTGCGAGCCAAGTACCTGATGCACGGGAAAACGAGCGAAGTCGAACACGATGGGAAGACGATTTTTGCGGGCTTGCCTTCGCCGATGACAGCTACGCGATATCACTCGCTGATCGTGCAGGAGAAAGAGCTGCCTACAGAACTCGAAGTTAGCGCCTGGACAACTGAGAAAGACGGGACACGCACCATCATGGGATTGCGTCATACAAAGTTCTCGGTTGAGGGAGTGCAGTTTCATCCGGAGAGTGTGTTGACGACAGAAGGCAAGGGGCTCGTCCACAATTTCCTGCGGCTTGCCTAGTCTAGTGGGGACTCCGCGGGGTTTGTTTTGTGCCCAGTAGGAGGGTAAGTGAAACGGATCGCGAGTGTTGGGATCGCCCTCGCGTTAGTTGCGGCGTTGTCCGCTCAAGACAAGCCATCTGCTGCCGAAGCCGCAAGCGAACCCATCCAAGGAAAATCACGCACAGAGGTCGTCGACGAAGTATGGCGCATGGCCACCCAAGGAGAACTCCTGACGCCCGAGGGCTGGCGTCAAGCCTGCGGTTTCTACACGAATCCGACTCCGTTTTCGGGCAACAAGATGATCCTTGTTATGTCTAACGATTGGGGCCCATCTTATGAAGATACATTAAAGGGCGATAGTACCGACGTGGAGATGGGCTACGTTGATATGGGAAAGATCGACTTTGCGCTACATTACACGCCGCCGCCGAAAACAGAATTCGTGAAGACCGGATTTTTGTACCATTTGGTTACAGTCCCCGCGTATTTGATGATGTACGGCCCCGACGGGAAAACGCTGGTCGAGAAAAAGCCGGTAGGGTATCGCGTGTGGCAAATCCAAGGGTCCCCAGGGCTTCCATGGACAACCGTGAATACTGCGATTCGGTACGTGCTGGAAATGCGCAACAAAACGACTGACCCCGCCATCAAAAACAACGCCGACCAGACCATAGCCAAGCTGCTGAAGATGCACTAACAAAGCCAGACGAACAGCCGCTCGTCGTGAATGGTCGTTTTGCACGGTCGTCGAGGCCAGCGTATCATCCCTACCCTGCGCGAGAGAGGCTGTGGGGCTCAGTGATGAAGAAACGATCACCCAAGGATCAGCGTTCCGGAACAAATCGGCGAAATACCCGCCGCTCACGAGAACTTGCCTGGCTCTACGAAGACGACGCCGTTATCGCCCTCAATAAGCCTTCCGGATTTCTCGCCGTGCCTGTGGACGGCTCAGATGCGCCGTCCGCGTGGTCGTTGCTTTCTGCAGAGCTGAAGCCGAGAAGACAGCGAGCCTTTGTCGTACATCGCATCGATCGTTTTACGTCTGGGATTCTGCTTCTCGCAAAAACCGTACGGGATCGAGACGCGCTGGTCCGGCAGTTTCTCGGCCACACTCCGGTCAGGCAGTATCTCGCGGTGATTCGCGGACATCTCGGCGCCAAAGAAGGAACCCTGGTTCACTACTTCCGGCGAGAAGGAATGTTTCAGAAGTTAACTACAGAGAAAGACTGCCAGGCGGCTCGCGCTGAACTTCGCTATGTCGTCGAGCAGCGCCTTCGCGCCGCATCGCTCGTCCGAGTCACTCTGGTGACGGGATTGCAAAACCAGATACGAGTTCAGTTCTCCGCGATTGGCCACCCGGTCATCGGCGACAGGAAGTACCACCCGGAAGAAGCCTCGGAGCGCCGCATTGCGCGCGTGGCTCTGCACGCATCGCATCTTCAGTTCACTCATCCACGTTCGGGACAGAGCGTGTCGGTAGACTGCGAACCGCCGCCCCCAGACTTTCAGTCGCTTCTTCGGGCGTTATCGCCGCCCCCACACCCTCGTCGGTGACGGCGTTCCGGCTGCGGCTACGTGTTTCGTGCTACTTCCACCGCCCGCAGCACCGCCTGCGCTTTGTTCATGCACTCCTGAAATTCCTTCGCAGGATCGGAATCAGCCACGATCCCCGCTCCCGCCTGCAAGTACGCCTGCTTGCCCTGCATCAGCATAGTTCGAATCGCGATGCAGGAATCAAGATTCCCGGCGAAGTCCGCGTAAAGCACCGAGCCTCCGTAGACACCGCGGCGGACCGGTTCCAGTTCTTCGATGATCTGCATGGCGCGGACTTTGGGCGCGCCGCTGAGGGTGCCCGCGGGGAAGCAGGCGGCGAAGGCGTCGAGCGCGTCCAGACCTTCCCGCAACTTGCCTTCGAGCGCCGATACCAGGTGCATGACATGAGAGTAGCGTTCCACGTACATCAGGTCGCGGACTTTGACCGAGCCATATTCGCTGACGCGGCCCAGATCGTTGCGGCCCAGGTCCACCAGCATCACGTGCTCGGCGCGTTCTTTCTCGTCGTGCAGCATCTGCTGCTCCAGGCGCTGGTCCTCGACCTCGTCGCGGCCGCGCGGATGGGTACCGGCGATGGGGCGATACTCCAGCTTACGTCCGCTGACCCGCACCAGCATTTCGGGCGAGGAGCCCAGTACGTGCGTGTCCCCCATACGCAGGAAATACATATAAGGAGACGGATTGACGGTTCGCAGGGCGCGGTAGATATCGAGTGGGGCCACGCCGGGAGCGAAATCCAGGCGCTGCGACAGTACTACCTGGAAGATGTCGCCGGCGGCGATGTATTCCTTGCACTGCTCCACCGCTTGCATGAAGCGTTTGCGGCTGGTTCCGGCGTGGACTTTCAGCCTGGCCGTGCGCCCCCCCGGCTTCTGCCCGTAGCCCGAACGCAACCCGGCGCTCAACTTTTTTTCCAGCGCCGCAATATCGGCCAGGGCGTGGTCGTAGGCGCGACGCGGATTCTCCCGTGAGACGTCGGCAGTGGCGATGATGTGAATCTGGTGGCGCAGGTGATCGAACGCCAGCAGGCGATCGAAAAACATCAGCACACAGTCCGGCAAGGACAAATCATCTTCGGCTTGCTCGCCGATATTTTCCAGTTGCCGCACCACGTCATACGCGAAGTAGCCGACGGCACCGGCGGTGAACGGTGGCAGTCCGGGGACCACGGCAGGACGGTGTTCACGCAGCAGTTCTTTCAACGTCTGGAAAATGTTGCCCTGGCGCTGCTCACGGCGGCTCCCCCGCTGCAGGATGATCTCTTGCCCTCGAGTTCGAACCTGCATGTAGGGCCGTGCGCCCAGAAAGGTGTAGCGCCCGATCTGTTCGCCGCGCTCGACCGACTCCAGCAGGAAGGCGCTGGGTTCCTTGGCGGCGATGGCGAGAAAAGCGGAGACGGGTGTCAGCAGGTCGGCTGTGACTGACTTGACCACGGGCACCAGCGTGGCGGTGCGGGCGAGACGGGCGAACTCTTTGTAGTCGGGGCGGAGCATTAGCCGTATCGAACACTGACCTAGCCGGCCATTATAGGTGAGTAAGTGATTGGGACTTGTCACGGCCTTGACCGGGAGTCCTACCAGCCGAACCAATGAATGAATTGACGAATCATGTGTCACGATAGAAGATAACAACTCAATCAACATCCGTTCCACGGGGGCGTATGCGTCTCAAGTTCTGGGGGGTTCGCGGGTCCACGCCCACTCCCCAGCCGGAAAACCTGCGCTACGGGGGTAACACCTCCTGTGTCGAGGTGCGCCTCGGGGATCGCTTGTACGTGTTCGATTGCGGCACCGGTTTGCGGACTCTAGGACAACAGCTTCGCCATGAGTTCAAGGACCGCCCAGTCTCCGCCCATATCTTTGTCTCGCACTTTCACTGGGACCACATTCAGGGAATCCCGTTCTTTGGCCCACTCTACGACAAGCCGGAAAATCGCTTCCTGTTCCACTGCTCCAGTCGTACCCGCAGATTGAAGCAAGTGATGGAGGAGCAGATGGCAGCGCCGTATTTCCCGGTGGATATGAGCGAGATGAAGGCACAACGCGATTATTACGGCCTGGAAGAAGGCCGAGTGGATCTGGATGACGTGACCGTCGAAGCCATGTGGCTGAACCACCCCCAGGGCTGCATGGGATTCCGCCTGGAGACTAAGCAGGGCGCCATGGTTTATGCCACTGATAACGAGCCCGGCGATGCTGTGTTTGACAAGAACCTGCGTAAGCTGGCGGCGGGCGCAGACGTGCTCATCTATGATGCCCAGTACCTGCCGGAGGAATACCAGGCCCGCAAGCAGGGCTGGGGGCACAGCCACTGGCGCGAAGCAGTTGACGTGGTGATGGAGAGCGGAGCCAAGGAACTCATTCTTTTCCACCATGATCCCGACCACGACGACGCTTGCATCGACAGGATCGTGCAGCAGGCTCGCAGTTATTATCCGCGTGTGCGTGCGGCAGCCGAAGGAATGGAAATCGAGTTGTAGCCGTGGCAGCGCTTTTTAGCGTCCCAACAGCAAGCTCACAGCAAGGAGAAATCGGTGGGGAAATTTATCTCGGGAGTGATCGTCGGGTTGGTAGCAGTCGGGCTGGTGACGTACTTGTACTTTGCGAGCGGCAGCGCCCCGGTGGCGACCTCGGCTGCGCCCATGCCCTTCGAGAGAATGCTGGCCAAGAAAGCCCTGCACGCCCGCATCGAAAAAGAAATGCCTAAGGATGCTCCCGTCAAGGGGGATGAAGTCACCTACGTTGCCGGAGCCGAAATTTACGTCGAGAACTGCTCCGTCTGCCATGGACTCCCGGGGCAACCGGCCACCGCGATCGCCAAAGGAGAGTATCCTGCCCCGCCGGTGTTGATGGAAGGTAAAGGCGTCACCGACGATGAGCCGGGAGAAACCTACTGGAAGGTAGCGAACGGCATTCGCCTGACCGGAATGCCCGGATTCTCCCGGTCGCTTTCGCCGACCCAGATGTGGCAAGTCAGCCTGCTGCTGGCCAATGCAGACAAGCTTCCGCCATCGGCTAAAGGGATCCTGGCAGCCGGCCGCCGGTGACCGCAGCTACCAAGCGGGCCGCGCGGCGTTGTCACGGTTTGAACTTCGACTTTGGCCTCTCAAGCCCCGCCAATAGCTTGGCCAAACGCGATCAAGTTTCCATCCGGAGCCAGCACCAGCAGTTCACGCTGGCCGTAGCTCTGGTTCACCGGCCCGTAGACATCGCCCTTGGGCAGGGTATCGAGCTTCGGCTTGAGCTCGGCGTAGAGCCGATCGACGTCGCGAACGTCGATATAGTAGGCGAAGCGGCGATTGCCCGGCGGAGCACCGTCGGCGCCCTTCTGTTCCAGGATGCGAAAGCCCGCCGTCTCGCGATGCACATACGCATAGTTGCTGACGCGAAGTTGCGTTTCAAACCCGAGTATGTTGGTGAAGAAAGTCAGCGCCCGATCAATATCCTCAACATGCATGAAGGGGGTGACCTGGATGAAGTTCGACATGGCTACTCCCTCGGCGGGAGATTAGCACAAGCCGCCCTCTTCGGCCCGTCGTCGGAGGCCACGAGGACGTCTGCAATAGCATCCTTCGGCAGCCGGGGAGAGATGGCCGGAGGCTTGCTTTCCGCCATGCGGAATTCAAAGTGAGACACTGCCGTCTGCCCGGCGCGCTTGCCTACCTGCCCCGGCGTGCTTATACTGCTGGATTTGCATGCCAACGCCGGGTACCGTCCGGGGGCAGGCCCGCATCTCACCACTTGACAGCATTCATCGGAGACCATTCATGAAGACCGTTTCCCTCGAGCAGGAACTCAATCCCGTAGAGTCACAGACCGCGCGGTTTGACTTGGCGGCACAGAAGCTGAACCTGGACGAGGGCCTATGGAAGGTCCTGCGCTATCCCACTCGCGAGATCATCCTGCACATCCCGGTGGCCTTGGATAACGGGCAACTGGAAGTCTTCACCGGTTTCCGGGTGCAGCACTCCATCGCGCGTGGCCCAGCCAAAGGCGGCATTCGCTACGCCCCGGATGTGACGCTCGACGAAGTTCGCGCACTCGCTGCCTGGATGACGTGGAAGTGCGCTGTAGTAAACATTCCCTTCGGCGGTGCCAAAGGCGGCGTCATCTGTGATCCGCACAAGATGTCGATCGGAGAACTGGAGCGCATGACCCGGCGCTACACCGCGGAGCTGATCGATTTCATCGGGCCCGAGAAGGACGTCCCCGCTCCCGACGTGAACACCAACGAGCAAACCATGGCATGGATCATGGACACCTATTCCATGCACATGCGGCAGACGGTGACGGCCGTAGTCACCGGCAAGCCGCTAAATATCGGTGGATCGCGCGGACGACGCGAGGCCACTGGCCGCGGCATCATGATCGTCGTGGAAGAAGCCATCAAGAAACTAGGCCTGACCCGCGAGTCGTCACGCGTCATCGTGCAGGGCTTCGGCAACGTGGGTTCCAACGCCGCGCGCTTGATGTCGGAGCTGGGCTATAAAGTGATTGGCATCCTCGAAGTGGATGGCGGGTTGTACAACAAGAATGGCATCGACGTGGAAGCGCTGTGGGAGTTCCGCCAGCGCAACGGCACCATCCACGGGTTCCCGGAAGCGGAGAAAATGGATCCCGCCGAGCTGCTGCTGACCGAATGCGAGATCCTGATCCCGGCCGCCACCGAAAACCAGATCACCAGCCGCAACGCCGACCGGGTGAAGTGCAAGATCCTGGCGGAGGGCGCCAACGGTCCCACCACCGCCGCCGCCGACGAAATCCTGGCCGACAAGAAGGTCTTCGTAATTCCCGATATCCTGTGCAACGCCGGTGGCGTCACCACCTCTTATTTCGAATGGGTACAGGACCGGCAAGGCTACTTCTGGAAGGAGTCGGTGGTCAACGAGCAGTTGGAGCACATCATGAAAACGGCGTTTGAGGATGTGGTCCGCTACGCCGAGACCCATGGCGTGAACAACCGGATTGCTGCCTACATGCTGGCCATCGACCGGGTAGCCTATACCATCCGCCAACGCGGGATTTACGCCTAGCGCCGGCATCTTGCCGACAATCGCGTCCCATGGCAGTTGACTGCCTCCGCGCTCCGCTGTCATCATGTCAACCCTCGATACAACGAATAAGGGCGCGCCACACCCTTTTTTCCGCTTGGGCAGCAAAGGGCCACGGTAGCAAGGCGGGCAGTGCGGCCGCCGCTGCCGTCCGCTTGCACCGGCCAACACATTCTAGAGAGGAATCTAATCATGAGCAGACTGCAGCTGAAGTTGATGACGTGGGCCACGGGGTTATGCCTGCTGATGGCGCTTGCGGTGGGGTCTGCGTTCGCTAAACCCCAGGCAAGTTCGTCAGACGACCAGACCACTTCGACCAGCAAGAATAAGAAAAAGAAGTCCAAGAAGGATGCGGCTGCTGCCGACGACAAGTCCGCTGCCGACGCCACATCCACCGAGAAAAAATCATCGAAGAAGTCAAAGAAGGCAGCGACGAGTGCAGAAAGTTCGGGCGCAGCCGGCACGGAGACTTCGGCCAGTGAAGGCAAGAGCAAGAGCCAAAAGAAGAAGTCCGCCAGCAGTATGGCCGCTCAACCCGCGGCCGCGGATTCTTCTAGCGCGGCGGATGCCTCCTCCAAGAAGAGCCGCAAGAGCAGGAAGTCCGACATGAGCGCTCCTGCAGCGACTTCGGCCACGCCTGCTCCGGCTTCAAGCCCGGCGCCAGCTTCCGCTCCTGCGGCTTCCAGCGCGGCTCCGGCCAGCAACCCTGCGCCGGCCAAGAAATCCTCTGCAAAAATGCCCGGTGGCAGCGCGGCTTCGACTCCGGAGATTGCAGCAGCCCAGGCCAGCGGCAAGGTGTGGGTGAACCTCGACAGCGGCGTCTACCACAAGGGCGGCCGTTGGTACGGCAAGACCAAGAGCGGTAAATTCATGACCGAAGATGAGGCCAAGAAGGCCGGTTACAAAGAATCCCAAAAAGACTAAGGAGCTCCTATGAATCGCAAAACTCTTATCACTCGCACCCTGATTGCACTGGCCGCCTTGATGTTGTTGAGCGGCCTGAGCCTGGCGCAGGGTACGGCCAGCAGTTCCAAGCCGGCCAAGACTTCGAAGACCATGAAGTCAGACAAGATGGCAGCCGACGCCAGTAGCGCGGACCTGCTCGACATCAACTCCGCCACCAAGGAACAGCTCGATACCCTGCCGGGAATTGGCGCAGCCTATTCCCAGAAGATCATCGATGGCCGGCCTTATGCCAAGAAGACCGACCTGACCCGGAAAAAGATCATTCCGGCAGCGACCTACGCCAAGATCAAGGACAAGATCATCGCCAAGCAGAAGTAGGCTAGCCGATGCTGCGCTGGCGCTGCCGCACTTGGGGTAGCGGCCGGCGTTGATTTCTTTCCACGTCACCCGCAGAGGAGGAAGTTATGGGGTTATTCGATGACATGGCGGGAAAGGCTGTGAGCAGCGCTTTGGGCAGCAGTTCCAATCCGCTCGCCCACCAACTGCTGCAAATGATCAACGACCACCCGGGCGGGCTGTCCGGCCTGGTACAGAATTTTCAGCAGAAAGGTCTGGGCGACCTGGTGAACTCCTGGGTAGGCACCGGCCAGAACCTGTCCATCTCTGCCGACCAGGTCCACAGCGTGTTGGGTAGCGGCGTAGTGCAGCAGCTTGCGGCCAAGCCGGCATTTCGCCCGACGCCGCAGCCTCTTCGCTTGCGCAACTCCTGCCCACGCTCGTGGACAAGCTCACTCCAAACGGTCAGCTCCCGCAGCAGGGCAACCTGCTCGAGATGGGGATGGAGTTGCTGAAATCGATGAGCAAGACCGGAACGAACGGTTAGCCGATTCTCTCCTACGGGATGTGGGTTCCCTGCCGGGACGGTTTTGGGACCTGTCCCTGCAGAAGCCTTATCTTCCGTTGCTTTCGCTCTCCGTGGTGGAGGATAATTCATTGTCGCCCGTATTTGCCGGTTTAGGGGCGGCGTGCCCACGGTGAATCTGCCCAACTCCATCACGCTGACCCGCATCTTCAGCATCCCAGTGCTGATCTGGATCCTGTCGACCAGCCGTTTCGCCGGTGCCAATGGCGAGAAGGAATTGCTGGCATCGGCGTTGTTCATTGCGGCTTCCATCACCGACGGCATTGATGGCTACTTAGCACGGCGGCGCGGGCAGATCACTACCATGGGCATGCTGCTTGATCCCCTGGCTGACAAACTGCTGATTGCCGCCGCCTTCGTGACTCTGGTGCAATTCAATCCCGCACTGGTTCCCGCTTGGATGGCCGTGGTCATCATCGGCCGCGAATTTCTGGTAAGTGGACTGCGTTCGATCGCGGCTTCGGAGGGTTTCACCATCGAGGCCAGCGAACTGGGCAAGTTCAAAATGCTGGTGCAGATTGTTTCAGTGGTGGCCGTTATTCTTGACCACCAATGGAAGGAGTGGCCGGTGTATGGCCCGTACTTCTTCCCCGTCGATTGGATTGCACGACTATCCATCTGGTTCATGGTGATTTTGTCGTTGTTGTCGGCCGGTGACTACTTCATTGCCTTCTGGTCGAAGATTGACCGGCAAGTGGTGAAACGCCGGCGTCGGGCCTTCGTCCTGAGTAGACGGAGGAAGCGCGATGTCCCTGCCATCTGAAGAACCGGCTGCTCCCTTGCACTCGGCATCCCAGCCTGCCAGCCCCATGCCCCATGAGTTCTCTGCACCCGAGCGGGAGGTTCTCCTGCGCCTAGCGCATGAAGCCATCCAGGCGGCTCTTGAATCGCGCGAGATATCCCTGGTGCCCCCGTCGCCTCACTTCGCAGAACGGCGCGGCGCGTTTACTACGTTGTACGTGCGCGGCGAACTGCGCGGCTGTGTGGGATACGCTCTACCGGTGACCTCGCTCTATCGCACCGTGGCGGAAACTGCGCGGGCGGCGGCGTTCGATGATTCCCGCTTCTGGCCCCTGAAAGCGGATGAACTGCCGGAGCTGGAAATCTCGCTCAGCATCCTCTCCCCGCTCCGCCCGATTCGGCAGGAGGAGGTGGAAATCGGCAAGCATGGGCTGTTGGTAAGCCTCGGCGGTCACCGCGGCCTGCTTTTGCCCCAGGTTCCCGTCGAGCATGGGTGGGACCGCACCACTTTTCTGCAACAGACGTGCCGAAAAGCCGGCCTACCTCAAGATGCCTGGCAGCGCGGCGCCACGCTTGAGGCCTTCACCGCTGAGATTTTCGGTGATCACGACCGGACATAATAGGATTCCTGAAGAACCTATATCGATCCTGCTTTGAAAGGGCGCGCCTTTAGGCGCGCCGTTAAATCCTTATATTATTTGTCATTCCGAAGCGGCTTCGGCCGGTGAGGAATCCTGGTTCCGACCTTTCCCGCATCTGGTCTAGCCGCTTTCACCAGATCAGCCGGCTGGCTGCAAAGCGGACTCAACGACTCTTGGCCGACCCCAAACACGCCCGATGACCCTGGCATTCAAAATGCAGGCAGCATTGACCGTGCGACCAGCATCCATACCAGTAGCACCTCAGTAATGTTGGTCGCAGACAGGCGACCTTGTATGTTTGGAAAGGTCTTGGGGAGGATGGAATGGAATTGGCAGTTCTGATCGTAAGTCTGTTGGTCGTCGGATCACAGATTCCCGGGAATTCGCACACCATCCTGCGGTGAACGGCCGCCACCTCTTCGCCGTGGAATCGTCCTTTTCCTAGTTCTGTTTCGTGTCACTCGCTGACCCAGTCTTAGAGCGCGAGAACACCGTGCCATGCGGGTAGGCGTCGCCCTTAAATCCGTGCGGCCAGGACTTGCCATCCATGCTCACGCCGGGCTTCTCGCTGCCCGCATCGCGAAAGCGTGTGTCAAGCGTCAAGGTCCCCGTTTGAGGATCGAAGGTCAGGATGAACAGTCGGTGCTCCCCATATTCGCCTGAGTTCAAAACGATGCGGTGACCGTCCTCGTCGGCCGAGATCCAGTGTGGCTTCTGCTTGTCGTCGAACGTGATCCGCGATACCTCGCGGATGTGGCCCAGGTCGGAAATGTCGTAGGTGACAAGCGCGTGCATCGACGACTGTGTTTGAAGCCAGTAGTGACCCATTCGGAGGGGCACGTCACACTGTTCTCCTTCAAACGTTTTCAGGTGCCGAACCGAAGGCTGGTCAGTGTCGATGCCCTCCAGTTGGTACAGCCCGCAAGAAAACGTATGAACTAACACCGTCTTTCCATCCGCCAGCAAGTTCGGCTCACCGGGAAATTTCTGCTCTGATCCCCGCGGCCCGGCTGGTAGCACCAGCGTCCGCAATAGCTTCAGGTCAGAGAGCCGCCACACCTGTATCGTGCGACTGTCGCCATCTTTGTCGTGCATAGCCGTGTTCGTGCTGACGATCCGGCCCAGCGCCGGGAGGACGACCATGCTGTACGGGCGAATGAGCTCTCCTTTGGTCGCCGAATCCATGGCGCTGCTGCTACGGACAAGATGCCCCCGTTCGTCGAACTCAACCAGCCCGCCGCCATCGGACTTTGGCTCGTGCCCGCCGTGATACTGGAATGTCGCCAGCGCATGGCCGTTGGTTAGCCGCACGTAGGTGTGTGGATGCATGTATCCGTCCAGATCTCCGAACGACGTCGCAAGCGTAGGGTGGAGCGGATCTCGCAAGTCGAACAGCATGGTGCGCCCGCTCTCAAACGCATTGGCCAGTAGAAACCCGCCCTCCGGCATTTCCAGCTCCGTGTGATGAGGCGTGCCGCTGGGGCCAGGGACGGCCACGGACGCTACTACTTGACCGTAGTGTGGAGATTTGGCGTCCGCATCCAGGACCGCGAGGAAATCGCTGCTCTTCTTGGCGTCGTCGCCCGCCCAGACGAACAGGTAGGAATTGCTTTGGGCGTTTCCAATAGCGGCCCACAGCAGCAGAGCGACGCAGCAGAGATTGCGCATAGGCTGACATTGTTGACGTGCAGAAAGCTCGTGTCAAATGGAGGTCCGAGACGAGAGGTCAGTCCACTCGGGAAAATTCTGGAGTGCAAAAAATCCGGGGAGGAGCTTGCGCTCCTCCCCGAGTCAGGACCTGCTGCGTTGCGGTTAAGCGTTACTGCTGCTGGTCGATCTCGACGTTGTCGCCCACATGGACATCTTCGAGCGCGAACACCACCATACCCGTCGCCGTCGTGGGTGTAGTGGTAAGAATCACGATTTCTCCCACCGCGCGGCGGGGCATGTTGGCCACGTGGATAGCGGGCCCCTTGGTGCGGGTCAGAAAGTTGGGCTCGATGGACGGTGGACGTTTCTGGGTGTCCTCCGCCGATGACGCCTTGAACGAGAGCGAATCAGCAGGATCGTTCAGGTCAGATTCGTAAGGCCGCACCGCCCGGAAATAGTCGCCGGTTTTGACGCCCTGGGTGGAGCCAACGTTCAAGTAAACCTTGGCGCCCGTTCCCAACACTGAGTCGAAATCCTTGGCCATCACAATGCGGCCGCCGAGCCGGCTGTTGGCAGGCTCGAAGCGGTCAAAATGCAGTGGCGGATGAAAGCTGACCGCGGTCTTCTCGACGAACGGCACCGCGATGTCTCCGGGATTGACGGGATCGCAACTGAATTCAATCTGCGCAATGGCCATTTTGCTGCGCGCGTCGATGATCCGCACCCGCCCCATTTCCGCGTAGGGCTGTCCAAAGGACTTCAGCATCTTGTCCTGGCCAGGATACAACTCATACTTGCTGGGGTTCGTCAGCTCTCGCAAAATGGAGTACTGCTGGCCAGCCTGATAGCCGCTGCCCGCCAGATAAACCATATCGCCGTTGGCGAACTTGGTGGTGTTGGGAGTATTTAGCCCACCCGCCACGAAATTGACGTCCGGCAGAAGCTGCTTGGTGACGAAGCCGGCGCAATAAAGGTCAGCGTTGGTAGGGGTCTGTACCCTCTCGATGGGAAAGCTGGCCGAGGTGGCAACGGTTCCCTGGGGTGCAGCCTGGTCATCCGAACCCGCCATCGGCGTGGAATCGGCTTGCTGTGCATACGAGCTAACCGCCAGCAGCAACAGCAGAAACAGTCCTGTTTTCTTCATGTTACCTCCGAGGCGGGCCGGGATCCGGCCATCCCCCGCTAAGTGCAGTAGATACAAAGGCTTTCAGTCGGACAGTAACAAGGGGGTAAGGGGCGGTCAAGGTTACGCAAGTGTCAAGCGCCCGTGGTTAAAAAGTTTGCCGGCGAAAATATTGTTAATCCGTTGTTGCATCTGCAATTACACGCCTGTAATATCGCGCCGACCCACTCAGTACGATGACTGCTGCCCTCAATAGCTACGTGACCCGTCTGCTGCCGTTGCGGCTGCCCCGGGTCTGCGTCGCGGTCACCGGCTCCGATGCGACCGATATGGTCGAAAAAGCCGAAGCGTTGATACGTGATAACACGTTTATTGAGTTCAGGTTAGACTACCTTCCCCGGCCAACCCTGGCGCTCCCCAAGATCAAGCGTTTCAACGAATACCATCCTCACGTCGTGGCCATTGCGACTTGCCGGCGAGTGGCGAATGGTGGCAGGTTCCGGGGGTCGGTAGCCTCTCAGCTCGATACCCTTTCCAAGGCTGCCACTGCCGGTTGCCAGTTGGTTGACGTCGAATTGCAGAGCGCCGCACGCTGCCGCAAGGAACAATTGCAGCGCTTGCGCTCCCGGGCCGCCTTGATCCTTTCCTTCCACGACTTCCGCGCCACCAAGAAGCTGGAAGAGACCCTGGAGAAAATGCTGGCCTACCCTGCTGATTTCTACAAGATTGTCACCACGGCCACGACCCTGTCGGACAACGTGACCATGATGAAGTTCCTGGAGAAGCAGAGCGACAAGCATTCTCTAATCGGCTTGTGCATGGGCGAGCAGGGCATTGCCAGCCGTGTGCTGAGCGTGCGCGCTGGCAGCGTGTTTACGTTCGCCGCGGTGAAAGAGGATGAAAAGACGGCTCCGGGACAGGTCGCTGCGCAGGAGCTTCGCAGCACCTATCGTATCGACCAGGTGGATGCCGCCACCCGCGTCTACGGAGTGGCCGGCGATCCGGTGGCCCACTCGTTGTCACCCGCAATCATGAATGCAGCTCTGCGCCGGGAAAACGTGAACGGCGTCTATTTGAGCCTGCACGCCAAGACTCTGAAGGATCTGCTGGCCTGTGTGCGTGATATCCCCATTCACGGACTCTCAGTGACCATGCCTTATAAAGAGGCCATCCTCAAACACCTCGACAACACCGACTCGCATACCGCGAAGATCGGTGCATGTAACACAGTGGTGCGGGCCCAGGACGGCAAACTTTACGGCTTCAATACCGATTCTGCCGGAGTGGTGCGCCCCCTGGAACAGCGCATTTCGATCGACCAGGCAAAGATATTGGTATTGGGGGCAGGAGGTGCGGCCCGGGCAGCGGTGTTCGGACTGAAGGAGCGAGGAGCTGAAGTCTACATTCTGAATCGCAGCGCGGCGCCGGCGCAGAAACTGGCTCGCCGGGCCAAGGCCCGCTCCATCAAGCGTGCCGACCTGAAGAAGATGACGTTCGACGCCATCATTAACGCGACTCCGGTGGGCATGGGGAACACCCGGGAGTCTCCCCTGAATGAGAACGAGATCAACGCGAAGTATGTCTTCGACATGATCTATGACCCCGCCGAAACCCGCCTGATGAAAATGGCCAAGGCACGCGGGGCCGAAATCATTCCCGGCGTGGAGATGTTCGTCCACCAGGCCGCCCGCCAGTTCGAGATCTGGACGGGAAAACCAGCCCCGTGGGACGACATGCTCAGGGTCGTGACCAAGGCGCTGCAGGAGCGCAGTGCGGACAGTAGGAAGAAATAATCAGCACATCGGCACCCGCCGACTCTAATCGTAGAATCCGCGCAACTCGGCCGTGGTGGCTCGATTCCAGTGAATGACCTGTGGTCATATCTGGCTTCTTAGGTCCATTTCCGCGCCAAAAACGATGCAACGAGGTACGAAAAGGTTGCATTTCTAGT
Source organism: Terriglobia bacterium (assembly GCA_020073665.1). GTDB lineage: Bacteria > Acidobacteriota > Terriglobia > Terriglobales > Acidobacteriaceae > JAIQEU01. The sequence continues at coordinate 344,260 of JAIQEU010000004.1, forward strand.
AGCGCCCGCAGTAAGATGAATTGTGGACGCAGCAGTAAGCGTTCAATCTCGTCGCAGTACTGCCCTTTCTTCCAGGTTCAATGCCGTAACCAACTGTCGCGGATACCGATGGCGAGCAGTCTTGCCTCGGATCAGGTTCGGAGAGACCTACTATGGCGTGGTACGCTTATTGCCTCACTGAGCCCCAAAATCTGACCACCAATGGTACACGAGCCCGCCGTCCTTCCCTGCTTGAGGGGATTCAAGGGGTTAACGGTGCTCCGGTGCTCAACTATCCCAGTGGCGAATTCGCAGTTGTGGTCAGCGAATATGACCGGAATACCAGCCGAATGGATGAGAAGACGGTTTTGGAGCATGCGCGAGTGGTGAGCGTGTGTTTCCGGAACGGTACGGTTCTTCCTTTCCGTTTTGGAACTATCTTCGATACCGATGAGGCTTTGCGCCAGGCGGTGCGTGCCAACCGCCGAGCCTTCGGGCAAAGCGTGGACAGACTGCGCGGCAAAGCCGAGATGCACCTGAAAGTTCTGATCCGCGACGGCTCGTTGCGTGATGCCTTGGCTGACATGCCACTGCCTGACACCGTTGGCGGCGAGTATCTATCGAGGCTGCGGGAAAAGGCCTCCAAGGATCGCGAACGGCAAACCAAGGCCCGGGCGCTTTCCGTCCAGGTACACAAGCTGTTCAACCCGCTGGAGGAAGAAGTCAGTTGCAAGCGGGTGGCAGCGGATGGGATGCTGATCGACATCGCCCATCTGATCGACTCCAAGTCGGTCGAAAAATACCAGAACCGCTATACCAGCGCTGCCAAGCAGTTGAAGAACTGCGAATTGGTGCTGAGCGGCCCTTGGCCACCCTATCATTTCCTGCCCGGCAAGCTACGCACCGTGGCCGGTAACTCCTAAGAATCAGACTCGGACCTCACACCTCGGACTTCTGCCTTCGGGCCAGAAGCCTGGGGTTGGCGGGTGCGGAACCCGGTTTTTGGAGCAGCGGGCTGCAGCGAATGTGCAGCAATGTGCATTCCTTTGCCCCTGTCCGAGTCCGCCAGAGTTTTGGCATTGAGACAATTGATTTTCTCTAAGTACAGCCCCACGAATTACTTACGGTCACATCGTCACAAGGTCTTGTGACGCGAGCCTTTGGCGCGGCAAATGCTCCATCACGGGGTAAGAAAAGAGGCCGCTGACGAAGGACAGACTATGACCTTCTCTCTTCCAATGTTCTCGACATTTCTCGCTGAGCCGTTTCGATTGGCGAAGCGGCGCCTTGCATCGCCTTCCCTGACTTTCCCACCTTACCCTTACCCTCGCCTCTTTTGATTAAGTGGCCCCAGCAATGGGGCCGCTTCTTTCTCTTCTTCTCACCGCCAGCTGCCATGGGAAGCACAATCATCAATGCCTTCGAACAAAAACTGTAGCCGAAACTGGTGCGCGAAGGTCTAATAGCACATGCGCTTCCCCGTGGGTTTTGTGTTCTTTAGAATTTTGTTGTCCGCCACCTTCCTCACCGCCCAGCAGCCCAAGCCTCAGCCCCCAGCCGGATACGGCACTGCCGTGGAACAGCCCGCACCGCCGCTGCCGGCGCCGCTGGCTCACGAGCTGGCGACTCTGCGCGACGCCGCCTTGACCGACGACTACGCCTACCAGCAACTGGCTCACATTACCGAGAACATCGGTCCCCGTCCGGCTGGATCTCCGCAGGCTGAGGCGGCCGTGCACTACGTCGCCGACGAACTGCGTAGGCTCGGACTCGAGGTCAAGCTGGAAGAGGTCAAGGTCAGGCAGTGGCACCGGGGAGCCGAGCAAGCTGAACTGGTGGAATACCCGGGTCAGGTCAAAGGAACTACCCAGAAAATCGTGCTCACGGCTCTCGGCGGCAACACACCCACCCCCGCCGATGGCCTCACCGCAGAAGTGGTCGTGGTCAACAGCTTTGACGAACTGAAGGCTTTGGGGCGGTCGGCCGTCGCGGGAAAAATTGTGCTGTTCAACGTCGCCTTCGACAAGCAAAAGGCCGCCGCTGGGCTCTGGGGTGAGGCCTACGGCGAAGCCGTGGAGTACCGGGGCCGAGGAGCCAAAGCCGCCGCCGATCTGGGCGCCGCAGCATCTATTGTTCGATCAGTCGGCGGCGCGGATTATCGTATCCCGCACACCGGATGGAACCTGCCCGCCGGAATTCCTGCCGGAGCAGTCACCAGTGAAGACGCCGACCTCATCGCGCACCTCGCCGCGCAAGGTCGTGTGCGCATGCACCTGATTCTGGCCTCGCAGAACCTCCCCGAAGTCATCAGCTACAACGTCATCGGAGACCTGAAGGGATCCGAACATCCCGAGCAGGTAGTGATCGTCTCCGGACATCTCGATTCCTGGGACCTGGGCACTGGCGCCATCGATGACGGAGCCGGTATCGTGGTCGCGATGGAGACCGCTCAGTTACTGCAGCAGTTGCATCTGCACCCGAAACGTACGCTGCGAGTGATCGCATGGATGGACGAAGAAAACGGCGGCCGAGGCCACGACGCCTACGCCAAAGATTACGCCGGCGATACTGGCAACCACGTGGCTGCCATCGAAAGCGACCTTGGCGCGGGGCATCCGCTTGGCTTTGATGTGAACCTTAGCCAGGCGGCTTTGTTGCAGTTGAGGCCAGTACAAGACATTCTGGCATCGTTCGGCGCAAACGCAGTCCGATCCATTCCCTTCAGCCCCGGCGCCGACATTGAGCCGCTGGGAAAAGCTGGCGTACCGACATTGGGCGTCATGCAGGATGGGCGCACCTACTTCAACTACCATCACACGCCCGCTGACACACTAGACAAAGTTGTACCGCGGGAGCTTCGCGAAAACGCCGCGGCATTGGCGGTGATGGGCTACGCTTTGGCAAGCCTGCCGGAACCGTTGCCGCGCTGAGTATATCGAGGCCACCCCGGTACAGATCGCTGTACAATCCTGCCTGCTCGAGATACGAGCGCGGGATTTCCGCATGAAACGCGCCCTGCTCATCGGAGTTCTGTTGTTCCTTTGCGGCGTCGTTCTGTTCGCTCAGGACACTCCTGCACCGACCAAGCCGACGCCGGAGCCTCCCGTCTCCACGGAGCAAAAGCAAGGGAGTCTGCCCATCGATGTACTCAGCGACACTCAGGGAGTAGATTTTAGGCCCTACCTGCGGTCTGTTGTCCTACCCACTGTACGCGAAAACTGGTACGCTCTCGTTCCCGACGAAGCACGTGCTCCGATATCCAAGAAAGGCAACGTGACAATTGAGTTCGCTATTCACAAGGACGGCAGGGTGAGGGGCATGCGTTTCGTCGAAAGTTCCGGTGATGTCGCGATGGATCGAGCTGCGTATGGCGGAATTTCTGCAAGCAATCCCTTCCCGCCATTGCCCGATAAGTTCCAAGGCGAGTACCTCGCCTTGCGATTCCACTTTTATTACAACCCAGACAAGAGCAGCCCTCCCGACCTGGAGACAAAAGATTCTCCGAAACAGGGAGTAACTGTTAGCCTTTTCCCTCACGGCAAGGTCGTAGTTCCAGTCGGAGGGTCGCAGACGTTTAAAGCTACGGTGACCGGAACTGCGAATACTGTTTTAGAGTGGCGCGTCGAGGGATTGTGCACAGATGTTGCCTGTGGCACTGTAGACGATGGCGTCTACGTCGCCCCGAAAGCTCCGCCCAGCCCGCCATGGGTCAGGGTGACCGTCAGTTCCGTAACAGACCCTTCTGCTCGGGCTTCGGCAATGATCCACATCCTGCAGCCTGGATCACTCCACTAGCTTTGGCCCATTTTGGGAAGCCTTCCCGCGGCATTCGGGGGCGGCATTGCATCCGGTACCGCAGTTGACGCATCTCATTTTGGGCGCATATCATCTATGTTTGCCCTCACGGGAAGGAAGCAATAAGGGGAAGCGGCGTTTGGGCCGCGACGCTATCATCCATGGATAAAAAGAAGCTGGACGCATTCAAGAAAAGACTGGAAACGCGGCAAGTGGAACTGCGCCGCATGGTTGTTCGCACCGAGCAGGATGGCCGCACTGCCGATGACGAGGCCACGCAGGACATCGCCGACCGGGCGGCCAGCTCTTACAACAAGGAGTTCCTCTTTCACCAAAGCAACAACGACCGCCAACTACTGGCCATGGTGGAAAGCGCGCTGGATCGCATCCGCGAAGGCAGCTTCGGGGAATGCATTTCCTGCGGTAAAGAAATCAACGCCAAGCGCCTGGAAGCTGTGCCCTGGACGCGGCACTGCATCGAGTGCCAGGAGAAGCTGGAACAAGGTATGTTGGAAGAGACCCAGAAATAATCGCCGATATTGCACCAGCACACGCCGCCGGAAATCTGGCGGCTTTTGTTTTGCTGGCAGATGGAGGAGCCGGCCGGCTGCGCGACGGGGAACGCGAGCCCGGGCTTTGACGCTGCGGATTTTCGCCTGTTAGACTGAATGATTGTCAGCCCTCCATCGTCCTGATTAGAAGGGAAGTTCGTGCGCGCAGAAACCCGTCGTAGCCTGAAGCAAGACCAGTTCAGCCGCGTCACTCTTGACGCCGCCGAAAACGCCGTCCACTGGACCGTAGAACACCAGTCCAAGCTCATTGTCGCCGCCATTGTGGTCGTGGTGGTGCTGGCGGCCGTGCTCGGAGGCTGGTACTACCTGGGCCAGCAAGACCAGAAAGCCAGCGTGGAACTGAGCCAGGCTATCCGTACCCTGGAAACGCCGCTGCGCCCGGAAGGAATGCCGGCGCAACCGGACTCTCCCAGCTTCGCCTCCGCCAAGGAGCGCGCCACCGCAGCTCACCAGCAGTTCCAGGCGATTTTCGACAAATACTCGCACACCCATTCGGGCGACATTGCCCGCTACTTTCTCGGCTTGACCTCCGCCGATCTGGGTGACAACGCCGCAGCCGAGCGTGAACTCAGGGCCGTGGCTTCGCTGCACAACGATGACCTCTCGGCGCTCGCCAGGTTTGCGCTGGCTTCGGTGTATCGCAATACCAATCGCAACCGTGAAGCCGTTGACCTGTACAAGAAACTCATCGACAAGCCGGCTACCACCGTGAGCAAGGTGAGCGCGCAATTGGAACTGGCAGCCACCTACCAGGCGGACCAGCAACCGCTCGAGGCTAAACGGATTTACGAGCAGGTGCAGAAGGAAAACCCCAACAGCGAAGCGGCCCAACTGGCGGCATCGAAACTCCAGGAAATCAAGTAGGAAAGCAGCAGACCGTAGTCAGTCGCCGGCCTGCGGTTCCCCGAACAGTTTCGTCCAATCTTTCGCGTCTGCGGGCGGGATCTCCGCTACTTTCAGGTTCGCCTCGACGTGCTGTCGGTTGCCCATCCCGATCAACGAAGTCGCAAGTCCCGAGGCGGAACGAGAAAACTGAATCGCCGTGTGGGCGTCGCCGGTCGTCCCCAGAACGCGTCCCAAGGAATCCGGCAGGTCGTGCGTCAACTTCCCCTGGTACAGAGTAGCGCTGCCAACGACGGCAATTCCCAGGGCCGTGCCCGCATCCAGCAACGACAGCCGTTTCTTGCCCCATACCTGGTTCACCAGAACGTAAGCTTCCGGCATGGCCAGGTTAAAGGGGAGTTGCACGAAGCGAAAATGGTGTTGCTCGCCGCCCACCTCGCGCGCCAGTTCTGCCACCTCAAACAGGTTCACGTAGCCGCGGTCAGTTTCAGCTACCCGAAACGCGTTCCAGGTGGCCATCCCGTAATAGCACAGCGTGCCGGCTTTCACCTGGTTCTCCAGCATGGCGAAAGCACTCTTCAAGCGAGTGTGAAAGACCTCACGGGAGACGTCGGCCAGTTGTGACTCCGGGTTGTGCACATAGAAGACGTCGATTGTTTCCAACCCAAGGTTCTTGCGCGAACGCTCGATCTGGTTTTCCAGATAGCCCGGCGCCATACAGTGCATCCCGCCCGCAAGCTCCTTGGGATCGAGTACGCCAGGCTCGACATACTCCCGCATGAAGTAGCCGCGAGGATCGGCCGGCATGCTGCCGTCGAACGATAAATAGCCGGCCTTGGTGCAGACAAGTACTTCGTTGCGGTTGAGTTCCCCCGATCTTGAGAGTTCGGCGAGCGCCGCCCCGATGTTGCGCTCCGAACGCTGGTGGCGGTAGTTGATGGCCGTGTCCAGCACATTGACGCCGGAGCGTACGGCCTGAACGATCGCCTCGACATAGGCTTGATCGGCGTCATCGTCGGGCTCGCCGAGATAGGTTCCCAACCCGATCGAAGACAACCAGAGCTCGCCGGCATCAGGAACCTGCCCAATACGGCGGAAGTGCCCCGCCCGGTGGAGTTGTGGGAAGCGATCGCTGAAGCGGGCCGTGCCGGCGGGGGTGGCGTGTCCGGGGAGCATGGGGGAAGTGTAGCAGCCAGCGCTGCCAGCCGACCCCGCGGTGGTGAGACCGAACCTCAGCCCATGACACACTGACGATGGGGGTGGAGTAGGGAAGCCCTGCGGTGACTTTCTTTGCTGGCGTCCTTGTCAGAGCGGCTAGCGATCTTGCCGCCTCGGCTCCCGCCCTTTATTACCTCCGTAATTCGCAATCTGACTTTGTTATCTGATTGGCTCCAGTGTTCCGGGACAATCTTTGTGGCGTGTATTTCCGCCACCGGAGTCCAATGCGCTCGATTGTTTATACCTACGCGTGCCTTGCGGTATGCCTTTTTCCCAGTCTTGCAGCGCTCGGCCAGCAGGTCAGTTCACCGACGCCGGTTACGGTGACCTCACCCAGCCCAGCTGCAATCAGCCCGGCCACGGAGCAAAACCAGAGCCTGGCCGACGTTGCACGCAAGCTGCGATCCAACAAGCCGGTTGAAGTCAAGATGTCGGCCGAAGATGCCAAGGAACTGTTTCGCTCGGTCGACAAGATTTTCGCCTTCGCCAGCCAGGACACAGGATTCCCCCAGCGCTCCGTGGTAAAGCGTCAGCTGATTAGCCAGAGCGACGTCGAGAACTTAACCCGCGAACGCCTGGCAAAGGTGGATTTTGTTCACAAGTTCGAACGCACCGAAATGACGATGAAGAAGTTTGGGTTCCTGCCAAGAGACTTCAAGATGGAGGAATTTGCGGTCAAGTCGAACGGGCAGAACATTGCGGCCTTTTATGATGAAGAAACCAAGAGCATCTCAATGCTCAACTGGATTCCTCTCGAGCAGCAACGCCCGATCCTGGCGCACGAACTGACGCACGCCCTGCAGGACCAGAACTTTGATCTCAAGAAATGGGCGAGTGCGGGTCACACCACGAAAAAGCAGCAGCAGGAAAAGGCTACAGACGACGAACACGACGAAGCTTCCACAGTGCGCCGCGCGGTGGTCGAAGGACAAGCCATGGTGGTTTACATCGATTACCTTCTAGCCCCGTACGGCCGCAACCTGCAGAACACGCCCGGCGTCCTCGCCAGCATGGAGGACGATGCGGTGAAAGCTGCCGTTGACACGGAACTTCTGCATAACGCGCCCTATGTGCTCCGTGAGACGGGCACCTTCCCTTATCGCGAGGGCCTCATCTTCGAGGGTGAACTTCTGGCACGGGGAGGCAAGCCGATGGCCTTCGCCGGCGCATTTGCCAAGCCGCCGCGCACCACCCATGAAGTAATCCAGCCGCGAGCGTACCTCGAGGGCGAGAAACTGCCGCCACTCCGCATTCCCGATATCGCGCCGCTGCTCGCGCAAAAGTATGAGACCTATGACTCCGGCAGCATCGGGGAACTCGACGTGCGAGCGCTGCTGGAACAGTACGGCGAGCGAAGAATCGCCCCCGACCTGTCGGCCTCATGGCAGGGTGGAACCTACCTCGCGCTCAGGCGCACTGGCAATGACGCAGCTTCCAAGCCCGCTACTTCTGACCTGGCACTATTGTATGTTTCACGCTGGAAATCACCGCAAGCCGCGGCACAGTTTGCCCGTATCTATGCGGCCTCCGTGACCAGGCGATACCAGAGTGCCACGCCCGCGCCCCCAAGCGCCTGTGCGGGTGCACCCTGTCCCACCTCGGTCACCCAGATCTCTACGGAAGAAGGCCCGGTCATCGTGGAGCAATGGCCGGACAACACGGTGATCGTATCCGAGAGTTTCGACGCCGCCACCGCCGCCCAGCTTAGCCAGGCAGTGCGTGAGGGCAATACCTCAGTGCATGCTCAGGATGAACCGCAGCAGGAACTCGGCTTTCGGCTTTACGATTTGCCGGCGTTCCAGGCTTTTCGGGCGGACATCGCTGCCAGAAGCCTGGATCGGATTGAAAACTCCAACCGCGCGCTGAGTGCGCCGCCCCCTGCCGATATAACCCCGCCTGCAGCCAAGGGAGCCTGTCGCCCGCATTCGGCCATTCACATTCCCCTTTTACCCAGTTTCCGCTACCATGTGGGCCTTATCCAAAACCATCGGGGCCAACATGCCAGATTTCACTCTGCAAGTAAACGGCAGTGAGCGGAAAGTCACGGTATCGCCAGACACGCCGCTGTTGTGGGTTTTGCGCGATACCCTGCAGTTGACCGGCACCAAGTTCGGATGCGGGGCAGGATTGTGTGGGGCCTGCACCGTCCACGTGGACGGAGCCCCGATTCGCTCCTGTTCCACGCCGGTGTCACAGGCTGCAGGCAAGAGCATTACCACCATCGAGGGCCTGTCGGCCAAGGGACTGCACCCTCTGCAGCAGGCGTGGATCGCGGAGCAGGTGCCGCAATGCGGCTACTGCCAGGCCGGCCAAATCATGGAAGCGGCAGCGTTGCTGGCCAAGAATCCGCAACCTTCCGACGACCAGATCACCCAGGCCATGGCGGGCAACCTTTGCCGCTGCGGGACCTACGACCGCATCCGGCGCGCCATTCATCGCGCCGCGGGCAACGGAGGTGCGCGATGAGCCCGCTCTCCCGCCGCGAATTTGTCGCTGCCGGCATCGCCGCAGGTGCTGGGCTGGTGATCGGTTTCTACCTTCCGCACGGCCCGTCGACCGGCGCTAACGAGACGTTCGCTCCCAACGCTTATCTGAAAATCGCGCCGGACGGGAAAATCACGGTCATCGTTGCGCGCTCGGAAATGGGCCAGGGCGTACGCACGTCCCTGCCCATGATTCTGGCCGAGGAACTGGAGGCGGACTGGAAGCAGATCGCCATCGAGCAGGCCGGCGCCAGCACGCTGTACGGCGACCAGACCACGGGTGGAAGCGCCAGCGTGCGCACCACCTGGGACCCGATGCGCAAAGCCGGCGCCGCCGCGCGCGAGATGCTGATTTCGGCCGCCGCGCTGGAGTGGGGCGTGCCGCGTTCCGCCTGCAAAGCGGAGAACAGCACGGTGGTCCACGCCACTTCAAACCGCAAATTGACCTACGGGCACCTGGCCAGCGCGGCCGGCAAACTGCCCGTGCCCACCGATCCGCCTCTGAAACAGAGTAAGGACTACAAGATTGTCGGTCAGCCTCTGCCGCGGCTAGACGTACCTTCCAAGGTCGACGGCACCGCGGAGTACGGAATTGATTTCCGGCTGCCGGGTATGAAGTATGCGGTGCTGGCACGCTGCCCGGTGATCGGAGGTAAGGTCGGGAGCTTCGACGACAAGGAGTCGAAAAAGAATTCCGGCATCAGCTATGTCGGCAAGATTGGCGACTCAGCGGTCGCTGTGGTGGCTGATAGCGTGTGGGGCGCGATTGAGGGCCGCCGCCAGCTCAACGTCACTTGGGACGATGGTCCAAACAAAGACCTGAACTCGGCAGCGATTTTCGATTCCCTCAAGAAAGCAGTGTCCAACAAGGCGGCGACTTTGTATTCCACCGGCGACGTGGCCAAAGCTTCCGGGCGGCGAATCGATGCTGCCTACCAGGTTCCGTTCATGGCGCACGCGCCCATGGAACCGGGCAACTGCACCGCTTATTTTCAGGGATCGAGTTGCGAGATCTGGGCTCCGACGCAGGTGCCGCAAGATGTACGCGATTCGGTGGCGCAGGCCATCGGCCTGGAGTCCGACCAGGTCAAAGTCAACGTAACGCTGATGGGCGGAGGCTTCGGCCGCCGCCTTGAGCATGACTACGCAGTCGAGGCGGCGCTGGTTTCAAAGGCCGCCAACGCTCCCGTCAAAGTGATTTGGACCCGCGAAGATGACATGCGGTTCTCTACCTACCGTCCCGCGAGCTATCACCAACTCAGCGCCAAGCTCGATGGGCAAGGCTGGCCAGTCGCATTTACGCACCGCATCGTTTCCCCGTCGATCAGCGCCCAAAAAGGCTCGCCCGGGCCGGATGGGGTTGATCCCGACCTCAAGGACGAAGCCGCCCTGGTCTACTCCTTTCCGAACGCTCTACTGGATTACGTGGCCCCCGAAACCCCGGTTCAGCTGGGCTGGATGCGATCCGTCTACGCGCTGCAGGTAGGCTTCGCCAATGAATGCTTTCTCGACGAGCTTGCCTCTGCCGCCGGAAAAGATCCCCTGGAGTACCGGCTGCATCTGCTGGCGAAAGATGACGACATCAAGTACTTCGACGCCACCTGGCACACCGCCCGCATGCGCGGCGTGCTGCAACTCGCGGCCGAGAAAGCGGGTTGGGGCAAACCTCTGGCTGCGGGACATTATCACGGCATCGCTTGCTACGGATGCTTCGGCAGCTACGCGGCCCAGGTAGTTGAAATCTCGATGGAGAACGACCAGCCGCGGGTGCATCGCGTGGTGGGAGCAATCGACTGCGGCCAGGTGATTAACCCGAAGATCCTCGAACAGCAGATCCAGGGCGGCGTGATTTACGCCCTCACCAACGCCCTGCGCGGCCAGATCACCATCGACAAAGGACGAATCGTGCAGGGCAACTTCGACGACTACGCGCCCATCCGCATCAACGAGGCGCCGGTGATCGAAGCCTATTTCGTAGAGAGCACCGAATCGCCCACCGGAGCGGGGGAGCCGCCCGTGCCTCCGCTGGCGCCAGCGCTGTGCAACGCCATCTATGCCGCGACCAAGAAGCGTATCCGGGCCTTGCCAGTGGTGAGTTAGGGACTGGGCGGCGATAACAGCCAATTCCTCCGGTAGATAGGGGCAAGGTGTGCCCGGGATACCATCCTGACATCTTGACGGTTTCTCGAAAATGCGAGAGGCTAGCAGCCCGTCAAACGACCGCGACGGCCAAGGGGGCGTGTGGAGTCCACGATTTCGGCGCTGATGGGCGCGGCCGACGGCGGTGACGGTGCCGCCGCCGAAGCTCTCTTTGGGGCGCTCTATTCCGAACTGCGCCGGATGGCGAAGCGGGAACTCGCGCGCCAGGGTGCACCGGTAAGCCTCAGCGCTACGACTCTTCTGCACGAAGCCTATCTCGATATGGCTGGACGCGACGGCCCATCGTTTCCCGACCGGGCGCGATTCATGGGATATGCGGCACGGGTCATGCGGGGGTTGATCATTGACCATGCCCGAGAACGCCACGCCCAGAAACGCGGCGGTCTATTCGAGATTACTTCGCTCGACGCCGACGCGATGGAGAATGCCGTGGACCACCAGGAACTCGCACAAATCAGCGAGGCGTTGGACGAGCTTGGCAAAATCGAGCCTGCACTCGCCGAGATCGTCGACTTAAAGTTCTTTTGCGGCTTCTCGTTCGTGGAGATAGCCGCGATGCGGGACGTGTCGGTACGCACGGTGCAAAGGAACTGGGAGAAGGCGCGCATTTATCTCCATCGGAAGATTCGCGCGGATTTGTCACGTTGAGGAACCTATGTCCACACTCACTCCCGAACAGTGGCAGTCGTTAAGCCCATATTTGGATCAGGCGCTCGCCATGACTGACGATGAGCGCGCCGCGTGGCTGACCTCGCTCCATGAAAAGAATCCCGCACTCGCTAAACAGTTGGGAGTACTCCTCGAGGAACACCGCGCGCTGGCGAAAGAAGGCTTTCTGGAAAAGGGTCCGAGCGCGCTGCCGGGGCTGGCCGGGCAGACTGTGGGCGCGTACACGCTGGTATCGCAGATCGGGCAGGGCGGAATGGGCAGCGTGTGGCTGGCGGAACGAAGCGACGGACGTTTCGAGCGCAAAGCAGCCGTGAAGTTTCTGAGCGCGGCTCTGATCGGCCACGGCGGCGAAGAACGATTCAAGCGGGAGGGCGCGATCCTGGGACGCCTCTCGCATCCCAACATTGCCGAACTGCTGGACGCAGGAGTGACCTCCGCGGGACACCCCTACCTCGTCATCGAATACGTTGAAGGCGAACCGATCGACGCTTACTGCGACGGGCACAAGCTAGATTTGCGGGCCAGAATCCGTCTCTTTCTGGATGTGCTCGGAGCCGTGGCACACGCCCACGCGAACCTCATCGTGCATCGCGATATCAAGCCGTCAAACGTGCTGGTCAGTAAAGGCGGGCTTGTGAAATTGCTGGATTTCGGGATTGCCAAACTGCTGGAAGGCGAGGGCCAGCAGGGCGCCACGACTCTACTCACACACGAGGCCGGATCGCCATTCACACCTCAATTTGCAGCTCCGGAACAGCTCACCGGCGGCGCGGTCACAACGACGACAGATGTATACGAACTGGCCGTACTGCTTTACGTGTTGCTCACGGGGCAGCATCCCGCGGGTGTGGGCGTACATTCTCCCGCCGACCTGGTGAAAGCGATTGTAGAGACTGACCCGCCACGGGCGTCGAACATGATTGTTTCGGATGCGGGCAACATCGCGGCGCAGAATCGTGGCGCCACTCCAGACAAGCTGCGCCGTCAATTGCGCGGCGACTTGGAGGCGATCTTACTCAAGGGACTGCGCAAGCAACCCGGTGAGCGCTACATCTCTGCCGACGCGTTCGCCGCGGACCTGCGAAGGTACCTTGCGGGTGATCCCGTCATCGCGCAGCCGGAAAGCAGGTGGTACCGGGCGAAGAAATTTGCGTCCCGGCGCCGGTGGGCGGTAATTTCCGTAGGCTCGGTCGTGCTCGCCCTGGCGGCAGGCTTGAGCGCAGCGTTGTGGCAAGCCCATGTCGCGCGGCGCCAAACCCAGGTCGCAACGGCCATGGAGAAGTTCCTGGAGGATATCTTCCGCGCCAACAGCTCTTCCCAGGACGATCCGGTGAAGGCTCGGCAAACGACGGCACGCGAATTGCTGGATATCGGCGCCCGCAAGATCGACGATGAACTGGCTGGCGTGCCCGAGGCGAAACTCAGCATCCTGAACACCCTCGGAAGCATGTACTTCGATCTCGGCCTGAGCGACCAGGCCGTGAGCATGCGGAACAAGCGTGTCGATCTCGCCCGGAGGCTGTACGGCAACAACTCGATGGAAGTGGTGGAAGCGCTCACCGACCTTGGGGGCGCGCTGCACGCGTCCAGTTCAGTGAATGAGCGGGAACAGGTACTACTCGAGGCCAAGCGCATCCTGGACCAACGTCGCGATTTCCGCTCACAGCAACGGGGGGCTCTGTTGGTCGACCTTGCCCAGCACTATGAAAGCTCGGACCTGCAGCGGGCGTTGGACTATTCGCGGCAGGCAGTCGATATCTATCGAAAATATCCCGACGATCCCATGTTGCCCGAAGCGCTGTACGAGGAGGCCCTTGTACTCTCAGTTCTGGCCCAGCCGCGTCAAGCCGAGCCGCTGCTGGTGGAGGCGGTTCAGGTGTCGGCCAGACTTCAGGGAAATTCGAACCTCAGCCTGCCCCGTTTTTATGCCTACCTGGGCCAGACGCAGCAGGAATTGACGGAGTTCGCGGCGGCGGAAGAGAGTCTCCGGCGGGCGCTGCTCGTAGCCCGCAAACTGAACGGGGATAACCATATTGACACGCTGGAGACCGAACTGCGGTTGGGGATATTCCTGGCCGCCACATCGCGAATTGCGGAGGGCCTGCAGCACATCGAAAGTGCCAGGCACATCCTGCTGCGCACCCGCGGGGATGAAGACCCGTTCTTTGCGCCGCAGGTATTTCTCGAGTATGGCCGCTCGCTGGCCTATGCGGGACGCCTGGAAGAGGGTCTGGCCTACGTTTCAAAGGCGGTGGAAAACCGGCGCAAGAATCGTCCGGGCACCCGCTATCTGGCACAGATGTTCGAACAACAGGCATCGATTCTGCTTGAGTTGGGCCGCTATGCGGACGCGCAGCGCTTGATGGACGAGGCCGATGTCATCAACAAGAAAGTCAGTTACCCCACTCCGTACATCGTAGCGGATGACCGCGCACGTCTGCTGATCGCCACAGGCCGGGTGAACGACGCGGATTCTGCATTGAACGCTTTCCATCCTTCGGCGCCGGCGCCGGGCGCAATGGCGCTGGACGCACTGAAAGTCTTGGCGTCGAGAGCTGAAATCGCCCTGGCGCGGGGCGACGGCGAGAGTGCAGCCCGACTCTCGGCCCAGGTTGTCCAGGAGATCTCGGGCAGCGCACAGCGGGATTATTTAAAGGCGCTTGAAGCTCGGGCCGCGCTGGTGGAAGGACGGGCGGACTTGCTTCGCCTCCATCCATCTGAGGCGCTTCCCCTACTCCAGCGGGCCGTCGAACTGCGGCAGAGCATGCTCGACCCGATCAGTCCGGCTTTGGCCGCAGCGCAAATCGCACTGGCGGAATGCTACCTCAAGCTCGGCGATTCGGAGAAGGCAATAGCGTTAAGCTCTGCCGCCAAAAAGGCCCTGGCTTCGCACCGTAAACTGGGCAGTCAGTACCTGCGACCATTGCAGGATCTCGAAAAACGGCTCCGCCGGGACTCCTCCTGACAAGAGCGCGAGCGAGTCAAGGCCCGGTTCTGAAAACTTCTTGTTCCTTCCTGTCGTGTTTTCTCTTTCCTTTCCGATTTCCCTATTAGAAGCCGGGGACTCTCATTGGGGCAGGCTGGGGTTTCGCCGGAGGATCGCCGTTTAGGCAGAAGGAGAAAGAGTATGAAGTTCTTGGGGAAGATCCTTGCATTCACTGGAAGTGCTTTGTTGCTAGGAATCGCTGCGGATGCGCAGATGATCGACAATACCCAGGCGCCGAACACCGCCAAAGCAGGCATCAACAAGTCCCTGCTGGATGAAATCGGGGCAGGTCGGGGCGACGTGATGACCCCCGGCTCGTCGATTTTCATCATCAACCGCGACCCATTTCGCTCCATTCGCCGCGGACGCCAGCTCTTTCAGCGCAAGTTCACTCGTGTCCAGGGACAGGGAGCCAACGAGGGCGACGGCAGTGGCGACATCAACACCGACATCGGCATCGGCGCCGGTCTGTCGGACAGCTGCGCCCTGTGTCACGGCCGCCCTCGCGGATCGGGGGGAGCAGGCGGCAACGTAGTAACCCGCCCGGATAGCCGCGACGCCGGCCATCTTTTCGGTCTGGGGCTGAAAGAAATGCTGGCTGACGAGATCACCACCGACTTGCGCGCCACACGTGATCTGGCGATTGCCAAAGCGCAACAGACCAAACACCCGGTCACCATGAAGCTGGTGAGCAAAGGCGTCAACTATGGAAGCATTACGGCAAACCCGGATGGTTCGCTGGATACTTCCAAAGTCGCCGGGGTGGACACCGACCTGCGCGTAAAGCCATTCTTTGCCGAAGGCTCGACCATCTCCATTCGCGAGTTCGTGGTGGGAGCGTTGCATAACGAGATGGGCATGGAGGCTTCGGCCGATCCGGATCTTCTTGCCGCCAGTACCGGGGGACGGGTGGTAACTCCGTCAGGGATGGTGCTCGATGGCTCCAAAGACAAAATCAGCCCGCCTCCGGCGCCCGACGATGAGAACGGAAATGAGGTCGATCCTGCCATCGTGGATCACCTGGAGTTCTATCTCCTGAACTACTTCAAACCTGCTCACTACATCCAGAACAGCAGCACCGACCGGGGCCGCGCCGTGTTCAACAAGACCGGATGCTCGTCATGCCACATCCCCGACATGACCATCAACCATGACCGCCGCGTAGCGGATGTCGAAACCGTTTACGATCCGGTCAATGGCGTCTTCAACAGCCTGTTCGCCACCGCGACCACCCTCTACTACACCAAGGACGATGGCAGCGGAAATCCGGTCTTGAAACTGCCCTTGGGGAACTCCTTTGTGGTAAAGGACATCTTCACCGACTTCAAGCGTCACGACCTGGGCACGAACTTCTACGAGCGCAACTGGGACGGAACCATGCAGACGATGTTCTTGACCCGGCCACTCTGGGGAGTCGGCACCACCGGGCCGTACGGCCACGATGGCCGCAGCATCACCTTGAACGATGTGATCCTGCGCCATGGCGGAGAGGCGCAAGCGGCGCGGGATGCATTCGCTGCCCTGAAGTCAAACGACCTGAACAACCTGCTGGCATTTCTCAACTCGCTGGTGCTGTTCCCGCCGGACGACACCGCATCGACACTCGATCCAGCCGATCCCTCCAAACTGAACTTTCCGCAGTTTGGACACGGCAGCATCAAGCTAACGGTGCTGTTTAACGATCCTACGGACCTGGAATAGCTCTCTGACCGCCGGGCTCGCGGTGGGGACGACCTCGCTTGGGTAGTCTCCTCCGTTAGTCCCCGCCACCGATTTCAGGCCGGCCCCTTCCCTCCCCCCTCCGGCGACTCGAATGTCCATCTCCACGCCGAACAAATCATCGCCGAACAAATCATCCAATGGTCCTGCCGAGCCTGCAGGCAATTCGGACTTCAAGTCCTGGCTTCTCGACATAGAACGTGCTGGTAACCGCAGTCAATTTGCTTGCCGCCGGATACGACGAGCCCCCGTGCCAAGAATTTTCGGGACCAGTTGATGGACCGCTGGCGGCGTGTTTCGTTCCCGCCTGGCGCTCGGCGCAGATTGACCCAGCAAGAGTATTGCGGGACTGATTCCCCGTCTGGGGACCAGTCAACTTGCGGTAACTTCTGCAAATTCCACCATCCGCGTAAACTAGCGTTGGCCTGGAGGCGAACGGCCAGCGCCACCAGACTGGTGCCCAAGACTTCAAGGACCGGAACATGACGCCTGTGCACGAAGAACTTCTCCGCGAATTTCAAAACTTCTCCGTCACCGCACCCACGGCCACGTCCCTCATGGAGCGTATCTCCCAGCGCTTGCATCAACAAATGACACGCTACAACTGGGTAGGCTTTTATCTCGTTGACCCAGCGGACTCTAATATCCTGCTGGTCGGACCTTTCGTCGGCAGCTTTACGCCCAACGCCCGCATTCCCCTCAACACGGGACTCTGCGGGGCAGCGGCCAGCAGCGGGCAAACGATAGTTGTGCATGACGTCTCCAAAGACTCGCGCTACCTCGCAGGGTCGCCACTCGTAAAGAGTGAAGTGGTTGCCCCCATCCTGGTAAAGAACAAGCTCGCAGGCGAGCTCGACATCGAAAGCTATTTCACCAACACGTTCACCAAGCCGGAACAGGATTTTGTGGAGGCCTGCGCCACTGTGGTGAGAGCGTACTTGGGCAAGAGGTGACCGCCCCTTCCTTGACACCTCTGCCACCCCCCTTTATCCTTAAGTCTTGCTCCCTTGAGCAGTTACGCGTCTGAGCGTGCTTCCGCGGCCTTCGCGGTTCAGGTGGCAGCGCGGGGGTTTCCGATGTTCATCGAAATTAAAGAGTTACAACTCCATCCGGTGGAGTTTCAGGAGGAGTATGGCCCGGGTGTGATCGACTTTGGGCCGGATTTCCGGCAGCTTACGCCGCTGCATGCAACCGGAAGAGCGCAACTGGTCGAAGAGCACCACGGCCGGCACGAGAAGCTGAACGACATCCGGCTGAGTGGGGACGTCAACACCAGCGTGGAAATGGCTTGCGCGCGCTGCATCGAGCCGGTAGTGCAAACCGTGGCCCGCAGCTTTGATCTGCTGTACCGGCCGCTGGGATCCGACGCCGGCAGAGAAGAGATTTCGGTTACTGCCGCTGATGCCGAGATTGGCTACTATCAAGGCGAAGGCTTGGCGCTCGAAGATGCGGTACGGGAGCAGGTGTTATTGGCCCTGCCTTTGAAAGTGCTTTGCCGCGAGGACTGCAAGGGGCTTTGCCCGCATTGCGGTAAGAACCTGAACGTGGAGCCATGCTCCTGCACCGAGCCGATCGAGGATCCGCGCTGGTCGGCGCTAAAAGACATCCGCAGCAAGCTGGAACACTGAATTGAATTCTGGCCGCAGGCCGATATGGCCAGGCCCATACGAGGGATATCATGCCTAATCCAAAACGCCGGCACTCGCAACGGCGCACCAGCACCCGGCGCGCCCACGACGCACTGCAAGGCCATTCGCTGTCCGAGTGCCCCAACTGCCACGAAAAGAAAATGCCCCATCGCGCCTGCAGCAAGTGCGGGTACTATAAGGGCCGCGAAGTTCTGGACGTTGAGGAAAAGAGCTAGTCCTACCTGCACATGCCAAGCGTCATAGCCCTGGACGCGATGGGTTCCGACCGTGCTCCGAAGCCGGAGATCGAAGGTGCGATCCTGGCCGCGCGGCAGTACGGGGTGCGAGTGGTGCTGGTCGGCGTCGAGAGCACCATTCGCGCCGAACTCGACCGCCATCCTTCCGCTGCTGATCTGCCCCTGGAAATCGTGCACGCCAGCGAAGTCATCACCATGGATGACAAAGCCGTGCAGGCCGTGCGCGCCAAACGCGACTCCTCCATCAGGGTTGGGCTGCGGCTGGTGCGCGACGGAGTGGCCTCCGGATTCGTAACCGCGGGCAATACCGGCGCCGCCATGGCCACCGCCAAAATGGTGCTGGGCGCGATCCCCGGCGTGGATCGACCGGCACTGGCTGCCGTCTTCCCTACCGCGCTCGGCACCGCCGCAACGCTTCTCGACGTGGGCGCGAACGTGGACTGCAAGCCGCAGAATCTGGCCCAGTTCGCCGTGATGGGCGAAATTTATTTTCGTTCCATGTTCGGCACCCGCCGTCCGCGCGTAGGGCTGCTTTCCATCGGCGAAGAAGAGACTAAGGGCAACGAACTGACGCGCGATGCCTTCCAGTTGCTGAAGCAGCTGCCGCTGAATTTTGTCGGTAATGTGGAAGGTCGCGACCTGTACAACGGCGAGGTCGACGTAATTGTCGCGGACGGCTTCGTGGGCAACGTCGCATTGAAGATTTCCGAAGGTGTGGTCCACCTGGTGCGTACGACGTTGAAAGAAACGCTGAAGACCACCATTACGCGGCAGGTGGGGTACCTGCTGTCGCGCAGCGCCTTCTCCGATTTCAAGAAGCGCCTCGATCACACCGAGTATGGCGGCGCTCCCCTGCTCGGGGTGAAGGGTGTGTGCTTCATCACCCATGGCTCGTCGAACGCCAACGCCATGAAGAATGCCGTTCGCGTGGCCGCAGAATTCGCCGAACACCGGATCAATGACTCGATTGAGAAGGGCCTGGCGAAAGTCCGCGCGACAGCGGTGGTGATTACCTAGGCTGCCGTGTTCAGCTGCTGCGGCGCGGCTGAAGCCGCGCCTTTTCAAAGCCGCGCACCACATAAACCGGGCCATTCGATTTCTATGACAAGCTCGCTATCGAATCTCGCATTCCTGTTCCCCGGCCAGGGCTCGCAAGCCGTGGGCATGGGCAAAGAACTGGCCGATCACCATGCTGTCGCTCGACAGACCTTTGAAGAGGCCGACGAGGCGCTCGGATACAAGCTGTCGCAACTCTGCTTCGATGGGCCGGAAGACCAGCTGCGGTTGACCGAGGTCACCCAGCCGGCCATCCTGACGGCCTCCGTCGCCGCTTGGCGGGTTTTGCAGGAGAAGGGCTTGAAGCCTGCCCTAGTGGCCGGACACAGCCTGGGCGAATACTCGGCACATGTGGCCGCCGGAACGATTGATTTCGCCGACGCGGTCCGCACCGTCCGCGATCGCGGCAAGTACATGCAGGAGGCCGTGCCGGTGGGCGTTGGCGCCATGGCCGCGATTCTGGGAATGCATTTGGAGATGGTCGCAGAGGTGTGCGCGGACGCGGCCGAAAGCGAGGTCTGCGAACCGGCCAACATCAATTCGCCCGAGCAGATCGTGATCTCGGGCAACGCCGGGGCGGTCGACCGCGCGACCCATTTGGCCCACGAACGCGGCGCCAAACGCGCCGTCAAGCTGCCCGTGAGTGCACCCTTCCACTGCGCTCTGATGCAGCCCGCACAGGACCGCCTGGCCGCCGACCTGCGCGCTCTAAGCTTCCGGAAGCCGGCCGCGCCGGTCGTCTGCAATGCGGACGCAATCGCGCTCGACGATGCCGACCACAGCCGTGACGCGCTCATCCGCCAGGTGACCGGTTCGGTGAAGTGGGACCAGTCCATGCGGGTTCTGATTGCGAAAGGGGTGCAGGCTTTCGTGGAGATTGGACCCGGGAAGGTGCTTTGCGGGCTCATGCGTCAGATCGATCGTTCCCGGACCTGCCTGAACGTTGCCGACCAGGCCTCGTTGCAAAAGATGCTGGAGCACTTCGCGAGCGTGCGCGCCTGATCCGGATCAGGCAGCGTCAGCGGAACTCCAAGGAACACGGCGGAGTGCTCAAGGTTTTGTCGGATTTCTCCACCCACACCTGTGCGTGTTCCGCGCGGTTGTTAACAATCACATCCACCACCACCCCACTGCCACCGCCGGGGCAACCGCTCACCCCGTAGATGCTATAGGTCTTGACCAGGCCCCACTCTCCGCCTGGCCCCCAATCCTGATAGAACTCGTTATAGGGATATTTTGTGGTATCGGGGTGATAGATGCGGTAGGCGGCAGGGTAATCCTGCTTTTGCAGGGCGGCAAAAAAACTGTCCGCGACGTGCCTTTCCGGCCAGTAGCGATTCATCCACAGCAGCACACTGACAGCCACAATCACAAGGATAGCGATACTGATCTTGAGCTTGCGGCGGCGTTCCCGCGCTTCGTCATACTGCTGGGCATCCATCAAAGTCATAGCTACCTAAGCATAATAGATTGCGCGCTGGAACAGAAAGTTCCCGGAAGGAATTACAAAGTTCGCTTGAACAGCGGCACGGCCACAGCTAGAGTCACGAAGGCAAAGATGGAGAGGTACAACGCATCGGGCAGGATGGCCGATAATCCCGCTTCCTTCAGCAGGAGCGACTTGAAACCATGCACCGCGTAGGTGAACGGGTCGGCCTTGGCGATGAGCCGCAACCACCAGGGAAACGCCTGCACCGGATAGATCGAGCCACTGGGAAAGAACAGCAGGGTGTTCAGGATGCCGAACATGGCGCGAGGTACTAGCGGGTCCTCAATGCGCACCATGAGCAGGAACATCATAGTATTGAACGCGACCGAGGTCAGCCCGATCATGATGATCAAGCCCACAACGGTCACCGGATTGAAAAGGGTCCCCACGCCGGCCAGCATCGAGCCAATCACCGTGATCACGACCCCGGTCATTCCCGCCTTGATCGCGCCTGCCCCGTTGAGTCCGAACACGAGTTCAGCTTTAGTGATGGGCGTGACCAGGTAGCCCTCGTGAACCCCGCGAGCCTTGTCGTCAATGTAGAGCATGCCCCCACCGATCATCACCGACACAAACATGGCCAGAGTGATCGAACCCGGCAGCAGATACTTCATGTACTCGATATAGGGATAGAGTTCCACTACCTCCAGCGCTGTCTTTTGCAACAAGCGTGGTTCGATGGTGGGCTGGTTCAGAGCTTCGGTGAGCTCCGTCATCTTCTGCTCCAGGGTGGAGCTCATGAAGTTGTCGCTGTTGTCGACGATCAGCGCGATGCGCGGATGGTTCTCCTCATACACGCGTCGCGAATACTGCGGAGGAATGACCACTGCGCCCTGGATCTTGCCGTTGCGCACATCGTTCATCGCCTGCCTGTCGTTGTCGTACGGGACCGCCTCGAATGTCCGCACGGTGGCATGGACGGAATCAAAAGCTTCGCGGATTCTAAGCGCCTGGGTACCGCCATCCTGATCGACAATGCCCATCCGGGCATCGGTAATCTTGCCGCCAAAGGCGTTGCCCAGGATGATGAGCTGCACCAGGGGGAAGATCATCGACGCCATCATCAGCGCCGGTGAGCGAAAGAACTTGCGCATTTCCCGCTCGACAATGGCCAGGATCCGGTTCATGGCTGCAACCCCGGCCGCGGCGGCATCACAAAGGCATAGGCCTTCACCAGTTCATCGCGTAATTGCCGCCCGGTGTAGTGGACGAACACATCGTCGAGCGTAGTGTTCTGCACCGAGAGAGACTTTACAGGCACTCCCGCCTGCACCGCCATCTCCACCAGTTGCGTGGTGGCGCGCGAACCGTTCCCAGTCAGGATGCGGTACATGCCGGCGCCTTCGTGTTGGACTGAAGTCACTTCCTCCAAGGTGTGCAGGCGCTGCTCCCAATCGGCGGGTGCATTTTCAAACTGCGCTTCGATGACGTTCGATCCCGGCACGCTGGCCTTCAGCGCTGTGGGAGAATCAAGCGCGACTAACTTCCCATGATCCACGATGGCGATCCGGTCACAGAGGCGGTCGGCTTCGTCCATGTAGTGGGTAGTGATGAGAATGGTGAGCTGGCGGTGGCTCTTGATGTTGGTCAGCATCTCCCACACGGAGACGCGCGAAACCGGATCCAGCCCGGTGGTCGGCTCATCCAGAAAGAAAATACGCGGGCTATGGACGAGTCCGCGGGCAATCTCCAGCCGCCGCCGCATGCCGCCGGAGAGCGTCTTGGTCTGCGCTGTGCGCCACTTGGTCAGGTCCACCAGTTCCAGCAGTTCGTCGATCGCAGCTTTGCGCCTCCTGGCCGGAACGTCGTACAGCTTGGCATAGATGTTCAGGTTCTCTTCAATGGTCAGGTCGAGATCGCTGGTCAGGGCTTGCGGAATCACGCCCATGGAGCGGCGCACCGCGTCAGGATCCTTCTGCACGTCGTGGCCGACGATGCGTGCGGTTCCGGCGGTGATAGGGATAAGCGTGGTCATCATGCGAATCAGCGTGGATTTTCCGGCGCCGTTGGGGCCAAGCAAGCCGAAGATTTCACCCTCCTTGACGTTAAAGGAAACATCATCGACGGCAGTAAAATCGCCGAACTTCTTGACGATGTGCTCGACTTCGATGGCGTAAGGTGCGCCGTTCGACGACGCGTTGCCGCCAGCCGAGCCCTCGGGAAACTTGCCGTCTGACATCATGGACGCTGCTCCGCCGTGGCGCTCGGGGCCGTCCCCTTCAGTTGCTCCGGAGAGACCAGCACATCGGCGGTCATCCCGGGCACATACGCGCCTTTGGGATTGTCCAGGCGAACCTTGAGCACGATAGTCTTGATGTCGCGTTTGCGGCGGCTCACGTCGCGTTGCGTGGCAAAATCCGCTTCCGCGGACTTGAAGAACACTTTTCCGAAGGTGATGGTGCCTCCGGGAAGCCGGATGTGCAGCGTGTCTCCCAAACCGATGTGGTCGGCTTGTGTTTCTGGAATCGCCGCGCGCACCCAGGTGTCGCCTAAATCGACGATGGTCACGATCGCCTGGCCGGGATTCAGCACCTCACCTTCGCGGGCGGCCCGCACCGAAACCGTTCCGCTTACCGGCGCATAAATCTTGGTGTATCCGAGGCGTACCTCCGCCTCCTTCAGCTGCGCTTCCGCGTTCGCCAATTGGCCGCGGGTTGAGGCCACAGTACTCTCAGCGGCATGCGCCTGGTGGGTGTTGGCGACGGCCGCATCCAGATCGGCTTGGGCGGCGTTGACCTGGTCCTTCCACGACTGCACCGTGGCTTCCTGCGCTTTCAGGTTGCTTTCCGCCTGCACTCGTTCCTGGTCCGAAGCAACTCCTTGCTTGGCCAGTTCAACCATCCGCTGGCTGTCGCTTTGTACCCGCTGCAGTGTAGCTTCGGCCTGCAGCAACTGGGCGCGCGCGGACTGCAGCCGGGCTTGCGCGTTCACCACGTTGCTGGAGGTGGAACCCTGCGTGGCTTGCTGCGTCGCCTGGGTCTCCGCCACCTTGGAACGCAAGCTCGCAATCGTGGCCGCCGCGCCGCGCTCCTCCGCCTCCAGTTCCGAAGCGTCCAGCACCGCAATCAGGTCTCCCTGTTTCACTTGCGTCCCTTCGTCAACCAGCAGCCGCGAGATGCGGCCCTGAATCTGGGGACCGACCATCACCTGGTTGGCGTCGACGGTACCGATCAGCACCAAGTCCGCTTCGCGCGGCGTAGAGACCAGGTAGTAGGTCAGCGCAATCGCAAAGACGATGGAAAGAAGAATCAGGAACTTGTTGCGCGCGCTCACTTTCGCTCTCCCTTGGATGCTTTGTCGCGAAACAGCGCTGCCGAAATGAAATCCAGCACCGCTGCCCGGCGTTCCTCAATCCGATTCTCCGACAGGGGGTCCGAGCCAGTCATCGCCCGCATCGCCGGCGCACTGCTGAAGTAGAAAACGATCACCGCAATCATGGATGGTATGAAGTGTGCCGGATCGACGTTGCGGAAATCTCCCGCCGCCTGTCCGGCACACAGCACCTCTGAAACTTTCCCGAACAGCGGGCGAAAGTATTGATTCGCAATACGGTCTAGTTGTGATGCCCGGCCGCGCCGGGCGCGCATCATTTCACCCTGCACGATAGCCGGAAACTGGGGGTGGCTGGCAATGTAGTCGAAGTGGGCGAGCACGTAGGCCAACAATTTCTCGCGCGGGGGCAGATCCTCAGCCAATGCCTTGTCTACCATGGCGATCAAACCACCGAAAACCAGGTCAAGCACTGCGCCGTAGAGTGCCTCTTTGTCCTTGAAATAGTAGTAGAGCAGGGCTTTGTTGACACGGGCGCCGCGGGCGATGGCATCGGTGCGAGCCCCGGCAACACCTTCGTGGGCAAATTCATCCACTGCGGCCTGCAGGATGGCGGCCCGGCTCTCTTCCGGGCGGCCGCGGGAACCCAAACGGGATTTAGCAGCAGTTCTCATCCGCCCCCCTCTTAATTAACCAGTTAGTTAGATTATAGAGTAACTTCAAACGATGCACAAGTTGGGCCCCGTCTGCGGCAGAACCCACCTTGCCCTGCGGGAAATCGCCCGGGGGCGCAGCTTCGCCTCCCGATGCCCGGATTCGACCAACCGCTAAGTGCTTTCCTGCCAGCACGGCGTGAACGGCGCGAATTCCGGGAAAGTGGTCGAGCACCTGCACTGCTGACTGCGGGAGGAGACGCGCCTTCATGCGGATCGCGCTGCTAGCCAGCTTGCTCGCAGGACTTGCCACCGGCTTCGGCGGCGCTTTGATCGCGCTGTTTCCCAAACTCTCTCGAGGTTTGTACGACACCCTGCTGGGCTTTTCAGCCGGAGTAATGCTGGCAGCAGGCTCGATTACGCTACTGGGTCCGGCATTGCGCCAGAACGGCGTAGGATCGATTGCTGCCGGCCTGCTGTGCGGCGCGCTGTTAGTGTTCTTGCTGGAACGGCTGGTGCCGCACCTAGAGCCGCACTTTGCTCCGGAGCTCACCGGTCCAGGAAAGCGGCTCGGGCTGCTGATGGCGGCGGCGCTCACCATCCACCACGTGCCCGAGGGACTGGCGGTGGGAGTTTCGTTTGCGGGACCTGCCCCCCAGCTGGGAATTATCGTCGCCAGCGCGGTCGCCCTGCAGAACATACCCGAAGGACTAGCGGTGGCGATGCCCCTGCGCGCAGCCGGGTTCTCACGTCCGCGAGCCATCCTGTGGGCAGCCAGCTCAGGGATGGCTCAGCCCCTGGCAGCCGCTTTGGGCGTCTGGCTAGTGGCGTTGGTCGGACCCATGGTGCCTTTCGCGCTGGCTGTCGCCGCGGGGGCGATGATCTTCGTTGCCTCCGATCAGTTGATCCCCGAAAGCCGTCAGCAGCCCGGGAAAAAAGCCCCGTCCCTCGGCCTGATCGCCGGATTTCTCCTGGTCGCCGTGCTCACCAAGCTGTGCACCTGAACAGGCGCGATCTTAGTCCATCACGCGCAAGGCGATACCCTGCCCCTTCTCCACCCCGCTGGCGGAGATGTCGCGCAACGAGGTTTCGACGGTGCTCCGCAAGCAATCTTGGGTCAGCACCCGCACCTGGTTCTGCGCGGAAGCGCTCTTCGCCCACACTGCCGCCGCCCGGGCAATCCCGATCCCGTTCCTCTCCAGAACGGTTGTGATCGCAGCGATCGCACTCGGATCATCCACGGGGAAGCGCAAGTAGTGCTTGCCGTGATCATCGGGAGCATGCGTGTCCAGGACTTTTCCCTGGCTTGCCGAGAAACCTCCCTGGTGGCAGGCGATGTCCACAACGTCCGAGAGCACCGCACTGGCGCTGGGCAGTGAACCTGCTCCTTTCCCGGAGAAGACCATTTCGCCAACCGCGTCGCCCCGCACCAGGACGGCGTTGTTCTCATCGCGAATGCCCGCCAGCTGGTGCTTCCCCGGCAACAAGACGGGATGAACCTGCAGGCTCATGCAATCGCCCGAACATTCCGCCGCGGCAATGTGTTTGATTACATAGCCCAACTCTCGCGCCGCCTGGATATCATCAGCGGTAATGTGGCGAATGCCTTCGACCAGCACCGCCTGGGCGGGAACATGAGCGTGGAAGGCGAGCTCCGCCAGAATC
This sequence comes from Terriglobia bacterium, assembly GCA_020073665.1. Classification (GTDB taxonomy): domain Bacteria; phylum Acidobacteriota; class Terriglobia; order Terriglobales; family Acidobacteriaceae; genus JAIQEU01. Next base: position 370,702 of record JAIQEU010000004.1, read on the forward strand.
TTGAGCTTCTGGGCCGCGTCGTGGCCGTCAATGTCGAGCGTGGGATCGGCTTCGGCAAAGCCTTTGGCCTGAGCCTCAGCCAACGCATCGTTGAAGTCCACACGGTCTTCTGTCATGCGGGTCAGAATGTAGTTGCAGGTTCCGTTGAGAATCCCACGGAGGCTGTGGATCTGGTTCCCCACCAGTCCATTCCTGAGGGCACGAATGATGGGAATGCCGCCACAGACGCTGGCTTCGAATCCCAGGCGGACTTTCTGGATCTCGGCCGCCTTCATAATGCTGAAGCCGTCGAGCGCGAGCAGGGCTTTGTTGGCGGTGACCACATGCTTGCTGCGGGCGAGTGAACGCTGGATGAGGGCCCGCGCTGGCTCGATGCCGCCTATCAACTCGACCACCAGGTCGCAGCCGTTGTCGATGACTTTTTCCGGATGGGTGGTGAGCAGATTCCGCTCCACGCCCGGCCGCTCTTTGCCGGCATCCCGCACCAGAATGCGGGTGATGGCCAGTTCCACACCGGTGCGCTGGCGAATGAGCGTGTGATTCCGCGCGACCAGTTCTACCAGGCCGCGGCCGACCGTGCCGCAGCCCAACAATCCAACATTCAGCTTCCTCGTAACCATGGCGGTAACCCTTCGTCGTCATCTGGCGCGCCACCGGCAATCGAGGGCACCAGCAGGACCTCATCTCCGTCCCGGAAGGCGTACGCATTCCCGCCCAGGAAACGGATGTCCTCTTCGTTGACGTACACATTGAGGAAGCGGCGAATCTCGCCCGCTTCGTCGCGAAGATGCGGCTTCAGCTCGGGGAACTGCTGGTCGAGTGTCGAGAACAGTTCACCCAGGTTTGTGGGAGCGCATGTAATTCGCGCTGTCCCCGCTGTCAGCCGCCGAAGGGCTGTAGGAATCTGGACGGTAATGGTCATGTAGCCTCCTTGTAACGACTTACGTAAGGACAGCCGCCTCGGCTGTCTATCCGGGCACAAGCCCGGCAATTCCTTAATTGGCAACTACGCTGGAAGTTCCTCACACTCGGTTTCAAGGTACTTGTCGAACTGCGAAATCTTGGGTGCAATCGCCGGTTCCGCGGCATACGCGCCCGCCAGCACGTCGGTAGTCTTCAAACCGTTGCCGGTGATACACAACACGGTGGTTTCGTCCGGCGCAATGCGCCCTTGCTGATAGAGCTTGCGTGCCGCGCCCACGGTGACGCCGCCGGCAGTCTCGGTGAAGATGCCTTCGGTTTCGGCCAGGAACTGGATGGATTCGACGATTTCTGCGTCTGAGACATCCTCAGCCCAGCCACCGCTGTTGATGATTGCCTTGATGGCATAGTGTCCGTCCGCGGGATTGCCAATCGCCAGCGAGCGTGCAATGGTCGCCGGCTTCTGCGGTTCTATCTCGGTGTTTCCAGCTTTTACCGCAGTCGAAATCGGAGAGCACCCCGTCGCCTGCGCCCCAAAGAACTTCACTGGCTTGGCATCCACCAGCCCAAGCTTCACCAGTTCGTCGAACGCCTTCTTGATCTTGGTAATCAACGATCCACCCGCCATGGGGACGACAACGTTGTCAGGCAGCCGCCACCCGAGTTGTTCCGCGATCTCGAAACCCACGGTCTTCGATCCCTCGGCGTAGTACGGCCGCAGGTTCACGTTGACGAATCCCCAGTTGCGTTCGTCAGCGATTTGCGAACACAGCCGGTTCACCTGGTCGTAACTGCCCGCGATGCGCACCAACTTGGCTCCAAATATCTGCGTTCCCAAAATCTTCGCCGGCTCCAGATCGGCCGGGATAAAAATCACCGCTTTGAACCGTTCCCGTGCCGCCTGTGCGGCCACCGAGTTGGCCAGGTTCCCGGTGGAAGAACAGGCCACGGTGTCGAATCCAAAGCTGCGCGCCTGGGCCAGGGCCACCGCCACTACCCGGTCTTTGAAACTCAGGGTAGGGAGACAAACCGCATCGTTCTTGATGCAGAGTCTCTTAGCGCCTAGTTCTTTGGCTAAGTGGGGCGCGCTCAGCAGCGGGGTGAAGCCTACCGGCAGGCTAGGATGGTAATTCGCCGGCAGAGGCAGCAACTCCGCGTAGCGCCACATGTTCGATGGGCGTTGGGCAATTTGCTCGCGGGTAAGATGTACCGCCTCATAGTCATAACCGACTTCCAACGGAGAAAAGCAATCGTCACAAATCGAGCGAGGCACATTGCCCCAGCTCTTGTGGCATTCCCGGCACCTCAGTTCGTATGTCATCAGCTACTCGTTCCGAGTAGCGGAAGGACGAGGCCTCTTCCCCCGGATAGAGTTGGGGAAATAGAGGTACGAGATGCTGGAAGTGCGGCACCCCGAACTTCATGTCCCCCGTTTCCGGGCGAGAGTTGACACCAGGCGACCGGGATAGATGATCCCGATCCGGTTGTCGTGGCTTCACCGGGCTCGTCCCTCAGCCACTCTGCATGAAATTCAAGGTCTGCTCAAAAAGAGCAAACTTGGAGAAAGATAGTATCTGCAGCGGGCGGGTTCGTCAAGCCGGAGGAAGTGCAACCGTCCGCCGCGCGCAAGGCAGTATCACGCTTCCCCGCTGAAAATAAAACGCCCGGCACGTGGGTGCCGGGCTCACTCGAAGTTTGCGTTCTTCAGTCTTACGGGCAATACCATCTTTGCTGCCCGTAGTAATCGACCACCAACTGGCATCCCCGCACCGCCCGGTAATCCCAGTTGTTGATGGCATTGGAAGTCCGGTCAGAGTTGGCCGCGGACGAAGCATGGTAAGCATCCATCGACTGCTGCAGCCGCTGCATGGAAGCGCGCAGCGTGTCCGGAGTGACGCCGGTCGGAAGCGACGGACCGGTGTAGCCCATCCGGCGCAGGCGCAGCATGTAGTTGTAGTACGCCATCGCGGTCGCATGGGCGGTGTAATCGCCCTGCCGTTGCAGTTGCAGCTGTGAGCGCATTGCCCAACTCATATCCATGTTGGGCATCTGGGCGGCGGCGTTGGTCGGCGTCAGAGCGGCCATCAGGCCCAGGGCGAAGATCAGGGTTAGCAGGTGCTTTTTCATATTTCCTCCTCAGTCAGGAGCGGCGCTTGATTTTCGGGTGGGCCCGATTGCCCGCTCTGATATCCATGGCGAGAAACCTCCGCCCCAGGGCTCACGGATCGGTGAAAAAAGCGATTGCCCCCGAAAATTTTCGTGCGGCAAAGTTTGACGGGCTGCCGAGAAGAGGCTTTCCCGGGTTCCAGATCAGCCATCAGCCAAGTCCCTACCGGCTGTACTGGTTCTTCATCTTCTCTTCGTGCCGCTCCAGCCCCAGCTGGATGAGCCGTTCAATCAGGTCGGAATATTTCAGCCCTGAGGCCGCCCACAGCTTGGGATACATGCTGATGGCGGTAAAACCGGGCATAGTGTTGATTTCGTTCACGTAGATCTTCCGCGTCTTCGGCTCCATCAGGAAGTCCACGCGGGCCAACCCGGAGCAGTCCACGGCCTGGAAGGCGCCGACTGCCAGTTGCTGCACCTTCTTGGTCTCAGACTTGGTCAGCTTCGCTGGGATGATCAGTTCTGAACCTTCGTCCAGATACTTGGCGGTGTAGTCGTAGAACTCCTTGCCGGGGACGATCTCTCCCGGCACCGAGGCCTCGGGCCGGTCGTTCCCCAGCACCGAGCATTCAATCTCGCGGGCCTTCTGTTTCTTTCCGCCCACACCCTGCTCGATCACGATTTTGCGGTCGAATTTTGCCGCTTCGTAAATTGCCGGGCCCAGCTCTTTGCTGTTGTGCGCCTTGGAAATTCCGACCGAAGATCCCAGGTTGGCGGGTTTCACGAACACCGGGTACTTCAACGCTTTCTCCACCCGCTTTTCGGATTTCTTCGGTTCGCTTTCCCATTCGCCGCGCAGGATGGTCACGTGCTTCACGATCGGCAGCCCAGCGGCGCGGAACAGCGACTTCATGATGTCTTTGTCCATGCCGGCAGCCGAACCCAACACGCCCGCACCCACGTATGGAATGTCCGCCAGTTCGAGCAGGCCTTGGATGGTCCCGTCTTCGCCAAACGTCCCGTGCAGCACGGGGAAGATGACGTCCACGTTGATGGCGCGATCGGCGGCCCGGCGGGTCAGCGAGGCGCTGCCGGCGTCGGTGTGGAATGGAGCCATGGCCCCGGCGGATTTGGGTTCGGGCGGCACGATGACCGCTTCGCCTTTGGCCAGAAGCGCGGCGCCCGGAGTGGCCTCGGGATCACCGGCGCGCAGATGGCGTTCCTCATGCTCGACCGGCTTGCCTTGCAGCAGTCGTTCCGCGTCCGCCGCCGTCAGCCAGTGCCCTTCCTTGGTGATGCCGATCGGGACCACCTCGAACTTGTCTTTGTCGATGGCATTAAACACTGATGCCGCCGAGAGCAGCGAAACCTCGTGCTCTCCGCTGCGCCCGCCAAACAGGATTCCGACACGAAGTTTTTTCATGATCCTTCAGTGTGATAGGACGCGGCTCTGCCGTCAATTGTCAAGGATGACCGTTTGGGTTCGCTCCGCGACAATCACCCTACCCTGGCACCAGATACGCCAGCGGCGAAGTGCGGGTTCTGTCAGATATTTCGTTGCGGCATGATGGTTTTTCCCGGGCGTTTACGCATTGCGTAGTGAAAGCAGGTTTAGGGGACTGGGGAGGAGCCGGACCTTCTGGTGCAGGATGCTCCTATGCGATGAAAACACCCCGCTAATTGGGTTGACAGGCATCGCATCTCGGAGTACCCTCGCCAACGCTTCAGGTAGGGGTTCACCTCGGTAAGTTGGGGTAACCGGAGTTTCCGTTTGGCGCAAGGCGACGCCAGACTCTCCCCGGGAACGACCTGCAAGTCCTACGCCGGGCAAGCGTGCCCGGGAATCTGATTCAACCCAGAGGTGGTCCTCTGTATCGAGGGAGACGTCTGTTTCCCCGTCCATGGATCACGCGCAACGGTTCTGATGAGGAGGAGGCCGCGTGAATTGGAACAAGGGGAGTGAGAACATCCTGCCGAAGTGGTTGGTTTTGGTAGTCGTGCTAACGCTCTCGACACTCGTATTGGCCCAGAAGCCCCGAGGAGGTTCGCCACCCCCTGCACCCCATGCGAGTGCTCCCCGGCCTGCGGCGCCCAGCGCACCGCATCCCGGCAATCCGCCTAACCAGTCTCACGGCGCCAATACTGCGCACGGTGCCAACCCCGCTGGCGGAGGCAATGCAGCGCATGGAGCCAATACCGCGCACGGCGCCAATGCGGCTGGTGGAGCTAACGCGGCGCATGGTGGCACTAACACCGCCCACGGCACCAACTCGATGGGTGGAGCCAACACGGCCCATGGTGGCACCAACACAGCCCACGGCGCCAACGCGGCTGGCGGAGCCAACGCAGCTCATGGTGGCACTAACGCCGCCCATGGCGCCAACGCTCACGGCACCAACGCGGCTGGTGGAGCGAACGCGGCCCATGGCGGCAACGCCGCTCACGGGGCGGCTAACACTGCCCATGAGACCCATACCAACGGACCGAACAACGCTCACGGGGCAAACGGCGGTCACACGGCCATGGCAGCCCGCCGAGGCCCGCCCACCACCACCCGGCAAATTACCAGCCGGTCGGGTGCGAAGCTTCAGGCTAGCTATCGCGGCGGCCATGTGCGCACCATCGAGGCCCACAATATGAGGATCGAGCATGGCCTGCGCGGAGAGCGGCGAATCGTGGCCGAGCACAACGGGCGCCGCGTGGTGTGCGTAGGAGGCCGGCGGGGCTACATGGAGCGTCCCTACTTTAATCGTGGTGGTCGCGCATATGTCCAGCGCACCTACTACTACGGCGGACGACCCTACGCCTATGCCTATCGCACCTACTACTACGGCGGTAGACCCTACTACGGATACGCACCCGCCTACTATTACCGGCCCGCCTACTACGGCTGGGCGTACAACCCGTGGCCTCAACCCGTTTACTACAACTGGGGCTACTACAATCAACCGTGGTACGGCTATTCCAACCCTTACTATCAGCCGTATCCGTCGTATCCCACCGCTTCTTCATGGCTGACCGATTACATTACCGCTGAAAACTTGAAAACTGCGTACGAGGCGACGCACGGTGCTCATTCCGTCCTGCCCGATTCCCTGAAATTTGCCCAGCCTGAGGATGGGAATTGGCTCTCCGCCAAGGACCTGGATTTGGCCTACGAAGGCCGCCTCGGCGGCGGTTCCGACAAGACTGCGGGCAAGACGGCGCAACCTGCGCTAACTCCAGAGGTGAAACAAGAACTGGGCGATGAAGTGAAACAGGAGATTGCCGACGAGAAAACCGCCGCTGAAACCACGGCGACGACCACCGCTGCCAAAGGCGATGAAGCGCCACCGGCCATGGATCCCAAGCGGCGTATCTTCGTGGTGTCCAGCACTCTGGACGTCACCGACGCCGCTGGCAAAGAGTGCCAACTAAGCCCTGGTGACGTGATTAAACGCACCGGCGACAGTGCCGACGAAGACAACAACGTGGCTGTCTTGGTAAGGGCCAGCCAGAAAGACGACTGCGCGGCCGGAACGGAAACTGCCGTCGACGCCAGCGACTTGCAGGAGATGCACAACCATCTCCGCGAAATGCTGGATAGAGGACTAAAGGAACTGGCCGACAATTCCGGCAAGAATGGCATGCCGAAAGCTCCCGATACCAGCACCACGGGCGGTGAAGTTCCTCCACCCGCACCGGACTCCAATGTCGACTCTGAACTGCAGCAGGCCCAGAAGGATGCTGACCAGACCGAAGCCGATGTCCCGAAGGATGACACGGGCGGAGGCAGCAACTAGATCGGAAGGTTGCGTTTCTCAGACGCGGGCCATCCCATGCAAGCAGACAGGAGGGATCGCCGGACGACCTGGGTGATCCTTCCGCTGCTTGCCGGAACAGCAGTTCAGCAAGCGCGCTTTAACGTCAGACTGGGCCGAAGACCGAACCTTCACAGGAGGATTTCACACATGCGGCGGAATCTTGGAATCATCGTTGCAGTTGCCGCTTGGGCTCTTTTCGCGATCGCGCCAGTTTTGGCAGTAGCCCAAGGCGCTCCCACTGTTTCACTCGACGACCAACTCAAGGCGCAATATACGATGGTAAAGATGGGCGCCGACTCCAGCGGACCTGCGGTGGTCGAGGCGGGTACCATCCTGGCTATCCAGAAGGGTGGAATCCTTGGCGTCCCGTACGGCGACGTTACGCTCGCCCCGACCAAGTATCAGGACGGGACGATGCATACTCCGAATAACTTGATGATGAAGGGTCTGGGTTCGATGTTCAAAAAGGCCAATCTCAAGCAGGAACAGACTACCCGCTTGTTCCAGGTTGGCGAGAAGGTCTATCCCTCGCGAATTGCGGTCGATGTTCCCAAGGACAAAGTGACGATGGACATCATCGCCTGCGATGCCTGCAATAACGTCAACCCGACCACGTTCTACAAGTCGGAGGTTGTGTTCCAGTTTGCCAAGGGTTATCTGGCCACCGCCAGCGTCCCGCAAGTGGAAGACACCATCGCGCAGGTCTTTACCATCGATAACGGCGACGATTCGCAGCAGAGTGGCAACAATGCCCAAGGGGGAAACCAGCAAGGTGGAGGACAACAGGAACAGCAGCAGCAGCAGCCACAGGCTGAACCCCAAACCATCCAGTTAGGACAGTCGATAGATGACGTACAGAATGCGCTCGGTAAGCCGGAAAAGATCGTCAACCTCGGAGCCAAGCAGATTTACGTTTACAAGGACCTTAAGATTACGTTCGTGAAGGGGAAGGTCACGGACGTGCAGTAGAGCTTCTATCGAAGTGAGTCCCGTCGCCGGGATGGCGAGACCTAAAGAATCTTCTTGCCGAAGGCTGACAGCGTCAATTCCACCGCCAGGTCCGCGGTCTGGTTGTGCTCGTCGATGACCGGATTCACCTCCACGATCTCGTAGCTCAACATGCGGCCGTGGTCGGCGATGATCTCCATCGCCAGGTGTCCCTCGCGATACGTCGCCCCACCCCACACCGGAGTGCCGACGCCGGGCGCATCTTCGGGATCAATCCAGTCCATGTCGAGCGAGACGTGATAGCCGGCGGTACCGCGTCCGGCCATGCGCAGGGCTTCTTCCATCACCGCGCGCATACCGCGTTCGTCAATGTCGCGCATAGTGAAGACTTCCACCCCAGCTTTGCGGATGTTCTCTTTCTCGTGGGCATCGACGTCGCGGATGCCGACCAGCACACAGTTCTCTGCCCTGATTTTGGGGGAGAAATCGTAGATGTTTCCCAGTTCGCTCGGCCCCAATCCCATGATGGCCGCGAGCGGCATGCCGTGCACGTTGCCGCTCGGCGAAGTGTCGGGGGTATTGATGTCGCTGTGCGCATCGATCCAGAGCAGGCCGATTTTCTGCTCTTGCCGGCGATAGAACTCCGCCACCCCTGAGACCGTTCCAGCCGCAACCGAGTGGTCGCCGCCGAGCACGATGGGAAACTTCCCCGCCTCCAGAGTTTTGATTACCAGGTCAGCGTGCTTGGTACAGGTCGCGGTGATTTCTTTCAGATACTTGGCATTGGCCGCGCCTTCCTTTTTCTGTTCGGGGAGTGCCACCGATATGTTGCCGGCGTCTTCCACCTGGTGCCCGAGCGCCTCCAGGCGCGCCTCCAATCCAGCCACGCGTACCGCCGATGGCCCCATGTCAACGCCTCGGCGGGACTGCCCCAGGTCAAGCGGCACACCGATCACCCGGATCCTCTTGGGAACAATGCTGGAAAAAGATGCTGATGTAGGCATAGTTATTGACTCATTCTGCTATGGAATCATTGAGTCATTGAAAACAATGGCCCGATGACTCAATGATTCAATCGCTCAATCTCGTTTCTACGGGTACAACCGGTGCAGCATCCTGGGGAACGGAATGGTCTCGCGCACGTGTTCCAGACCGCAGATCCACGCCACTGCCCGCTCAATGCCCATACCGAATCCGGCGTGGGGCACGCTGCCGAATTTCCGTAAATCCAGGTACCACTTGAAAGCTTCCTCGGGCAGGCCGTGCTCGTGAATGCGTTGCAGCAGCAGATCGTGGGAGGCCATACGCTGTGAGCCTCCGATGATCTCGCCGTAGCCTTCGGGCGCCAGCACATCCACGCACAGCGCCAGGTCCGCACGTTGCGGATCAGGCTCCATGTAGAACGCCTTTACCTTGGCGGGATAGCGGTGCACCATGACGGGCTTGTCGAACTGCGATGAAATGTACGTTTCGTCGGGCGAACCCAGGTCCCCGCCCCACTCGAAGTTATTTTCCAGCGCGCCCTTGGCGTGGCCTTCCTGCAACATCTCTACGGCATCGTCGTAGGTGATGCGCGGGAACGGGGCTTCAATCTTCTCCAGCTTGGCAACATCGCGGCCAATGATCTGCAAATCGGCGCGGCGTTTCTCCAGACAGCGCTTCACCAGGAAACTGATGAGCCCTTCCGCCAGTTCCATGACGTCATCGAGCTGGCCGTAGGCCACTTCCGGCTCGACCATCCAGAACTCGGTCAGGTGCCGGCGGGTCTTGGATTTTTCCGCGCGGAAGGTCGGCCCGAACGAATACACCTTGCCCAGCGCCATGGCCGTGGCTTCGATGTAGAGCTGGCCGGACTGGGTGAGGTAGGCCTGCTCGTCAAAGTAGTCGACCGGAAACAGAGTGGTCGTGCCTTCGCACGCGGCCGGAGTGAGGATGGGCGGATCGGTAAGAGTGAAGCCGCGCTCATCGAAGAAGTCGCGCGCGGCTTTGATGATCTCGGCCCGCACTCGCAGGATGGATGCCTGCCGCGGCGACCGCACCCAGAGGTGCCGGTGCTCCATCAGGAAGTCAACGCCGTGCTCTTTCGGAGTGATGGGATAGGGATCGTTCTCAGCCACGCGCTGGACGACTTCCACGCTGCTGACGTCGAGTTCGTAACCTCCCGGTGCGCGCTTGTCGGCCCGGACTTTGCCCTCGACGATCACGCTCGATTCCTGCGTCAAGGTCTTGATCGCGTCGAAAACTTCAGGAGAGACGGCGTTCTTCGGCACCACGCCCTGGATCTGGCCGCTGCCGTCGCGAAAGATGGGGAACAGCAACTTCCCGCTCTCGCGCAGGTTATAGAGCCAGCCGCGGATGGTGACCGTCTGGCCTTCGTGTTTTCCGATTTCGGCAATCGTGGTGACAGGTGAGGGCATAATTCTTGATTTGGCAATTGTGTAATCGGGCAATTCGGAAACCCAGCTGCCGCGATTCTTAAATTACCCAATTACAAAATCACTCAATTACACAATTCCTTTACGCCGTTTCCAGCTTCGCAAACGCCTCCGGCATCTTCTCGCCGACATTGCTCTTTTCGTCCCCCTCAATCTCCAGCAGCAGGGGTGGCGTATGCGGGGCGGTGCGCAGCAATTCCATGGCCTGTTTCCAATCGATGTTGCCCTTACCCGGCCACAGATGCGTATCGCGGTCGTGGGCGTTGTCATGGATGTGGGTAGAGTGTATGTGGTCCTTCACGATTTCAAACGCCTGCGACACAGCGCTCATCAGGTGCGCATGTCCCACGTCAAAGCACACTCCCACATCGTCGAAGTGCGAGGAGTGAATGAACTCCACCAGTCGGTCGGGAGTAGCCAGCTCGTTGGGGATGTTTTCCAGCAGGATGCGCACCCCCAAAGGCCGGGCAAACGCTCGCAGATGCTCGATGGAGGTCATCGCCGCTTCGAACTTTCTCTCATCGAACGACTCCCCGGCGACCCCGATATGCTGGACCAGGAAGCGGAATGGAATCTGTTCCGCAATCTCGAGCGCACGCTTGATCTCGTCCATGGCCTCGACCCGCTGGGCGCGGTCCGTGGAAGCCACATTCACCGGCATAGCCCCGGCCCGGCCCATTTCGTAATCGGCATACATGGGCGAATGCACCGAGTTCAGCGTGGCCGTGCCGTTGCGGAACCAGTCGGCGATTTCGCGCACGTGTTGCTTGCGGTTGGCATAGTCGAGGTGCTGGCGCGCGGCAAAGATCTCGATCGCCTGGGCCCCGCCCCGGACCAGCCCGTCGAGCAGCCCAGGGTGCAGCCGCTCTTTCACGTACACATAGGTGGACATTGCTTTCAGCATCGTTCAATCCTATAAGGACGATCTAAAATCCGACTGCTTTACCGTTATTTCTCTCGTCGCTCGCGCCCAGGCGCTCGCCGGTTTTCGGATCAATGGCAATGCATTCGCCATCGCTCCAGCGCGGCTCCCAGCTGCTGCCCTCGTCCTGCTCGCCAAACTCAATCTTGTACCCCATGCGCTGCAGGCTCTTCACCGTGTCGGGCGAAAACCATTGCTCGACGCGCACTTCGTCGGGCAGCCATTGTTGATGAAATCTCGGTGCGTTCACCGCTTCCTGAATGTCCATGCCATAGTCCACCACGCCTATCAGGATATTGGCTACGGTGCTGATAATGCGGGCCCCGCCGGGCGATCCCAGCACCAGGAACAAATGGCCATCCCGCACAACCATCGTAGGGGTCATGGACGAGAGCGGCCGCTTGCCGGGACCAATCGCATTCGCCGGGCCCTGGATCAGGCCGTAGACGTTGGGCGTGCCCGGCTTGGAGGCAAAGTCGTCCATTTCGTCGTTCAGCAGAAAGCCCAATCCGGCGGCGGTAACGCGCGAGCCAAAGTCGTCATTCAAGGTGGTCGTCACGGAGACGGCGTTCCCCTCGGCATCAACCACCGAGTAGTGAGTGGTGTGCCCGGGCTCGCGGACCGCAAGCGGTTGCGGATGGGCGGCGGCATAGCTCTCCAGTTCGCTGAAGATCTGGGGCCGCCGCAGGTCTTTGCTGGAACTGGCGTGCGCTGGGTCAATCGACTCACGCCATGCCTCCCCGTAGCGTTCGTCCACCAGTTGCGCCACCGGAATCTTGGAGAAATCCGGGTCGCCCAGGAACTCCGCCCGATCGTAGAAGGCGCGCCGGAAGGCCTCTACCGTCAGGTGGATGGCGTCCGCCGATCGCTCGCCATACTTGGCCAAGGGGTAGCCTTGGAGAATGTTCAGGATCTCGATCAGCGCAATTCCACCGGAGGAGGGCGGGGGCGCGCTGATAATTTCGTAACCGCGGTAGCTGCCTCGCACCGGCTCGCGCTCCTTCACTTCATAGTGAGCGAGGTCGTCCGCGGTGATGAGGCCGCCGCCCTTTTGGATGTCCGCCGCTATTTCGCGTGCCAGAGCGCCGTGGTAAAAACCGTCAGGATTAGCGGCAATCCGTTCCAGCGTTCGAGCCAGTTCTGGCTGCCGCAGCATCTCGCCCTCGTGGTAATAGTTTCCGTCACGCTGGAAAATGCGCCGCGACTCGGGAAACCCGGCGAGCTTCTTGTCCTGAAAATCGTCCGCATCCTCCCAACTCAGCACGAAACCTTCTCGCGCCAGCTTGATCGCTGGAGCCATCACCCGGGCGAGCGGCAGTTTGCCATATTTGGCCTGGGCATACGCCATTCCCGCCACGGAACTGGGCACAGCAATCGCCCGGTAGCCAATCACGCTGGCGTCAGCAATGACGTTTCCCTGCGCGTCCAGATACATGTTGGCGGTAGCCGCCGCCGGGGCCGTTTCCCGGTAGTCAATGAAGCGGGTCTTACCATCGGCCATGCGGACGAGCATGAATCCGCCGCCGCCCAGGTTGCCGGCCTGGGGATGGACGACGGCCAAGGCAAATCCGGTGGCAACGGCTGCGTCCACGGCGTTTCCGCCAGCTTCCATCATTTCCACTCCAGCCCGGGAGGCCAGTTCATGCTCGCTGGCCACCATGGCATGGGGCGCATGCGCGGGATGGACCGGCGCCGCTAGCGCGGGGGTGGCCGCGCCCGCCAGGAGAGCTATAAAGACTAGAAAAATGAATGGCTTGCAATCGGATCGCATGAGCACCGAGGCTGTTTCAGGCTCAGAAAACGAGCTCTGGGCAGACTTCTGAGGCTAGCTGATGGGTTGGCGGGAGTCAAATCGGATGGGGTGGCAGGGCGCACGTCGCGGGCGGCAGGCTCGCAGACGTAGGGACAGCCGCCCCGGCTGTCCAGCCGAACTGAATGCTCGGCAAGGCAGTGTCGATGAGGGCGGGGTTGCCACCTGCGCCCTGCCGCCTGCGACCTTACTTCCCGCGCTTCTTACTTTTCTTGCGCTGTCGGTCCGCTCCACGCCCCGCAACCTTCGCCTTGGCAACCACCATCTCGTACGACTGGCGGACCAGTTCTTTCAGCTCCGCATCTTGCAAAACATCCAGTCCGCCCAAGCGTACCCGCTTGTAGCGGCCGACGTACGGCGCGGGATTGATCCCTTCCCGCTCCACCAGTTCGGCGAACGTCTCCGGTGTGCACTTGAAAGTAAGGCCCCGGGGCAGGGTGCTCAGGCTAACGGCAGCAAAGATCTTGCCGTTCACTTTGAAGCAGAGATCGTCGGGCCACGGCATGTCTTCGGCGGCTTGGGAGAACGAGAGGCAGTAGCGGCGTAGGGCTTCGACGTCCATGGTTAGTTTTTGTAATGAAGTAATCGGGTAATGTTGGTCCCCATTTCCACGGGATTCTAAATTACCCGATTGCAAAATTACTTAATTACAAAATCTTCTTCACCACCGTCGCCTTGCTGTAGGCCAGGCGAAAACCCAGTCGCTCGGCGTTGCGTTGCGACGTCGTCCCTCCCCGGGTCACAATCACGGCCAGGTCGCATCCGGCTTGAGCGGCAAGCTGGAGACGAAAACCCAGCAGCGCCGTCTGGATGCCGCGTCCGCGAAACTCGGGCAGGGTCCCGGCGCCGAACAGCGCCAGTACCTTGTGCTCCGGAATGACCAACCCTGCGCCCACCCCCACCGCCTGGCCTTCGACCGAAGCCACAAACGAGATCGATCCCGGGAACTGATAGTTCGGCATGAGCATTGTCTCGAACCCTTCGGGCGGAACTCCGTACTCCGCGAAACAGCGGGCAACGATGGCGGCAAACGTGTCCGCCTCCTCCGGACCGCCGCGACGGATGTACACTCCGGGCGGGGCGGGAGGCGGGCCTTCTCCAGTCCGCAAGCGCCGCCAGAGCACGTTGTTTAGTTCCGCCAGAGCATACCCGCGCTGCTTGAAAACCTCGAGCAACTCAGGATCGTGCAAAGGACAGATGTCCACCTGGGCCGGCGCATGGTGGGAGTGGTAGAACGCCTCCACGCGGCCTATGTCTTCACGGGTGAATGGCCGGTCAAGGCCCAATCCCGTGGCCCTTCCAATAGGCGAGCCGAGCCCGGCAAAGATCATGTGCCCGCCGCAGATTTTCTCCACCGCAGCGCCCACTTCCGGCCTCAGTTTCTGATAAGCCAAGGCGTAGTGCACCTGCGGCATCTCCTCCGCCGCTTCCAGACGGCGAGCCAGTGCTTTGTCCACGAATTCCATGGAGAATCCTTTCTGATTGTAAGAAGAATGGAATCGAAGGGAGACATGTCAGCCGCAATGTCACCCGTTCGCAACCAGCAGATTTAGAGGACGGCAGTCATAGGCAGAAGAGGAGAGTACACGTAGTTCAGATCAATTTCAAGAAACGCTATCAGCTGTCAGCTTTCAGCCATCACTAACGGCCTTTGGACGGCAGACATTTTCAATCGCCAATCTTCGATTAGAAACGTCGCCAACAGAGAGTTCTGCCGCTGGGTTCTACGAGAGCTGAGAGCGACTTTCCCTACACCTGTTCCCTTGCCTCGCCCAGCGTCACCGACACGTCCATTTTTCTTTTGCCGCGGTAGATGGTGACCTTCACGGTGTCGCCGGAACGATGATTGTTCATCACCCGGGACAGGTCCTGCTGATTCTGGATCTCCTGGCCGTCCACGGCGACGATCAAGTCTCCGCCCAGCATGACTGGAATATTGCCGATGTAGGCACGCTCGGTGCCAGCGCGAAGGCCAGCCTGCTCAGCGGCGCTGCCCGGCACTACTTGCACGATCAGCAAACCGTAATCTGCGGGAAGGCCGCCCATCTGATCTGCCAGTTCAGGATCAATCGGGATGGTACGCACGCCCAGCGCCGGACGCCGTACTCGGCCCAGGGTTACCAGGTCGTTGAGCACCGCCTTGGCGGTATTGATGGGAATGGCAAAGCCGATGCCGGCGCTCTGTCCCACGCTGGACGCGATCATGGTGTTGATGCCGATTACATCGCCATGCCAGTTCAGCAGCGGCCCGCCGGAATTGCCGGGATTGATGGCGGCATCGGTCTGGATGGCTTCATCAATGGTCATGCCATCCGGTTCCTGCACGGAGCGAATGGAGCTCACAATCCCGCTGGTCAGGGTGCCGCTCAACCCAAACGGATTGCCGATGGCATAGACCTTCTGCCCCACCTGCAAATTACGTGAGTCGCCCAGCACCATGGGAGTGAGGTCGGGGGCCTTGATCTGGACAATGGCCAGGTCGTGCTGGCGGTCGGTACCAACGATCGTGGCCCGGTACTTCTTGCGGTTGTGCAGTGTCACCTCGACCTGGCGAGCGTTCTCGATGACGTGAAAGTTGGTGAGGATGTGGCCATCTTTGTCGATGATGAAGCCCGAGCCTTGGCCTTCCTGCGGGACCAGCCCGTAGAAGAAATCAAAGGCCACGGCGCGCGAGGTGATGTTGACTACCGACTGAATGTTCCGCTTGTAGACGTCGATGTTGTTCTGCTCGTCGGCGTCGGCGGGGTTGCTGCTGGCCGCTTCGGTGATTTCCACTTTGCTGCTGGGCTGGCCCAGCCAGTTCGTCAGTTTCAGACGGCCTGAATTCGCTGTGGTGAAATAAAAAAACGCACCGGCGATTATCATCGCGAGAAAAACAGGACGTATTAGTTTCATGGTTCTGGACCCTTGTTTACGGATTTAATTTTGAATGACCCAAGCCTTGCCGCTCCTAGTCGTCCGTCGTCAGCAAAACCTGAAGACTGACGACCGCCCTAAGGCAGTTAAGCGTTCTTTCGCGCTTCGGCCCTTAACTTCGTGTACACCGCCTGTACCTGCTTCCGGGTTTCGTCCAGCGATCCGGAGTTGTCAATGACGTAGTCGGCGGCCTTGACTTTCTCTTCATCGGGCAACTGCGCCGCCATCCGCCGCATGACCTCGTGCCGGGCGGCTTGCTCATCTACTTGGATGCGGCCAGCCCAGCGCTGGACGCGCTGCTCGGGACGGCAGGTCACCACCACCAGGCGGTCAAAACGTGGACCGGCGCCCGCTTCCAGAATCAGGGCGGCTTCCACGATGGCAATGGCCTGAGGGTCGCGGCGGCCGACCTCCTCCATCCAATCCTCCTGCCTTTGAATTACGGCAGGATGCACGATCCGGTTCAATTCTTCGACGCGCGAGCGGGTATTTCCGGTAGCACCCTGCGGCTCGAAAGCGGCCTCCGCCAACCGAGCCCGGTTTAGGGTGCCATCCGGATTCAGGATTCCCGGGCCAAAATGCTTTACCACTGCGGCGTAGACGGCCTCCCCCGGCTGCATAAGCCGGTGGGCGATGTTGTCGGCCTGGACCAGGTAGGCGCCCAAGCCCACGAACATTTCGCCCACCACGGATTTACCCGCGGCGATACCGCCGGTCAGGCCGACCTTCAGCAAGCTGGCCTCGCCGATTTCGTATTTTCAGCAAACCCCATAAAACCATTTCACCACGGAGATACAGAGGCACAGAGAAAGCAATCTCTGGTCTTTTTTTCTTCTTTCTTCTTCTCTGTGTCTCTGTGCCTCTGTGGTGAAAAAGATTCAGGCTTTAGCTAACTCGGGCACGCGCTTTCCCCTTCGTAGTTTCGCCGCCCGCACCGTGTTCACCATCAGCATGGCGATGGTCAGCGGGCCCACGCCGCCGGGCACCGGGGTAATCGCTCCCGCAATTTCCGCGACCTCGGGATGAACGTCGCCCACCAGGGTAGAGCCCTTCGTCCTGAACGTCTCTTCACGCTTGGCATTTCCCGCGAATAAGCGATCGAACTCGGCGCGCTCGGTGACTTTGTTCATGCCCACATCAATCACGGTGGCGCCCGGACGCACAAAATCGCGGGTCACCATGCCGGCCCGCCCAATGGCCGCGACCAGGATATCGGCGCGACGGCATACTCCCGGCAGATCGCGGGTCTTGGAGTGGCAGACGGTCACGGTGGCATTGCCATTGATCAGCAACATCGCCGTGGGCTTGCCCACAATGTCGCTGCGTCCCACCACTACCGCTTCCTGGCCAGCAATCGGGATGTTGCTCCGCTTCAGGATCTCGATGATTCCCTCCGGCGTGCAGGGCACCAGCCCTGGCCGCTGCGTTGACAGGAAGCCGACGTTGACCGGGTGAAAACCGTCTACGTCCTTCGCCGGGTCCACCGCCATCAAGATCTTCTTGGCGTCCACCTGCGAAGGCAGCGGCAGTTGCACTAGGATGCCGTCGATTTCGTCCCGCCGGTTCAGGTCGAGCACCAACTCCAGCAAGGCCTCCGTGCTGATATTGTCGGGCGGGGTGTGCTTTTCGCTGTACACACCCACTTCCTCGCAACTCTTTACTTTGCCCCGAACATAGATTTCCGAGGCCGGGTTATTGCCGACCAGGATCACAGCCAGGCCCGGCCGCATGCCCGCGGCGGTCAACGTCTTTACTTCGGCGGCGACTTCTCCGCGGATATCGCTGGCGATCTTGTTGCCGTCCAGAATGATGGCGGACATGGCACCTCGTTGGTCAGTGGAGTGATCGAACCACAAATTTTATCGTAACCGGCGTTTCGTTGCTGTGATGGCTCTACGATGCTCCCTGCGGTTCGGCAAGGTGTAGAATGCGCCGCATGATCTCCCAAGACCTGCTGGACATGCTGGTATGCCCGGTCTGCAAGAAGCCGTTGGTGCTCAAGGACGGCGGGCAAAGCCTGAAGTGCGGGGAGTGCCGTCGCGTGTACGCCATCCGGGACAACATTCCCAATTTCTTGGTCGACCAGGCGGTCATCGACCCCTCTTGAAGTGGGTCTTTTGAGCCAGTCGTTAAGGGGCCACGCCCCTTTCCGTCCCAGAACGACACAACGTGTCACTTTCGAGACTGTGTCTGGCCCCTTGCCGCAACCCCTTCCGTGAAAAGAGTTGCCTGCAACCCCATGGTTTTATAAGGGCTTTATGAAACCAAACCGCTCCTCCGCACGTATACCAGGATAGGGTTGGACTCCGGCAATTGAATTGCATGCAACTTAGCAGGCACTCGGTGAGTCTAATACCCAAAGGAAGTAACGGTCGGAGGTGATGACGGCCATGAAAGAGAGATTTTCCACTACCGAATTGACGGCGTTGCGGAACGATTTGCTGCAAGGTGGGCTAATCGACTCCCGCGAGGCCGCCGAGTTGTTGCAGGTATTCCTTATGGGTAGAGGCTACGGGGTATCGCCACAAGCGGCCCTGGATGCGGCTGGCCGGGTCGAGATGGCCGGCTGCGCCTTACCCGTGCTGCAGCTTGAACTGGAGAACCTGGCGTTAGTCATGTAGCGGTGACAAACGGCGCAGGCCGCCACCCCGGGCGACGCGGTTAAAAGCCCAGGTGGACAAGAAATCTCGGGGACCCCAGAACCAAGTCGTTCCCCGCAGGTGGTGAGTAGAAATGAGCCGGGCAAACCAGCCTGGCTTATTTTTTGAGAACAACTCCTAGCTACCAGCTTCCAGCCCCCGTTTCTCGCAAGCTCATGCTTTCGCTTCGAATCGGTTATCCTGAATCGGTCATCCAGCCCGCGCGGAGTGTAGATGTTGCCAGGAGCTAGAGGCTAGTAGTTGAGCTTTGTGGCTCTCTCCCGCGCTCGCACTGGCAAACGATGCTCCGAGGCAAACTGAAGCCCTACATCTTCATGGTGCTGGCCGCGCTGGTGATCCGGCTGGCGGTGATGGGGTTCCTGTACCCAGAGCAACTGGATCCGGAACGCGACCACTGGAGATTCGGCTACGAGACGGGGAGAATCGCGCGCTCGATTGTGACCGGCCAAGGTTTCAGCAGCCCTCTGTTTGCGTATACCGGGCCGACCGCGTGGATGACTCCGGTCTATCCCTACATGGTCGCGGGCGTATTCAAGGTGTTCGGGATTTACACCACGACTTCCGCCTTCGTGCTGCTTTCTCTGAACGCCCTGATTTCGGCGCTGAACTGCCTGCCGATCGTCTTCTTTGCGCGAAGATGTTTTGGCGATCGCACTGGCCGGTGGGCCGGGTGGACGTGGGCGTTATTTCCCTATGCCATTTACTTTCCGGTAGAACGCATCTGGGAAACCTGGCTGGCGACTTTGCTGCTGAGCGTACTGTTCCTGATGGCGTTGAGGCTTGAGGAAACATCACCGTTTCGGGAGTGGATTGGATTCGGTCTGCTTTGGGGCGTGGCGGCGCTCACCAGCCCGTCGATGCTTGCCGTGCTGCCATTCATGGGCGGGTGGATTTGCTATCGCCTCTACCGGCGCGGGCAGCGCTGGTTCGTCCCCGGCACGGTGGCGGCGCTGGTGTTTTTTGCAGTGATCTCGCCCTGGTTCATCCGCAACTATCGTGCGTTCCACCAGTTCGTGCCCTTCCGCGACAACATGGGGCTGGTGCTGCGACTGGGGACCAAAGGCGCTGCGACCAACACGCATTGGGCGGTTTACGAGCTTGGCCCCTGGCACAACGACGCGGAGTGGCAGGAGTTCTTGCGCCTCGGCGAGTTGGGCTACATGGCCAAGAAAAAGCAGCAAGCGGTAGAAGCGGTGGCCGCAGACCCGGGGTGGTATGTGTGGACGTCGTTGCGGCGGGCGGTGTTCTTGTGGACGGGATACTGGAGCTTCGATCGCGACTACCTGGCTGAGGAACCGCTCGATCCGCTCAACATCGTATTCTGCACCAGTTTTACGGTTCTGGCGATGTTTGGCCTTTGGCGAGCCTTCCAAAAGGACGCTGGCGTAGCCATGCTTTACGCTCTCGTGCTGTTCTTTTTTCCCGTCATTTACTACATCACTAGCCCGGAGGTGTATTATCGCCGGCCCATTGACCCCATGATGGTGGTGCTTGCGGTATACGCGGTCAGTCGGTGGAGAGACTCAGCGCAGGATGCAAGAGCCTAGGCACTCGCCGGGGATCATTCGTAGCGGAGGCTTTCCACCGGATCGAGTTTGGCCGCCCGGGCCGCCGGAACCGTTCCGAAGATGATTCCGACCAGCGAAGAGACCACAATGGCCACCACCGCGGACAGCCCGGAGATGGGGATGCGATACTCGGTCAGGAATCGCACCGAAAACGGAATAGCCAGACCAATAATGATCCCGACAATGCCCCCGACCAAAGAGATCAGAATCGCTTCCGACAGGAATTGAAAACGAATCTCGCGGTTGGTGGCGCCAATAGCTTTGCGAATCCCAATCTCGCGAATGCGGGCGCTGACCGTAGCCAGCATGATGTTCATGATGCCAATGCCACTGACCAGCAAGGTCACAGTAGCCACCAGCAGCAGCACGATGGTCAGCGCGTTTGCCGTCTTCTCCGCGACCGCCACCAGTTGGGTGAGGTTGTCGACGTTATAGGTCGACTCCGGCCGGTGACGAGCCGAAATCACGCGCTTGATCTGGGCGGTTGCCGGCACCACCATTTCCGGATCGGCTACCGAGAAATAAATCTGCCGCACCGTGGGCGAGTCCGCGAGATAACGGCTCACGGTGTAGGGAATCACCATGGTATTGTCCAGTACTTCGGACTGGCCGAAGGTGTCCACCCGCTCTTTAAAAGTGCCCACGATGGTGAATGGCAGGCCGCTCAGCTTGATGACCTTTCCCACCGCATCTTCGGCAGAGCCATACAGCTGCTGCGCCATCTTCAGCGTAATCACGCCGACTTTGTTGCGGGCCTGCTGGTCCTGTTTGTCGAAGAAACGTCCGGAGATGATTTGCAGGTTACGCACCGTGCGGTAGTCCGGATAAACCCCCAGGATGCGAATGTCGCGCTCTTTGCCGGCTCCGATCGGAATGCGCTCGTCAAGCGGGCTGACCGGGGAAGCCGCCACGATGCCGGGCACTTCCCGCAAGACCGCCTGCATATCCTCGACGGTCACCGGATCAGGCGTGGTGTGGGCCCCGCCTTCGTACTCGGCGTAGATCAGGTTGGCCCCGATGGCCTCGATCTGGGTAAGCACATACTGCTTGCCGGTCATGCCGATGGTGACCACCAGAATCAGCGAAGCCGTACCGATCACCATGCCCAGGGCGGTCAACATGAAACGGACTTTGTTGCCGCAGAAGGTGTCGTAGGCGAAACTTATGATCTCGCCAAAGACGAGCTTGGGCGGGCGCTGGGCCGGGGTGTTGGTTGCAGTTGCCATGTGTGGTTATTAGATGCTAACCCTTGGCCGGGAGAGGCGCAATTGTTCGATTCCGGGCCAGGGCGGTTTTACTCCAAACGGCAAACGAGCACGGCCTTGTTCTGGTAGGGACAACTCAAGCCCGACACCCCGGGACGCTCCAGCACCACCCAGTTCACTCCAAATTCTTCCTTCAGGCGCCGGAAATCTGCAGCCTGGAAGCTCTTCCATCCGCTTTGGGCGCGCACTTGGGATGACCAGGTTTCGGCAAGCGCCGGGAACATGGTGACCGCGCCGCTGTCTTTGATGCGATCGGCGAGCATCGACCGTTCAGCGATGGCGCGGAAGCCATGCTGGTCCTCGCCGGGGGATTCCATGTGGTCAGGGTCCAGCGCGAAGTATGCGTCCACCGGAGTATAGTCGCGCACCCAGACAAAGGCCTGCACCCATTCATTGCTGGATGCGGCTCCGGGCCATTCAATGTGAGAGGTCGCGGGGAACAGGGCGCGCTGGGTGAACCACATTCCGAAGCAGAGCGGAACGAACAGCAGCAGCCATCTCCACCAGTGGCCCTGCAAAACGAACTGGGCGAGCAGGCCACCGGCCGAAACCAGGAACAACACATACACCAGGTGCAGGCTGCGCATGGGCTGCAGTTCGGCGAAATTCGCCAGCGATCGTGGAACGGTGATCACCAGGGCGATGGCGAAGAACACCAGCCCAAATGCCACCACGGTACGGCACAGCAAATCGAGCACCGGCAACTGCTGCCTGCGCGCAATGCGATGAAACCACCACAACAGCGCCAGCGGTCCGAAGATGCCCAGCCACTCGTACCACTCCCAGCGCAGAAGAAAGAAATAGGAATGGCTCTCCATCACCTCGCGGTAGGCGCCGGTCACCGGCGGAAACAGGCCGAAAGGTAGCAACAGGATTGCGCCTGCACATTGCGTTTCGTCTTTACCCCGCTTCACCAAAAGCAGCAGGGCGACGAAGGCCAGTCCGAATCCCACCATTAAGGGATGGATCACGGCGGTAAACACAGCCCACCCGGCAGCACGCAAGAATTTCCTTTGCAAGGCATTAATAATGATGAACAGCACCGCCGGGGTGGAGAGCGATCGCGTGTTCAGGTACTGGTCCATAACGTAAAGCGCGGTGCCGGCAACCGGCAGGGTCAGCAGCGCCGCCACCAGCGCCACGCTACCCCAAACCGCTTTCGAGTCGCGGAAACACATCCTTCCCAAACGCCGGCAGGCCAGCAGCAACAGAAAAATCGAAAAGAAATGCCAGAGGAACAGGCCCCACTCTACCGACACATGCGTGAGCCGGATGAAGCCGGCGATCAGGTTGGGGAACAAGGTCAGATGCGCATGGGAGGTGAAGAAGGCCGCGTTGAAGGGATACAGCGCTGGGTTCAAGACATGCTTGATCCCGGGGACATAGATTTCCGCGTCTTCTACAAAGGGATGATAGCCATGAACCAGGATTGCCCCGGCGGTGAAGAGCAACAGAAGCAAGAAATCTTTGCGAGTTAGTCGGCTATCGGGCACGCTGGGCTGAGGCTTAGTGTAACCGCCGGGATTGCAAGCACGCCGAGGAATTTCAACTACCCCCGGGTCTCCAGCCACGAGCGGAAGTCAAGGAGCCTTTTCTACTGCGGGGGCGACACAGGGATAGAGGGAGTGAGGATAGTGGATGCCGTCCTGGTGGACTCTTCGGGTCTCCAGGTTCGCAACCGTAACCTCTAGTTTGGTCTGGCCTCGGATCGCGGCTGACGAGAAGCTCAGCCGGTAGGGCTCGGCGATCCAGGCATACAAATCGGCAAGAAAGCCCTGGAACAGCGTCATTTGTCCCGGTTGATTGAGGTTATGGGCGGCATGGAACGAAAAGAAATACCCGGTTTCCGCGCTCAAGGACTCCAACTTCGATCGACCAGAGCCTTTCGGCAGCGGTTTATTGGCCAGCGGGTCAGCAAAACTCATGCCGTAGAATCTCATCCGATTCTTGACTACCAAGTCGAGGATCTGGTCTGCAGAGGCCGCGCTGCCGGAATCCTGGTTATGACCGAACAGAAAGATCGCGTCCCCAAATTGGGGAGGATTTAGGCGATGCGCCGCATCCAGGACAGAGTCGTAAATTCTCTCGTTCGCCTCCGTAGCGGCTGGCCGCGAACTCGTCATTTTTTGTAGCCGCCCGGCTACGTCGTCGAAAGACAGGAACGAGTCCGCGGTACCTTCTGCGCCTATCACCAGGAAAGCAAACTGGTCTTTCGACCGCGCGTGCCCTACGAAGCTCGCGGCCATCTCGGTTTCCAGTTTCCACTCGCCGTCCGGGACATTCTTGCTGGCATCGAGAATCAAAGCGATGCGTTTGGGGCCTCCGTCGATGGACGCGCTGTCAACGGCCTTGGGAGCATCTGCGAGACGCACCGAAAAATCTGCCGGCGCCAGATCGCGAACCAGTTGGTTGTCATAACCGGTCACCACCACCGGCACATCACACGATTGCGCCGTGTCTTGTTGAGCAAACGACTTAGAAGACTGCAAGCACGATGCGGCGAGGCAAAGTGTCAGCAAGAACCCGTTTAATCTCACGGTAGCTCCTCAAACGAATCCGGATCAACGCGGTACAGGAAGGTTTGTTTCTCTTGGACGCCCTCAGGGGTAATC
Organism: Terriglobia bacterium; assembly: GCA_020073665.1. Taxonomy (GTDB): domain Bacteria; phylum Acidobacteriota; class Terriglobia; order Terriglobales; family Acidobacteriaceae; genus JAIQEU01. The sequence continues at coordinate 394,668 of JAIQEU010000004.1, forward strand.
GGTTATCCCTGCGGCCCGCCGGCCGCGCCGCGCGCGTAATACGTAGGCAAGCCGGCCTCCAGCCGGTGCCCTTCCGGACTGAATATCCGGAAGCGTGCCAATCCCATTTTCTGCAAGGCGAATTGCAGGGTTGTCCCCAGCACGCCCAAGCCGTACTGAACGCTGCGGCGGAAATTGATGGACGAGGCCTCTTCAAAATACTTGGTGGGACACGAGACTTCCCCAATATGAAAGCCGAAGTGCACGCACTGCGCCAGCATCTGGTTGTCAAACACAAAATCGTCCGAGTTCTCCAGCAACGGAAGGCGGGTAAGAACATCGCGGCTGAAGGCGCGGTACCCGGTGTGATACTCCGACAGCTTGATCCCAAGGAACAGGTTCTCGAATGCGGTCAGAAAGCGGTTGGAGACGTACTTGTAAAACGGCATGCCGCCACGCAGCGCTTGCCCGCCGATAATGCGCGACCCCAGCACTACGTCATACACACCGTAGGCCACCATGCTGGCCATGGCTGTCACCAGCAGTGGCGTGTACTGGTAGTCGGGGTGCACCATGATGATGACGTCGGCGTCCGCGGCCAGGGCCTCGCGATAGCAGGTTTGCTGGTTGCGGCCGTACCCGTAGTTGCGGTCGTGAACGTAAAACTGCAGGCCCAATTGCTTGGCCACTTCCACAGTGCGGTCAGAACTATGGTCGTCGACCAGGATGCGGATGTCCACCAGGTCGGGAAGCTCACGGACCGTGGCTTCCAGGGTCTTCTCCGCGTTATAGGCGGGGAAAACCACGGCGATACGTTTACCGTTAATCATTTGTCCTCGGGTTGTCTATGATAACCTGTACTGCATCTGCGCGGGAACAGGGGCCCCTGCGCATCTTTGTTGGTAAACTATCCTCTCACTGCCCATGCAAAAGCACACCCTATTTGAAAAAGTCTGGGATGAGCACGTGGTGTGCGTCCCCGACGGGCGCCTGCCTCTTCTTTATATCGACCTGCACCTGGTGCACGAGGTCACGTCACCGCAGGCATTCGACGGGTTACGGGCGGCGAACCGGCGAGTGCGCCAGCCGCAGCGCACCATCGCCACCGTGGACCACAATATTCCGACCACGCCGCGCGGCACACCCATCACCGACCCGATTGCGTTGCGGCAAATCGAGGCGCTGCAGCACAACTGCAAAGAGTTCGGCGTGCCCTTGTTCGACATGGACTCGCCTGACCAGGGGATTGTCCACGTGATTGGGCCCGAGCTTGGACTGACCCAGCCGGGCGCGACCATCGTCTGCGGCGATAGCCATACCAGTACTCACGGTGCATTCGGGGCGCTGGCGTTTGGCATCGGGACTTCGGAAGTGGAGCATGTGCTGGCTACGCAGTGCCTGCCGCAGCGCAAGCCGAAAACCATGTTGATCAACGTCAGCGGCGCGCTGGCGGAGGGCGTCACTGCCAAGGATCTGGCGCTCGGGATCATCGGACAGATCGGCACGGACGGGGCTACCGGACACGTCATCGAGTATGCGGGTGCTGCTATCGGCGCGCTGTCGATGGAAGGCCGCATGACGCTATGCAACATGAGCATCGAAGCCGGAGCTCGCGCCGGCATGGTCGCGCCCGATGCGACCACGTTCGCCTACATGAAAGGCCGCCGCTTCTCTCCAAAGGGCGCTGATTGGGAGAGGGCCTTGGCGCACTGGCAAAGCTTGCCATCCGATGCCGGCGCCAGCTACGACCGGGTGGTCGAGATAGACGCGTCCACGCTCAGTCCGTTTGTCACCTGGGGTACGAATCCGGGAATGGTTGTGCCCGTCAGCGGCCGAGTGCCCGAACTGAGCGGGTTACCCAGCGACGCCGACCGCCAATCTGCCGAGCGCATGCTGGAATACATGGGACTGCACCCCGGCACGCGCATGGAGGAGATCGTGGTAGACCGGGTGTTCATCGGCTCCTGCACCAATTCGCGCCTGGAAGACCTGCGCGCCGCCGCGCGGGTGGCCAAGGGATATCGCGTGAGCCCGAAAGTGCGGGCGATGGTTGTACCCGGCTCGCAAGCGGTGAAGCACGCCGCGGAGCAGGAAGGGCTGGACCGCATCTTCGCCGAGGCGGGCTTTGAATGGCGCGAGTCCGGTTGCTCCATGTGCCTGGGGATGAACCCCGACATCCTGGAGCCGGGCGAGCGCTGCGCCTCCACCAGTAACCGCAACTTCGAAGGCCGTCAGGGACGCGGCGGACGCACCCACCTGGTGAGTCCGATGATGGCCGCTGCGGCCGCGATTGCAGGGCACTTCACCGACATCCGAAACTGGCGTTTTCGCTGAGGCAGACGATGCAACCGTTTCGCAAACACGAAGGCCGCGTGGCCCCGCTCCACCGGGCGAACATCGATACCGACCAGATCATCCCCAAACAGTTTCTGAAGCGAATCGAACGCACCGGCTTCGGCGAGTTTCTGTTTTACGACTGGCGCCGGGCGGAGAATGGAAAGTTCGTGCTCGACGAACCCCGCTATGCGGGCGCCAGCATCCTGGTGGCGGGAAGGAATTTTGGTTGCGGGTCATCGCGCGAGCATGCGGTGTGGGCGCTGGCCGATTTCGGATTTCGCGCGGTGATCGCGCCGTCGTTCGCGGACATTTTTGCCAACAACTGTGTAAAGAATGGCGTGCTCACGGTAGTGCTGAGCGAGGAGCAGATAAGCGGGATCGTTGACCGTGCCGAGAAAACTCCCGGCTACCAATTGACCATCGACCTGGAGCAGCGAACGGTGGCGGATGGGCAGGGATTTTCGGTCACTTTCATGATCGACGAATTCACTCGGCACTGCCTGCTGAATGGACTCGACGATATCGGGCTCACCCTGCAACATGAAGCTGAGATTGCGGCATATGAAGCGGTGCGCGAGAAGCGGCAGATGGCCGGGCCTCAATGAGCGTAGTGGGGATTTTTCAACAACTATGGTCCCGTTGTAGCATTTTGGAAAGCCATGTTGCCTGACGTGCGTAGATTCATCAGCGTTGAAATGATTCGGGATGGCGGCTCATTTGCGGCCAAATTCGAAAGCAGTGACGGCAATCAATACATTCTCTTTACGAAGGTTCAATTTGCTAATGTTGGCACTCCGAAAAGGGACGAGCACGGCTACAATCAAGAAAGGGAATTGGTAGGTTACGACGAGCCCGTCATCATTGACTGTGACCCGGCAAAGCGTCCACAGGATACAGAGAAGGTACGCCATAGCGTCCTGTCGGGGCCTGCAAGCCGAGTTCCTTGGGATCAAGCACGTAAAATCATTGGCAAAATCGGAGACCTCGCACAGGGCCTAAGTCCGATACCAGCAGGCTGGCTGAAGCAGATGACAGCCGTTGTAGAGGGTGAGGGCCATCCACCGCCCGGTTCGAAAACGCGATCGACATGGCATCGAGGTCGCTGAGCCGTGAAGATGATTGACGCTATCAGGCGAATTTCACCCACAATATCCGACTAGCGACACGCAAGCGACATATAACTAGAGAATTGCGCGATCCTTGCAAGGTTCCTCGCCTACACCGGAGGCCCTGCCGGCGCCCCCGACGGCACCAGCTTCGGCGTGTTCTCCTTTGGATTCTGCAGGAACAAATCAACCTCATGCTGCAGGTGCACCATGTCCGGGTTTTCGCCCGCCATGATATGCAGCATGACCTTGGATTTATTTACTCCGGCCAATGCCGCTGCGCGGATCTCCGCCGGGGCGTCGGTATTGGCAGCCAACACCATCAGTCGCTCGGTGATCTCGGCGCGCAGGACTGTAGTGATTGGATCCGTCTCCGGCCTCTCCACCGGGTACACCTTTCTGATCAAAACAGCAATAACATCGTCCGGCGTCGGAACACTCGCGTCCTGAGCCGACATCACCTTCAACCGCTCCAGCCGCCGCGGGTCAAGTAAGCCCCCGACCACAATCTCGGCAACCGCACGTGCTCCGTCTTGCGGTGAATACAAGTATCCAGCGGACGAAGTAAAACGCTCGGAATCAGGCTCTGTATTCTCGAGGGGAGCCAATGCCTTCCAGAGTTCGGGAGCAATTCCTAGCTCATTCGGTTCCAGCGCCTTCAGCAACAGACTCAGTGCTTCTTGCTGGCTTTGACCCGGCCAGATCGTCAGCGGAGTCTGCCCGTCGCCCGCGAGCGACAGCGGAATCTTCGCGCCTCCGACCACATTAATCGCCGAGGCCAGGGCGTAGCGATGGAACAGGTACACCAGCGGGAATCGCGACGCCAGCATGGAAACCGGTTCGCCCGGCCGCAACATTTGCGGACCGTAGTTTTTCAGCAGCGCGTCGCGCACCGGCAGCACTTCCTTCAGCCACGCGATCGGATCGGGCCCATCGTCATAGGCATTCCATCGCGGATCGTCGTTGTTGCCCCACACAATTCCCTTCGCGATGTTCGCCCGGACAATTGCGTCCAGACGCGCGTGCTGCTGCTCGGGCGTCGCGCCCGGCTTGTCCTGGCTGTAGCCCCACTCAATGGCAAAGCGGTCGTAGCTGCCGGTGCCCTGCATGTAAGCGTCAGAAAGATCGGCGGTGCCATCCGGACGAATGCGCACTCGCGGAGCAAAGTAATCCATCACCGAACCCCGGCCGTAGGTGCTGGCCACAAAATTGTGGCCCAGGCCCAAAACATGGCCCATTTCATGGCAAGTGAGCAAGGCGATGCGATTCAGCATCACTTGTTCGGCATTCAGCTTGGGGTCGAGGTTGTCGAGCGCCGCGAAAGCATCGAGAGCTTGCTCGGCAGTACGGCCCGGCGGCGTGGTTGCGTCCCAATAGTTGCTGGCCGTGCGCATGCGATGCGAATCAAGTTGGACTACGGCGTGAACAATCTCTCCCGTACGTGGGTCAGCGTGCGACATGCCCACCGACCAACCCCGGCCGGAACGATTGGTCCACTGAATCGTAGGGTAGCGAATATCGAGCGGATCGGCACCTTCGGGCAAGTCCTCAATGCGCAGTGCATTTTTGAAGCCGGCCTGCTCGAACGCCACATTCCACCACATGGCACCGCGGCGGGCGGCTGATCGCATGGGCTCAGGCATGGCGCGGTCAAGATAGAAGACGATTGGCTTGACCGGTTCGCTCACCGCTGCATGCGGGTCCGCCTTCTGCAGACGCCAGCGGTTCACCAGGCGACGCCGCAGCGGAGCGTCAAAGGGTTGGGAGAAATCCTCGAAGCTGGGGCCGAAGAATCCTACCCGCGGATCCTGCTCTCGCGGCTCGAAGCCGGGCGCGGGCAGCGCTACAAAAGAGTGATGCTCGCGAACACTGAGGGTATGCGCATCGGGCTGGTTGAGATCACTTTCCGAATCAGAGCTGAACGTCAGCAGCATCTCGACTTCGGTGTTGAGCGGAAAACTTCCGGTGTGCTCCAGATCGACCACGCTGCGCTCGGCATCAAGTCTCCAGTTCGCTCCTTGGGATGGCTCCTGTCGCACCAGCGTGCCGCCCACCGCGCGAGTCGGCCGCCGCAGTTGCGACAGCAGGTCGGTGGCATCTCTCATCAGCAAGGCGCTGGCATTCACCAGCACGGTACCGTCCTGTTCGGCCTCCACGGGAAGAGCAGCCAGCACTGACGTGGGAAAGCTGAACTCGACCGAGTGCTTCAGTTCCGCGCTGCCTGCGGTGGCGCGGAAATCGGTGTTTTCCTGGATCACCAGCACACGCATGCCGACCCGGCGTAAACGGCACAGCGCCGCCCCTGAGAACGAACTGCGATCGGCAAACACTTCCGTGGATCCGATGCCGCTGCCCAGCCCGTTAAAGTACAGGAACTCGCGGGCGAGAGCCGCCGGAGACAATTCGAACAGGATGGCGCCCTTTTTCTCGTCCCAGTAATAAGGGAAGAAGCCGTCGTGCTTCTCGAGGCCTGCAACGCGAGACGCAAGGGTAGTTTTTTCGCCGGCTGGCGTGGCCGGAGTCTGGGCGGGCGCAATCCCGCAAGTAAGAACGCACATGAGGACGAGGAGGCAAGCAGATCGCTTCATAGGCTGTTCTTATACATCACATCGCGGAGCCGCTCAAAGCCCGCGCTCGACCCCGGCTCGGCACTTCTCATACACTGAGAGCGGGGCTATTCGCATCGAAAGGCCATGCAACGACTGACCATCAAGACGCGCAAGAAACGTGAGGTGTTAGACATCACCGAGGTGTTAGAGAGCCTGCTTGGCAAGGGTCCGGGAACGAAAGCAGGAGTCTGCCATCTGCTCATCCTGCACACCACGGCTGCGCTGACCACAGCCGACCTCGATCCCGGAACCGATCTCGACATGCTCGATGCTTTCGAGGCCATGATTCCCAAGCTGCGCTACCGCCATCCCCACAATCCGGCTCACGTCCCGGATCACATCCTGTCGTCAATGATCGGCACCTCGGTGACGCTGCCCTTCGACCATGGCAAGTTCCTGCTTGGCACCTGGCAAAGGGTAGTCTTGGTGGAACTGGACGGTCCGCGCGAGCGCGAACTTGTAGTTACAGTTACACCTGAGCAATGAGGAGCATCCGAGCCAGCAGAAACCTGCTAAACTGCTGACAGCAAAGGCGCGGAGGGATGTGTGAGTGGTTGAAACAGGCGGTCTTGAAAACCGCTGTACCCGAAAGGGTACCGGGGGTTCGAATCCCTCTCCCTCCGCCATGCAGGTCTGAGTCGCAGAGAATTCCGGCGGCATTGCTATGAAGACCACTTGAAATCGCCGCAATTCTGCAACTCTCACCCTCAAACGGGACCGGCGACAGTGTCCCGCTGACCCCTATCGGCAACCTTTCGCGCTTTTTGTCTCTGGAGGGCACATCAGCAAGTCCGGTTTCAGACTCCTCCCGACGAACACAATGCGCCTGTTTGCGACAACTACCTGCATCCAGTTGCAGGCAGGGAGTGTCCGATCGTCGAGAGGATAGCCGAGTGAGAAGCAGGAGTCCTGCGCAGCATCGAAAGGGCAGTCTAACCTCGGCTATCGTGTCTCGATGCGACCCACACCAGGGATGCCGCATTGCTATGTGATAGGAATCACAGCCTCACGTGCCCCCTGCTATTAAGCTAGTAGGCGTCTTCTATCCCAGGTCTGCGTACTGGTGGCGGTCGCGTATGTGGCCTGCTGCCAGCACCAAAGCAGGAAGTCATGAAAATCCTACTGGCAATTGATGATTCCAAGTTCTCGGAAGCTGCGGTGAAGAGCCTTGCCGGGCAGTTCCGGCCTCAGGATACCGAGGTCCGGGTATTGCACGTTGTGGAGCCGACTGCGATCTCTGAGCCTCCACAGATGGCAAGAGGATACTATCCGGAACTGGAGGACCAACTCCCGCATGGGCACGAAGTCGTAGATCGGGTGGCCAAAACGCTCTCCTCCGCTGGCTTCAGAGTGACCACCTCGGTCGCGACCGGCGACGCGAGGAGCGTCATTCTGGATGATGCCGAGGAATGGCACGCTGACCTGATTGTTCTGGGCTCTCATGGACGCAAGGGGCTGGGACGCTTCTTCCTGGGCAGCGTTTCAGAAGCTGTAGCCCACCACGCACGCTGCTCTGTGCAGATTGTGCGGATTCCATCGTAAGCAAACAACTCATCTTGCCGGCGCCACACCGGGTTCCTTGACAAAGAGCACTGGGATGTCACTCTTGGACAAGTCGGAGTCACTGCCAGACAAGTATTCTCTGATGCAGTAGAAGTACCCTGTCTCTCAGCTTTGACCTCCAAGTCGAAGTCGGGCCCAACAGCGCGCTGCGCACCGTCTCGAGTGCTGTCGTCGCAGCCGAACACCCCCCTGCGTCCCAAACTACGAGGTCGCTGCCAAACAAAACCGAATTCCCCCAGGAGGATGCCCATGAAGCGTGTTGAGCAGGTTATGTTTTTTTTGGTGGCGTTCTTGCTATCAGTGACCAGCGCTTTCCCCCAGGCTTCTTCTACTTCGTTGCGGGGGTCCGTGACCGACCCCAGCGGGAGCGTAGTCACAGGGGCCACGGTGGTATTGGCCAACGCCGAATCCAAGACCGAACGCACCGCCACGACCGGGCCCCAGGGAGAGTACCAGTTCCTGTTCGTGCCCCCGGGAACTTACATCCTCACCGTCAGCGCCTCGGGCTTTGCACGCTATCAGCAGACCGGGCTACAGTTGCTGGTGAACACCCCGGTTACTGCGAACCTACAGCTTAAGGTTGGGGCGACAAACGAAAGCGTCACTGTGACCAGTGAAGCGCCGGCTTTGAACTTGGTGGATGCCTCGATTGGCAACTCGTTCGACCAGGTGCAAGTCACGCAGATTCCGCTCGATGCCCGCAACGTCCCCGACCTGCTTAGCCTGCAGGCGGGGGTTGCCTACACCGGCGACCGTCCGGACATCGACAAGGACCAGGACACGCGGAACGGCGCGGTCAATGGCGCGCGCAGCGACCAGAGCAACATCACGCTCGACGGCGTGGACGTGAACGATCAATCCAGCGGGTATGCCTTCACTTCCGTGTTGCCCACCACTCTGGATTCAGTCCAGGAATTCCGCGTCACTACTTCGAACTACAACGCTGACCAGGGAACCGGTTCAGGAGCACAGGTTTCGTTGGTCACCAAGAGCGGCACGAATTCCTGGCATGGCTCGGCCTACGAGTACCACCGCAACACCGTGACCAGCGCCAATGACTATTTCGTCAAGGGAGCGGAAGTGGGCAGCGGTCAGCCCAACGTACCCGATAAGTTGATACGGAATATCTTTGGTGTGTCAGTGGGCGGTCCGATCCAAAAAAACCGTCTCTTTTTCTTTGCCAACTACGAAGGGACAAGGCAGCGGGAAGAGCAAAGCACGGTGCGTACTATTCCGACTCCCACCCTGTGCGCGGGACAGCTTCGCTACAACGACGTGAGCGGCGGGGTTACCACACTCACCCCAACCGACATCGCGAACCTGGATCCACTCCAAAGCGGCTACAACGGGCAGGGGCCTGGAATCAACCAGGCGATCCTCAATGCCACTCACACGGGTTACTTTGACAAGACGTTCTGTACCGGGCAGTTTGCCACCAATGACACCTCGGTAGGCGACGGGCTGAATTATTCCGGATATCGGTTTCGTGCACCCGTTAGCCTGAATAACAACGCCTTCATCGCTCGTCTCGACTACCACCTCACGGCCGACGGCAGACAAAATATCTTCTGGCGGGGCGCTCTGCAGAACCTCAACAACCCGCAGGCGCCGTTTCTACCGGGATCCCCACCGGAACAGACGGTGACCGACCATAGCAAAGGTTTTGTCGTTGGCTACACCGTGGTATTGAACCCGACGATGGTTAACACCTTTCACTGGGGATTCACCCGCCAGAGTACGGGCTTCCAGGGGAACGCCAACCAGGAGTGGAATGTTTTCTATGGCTTGGACCAGGGGATTGTCTACAGCCACAACGCGCAGACCCCGGTCCACAACCTCATCGATGATTTTTCCTGGACCAAAGGAAAGCACACGCTGCAGATGGGGACGAACATCGGTTTCGTGCGCAACCCGCGGGTTAGCTATGAACATTCCTTTAACATAGGCAAAGGGGCCACCAACTGGATGTCCCCGACCGGTTTCGCCAACACTGCCCAACACGATCCCAATAATCCCCAGTTCTGCTTCGCAGGAGGCAGCCCGCTCGACCCCTGTCACGCCACCGACCCCAACACCGGCCTTCCGTTTCCGGAGCCTACGTCCACTCCGCAGTTCGACTATCCCATCCTGGGCTTGCTGGGAATGGTTTCCGACATCGTCGGGAATTACAACTACGACAAGAGTGGCAACCCGTTGGGCTCGGGAACTCCCGTGCAGCGGAAGTATGGGCTCAACTGGTACGAGTTTTACGGGCAGGATTCCTGGCGGGTCAAACCAAACTTGACCATCACCTACGGACTGCGCTGGTCGTTGTTCCCTCCGCCGTGGGAGGTCAATGGATTCCAGGCGTCTCCCACTTGCGATCCCACGGTGAATGGCGGGGTATGTCCCTCCTGGGCCTACAATCTGGGGACCGAGTTCGCACACAATGCCCAGGCGCAGAAGCAAGGCATTGGGTACGATGCGACGCCGCTGGTGTCGTTCATTCTGGGAGGACCGGGCAATCCTGGGCCCGGTTTCTATCAATTTGAAAAATCTGATTTCTCGCCGCGCGTCTCGTTCGCTTATTCGCCGCGTGCCTCAGGCGGCTGGATGAGGAAGATGTTCGGCGACTCGGACAAGACCGTGATCCGCGGCGGATTCAGCAAGGTCTATGACCGGCCCGGCATGCAACTCCTCAGCACCTTCGACGCCAATGCTCCCGGCGGCCTGTCTGCAACCGTGCAGAATCCATGCTGCAGCGCAACCTTGCCTACGGGAATTCCCGGGCCTTCGCCTTCGGATCCTTACGATACTGCCGACGGTGTACCGCGGATCACGAACATCAACCAGATTCCTGCGACCAACTCGTTCGGTGACCAGTTCCTGACGCCCGCGCCTCCCGGGCAGTTCCCGCAGACACCGCCATCGTCTGGCCAAGCCATTACCTGGGGAATTGACCAATCCCTCAAGACCCCGTATGCGTATGCCTTCGATTTCTCCGTGGGCCGTGAACTGCCGAGAAACTTCTCGCTGCAACTGTCTTATGTCGGACGCTTGGGGCGCAACCTGCTCACCCAGCGTGACCTGCGGCAGCCAATTGACATAGTCGATCCCAAGACTGGAATCGATTATTTCTCCGCCGCCACCGCCTTGGCGAAGGTGGCCATGGCCCAACTCGCGCGTCCGGCCCCAAATAACGTAATTGATCCCACCCAGGTCACCAACAATTCGGTTGGCAAGACCTATCAATTCTGGCAAGACTTGATTCCGGCGCTCCCCAATAACTCTCTGTCCTATCAGAGCCTATACACCGGGTTTACAGCAACACCGGGGCCGAACGGGCTGATTCAGGCGATTTACGATCTGTATTACGACCCATCCCTCTCCTATCTCGGTAACGAAGTCGTGGGCCTTGGCTACACCGACATTTATTACGGGCTCACGGACAGCAGCGGCAGCGGGGCCGCCTATGGCTTCAAGGGCCCGGCCTGTACCGACCCGCTTGGCGTCGGATTTTGCCCCGGCACTTCGCTGAACAATCAGGCAACCAGCATGTTCGCGTGGAGTTCCATTGGCAAGTCCAACTACAATGCGCTCCAGGCCACGCTGCGGAAGCAGTTCGGTCATGGCGTTCAGTTCGACCTTAACTACACCTATTCCAAATCCATAGATTTCACCTCCGCCGCGACCCGCCTCGGCTTCAGCTCGAGCGTAAACGTGGGCGCGCCTGGAAGCCGCCTAGCCAACGGTTTTTCTCCCGATTCGCGCCGCGGTGTCTCGGACTTCGACACTACGCACCAGATCAATGCCAACTGGATTGCTGACCTGCCCTTCGGCAAAGGCCGGCACTTCGCCGGTGGTGCGGGCTCGGTCACCGACGCCTTTATCGGAGGCTGGCAGCTTTCTGGGGTAGCACGCTGGACCAGTGGATTGCCCTTCTCTGTGGACAACGGCAATTTTTGGGCGACGAACTGGGACGAACAGGGCATCGCACAGCAGCTTTCCGGAGTAAAAACTGGGGCCTTCAAACAGCCTGACGGCTCAGTCAGCGTTTTTGCGAATCCTGCTGCCGCGTTCGCAAGCTTCCAGCATCCTTTCCCGGGGCAAAGCGGCTCGCGCAATGTCGTCCGCGGGGACGGATACGCCGGCCTGGACATGGCGCTCAACAAGCGCTGGAAATTGCCCATGGAAGGCCACAGCCTGCAGTTCCGCTGGGAAGTATTCAATGTTCCCAACCTGCACCGCTTCAATGTGCTGTCGGGCCTTGGCACCCAGGCATGCGCTTGCATCGCGTCCCTGCAGCAGCTTCCGCAATCGTTCGGGAGCTACACCGGCCTGCTGACGCAACCGCGTGTCATGCAATTCGCGTTGAGATACGAATTCTGAGCGCATAGCATTCAACACGGACGGCCATGAGATTATGGCCGTCCGATCCCTTATGACAACTCTGGCTCGCAAGCTGCGCTTGGTGGACTACTTCACGCTGGCATTTGGCGTGATGGTGGGTACCGCCTGGCTGGTCGTCATGGACGACATTCTGCAGCGCGGTGGACCGCTCGGCGCTATCCTCGGCTTCACCGCCGGAGCGCTGATTCTGCTGCCGATTGGTTATGTCTACGGTCAACTGGTAAAGGAGATCCCCGATGCCGCCGGCGAAGCCGCCTACGTGGCCCGGTTCTTCTCTCCGGGGGTGAGTTTTGCAACCGGCTGGATGATGTTCCTTAGTTATTTCCTCACCTGCCCCTTTGAGGCTTTAGCTGCCGGACGGATCAGCGGTTACCTGTTCCCCTCGTTGAACTCGTACGAACTGTACCGCTTGGGCGGATATCCGGTGTACCTGCCCCACATGGTGCTCGGGTTGACCATCACGGTACTGTTGACCTGGCTGAACTATCGGGGGATTCAAGCCAGTGCCCGGCTGAGCAAGACGACCACGTTCACGTTTCTCACGCTGGTCATCATCTTCGCTTTGGCTGGAGCAAAACACGGATCCGTCTCAAACTTTCATCCGCTGTTCAGCCACGCACCGCTTCTGTCCATCCTCTTAGTCTGGCAGGTCGTGCCCTGGCTGGTGTCGGGCTTTGAGTCGGTGGGCAAGTGCGCGGAAGAGGCCAGCCCGAGTTTCAAGGGAAGAGACTTCTCCGTGGCCATCCTTCTCACCATCTTCGCCGGGCTCACGTTTTTCTGGGTGGTGATCGGTGCCGTTTCCTACGTGGCTCCCTGGCAAAGCCTGAGCAGTAACCAGCAGTTCCCGACGGCGGTCGCCTTTGAACGCGCGCTACACGCCCACTGGATCGTTGTCCTCATTATGGGATCGGCGCTGGTGGCACTGGTGCAGGCTTTCAACGCCAACATGGTGGCGTCCTCTCGTCTTCTGTTTGCCATGTCGCGCCGCAATTTGCTCAACCCGAGGATGAGCCGGGTTCATTCCGTCAACCAGACTCCATACATTGCGATCATCTCAATTGGAGTTGCGACGGCGCTGACCATCTTCCTCGGAGAGGCTTTACTGGTACCGATCCTGGAAGTCGGCGCCGTTTCGGCGGCAGTGGCCTGGATGGCCGCGTGTGCGTCATATTACAAGATGAGGCCGCCGTGGCCCCGGCGGGCGGCAGCGGTGTTTGGCCTGATGGTCACGTCCGTCATGATCCTGGTCAAACTGGTTCCCCTGGTTCCCGGCCACTTCAGCTCGGACGAATGGATCGCCCTCGCCATCTGGGGAGTGCTGGGCGCCGGCATTCGTGCTTCACGGCAGCGTGAACAGCGCCAGGAACCTGAGATGGCCGTGGCGAATGTCGAAAGCTAAGTCGCACCCATCACGTTCAGCCCGTACGACCCGGTTCGCGTGACATGACCGATTACTCCAAGCACAGCTTCTGGCTCGAGACCTCGGGCGACGATCTTACGCCCCGACCCGCACTCGCCCGCTCCACCGAAGCCGATGTCGTCATCCTGGGCGCCGGTTATACCGGACTTTGGACTGCCTACTATCTGCTGAAGACCAATCCTGGCCTCGAAGTCGCTGTGGTTGAAAAAGAGATTGCCGGCTTCGGCGCTTCCGGGCGCAATGGCGGATGGTGTTCCTCCAAGTTCCCCGTGACCCCGGCGATGCTGGAGCAGCGCTATGGCCGCGATGCGGCCCGGGCCTTGATGCTCGCGATGAACGGGTCGGTCGAGGAAGTGGCCCTCGTCTGCGAGGAAGAGGGCATTGACGCGCACTTCCATAAAGGCGGGATTCTCACGCTGGCTCGTGGAGAGCACCACCTGCCGATGCTGCGCTCCGCCTTCGAAGCATATTCCAGGCTGGGACTCGGCCAGCAGTATCGTTTGTACAGCGCGGGTGAAGCCCAGGAGCGCGTGCGCGTGACCAATGTTTGCGGTGCGTTGTACGCCTCGGAAAATGCCAGCATCCATCCCGCCCGCCTGGTTCGCGGTCTGGCTCGCGCGGTTGAAAGGCGCGGAGGAGTGATTTACGAGAACACTGAGGTCATGGATTTTGAGCGCGGAACTGCTCCGCGGCTGGCGGCGCCGTCCGGCGAATTGCGGGCCCGTCAAGCAATAGTGCTTGCCGGGGAGTCGTATCTCTCGCGCCTGCGCAAGCTCCACCGCGCCGTCTTGCCGGTCTACTCACTGATCGCGTTGACTGAACCGTTGACCGCGGCGCAGTGGGCGCAGATCGGGTGGCAGAACCGGGAAAGCTTAGCGTCCTGCAACTACACGGTTGACTACCTGTCCCGAACCGCCGATGGGCGAATCCTGTTTGGCAGCCGTGGGGCGCCTTACCGCTTCGGGTCCAGGATCTCCGACGAGCAGGATCGTCACGCCGAGACCCATGCCCGCATCCAGCAACTGCTGGTCGAGTGGTTCCCCGTGCTGAGGGGTGTGAAGTTCACCCACGCCTGGGGAGGTCCAGTGGGCATGCCGCGTGATTGGATGCCGATGACGGAGTTCGATCCTGTGACAAAGATTGCAACGGCGCGAGGGTACACCGGGCAGGGTGTTTCGACCACCAACCTGACTGGCCGGATCCTGGCAGAACTGATCTCGGGTAAGCGTACCGAACTGAGCCAGTTGCCAATCGCCCAACGACGGTCGCCCAATTGGGAATACGAGCCTTTGCGGTGGCTGGCCGTGCGCTATATGCAGAACGCCTTCCTTCGTATTGACGAAGCTGGGAAACAGGGGAAGTCCAGGCCGAAGGACGCCGCCGTAGCAGAATTTCTGGGAAGGCACTGAGGTCTGGCCGGTCAGCTCGATCCCGGTCAGTTGGGCTTGGAACACCTCAACTCGGCTATCTCCGTGCGCAAGAAATCGCGTACCCCCTGATCCCGCTCGTCATTCCACGTTTTCAGGCCAGCTTGGGTGCGGAAGACTCGAGGACAGAGCCCAAACTGCCTGCGGAAGGACCGGCTGAAGTGAGCCGAATCGCTGAACCCCCAAAGAAAAGCGATCTCCGTGATGCTTCGTTCGCGCAAACGGGGATCTGCCAGGTCGCTACGGCATTGTTGAAGCCTGCGCCCTCGAATCCAGCCTCCCACGGTGTGTCCTTTAAGGGAGAACAGGCGATGCAGATGTCGCACAGAAATACCGGCGGCCGAGGCGATCTCTGCCGGCCCCAGCGAGGGTTCCGCCAGGTGGGCCTCTATAAAGGTCTGAATGCGCAAGCACAGTTCGGTGCCCTCGTGTCCGATTCCCCGATCTTCCCTGAGACGCCCGATACAAGCGGACAAGATCTCGAAGTATCCTTCCAGAACCGCGCCCCCTTCTTCCGGCTTTAGGAGTTCGGCTTCGTCATAAAGTGACGTGGTGAGATGAAAGAGCGTTGCCCCCAGGCCCGCTTTTCCTGGAATCCGCCGGGCCACAGGAATCTCGCTCATCCGCAGGCGGTTCTCCATCATCCAGCGCGGCACTCGCAGGTAAAGGCGGGTACACTCGCCCGGACAGTCGGACGACCAGGGATGTCCGGAATCGATCAAGGTACTGTCCCCCGGTTGCAGGATTACCGCGGCGCCATCTTGCGAATAACGCCGCACGCCCCGCAGTTGCGTGATGACAATGCAGCACCGATTCTCTGAACGCGCGGTTTCGGGGGGTGTCTTCATGAACGAGATGGCGCTGGAGGAAAACCGGGTCCACTCCAGCCCCCCGATTTTTCGGCTGTCTATGGAACCATGAAATAGAAGGTTCTTGGGGAAATGCATGCGGCAATCGCCGCAGATTTGCCGTGCCTTCCACTGCCAAGCATCTATCCGGTCAGAAGGCGAAAGTTGTCCGGTTGAAAACGGCTGCGACATTTTGCCTCAATCTCTCCAGTCGGCCACCGGAGGGCATGGCTCGAATAACGACAGCCACAGTCAGGCTAGTTTTCCCCACTTGGCGTTCAGGCCAACATTGGAGCGTCACGCTAGCACAACATGCGAACTCGGTGCAAGATGAATTTCTCTCTTCTTGGAGGCGCTGTTCTCTCTAAAGAATCCAGGGGTTTCGCCCGCAGCAGAAGCCAGGTCCGCAGTAGAAAAATGCCCGAGAAGGGAGCTTCAAGAAGAGCAGCCACTAAGCTCTTGTCGGGCGACTGGGGACGGCAAGAGTGCCGTCCGTAACGAGCCTGCTGAGACAATTGCGGGCCCAAGACGAGGAAATTCCCTGTATTATCGCCCTGTTTAGGAGGTGTGCAATGGCGACAGGAGACGACCCGATTCTCGGCAGTCTCGGAATGGCTCACTTGGGCAGCCCCAAAGCGCTCCTGGGGAAGAAAGGTGGCCGGATGCTCGACGAGTTCAGAGATTTTGCACTGCGCGGCAGCATGCTCGACATGGCGGTGGGCATCATCGTAGGCGCAGCCTTCGGGAGAGTTGTGAGCTCTTTCGTCTCCGATGTCCTGATGCCTCCGATTGGCTTGTTCACCGGCCACTCGGATTTCTCCAACAAGTTCATCAACCTCTCGGGACATGCCTATGCCACCCTCGCCGAGGCGAAAGCTGCGGGTGCCGCCACCATCAATTACGGCGTCTTCTTCAACGCTTTGTCCGACTTCTTGATTGTCGCATTTGTGGTATTCATGCTCATCCGCCAGGTAAATCGCCTGAAGAGCGAACAAAAGGCATCCGTTGCCGTGATGAGGGACTGCCCATTCTGCCTCTCTGCCGTCGCGCTCAAAGCCACCCGCTGTCCGCATTGCACCTCCACACTATCGGCGGCTTAAGGTTGTGCGCGGCATCACAGACAGCCGGGCTTTCCAAATTGCAGACTCAGGCGTATTCCCGGCCAGGTGCCTGGAAGGCAAGTACGCTTCGTGTTGGCTGGCTCGGCCAGAATGACTCACTATGGAAACCGTCACCGGGACGAGAATCCGCGACTTCAGGGTCCGCGGAAACTACTTTAACTGGCGCAGCCTCCTGTCCCGCCGGGACCTGCACTCTTCGAAGAGAGAAAATGTAGTTCCGAACTATCCTGGATATTCTCCTCCCGTCGTGGACTTCGGCCTTAACGACGGCACAACCAGCAGTATCACGGTCGGCGAATCCGATATCCCTCTTCTGTGTGACGATGATACGGAGAAGGCGAAGAGATACCTTTCCCTGATTCTGCAAGCCCGTCAGGGCGACCCCGGCGCCGCCAAAGAGCTGTCTTCCGCCGCGCAGGAATATCCGTTTGGAGGAGGGGGGCGTATCCAGCCCTCCGAAAGCCCCTTCGTGGTTCCCTGCACCAGCAGTCAGGCCCACTCCGAGCAGGCCATAAGTCAAAAAGCGTTCATACTTCTGAAACTGTGCCAACTCGGCTATCCCGTGCCGGACTTTGTTGTGCTTACCGCGCAGGCCTACATCGATCGGGCTCAGCATCTTGAGAAGCATTTTGCGGAGGCCCTTAAGCAACTCGAGATCGTCACCATGCAGAACCTGGGGGATGACCGGAGCCCGCTGGTGTTCGCCATCCGCTGCGCCACGGGTCACTACATTCCTGGAGTCATGGACACCTACCTCAACGTCGGGGTGACGGAGAAAACGTTGCCCTGCCTGGAGAGGATGTATGGCCGGGTTGCCGCACACAAGATGTTTCTGAATAACTTGAGGAACCTCTGTCACGCGCTCGACCGTGACGAGTACGCGCCGGTGGTCAGTGCCGTCAGGTCTGACCTCTCTCCTGATGAGGTCGCCCGGTTAGTGGAGCAGATGTCAGATATTCTCGGGAAAACTGACCGAAGACTCATCGAGGATCCGTTTGCGCAAGCCGCCTTCTTGGTAGGACAGGCCTACAAGCATTTTGAAGAGAACCAGGAACTCGTACTCGCACTCTGCCGAGGAACGGAACATTATCCCAGCCTCATTCTGCAGAAAATGATCTGCACGGTCCGGCACGAAAACGCTTATGCCGGCGTCATCTCCAGCCGCCATACTCAGACGGGATTGGGTAGAGAGCTCCAGACCGCCCGCAATATCTTCGGCGAAGAAATGATGACGGGAGCGGCGGAGGTCGAATCCACCGTTTTTGGGGACAGAGAGGCCATTAAGGGCGTCTTTCCTGCCGTGTATCACTTCGCCCCCCATCTTTCCGATCTTGAAAGAGAGTTCGAGTCTCCGGTGACCATCGAGTTCGCCGTGGAAGCAACGGAAAGGTATCAGTGGTTTGCGCTCCTGCAACTCAATGAAACCGGAATGGCAGGTCGAGCCGCCCTCACCTCGGTGGTGGACATGCATAAGTCGGGGACGATAACCCGCCAACGGGTGGCCGAACTCATCCGGCCCTACCACATCCGGCAGCTGACCAGCGACACCATCGACCAGGAGGTTTTCGACACGCTCCACAGTTTCTGTTCCGGCGTGCCCGTTCTACCCAGATCCGCCGTGTCGGCTCGCGTTTATTTCACGGGCGAAGACGCTTTGCGAGCCAAGAGCCAGGGAGAGAAGGTGTGCCTGTGTAAGAAGAACTTTGTCCCGACCGACACGGTCGTGATGCGCGAAGTGGACGCAATCATAAGCCTGACCTCGGCTGCCATCCATGTGGTCACGATCTGCCAAAGCCTGGGTATCCCAGCCCTGCTGAACCTGGAGAAGAACGGAGTTTCGTTACAGCCGGGTGGTGGCCTGGTCAATTGCCGGGGAAAGGAAATCAAGGAAGGAGACTGGATCACGATTTCGTCGAGACGCAGATCCCTCTACGAGGGGAAAGCCAAGTTCACGCCAGCGAGGCTCTTGCGCTACATGAAAGGGGAACCGGTCCAGATGGACGAGGATGAAAGAAGAGCCTTCGCTTCCATCGCCTACGCGTACCGCTACTACCAGCAGCTGACCAGGGGCCTCGAGGTGGACCAGATTTCCACCCTCAGCGAAGTTACCCGGCTGGTGAATTTCGAACTCCGCGGGGAATCCGAGGAGGCAAAGCAACTTGTAAACGGCTGGTTCGACGACCGCGAGACCCTGTACATGGAAGAGGTTTTGAAAAGCGATATTGGCGACCACCTGGGGCAAAGCAACGTCTTCGACCGGCTCACCCTCGACCGGAAGGTCAGGTTCTTCAAGGCGGCTCTGGCAAAATGTTCCCGCAATCATATCTCCGGCTACGAGGCGGGTGCCTTCATGCTGGGCCGGTTCTTGTCTTCGCGCTATCCCGTCGCTTTCTGGAAGTGCTTCAGCCCCTCAGAAATCGGTTTGCTGGTGAACGAGTGGGTTCTCTTCGAGAAGTACATGCAGCTTCTGCACAACGTGGGCGAGAGGAAAGTCCTTCTGGCTCGTAAACAGATTCTCAAGGACGGGCTCGGCCAGATCGCGCTTCACCCGGGCAACGTGCAGTGCCTCATCACGCTTAAGCTGAGCGGCGCACGCTTAGAGGAGGCCCGGGAGTCCCTGCCCACATGGACCGATCCCCAGTCCGTGAGGGTGCTGGAGCTTCTGCAGCAACCCTACCGTGCTTTTTATGACTTCAATGCAGCCTGGTCCGTGAGCCAGCTCGAGAAGATCTGCCGCGAGGAAAACCTTCCCCTTCCCCGTCCGGAAGCCACCTAGATCGCATGGGCCACTTCAAGGACCACCACCGCTGACTTGATCCCGTAGAGATGATCGCGGTCAATCGTCGATTCCATCTCGCGCAGCACCTCGGGAAGTTCCTTACCGTCCCTCGCGGCCACCAACCGCCCGAGTGCGAGTGAGAGCGACAGGACCGCATTCATGCCCAGATTCGCCTTTCTCTGCATGATCTGGATCTTCTCTTCTGCCGAGGCGAGACAACCCTTACCGCCGTACCGTTTGGCCCTCATCCACAGGTCTGCCAGTTCGCGATTCTCCTTCGTGATCGTCTCCCCCTTGATGTTGCCGGCGAAGCGATAGGTTTTCTCTTTTTCCTTGAACACGAAATAGTTGGGGAATTTTCGCGTCAGGGGATTGGCCTCGATGATGCTGTCCACCAGGTGGACCGCCTCATCCGTCCCCGCCGAGGTGCCCAGGGGCGTGGCCGCAGTAAATTTCATCCCGTTGTCGAGCATGACCACAACTCCCACCGTCGGTATGCCGGCGTTGGTCGGCTCCTCGTGAGCAGAGATGTCGGCGATGGTGATATCAGGATCGAGTTTCCGGGTAATCTTTGTACCTTTCTTCGCCATTTCCATCAGCTCGACGATTCTTCCGTACTTGACCAGCCTCTCCGTGTTCGCCCCACCCCCACATTTCAGGCCCAGGGCGCCAACCGCGAAACTGATGTCGGCTTCCATAACCTCGTTGGGAGACTTGGATCGGTGCGAGACCACCAAGGCAAGCCCCAACTGCTTCGCCTTACGAGTGGCCAGCAGGGTCTCACTGAGAGTGCCGATCTGGTTGGCCTTGATCAAGGCAGTATTGATGAGCCCCTGTTCGGCGCATTTCTGGATGGTCGAATCCTTGGTCGTAACCAGATCGTCCCCGATAATGAGGATCTCCTGGTCGAGGGCTTTCATAAGTTTCTTCCAGCCCTCGAAATCATCCTCCGCGAAGGGGTCTTCCAAAGAAACGATAGGATATTTCTTGACCCAGCGAAGGTACAATTCCACCATTTCGTCCGTGGTTAAGACCTTGGGATCCTCGGCTCTCCAGAAGAGGTATTGGCCAACCGACTCTTTCTCGCCGGTTTTCTCCCGGTAGGCATTGCTGAGTTCGCTGGCGGCGGGATCGAGCGCGAGACAAACGTCGCGGTCGGGGACAAATCCGCATTCTTCGATAGCTTGGACGGCTACCCTTAGTGCCCTCTCTTCCGGGAGCAGGTCACCCTCCTGCTTGGCGTAGGAGGCGACGATGCCTCCCTCCAGGCCAATACCCACAAAATTGAGCCCTTCCGTGTCTTGGATAATCTGGATCGCCCGGCTTTGCAGCAGGTTGGTGACCCGTTGGGCCTCAATGTAGTCCTTGGCGGTAAGTGGTAGGAACATCAACTCCTGGAAACTCAGGTTGCCGCCCATTTCTTCGGTGTGGCGACCACCCATGATGGAGTTCCGGAACTCCCATGGGGCGAACACGAATGTTCCGTCGGCGAGTTCCAGTTCCTGAAGCCGGTGCAGCCGCAGCTTACGCCTGAGTTCGGATGGCTTGACCGGACGCGCTTCTTGCGTTTCGCGAGCCGGTTCTGCCGCCCTCACTTCCGCCGCCTTGGCCGCCGCCTCTCGCTGCCTCTCCCGGAAAGCCTTGTATTTCCCTGCGTCCGAGAGCAGGAAGTCGAAGAGCGCCACAACGCCAACGGTGAACAGCAACCTTCCCCCGTAGACCGCCGCCGGATACGCTCTGTACAAGCCAAACAATATCAGGGCGATTCCTGGCAAGAACGTGGCCTGGCTGAGCACTTTGCTCGCCTTTGGCCCCGCGGCCGAAACCGCCAGGTTCTGGGTCTTGACGCCGGGGTGGTAGCTCCCCGACTCCTTATGTACCCCCTGAAAGGCTCCGTACGGGATCTTCACGAACATCTCGACATACCAGAGCCACCTGCCCAGCAGGCCTTGCTTCAGTTTTTGCTCGGCAGGCCCCGCCAGCTCCGGTCTCAGGTTGTTGGTTTTGACGGCGGATAAGTAATGGCCCATCTCGTGGATGGCGATGTTCGAATGCCATGCTGCGTACCACATCAGGCAGGAAATCACCACTTCAACGCTCAGGAACATTTCACGCATCACATCGAATCTGGTTCCCACGTGAAGAGGGATGCTGAGCAACGAAGTCAGGAAAGCGGCATGAAAGGAAACCAGCTTATGGTTGGCGATGATCCAACCACGATCCAGACGCGGGGTGTCGCTCGGCGAGGGGATAAATGTGAACATACGTCGCTCCGGGAGCCCGCGCAACGATCGACCGATCCCGGTCAAGAACTGTTTCCAGCGAATACCGGCATGTCGATGCATAACGTTAACAAGGGGACCTTCAAACGGCGCGCGGGGCTTCAGCATGGCGTGCTCCAGTGAGATGACGTTGGCCAAGCTAGACTGGCTACTCAGCGGCAGCGCTGCTATTCGTCCGCACTCCGCAGACTTGCTGCCTCAATTCGAGAATTACTCATTAAATCAGCTTGGAATCAGCGTGCATTCCTCTCAGATTCTCTACGGTAGGCAGCTGCTCGGTCTGTGACCCGTATCACAACCGGGAGAAGTACCCGGCCCAGCAGGGCTGCTCATGCTGTCGCGATCCATGGTTCCCCGTGGAACCTTGAAAACCGGCGCTCGAAGGAGTGGGACCAAAAGAGAGGGAGTTCCGAGCTGGGAACTCCCTCTCGCTTAACCGCAGCCCTTCTCTTCCGCCTACCGAACGATCTTCAGCCTGACCAGTAGCCTGGGTTCACTGCGGCCAGTGAAAAAGGAAACATGGCCAGCAGTGTTCCAAATACCGTAGGCGCGGATTAGTCAGCCGCTGCGACTGGCTGGGCAAATGATGGTATGTGCGGAGCCAGCTCTGTTTCCTGGGCGTCCACTACTGCAATGGCCGCCACGTTGACGATTTCCTCCACTTCAGCCCCGCGCGGCAACAAGTGTACCGGTCGACTCATACCCATGAGGATGGGGCCGAGGGTCTCGGCACCGCCGATCTTGGATAGGAGCTTATAGGCAATATTGGCGGAGTGGAGGTCCGGGAAGATCAGTACGTTCGCGCCACCCTTCAACGGGCTGAAGGGATAGGTCTGCTCCAAGATCTCAGGGGAAACAGCGACGTCAGCCATGATCTCTCCGTCGACGATCAGAGCGGGATCAGCTTTGTGCAGCAGGTCCACGGCCTTGCGGACCTTCTCACAGAGCGGATGCTTGGTACTGCCGTAGGTGGAGAAGGAGAGCATGGCGACGCGCGGTACCAGGTTGAAGCGCCGAGCTGCCTCCGCCGTACACAAGGCGATTTCTACTAGGTCTTCGGCGGTGGGCTCGATGTTGACGCTGGTATCGGCCAGGAAATACAGGTCGCCTGCGCGGGTGATCATGGCGTAGCAGCCGGAGACCCGGTGCAGGCCCTCCCGCATGCGCACGATTTGGAGCGCCGGACGAATGGTCTCAGGGAAGTTTTGGGTAACCCCGGCCACTAATGCGTCGGCATCCCCCATGTGCACCATCATCGAGGCGAAGACATTGCGGTCGTTAATGAGGGTCCGGGCCTCGGTGAGCGTCACGCCGCGACGCTGCCGCAGCCGGAAAAGTTCCTGAATGTAGTGTTCGCGCAGCGGAGATGCCACGGGATCCAGGACTGATGCGCCGGTCAGATCCAGGCTGAGTTCATTGGTCTTGGCGTCGATCTTCGCCACGTCGCCCAGCAGGATAGGCACAGCGATCTTCTCCTCCAGCAGGGTGTGGCAGGCGCGCAGGATTTTCTCGTGGTCGCCCTCCGGAAAGACCACGTGCTTTGGTTTAGCCTGCGCCTTGTGAATCATCATGCGCGAGATCTCGTGCGCCTTTCCCAGCCGCCGCTCGAGTTGCTCCCGATAGACGGCAAGGTTTACCGGCTCCTGGGCGACGCCGGTCTGCATGGCCGCTTGAGCCACCGCCGAGGCCTCCCACACCAGCACACGCGGATCAAATGGCTTGGGGATCAAGTAGTCCGGGCCAAACTTCAACCGTTCCACTCCGTAGACACGGCATACTGAGTCGGGCACGTCTTCTTTGGTCAAATCAGCCAGGGCGTGGGTGGCGGCCAGCTTCATCTCTTCATTGATCGCGGTCGCACGCACGTCCAGAGCACCGCGGAAGATGAAAGGGAAACCCAGTACGTTGTTTACCTGGTTGGGGTAATCGGAACGCCCGGTGGCAATGATGATATCGTCGCGGCAAGCCTTGGCGTCCTCGTAAGTGATTTCCGGATCGGGATTGGCCATGGCAAACACGATGGGCTGCGGCGCCATGGAGCGAATCAAGTCCTGGGTGAAAGCACCTTTGACAGACAAGCCGACCAGCACGTCGCAACCGCGCACTACCTCGGCCAGCGTGCGCAGTTCGGTTGGCTGGGCGAACCTCTCCTTATAAGGATTCATGCCTTGGGTGCGACCCTTGTAGATCACCCCCTTGGTGTCACACAGGGTGATGTTCTCGCGTTTGACGCCCAGGCGGACGTAGTGTTCCGCACAGGCAATGCCCGAAGCGCCCGCGCCGTTGAATACGACGCGAGCTTTGTCGACGCTCTTGCCCACAATTTCCAGTGCGTTCAACAGCGCCGCCCCGGAAATGATGGCGGTGCCGTGCTGGTCATCGTGGAAGACGGGGATCTTCATCGTCTTCTTCAGGGTCTCTTCAATGTAAAAGCATTCCGGTGCCTTGATGTCTTCCAGGTTGATGCCACCAAAAGTGGGCTCCAGTAGCTGGCAGACCTTGATGACTTCGTCCGGGTCATGGGTCTCGACTTCGATGTCGAAGACGTCAACATCAGCAAAGCGTTTAAACAGCACGCCTTTGCCTTCCATGACCGGTTTACCTGCGAGGGCGCCAATATCTCCCAGGCCGAGCACGGCAGTTCCGTTGCTCACGACCGCCACCAGGTTGCCGCGCGCGGTGTACTTGAAGGCGTCGTGTGGATTCTGTTGGATTTCGAGGCACGGGTCCGCGACTCCCGGGGTGTACGCCAGACTGAGATCGCGTTGTGTCCGGCAGGGTTTGGTCGGAGTGACTTCAATCTTTCCGGGGCGTGCGCCAAAGTGATAGTCGAGTGCTTGCTGCTTTGTAACCGGCATAACATCCCTCCTCGGTCGCTGATTTGCCGTCGGAGACTGCGCAATACGGAAGAGTTGATCGACCGCATTGCATGCGCCAGGGGCTCACCTAAAATTCTCGCCCCACCTCCGTGGCCGAAGCTGTGACCTGAATCACGGCATCATGCCCATTTCTGGTTGTGCCTTGGCACTCCTCCTTCTTCATCACAGAAAACGGGCGCCAGGCGTGGTACAAGAGAAATAGGCCGGGGGTCGCCCGAAAGTTGCCACTCAACCCCTGCGGTCCAAGCGGGCTAGAGGGCGGCGACGCCCGGCAATCTGCTGCCCCACAAGCTCCGCAGTTGTTCTGTCCGATCCGTTGCCGGTAACCACCGTCCCCTTTACGCCCGCGAAGGTTCTTGGCGCTGGATCGCGCAACCTGGGCGCGCCGGTTCTCTGTGAGGAGTTGCGGGGCTGCCCGGGTCTAGACCAGATACCAGTTTCCCCGGGTTAGCGGCAAGCCACTTCGCCCGTTCAGCGGCTTAGCGAGCAGGGTCTCATAAAGGTTGAGGCGACCGTTCCGGAAGCAATGAGCCGCGCCCGCCATGTAAAGACGCCATATGCGGTAGGTGGTCTCGTCAGTCACGCGGCGCGCCTCCTCCGCATGAGCTTCCAGGCGCTGGATCCAGCGGTGCAGTGTCAAGTCATAGTGCTCGCGCAGGCTTTCGACATCTCTCACCTCAAATCCGCTGAGTTCCGCAGCTCGCAGGCAGGTGCTGATCGGTACCAGTTCAGCGTCGGGAAACACATAGCGGTCAGTAAAAGATGGCCCTCGCCTCTTGTAAGTCGCGGAGTAGGCAATTCCGTGGTTCAGGAACACCCCTCCCGGTCGCAACAGGCTCCAGGCCCGGCGAAAGTACTCCGGCAGAAGCGCTTCCCCGACGTGCTCAAACATGCCGACACTGACGATCTTGTCGTATTGCTGGTCGGGTTCAATATCGCGGTAGTCCGACACCTCCACGCGGCATCGGTCGTTCAGACCGGATTCCTGCAAGCGATGTCGTGCCACCTCCGCCTGCGGCACGCTAAGTGTGATTCCCACAGCTTGCACGCCGTAGTGAGCGGCCGCGTGCGCGATCAATCCACCCCAGCCGCAGCCGATGTCCAAGAGACGCTCGCCGTGTCGGAGGCGCAGCTTCCTGCAGATGTAATCCAGCTTGCGCGCCTGGGCGGAATCCAGGTCGTCCGCCGGCGTGACAAAATAAGCGCAGGAGTAAATCATGCGCTGGTCCAGCCAGAGTGCGTAGAACTCAGTCGGGAGATCGTAGTGATACCTGACGGCTCGTCGGTCCCGGTCTTCGGAGTGGACCCTACCCCACAATGCAGGCCCGTGCAGGCCAGCTGTGCGTCCAGTCGAAGGCAGCTTCTTTAGTCGCTTGGCAAGCTCGAAACTCTCCCCCAGGCTGCGCTCCTGCCCGAGCAGGTAGTCGGCCAGTTCGAAGGCGGCTTCCACGTCGCCCTCGATATCGAAATCGTCGTGAATGTAGGCCTCTCCCAGCGCGAGTTCGCTGGGCGAGATGAACATCGCGCGCAGCGCTTCCGGGTGCTTGAGAACCAGCGTGAAAGGCGGCTGCTCCTCCATTCCCCAAGTAGTGCCATCCCACAGTCGCACTTGGAAGTCGCGCCTCGGGTAATCTGCTAATAGCGCTTCCAGGAATTCGACGCACACCAGGGATGGCGTTGCCCCGAATAGAGACTTCGCCAATGTGCCCATATACTCCTCCATTGCGCCGCGATGGTGCCCCGCCAGCCTAATATCTGGCGTAACTTGGCTTCGGTGATTCCAAACTCTTCGGAATCGCCATGGCCCCCCAGTTCAAAACCAACCTACTGCAGCGTGCTGGCGACGCTGGAGAAGGCGGTATTGGCATTTGAGCCGATCAATCTCAGCGTACCCACGACGAGCACGAGAATCACCGCCAACATCACTGCATATTCAGCAATGTCCTGGCCTTCTTTCTCTCTCCAGAGACCGCGCAGAAAGCTAACCATACTGTCCTCCGGACGACGATTTGGGCCTAAATCAGTTGGCTCGGCTTCTTGGCCGTTTCCCACTTGGTTCATCGCACGAGCCTTTAGGGGCCGCGCTGCGGCGACCACACCCTGCGAGCGGGTCGATGGCCTTTTAAGCCGCAGCAACTGCGGTCTCGACCTTGTGCCCGGCCGCTTTGGGGAGCTCGAATTTCAGCAACCCCGCCTGCAATTCGATCACTGCAGTCTCCGGGATCACCGGCGATGGAAGGTCGATGAACTGCAGGATCTGGTCGGGATACCAGTCGATGTACTCGACTTTTCCTCCTTCGGATTCGGTTACTCTCGTTTCCCTCTTGCCCAGGATCATGATGCGACGCGGTTCGACGCTGACCCTGAGCTCATTCTCGTCAAAACCCAGCACATTAACGCGAACACTAATGCGATCGCCTGATTCCGAAATGGAAATGGACACCGGGCGCAGCAACTCTGACTCGGCACGGAACCAGTCTTCCCAGTCGTGACCGTGTTCACAGCCACGCGTCTCAAACAACTCATAGGCACGGCGCGCGATGGCAAGCTGCACCTCTTGCATCTCCCAGTGAAGGTCTTGGGGATTCCGTGGGCTCAACAATGTAGCGGGGGGCTCAGATGGTGGCTGGTAAGACGCCTTCTTGGATTTCATAACATCCTCCTTCGGATGCTGCGCTGAAGGAGCATCGCTCGGCCTCTTGTCGCGGTCGGCACAGGCGGGGGCGAGCCGTCATGAACAGTTTGTGTGAACGAGAAACACGTATACATCTTCATTTTCATCGCCACTCAGCCGCGGTGCAGTGACGAGCATCACCCAGAGGGGTGTCAGGCGGGGAATTCCGCTCGCTCCCCAACTCCACTTTCGTCGGAAAGTAACAGATTCTATTTTAGTTAAGTTGCTTGACAGTTAAGCACATATACTTATAACATAACAGCCAAAAGGGGCTTCGGGATCTCGTGGCACAAGCAGCATCTTGGAGCTGACTGAAGGGAGCTGACCTACCATGGCTGACAATGCCCGGGTCGCCAGAGATTTCTTGGGCAGTGCACACGTGTTCGCCACTGCCGTACGTGACGTCATGGAGGAGCGGCTGCTGCATGAGGTGGTTGGCCCGCAAGTGAGCGTTTCGCAGTTGAAAGTGCTGACCCTCCTCGCCAGCACAGACACGCATACGATCGGAAACGTGGCGGCGTTCCTGGGGGTAAGCAAAGCAGCCGCCAGCCAGACCGTAGACCGGCTCGCCCGCCGCAAGTGGCTGCGGCGCATCGTAAGGGAAGCCGACCGAAGGACCACTGACCTCTTCCTGACCGAATCGGGCCGGCGGCTGTTGGCGGCGTATGAATCGGCCAGAGCGAAGAGATTGGCAAAAGTGTTTCGGGGCTTTGCGCCGACCGAGCTTATTCAGGTCGCTGATCTACTGGACCGAGTGTCGGCGCAGATTGTCAATCACACAGCCAAACCGGAGGAGATTTGTCTGCAGTGCGGGATCTATTTCCGTGAAAGGTGCTTGCTGCGGAATCTTACCGGTCGCACTTGTTTCTACCAGAGGCATCGCGTCAGGAATGAGACTCGCGGTGTTGTGACGTGAGAAAGTCGGCGGTCGCAGAAGCTCCTGTCTCGGCGAACCGTTGAGCGCTGAGCTGACAGTGAGCGGGGTTGGAGTATGGAGCTCAAACGCACTGTCAAGTTTGAAGCCGATCGCGATCCAGAATTTGCCCGCTGGATCAGCCATACGGTGGGTGGAGAGCGGATCCGGCACTGCCTGCAGTGTGGGCTGTGCAGTGGAAGCTGCCCCCTGTCCCTGTACATGGACTACACCCCGCGACGGCTGATGCACCTGTCGCGCGAAGGCTTCAAAGAAGAGGTTCTCAGCAGTTCTTCCATCTGGTTGTGCACCGCCTGCTACGCCTGCATGGTGGAGTGTCCCAAGAAAATCAACATCACCCACTTGATGTACGCGCTCAAGCAACGCGCCATCGAGGAACGGTTCTATCCCAAACGCTTTCCTATCCCGGTGATGGCACAACAGTTCTCGCGCATGGTGCGCGGTTCGGGACGGATTACGGAAAGCTGGCTCATCGTGCGGGTGTTTCTGCGCACCGCTATCTGGCGCCTGCTGGGTATGAGCGGATTGGGCCTGAGGCTGTTCCGCGCAGGGCGCATGACGCTCAAGCCCGAGAAGATCGAGCGCCGGGCAGAGATTATCTCCATGCTGGACTCGGTTGCCGCAACCCGGAAGGAGTTGGCGTTATGAAATACGCCTACTATCCCGGCTGTTCGCTGCGAGGGACTGGGCGCGCCTACGAAGAGTCGCTGCTGGCCGTGTTCCAAGCCCTGGAGATCGATTTGCAGGAGCTGGAGGATTGGAATTGCTGTGGTGCCACGACCTACATGTCGGTGGATGAGCTGACGTCCTACGCGCTTGCTGCGCGAAACCTGGCTCTTGCCGAGCGCGACCATATGAATGTTGTCGCGCCATGCGCTGCCTGCTACCTGGTGCTCAATAAGACCCAGCGCTACATGCACGATTATCCCGACATCAAGCTGGTCGTCAGCCGCGCGCTCGCCGCCATTGGTCTTCACTACGACGATCACGTCCAAGTGCGGCATCCGTTGGATATCTTGCTCCACGAAGTTGGTCTGAAAGCCATTGCCGCCAAGGTCAAGACACCTCTGAAGGGCCTGCAGGTCGCACCCTACTATGGATGCCAGATCGTAAGGCCATACGCTACGTTCGATGACCAGCGTAACCCAACTTCCATGGACCGTCTGTTGGAAGCGTGTGGGGCAAAGATTGTGCACTATCCGCTGAAGACCCGCTGCTGCGGTGGCAGCCAAAAAGGCACGCTGCCGGAAATTGGACTGGAACTCATCCGTCATTTGCTGACCGAAGCGCAGAACAATGGCGCCGACGTGATCGCTACGGTTTGCCCGCTCTGCCAGTTCAATTTGGAATGCTTTCAGAAAGAAGCCGGGAACCATAACCATCCGATCTCGATGCCGGTTTTGTATTTCACCCAACTGATGGCGCTGGCTCTAGGCGCATCCGGGGAAGCGATCGGCCTGCAGCGTAGCCTGATCCCCATCGAGCCGCTGCTGGCCAGGAAAGAAATCGCCTATGCCTGAGATTCCCAGTTCGGCGATTGAGTCCAGCCGTGAGCGGCCACGCATTGGTGTATACGTGTGCCATTGCGGCACCAACATCGCGGGCATTGTCGACGTAAGGGCAATTGTCGAATTCGCGGCCAAACTTCCTGGCGTCGTGGTCTCGCGGGATTACAAATACATGTGTTCGGACCCGGGTCAGGCACTGATCCAGCAGGACATCGCCGAACACCATCTCAATCGGGTGATCGTGGCCTCCTGCTCGCCCTTGCTGCACGAGGCTACATTTCGCCGGGTCCTCAGTCGCGCAGGTCTCAACGCCTTCTTGCTGCAGATGGTGAACATCCGGGAGCACGTTTCATGGGTCCACCTCAACCAGCGGGAAGCAACGGAGAAGACGAAGGACCTGGTTCGGGCGGCGGTGCGGCGTGTTTCCCTGCACAAACCATTGCAGAAGCGGCGAGTTTCCATCAATCCTCATGTTTTGGTTGTGGGGGGTGGTATCGCCGGGATTCACGCCGCGCTGACGCTCGCCGAGGCGGGCAAGCAGGTGTACCTGGTAGAGCGTGAGCCCACTATCGGCGGCCACATGGCCAAGTTCGACAAGACCTTCCCCACTCTGGACTGTGCCGCCTGCATTCTCACACCCAAGATGACGGCGGTCGGTTCCCATCCCCGCATCCATCTGTGGACCTACTCGGAGGTGGTTCGGGTGGAAGGGTACGTGGGCAACTACAAAGTCAAGGTGCGGCGCAAACCGCGATACGTGATCGAAGATCTTTGCCTCGGCTGCCAGGAATGCGTGACTGCCTGCGTCTACAAGGAGGCCAAGAACCCCGACGAATTTAATCTCGGCTTAAGCAAGAGAAAACCGGTCTACCTGCCTTTTCCCCAGGCCGTACCCCAGAAGGTGGTGATTGACCCCCAAACCTGTATTCAGTTCAAGTCGGGGAAGTGCAAGAAGACATGCGTGGAGGCCTGTGGAGATCGCAAAGCGATCGACTTCACGCAGAAGGAGACTATCGAAGACATCGAGGTTGGAACGATTATTCTCGCGACTGGCTTCAAAACCTTCGATCCGGTGCGCAATCCTTATTACGGCTACGGCCGCTACGCGAATGTGTACACGTCTCTGGAAGTGGAGCGTCTGATCAATGCTTCCGGACCGACTGCAGGCGAGATTGTGCTGCGCGACGGTGGGCAACCCAAGGCAGTGGGCATTATCCATTGCGTCGGTTCGCGCGACGCCAACACCAACCGCTGGTGCTCCAAAGTGTGTTGCATGTACTCGCTGAAACTCGCTCACCTCATCAAGGAGCGGACTGGCGCAGAAGTTTACAACTTCTACATTGACATGCGAACACCCGGGAAGGGCTACGAAGAGTTTTACGATCGGCTGCTCGATGAGGGCGTGCACTTCGTACGCGGCCGTGTTGCCGAAGTCAGCGATTGGGCCACACATCCCTCGGAGAAAGGAAGGTTGGTGATCCGCGTCGAGGATACCCTGGCAGCCTTCGTGCGCCGCATTCCCGTGGACATGGTGGTTCTCTCTGTGGGAATGGAGCCACAACCGGACGCCCAGGACGTGCGTCGCCTGTTCAACATCAGCTGTTCGACCGAAGGTTGGTTCCTGGAGCGGCATCCCAAGCTGGCGCCGGTAAGCACATTCACCGAAGGCGTGTACATCGCAGGCGCTTGCCAGGGGCCGAAGGACATTCCCGATTCCGTGGCCCAGGCAGGGGCGGCAGCGGCCGAGGCAATGGCTCTGATTGATGCGCAGTTCGTAGAACTGGAGCCCTACACCGCTTTCATCTCCGAGGATCAGTGCTCAGGATGCAAGACCTGCATCCCGCTTTGCCCTTACCAGGCGATCTCGTACATGGAGGAGAAGAAGAAAGCCGCGATCAACGAGGTGCTGTGCAAGGGTTGCGGAACTTGCGTCGCAGGCTGCCCCTCGGGATCGATCCAGCAAAACTTCTTTGAAGATGAGGAAATCTTCGAAGAGATTGAAGGGGTGCTGGCCTATGCGTAATCGCGACCTCACGCCATCCGAGAAATCTCAGGCGACCTTCGAGCCCAGGATCGTTGCCTTCTTCTGCAACTGGTGTACTTACCTGGCCGCGGACCTGGCCGGGACTTCGCGCATGAAGTATGCGCCCAATGTGCGCGTGATTCGGGTGATGTGTTCCGGGCGAGTCGACCCGCAATTTGTGCTGGATGCGTTTGCCCACGGAGCCGATGGCGTGTTTATCGGCGGATGCCACCCCGGCGACTGCCATTACCAGGAAGGCAACTACAAGACATTGCGGCGTTTTCACCTGCTCAAGCGAGTGCTCCAGCAGATGGGCATCGAAGATGAGCGTTGCCGCCTGGAATGGATCTCGGCGGCAGAGGCCGAGCGGGTGCGCAGCACCATCAACGACATGGTGGAGAAGGTGCGGGCTCTCGGGCCCCTCGATCTGATTCCGACCGAAGAAAAGGTCTCCGCAGAGGAGGTGGCGGTGTGATGCCGGAGAAACCCAAAGTGGCGTTCTACTGGTGCGCATCTTGCGGCGGCTGCGAAGAAGCGGTAGTTGATCTGGCGGAGGCCATCCTCGATGTGATCGCCGCGGTGGATATCGTCTTCTGGCCGGTAGCCCTGGACTTTAAGCGTAAGGACGTGGAGGCGATGCCGGAGGGCTCCATCCTGGTGAGTTTTGTGAACGGCGCCATCCGCACTTCGGAACAAGCAGAAATGGCGCACCTGTTGAGAAGCAAGTCGAAACTGCTGGTGGCCCTGGGGGCCTGCGCGCACCTGGGTGGAATTCCGGGCCTGGCCAATTTGTTCGATCGAGAGAGCATTCTCAAAGCTGTCTATCTGGAGGCGCCCAGCACCGTAAATCCTGAAGGGAGTCTGCCGACCACACATCATAAAGATGACGGACACAGTGTGGAGTTGCCCGGCTTCTACAACACTGTGCAAGCACTCAACCAGGTCGTGGAGGTGGACTATTCCGTGCCCGGCTGCCCACCCACGCCGAGGATTTTCCGCACCGCGCTGCAGACCTTGTTGGGTGATGAGTTACCCGCTAAAGGCACGGTGCTGGCTCCCGATTGCGCACTTTGTGATGAGTGTCCGCGGAAGGACAGTAAGCCGGAGCAGCTATCCATTGTCGAGTTTAAGCGTCCGCAGCAGCTCCTGATCGACGAGCAGAAATGCCTGCTGGCACAGGGCTTGCTTTGCATGGGCCCGGCGACGCGCGCCGGCTGCGAGGCACTTTGTGTACGGGGCAACATGCCTTGTTCCGGTTGTTGCGGTCCCACCAGCCGGGTGAAGGACCAGGGTGCGAAGATCCTGTCCTCGCTCGCCTCCCTGGTGGCGGGCAAGGAGGCGGCGGAGATTGACCGTATCCTGGCCACCATCCCTGATCCCGTAGGAACGTTTTACCGTTACAGCCTGCCGGCTTCGCTACTGCACAGAAAGCAGCTGGATAGGGCGTCACTGCATGAAGCAGCGGCTTCCAAGTGAGGTGGATCTATGGCCGACCAAGGCCAAGAGGCGTTGCAGAAAACCTGGCAGGAAGGCGCTGCGAAGGCCAATACCGAGTACGTCCGCCGGCGCATCACCATCGATCCCATCACCCGCCTGGAAGGTCACGGCAAGATCGACATCTTTCTGGATGAAGCCGGACAGGTGGAACGCGCCTATTTTCAGGTGCCCGAGTTGCGGGGATTTGAAAAGTTCGTGCAGGGCCGTCCGGCGGAAGAGATGCCCCAGATCACCTCGCGCATCTGCGGGGTGTGCCCCACCGCACACCATATGGCTGCGACCAAGGCCCTCGACGCGCTCTACCAAGTAGACCCTCCCGCTGCCGCAAAGAAGATCCGTGAGTTGATCTACAGCACTTTCATAACGGAAGACCACGCGCTTCACTTCTATTTTCTGGGTGGACCTGATTTTGTGGTGGGGCCAGAAGCGCCTGTTGCCGAACGCAATGTCCTGGGAGTTATCGGGAAAGTGGGGGTGGAAACCGGCAAGAAGGTTATCGCCATGCGGCGGCGGTTGCGCGAGTTGATCGCGTTGGTCGGTGGCAAAGCCGCGCATCCGGTTTTCGGGTTGCCCGGCGGGGTTGCCAAGCGCGTCACGCCTGAAATGCAGAAACAATTTCAAGACGTGGCGGCGGAAGCCGTGGAGTTTGCCCAATTCACTCTCCGGCTGTTCGAGGATGTGGTGCTCAAGAACACCGACTACGTGAGCCTGATTCTGTCGGACATCTACACCCATCGCACCTATTACATGGGGTTGGTGGACGAGAGCAATCGGGTAAGCTTTTACGACGGCCAGATCCGTGTAGTCACCCCCGAGGGCAAGGAATGGAAGAAATTCCGCTCCGAGCAGTATCTGGAAAACGTAGCCGAGCATGTTGAGCCTTGGAGCTACGTCAAGTTCTGCTACTTAAAGCCAGTCGGGTGGAAAGGTTTCATCGAAGGCGCGGAGAGTGGCATCTACAGCGTGGCTCCTTTGGCGCGTCTGAATGTCAGCCATGGCATGGCGACACCGCTGGCACAAGAGGCATACGAAAAGTTTTTCTCAACCCTGGGTGGCAAGCCGGTGCATCACACCCTGGCGAACCACTGGGCGCGGGTGGTCGAGTTGCTTTATGCAGCCGAGCGAATGAAGGAACTCGCCGCGGACCCGCTTCTGACCGATGACAACATACGAGTTCTGCCGACGGAGAAGCCGCGGGAGGGCATCGGCGTCGTAGAAGCGCCGCGGGGGACGCTCATCCACCATTATCAAACTGATGAGAACGGGTTGATCCAGAAGGCCAACCTCATCGTGGCCACGCAGAACAATGCTGCGCGTATCGCCATGAGCGTAGAGAAGGCGGCCAAGGGACTGATCTCCGGAGCGAATGTTCCAGAGGGCGTGCTCAACAAAGTGGAGATGGCGTTCCGGGCCTACGATCCCTGCCACGGCTGCGCCACGCACTCCCTCCCCGGGAGCATGCCCTTGTTGCTTCGAGTACGTAACCACGCAGGGGACACGGTCGCGGTTCTGCGACGCGACTTCGACGGGAGCGTGCATCGTGAGTAGCGCGATCAAAGAAGTTTCGGAAACATCCTCGTCAACCGCGTTGCAGAACGTCACCATGCGTGTCTTGTGCCTCGGCAACGACCTACTGAGCGATGACTCCCTGGGCAGCGTGGTGGCAGAGCAGATTCGGCAATTCGCGCCGCCCGAGGTGGAAGTCCT
The DNA here is from genome assembly GCA_020073665.1 of Terriglobia bacterium. Taxonomy (GTDB): domain Bacteria; phylum Acidobacteriota; class Terriglobia; order Terriglobales; family Acidobacteriaceae; genus JAIQEU01. The sequence continues at coordinate 429,750 of JAIQEU010000004.1, forward strand.
CAGCACGCCCGAGGCTGGTTTCCATTTGCTGGATTACGTTTTGAATGCTCGTCGTCTCGTGGTGATCGATACTGTGCGGACAAGCACTGCTCCAGCAGGAACGATTCACGTGTTCCGCGACGGCGATCTGAAAGTCGTGCCGGGAGGATCACCACATTACGTTGGACTATACGAGGTGCTCGCGTTGGCGAGGCTATTGGGTCTCCCAGTCGCGGAAGAAGTAGTCGTCCTGGCGGTTGAAGCAGCAGACTGCACCACCGTAGGCGGAGAGATGCATCCCGCGGTTCGCGCCGCGATACCGGCTCTCATAAGAATGGTTCGGGACAGTATGCCTGGGGGAGCGGGTCGATCTGCGACGAAAACCATGGTTGTGGCGGTCTGAATGGATCTTAACCGCGTGCCGGTCTTTGTGCATAAGCGGCAAGTTGCGTCCAGGCAGAATCCCGGAGGAGGGAGCCATGAAACGGCTGCTGAGTTGGCCGCGGTGGAGCTTCTGGACCTGGTGCTGCACGCTTCTTGTGGCGAGCGGCGTTTGTGCCTACTACCTGCGGACGGTTCAAGCTGCAGGTTCCGCCTCCCACCTGCGCGACGTTTTTCCCTGGGGCCTGGAGGTTGGTCTGAGCGCGCTGTGCGGGATGGCGCTCTGTGCCGGTGGTTTTACAGTAGCGGCTACCATTCGTATTTTGGACCTGGATAGTTACAAGTCCATCGTGCGCCCCTGCTTGCTGATGGGCTTCCTGGGGTACCTCGTCGCTTTTCTGGGTTTCATCACCGGGACGGGTCAACCCTATCGCATAGGGCTGCTGATTACGTGGAACTCACACCTGGTGCTAACCGGCGCAGTGTGGTCGTTAATCCTCTATGGAGCGGTATTAGCTGTGGAGTTTGCTCCGGAACTGTGCCAACGCTTTGGTTGGCGTGAGCCACCGCGGCTACGCTGGCTCGGTATGCCGTTGCTGCTTCTGGCTTCGGTCCTCTCGGTACTGCACCAAACTTCCATGGCGGACCTGCTGTTGGGCACACCCAACAAAATCTCAGCGCTATGGTCGACGCCACAACTACCATTCCTCTTCTTTGTTTCTGCGGCTTGCGCGGCCTTGGCGGCAGTGATCTTCGCCTCCTGGCACACCAGCATTGCCTTCGGCCGGGGACTGCCCACCAACCTCATAACCGGGATGAGCAAAGTCCTGGCAGCACTTCTGTTCTTCTACCTGGGTCTGCGCTTCGCCGACTCCATCGCCAGAGGGATTCCTCTGCTGGTGCAAAAGAACGATCCGCAGAGTCTTCTGTTCGGCCTGGAGATTGGACTGTTCTTTGTGCCCATGTGGCTGCTGATTACGGAGCGCGATCCAGTTAACCCCCGCGTGGTCTACTACAGTGCTGCGATGGTCCTGGCGGCGCTGATCACCAATCGTTTGAATACTTGCATCACTTCAGTGGAAGCCATGACAGGTACGAGATATTCACCCAGCTGGAATGAGTTCATCATTACCTATAGCGTAATAGCTCTGGGTATTGCAGCGTTCAGCATGACGGTCAAACGTTTGCCAGTATTTTCGGAGTCTCAGAAATAATCTGGGCCCCATAATTGTGGTCACTGCATTTAAGCATTTCGTGGATTGACAATAAGGGTGGTGGTGGAGGTGTCTATGATCCGAAGCGCGGTAGCAACCTGGAAAGGAGGTCCGGGAGCCGGGGAAGGCTCGGTTTCGACCTCCAGCGGAGTGATTTCCAATGCCTTGTATTCTTTCGGTTCGAGCACCGGCAATGAACCCTGCACAAGTCCGACGGAGATGTTGGCCGCAGCCGTGGCTTCCTGCATGTCGCTCATGGTCACGCAGGAGATGGCCAAGGCAGGGCTCAAGCAGGAGTACGTAACAACCGAATCGGTGCTGACCCTGGAGGAACAGAAAGGACGCTGGGAGATCACCGGAATTGCACTAAATGTGACCGCTGGCATTCATGACATGGATGCGGAGAAGCTCCGTCGTGCGAGTATGAGCGCAAAACACAAATGCCCGATCTCTCGCGCGCTGAACATCCCCGTGAAGATGACCCTTAACCTGCAGTCGCCGGTGCATGCCGAAGCAGCCTGAGCATTCGTGGCAGACGGATGTCGGGTCGACCTTTGCGAAGGTCTCGGCTTCTGCCGGCGCGGCGGGTCAGAGCTTGGCCAGGATCGCCGAGGAGAGCTTATGTCTATCCTGCTCGTGCTGCTGACGTTCCTCCTGATCGTAGTTTCCGGTTATCTACGAAGGCAGAAGGCGCAGTGCGCTGTGGCTCGGGTGGAGGTGCGTACCAGCCCGGGGCAAACACGCGAAGACACGTTTGCAATCCCCCCTGGTTATTGCTTTCATCCCAGCCATACCTGGGTCGTAAGCGAGGGGCAGGAAAATGCCCGGGTCGGCCTCGATAATCTTGTGACCTGCCTATTCGGCGAGATCAACCACATAGAAGTTATCGGGCTGGAGCGATGGGTGCGCCAAGGTCAAAAGCTGATAACGGTGTTCGGAGCGGGCGTCTCGGTGGATCTGTTGTCCCCGGTGGAAGGCGTGGTGAAAACGGTGAACCAGGCGGCCTTGCGGAATCCTACTTTGGTTGTGAGCAGTCCGTACCGAGCTGGTTGGATCGCTTTGATCAAGTCGCCCGAGATGGTTATCAATCTCAAGAACCTGCTGCAGGACGCGATGGCCGAAGCATGGATGCGCAATAATTTTGCACGCTTGAATGGCCTGCTTACACAGGCTTTGCCAGCCTTGGCGCAAGACGGTGGGACGCCGCTCCGCGGCCTGCTAGCGAGGGTTCCGCCTGAACTGCGATACGAACTGGTACAGGAATTCTTCCCTACGGTCCCACTCTCGAGAGCACAGCCTGTATCGACATCGTCGTGAAAGACGAGTAAACGGAACTGCAGAGCAACCCGATCATCGTCCCTCAGCCGCGCGGCTGGTCAACGGCGAAGCTCTTGAATCGATGCTGCCCGCAAGCGGCTCAAGATGGACTCGAGCAACTTCTCATTCTTGCGCAGGCCCAGCTTGAACTCGTGGTGGTCGGTGTGAGAGATCTCTTTCTGAAGCTCCCGATGGCGCTGCTCAAGAATGCTCAACAGAAGTTCTTGTTCGTCAGTGGTTAGTATCAACTCCATGATTCCTCCTCGACAGCTCCTCCGTCCCGCGCGCTTCCATTGAGGCCACTCAGCCGTTCAGCCAACAGACGAGAAGGCCGCGCTAAGCCCGAATGTCACGCAGAGGGCGGTAAATCGCTGGACCAGGCGTCGGCGGCTAGCAACCACGTCTTTCCAACACGTCTCCAAACACTGAGGTACTTGCCGTGATCCTCCTTCTTGGTCCCGTCATTCTGAGGAATGGTCATGCGGTACGTTCCCACATCCCAAGCGATGGGGCCTTGTTGCTTAATGTAGGTAACTTCGAACGCCAGGTCGGATACACCATGACCGAGCGGCGCCTTCAGATATTCCCGAATGGCGTCGCGCCCGTGAACGGCTTCGTGGTGCGGCGGAAGGTACACTGCATCTTCGGCGTAAGCCGCAACCACTCCGTCCAGTTCCCCTGCATTCCAATGCCGGGCCCAGTCATCCCCGATCTGGCGGATGGTGGCAGCTGTGGTGACCCGATGGCGCGTAACCGCCGCGGCTTTACGCCTCGCTCGCACGGTGCGGTTCACTCTACCTCTAGCGCTTCTGGAGCTCTTCTTCACGGTCGATGGCATGACGGGCCTCCCTTGGAACAACTTTTACAGAAGTGGGGTGACGTCTTCGTTTCGTTTTGGCTGTTTTCCTTTGGGCCGATGTGTCGCTTCCACGGGTTGCGAGAACCATCGCTCGGTTCTAACCCGCTGGTCGCCTTGCGCAATGGGTGCTGATTTTGCCGATTGCCTTCGGCCAGCCAGCATTCTGGCAGCAGTGGACTCCGCCAGCGCCTCGCCCCGATTTGAAAAATGTCTCTGCATTGGTTTCTCCTTTCCCATTCCCTGCTGGAGGGTCAAGCAGCGCGTGGTATCGAGCCGATGCCGCTTTCCAGCAGGCGTTGTACATCTTCATCGCCGACTTGGCTGAAGTCCTGATACCACTGCGACACGGCAAAAAACAGTTCTGGTTCTGCCACGCTAATGACCTCGTCTGCCTCCATCCGGATCGCACTGCAGCCGGAGGCTGGAACAACGGGCACGGCTACCACAACTCGCGCCGCCTTCCGTCGACGGATAGCTGCAATCGCAGCCAGAATGCTGCATCCGGTTGCGATGCCATCGTCCACCAGGATGACGGTCTTTCCTGCCAGCTCCCGCGGTGGGCGGCCGCCTCGATATAACCGTTCGCGGCATTCGAGTTCCCTTCGCGCGGCCGTAGCCGCCTTCCGGATGTCCTCTTCGGAAATGTGCAGTCCCGCGACCATCGAGACATCGAGCACCTGCACGTCGCCCTCGGCAATCGCACCCATGGCCAGTTCCTGGTTCCACGGGGTACCGAGCTTGCTGACCACAAGAACATCCAGCGGGATGCCCAGGGCATCCGCCACGGCGAAAGCCACGGGCACGCCACCCCGAGGAAGCCCCAGTACCATCACGTCGTTGCAACCGGAGTATGCCAACAGCCTCCTCGCGAGCACGTGCCCTGCTTCGACTCGATTCGTGAACGGGAGCACTTCAAGGTCTTCGTCTTCTTCTCGGAACAACATGGCTACGACCTTTGTTGCGTATGCGGATCACACGCTCTAGCCATTCAGTTCACCGCCATCCTGCACACCGCGGCTGCACCTCAGGCTGCCGTGTGGGACCGAACTTCCACCTCAGCGGGAAACAACGCAGACAACGCGGACAGAAGGCCCGCGCTGCCCTCCAATGCGTATACCCGGCCTGTCGCCGGAACCTCGGCGTCTCGACCGGCCCCGCAGACTAAGAGAACCGGGGTGTTCGCCTTCTCCTTGGCCTCGACTGCCAGCACGTATTTTTCTTCGGCTGGAAATCGGTGCCCGACAATCACAGCGTCAAATCTCTCGCGATTCAGGAACTCCAACGCCTTCTTGACACTGGTGGCTGCCGTCACGTCGTAACCAGCTTCCTCCAGGGCAGTCCGCCGGCTCTCTGAAACCATCGTGTCGAAAGACACACATAGAATCTTTCGCTCGGGCATAGTGATCCTTTCCCCGGCATCGTGGCCGGTTATTCGCTCCAGTAGAAGGTCGCGCCGCCATTGGGCAGCGGCTTGTTACGCCGCTACCGCCGGCTTGCCAGGACGGATTTCCACTTTCTTTTCCTCCGTCGCAGCAGGCTTTATGCTAGCCAGCTTGGCAAGCGCCTTACCCGTCAAAACCGTCAAATGGATGGTCGCTATCGCGCCGAAGATAGCGGGCACGATGTACACGTTCTCAATTCGCCAGAGCCAGTGTCCGAATACGGGTGAGCCGAGCCAGGCCCCTACCCAACCCAGAATCAGCTTCCCGAAGAAAGCGTCATTCCCCTCAAGAAACCGATAGCGAATCACGTTGTGGTAGACAGCAGCAACGACTGCCCCAATGAGAGTGAGAATCAAAAAGGAAAGCAAGCTCATTCCCAGCATATGTGTACCTCCTTTGGGACCAGGGGAGACCAGAGTGGCCTTCCTGAAGAACGAGGTCCGGAACTGGGTCAAATGAACAGCGCCGAATCGAAGTCCCAAGTCGAGGCTTGATCCGCAAATTGATCTTTTCATCTTTAATTCTAGGCCGGCACCATCGCAGACTCAATACTTCCGGCAAGTGATGATCAGGGATTGGGGGCCCAAAACGGGATTCCGGCCTTTCTCTGTGGGTACAGAGCGGCGACGGTGAGTACAATAATGACGTCACACTCGGTTGTGATTGGCCGCGCGGATTGCGCCGGGGGGGGCCCGAGGGAACATCCCCAGCTGAGGTGGCCCATGCCAGTGTTGATCTTGCCCACCTCAGTCCGTTTTTTTTCCTTGTTGTAACGTTGCTGTGCATTGCCAACACACTCGAGCCACGAACACTTCGTCGAAAATGAGTTCTAACGCGCTGAAACCGCTAGCCCTGCTCTCAATCGCGGAAGCACTCGATCCAATCTACTCAGTTCCCTCGTTGATTTGTGTCGGTTACTGCCGGATTGCCCGTCACTCAGGTGTAACCCCTGGATCCTTTTACAAATCATCTACAAGTCGCTGACAAGAGCGTGACATGTCTCGGTCCGCCGCGCGGTACTTTGATCTTGCACCGGGCCTGCGGTCGGGCCGCGGTTAGGCGAGATTCTTGGTGGAAAATGTTTACCCTCCACAAGAGTTTTGCGCCGAAGCAGAAACAACCCATATCGAGCGCCGTCAAATCCCCCCTGGCAGCTGCTGATCCGCACAGTCTCAAGGAGAAGACATGTTGAGCCGAACCGCTGCGTTTTTTTATGGTGTTGCCTGCTATCTCGCGTTTTTTGCAACTTTCCTGTATGCGATTGGTTTTCTAGGAAATTTCGGCGTGCCGAAGTCCATCGATTCGGGACCACAGGTACCCTTCACCTATGCCTTGGCGATCAACTCTGCACTGCTGGGATTATTCGCTCTGCAGCACAGTGTGATGGCCCGACCATGGTTCAAAGCGGCGTGGACCATGATTGTGCCGATTCCGGTTGAGCGCAGCACGCATGTACTGTTCTCCAGTCTCGCCTTGCTGCTGTTGTTCTGGAAATGGCAGCCCATGGGTGGGGTGATCTGGAATGTGGGCAGCACCTTCGGACGGCTCGCGCTGGAGGCTCTGTACGCCGTTGGCTACCTGACCGTGCTCGCGACCACCTTTCTCATCAATCATTTTGATCTATTCGGGCTGCGCCAAGTGTGGCTGCATTTGCGCGGGCGCGCATACACATCCATCAAGTTCCGTACCCCCGGCCCATACCGCTATGTCCGGCACCCCTTATATGTGGGATGGCTGCTGGTGTTCTGGTCGGCCCCGGTGATGACATCGGCGCATCTGGTCTTCGCCATCGCCACCACCGCGTACATACTCGTAGCGATTCAGTTCGAGGAACGAGACCTCGTCCGAGTTCATGGAGAGTACACCGAGTATCGCCGCCGGGTCCCAATGATCCTGCCCACTGGTTCCACTCTGCGACGAGACAGCACTGATGTGCTCGGAAGGCCCGCGCCTGAAATGGAAACGTAGGTTGTTTCGGAGATCCAGTCAACTCGCATCCGTGCGAGTCAGAGCTAATTGGCTGCGAAACGCTGGCGTTAAAGATGGCCGTCCTTATTAATGGCTGCCTGAGGGGGTGGATACGCGCACGGCGGCCGCCCGGGCAGTCAGTGGCGTTTGGATTGGACGTATTTCCTTAATTCCAATTCCCGAAATGGTTGATCACAAGGCGTATGATGGATGCGAAACGCTGAGAGTTGCAGTTCCTATAGCGGTTTCCCCCGGAAGTTGATCGTCTCGGGCTCCCGGTGACAGCCAGCCGACAGGAGGTCGAAATGAAGGATCACACACTCATAACCCTGCTTTTGTCGACGGCCCTTGCGCTTCCCGCGTTCGCGCAGCAGAGCAGCTCAAGTTCAAACGCGCCCCTTCCTTCACAAAGCGAGAACACGATCTGCAATGAAGAGCTGCAGCCCGCGTCCAGCGGGGACTTCTGGAACGGTGCCGAACCCAATCTCGCAAATCTCATCGGGCACCCACTTGCCGGCAAGAAGTATGTCCAGGGGCAGGTTCAGCCCATCCAGGACTGCGTCAATAAACTGGATGACGTGGCCGCGTCCCACACCAACATGATCAAGGACATCGATGGCCGCAGCCACCAGGGCATTGAACTGGCTTCCGCCAGGGTCAAGGAGGCCGATGAGCACGCCATCGACGCGGACAACCGCGCGAAGACCGCGCAGCAAGCGGCCACTCAAACCACGGCCCACCTTTCAACCGTGGAGCAAGTTGTCGGCAACATCGACCAGTACATGGGCGGCACGCAAACTGAGATTGACTTCCGTCCCGGCCAGACCGTCCTGAACAAGAAGGCGAAGGAGGCTCTCGACCAGATGGCAGCTCCGCTGAAGGATCAGCGCAGCTACGTGATCGAAGTCCGCGGTTTTTCCTCGGGCCACGGCCAGGCTGCGATTGCAGCTTCGCAGCAGATGGCGGGCTCGGTCGTGCGTTACCTGGTGCTCACCCACAAGATCCCCGTCCACCGCATTTACGTGGTGGGAATGGGCAACGCGCCGGTAGCAGCCGTGGCCGGAACCAGGGCTAAGCGTGCGAGTAGTGGACGGGTCGAAATCAGCCTGCTTAAGAACGATCTGGTGAGTTCAGTGCAGCACTGATACCATCCGCTGGCGGTGACGGTGCGACTCGTCGACGCGAGACGTCAGAAAAGCAGCCGACGTCCGCTTTTGTCCCCGGCCTACAACTAGCGACCGCGCCTCCGCGTCTCGCTCACTGGCCTGCCACGCACGCTCAACGGTGAGGCCCGTCACTGTATTCACCGGTGCCACTGTGTTATTCCGCACAGGGATGAGTTGTGCCGCCACGCAGCGATCTAATTCATCACCGTCGTAAAGGTCGTGTCGGCGGAAAAGAGGTTCGTTGTGCCAGTCATCACAGTATCCAGAGGATCTTTTAGCGGAGGCAAGATGCTGGCCGAAAGCCTTGCCCAGAGGCTCGGCTATCGCTGCATCGATCGAGATCAGATTATCCAGAAAGCTGCGGCATGGGGCGTGTCTCAGGATGACCTGAGAACAGCCATCGCAAGGCCGCCGACTTTTCTAGGGCAGTCCCACCACACAAAGTACATTTACCTCGCCTTCATTCAGGCGGCACTTACCGAGGAAGTCAGAACAGGGAACGCGATCTACCACGGCCTGGCCGGGCATTTGCTGCTCGGCAAGGGACCCCACGTCCTGCGGACCCGCGTCATTGCTCCCATGGAATTCCGCATCGGCAGGCTGCAGGACCGACTCAAGTGCAATCGGAAGGACGCCATTGCATACATCGGAAAGATGGACGATGACAGGCGCAAGTGGACCCGATTCCTCTACGACGTGGACTGGGAAGATGCATCACTTTACGACATCGTGCTCAACCTGGAACACATGAATTTGGAAGAAGCATGCGACGTTATCTGTGCTGCGTCGCGGCTGAAGTACTTTGAGATGACTCCAGAAAGTCAGAGGGCCATTAACGATCTCGCCACGGCTAGCCGCGTCAAGGCAAACCTGGCCATGAATCCTGCCACATCAAACCTTCGGTTTGAGGTGGTGGCGCAAGGCGGATCGGTATCCATCGAGGGAGGCGTCGTTGGTCCTGATCAGGCCAAGAAAATCGGCAGCATTGTCCGGGCGGTCCCTGGCGTCACGGAAGTCCACATGGACCAACTGGCGCTCGTTACTCACTTTTAAAGCCCAGCTTCGCCTCTCTGTCGATTTGTGCGAGGCTCGGTAGCCACGGCAAACCGATTACGGTTGCCCGAGTGACGGGCTATCCGGAAGCATGGGTAGCCTATTTCACTCGTCCCACAATCAGGTCGCTAGGCCCGGGGAGGTTGATCCGGCATACCCCGGTGAATCCCGCAGCCTCCATCCAGCGCGTGTATTCGGACTCGCTGTAACTGGCACCGTCGCGGGTGGCGACGAGCATGTTCAGTGAGAACAGTGCCGCCTGTTGCGGTCCGGTTTTGTCAGGATTGAGGATGAAGTCTTGCACGACGAGGCGGCCGTTCGCCGCGAGCGCCTGCCGGGCACGGCGGAAGATGTCCCGGTTCTGCTCCTCGGAAAACATGTGGCAGATCGCGTTAAGCATGATGATGTCATAGCCGGAGCCAAAGTCATCTTGGAGCATGTCTCCCGCGCGAAGGCTGACTTGCGCTGAGACACCGGCCTGGCTGACATATTCAGCAGCGAGGGGCACGACCTCCGGGATGTCGAGGATCTCGCACTGCGCATCGGGACAAGCTTTTGCGAGCGCGATGGAGTATGCGCCGGAGCCACCGCCGAGATCGAGGATGCGATGAACGCCGGCCGTGCCCAGGGCCTTCACAACCAGTGGGGCGCGCTCCTTGGCGTTGCGCTGCATGGCGGCGATGAAGTTGCGCGTCCATTCGGGGGTATCGCGACCGATCGGGATGCGCGTACCACTGCGCACGGCGTCGGTCAGCGTGCTCCAGCGATGCCAGATGTTGGCGGTATGCAGCAGACCATTGCGGTGGTTGTCTTGGGAGCCCTGAACAAAGAAACGTGCTGATTCGGGCTGGTTCCTGTAATCGTTGCCGCTCTTGGAGAGAAGTCCGAGGGCAACGAGTGCGTTGAGCAGCATGCCCACGGCGCGCGCATTCGCATGGACCCTCGTCCCGATCTGTTCGGCATTGGCTCCGTCCCCAACGGCGGTAAAGATGTCGAGTTCAAGCGCTGTAAGAATGCACCGACTCGGCATGTAGCCGCGGATCATCTGGTCGAGGCGATCGGGCAGCATCCCTGCTTTCTCGCGGGCAGCCATCGCGGCACGGAACTTTTCTCCATGCTCGAGCGACATGGCCTTCATCGCCGGGGCATCATTCCACACGAGACGATCGACGGGCTTGCCATCGTGCAGATGCGTACCGACAATTTCGGATACATCAGCGGGTTGCACACGCCGGTACCACACCCCTTCCGGATAGACGACCATCACGGGACCTTCATCGCACAACCCCATGCAGCCGCAGGTAGTGAGTTGTACATGGTGGTTGAGGCCGCGTGCCTGTGTCTCGCGATCCAGCGCGTCGAACACGGCGGATGACCCGCTGGCCGGGCAGGACGGGACGCCTTCTGGCTTTTGTTGGGTGCAGACGAACAGGTGAAAGCGGAACGGTTCCATCGTGGTCTCCGATCGTCGATTGATGGTAGCGCTTTATTGTCGGCGACGCAGGGCCAGTCGGAAAATCGCGGCGAAATGCGGCTCGGTGATTCCGCGTAAGTCGGGGGACGAGGGGTGCCGGGCTAACTTCCGAATGGCCGACCATCCGCCAACGACCTCGTCTCTCGCTTCCGACAACTCCGTTAATGGGTCAGGAAATCAGCGAATTTTCACCGCTCAGCAGACCATATGCACTTTGCGCACGCTCTGATGGACCGAGGGCAGTGGACCTTCCATCCGGGAAACTGGTTGATTACGTGCAACGGGCCGCAGCTATCGTAGACCTCGCCGAGCAACCGGTTAGACATCTCTCAGTTGGGCCTCATCCATCCCGAAGTAGTGTCCGAGTTCATGGAGCACAGTCTGCCTGACTTCGTGACGGATTTCGCTTTCATTGGAGCAGACGGCCTCGATGTTCTTCTGGTAAAGGACAATGCGGTCCGGACCGATAGACAGGTCGAAGACACTTCTTCTCGTAGCCGGTACGCCCTGGAAAACGCCCAGGACCAGACTGCGAGTCTTGTGGGGCCCGCCGTTCTCGCCCGTCCCACGGCGTTTTCTCCGCGTTCTCTGGGGAGGCTCGTCCTCAACCAAAACCGCGAGGTTGTGCATTTGTTTGCGAAACTCCTGCGGAAGGGCATCGAGTACTTCCGCAACGAGCTTAACGAAGCGTTCCCGTTCCACCTTGGCACACCTCACTGCTGAGTTCTTTTTTACCGCACCCGCACGTCAGTGTGCCAGGCCGCTGAGCCGTGTGACCGCGACCTCCGAATGCAGGGGATTTCACCATTTAACTTTCTGCGGAGCTTCCGGGATGTGGGAAGTATAACCCTGAACGGTCAACCCTAAGAGTGCTGATGAAAACACGAATGCGGCTCTTTCAGGCTTGAGATCGGTGCAGACTGCAGAGGATTAGATCGGCAAGTATTTGTGAGATGGGCGGTAAACTTACAGGCATGGCTGCGACCTGAACTCGCGTCCCCACGACAAGGTAAATGAATCGCTACCGCCAGGCCGCTGCTGCATGCTCGAGTTGCCAAAAAAGATTGTCCGACGTTGAAAGAGCGGATTCCGAGAGTGTCCACGAACTGCTCGAGGAAGGTGTTCATAATGAGCATCAAAACGCGCCTGCTTCTCTATACCGTTGTTCTGCTTGGTCCTGCCTTGCTCTTCTGTCCGCATGCACATGCACAAGAAAACTCATCTTCATCGGCCAGATCTGCCGAATCTACAGACAAGAGTGTACCGTGCACCATCGCAAACACTTCTGTAGCGGATGCGGGATGTGAGAATACCAAGGCGGTGGATGTGTCTCCTCAAGGGCATCTTCCACTAGCGGTGCCGCACGGACGTCCCAGTATCGGCCTGGTTCTTGAGGGCGGTGGGGCCTTGGGCCTCGCCCATATCGGCGTCTTACGATGGTTTGAAGAAAACCACATTCCTGTGGACAGACTCGCTGGGACCAGTATGGGCGCATTAGTCGGCGGTCTGTATGCTTCAGGACGATCCGCGAATGACATACAAAACATTGCGACGAGCGGCGTTTTCAGTGGGATTTTTACGTTGGAGGAGGCATACAGCGATGTAGGTTATCGGCGGCGGCAAGATCGGAGAGAACTTCCTCAAGCTCTCTCGCTCGGCCTAAAAGGGGGAGTGAGTCTCCGCAACGCCGTGCTCACGGATGCTGGACTGAACGGTTGGTTGCGAGATCAATTCAACGCCTATAACAGCGAAGGCATTGCTTTTGATGAATTGCCCATCCCGTTCCGCTGTGTAGCGACGGACCTCAATACTCTCGAACCAGTTGTTTTCCAGGGTGGCTCGATGCCACTGGCAATCCGCGCCTCAATCTCGATCCCAGGCATTTTCCCACCGGTCAGCTATCACGGACACTACTTGGTCGACGGCGGCATCATGGACAATCTCCCAACCGACGTTGTCAAGAATGACCTCCATGCTGATGTCGTCATCGCCGTACACCTTTCTACGTCCGCTCTCACCGAGAGCGACATCAATTCCATTGTGGCCATTCTTTCCCGCACCTTTTCCTCTGGAGTTGCCCGTACGGAACGGGCAGGCAAGCAGCTGGCAGACGTTGTTCTGGAGGCGGCAACGGACAAATTCTCGTCGACGGATTATTCCAAAGCAGCGCAGCTGGTTCAGGCGGGCTATCAGGCGGCGGAGCAACATCGCACCGAATTAATGCGGTATCACCTGAACGACTCCGACTGGGCCGCATATCTGGCTGCACGTCGCAGCCATATGCGCTCCGCACCTGGAACGCTCCGCCAGGTGAAGACTGAAGGCGGCTCCCGAGGAGCGCAGGCAACGGTCGCGCTTGACGTCGAACCACTGGAAGGCAAACCCATCGATTCCCGGGAGATTACCAAAGCTCTGCGGCATGTGCAGGGAAATGGCAGTTACAGCGCGTCATTTGAAACCTTCTCCGCGGCACAGCCGAGGACGGTGGATGCAACCGCAGCACAAGCCCCGGATAGCGGGATTCTGGTTCGTCTCACGGAAACACGGAATGGCCCGCCGTTCCTCTTGCTCGGAGCCGACCTGACGGCGACGACCTCAAACGTTACCCGAAGCTCGATCGATTTTCGCTTAATTCATCAAGACTTGGGCGGTTTCGGCTCCGAATTGCGAGCCGATGTGCGCGTGGGTTTCCTGACCCAACTTTCGACGGAATACTATCGCCAGTTGACGTTGAGTGGATTCTTTCTCCAGCCACACCTTGGCATCATTCGCCAGCCGGTATACATGTGGGCCGACCAAAAGCGGATGTCGGAGCGGTTCGAGCAGCAAGCTGGTGGCGGTCTCGACTTTGGACGAGCCTTCAGCCGTAACATGCAGCTCGCATTCGAGTGGCGCATGCAGGCTCTGCGTTGGCACCTGACAGCAGGAGAAGACAGCAGCACCAATCTGTCCGGAACCGCACAGACGGGAACCCTGCACTTCACCTATGACAGTGCTGTGTCGGGCGCCGTTTCTCCTAGCGGTCTGCGTCTGGATATTACCGCTGGGGCTCTATTCCACGGGGTAAGCAGCGAGAATGCCCCGCTTGTCCAGATCCGTATGTCCAAGACGCATACGTTTCGGGAGAAGAACATAATCGGCTTCAGGTCGGAGGTCAATACTTACTTCCGCCGAAATGTCGCGGACCCTTTGCGCTTCACGCTGGGCGGTCCACTTCGACTTGCCGCTTCTTCGATCGACGAGTATCGCGGGACCGACGACTTTCTGGTACGTACGGGATACCTGCGGCGAATCGCCGCCCTTCCGTTGGGACTCGGGCAAGGACTGTATGTGACGGTTGGTTACGAGGCAGGAGAGATTTGGTCTCCCGAGCATCCCGCTTTCCTTCGCCAGGACGGGATCACAGGAGTGGTGGCCGCCACGCCGCTCGGAGTCCTCACAATAGCTACCTCCATCGGAGATGCTGGGCGAAGAAAAGTATTTTTTACCTTAGGGCGCCTCTTCTAGTTGGCAATTCGCTCTGGCTACAGAAGCTGATGGCAGTTGCAAGAGAAAGTTTCCCCAAACTGCGTGTACTTGAGGCTTCTCGGGCCGCGCGCCTCGGGTAATCTCGAAAAGCACCTCGGGCCGGGGGCAAAGGAACCTGCCAATATCCAGGCTCATTCGTCTCCTGTTGGCAGAGCCTCCATCCCGTGGCGTCGGGCTTCGCGCCGCATCAGGCGCGTCAGTTCCTGCTTCGTTTCCTCCGGCAGACGTGAGGGCTGGGATGCCGCAACGATTCTCGAAACTTCCCGCGCGGCGCGTTCCCTCAATGTCAAAGCGCCTTGCTCAAGCCATTGCTCGCGGTTGGCGCGATCGATGACCGCGCCTGGAAAGGTAATTTCCTCGCGCAGGTGGCGGCGAGTGTGAGCCGCGATAAGCAGCTGCTTCTTGTGCCGCAACTCCTCGAAAATGGGGATCGAGGGGAAATCTTCCCGGGGTTCGATGCCGCGCAACAGGCGGTAGCTCATGCCGCAAATCTCGTTGTCAACCACAAGCTTCTCCAGGCTTTGGCAGCTTTCAAAATCCAACATTCCCGGACCCGAGATGCTATTTATTCCCGAGAGCGCCGCCAGGGTGGCGCCCATGGCCGACTCCAAACCGGCCTGTGCGTCCAATTGCTTCGCGTCACTGAAAGCAATGTAACCCTGGGTGGGCATGGCCAGCCGCTTCCCGATCTCGCTGTTGGCACAGTCGAGCATCATGGTTTCCACCGCGCCCATGGGAGTGGTCTCAAAACGGACGTCGAAGATGGCAGGGGAGCCGCCATACAGGACGGCATGGCCGGGTTTCACCAGTTGGCTGATCACCACACCGCTCAGATTCTCGGCGGTCTGCTGGACAAGGCTCCCCACCAGGGTGACAGGCGCCATGAATCCTGAAAGCGGCATGGAGATTAATTCCACTGGGATCGACCAGCGAGCACAATCGACCAGGTTTTGGCTGGTCACGTCGCTCCACTTGAGCGGCGCCGTAGGGCAGCAGGAAAAGATGGTCAGCGGCTTGGCCCGAAGCGCCGATTCACTGCCACGCACGGCGACTTGGAAGTCCTTCATGATTTCAAACGATTCAATCGTGAAAGCGCCGGTGACTACCGGCTTCTCACCGTACAGCAGGCTCAGATAGAGCCGGTAACTGTCGGAGATCTTCTCGTGAACATCAGCCGGGATCAGCGCTGTACTCTGAGAAGCAATGTGCTGCAGGCCGCTGGTCAACCTGACGTAGCGGATGTAGTCGGCCGTCGTAGGCCTGCGCATTTCTCCGCTCCGGCTGTCCAGAATATTAAGTGACGTCGAGCCGGGAGTGAAGTAGACGCTGTCACCCTCGAAGTTGTGGGTTTCGTTCCCAAGAACATCGAAGAGTTTGAAGGAGGGGGGGACGGTAGCAAGCGCTCTGTCGATGAGATCTTCTGTGAAGCGAGCGTAGCACGTATCCTTGTCCACCCGGGCGCCATGGTCGGCGAGCATGCTGAGCACGGCGTTGTTATGAATCTCAACACCCAGCTTGCACAGTACCTCCCTGGCTTCGGCAATGATTTCATCGATCAGTTCATCTCGCAGCAGCCTGGTGACCGGTCTCATGGGCTTCCTCGAGGAGTAATCACAGCGCCAGTTCGGGCCCGCACTCTGGGCCCGGGCCGACTCCACTGGGGCCGCCACCGCGCCAGCCCCAGATACCCGAAAATGTCAACCACATTGATTTTCCCGCCCAAGGGAGGAAGACGATACCTATAAATCGAAACGCAGAGTGATTGCGTTCCCAAGATGGGACTTTGAACTCGGGTGTTCGAGATTCGCGCGCGATTCGGGACGAGTGGTTGGCCACTCCGAAGTGATCGGTCTGCGCCGTTGGGCTGGATTACTGCTTAAGTATCGCCATTACACGCCAACCGGGAAGTCGGTTGGTGGTGTAATCGTCTGATTTCGTCAACAATCACCCTGCAAGGCGGGGCTTGGACTTGAAGTGGAAGTTCTCGTAGCATTGCCCACATGAAAAAGGCGAAATCTGGCAATCGCAGTTCTGTGGCGAAAGGTAAAGGCGCTCCGAAAAACGTTGATGAATACCTTGCTGGTGTCCCGGAACCCGCCCGTAGCACCTTGAACAGGATTCGCGCGGCGATTCGATCCGCTGTGCCACCGGAAGCTACCGAGACCATCAGCTATCGGATTCCTGCGTTCAAGTACAAAGGAGTGCTGGTGTGGTTCGCCGCGTTTTCGAACCACTGCAGCTTGTTCCCCACTGCTTCGGTTGTTGAAGCGTTTAAGCACGAACTTAAGGGCTTCCCCACATCCAAAGGGACCATCCAGTTCCCCACGGACAAGCCACTGCCGACTGCACTTGTTAAGAAACTGGTGAAGGCGCGGGTGGCGCAGAACGAAAGCAAGAAACGACGCTGACCGGGTTGCCCCTTCGAGACCTGTTCATGACTTCGAACACGTTAACTGCCCGCGTACCATCTAAGCTGACTCAACGCCTTGGTTAACGCACGACCTCGGTACGGGGGACTGGAAGCCACGTTCGTGGTAGTTGGTGTAATCGCCTGTTAACAACAGTTGGCTCGAACGATCGTCAAATGTCACAATTGGACGCATGTTGCCAAGTGTCACGTGCGCCGTTGATCTCATTCGCAGCTCCGAAAGGGGTCTTTTGCTGCCCCACTCCTGTGTAAATGTCCTCAGGTGCCTGCTGATCGCGATCCTACTGGTGTCATGCACTACCTCTCGCGCGGAGAACATCAAGGCGGAGCGTCGTAGAGCCGAACAAATTCTCAACCTAGTCTCTAAAGACGTACAAAATAACTTTTACGACGACGCTCTCAAGGGCCTTGACTGGCCAGCGTTAACGGAACAAGCTCGCCAGCGGATTCGTGGCGCTGAGGAACTTGGAGAAATGTATGGCGCGATCTCTGCCTTGCTGTATCAATTGCATGACTCGCACACCGTTTTCATCCCGCCGAAGCGAAAGATTAAAGCGGTCTATGGGTTTAAGGCAAAACCTTTTGCTAACAATATTTTTGTGTATGAAGTGGACAAAGATGGACCTGCTGCAAAAGCCGGACTGCAATTGGGCGATCAGATCGTAGGAGTGAATAACCTCAACGCGGTGCGCGAGACCTTTTTTGACATGATGCGATATTTGACGGTTCTCGATCCGAGAGTCGAGTTGGACGTGGACGTCGCGCAGAATGGACCTACTCGAGTCGTGAAGGTGCCCGCCACAGTAACTCCCCAACCGCCACAATATTTTTTCAGCTTTATCGAAACGGGCCGCGACAGCGATGCACAAGAGCGTCTCTATGATTTCAAGAGCTACGACAATGGAATCCAGTACTTGCGGGTTCGGGCCTTTCTCATGCCCCCCACAGAGATGGTAGGGATGATAAAGCCCCTCAGAGATGCGAAGGCTGTGATCCTGGACTTGCGTGGAAATGGTGGGGGAAGTCTTTCCACGATGATCGATTTTATGGGGCAATTCGTACGCGAACCTTTTGAGATGGCAACTTCGGTTTCCCGGAAGAAGTCGGAACCGATTCGCGTAAAGCCTCTCTCTCCGCACATTACATCCCCGCTGTACATTCTGCTGGACAGTGCCTCGGCAAGCGCGTCTGAGATGGTCGCGAGAAGCATGCAGATTCACAAACGTGCCGTATTGATAGGCGACCGGTCCAGCGGGCGTGTTAACAGCGCTCAATTCTTTTGGCAACCAATCGGGTCCTGGGAAGCAGTGGAGTTCGGGACCGAAATCGCCGTATCAAAGGTAGTGATGGAAGGCGGGGAAGAATTGGAGAATCAAGGTGTTACTCCTGATGTCTTCTGCGTTCCTACTCCCGAGGATCTGCGAACAGAAAGAGATCCTTGTTTGGATCGCGCTCTCGCAATGGCGCGCTCGGCGAAGAATTGACAGCCAGTTCTCTCCTGTAGATCCGTGTAGATCAATCAGAACGTCAGCCGCTCCGGGCTGCTGTTGGTCGCCGCGAAATGAGCAGTTGGCGTAATATCGCCATTACATCCATAACCAATCAGTTATGAGTGTCATCGCCTGTTTACAACAACCATTGCGATCTCCTGCCCGACAAGCCGTTTCCGAACAAGCGGATAGCTTCCGGGTTGCCCGTCATCCACCCGGAATCGGCGGCAAGTGCCAACGGAGCTTCCAGCTCGCACAACGGGACTTGTCGGGCGACACTCTCTTGCCTTGGCTCGTTCGCGAGTGTGCAATCTTGACCAGACAACACATCTGGAAGCTGTCTAGGATTGTTGTAACCACAAAGACCCATCGTGCCGCACTTCCGCCAACCTTGAGCCCTTGCGATTGAAAGAAAGGCGCTGGCCCACCCCAGACCCTTAAGGAAGGAAATCCCATGCGGGGCGTAGTTCTCTCGCTTTCGCACCTTTCTTCGGTTCTGGTGGTCAGCTTGTTGGTGCTTTCCTCACACGTCCTGTGGGCGCAGAGAACGTCGCCATTAGAGGACACCACTGTCCAACTTCCTGATGCCCCTCATGTTCATCTTACCTACAAAAGGTCACCCTTGAGTTTCAGGCAAATTCAGGGCCAGACCGAGTCGGGGATGAGATTCTCCGCCGATCACACGGGCTACGATCGTCTGCCTAACTACACCAATGCCGTGCTGGGCCAGGACATAAGAACGGCTGAATTCTGGGGCAAGAACAGGTACTGCAGCACTTCGACCAACAGGATGACGTTTGCTCCAGCCTACGACCACGTACATCATCAGACGATCCATGGCGCCAACGACTTGGAGCACTATGGCCACCACATCCCATGGGCTGGCTCCATCGTTCAGCGAATCGGTCAACAGGCTAAAGCTCACCCGCATATCACAAGTGTAGTCAAGACGGTCCAACCACAATTCTGATTGTTTGCTTGTCATCGCACACTGATCGGGATGGTTTGGCGGATGGCCCCACTCTCGTCCGATCGGCAGTCTGCGCTTGTGCCCGTAGCTGTACAAGAGCGGGATTGTAAGAAGGGAAAGACGAGGTTTTGGGCGACCGGGAAGCGCCAAGCGGTCACTGTTGAAAGATCGCGATTACACTCATTGACCGGGTTGTGAGTGTAATCGCCTGATTTCGACAGTTATGCCCGACGTGTGCTGCTTCGTATATCCTTGTGCCCATGAATCCAGACTACTTGTGGCTGACAGGTGCTATGCAACTGCTGACGTTCTTCGTCGTCGGGCCAGCACCTCCACGAACTCGATGGTCGCGCCATGCGCGCCTGGCCAGAGCGGGTACTCTAGCTCTTTGTCTGTTGGGCTGTTGCCTGCCAGTTGCGGGTCGTCCGGCACCCAGGCTGGAGGTATTCCCGAAACACTTCCTGCTGCACCCCGGCGAGCAGATTCACTACACGGTCTGCGAATCCGGTGAGGGCAAGCAACCTCGCTGCCCCGATGCCGAGTTCGCTAGCAAGAACCCTGAGATCGTGCGTCTGATCAAGCCGACGGGGCTGTTCGAGGCCCTACGGCCCGGACGTACCGAGGTCGTCGTGCGCACTCCGACCTCAGAACGGCGAGTCATTGTCCAGGTGGCAGGTCGCGCTGAGACGCCGATGTTGGCGGTCCCCCAGAGTAGCGTGCGGGAGATCGTCGCCAAGGACTTGCTCTTTGTCGGGCATGCCAACCTCGACGGGTTCGACCATACGGCCGTCGCCAAGCCCGGAATCGACCGTCTGGTGCAAGAGGCCAAGAAGAAGGGCTGGACGGTTGTCTACTGGGTCAGCCAGGAATACCCAGACTGGTACGCCGCAGACCGGCACCCTGACTACGCGATTATCAGCGAGGGACAAGAGCATCAGATCCGTGTCGAGGCTGAGCGGGTTGTGTTTACCGGCGGGGGCTTCATGTTTTGTCTCGCAAGGAACGCGCAGATGACGCTCCATAGCATGGTCAAGAACAATGTTGCTTCGCGCATCCACTTCGTTTTTCCGGCAGAGGCCATCTGGAGGGGATCGGCTGATAAGGAACCTTATCCAGCACCGATGGTTTTATTGACGACGTCGTTCGCCCGCTATGCGAACGACGCGCAGGCCTATGACGAAGTTGTCGTCCCGTTCCTCGATCGCGTGATCATGCAATTCCCGGTTGCGGGCTATCCTGCGGACCCACCCGCACCGCCCTTGAGCGATCTGCTTAAGGATTGGAACATTGTGGTCCGCTTCGGCGACCGGTTCGAGCGGGTCTACCGGCGCGGGGATTCGAACAAGACCCTGCTGGTCGAGTTCCAAGGCGCGTGAACGGGGACCAAATTCAACATCTGGTTTGGCGAGCCCTTCCTGGAGGTGTAGGGAAAGAATGATTGGCGTAACATCCCTATTACACTCATTGACCCTGGGGTTCTGAGTGTGATCGCCTGTTTACTTCAACAATCCACTTTCTTCTCCGACCAGCCTGTCTTTCAGCCCGCTGGATGATCCCATTGACGCACGCGCACACTAGGCCTACGATTTGCCTTAGAGGGTGAGGGGAAAGGTTTCTTTCCCCATGGCCAGCCGAGTGTCAGGCCAGGATTTATTCGTCGGCATGGAGCTGGGCCACTACCGCATCGTCGAAAAGATCGGCGCCGGCGGCATGGGAGAAGTCTATCGCGCCCGCGATGAGCACCTCGCCAGGGATGTTGCCATCAAGGTCCTTCCGCCCGGCACGCTCATCGACGAATCCGCCCGCAGGCATTTTCACAAAGAGGCTCTGATTCTCTCGCAGCTCAACCACCCCAACGTTGCCACCATCTATGACTTCGACACGCAGCGGGGCGTGGACTTCCTGGTGATGGAGTACATCCCCGGAATTACACTCAGCGACAAGGTGGCTGCCGGACCGATACCGGAGAAGGAAGTTCTTCGCTTGGGAGTGCAACTCACCGAAGGTCTGGCCGCCGCCCATGAACACGGGGTCGTTCATCGTGACCTGAAGCCCGGCAACTTGCGGGTTACGAGCGACGGCCGGCTGAAAATTCTTGACTTCGGGCTGGCCAAGCTGCGGCGTCCAGTCACGGACAGTGCCGCAACGGAGAGTTTCAGCGAGACCCAAACGATGGCCGGGACTTTGCCCTATATGGCGCCGGAGCAGTTGCTGGGCGGAGAGATCGACGCTCGGACTGACATTCATGCGGCCGGGTCGGTGCTGTATGAGATGGCGACGGGGCAAAGGCCGTTTGCTGATGTGGAAGGCTCGCAACTGATCGGCGCGATTCTGCGCAAGCCGCCACTAGCACCTGCCGCTCTCAATCCCAGGGTGTCTCCGGAACTGGAGCGGATCATCGGGAAGTGCCTGGAGAAGGAACCGGAAAACCGTTACCAATCGGCCAAAGAGCTGGCGATTGATCTGCGACGACTGCTCACGCCGAGCACGGTTAAAGTGGCCGAGGTTCCTGTCGCGGGCAGGAAATTCTGGAAGGTTTTGGTTCCCTCTACCCTGATACTTGTTGCCGCTGCCATCGGGGCAATGTTGTACTTCGGCTCGCAGCGCGTCCACGCCCTGACGGAACGTGACACCATTGTTCTTTCCGATTTCGACAACAAGACCGGTGACAGCGTATTCGACGACACGCTGAAGCAGGGACTCTCGGTACAGCTTGAGCAATCGCCTTTTCTCGCTCTGATATCGGAGCGCAGGGTGAACGAGACGCTGAAGCTGATGGGCCGTCCCGCCGGTGACCGGTTGACGCCGGAGGTCACGCACGAGGTCTGCCAGCGCACGGGCAGCAAGGCCATGCTGACCGGCTCGATTGCGGGGCTGGGCAGCCAGTATGTGATTGGCCTGAAGGCAGTGAACTGCAACACGGGCGATGTGCTGGCGGAGGCGCAGGAGCAGGCGGCGGGCAAGGAAGCGGTGCTCAAGGCTCTGGACAACGCGGCAGTCAGTTTGCGGAGCAAGCTGGGCGAGTCGCTCAGCTCGGTGCAGAAATTCGCCACGCCGGTGGAGGAAGCGACCACGCCATCGCTGGAAGCACTGAAAGCCTACAGCCGGGGAGTAAAGACGTGGAATGCGAAAGGGAACACCGCCGCGCTGCCCTTCCTCAAGCGGGCGGTAGAACTCGATCCGAATTTTGCCATGGCCTACATGTGGATTTCGGGGGTTTACTTCTACCTCAACGAAGTGGGGCGGGGAGCCGAGAATGCGCGCAGGGCTTACGACCTGCGGGAGAAGGTAAGCGAACGGGAGCGGCTCAACATCGAGGGGAACTACTACACGGCTGCTACGGGAGAGCTGGAGAAGGCGGCGCAGACCTTCGAACTGTACCAGCAGACCTACCCCAGAGACTACCTGCCTTGCGCGAACCTGGGATATATTTCCGCCTACCTGGGGAACTGGGGAAAGGCATTGGAGGAATTTCGAGAGGCGATGCGCCTGGAACCAAACAGAGTGGACAACTATGTCAACCTCGGTTTCGCCTACACGAACCTCAACCGGCTGGATGAAGCGGAGGCGGTGTACAAGCAGGCGGAGGAGCGCAAGCTGGAGAACGAGTTCCTGCTCGTGAACCGCTACCAGTTGGCGTTTCTGAAGAGCGATACTACGGTACAGCTGGCGCAGTTGGTCTCAGCCGCTATGGGAAAGCCGGGCGCCGAAGACTACCTGCTGGCCATGCAAGCGGACACGGAAGGTTGGTACGGCAAGCTGAAGGACGCGCACGAGCTGACCGGGCGGGCGATGGATTCAGCCCAGCACAACGACGCCAAAGAGACGGCCGCAACCTATCAGGCAGCGGCAGCGCTGCGCGAGGTGGCATCGGGTAACCTTGAGCAGGCGCGTGCCGAGGCCAATGCGGCGTTGAAGCTGGCCCCAAACCGCGATGTGCGGGCCATAGCGGCGCTGGCTCTGGCCCGGGCAGGCGATACGGCAGAGGCAGAGAAGCTGGCGGCCGCACTCGACAAGACGTTCCCGCTGAGCACGGTGGTCCAGAGGTATTGGTTACCCACGATCCGGGCGGGGGTCGCCCTAGAGCGCAGAGACCCGAACCGGGCAATTGAGCTATTAAAGGTGGCGAGCACGATCGAACTTGGCTTTCCAACAAACCTCACGATGCTCTTGTGCCCCGCTTATTTGCGGGGGGAAGCCTATCTCATGCTGCACAACGGCAACCGAGCGGCGGCGGAATTTCAGAAATTCGTTGACCGCCGAGGACTGGTGGCGAACTTTCCATGGGGCGCACTGGCCCGCCTCGGCTTGGCCCGGGCCTACGCCCTCCAGGGCGACACGGCCAAAGCCCGCGCCGCCTATCAGGACTTCCTCACACTCTGGAAAGACGCCGACCCCGATGTTCCCATCCTGAAGCAGGCCAAGACCGAGTACGCGAAGTTGCAATAGTCCAATAATGAGGCGGACCCACGGACCGCTGCAGCTCTAACGAGTGAACGCGGGGCGATTACTGTCGAAAAATCCCCATTACACTTATTGACCCGGTTGTGAGTGTAATGTGGTCCACACCCCAATCCCAACTGGGAACCATCCGTTTACTGCTTAGGCGCCGGTATCTTCTCGACGCGTACCACGGTACATTTCACCTGTTTCCCGGACGTGGTTTTCAACTTGCCCTTGTCACCGTCGACTTCATACTTCACATCGCTGCCCACCACGAAGTCAGTCGCCTTCAGAGAGGTTTTCGGACTGGTCCGGCAGGTGTAATGGCTCCCCGAAGCCTCGAAGATAAAATCGTACTGCTGGTTCTTTTTCTCCTTAGTATCGGTAGTGCCCGTTGGCTGGACATCCTTCAGGGTTGTCGTTCCCGCATCCTTCTTGGCCGCACTTGCAGTGGATGCGCCTACCATCGTCAAGAGCAGCACTGCAATCCATCTGCGCATCGTCCAACCTCCAGAATCCGACGCGTCATTGTACATGAGTCGAAGAGACTGTCGGGAACTAGCGCCTGCCCGTTGGTGATGTGACATCGCCATTTCGCAAGTAATTCCCAAGTGGTGGAATCGCCTTCCACACCATGGCTTCTCAGGGTCCGCTTCCCGCCTTTGCGCCGCCATCACTGCGAAGCGCGGCATTTTCACATGCCTGACGCTGGCGTATTACTGGAAGCGAGTTGAAGATCGATTCTGAGACGGGCGACTCTGATATAAGCAGAGTTTTCTGTTCTGCCGACTTGGACAACGATTTGGTTCAGGTATCCAGGAGGCTGCGCGGCATTGTTGTCTGAACAGATGCGAGGAACAGCCCAGCCAGCCCCCGCCAGCGTCCCTACCCACAGCAGGAGGGTAAGGATCTTGATCCCCACTCCAAACTCTCCTTCAACCACCGCAGTACCGGCGCAAATGTCTCCCAGCCGTTGATGGAGTCTGGAGCAACCCGCGGACATTGCTCCCACTAGGTAAAAGCCCAATCCGTCCACGATCCGCAGCCCGTTCCGAATCGCCGAGGCAGCCAATGCCGTCCGCCCACCGGTTCTCACCACTCGGATTCCGACGATGGCCTTACCCAGCGTGGCGCCCAGGCCGGCTTCAAGCAGCCACCCGTAAGCAAACAGGACCCCGGCATTGAGGATCCCGGCGATCACAAGCGAGGCGCTTGTCAGATTCAACTCGGCTCCCTCGACCGTACCCCATCGCATAAAGACCCAGGCATCCACGATGGCCAGCAGCCCGAAAAGAACTATGGTGTCCAGCACAAACGCGACAAACCGGTCGCCTAGTCTTGCCGGTCGGACTGAGGCGGGATTTCGCACCGCGGCCCGTGCCACGGGCGGGGGCGTGGGTGTGGTTTCGGGGATGATCACGCCTGACTCTTCCAGCAGATATTGTGCCGGCGGAATCACTTCACCGCAGGATCGGCAACATTGCGAGCGTGCGCTGGTTTGCTGGTGACAGTGCGGACATTCCATGGTTTTGCCAGGGCTTGTGTGAAACATCTCAAGGTTACGCCCAGTTTTGTGGATTACAGCGTCACGAAAGGACAGCTTCAGTGGGTGTTCCTTCGGCCCATCCAGCGCTGAACGGCCGCCATGACCAGAACCCTACCCTGAATCGTCCTTTGGGCAAAGTGATGCGAGCGACTCGAGGTTTCTCGGGCCGCGCGCCTCGGGTACACTGCATTCGTCATGAGCTCGCCCTCTCTCCTGCTAGCGGCTGTACCGGGTCTAACTGGCCCTCTTGCCGAGTGGCAGGTCACTGCCGGCTACGCCGTTTTCGCTGTCAGCTACCTCGTGTTCGCCTTAGGCAAGCTCCCTGGGATGAAGATTGATCGCCCCGGCATGGCGATCATCGGCGCCGTACTCATGGTTGCCTTCCGCATTGTGCCCGCTGCCGAAGCGCTGCGCTTCATCGACTTCGGCACGCTGGTACTTCTGTTCTCCATGATGCTGGTGGTCGGCTACCTGCACTTGACAGGCTTTTTCGATTGGGTAACCGAGCAAATCGTCACACGTCTGAAACCGCACCATTTGCTCCCCACCGTCATCTTTATTACCGGCTTGCTCTCAGCCTTTTTCGTCAACGACATCATCTGTCTGGTCATGGTGCCGTTCGCACTTCTCGCTACCCGCCGCATGGGATTGAAACCGCTGCCGTACCTGCTGGCCGTGGCAACTTCGGCCAACATCGGCAGCGTCGCCACCATTACCGGAAACCCCCAGAACATGCTGATCGGCTCGTTCTCCGGGCTGACGTACCGCCACTTCCTGTGGCACCTGGGACCGGTGGCGCTGATCGGCCTGGGGCTGGATTGGCTGATCATCCACCGAATGTGTGGCAACGATTTTGTGCCCGGAGACGCCGAAGCCGTCGCAGCTGTGGCGCCACATGTCTCGACCCGCGAGTTGCGCAAGCCCGCCATCGTGATTGCCCTCGTGCTGGCCGGCTTTCTTGCGGGCGTGCCGCCGGCCATGATGGCGGCCATCGGGGCCGCGCTCATGCTGATCACGCGTACGCGCAATCCGCGGTTGGTCTACGACGAAGTCGATTGGGGGCTGCTGGTGTTCTTCGTCGGTCTATTCCTGATCGTGGGTGGTGCGGAGAACTCCGGGTTGACCCGTCACCTCTTCGAGATCGCGGAGCGCTCCAATCTTCAGAACGCAGGGATCTTTACGGCTGTGACCGCGGTGTTGTCGAACCTGGTCAGCAATGTGCCAGCAGTGATGCTGCTCAAGACGCTCGTACCGGCTTTCGACGATCCGCACACGGGTTGGCTGGTGCTCGCCATGGCCAGCACGCTGGCGGGCAACCTGACCATCACAGGTTCAGTCGCGAACCTGATCGTCGTGGAGCGAGCGCACGGCGAAGTGCGCATCGGTTTTTGGGACTACTCGCGCGTCGGTATTCCAGTCACGCTGGTGACGCTCGCGGTCGGATGGGCTTGGCTGGCCTGGGTGCGTTGAGCAGTCGGACACATGCCGCCAACATCTCATTTCAATCTCCAAGCGGCGTCCCTCTTGCTGAGTCAGAGTGTCTATAATCGAGGGCCAGCCCCAGGAGAGACCTCAGGATCGTGCAGGCACAAATCAAACTTGGACGCATCGCTGGCATTGCTGTTGGGCTGCACTACAGCTGGTTCATCATTGCGCTGCTGATTACTCTCTCTCTGGCGGGTCATTTTCATTCGGTTACGCCGCAATGGAGTAGCAGTGTGGTCTGGGCTTCGGCCATCATCACCAGTCTATGTTTCTTTGCTGCCCTGTTGATGCATGAATTGGCCCATTCTCTGGTTGCCAAGGCGCACGGCATGCGGGTTCAAGCCATTACTCTCTTTGCGCTGGGGGGCATTTCACAGATCGAAAGCGATGTCCCTGACGCCAAGACCGAATTCTGGATGGCAATCGCCGGTCCGATTACCAGCACGATCATCGGTTGTGTGTTCTTGGGAATAGCATTTTGGTCGGGCTGGCGACCAAGGGCGGCACCAGCTCAGCCGGCAGTCGCCGTGTGTCTCTGGCTGGGCTACATCAACCTGGTTCTTGCTGCTTTTAACATGATCCCAGGTTTTCCGCTCGACGGTGGGCGGATCTTGCGAGCGGTGGTCTGGCGGATCACCAGCAACGCCGACGGCTCCATGCGCGTGGCGGCTAAAGCCGGCGAGGCAGTGGCTTTCGCCTTCATAGTGCTGGGGCTGATGCGCTTCTTTGTGGGCGCGAGCTTTGGTGGCCTTTGGTGGGCTTTCATCGGCTGGTTTCTTCTGGATGCTTCGCGCACCAGTTACGCACAGACGGAACTCCTGGCTGAGCTGCGAGATCGGCGAGTGGGAGAAATGATGGAGCGCGATTGCCCAACCGTGGACGGCACGTCGAGCCTCCAGGAGTTCGTTGATAGGTACCTGCTCCCAACAGGTGGCCGCTGCTTCATTGTTGAGCAAGGCGATCAGGTCGTTGGGCTGATTACGCCGAATGAAGTAAAAGGCGTGGAACGTGCCTTGTGGCCGTCTCGAAGGGTTGACAGCGTGATGCGGCCACTGCAAGAACTGCACGTTGTCACACCGGACACTCCTGCGATCCAAGCGCTCCAGATGATGAGCCGCGAGGACGTCAACCAACTGCCGGTGGTTTCGAACGGGAGACTGGAAGGCATCTTCTCTCGTCGCCATGTTTTGCGTTTTCTTCAGATCCGTGGCGAACTTCTGAGGTGAGTGGATCTGAGTCTCCACTAGCCGCGATCCGTTGGCTGCGCGGCAAGGCTCTTCACCGCACGCCGTTCCCTGCGTCGCCGAGATCACTCGTTCTCGGCGGTGACCCCGACTACATCCTTTACCAGTTCCTGTCGTGTCTGTTCCGCGCCATGGAGCACACGCACCCGGCGCGCCGCGATGTTGACGGGGTCAAGCCGGAGAATTTCCCCGTGGCTGACCTGGATCTGAAAGCGGAACCAGTCGGTCCGGAACAGGCGGCCGGAAGCATAAAAAGTCACGGTGGCGGCGATCTGGCCTTCGTAGTCGTCGCCGGTGCAGGCAAACAGATGTTTCCCCAGTTCGTCAGTCCAGGTGCTGCCGCCGACCAGCGGTTCATTCAGGAAAGAGCGCAAAGAAGGCACTCCCATCGACAGCCGGCGCAACTGCACTATCTGCAACAGCACAGAAATCTTGGCTAGGTTGGTGACCACGATTTTGGCCTGACGAGAGGAGAGCTTCTCCAGCTTGATGTGCAGCTCGGGTGACCATTGGCGCTCGAACTCCTCGCGCGCCAGCGCCAGGCTTTTGTCGCTGGCCTCGGCGTAGCGCAGGGTGGCGCGGGCCAGCACCAGGCTGAGAATGGTGGTCGCCACGGTCGCAATCAGTGGAATGTACGCCACAATCAGGGTAAACGGGATGCTGTGTTGGCTGAACCATTGCATGTACATCGCTGGCTGGTCCTTCCTCTCCCCTCGTCGTCGAGGCCGGATTGCACAAGTCTAGCGAGGCCCGGGCAGAGCCGGACAGTTGCCTAAGGTCCAGGCTCACGACCGAGACTTGGTCTAGGCCTATAGTGACCTTGAGGCGTCCTGGCAGCGTATGGGAGAAGCAGCGGCGAACGGGGGTCTCCAGCCAAAATCCCGAACGAAGCCGAAGGGATCATAGTGAAGCTGGCGAGATTCGTCGAAGCGCCCCAGTCCCCAAGGCATGATGGGCAGTGCACCCTAAGGTCCCGCATCGAACATCCCGTCCTGTTGAATGAAGTGCCCTGACAAGAATCTGTGTAAACAAGCGATAGCGCTCAGAACCCCGGTTGTTGGTGTAATGGCGATTTTTCAACAGTCTGGGCGGTCAGCCTGGCGTAGCATGTTTACTGCCTTCACTTCTGGTGGGCCTTCTGACGGGAGTGACTCTCAATGTTTGATCCGCCGACCCAGCGTTATCCAAAGAAGTGGAAAGGAGATATCTATAGATTTCAAGCTGATGTTTGTTTATCACGGCAGCATGATGGTCCTCTTCATCGGGGGGGCAAAACCTCTCGGTCCGTCAAGAGATCAGGATCCGAATACCTGATTTCGGTGCCGGACTATCAGGCGCCGGCGTCCCTGGCGATTTACTGGTAGGAGTTGAGCCATGTAACTGAACCCGGCAACATTCCCGGCCTGCTCCAACGGCCGGCCCCAAGAAGGGATGCACGTGGAGGATGACATGGAGACACGAGGACTCGTTCGCAAGCTTCTGGGAGCCGCGGTTTTCGTGCTCCTAAGCCATTCCGCTGTTTGCCACGCCCAGGAGGTGCCTAAACCGGCCAACGCCTTCTACCAGGCCTACGTCGTTGCGCCCTCGTATGAGTACGAACTGTCGGGCCGAAAAGACAGGGTCAAGGGCTATGTCGTTAGGCTCGATGCGCCGGAGCGGCTGGCCTCGCCGGGATTGGTGATTCTCGTCAGTGGCGTTGCGCCGGGGGAAGCTTATGCGACTGTCAACGGTCACAAGTACGATCTTCCCGGCCAGATGGGAGAGGCGACTGGACCGGCCCGAGACACTGGAAAGAATCAGCCCGGCAAGGAAGGTTGGTATTCCTTTACGAGTGGAGACGACATCACAGGCAAGATCGTGATACCTCTCAGTCCCACCCACCTGCAAGCCGGCCTGAATGAAATCGAGTTCTTCAAGGGCCCCGATGCTGATGGGTACGAGGTGATCGACGCGCGCTTGGAATCCGTCCCGTACAGCGTACCCACGCTGATCGGCCAGACCTATCACCTTCTGGGCAGAGGAAGGTCCGCCACGATCCGCGACTTCGACTTTGTTTTCAATTACAGGAGTGAAAAGAAGCGTTCGCTCGAAGACATCCCTACATGGGCGCGTCGCGGAAAGGTAAATTTCTATCGGGCGGGAGTCGATTGGGACCATCTTGACCGGATGTTCGAAATGTTCAAGGAAGCACACATCAATCTGGTCGCGACCCACGTGCCAATCGACACGTCAAGCGAAGAATATCGCCGCGTGAAGGCCCTCATCGACCGCTGCCACGCAAACAATATCCGGGTGACGGCGTTCAATTCCCTGGGAGGTCTTGGCGTTCGCGATGTGCTGATGCACCCCGAAAAACGAAGTTGGATCAGCCGGGATGAATACGACAACCTGCGATGGCGCGCGCTGAATGACACCTTCGCCGCCGATTTGCAGAATGAGGACTATCGCCGCAACGCACTGAAACAAGCTGCGGTGGCAATCGACGCCGGGGTCGATGAACTCTATTACGACTGGTCCATCGGGGGGACCGGCGACGTCATTCACTTCCTGGACGAAGTTCGTCAACTCGCCGCCAGCAAGAACAAGAACGTTTCGATCTTCGGCAACTGCAAAGGCAACATCCTGGTCGATGAAGTTGCGGACCTGACCAAGACCGAAGGCACTAACGAAGCAGGCGTGTGGGACGGCAAATGGGTACACAACATTGCGCAGGCCAGGTTTTATTACGCCTCCGGTTACGGCGTGAAGGCATACGAGAGCAAGTATGAGGGCGCCGACCCAGGCGTACCGAATCCCGGCGCACACGACGTGCGCGATGGAATGAAGGTCGGGTGGAGAAAGCCGATCGCCGAGGCGTCAGCGTTTCAGTCCCATTTCGCAATCGCCGAGGCCGGCCAGAAACTGCTGCACGGCTGGATCATGAAGGACAACCCAATCGCGGTTCAGACGTGGGAAGACATCAGCCGTTACTTCACCTTCTTGTCAGACCACCAGGATCTTTACACGAACGTCGCTTGCGTCAGCAAAATCGCGGTGGTCTCCCCGCCACACATTCCGAGCTTCGAGGTCTCGCTGAAACGCGACAATCTCTACAACGCGCTGGCTGAGACTAACGTGATGTACGACGTTGTTCTGCTGCACCGCTTAACGCCCGAACTGCTTTCGCCTTACAAGGCGATCATCATCCCCAACATCCCCTATATGGATGCGGACAAGATCGCAGCTCTCCGTGCATACAAGAAGGAGGGCGGAAAAGTCTACACCATCGGAAGCAGTCGTGAACTACGGGAGCTCGCTGACCTGCAATCCCCAGCATCGATGCTGGACGAAGCACAGAATGAGCCAGGTCGCCGGGAACTACTCGCCAAAATCAACCAATTGTCCGGCGAGCAGGTGATTACGATTCCCGGAACCAAATACGTTGCGGCCAACGTGGTTAAGAAAACGGATAGTGACCGGGTCATATTGCATTTCGTCAATTACCACACTCCGCTCAA
>JAIQEU010000005.1 GCA_020073665.1 Terriglobia bacterium
CCATCCCACCAGTGGGGGCGTCACGGCTTCGACGGAGATGCTTGCGGCCAAGAGGCATGCCGGGGTGCACACACCCGTAATCGCGTGCAAAATGATAATTGCCAATCAACAGATGGCATACGCAGCCTAATTAATTAGGCGGCCGCTTTCCACAGCTTCGCCCTTGGGCTGTGAGCGAGCGTCACACAGAGGGCTGGTCTTCCCCGCCACGTCTGAGTGGGGCGGATGAGATCATCAGGCTAGTGGCGCCCGTTTCTTGTCCGTTCTGAGCGGGGGCCGCGAACGTCCCAGGGTAATGCCTGGGGCATGAACTGGACTACGCATGTAGGCTCTTGACCAGTAACATTTTCGGACGCGGGTTCGACTCCCGCCGCCTCCACCACAAAACCAGCCTTCCGCTGTTCGCTCTCCGCTGTCAGCGGTCAGTTTCCAAAATTAAGAAAGCCTTTGTTCGGCCGTGTGGCGTGCACACACCTCTGTCGGGGAACCGGTTGGAGTTAAGGTTCTTCGCCCGAAGACGCCATCCCAGAAATCGGCTCCTATTCCTGTCAGAAACACTCGAGGCTCCCCCAAGGGGCAAGACCCCGTGTCTTTACTGGCTCTGGGGCGGCGGGGCTGAAGCCAGACTCTTTCCACACGGTTCAGGGGCCTCCAGTTGGTGGAATAAAAACCACTCGTGCCAGTTATCACCTCATAGCGCTTAGAACCACGGAGGACATATGGCGGATAAGAACCAAGGTCTTATCGATCAGAAGTGGCACGAGCTCAACGATGATGGCGTCGACCGTCGAGGGTTTCTGAAGTGCATGGCATGGGCGGGTACTGGGCTAGTTTGGACCATGAGCGGTGGCATTCCCGTGTCTCGGGCCTTCGCCAAGAATACTGGCAAAAGCGACGGCAAAGATGGGGACTTCAGCTTCGTGCAGATCAGCGACAGTCACATGGGATTCAGCAAACCGGCCAATCCGGATGTGGGTGCGACCCTGCAGGCGGCGGTGGACAAGATTAATGGACTGGCCCAGCCGCCGGAGTTTTTGCTACACACGGGTGACATCAGCCACCTCACGAAGCCGGAACAATTCGACACCGTCGATCAGATTTTGAAAGGCGCGAGCGCGAAGGACGTATTCTTCGTGCCCGGCGAACACGACGTGCTGGACGATAACGGCAAATCGTACTTAGAACGGTACGGGAAGAACGTCCAGGGAGCGGGATGGTACAGCTTTGACAAGCGCGGCGTCCATTTCATCGGGCTGGTGAACGTGCTGAACCTGAAATCCGGAGGACTCGGTTCCCTGGGCGCTGAGCAGCTCGAATGGATGGAGAAAGACGTCAAGCATTTGAAACACAGCACGCCGATCGTGGTGTTCGCGCACATACCACTGTGGACGGTGTACCCGGAGTGGGGCTGGGGCACGGAGGACAGCGCGCAGGCACTGGCCTACCTGAAGAAGTTCGGTTCCGTGACGGTGCTGAACGGGCACATTCACCAGACAATGCAGAAGGTGGAAGGAAACGTGACCTTCCACACAGCCATGTCGACGGCTTTCCCGCAGCCGCAGCCGGGCAAGGCAGATTCTCCGGGACCGATGAAAGTGCCGGCGGAGCAGTTGCGGAGCCTGTTAGGAATTACCGATGTGAATTACGTCCGGGGCCAGCATTCCCTGGCGGCAGTCGACTCAAGCCTTGAGTAGATCGCGAGGGATGCTGTCCAAGCAAGAAGATCCAACCTGGAAAGGAAACGGACCAATGAAGAGGACAAGTACGTGGGTTGCAAGTTTAGCGCTACCGGTAATGGTTGCGATGCTGCTGGTATTAGCAGGGTCACCGAGCGTCACGGCGAATGACCAGCCCTCAGCGGCCGCCGCGGAGGTGAAAATCGATAACTTCAGTTTTGGACCGCAGACGCTCACGGTAGCGGTCGGAGCAACGGTTACCTGGACAAACCGTGATGATATTCCCCATACGGTGGTCAGCACAGACGGTGTGTTCAAGTCGAAGGTGCGGGATACGGACGAAAAGTTCTCCTACACGTTTGACAAGGCGGGAACGTATCCCTACTTCTGCTCGATCCACCCCAAGATGACCGGCACGGTCGTGGTGCAGTAGGCCGGGTGCGACAGTGCACCCGTGGCATCAAGGCCACGCTGCTAGCGATGGCACGCCCAACCTGTGGAGGTAAGTGCAATTGAACGAAGGAATTTTGGGGACGGAGGCTCCACGCTACGCCGACCTGGTGCTGCTTCTCGAGATCGGTATGGGATTGGCACTGCTCATCGGCTCAGTGCTCGCGCGCCGAAAGAGGTTTCGGTTACACGCATGGTGCCAGTCGGCGGTTGTACTGCTGAACTTTGGCGTCATCGTACTGCTGATGGTTCCATCCTTTCAGGTTCATGTGAGTCCGAGGATACCGGTCAGACTTGGCAAGGCTTATTACGCACTGGCGACGGTGCACGCGGCGCTGGGAAGCGTCGCCGAAATCGCTGGATTGTACATTCTGCTGGCTGCGGCCACAAATATTTTGCCGCAACAATTCAGACTGACCAAATACAAACTATGGATGCGCCGTGTCCTCGTGCTCTGGTGGCTGGTGCTGATGTTGGGATGTGCAACATACGCCCGCTGGTACATTCCGGACTGGTTTCGGAGATGAATCCGTGAGGCGTTTGTCATGTTGTCAAAATCTCTCCTCCCCCGTCTAATGGCAGGGCACCCCGGAGCGTCTTGACATGAAGAACTGTCTAGCTGTGCTGGTTATGGCACTGGTTTCCGCGCTTCCCGCGCCGGCTGTCGATCGTGCGCAGCTTACTGAGCTGAACAATAAGGCCAGGGGGTTTGCAAAACAGCAGGACTGGAAGTCAATGCGCGAGACGCTGCTCGAGATGGGACGGCAGATGCCGGCGCCTACCCCGTTCTACATGTTGCGCATGGCTTCCGTGGAAGCTCTGCTGGGAAACCGGCCCGAGGCGCTGCGCTGGATACAGCGCTATGCTGCGATGGGACTAACTTACGACGTCGGCGCTGACAAGGACCTGAAACCGCTCGCCGAAGAGAAGGGCTTTGCAGAAATTGCGGCGGCCATGCAGGAGCACGCGAAGCCCCTTCTGAAGGCCGAAGAGGTATGCACCCTACCTTTGCCCGACCTGATGCCGGAGGATGTGACGTTCGAGAAGTCGTCGGGAACATTTATCACATCGAGCATTCAGCATCACACGCTCTATCGCGTGTTGTTGCCGAAGAAGGGTGAGCAGGAATGCGGACTGCAGGAAATACCGCTGGAAGCGAGCGCCAAACGGTGGCCGGTTATGGCGGTCTCGGCGGATGCCAAGCGAAATCTGCTGTGGGTGAGTACCTCTGCCATGCCGGGCTTCAGTGGGTTTCCCGAAGCCGACAACGGGAAAGCAGCGCTCCTCGCGGTGAATGGCAGCACAGGAAAAGTGGTGCGGCGCTTCGATCTTGAGGCGAGCGGTCCGGCGGTATTGGGAGATATGTGTCTGGCAGAAGATGGCAGCGTTTATGTCACCGACAGCCTGGGAGGAGGCGTCTACCGCGTGCGGGGAGACGTGGCTACGGCGAAACTTGAAAAGATTGCCGATGGCTTGTTCTCGCCGCAGACCCCGGTGCTGGCCGGCGACGGCAAACGGCTTTTCGTGGCGGATTATTCCATGGGAATCGCAGTGATTGACTTGACCGGCAAGCCGGGCGGCAATGTGGAATACCTGCGGCATCCCGAGAACGTTGCGGTCACCGGGCTCGACGGACTTTACCGCGGGGGCGATTCCCTGCTGGGCGTACAGAATGGCACCGAGCCGGAACGGATTGTGCGGTTCCAGTTAAATCGCGAGCAGAGGGAGATCACCTCGGAGGAAGTGATCGGCCAGGCGAGCCCGGTGGTGGGCGAGGCCACGCACGCGGTCGCGGTGGACGGGATGTACTACGTGTCGGCAAATGTCGGATGGGACAAGGTGGACGACCACGGACAATTGAAATCCGGCGAACACTTCAGCGAGCCCCGGCTCTTGCGCTTTCCGGTGAAGTAAACCTTCGCGCAAAACCTCTGCCTGCTCCGCGGTTTTCTCTGCAACCTCTGCAATTTGATACCCTTAACCGACTCGGCAGCAGCCTAGAACGCCACCCATTGAATCGATTGTGTTGTTTATTTGTGTATTATTATGAATTATTATGTTTAGTTTCGTATTGCGTTGAACCAGGAGGCTGGGAGTGGCTGCTCTTTCAAATCTGCTGAACCTGCCGGAGGGAGACAAGACGGCTCGCGGTCTGCTGCACACGCCGCAGGAGATCGCGCAACAGCCGGCTACTTGGGAGTCCACTTTCGGCCGCTTCCAGAATCGCCACACCGTAATCAGGGAATTCCTGCGGGAGGCGGGAGTAAGCGGAGATCCAAGGCAAAGGCCAACGGTTTTTCTGCTGGGCGCGGGCACTTCCGATTACATCGGGAGAACTTTGACTCATTTGTTGCGGCGGCTTTGGCAGTGTGAAGTGGTGGCGGTGCCTACCACCGACCTGTTGACCCACTTCGAGGAGTCATTGTTGCCTCAACGGCGGTATTTATGGATTTCGTTTTCCCGGTCCGGAGACAGCCCGGAAAGCGTGGCCGTGCTGGAAAGGGCGCTGAACACTCATCCCGATATCCATCACCTCATCGTCAGCTGCAATGCCGAAGGGCGAATGGTACGCGACACGGCTGGAAAGGACCAGGTACTCAGCGTTTGCCTGGATGACAAAGTGAATGACCGCGGGCTGGCCATGACCAGTTCGTTCTCCAACATGGTGGTTTTCGGCCAGTGCATGGCCCACGCCGAGAATCCAGGCGAGTACGAGAAGGTGTTCCGGCAGCTGGTGGGGGCAGGTAAGAACTTCCTGAATACGGCGGCAGATTGCGCGGCTGAGCTGGCGAACGGAGGCTACAGCAAGGCATGCTTCGTGGGGTCAGGTGCGCTGCGGGGAGTCGCCAACGAATCGGCGTTGAAGCTCCTGGAGATGACTGCGGGCAAGACGCTGACCATGTCAGAGTCAACCCTGGGCCTGCGGCATGGTCCCATGGCGGCGCTGGATGACGAAACCTTGTTTGTGTGTTTTCTCTCCGGGGACGGCCGGACCCAGAAATACGAAGCCGATTTGCTGGAAGAAATCGGCAGGAAACACCTGGTCCGGACTCGGGTGGTCGTAGGCTGCGAAGCCACACCGCGATTGGCTGCCTTCTCCGAACATTTGCTGACGCCTGCGAATGCCCTGACGGTCGCCGATGAATACCGGGCTCCGGTGGATGTGATGTTCGGCCAGGCGCTGGGTCTCTTTTTCTCGCTGCGTTGGGGCTTGAAGCCCGACTGCCCCAGCCCGAATGGCGCCATCACTCGGGTGGTACAGAACGTCAGCATCTACGCCTAAAATGAAGGCGGGCAATGTGCCCGGTTGCCTCTCCGTCTCGGTGTGGAAATCCCCTGACAACAAGGCTTCCCAAGTTGCCCCGAGGGCCGACGAGTGGCTCTTAACCGGCGGTTCCCAAAGGCATTAGGACTTCGAAGTTGCCAGTTCCCTACTTTTCACACTATCTTAATCCTCTACCAATACAATGTTCCTCGGAGTAAGCTCTGCTATTGGAGGTGAGCGGTGGAAGGCGCGACTTCATTTGAAAAAGTGGTAGAGATGCTGGGCCTGACTCCGGAGCAATACCTGCGCTCCGAGCAGTTGAAGGAATGGGTGCGTCGAAACAAGGACGAGAAGTACGTACCCTCATCCCTGCTCAAGGCCTGGGGTTTCGAAGAAGACGACGCCGCCTGAAGTCCCACGCAGAAAACCCTTCCTAGTCCGATTTTTTTATTCGCAAAGACTGCACAAGAGCTACGTCCCAGCGGGTGAAGCCATGCCCATTCTGCAGTAAGTAGCACGACTGAAGTCGTGTCCTTCCCTATGTGCGGCTCTAGTGGCCGGCGGGACGCCGGCGCTACCGCCTCCGCGGTCCTTCCCGAATACAGCGCATTCTTCCCCAACTTGAAGTAACAAACATTCCCAAAAGCAAAACAGCCACACCTTTGGAGGGTGCGGCTGCTTGAATTGCAACCGGCAATTGGCCGGGTGAGGGGTTATGTGCCGTTGCCGGTGAGTTTCACCTGCTGGGTACCGCCTCCGTTGCCGTCGGTGATCGCAAGTCCCGCAGCGCGGGTGCCGGTCTGGGACGGCGTGAAGGTCACACTGGCAGTACAGGT
This sequence comes from Terriglobia bacterium, assembly GCA_020073665.1. Lineage (GTDB taxonomy): Bacteria > Acidobacteriota > Terriglobia > Terriglobales > Acidobacteriaceae > JAIQEU01. The sequence continues at coordinate 6,228 of JAIQEU010000005.1, forward strand.
TGCTCCACCGGCCAGGCTGGCGCCGCAGGTATTGATCTGCGCATAGTCATTCGCCGCGGTGCCAGTGAATTTGAAGGTGATTGGGATGGCGGCCGTTCCGGTGTTCATCATGGTCACTGTCTTCGGATTACTGGTGGTGCCGACTGGTTGGTTGCCGAAGTTCAGTGTTCCGGGTGAGATTTTAAGGAACGTGCCGCGGCCGTTCAGGGGCACCATCTGGGGGCTGCCGGGGGCATTGTCGGTAATCGAGATGCTGCCGGTACGGACCCCATTCGTGGTGGGCGTGAAGATGACGGTGATGGTGCAGCTCAAGCCAGCACCGACGCTGGTGCCGCAGTTGTTGGTCTGACCGAAATCTCCGCTAGCGGCGATGCTGGAGATGGTTAGGGTGGCCGTTCCGTTGTTGGTCAACGTCACCGTCAAAGGTTTGGAAGGCTTGTTAACCAACACGACCGGGAAGGTGAGGCTGGTCGGCGCCAGCAGAACATTCGGGCTGCCGGAAACCGCCTGCTTGAGAATGGACACGGTGTTGGAGCCACCATTGGTGACGGCCAAGTCCTGCGCACCATCGCCGTTGAAATCGCCAACCGCAATGGAGGTTGGGTTGGAACCTACCGGGTAATCCACCTTCGTCTGGAAGGTGCCATTCCCGTTGCCGAAGAAAAGCGAGACCGTTCCAGCAGAGCTGTTAGCGACAGCCAGGTCAACCTTGCCGTCGCCGTTGAAATCGCCGGTGGCGACTGCGTCGGGCGAGGAGAGACCCGTCAGGGCCGGATTGGAAACGAAGTTTCCGTTGCCTTGACCGAGCAGGATGTTGACGTTGTTGTCGCCCTGGTTGACGACGGCGAGATCAAGGAAGCCGTCGCCGTTGAAGTCGGCAGCAGCGATTGCGACCGCGCCGTTTCCGACCGTGGAGCGAGCACTTGCCGCGGTGAACGTGGTGTCGCCAACACCCAACCCAACCGATACAGACTTATCGGTCTTGTTGAGTTCGGCAAAATCGAGGAAGCCATCGCCGTTGAAGTCACCGAGGACCACGCCGACCGGGCCGGCGCGTCCTACTGGCGGCGAGTCGGTCCAGTAGAAGCTGCTATCGCCGTTGCCCATCACGATCGAGGTGGTGGGGTCAACACTGTTCGCCACGGCGAAGTCCTGGCTTCCGTTCCGGTCGAAGTCGCCGGCGGCCAGCCATGTCGGCTGAACGCTCTCGTTGGTAGAGCCGTAGGGTCCGGGAATAAAGGTGCCATCCCCGTTGCCGAGGAAGACCTTTACATCGCTGGCGGGCGTCCTGGTCTGCTCGGCGACAATCAGGTCGAGCTTGCCATCGTTGTTGAAGTCGGAGGTAGCCAGGCTGACGGGGCCGGCGCCGGCGTCGAGGATCAGCGTAGCGGACAGCGTGAAGGTGCCATCCCCGTTGCCGGTATAGACCGTAACCGTGTTGTCAAAGAAGTTAGCGATGGCGAGATCGAGCTTGTTGTCGCCGTTGAAGTCTGCGGTGGAGACCCACTTGGGATTGTTGCCTACATTTGTGTCAGTCTTGACGAAGGACACCGACGAGACCGGATTGACTACATCGAAGTAGGCGAGGTTGGATTTGCCGCCGCCGGGGGCGGGGTTGGTAACCGTAATCAGCGCGTTGTGCGGGGCGGTCAGCTTCGACGACGGCACCGTGGCGGTCAGCTTGTTGCTACTGACAAAGGTGGTGGCGAGAGCAGCGCCGTCCCAATTGACGGTGGCGCCGGAAACGAGGTTGACGCCGTTCACCGCCAACGTCAGGGTCGCCGCGCCCGGAACAGCGGCCGACGGCACCAGCGGCTGGCTGAGGAACGGCACGCCGTTGGTAAGCTCCGCAGTACCCGTGCCGGTGAATGGGATGATGTAAGGACTGTCGGGATCCATATCGAAGATCCTGCCCTCGGCGCTGCGGGTTCCGACGGAGTTAGGAGAGAAAGTCACTGTGATGGTGCAACTGGCGCCGCCGGCCAGGCTGTTTCCGCAGGTGTTGGTCTGGAAGAACTCCGCGCTGGGCTGAGGCAGCGGCACCACCTTGCCCTGTCCGGGCGGTGGTGTGAACGAGGCGATGACGTCAATTCCTGCGTTCGAAGAGTCGGGGTTCACGAAGTTCAGAGTCGTGGTGCCTTTGTTGGTTATGGTGACGGTCTGCGGGCTGCTGGTGGTGTTGATCGCTTGGTTCCCGAAAGTCAGAAGTGGAGGAGAAATGCTGACGTGGGTGCCGCTTCCGGTCAGGCCCAGAACCAGCGGACCGCCGGGATCACTGCTGTTTACCGTGACCGTGCCGTAACGAGTTCCGGTGGTGGTCGGGGTGAAGGTCGAACTAATGGTGCAGCTCGCGTTGGCCCCGAGCGAAGTGCCGCAGGTCGTGGATGAAGCGTAATCGACACCGGCAGGAACCACGCTATTGAGCGTGATCGTAGTAGTGCCAGTGTTGGTGAGGGTCGTGGTCTGCTTGGTGCTGGGCTGGCCGACGACCACGGTGCCGAAACTCAACAACGCTTTCGACAGGGTCAAGGCAGTGCCCGCACCCGTAATGCTTACCATCTGCGGACTGGTGGCATCGCTGTCCGTCACGGTGAGCAGGCCAGAGCGCGGACCGGCTCCGGAAGGCGTGAAGGTAACGTTCACAGTGCAGAAGAACGGCCGTCCGGGGTTGGGAGGAATAGTGCTGCAGTTGCTGGTCTGCGTGAAATCGCTGCTCCCACTCAAGCTAATGCCGGAGAAGCTGAGCGACTGCGTGGGGTTGTAGTTCGCGATCAGGACCGTGCGCGTGGCCACCACCGAACCCACTTTCCCGGTTTGGAAGGTTAACGACGTGGTGCCCACTGGCGAGCACTGGCGCAGAGGCGTCTGAAAAGGCGGAATTGGACTTTGGGTAAAGTCGAACATGTCCAGGATGTCATTGGTATTTGGATTCCCATCGCGCAGTGGATTAAGTGTCGGCAGTCCAAAACGCTCTTCGATCGTCTTTAGTACCGAAGCATAGTCGTACTGAGTGTGAGAGATGAAACCGGGTTTTGCGTAGGGAGAGATGACGATCAGCGGCACGCGTGGCCCCAGACCGAATGCGTCGACCTGGTAGGGCGCGGGTGAGACCGGATCGTAGAGTCCGCCGAAGTCGTCCCAGGTCAAGACAATCATCGTGGTATTCCACAAGGCCGAATTGCTCATGACGGCGTTGATCTGGGTCACAAGCCAATTTTCGCCAGCACAGATGCTCCAGGGTAAGTGGTCGGAAACGCCACCTTCGGTGACCAGCCAGCTCACCGCGGGAAGCTGGCCGTTCATGGCGTCCATGGCGAACTGCGAGTCCAGGAACGCGTGCTGGGTCCACTGCGAAGTGTTGCGGATGTGATTGATAGCCACAAACCCGCTCCACCCGAAGCCCTTGGGTGCATAGGATTTCCAGGAGATGCCGGCGTTGTTCAGGCTGTCGCCCATAGTCGCGAAATCGAAGCAGGGGAATTGGGTGATGATGTCGCCACGAGCGTCCATGACGTTGGCGGTGGCGCCGGGGCCGGCATCGGCACAGGCGGCAGGACGGTCGGTGGGATCGATGGGGTTCTTGGTCTGCGAGATGATATTGCCAGTCTGGGCCGCGACCGTGAACACGTGGTTGGGGAAACTGGGCGCGTGCATGGAACTGAACGTGTTGTCAGATATCCCGAATTTTTGCGCGTACATCCAGTAGTTGGGCAGGTCCGCCTGCTGGTACTGGGCGAAGCAGTACAGGTCTCCCTGGAAGCTACACTGGAAGCCCGACTGCAGGAGCAGATCGAAGCCATCCATTTTGCCCCAGTCCATGGCGATCAGGGTGTCGCCCCAGGAGTGGCCGATGTCGCGCGGTATGGCGTCAGGCATGCGTTGGAGCGGGATGACCTGCCCGGTAGACATCAGCCCCAGGTTCGTCCCATTGACCCCCGGGAACAAGCCGAACATGGAGTTGAAGCTGCGGTTCTCCTTGACGATGAACACGATGTGCTGGATGTTATTGAAACCAGAAGGCAAGGCCTTGCCGGTCGAGTCCACGCCGGGAACGGCAGCGTCCGTTGTCTGGGCGCAGGCCCCCGCGACGAGCGAAAGGACCAGGGAAAGCGTCAATATACGAAACCAGCTAACACGCATTGTTACACCTCTAAATCTTGGGAGTGAAATGTTCGGGGACCCGTTACATCAAAATCTGCTGGACGCCTGCACGCTTACGCGGTGGCAGGGGCCTGGCCTTTGACCGCTCCAAGTTTGGCGGTGACGAAGCGGTCGATGTCGTCAATGGTCTGAAAATTGTCGTTGATGATTTCGTCGTCGGGGATGCGTACACCGAAGCTCTCTTCCAGGAAGGAAACGAGCCGGAAAATTCCCAGCGAGTCGACGATGCCGCGAGATATCAGCGAGTCCGCGTCGGACAGCTCGGTGATGCCCTTGCCGCGAGCGTTCTCCATCACGAACTCGCGAATCTGCGACTTGAGGTTGCTTTCCATCTGATTCTCCTTGGTTTTCTAGTCACAACCGAGATTCCTCGCCGGCCGAAGCCGGTTCGGAACGAACTTAGCGGCGCGACTGAAGTCGCGCCCTTTCAAAACTGGACCTTCAAGCTACACGACAGCCACGCTGGCCTGGGCCAGCGACACTCGGTCTACTTTTCCGGTTGAGGTCTTGGGCAGGGTGTCGCGCAACTCGATCATTTCCGGAATCATGTAATTGGGGATGCGGGCGGCGCAGTGCTGCTGCAGGTCGACCACGCTCAGCGAGCCGGGCTGGTGCAGCGCGACGACGGCCTTGATGCGGGCGCCGATTTCTTCATCGGGGATGGCAATGGCGGCCGCTTCCCGCACTCCGGAATGGCTGAGCAGCGCGGCTTCGATCTCACCCAACTCAATGCGATACCCGCGGCTCTTGATCTGGTTGTCGCGGCGGCCGAGGAAGAGGTAGTCGCCGTACTCGTCGAGCATGACCAGGTCGCCGGTCTTGTACATCTTCTCCTGGAAGTGCGGCTGAAAGCGGTTGGGCACGCACATTTTCGCGGTCTTTTCCGGGTCGGCCCAGTAGCCGTTGGTCACCGACGGCCCGCGCACGTAAAGCTCGCCCACCTCGCCTGGCTGGGTAACGATGTGGTCATTATCGTCGACGGCGAACACTTCGGTATTAGTGCAAGCCTTGCCGATAGGCAGCTTGTCCTGGGTCTTCAGCCGTTCGCGGTCAACCGTGTAGTAGGTGCAGACGTTGGTCTCGGTGGGGCCGTACAGGTTGTGGAGTTCGATATGGGGCAGTAACTCGGCAAGCTGCTTCAGGTATTTTTGCGGGAAGACTTCGCCAGCGAAGAGGATGATGCGCAGCCGAGCCAGTTTCTCGGCCTTCATGTTTCCGTGCAGCAACAGGAAAACCAGCGCCGAGGGCACCGAATACCAGATGCTGATCTCCTGCTCAACCATCCACTTGGACAGGCTGGCGGGAAATTTCGCGGTGTCATCGGGGACCATGTAGACGGTCGCCCCGGCTTTGATGGCGTTGTAGACGTCGAACACGGAGAGATCGAAGTGCAACGGAGCGTGGTTCGACACGTGGTCGTCGCTGCGAACGGAAAAGGTCTCGGCGCACCATTCGATGAAAGTCAACGCATTCTGGTGCGAGAGCATGACGCCTTTGGGGCGTCCCGTCGAACCCGAGGTGTACAGGATGTACGCCAGATCGGTAGTGGTGGCTTGCAGGCTGGGGGCGTGATCCGCCGGAAACGCGGAGAGCTCGCTCCAGGAGACTACGTCCGGACGGTCAAGGCCGTTGGCCTTGTCCTCCGTCAGCAAGCTGAATTCGACCGATGGAATCTTACTGGCGTCGAGGCCGCGCAGGCGGTCGCCGTTGGTGATGAGGCCTTTCATGGCGCAGTTGCTGATGATGTAGGCGATGCGGTCGGCTGGAGCCAAGGGATCGAGGGGCACGTACACGCCACCCGCCTTGAGCACGCCGAACATGGCGGCCAGCGATTCCACTGCCTTGGGAAAGTAGATCCCGATGCGGTCGCCCTTCTCGACTCCGCGGCTGCGCAGCAGGTGTGCAACCTGGTTGGAGCGCTGCTCGAGCTCGCGGTAGGTGAGAGTGCGTCCGCGGGCCCAGACCGCGGGCTTATCGGGAAATTGCCTAACGCTTTCCGTTAACAGCTGTTGCAGGATGTAAGGCATAGTTCGTATCCCAGGAACCTGACTTTGGGTTACAACCCGTGCAGCCCGGCAATGATCTTCTTCTGGATCTCGGAGGTGCCGGAGTAAATTTTCGACGAGATAGCGTCGCGCAGCTCGCGCTCAATCTGGTACTCGGTCATGTAGCCGTAGCCGCCGTGAATCTGGATTGCGTCCAGGGCGTTGGCGACGCAGGACTCGCTGACATAAAGCTTGGCCATGGAAGCTTCGCGCAGCGGATGTCTTCCCTGCTCTTTCAGCCAGGCAGCCTTGTAGAGGATGAGGCGAGCGGTTTCCAGGCGAACATCCATGTCGGCGATCTTGTTGGCGATGGCCGGGAACTGTCCGATGGGCTGGCCAAACTGGGTGCGCTCCTTAGCGTAGCTGACCGAGGTTTCGAGCATGCGCTGCATGCCGCCGAGGTGGCTGGCCAGGATGCAGATCCGCTCCCACTCCATGGAGGCGGTAAAGATGGCCTGGCCTCCGCCTTCCTTGCCGAGCAGGTTTTCGACCGGCACTTCGCAATCCTGAAACGCCAACTCGGCCATGGGCGAGGTGCGCAGCCCCATCTTGTGCAGCTTGCGGCTGATGGTGAATCCCGGTGTTCCCTTCTCCACGATGAAGGCAGAAACTCCGGCAGCGCCTTTCTCGGGATAGAGATTGGCAAACACAATCACCAGGTCGGCATAGACCGCGTTGGTGATGAAAGTCTTGCTGCCGTTGATTACGTAGCGATCGCCCTTGCGCTCGGCCCGGGAGCGCATGCTGTAGGCGTCGGACCCGGACATGGGCTCGGTCATGGCATGAACGCCGACCCACTCTCCGCTAACCAGCTTGGGAAGGTAACGTTCCTTCTGCGCGGGCGTGCCGAAATGCAGCAGCGGCACTTCGGAGCTCCACATGTGGGCGTTGATGGAGAACATCAGGCCGTTGTCGCGGCAGCCGTAGCCCAGGGCCTCGAGCGCGCAAACCGTGGTCAGGATGCCGGCCTCACTGCCGCCGTATTCTTTGGAAATCGGCAGGCCCTGGATCCCGAACTTGCCGCACTTGCGCCAGCCCTCCCAATCGAATTCCTCCTTGAGATCGCGCTCCACGACGTCGGAGTTGAGTTCCTCTTTGGCGAAGCGAATTACTTCGCGTCGAAACGCCTGCTGTTCTTCGTTCCAGGAAAAGTCCAAGGTTCTTTCATCTCTCCTTGCGGAAAAAATGTATGGCCGACTGCGTCTACGCCGAAACCAAATTCTCGTCCTCGGCAGCCTGTTCGGCCCGGGCCTGCGCCTTAAGCAGAGACTCCGCCAGCGCTTTGGCCACGAGGTGCACGGCTGGCTCCTTCAAGAAATTCGTGTGTCCGCCGGGGACTTCGTAAACGTCGGCGCCGCCTGTCGCCATGCGCTTCCAGCCCAGGGTGGTGTCGGGATCGGGATAGCGCATGGTGCCCAGGTTGGCTGGCCGGAACAGCGTGACGAGACCGGGATACGATCCCGAGGGGCGGTACGCCGAGGCTGAACGTCCCATCAGGCGGAAGGTGTCGCTCTTCACCAACGGCAACGGCTTTCCCAGTACTCGAGAAAGCTTGAAGCTGGCTTTCCACATTCCGTTCTTCATGTGCCAGCGGAGCCAGTTGCGAAGGCTGCCGTCCGAACCTTCCTGCTGGGAGAAGTTGAACAGATGCTTCTTCACCTTCTGGGTGAGGAACTTCATCCGGTCGCCGTTGGAGTCCAGGTTGGGATAGCCGGGCGCGGGCGAGTCGAACAGCGCCAGCAACGCCACTTCCTCGCCTTGGGCGTGCAGTTCCTGCGCCATGGCGTAGGCTACGCGGCCGGCCAGGCACATGCCCCCGAGGTAGTACGGGCCCTTAGGCTGGAAGGAGCGCATCCGGCTAACGAGTTCGCCGGCGATTTCCTCCAGCGGGCGCTCCAGTTTTTTGTCGAACATGTCGTCGTAGGGCAACACGTAAACCGGTTGGTCGGGCCCCAGTTCCTGTGCCAGCAAGCGGTAGCCCATGCGGGCGTGCACAAAGAAGAAGGGTGGCTTGGAACCGCCGGACTGGATTTCGACCAGCCAGTGTGCCGACTGGTCTGCGCCCAGGCTCTTGGCCAGCAACTCAATTGTGGGCGCGCTGAACAACGTCGCCAGGGGCAACTTCCTGCCAAACACTGTTTCTACTTGCGCAAACAGGCGCGAACCTAACAGAGAGTGTCCACCCAGTTCGAAGAAGTTGTCGGTGACGCTGACAGGGCTGACACCGAGAACCCTTTCCCATATCTCCGCCAGGCGCGCTTCGGTCTGGTTTCGGGGACCGACAAAGGCGTCCGCCTCTTCCCTCTTGTATTCCGGCGCCGGCAAGGCGCGGCGGTCAACTTTGCCGTTAGGCGTCAGGGGAAATTCTTCCATGAAGACAACCGTGGAAGGCACCATGTACTCGGGAAGCTTTTGCCGCAACTGGTCGCGCAATTCTTCGCCGGTGAGCGCGATGCCGCCATCCCTGATCACGTAAGCAGCCAGGCGCTTGTCGCCGGGCTTGTCTTCGCGGACCACAACGACGTTCTGCGCCACGCCGGGACACTTGCCCAACACCGCCTCGATCTCCCCCAGTTCGATGCGGAAACCGCGTACCTTGACCTGGAAATCGGCGCGCCCCAGGAACTGAATGTTTCCATCCGCCAGGTAACGCGTCAGATCTCCGGTGCGGTACATCCGGGCTCCGGGTTTGCTGCTGAAGGGATCTGGAATGAAGCGTTCCGCTGTCAGTTCGGGGCGGCCAAGGTAGCCGCGCGCTACGCCATCGCCACCGATGTAGAGTTCTCCGGGCACACCGACCGGCATGGGCGCTTTGTGCGCGTCCAGGATGTACATGGTGTTGTTGCCGATAGGACGGCCGATAGGGGCAACGCCGGGCATGCCGTGCTCAACCTTGTATACGGAAGACCAGATGGTGGTCTCGGTCGGGCCATACATGTTCCAGAGCTCGGAACAGCGCGGGAGCAGTTGCTCAGCCAGGTTGTGGGGCAGAGCCTCGCCGCCGCACAGGATCTTGAGCTTCGGATTACCCGGCCAATCCATATCCAGCAGCAGGCGCCAGGTCGCGGGAGTGGCTTGCATCACGGTTGCATGGTGACGCTTCAACAACGCCATCAACTTGCCACCGTCCGAGGCTTCATCCTTGGAAGCAATCACTACGCGTGCGCCGGTCACCAGCGGCAAATAGAGTTCCAGGCCAGCAATGTCAAACGACAACGTGGTCACCGCCAGCAGCACGTCTTTGGGACTAAGCCCCGGCTGCTTGAGAATGGTATTCAGGAAATTCACCACGTTGCGGTGTTCGAGCTGCACCCCCTTGGGGTTGCCCGTAGAACCTGAGGTGTAGAGCACATAAATCAGGTTCTCGGGCTTGGAGATACTGGCAAGGTTCTCTGCGCTTTCTTGGGCGATCGCATCCCAATCCGCGTCCAGGCAAATAACCTCGGCGGAGTGCTCCGGCAGCGAGGTCAACAGCGACTCCTGCGTAATCAGGATGGGCGCCTTGGCGTCCTGGATAATGAAACCGATGCGCTCACGGGGGAAGGCGGGGTCGAGCGGAACGTAGGCACCGCCGGCCTTCTGGATTCCGAGAAGGCCTACCATCATGTCGATGGAACGTTCAATGCTGAGCCCAACCAGGGTCTCGGTCGTCACGCTCCGGTTGCGCAGGTAACGCGCCAACTGGTTGGCGCGGGCATTCAGTTCGGCGTAGGTAATACGCTGGTCGCCGAACACCACCGCAACTTCATTTGGGGTGCGCTGCGCCTGCTGCTCGAACCATTGGTGCAGACAAAGGTCGGGATACTGCTCGTCGGTCTGGTTCCAGTCTTGCAGCAGTTGCCGGTTTTCTGCTTGGGTGAGAAGCGGCAGGCGCGACAAAGGCTGGCTGGAATCGGCCACGACTGCCAGCAACAGCTCGCGGAAGTGACCCGCCATACGGGCGATGGTGCTTTGGTCGAACAGATCGCTGTACTCCCAGGTGACCGCGATTCCGTTTTCATCTTCATTGAAGTACACGACCAGGTCGAACTTCGCGGTGCCGTTCTGTAACCAGAGGAATTGGGTCTCGAGGCCATCCAGCTTGAGTTTTCGCCATGAGGCCTGTTCTTGGACCAGGATTGCCTGCACCAGCGGGCTCGCGCCCAGGTTGCGATCGGGATGAAGTTCCTGGACGATCCTGCCGAAGGGCACATCCTGGTGAGCGAATGCCCCAATGGCCATTTCCCGCACCCGTTTCAGCAAGTCGCGGAAACTCGGGTCTCCTGAGAGATCGGTATACAGCGGGAGAATGTTGATGAAAAATCCGACTTGCCGCTGCAACTCCACCCGGTTGCGATAGGAGATGGGCGATCCCACCACCACCTGCGCCTGCCCGCTGTGGCGGTGCAGCAAAGTCTGGTACGCCGCCAGCATGGTCATGAACAGCGTGACCCCTTCGCGGCGACTCAGAGCGCGCAGTTCTTTCATGAGCGCAGGCTCGAGCAAAGAGAACTGCATCCGGCCACGATAGTTGGCAGTGGACTGCCGGGGATGATCAACCGGCAGTTCGAGCAACGCCGGAGCTCCCTGCAGTTGCCGCTTCCAATAAGTCAACTGCTTGCTATAGATCTCGCTGGTAAGCCATTCCCGCTGCCAAACCGAATAGTCGGCGTACTGAACCGGCAGCGGCGCGAGGGGAGAGGGTTTGCCGGCGTTGAAGGCGTTGTACAACTCTCCCACATCCATGGTCATGATTCCAGCCGAGGTACCGTCGCCCACGATGTGATGAGTAAGCAGCAACAGCACATGCTCGTCGGCTTGCAGCTTGAAGAGCGTAGGCCGAAACAGGATTTCCTTTTCCAGGTCGAATTGATACCGGATCCGCTGCTGCAACATCTTTTCGAGCTGGGACTCGCGTTCTCCGGCGGAGACCTGCTGCAGGTCGACCACTTCCAGCTTGGCCGGGTCAGCGGGAACAACTTGCTGCATGGGCTGGCCATCGACTACAGGAAAGATGGTGCGCAGAGATTCGTGGCGAGCGACCAGCGCGTCCAGGGTCTGCTGCACCGCGCGCTGATTCAACGGGCCGCGAATGCGCCAACCCAGGAAGATGTTGTACGAGACGTGGGCTTCTTCGAACTGGGAAAGAACCCACAATTCCTCTTGTCGGTACGAGGCCGGAACCGGGCCGCTACCCTGGCGGCGTTGAATAGCGGGATAGTTGGGAACTGCGTCTCTCCAGCTTTCTCTCCAGTTCCATGGCTGCGCAGAATGGCCGTTGGTTTTGCCCGTAACCGGGCTTCCGCTTGCGTGCGCAGTCTGACCGTTGGGCTTTGCCGATGGCATCGTGGCCTGCGGGGGCATTGCCGGTGAGCCGCTATTCTCTTCGGGATTGATCAAATCACTCATGTAAATCTTGCACCCACCGATGTTCTCAAAGTTTCACGAGCATTTCGGGGGACGGCTGCGGTCGGGAGGGGTCCAGGCAGTCAAGCACACAAGTAATGATTCCATCTACTGATTCGACGTGATCGTCGAACTGGTCTTCGCATCTTTGCAGGCGGCGGCGTAGGAATCGAGTCCGCGAACCACGGCAGCAAGCTGTTCCCCAATCAAGGCATGTCCGGCGGCGGTCGGGTGGACGTGATCGAGGAACAATCCTTTCGGGTCCTTCGCGCGCAGCACGGAAATCATGTTTACGATGGGAACATTGTTCTGTTGGGCAAAATCTGCCATGGCCTTCTGATAGGGGTGCGCTTCCGAGGTCTCGCCCTCGGACCCGAGCAGAAGGATCACCAGTTGCGAGTGGTGCGCTTCGGCCGCTTGCTTGGCCATCTTCAGACCATCTGTGAACTGTTCCACGTCTACCGTCTGATGTTCCTTGGCCGTGTCCCACGAGCCCTGCAGAAGGAGTTCGCGGAAGCGGTAGTACATCACCTGGCGCAACAGGTCTTCAATCAGGAAGTTGTACAGTGCACTGCGCCGGGCGACAGATTTCATTTCTACGCGGTGCAGCAACTGCTCACGTTCCTTTCCCTCAAGTCTCGCCAGGCGCTCAAACCCAGTGTTAAAGCTATAGGTGAGGATTACCGCATCGGGCTGGTAGTTGTCGTCTAACACCTTCTTAAGACGTTCCGCTGCCAGCGCGTTGGGATAGGCGTTGACGCCTGCGTCTATGACCTGGAACTTGGTGTTGGAGCAACCGCTGGAGTTGAGTTGTTTTTCGAGCACGGCGCTGAAGGTGGAGTTGTCGTCCACGCCCCATCCCATGGTGACGGAATCGCCAAAGGTAAAGATGCGGTATTGCCCGCTCTGCTTCGGAGCCAAAGCCTCGGGGTAGCGAAAGCCATCGGGGCTGATGGTGATGGGCAGATGATTGGTCTCCGTGATCTTGTGGGAACCGGGGACGGGGAGCCACAGCAGTTGGGGGTCCGGGCGATAGATTACGTACGACCCGTAGCCAAAGAAACGCAATCCGATTTCCAGGAGCAAGCAAATCGCCAGAAACCAGAGGATGCCGCGGAAGAGGCCCCTCAGGAAGCCACGCTTCTTGGGCTTGGATGAGACGGTGGTCGGCGCGGGGGTCACAGTGCTAGCGGGAGTCACGGGCAAGAATCTCTCTCTGTCTTAGTTGGTGGATGTGGTTGGTCGATCAGGAAGCCAGCCGCGCCGTGGACTGGCTCAAACCGGCCTTGGCGAGCACGAAGTTGTCGATGATCAGCGCGTCGATGCCGGAGCAGAAGTAGCTCCGCACGGCGTCGCGTGGCTTGACCACCATGGGTTCGCCGAACAGATTGAACGAGGTGTTCACCAGTACCGGCGCGGGTGCCTGCTCGCCGAAACGTCGGAGCAGACGCCAGAAGTGCAGGTTGGCATCTCTGGTCACAACGTGCAGCCGCACCAGGTCTCCCGGAAGCATGAAGTCGCGAAACAGATCGACCGCCTCTGGCAGCACCTTCCCCAAGGTGTTCATGGAGCGGCAGAGGTGCGAGCACTGGAAGAAGCGGCCAGCGTCTTCCTCCGGCACGGCTAGCGCAAACGGCCGGAACCATTCCCGGTGCTTGATGAAGTCGTTGAGGTTCTCACGTACATATAACGCCCACGGGGACGCCAGTATGCTGCGGTTCCCCAGCGAGCGCGGACCGAACTCCGTAGCTCCCTGATACCAGCCCACGATCTTGCCGGCCTGCAGCAGTTGCAAGGCCGCGTCCAGCTTGCGATCCTCGGTGGTCTGCAGCGAATAACGCACCTTGCAGTTATCCAGGACTTCTTTGATCTCCGACCGGCTGAAGGCGGGGCCCCAGTACGCCGCGGCTTGAGGTTCGCGGCGAGGGTTGCCGAAGGTTTCGTGCCAGGTCAACATCGCAGCTCCCATGGCACAACCGGCGTTGCCCGGGGCCGGAGGCACAAACAATTCATTCATGCCCAGCCGCTGCTCCAAGGTGGCAACCAGCAGCGTGTTCGACATCAGCCCGCCCGCCAGGCAGACAGTGCTCACGTTCTCGCGATCACGGAAGAAGTCCACCAGGTCCGCCACCACGTCGGCAATCGCTTCCTGCAGGCTGCTGGCCAGGGCGCGGCGTTGGCTGTCATCTAGCTTCGCTTTGTCCTCGGGCAGGTCAAGCTGGCGATAAAACTTCGGGGAGAACGCCGGGGTTCCTGCCAGGCCCGGAGCGAAGAAGCTGCGGTTGAGATGGGGCAGGCAGCTTCCCGGGGCACGCAGCATCTCGAGGAAGGCCGATTTGTAGACCGGCTCGCCACCCAGGCTGAGCCACTGGGTCTTGTGCTCTTCTTTGTGCGCGGCAAAACCCAGCAACTCCGTGACCTGCGAGTACACCCAGGCGGGGGAGTTCGGGAACGCGATCCGGCGCAATACGCGAATCGCGTTGCCTTCCGCAATTGCCACCACCACCGAGTTGCCATCGCCTTCTTCGTCAATGGTGACGACCAGGGCGCGGTCGAACGGAGAAAGGAAATAGGCGTTCGCGGCGTGACACAGATGGTGTTCGAATCGCAGGTCGCGGCTGTTACCGTTGGACTGCCGCAATACGCGGAAGTGGCTCAAGTCCCGAACCAGGCTTCCCAGTTCGCTGGCGCCATGGTGGGCATAGGCCATCGGCGAAAACTGCGACAGCTTGGCTGGCAGCATGGATCGGCGCAACCAGCGTCGTACCGGGCTGGTAGCGACCGCAATGGCATCGAGCTGGTGCCAGCTGGCCCCTGCCTGGGCAAGGCAGAATTGAATGGCCTTGTCCGGCACGCCGGCGACGGTGGATCGCTCCAGCTTGTCGTTTTCGATCGCGGCGACTACCTGGCCATCATTCAGCAGGGCAGCAGCCGTGTCGTGTTCGAACGAAGATATTCCGAGAATGAGCATAGGTGTCCCGACCGGGGGGTCCTGGGCACTACCTAGTCGTCGTCGCCGCCGGCGTTGGCCAGTGCGTTCAGGTTCTTCAGCAACGGGCTCGCCTTGGTGACGAACTCGATGTGACCGCAATGGGCACACACCAGCATGGCATTCTGCCGGCTCACTCCGTAGGGCAGAAAACTGAAGCGCAGCAGGCGGTAGTCTTTCAGTTCGGTGTTACAGCGCAGACATTTCGGTTTGTGAAGCGCGGTCTCTTCGAAATGCCAGGTCCCGGCTGGGACCGGCATTGCGTCAGAAACCACAGGTTGAGCTTTCATGTGCACTCCTTGGCTGGCCGACTTGCACAATCACAGGTAAGGCGGAGATGCTTTAAACCAGAGACGACTTGTCGATAATGTAGTTTTCCAGCACCAGACTGTCCATCTCGCTGCGGGAAAACGTGCTGAACGCGTTCGCGGGGGTGGAGACAATGGGCTCACCCCTGAGATTGAACGAAGTGTTCAATACGATCGGTGTTCCGGTTGCCTGACCAAAGCGCTTGATCAGGTTGTAGTAGCGCGGGCTCTGCTCCTCGAACACCGTCTGCAGGCGGCCGGTGCCGTCCACGTGGGTAATTGCTGGCAGAACTTGCTTCTTGGACTCCTTGACCGGGACCACGTAGAGCATGTAGCGAGCCGGGTAGTGGTGCACGGCGTCGGGCAGATCGAAGTAAGCTTCCGCGCATTCTGCTACCACCGAGGGCGCGAACGGCCGGTAGGGCTCGCGGAACTTGATCTTCGTGTTGACAATATCTTTCATGGCGGGGTTGGTCGGGTCGGCGATGATACTGCGGTTCCCGAGAGCGCGTGGCCCCCACTCAAACCTACCTTGGAACCAGCCGATGACTTTGCCACTTTGCAACCGTTGCACTACCTGGTCCAGCAACTGGTCTTCGTGATCAAAGTGCTGGTGCCTAATGTTGTTGTCCTTCACAAACGAACTTACTTCCCCGTTGCAGTAGGCCTGACCCCAGTAGGCGTGATCCATGCGGAAATTGCGCGGCTTGCCCAGCAAGGTGTTGTAGGCCCAGAGAGCCGCACCCAGGGCGCCGCCCCCGTCGCCGGCTGCCGGCTGCACGTAAAGCTCTTCAAACGGAGTTTCGTTGAGGATGCGGGTGTTGGCCACGCTGTTCAGCGCTACGCCACCGGCAATGCATAAGCGCTTCATGCCGGTTTCCCGGTGTACGGCGTTGGCCATGCCGATCAGCAACTCTTCCGTCACCCGCTGGATGCTGGCGGCGATGTCGGCATAGTGCTGGTTCAGCTTGCACAGCTCTTTGTAATTGGAAGGCTTGTCGCCGAAGTAGGGCGGGAACCCGGTGCCCTCGGTGAAGAAATTCAACTTAGTGGGTCGAGGTTCTCCAAAAAGCTGCACGAACTTGTTGTTAAAAGTCTTCTCTGTGGAATGATGGAAGGAGAAGTAATCCATGTCCAGCGAGAACGAGCCATCGCGGTTCTGCGTGACCAGCTTCCATACTTTATCCACATAGCGTGGGACGCCATAGGGCGCCATGCCCATGACTTTGTATTCTCCCTCATTCACCTCAAAGCCAAGGAAGGCGGTAAATGCGCTATAGAGCAGGCCGATCGAGTGGGGAAATTCGATCTGCTTGTGCAGCTTAATGTCGTTGCCCTTGCCGACTCCGTAGGTTCCGGTCACCCATTCGCCGACGCCGTCCACGGTGAGAATCGCGGATTCGTCGAACGGCGAGCACAGGTAAGCGCTGGCTGCGTGAGACAGGTGGTGTTCGGAGAACAGCACCTTGTCTTTCTTGATGCCGAGCTCAGCTTCCAGCGTGGAGGCGACCCACAGCTTGTCGAGAATCCAGCTGATCATCGACTCGCGGAAGACTTTCCACGACTGCGGGTAGGTTTGCAGGACAGTAGCCAGGATACGATCGAGCTTGCGGAATGGCTTCTCGAAGAAGACTACGTGGTCGAGGTCCTGGCCGGTGATTCCGGCCGTCTCCAGGCAAAACTTAATGGCGTTACGCGGGAAGTCGTAATCATGCTTCTTGCGCGTAAAGCGTTCTTCTTCGGACGCAGCTACCAGCACGCCATCTTTCAACAGCGCGGCCGCGGCGTCGTGGTAGTAACAGGAAATCCCCAGAATGTACAAAGCGTTGTTCTCCCGTGGTATATCGTCAGCAGACGCCGGAATTGCCTTCTGCGCCTGCCGCCGCTATTTCAGACGAAGGTTTCGAAGCCCGATAGGCCTTCAACAGCCATAGCGGAGCAAACGAATAAATCATGACGACGATGGAATCGAACTTGCGCAATGCCCGGTACAGCAGCCGGTCTCTGAATTGCTCCAATGCCCCGGGCTTCTCCCCTGGCTCTGTCGCCCAGCGCTCGAGCAGCATCCAGTTGCTTCCGTATTTCTCCTGCCACAGCCGGCGGTAGCGGGCGATCTTCTGTTGAAGGGCTGGATCCAATGCCTGCTTGGGTTCGGCCTTGGCAACAATTTGATTGCCCATCACCAATTCGTGTTGCGGGGCTTGGTCGATGGTGGAACGATCGGCGCCATCCAGTGATGCCATGCGTGAGTCGTAGGCAACGCCAAGAAACTGGCAAATGGCACGCATGGAGTCTTCCGGGCTTCCCACCAGGTCTTCATAGCGAAGCTGATGGACGGGAACGCCCGCAGCCACCAGGCGGTCACATTCCTGCTTGAGCGCCTCGCAGCCCAGCAGGCAGCGCAACATCATCCCCTTCTTGTCGAACCAGGGATCCTGGTGGACGGCGCGGGCGATGCTGCTGCAAATCTGTGCCGGACGGCGCCAGATCACGATGAAGCGGGCTCCAGGAAAATCGCGGGAAACCCCGGTGAGGTTGTCGAACCAGTTGGGAGATTTCTCTCCCCAGACGGCTGCTCCCCGGGCGCGAGCAAACTCCCGGTAGGCAGCCGCGGTGGCAGAGCGCACGTCAGCCGCGTCGGGAGCGATATGATCGCAGTCGATGCGATGGCGCTTCAGCGACTCGTTCCAGAAATCCCAGCGGGCGAGCCACTCAGACTTGTCGCGGCGCACCGAAAACAGGGGCCGCAACATGGGCAGGTCGCCTTCATAGAGCAAGGCGATCTGCGGATGCTGGTTGATCAGCGTGTACAGCAGCGAAGTACCCGACCGCCAGATCCCGACCACGAACACCGGTCCCTGCGAGGCCAGGGATTCGGGACCCATCGGCGGAGAGGTCTCCACGGCCTTGGTGCTGGCGCTCATTGGCGGCGCGCCCACTCCAGGTCGTAGGCCTCTTTGGGATGATCGAGCCAGGTCTCGGGCCGTTTCTTGATGCGCAACGGGTCGCCAAACAGCCGCACCATCAAACCAAATGGCATCACCAGGATGGCGTACATAATGGTCAGCAGCACGCGCGCCTGGAAGTTGCCGATCTTGTGCGCGATCTTGGTCCAAACCGCCCAGCCGCGCTTGATTGCCTGCCACATTGACTTGAACATGCGAGCTCCTTAAAACAGCGTGTAGATGAACGGTGCGATAGCGGAGCTCTGGGCCAGGATCACTACCACGGCCAGCAAGAGAATCACGACAATCATGGGTACCATCCACCAGCGCTTGGTGCGGGAGAAAAAGCCGAGCAGTTCACCCGCGATGCCGAAGCGGCGAATGGTTCCTTGGATAAAATTCATTTCTTCCTCCAGAGAGATGTTAAAGAAATCTGAAACTGGGATTGCGAGACGGATCGCGTTAACCGTAGAGCAATTCCGATTGTGGTGCGATGCCGCTAGTGTCGAACGAACGCAGTCCGGTTGCCTGCAGCAGGAGCAGCATGAGATAGGCCGGATTGAGCACCACGTAGCGGCCAAATAAACGCCGGGGTTCGACACTCAAGCGAAAAAACCACTCCAGGCCCGTACTCTGCATCCAGGAGGGTGCTTGCGGCAGTTCTCCGGCAAGGAAAGGAAACGCCGCGCCCACACACAGAATCGGCATGGGAAGCGCCTCCTGGAACTCGAAGCCGAACACTTCCTGCCGCGGACATCCCAGACCCACGAACACAATGCGCGCCCCGGAAGAACGGATGCGTTCCGCGAGTTCTTCCTTCTCCGGCGGGAACAGGCGGCGGAACTTGGAAGGCTCCAAACCAACCACGTTCAGCTTCGGCCATAGCTTGCGCACCCTGCGCTGAAGTCCTTCGAGCACTACTGCGGTGCTTCCGTAAAAATAGACGGGGAGACCTTCTTTTTCGGCCCGCGCGCAAACCAGCTTGGTCAGGTTGGGACCGTAGACGCGGTCTTTTAGGCCAGCACCATGCAGCAGATTCATGGCCCAGCGTACGGGCTGGCCGTCGGGCACCACCAGGCTCAGATGATTGAGGCGGTACTTTTGCTCGTGATCGAGAACACCCGTCATCAACCCGTGTACGGCCAGGGCCGAGACCGCGGCACTGCGACCTTCCTTGGCAGCACTGATGATGTGCTCGACCGCGCCTTCATAGTCGGCAACGTCGATCAGCACCCCCAAAATGTTTACTTTGGCGCCGCGAATCAAGCTGTCAGCCTCCAGCGCTCCACGTTCTTCTCGTAGATTTCCCGCAGGATGTGGGGTACGTCGTACTGCTGCCGCCAATTGGGGAAGTGGCCCTGGAAGCGGGCGAGATCACTGATCCACCAGATATGGTCGCCTTGACGGTTCTCGTCCTTGTAGGACCAGTCCAAAGGCTTGCCTGCAATCTGCTCGCACAGGTCAATGGCCTCGACCATGGAGCAGTTGCTGAAGCGCCCGCCGCCCATGTTGTAGACCTCGCCGGAGCGCGGGTTCTCGTAGAACGCATGGAACGCGCGGATCAGGTCATTGCTGTGAATATTGTCACGCACCTGCTTGCGCTTGTATCCGTATACCGTGTAGGGCGCGCCGGTGACCGTGCACTTCATGAGATATGCCAGGAAGCCATGCAGCCGGGTTCCGGAGTGGTTCGGCCCAGTCAAGCAGCCGCCACGGAAACACGCTGTCTTCATTCCGAAATAGCGTCCATACTCCTGCACCAGCACGTCGGCTGCAACCTTGGAAGCGCCAAACAGGCTGTGCATGGTGTGGTCGATGCTCATGGTCTCGGGAATGCCCGCTTGGTAAGGATGGCCTTCCGCAATCTCCCAGCGAGTTTCCAGTTCAACCAGCGGCAAGCGGTTCGGCGTGTCGCCATAGACCTTATTGGTGGAGACGAAAATGAAAACCGCATCCGGACTATGTCGGCGGGTCGATTCCACCATGACCGACGTCCCGTTCGCGTTTACCGTGAAATCCACGAACGGTTCCGATGCGGCCCAATCATGCGACGGCTGCGCGGCGGTGTGGATGACCAACGAGATGTCGCGTCCGTAGCGCTGGAAGATGCGGCATATCTCTTGTTCGTTTCGAATATCCACGTCGTAATGGGTGTAGCTGGGAATATCGTGTTTCAGTTGCTCGCGCTGCCAGGTGGTGGAGGCCTCCTCGCCAAAAAACTTGGCGCGCATATTGTTGTCGATACCCACGACGTCAAAGCCGAGGGCGGAAAAGTAGGCGGTTGCCTCCGAGCCCACCAGGCCAGCTGATCCTGTGATGATTGCTACGCTCATTTGCGGTGTGCCTTGCGTTAGTGGATGTTCGACTGGCTGACGGCGGCGGCCAGGGGTTGAAGCCTGGAGGCAGCCGGCAGAGAGCCGCGAGCCCGTTGATAGAGCTCCATCAGAAGCAGGTAGTTCTTGTCGGCGGTGTATTTTGCCTCGAATTCGAGGCGCGCCCGCCTGCCCATCTGCGCCAGTTCGCTGGTATGGCTCCACGCCCACGCGACCTTCGCAGCCAGGTCTTGTGCGTCCGAGGGATTAAAGTGAATTCCTGTCTGGTGGTCGGCGACCAACTCCTGCATGGCGCCCAGGCGGGAACAAATGACCGGGACACCGCAGGCAAAAGCCTCGGCCACAGTCATGGGGAAATTCTCGTAACACTCGCTGGGCAGAACCAGGAAGCGCGCACCTTTGAGAGCGTCCCACGTCTCATGCCGGGGCAAACGTCCGCGAAAAGACACATTGGTGAGCTGCTGGCGATCGGCTTGCGCCTTCAATCTCTCCAGCGGAGGACCATCGCCCACGATGATCAAAGGCACCTGCCGGATTTGCTCGAAGGCAGCGAGCAGGGTGTCCAATCCCTTTTCCTCCGAGAAGCGGCCGATGAAAATGGCGTAGTCTCCATCGGTGGTACGAGCCCCGGGGTCGGGATCCACGAAATTTGGCTTCACGGTGATCTTGTCTGCCGGCAGGCCACCCGCGATGAAGCGCTGGCGGGAGAACTCGCTGAGTGCAACGTAGCTGTGTACCAGTCTCTGCCAGGTTCCCAGCGCGCGATGCAGTGTCAGCATAGCCGCTACCGTCGCTGTCGCAGTCGAGGACTCCCGGTAGCAGGCATGCGAAACTCCACGCCACAGGCCATCGGTCATGCACTCCTCGCATACTTTGCCTGCGCGGAAGAAGTTGGCGGCCGGACACAGCAGCCGGTAATTGTGCAAGCTCTGCACCACCGGGATGCCTGCGTCCTGACATGCGCCGTAGATGGAGGGTGAAATCCGCATGAAGGTGTTGTGTACGTGTACGACGTCGGGTTTTTCTCTGCGCAGAACCTGCTTGAACTCCTGGCGCGCCGAGCTGTTCCAGATCACGTCCTTGACCAGCACAAACCGTTTCAGGCCGGTGTAATCGTCCGCTTCGAAATTGCTGCGCTCATAGGTCACCGCGTCATGACCGGTGCGCCGGAGCAGATCGCGCTCCTGGCGGAAGACAGTGTCTTCCCCGCCCGGCTGCTGATAGGTGTTATGAACGATCAGGATTTTCATGGGCCGGGAGGGTGCGTTAATTCAGAGCGGAAGCTGTCAGATGCTGCAGGACCTGACTGTTGGTGAGGTAGCGGACATCGTCCCGGCGACTGACGTATTTGAGCAATTCCTCAAAGCCGCCCCATAGACCTAATTGATCGATCTCCCAGGAGTGTCCGTACAGATGCCAGACGCCGCCCTGGCGCTCGACCCGATCGAACAATGTCTTGCCGAGCTGTACCCAGTCCTGTTCGCCTCGCAAGCGAAACAGGTAATCAAACATGCCAACTACATTCTTATGTCGCGCCAGATTACGCATATAGCGGACCGGGGGGTGCGGGTAAACCTGGGCGCTGGTGGGCATCTGATACTTGTTGAATTGTGTGGAAGTGGACAACATCCGCGTAGTGCGCGCACCGCGATAGCCGGCCTCCTCGAGGCAACGCATGGTCTGCGTGGTATAGCGTCCTCGCGGATAGCAGAACATGGGCACTTCTGAACCTAGCGTGTCTTCCAGAAACCGTTTCGACTCGCGCACGACGGCCTTAGTCTGGTCGAGGGTAAGTTCCGACATGATTTCGTGGTCCACACCGTGGGCGCCAATTTCCATGCCTGTGGCGGTCATCTGCCGCATCTGCTCGGCGTTCAGAGAAGGCTGCCCGTTAAACGGTTTCACCGGAACGTAGAAACTGCCCTTCATGCCGTACTGCACCAGCAATTCCGCGATACGTAGATCGCGGATATCGCCGTCGTCCCAGCTGGTAGTAACGATGTGCACGATTTACTTGCGGTCGCTGGCGTTCTTCAGTGCGTCGAGAACCCCGTAGTAGGCAGGTTTCTTCTTGAAATTTTCGTCGAACAATAACGGCTTGGCGTCGGGGAGTGCGTTGTTGGGCCGGGCTTTGAGCCAGGTATGGGCATCCGAAACACCCCAGGTATAGAACGCGATGCAGTTGGAATCCGCCAGGCAGGCCGCGAGCACATCGTGAAAAATCTCCTGCTGGTGCTTCATGGGGTCGGGAAAACTTCCCGCGGGTCCCTGATAAACGTCCATCTCCGTAACCATGGACTTCACGCCCGCTTTCTGCGCACGCTCCAGGAAGTAGCGGAATTCGTCCAGGTAGTTAGGTTTCAGTTCCTGGGCCTGCAAGTGCATTTCAATGCCAGCCACATCGATGGGGGTACCCGATGACTTCAGCTTTTTCACCAAGTCGAAGAACTCGTCCACCTCGTCGCGGTGAACGCCGTCGTGACCAAACGCCTGGTTGAGCACCATCAGCGCGTCCGGGTTGGCTTCTTTGGCGTAGCGGTAGGACTTCTCGATGTATTGCTCCCGGCCCAGCGCTTTGCCCCAGGGCGGATTCAGCGTGGTCAGGGGCTCATCCACTACTTCCCAGGCGTAGTAGGTGTCACCACCGTGCTTCACTACCGTCTGGATGTGCTCCTTCATGATCTTGTCCAGCTCTTTTGCATCGTTCGAGCGCGCCAGGACCCAGTCAGGATCGTTCTTGGGCCTGTAGAGTAGCGTGGCCGCAAACAGCTTCATGTGGTTCTTGCGGGCGAACTCGATGTCGTTGTCCATGCTGCGGAAACGAAAATCACCGCGTTCCGGCTGCATGGCGCGAAAAAAAGTGGGCGAGATGAAAGAGTTATATTCGCGCGCCACGGTTTCGGCATAGCGGGGTTCTTCATCGGCTGCGCGGTGCTCGTACACCGTGCCGATGTGGAACCCGATTTTGTCGGCGTACTGGCGAAGCGTGACATTCTCCTCCGCAGGAGTCGCGCACCTCCCGCTCAATCCGCCCAGGAACAATAGGCCAACGCTCAACGAAGTCACCAGACTCCTCATCGCCACACTCCTGCTCAGCTAAAACCCACGAGGAAAAAAGAAGTTGCTAATGGTCAGCTGTAGGAACCCCGAATCAGGCTCCGGCGACGGAAGTACTCCGCTAATCCGACAATGGCAAAGTAGTGCAGCGGCGGATGCAGGATCATGATATCCATGAAAACGGTGCGCACCGAGAGCACGCCGAGCACAGCAATCGCCTCAAGGGCCAATTGCCTTTCCGGGGGCGAGCAATTCGGGGCTCTGATCTGTTTCAGTAAGAACCACCATGTGCCCGCCAGCGCGAGCAGCAGCGGGGCCAGCCCGTAGAAGCCCTCTCCGAGCAGGGTTTCCATGTAGTCGCTATGCAAGGTTTCACCAGCCAACCCAATCGCGTTCAAGGCGGGCACTTTTTCCGCCGCGAACGCCCCCATGCCAATGCCGAGTGGAGTTCGTGAATACAGCGTGTAGGCAGTCTCCCACCAGAGCAGGCGACTGCTGAGAGTGCTGAGCTGCGCGTCGGTCTGGCCACGTTTCAGGTAGGTTATGATCAGGTCCCCGAGCGGCGTGGCCGCCAGCACGATGGCCAGCAGCGCGGCTCCTGCCGCGCCCGCGGTCAGGAGTTTGCGTAAGTCAACCCGCTTGGAAAACCAGAGGTACACGCAGACACCGAACACGCAGCCGGCGATTGCCGTGCGCGTCTGGGAAAGAACGAGAGAGGCAAAGCCGAACATACCCAGGAGGACGTACCAACTTTTCTTGTTGCAGGGTTTGTCGACTGCCAGGAACCGCGCCAAAGCAACCACGCACATGATCGCGCCCAAGTCGCCAATGCGGTTCGCGCCCTGCACCGGAAAGACGCCTTTCAGGCGAACGCCCAGGGCTCCCATACTGTAGCCATGCTCCAGGGCGTCCTTGGGATCAAGGGGGATACACACCCAAGCTGACACCAGGGCGGCACCCATGAGGGTCCACGTCCAATCAAACAGCGACTTGAAGGAATCGACAGTGCGCGCGGTCACCAGGATCGCCGCCACCACGGTGAGATCAACCGAGTACTCGCAGGATTTGTACAGCGACCACAGGGGATACACCGACCAAATGGTGGTGACGGCGGAATAGAGGGCGAAGATAGTCAGGCATCCCACCATGCCGCGGAACAGAGACTCGACCCAATGGGTCTGGCGGGTAAATAACCGGCCGAGGAGCCAAAACGCGACCAGAGTTACCAGAACCATGCGGTAGACCGCTGCGGAATCAACGGGGGAGTTGTAAATCGTGGTAGCGGTCCGTGTGCGAAACACCAGGCCGCTGAAGAAGATGATCACCCACATCCAATGCCACCAGGTGAGGCCGCGCACCATCGTCAACTCGCCGTAATAGCCCTGGCGCACGGCTACATAACCGTAGATCGCGAGCGGCGGGCCCAGCAGGATGGCGGCAAACGCCACCACCGCGCCGTTGTTGTGGAGGTGGTTCATCCCCCAGAACACGACGAACGCCATACCCAGGCCAATCAGCAGGAACAACACCATCTGCCAGAGCTGGCCTCCACTGCCTTCCATGCCCCATGTTCTACTTCTTTGTGCCAAGTGAAACTCCCCTTCTGAGCTTTGCTGGAATACTTATCCTACCGCCGGGACTTACCGGTTCCACACACTACTTTGCCGCCGTCCGGTAAAAGGTAACACTGTATGCGATCCATCCCCCGACACTCCTTCGCATGCGGCGTAACAATGAGGGACGCGAGGGTGGAGGGGTTTTCCATCGCCAGTCAAAGCGGATGGCTTGGGGATCTGCCGCCACTTGCGGTCCGGCGATGCGGGCGTTTCCGGTCTGCCTGTTCTTTTCTTGCATGGTTCCCAATCTCCTTGAAAGGTTCGGCCCTAGGCCCGGATGGCTCCCGGAACCGCCAATACCGGCTCCAGGGTGGCATGCGCCGTGGGGTAACCGAGCCTCGCCAACACCGGCCCGGCGTGCTGGTCGACCAGCCGGATCTGCTCTTCCGTCAAGCGGCTGCGCCAGCCGCCCACGGCTCCCTTGCGGACAAACCGGCCTTCCTCGGTTTTGCTCTTGGGCAGGTTTTCCGAACGCTTTTCTTTTTCCTTCATGCGTTCCAAAGAATTGTTGGCGATCGCGGCCTGGATTACGCTGCGGTCCACTTTCTTACCCAGGAAGTCGAGAATTTCAGCGAGAGCCGATTCAGGATTATTGCGCATCTCTTCAAAGCGAATCACACACAAATCACCGCGTCGCGCCAGCGGGCAACCCAGCCAGGATTCGATATGATCGTGCCACGCCCCAAAGCCGCTGGCTGTCCCTTCCAGGAACTCCTTCAAGAAGGTATCCAGATCGATGTGAATCAGGTTCAACTCGGTTTCCCGAGAGTACATGGAAAGCAGGATGTCACGCAGGTCGCGATATACATAGACCGCGCGGGTGTAATTCGGGCGATAGGGCTCGTGCGTCTTAATCAGCCGGCCGCCGCCGGGCAGCAGAGCCGGAGTCTTGCCGTGGATGCCCATTTCCGGGATCAAACGGTTGACGTTGTCGAACTCCGCCGACCGGCCGGCCAGGATCTCTACCAACTGAAAACGCAACCAGGTATTCCCCGAACGGGGATAAGAAGCCAGAAAAACATCTGCGGGGTCTAGCCCGCGATGACGAAGCCAGATCAGCGGCTTGCGCAATAGAGACTTGGACGCCCGGTGACGCAGGCGACGCAGGTTGGGAACTTTGGCCATGTTTCTCTCCCAGAGAAAAACCTAAAATTTGACGCGCGCACGCAGCAGGGTGACGAAGTGGCGATCTTCTTCGTCGAGTCCGCTGATGAATATCGTCGCCCAGAAAATTGCCGTAGCCAGGGCCCCTGACAGCAACAACCGCCCCAGGGGGTGGAGGCCCGGAACCGGAATCAGCATGGCTGCGCCCGCCAGCAACGTGGCGAGCAGAAGCTTCCAGTAACGCCGGTCGTAAGGCATCATCCTTAACCGCGACCACGCAATGACCAGAGCCGGAATGAACAAGCCCGCGGCGGTAAGGGTGGTGGCCCAGGCGGCGCCACTCACTCCCCAGTGCGGAATGAACAACATCGACAGGACTCCGTTCATCACGAACATAATGGCGTATAGCGCCGAAGTGATTTTCTGGTGGCCGGTCATCACCAGCAAAGTTCCCACGCAACCGCTGGCGGCATTAAAGAGTTGCCCCAGTGCCAGGATCTGCAGGGCCCGACCTCCATCGGCATAGGAGACGCCGAATAACACAGTGATCACTTCGCGCGGAACCAAGCACATAATGAGCAGCGGCGGAATGCTGGCATACAGCGTCCACTTGGTCCCGATCTTGTAAATCTCGTGGACCTGGGCCATCTGGCCGCGATGCGCGAAGTCGGCGGTCATGGGCGAAAAGATCGCCGCCACCGCGCCCACGACCAGGGCCACCGTAACCGGCACCTGCGACGCCGCCTGGTAGATACCCACATCTCCGGCGGGACGGAAGTAGCCGACAAACAGGCGATTCACCCACAAGATCATGACGCCGAGCACGTTGGTGAACGAGGCCGGCACGGAGAACGCGATCAGATCTCTGCCGGGAAAGTTGGCCACGACCTGGCGTGAAACGGTGACCGGAAAGAGCCGTACCACGAAGTAGACGCCGGTCAACATGGCCACCGTAAACGAGACCAGGTAGGCGACCAGAGCTCCCGAAAGGCCCTGCTTCATTCCCGCGACCAGCACGAATATGAAAAGAAGTGCGACCGCCGGCTGGCTCAAGTCTTCGGTCAGCACGCCATATTTCACGCGGTGAGTAATGCGAGTCGCCGCCGCTGACACGGTCACGATGGCGGCCATGGGAAACCCGCAGGCAAACCAGCGGAATGGGGTCGCCAGGTCCGGCTTGTGGAACACCTGGCCGGCGAGCCAGGGGGCGAGGGCGAAGAACACGCCGCCCAGCACCAGGGCAATGAATCCTGAAACCAGCAGGCAAAACCACAGAACGCCTTTGAAGCGCTCGTCGTCACGCCGCCAGTAACGAGCCCCAAAGCGAATGACTCCGGAATTCAGGCCCAAGGGGGCAAGCAGGCTGACCAGACGAGTAACAGTCCAGCCAATTACGTACAAGCCGTACTGCACCGGACCTAGCAAGCGAGCCAAAGCGACATCCACTCCCAAGAGCAGCCCGCGGCCGAGCAAACGGCCCCCCAGCGCCATTCCTGCGCCGGCTGCCAGCTTGTTGACGTCCCGCTGCTTGGATGCAGCGGCGTCAATGGCGGCGACGGCTTCGGAGGCAGCGCCCGGAACGAAACTTTGAGTCTCAGGAACTTGCGATGTCGCCATTCGAATCGATCAGCTTTCCAGGCAGCGGGTCAGCATGCTGCTTTCGAGAACATTGTGATAGACCGCAGCCGCTGCCGCATTCAGCCAGCCACGCTGCCGGCGCTGCTTCGCCGGTCGCGGTGAGCACTGGCAAAGCACGCGGGCGGTCGCAACCGCATTCAGGAAGGTTGCGAGCTGGCTGGGCACGGCGCCGTATGCCTTCCAGAACGACTTTTCCGCTGCTTGGACCACATTACGTGAGACTAGCGGGTTCAACAACTTGCGGCGAAGGCTGAAGGTAAGAGTTAAGAGATCGTAGAAAGGAGCTGCGACTATAGGGTTCTCAAAATCCAGCACGCTGAGACGCGTCCCATTCCACAGCAGGTTGGCTAGCGTGAAGTCGCCGTGGTTCAGCACCACAGGCAGTTCCAGCTTGCCGTTGTCACCGATCGCATCTGATGCCTCCTGCAGACGCTGGATCGCGGTGCGTGCGTACGTCTGTTCGGCCCAAGGCTCAGCCTTGATCTTCTGCTGGATCGCTCTGCTCAAACTATGCAGGTCGAACTCCCGGCTGCCTTCGCGTGACGCGTCGTGCACGCGCCTTAGCCACGCTCCAGCCACACCCAGCGCATTGCTGAAGCTGTCACCCGTTCCCGGCATCCAACGAGAACGCACCAGCATTTGGTCCAGCCGCACTCCCTCAGCCTTTTCCCATAGGATAATTGCTTCCCTTTCGGAACAACCCAACATCGCCGGGACGTGGGCAAGACCAGCCATGCAGCGGAAAGTCTGTGCAGCGTTCCGCTCGACCTGGAACTGATCGGCCCGGGGCCGGGAGGCCACTGAATCGCTGAGTTCTTCCCTCCACGGAAGAGCACTCACCACGCGGTAGGGATCAGCGGTGAAATGCTTAGCGAAGAAAGCTCGGCCTGCAATCAGTCCCGTGCAGGACGTCGAGCGCACATCAACATGGCAGGTCTCCACCTTAACCTCGGCGTCCCGCAAGCTCATCGCCGAGGCGATGCGTGACGCCAGTTCGACCTTGACTCGATTTTCAGTTGCAGTTGTCATGAAGGTACAGGAGATATTTCTCAATCAGACTGCGGCTGCGAGGACTTGCTCCGGGCGAAACTGACTCGCACTCGCCTCCCTCTCCTCCGAGTACAGCTTGCGGCGCAAGAGAACGGAAACCACAATCAACGCCACCGCGTTCGAACACACATCGGTCCACACAAAGCCACGAAGTCCGAAACGCCAGACCATGGGTGCGCCAACCATGCAATCGATGGCGGTGGACACCCCGTAGGCATAGAAAACCAGCGAAGGCGCTTTCACCGCGCGCAACGGGATGGCCCGCGCCGTAGTGGCAATGCGCAATAGCGACGCCAGGCCGATCCAGGGCACCAGGGCCAGCAGCTGCGGGTACTTGTTCGCGTACATCAGGTGCAGGATGGAACTGCGGAACAGCACGATGACCATCCAGTAAGCGAGGTTGCCGCCAACGTAGACCAGCAGCAGCTGCCAGGCCACCTTGCGAACTCCCGAGGCACCTTTCTGACGGTGCGTCTTGGAAGCGAACGGAAGCGTGAGCAACGAGAGCGCGGCAAACACCTGGCCAACGGGAGAACTGAGATTGAGTAACGCCTTCATGGCACCCGCGTCCGCGAGGCCGTGCGAGCTGCTCATGGCGAAGTAGTAGACGGCGTCTGAAGCCCATGCAGCCACCGCGCTCAGCACCGCCCAGCGGCCATAGCTCCAATGCTTCTGCACCACCTCGGCCGTGCTGGGAGCCGCGGTCCCAGGCTTCAGTGGCGCTTTGAGTTGCGATAGCAGATAAGGACCGGCGGCAGCGGCGCCGAAGGCCATCAGCATGAACGCCATGAACGGCGACAGCCAGCCCATCTTGTAGACCAGCAGCAGTCCGGTCAGCAGCACGACGCAGTAGACGGCTCCGCCCGTGGCCGCGACCTTGGGAGACAACTTGACGTAGAAGGCGCGGCGCACCGCCCAAAGCAGCAGCACGACGGGCGCGGCCAAGCACATCCCCGTCAGGGCTTGCGGCAGGGCGCGCGATTTCGCCAGGATGTGGGCGACGTATGCCCAGGTGCCAAATACCCCGAGCACCACCAGGCTCACTTCGGGGTGAAGCCGGAACAAGACCCCAAAGTAGTCTTTCATGTTGTCGCGGTACACCGACTGGCCGAAGACGCTCATCGGCTCCAACACAAAAGCGGCGTACAAGACGGACAACAGCAGGAAGGCCTCAAACGCCAGCGCGTAGGCCCCGTACTGCTCGGGCGTCAACTGGCGCGCCAACAGCATGGTGATCAGGAAATTGGAGCACGCCAGCAGCCCCTGATCCACCAGGGCAAACGAACCCTTCCCTGCCCGGGAACGCACACGCTCCCACAGCGAGGCCAGACGGCCAGTGCAAGAATTCTGAATGCTCAGGGTTGCAGATGCCATGATGAGGGTCTTGGGATCAGGAACGGTTACTTGAGCCGTGGCTCCACTGCCTTGCTCGAAGCGGCCCGGTACGACATGCGAGCGTACGGCGCAAGCGGTAGACGCAAGCGGTGGCGAACCGGCTGGCGCATCTCCAACGATGAGCGCAGAGCACGGTGAATCCGGCGAAACATTTCGCGGGCGTCGTTAATCAGCATCGGCACCACCGGCATCGGGTCATCCCAGGCGAAATACGCGGATTCCGCCACGCCACGCAGCGAACTCGCCCAGCGCTCCAGCGAAAGGGTACCCTCCCGGCCATAGCGCACGCAGGAAACCAGGTCCAGATCTTCGACGATCCAGCGCCGTCCCTCGCATGGGGTCCCCGGAGTCACCGCCTGGCCGGTCATATCGAGATAGAGAGCGCGTACTACGTCCATGTCACTGTCGGTGACGAAAAGCCGGAAGGTCCCTCCAATACGCGGGTTCACATCCAGGACCTTGTACTGGCCATCGCGTGCGTCGAAGCGGTAGTCAATGTCAACAATTCCGCGATAGCCCAGCTTAGTCAGCATTGCGATGCTGGCATCCCGCAGGGCCACATTGCTCTCACATACGCCCAGGCTGGTGACACCGGCGTACACCGGGCACTGGCGAATCTTCCGTCCGGTGAAAGCCAATAGGCATTCCGACCGCTGATTAAAGTAGCCGTTAAACATCCAGCTCGCGTCCTCGCCGCCCGGGATGTACTCCTGCAGCATCAGGTTCGGAACCTCGGACTCTTCGAAGCGGTCGTATTTTTCCAGCAATTCCTCCGCGGAACGGATCACCAGCATGGTCTTGCCGCTGCGTTTGCGAAGCTTCAATCCGTAGATGCCTTTGAGCACCACCGGAAACTTCGCGGTAGCGGCAAAGTCTTCGACTTGCTCGCGCGACTGGGGAAATACCGTCAGCGGCACGGGCAGGCCCAACTGCCTGGCCAGCCGGTGCATACTCTGCTTGTTGCAGAGAGTGTGTACCAACTCCGCATCCTGCAGCGGGACCAGGAACCAGGGCTCGAGCTCCGCCGCGTGGTCGGCGACGAACATGGCACTTTCGTCGGTCGTGGGCAGAAGAATGGAGCGGCGCCCGATGGTGCGGCCCACTGCGAGCAGGCGGTCGACCGATTGTTCAGGCGAGTCGTTGCTGAAGTCGCAGACAAACTTTCCCTGGCAGTAACGGGAGTAGAAAGCCGGCGAATACTGGTCGCGGTGAACGACGTGAGTCGGAACGCCCAGCCTGCCAAGGCTGCGCAGGATGCCCAGGGGAGTGTGGGCAATGCTTCGGAGGATGACCAGCGGCGTGTTGAGGTCGATTGACTTCTTAGGGCCCATGATTCAATTCAGGTGTCGCGAGTTAAGCGGCGCCCGTCCCCTTCAATACTGCTGGAATCGTTCTCACCAGGATCTGCAGGTCCAACCACAACGACCACTGGTCGATGTATTCCATGTCCAGTTCCATCCAGCGTTCGAAGGAGATGGAACTTCTTCCGGCGATCTGCCACAGGCAAGTGATCCCCGGACGGACACTGAAACGCCGCCGTTGCCAGTCCTGGTCAAACCCCTGATAGTCGCGCACCGGCAGAGGTCGCGGACCTACCAGGCTCATGTCACCCTTGAGAACGTTGAAGAGCTGGGGAAGCTCATCCAGGCTTGTCTTGCGGAGTAACCGGCCAATCGGGGTAATGCGCGGATCATCCTTGATCTTGAACACTGGGCCGGTGGCTTCGTTGAGGTGTTCGATTTCCGCCAGGCGCTCTTCTGCGTCCGGCACCATGGTGCGAAATTTGCACATGGAGAAAATCCGCTTGTTCAGGCCCATGCGCTTCTGCACGAACCACACCGGTCCGGACGACGTCAACTTGATCAGCAAAGCAACGATCAGGAACACCGGCGAGAACAGCAGGATCAAGCAGGCGGAGACCAGGATGTCCATGGTCCGCTTGATGACGGTGGGGCCGCTCTCCGCCATGCCGCCGGTGAGGAGCGTAATCAGCGAGTCGCCTTCGAATTCGTCGGCCTGGGTGCGGGCCATCTTCAAGTTGAAGATGGTCGAGGGAAAACGCACCACGATGCCCTGCTCCTCGCAAAGCGCCGCAACCTGTGACGCCTGCTGGTAGCGTGATTTCAAGGGAAGCCCCATAATCACTTCGTCGACCACGCTTTCCCGCAGGAACCCGGGCAGACCTTCCAGATCACAAACCCGGCGGTAGCCGGTGCGCAAGAACGAATCCGTGCCGGGCCAGACTTCATCGGCAAAGCCGATGACCCGATACCCCAACTCCGGCCGCGACTGGATCTTCCGGACAAACTGGAGAGCTCGCGGATTGCTGCCCACCACCAGCATGTGACGCAGATTGCGGTGATGCCGGCGCAAATTACCCAGGATGGAGCGCAGAGCCAGGCGACTGATCACGGTCAGCACGCTGCTGATCGAGAGGAAATACATCAGGAACAGCGTATCCACCATGTCGATGCTGAATACCCTGGCCGCCACTCCCAGAAAAGCCGTCCCCATCAGGGCGGCCTTGAGCACATCGCGGACTTCCGATAACCGGTTGGAAAGCCGCTTGGATTCGTACAGTCCGACCGATTTGAAAACCAGATGCCACAGAATCAGGAACCCGATGAACAGGGCCAGGTTCACCACCTTCACCCGCATGGTGAGGAACTGGCTGAGGCGCGCGACCCGAGACTCGTGCACCACCGGCAGCGTCGCCAGGGCGAAGGAGGCAACGAACAGCGACAAGTCGAATAGCTTGAACGCTTCGAGAAGGATGTGTCGACGGATCTGGCTCATGGCACCTTATCGGAGAAGACCGGAATTCGGACCCAGTGGATGCCGTGCAACAGCCCTGCAAACGACCGTGAATCCTTACCAAGCTACAGCAGCACGCCGCGAACCGCCGGCTTGCGAGACGAAGCAACCTGTTTCCTGGCAGTCACCTTGGCCGGGGCTGATCCCGCCGTAGGACGCCCCATGCAGGCGTATTCGAAACCGTGTTCCCGAGCTACGCTGGGATCGTAAAGGTTTCGCCCGTCCAGCATGATCGGCACTTCCATGGCGTCGTGCAGACGCTTGAGATCCAGCTTGCGAAATTCGTCCCACTCCGTCAGCACCAGCACGGCGTGGGTACCGCGAGCGGCATCGTATGCCGACTCGCAATAAGTGACCCGCCCGGCTTGTTCGGGAAAAACGGAGCGGGTAGCAGCCATGGCTTGCGGATCGTACAACCGCAGCGACACTCCATCCTCCAGCAAGGCATTGATAATCTTGAGCGCGGGGGCCTCGCGAATATCGTCGGTCAACGGTTTGAAGGCCAAGCCAAGCACCGCCAGCGTCTTACCGCGCAACACCCACAAAGACTTGCGCAGCTTCTTGAGGAAGATATCGATTCGCTTGCGGTTGATGGATTCGACTTCGTGCATCAGCGAAACATCCAGTCCGTGGGTTTCCGCCAGGTGGATGAAAGCCCGCACGTCCTTGGGAAAGCAAGAACCGCCAAAACCGATGCCAGCTTTCAGGAACTGGGAGCCGATGCGGGAGTCCATGCCGATGCCTTGCGCCACTTTCACCACGTCGGCGCCCACCGCTTCACATACGTCGGACACCATGTTGATGAACGAAATCTTGGTGGAGAGAAATGCGTTGGCCGCGTGCTTGATCAATTCGGCGGTGTTGAGGTCGGTGACCAGGATGGGACGCTTGAGCGGGCGATAGATGCTTTCCAAAAGCTGCTGAGCGCGCTCTGACTCCACCCCAATGACGATGCGGTCAGGCCGGAAGAAATCCTCGACCGCCCGGCCCTCCTGCAAGAACTCCGGATTGGAGGCCACCTCGAAACGCACCGTGGAAGCCCTCGACGATCCGTTCCTGGCTCCGTTGCGATGGACCGGCGCTTCCGTGTCGGCAAAGCGCTCGATGGTCCGCTTTATCCATTGCCCGGTAATCGCCGGCACAGTGCTTTTTTCGACGATCAGCTTGTAGCCATTCAGATTGCGCGCGATCACCCGGGCGACGCCTTCCACCTGGGTCAGATCGGCCTCCCCGTTTTCCTTCTGCGGGGTGCCCACGCAGATGAACAATACGGTGGCAGCGCTGATGGCCGCGCCTACGTCTTCGGTCAGCTGGAAACGCTTGTTCCTAGAATGTTTGGTCAGCAGAGGCTGCAGGCCCGGTTCATAGAAGGTACAAATTCCTGTGCGCAGCTTAGCGATCGCCTCCGCATTCGAATCGGCTCCGATTACCTCCAAACCCAGATCCGCCAATCCCAATGCCGTAGGAAGCCCAACGTGTCCCATGCCCAGCACCGCAATCTTGGGCTTACCTGCACTCACCTTTTTCGGCCGACGATCCGCCATTCCCTATCCCCCAATGTGCCCCGAGTTAGTCTTTTTCCACAGTGCCACACCGCACGGCTCGCGGTCTGTGACCGCTTACGCAGGTTCCAGTTCGTACCCGCTGACCCGTATGGCCACGGATCGCTGAATCAGGTCAATCGAAACAATCAAGCTCTGGTCCGAGTTCTTGGCCAGGAGCAATCCCTCCACCCCATCCAGGGACCCACCCCGGATGCGAACCCGCTGGTTGACGTGCAGATAGGGGTACAAGGTGAACGGAACCCCCTGCTCCACGATGTTGCGCACCGAGTCGATCTGTTCACTCGGGATGGGGGTGCCCCGACCGTTGTTGCCCACAAAGCCGACTACCCCAGTGGAGCGCAGGACGGATACCTGTTTTTCCGCGGAACCGTCCGTCTGCACAAAGACGTAACCAGGAAACAACGGCAGCTCCACCTCTTTTATACGATCGCTCCAGCGTTGCTTGCGGGCCACCAGGGGCAAGAAACTGCAGAAACCTTTGGCCGCGATCTCGGAAGCAGCTTTCTTCTCGTGGCGTGAGCGGGTGCGTAGTGCAAACCAGAGTCCGGAATTCCCTTGGATCGGCGCCGATACGGCCTGTACGACCTCTATGTGCATAGCTCTGCCCTTTCAGTCCCATCGGGTTGTCGAAACATCCCGAAAGAGACTGCTTCTGCCGCACAACAGCAAGAACTCACCCCACGCAAGCGGCTCCAGTCGCGGGACTAGAGCCGGTTATAAAGCTTCTGCGGAATCGGGAACGTGCGTTTGTTCAGAACTGCACCCAGAAGTCGCACGCTCGCAGCTTCAAAAATGTCCTTTACCTTGAGCGCGGATTCGCGCCGAGTGGTGTTCGACTGCAACACCAGGACCACACCATCCGCCAAGCGGCCGATTTGCGCCGCATCGGAATACAGGCTGGCGGGCGGAGCGTCGATCAATACGGTTTCGAATTCCGCGCACAACTCGGTCAGACGCACCCGCAAGATCTCGAAATTGAGCTGCGCTTGGCTTCCCGCTGCCGAACCGGTCGGCAGCACCCACAAATTGCTGCCAGCGATCTGTTGGGCAAAATCACGAATCGGGCCTGGCTGCACCATGGCATCCGAGAGTCCCACCCGGTTTTCGATCCCAAACTGAGCATGCAGGCTGGGGGTTCGCAGATTCGCATCCACCAAGCAAATGGATCCGGCATTCTGCGCGGCTAACGTCAGCGCGGTATTAGTGCAGACCCAGCTGCATCCGTCACCATGCGCCACTGAAGAAAACACCACTACCCGTGGCCGGTCAGTCGCAACCGCACCCCGGAATATCTGTTGAACCAGCCGGGTGACTTCTTCTCCGACCGGCGCCGGCAAAGCCGGACGATGACCGTTGGTGGGAGGAACAGACGGCGCCCCAGTCGCCTGTTCCTTTTCAAGCCGCTGCAGAAGTTCGAAAGTCCTGCTCAAGATACGTCCTCCGTGATTTGGGTCGACCGTTACTTCTACTTCCCTACCATTTCCACCACTCCCCTAGTGGCCATTCCTAGGGACCGGGCTCGAGGCTACTTCGTGGCCATTGCCATTGCCTTTGGTTGGCTCCGATACCGGGATCGAAGCGAACACTGGAATTCGCAGGATTTCCTTGACTTCGTCCGGCGTGCGGAAAGACGAATCCAGGTAGTCGGCCGTGAGAGCGGCTCCAACTCCCACCAGACCCGCCAGCAGGAATGAAACCAGGACCAACAGCAACGGAGAATACGTCGGCACCAGTGGCAGTGTGGGCGGCTCGGCCAGGATCACGTCCAGCACGCGCTGTTCATCCAACTTCTCCGAGATTCGCGCCTGTTCGCGTTTGCCCAGATAAAGCAGGTAGTTCTGTTCCTCGGCTTTCACTTCGCGCGAAAGATTGGCTTCGTTAATTTCGCCTTCGTTGAATTGATGAGCCTCACGGTTGTAGCTAGCGACGTTCTGCGAATTGGCCGACCGTTGTGCTTCGAGACTCGGCAAATCGGTCTTAGCCTTTGCCAGTTCCGAATCAGCCCAGGCGTACACCGGGTTACGGTCGGTGGTGTCGGCGGTGAGCTTGGTCTTGTCCTGAGCCTCGATGGCGGCCTTGGTCTCAGCAATCTGTTGTTCCGTTTCCTGCACTGTGCGGTAGCTAGGATCGTACTTGGACAACAGGTCAGTACGTTGTAATTCCAAGGTATTCAGCGAAGTCTTCAGGTTCGCCATCAGCGTTCCGTTGTCGGAAAGCGTCTGGGTAGTGGACACGCGAGGAGTCGTGTTCTTCTCCGCCTGTTCCATCTGGCTCAGGCGCTCTTTGGTCGTGGCAATGGCGGCCTCGGTCGTGCGCAGGCTGGCCAGGAATTGGGCCTCCTGCTGGACCGCGAGCTCTTTCTGTAGGCCGGCAGCCGCGACATCGTGCTTGCGGTCGTATTCCAGCAACTTGGCCTCGGCGTCGTCCAACTTCTTGTGATACATGTCCGTCTGCGCCGAGAAGAATTCAAACAGCTTGGTTGGCGGCCGGTTCACCTGCATATGCCTGGCCATGTACAAGCGAGTCAGGTTCTGCATCACGCAAAATGAGTCGTTGGGGTCGCTGGCAGAGTACTGCACCTGCAGGATTCCCGACGTAGGAACGGGCGTGAGGGTGAGCGCCTTGCTCAACTTTATGATGGCGTCACCTTGCGCCTGTTCGTTCATGCCCGGGATATGGTTCTTGATGGCCTTCGTCACCGGCGTCCAGAAGTGAGGGTGACCTTCCCACAGGACGGGACAGTTCTGCACCACTTGGGTGAGCAGGTCCCAATGCAGCATCAACTCCATTTCGGTATTGAGGTCCAACGTAGTGACGTTGGAATCGCCGGACGCGTCGGGCCGCGGGCTCGCATCCGGAGTCACTGCGGGTTCGACCCGGGCATCGCGCTTCACCAGGACTTCCATTTCGGACTGGTACTGGATGCCGAAGACAATCACGGCGATCAAGGTGCCCAGCAAACTGACCAGGAAGGCGCGGCGCAGCAGCACCCGACGGCGGAAGCCGACCGCGACTAAGTCGCGCATCTTGGACGAAAGCGACTTCAAGCCTTCGTTTCCGTTTCCGTGGCCATTTCCATTTCCGTTGCCGTTGCCGTTTCCATTGCGAATATCGTCCATACGGTGACCTCGCCTCTCAAAAAGTTTCGGTTGGCCTATTGGATAGCGTATGTGGCCCGGACACTGTTCAAAGACAGGTAAGGCATGATCTTGGACAAAGCATTCTTGGGGACATAAAGCATGTCGCCGGGTTGCAGGTGCATGTCCTCAGACAGGTTGTGAGAGTTCAGCATGTGCTTCACGTTAAGAACCTTGGCCTGCACCATGTCGGGCGAGACCTGGCGGAACAGGACCACTTGGGAGTGCTTCGCCGCCGAAGTGAATCCGCCCGCAATAGCGATTGCCTGTACCACCGTCGTGTCTCCGTGAAGATCGTACTTGCCCGGTTTCCCAACCTCTCCGTTCGCGCTGAAGAAAGGTTTCACGAATTCCTGGGGGGTGACGGTGATGACGGGGTCGTGCAAACTCTTCGAGTAGGACGCTTCCAGCGCCTGGTTCAATTCCGGTAAGGTCATTCCCTCGGCATGGATATCGCCGATGCCGCGAAGGCTGATAAATCCGTCGGGTTGCACCGTTACCGACTCGTTGTATTCCGGGGTGAAGCGAAAATCCAGGGCCAGCGTATCGCCACGCTGAATGCGATAACGAGGATTACGCTGTTGCAATGCCGGTACGCTCGCGGAAGACTGGCTGTCGGCGGTGAAGTTCGACGAAGGGGTTTGTGGTGTCGCTGCAGCGTTCTGCTGCTGCGCCATCGCCACATTTACAAACATCGCCACCAGTGCAATCAGAGTGCATCCGTAAGGTTTCCAGTTTTCCATCCATCGGCTCGACCGCATTCAACACCTTCCTGATCTAGTGTCGGCCAGGGAAGCCTAAAAAAGGCTCCGCCTCCCCATGCCGGTGTTTCCAAAGAATCAACACACTTGCAAGTACTCAGCGACCCTTGGGGAGTTCACGCAAAATTGAGCGCGGGTTTCTTGGGTGTGCCCCACTGCACAACGCCTGCTGGCTTAGGTTCTGCAACTGCTTTGCCATCCGAAACTTCCTTGGCACCTGGATTCACAACCCGCAACTCTTTGAAGGAAAAGCAGGTTGGAGGAAGAAACTCGGTAAAACGGGACATCCATGAGCCCTGCCTCGCAAACTTTTGCACAATTTGGCCACGTTTCAGAATGGCAAAAAGGAGGGAACCCCTCCCCCGGCTGTCTCGCCCGCCGGGAGAGGAGTCTACTGTTTCGGACAGAAGAGCGCAAGAAGTCTAAAGGTGCAAACTGACTAGCAGACAGGGCCTTTCGACCCTAGCGAGTGTCCTTGTGACGC
This sequence comes from Terriglobia bacterium, assembly GCA_020073665.1. Classification (GTDB taxonomy): domain Bacteria; phylum Acidobacteriota; class Terriglobia; order Terriglobales; family Acidobacteriaceae; genus JAIQEU01. The sequence continues at coordinate 45,015 of JAIQEU010000005.1, forward strand.
TGAGGCCCCACGGCTACGGTCGAAACCACGGTGTATACGGTGAACTAAGAAAGAAATTCAATAAGTACGTCGATACTTTCTGCTGACCCGTCGGGTTGGGATGGGTATGGTCATCCAGACGAAAATCTTCTTCGCCGTTGCATGGAGGCGCGGGTTGTCCGTCGCACCAAGTCAACCCGTCCGAACGCGGGTTAGGGCCATTCGCCCAGATGTACGGGCCCCAGGCGATCCATGGCGCTTTTCCGTTGGTATAGCTCAGGTCGCCAGCGACGGCATCAGGGCCGTCACCGCGCTCCTGGTTGATCTGTGCCTGGATAAGCCACTTCACGGTGAACCCGCTTTCGTAGGCAAACGGCTCGGGGTTGAGCGTGATGGTGGCGTAACCACCGTAAATGCGGCTGGCAATGAACACTTGTTTCAGGTTGGGATATCGAATCTGAGCGGCACGCAAGATCTCGCCTTCGAGGCGCTCCAGATGTAGAGCGTCGGTGCTGTCGTTATTCACGCAACCCGGTTGACTGGCGTCACACAGAGGCACTTTGCCTGAAGTCCCAGGACTTTTGTCCGCCTGCTTGAACCACGCCACCTGGACCTGGGCCTCAGTGAGGCCTGCGGGAGTTAGCACGCAGTCGCGAACGATGTCATAGGGATTGACATCCGGAGTCGGGCAGATGGGCGCCGGGTCAGGCGGATCGCAGCCTGCGGGGACACCGCTGGTTTGGGTCCAGAAGCAGGCAGTCACCCCGGGTTGGGCTCCGTTCTCCACATCCAGGGTCGTGTGGTTCACTCGATTGTCGGTCGCGATCTGGTTCTGAAAAAAACCGAATTCGAAATTGGCGTTGGACATGCCGATCGACAGAAAAACTACCTTGCCGTTGGGGCTGGGGTTGCCACTGGCATCGCGAGGCACGACCTGGCTAACTGTTGCCAGCCCGGCCTGGTTGTGGTCGGTAGGCACAGTATTGGTGTTGTTCTCGTAGAGGCCACCCGCGAAGCCGAGGTAGTTGCTCGATGCGGTCATGTCCATCAGCGGAATCTTCGTGCCGTTAGGCGGAGGAGGAGGAGGCTGGTTCGACACGCCCGAGCCGCCACCACAACCGCTCAGCCCGAGGGTCAGCAGCAGGGCTGCAAACACCGCGCTCGCGAATCGCGCTCTCATCCTGAAACCTAAACCCAACACCAGAGAAGAAGTTGCGCGAGATTGCGTACAAATGATTGACACCCAAGGCGCGCAGCCAACCAGCGCGATAGGGCCACGCACTCACCGACCACAGCCGGTTCCCTATTCCTAACTTGGAAGTTAACGTGCTCTTGAGGTTACCAAAGTGTTCGGGGCCAGGTCCGATTGAGGACTGGCCTTCGCGCAGCCAAAGATTGATGTGGGACTCACAGCATAGTGGAGAGTAGGGGCGCTATGTCCGTACAAAGACTGATCTCTGTGCTCTACAATTCTTCGTTCGGGGTCGCGATAAGCGGTTAGTTGAACGTAGAAGCTGATATCGCAACGGGGCAACGTGAATGCCACAGTTGGTGAAATTCTTTGCGCATCTGCCCGCAGGGAAAGAATGCACGGTGCTAGTTGTAGTTGTAAAAGGACGAGTCCCCCCGCAGGGACGTTAGACTCTTGACCCGTTCAGAAAACAATGGTATTCCCCCAGTACGACTTTGTTTTCCCGGGCCTTGCGCCGAGTTCACCCGGCCAAACCAGAGAATGATTCGATCATTCGGTGCGATTCTCTGCCGTCTGCAGAGGCAAGGAGACGTTATGCAGTTTTCGCAACGCCGCTCCGCAGCCATCCTGGCGATTTCAACCCTGGTGCTGGTTGCCATGATGGGTTTACCTGTTCAAGCGCAATTGGGCTCGCCCCTGCCTAACTTGGCTCCGGTAGAGTCAAAGGTATTCACCGCTGGTCAGTCACAATTCTTCCGCCTCTGGGGAGTGCAAGAAGGATTCGGACCGGTGAGCACCGACGGTGGTTGCAGCCGGTGCCACAAGCAGCCCGTGATCGGCGGCGGTGCGGCGCGCCTGCTGACTTTCTTTGGCAAGACCAACCCTGACGGCAGCTTCGATCAGCTGATTAGCGAAGGTGGTCCGATCCTGCAGCCCTTATCCAACGCCCCTTTCATTAAGAGCGGCCTCTGCACGCTTCAGGGAGAGCAGATCCCGGCGGATGCCAACGCGATCGACAAGCGCATGACCGCGCCGTTATTCGGATTTGGCCTGGTGGACGCGATTGCCGACCAGGACATTCTGAATCAAGTGACCTTCGAGGCCGTGAACTATGTGAGCGACGGCATCCACGGCGTGGCCAACCTGGTGGCGGACTACAAGGGCGTGATCCGTCCGGGACGATTTGGCCGGAAAGCCCAACAGCCGACTTTGCTGCAACAGGTCGCAGCTGCTTTCGCGCACGATCTGGGCATCACCAACCCGCTGGTTTTCCCGGAAGATTGCCCCCAGGGGAACTGCAATATCGACCCGAATTGCGTGGACAATATTGATCCGAATGTTCCGAACAACAACAACACGGCCAGCGGCGGCAAGGGAATCTTTGCCATCGCCGATTTCCCGCGCTTCCTGGCGCCGCCTCCGCCGCCCAACTTGACGGGGAATGTTTTGCTGGGACAAGGCGTGTTCATGGCGACCGGCTGCAACGAGTGCCACCTGCCCGCCTATCAAACGCCGTTGCAGGTGTTCTACGACATTGACCTCAACGGTACCCAGTTTGGCCCCAGCCCATCGATAAGCAACCAGACAGTCGGGTTGTACTCCGACCTGCTGCTCCACGATATGGGCGTGAAGAACAAGAGCAAGTTCCCGGCTAACACACTGATTACCGGACAAGCCACCAACAGCCAGTGGCGGACCACGCCCTTGTGGGGTCTCGGGGTGCGCACGGCTTTCTGGCATGACGGCAGCAAGAAGGACATACCTTCGGCGATTCTGCAGCACAGCCCCGATGGCAGCGGCGAGGCGGCAGTGGTGATTCAGCGCTACCAGGCGCTGAGCCCCACCGACCAGGCGAACTTGTTGGCGTTCCTGAGCGCGCTGTAAGGCGAGATCTATCAAATCATTGCATCGGGAGGAGGACGGAAATCAACCCTTCTCCCGATATTTTTTCGCCGCCCTTGGCCCGCGACTTTCGAGACTCGGCCCTCGCATTTGCTATTGACAGCCAGTCACCTTGGGCCCGTATCCTTTCATTGAGGCTGAGAAGAAACGCCGGCGGCATTACTGGAACACCAAATCTATGAAGTTACCCTGGTTAGAGACATTGCTGGCAGTGCTTCTGTCTACCGCTAGCCTGGTTCACGGGCAGCAAATTCCCTTTAGCTTGCAGACTGCGGAGCAGCCCTCGGAAATGCCGAAAGCGCTTGGCGCCCTACTCGACCCGCAGGGTATTCGCCTGATGACCACCGACAACGGTCTAACCAAGATTGCCTGCGAAGTGTGGTTCAGCAAGACGGTGGCGGGCAAACCGGGCGCAGGAAATGCAGGCCTGCAGTATACGAACCTGAGCGTCGGCGCTCTGGTCGGAGTGTTGCGTTTTACCGAGGAAGGTGAGGACTCACGGGACCAGAAGTTGAAGCCCGGTCTTTACACCCTGCGCTACGCGCGCGTGGGCACCGATCCGGGGACCGGTCAGCCCGCCGATGGGGTCGTGCTCAGTCCGGTGTCGGCGGATACGCACGTGGAACAAGCTGTGCCACTCGAGGAACTCACGCGGATCAGCCGTCTGGCGTCGCGGACCAAGAATCCCGCAGTGATGACACTGGTTCCCTTCAACGCTGCTTACAAACAATTTCCTGCCATCGTCGCGGATGACCAGGGAAATTGCATTCTGCAGATCAAGCTGCAGGTCCAAGCCGCAGGGTCGCCAACGATCGAACCCTTGCCGGTGGCAATCCTGCTCATCACTCCCGAACGGGAAGACGGTGAGTCGTAAGAATACCCGGCCTTGGCCCCCGCAGGGCGCTCTTTAATGCCGGGGTCCCACCTGGCTCACGTCAATCGGTTTGAAACCGACCCGAAGGGCGGGTGAGTCCGGTCGCAACGTGAAGTTGCCACGCTCCGGGTCCACGAATCGCGGGTCGGCCTCGATCGAGTGCGGGTCCTGTCCGTTTGCTTGCCATTCTCGAAACGATTGCGTACCGCTCCGCTGAATAAAAATCTCCACGTGACCGCCGGCGCGGTAGTAATCGTTATAGTCCATGGTGAACTGGCCCTGGTCCGGACGGATGCGCATCAACACCCCCTCCCGGTAGTAAACGATATTGTGGTCGTACGTGAAACTTGGCTTGTACGCCGCGCGATTGCGCTGGAACTGAGTGTTGCGCCCGAAGGCGAAGATGTTGTTGGTGATGGTGTTCTCCTCGCCCTGGTTGTTCACCATGCCCTCGTCGTTGTTGTAGACAACGTTGTTCTCCACCCGAACCTCGCTGGTGGCAGAATCCAGGTAGATGCCCCACCCACCGTAGCCTTCGCGCCCTTCGTCGTGATGCACATCGTGAATCACGTTGTTACGCAACACCGTGCCCGGCTGTGTCCCCAGTGTATAGATGCCGCCCATGTCGCTGAGCACGCCGCGGCCGATTTTGTAGATGTGATTGAACTCGATGATATTGTCGTGGGCCGCGGTGTGGCCGAATCCCCAGGTCCAGCCGCAGGAAATGCCGGAGTAATAGGTGTCGTGAATCTCGTTGTGGGAGAGCGTATTGCCATAGCTCTGCCCTACCCAAATGCCGACTGCACCCTGAAACACCGATCCGATGTCGTGAATGTGGTTGTCGGAAACAATATTGTCGCTGGTGGTTTCGCTCTCGCTGTGCGGGTAGTTCTCTTCCGAGCGATAGTCTGCCGGGTCGGGCGGATACTGAGGCTCGCCTGCCGGCGCCCCGCCGCCTTGTTGACCTCCACGCTGGCCGCCGCCGGGAAACCCTCCCGGACGCCTTCGGCCAAACGGAGGTTGTCCGCCGAAATTCGGCTGCCGACGCCCACCACCCTGGCCGCCTTGCCCTCCTCCGCCCCCGCCGCCAGCGCGCATGGGGTGAACGCTGCTGTCGGCGTCGCCGATTTTGACGCCGCCGCCGCCCAAATCCATCATCTCGTTGCCGACGATGCGGTTGTTCTTCGATCCTCTGCCGAAGCCCACTGCGTACAGCCCCATATGAGTCAGCACGCATCTCTCGATGGTGCAAGCACGCGCTCCCTGGGCATCGATTGTCGCCCCGACATCGGTTGTTGCCTGCCGCTGCGCCAGGCCCTCGGGCGGGAGCGACCAGTCCGCGTATGCAAACGTCAAGCCACTCAGGGTGATGTCATGAACCTCACGGCCTGGCTCGCCGGCAAAGCGCACCAGTTGCTCCAGTGCCGGAGCGATCACTTCAACTCGGTTGGGATCCTCACCCGCGAGTGGGCGATAGTAGACCACGCCATCGCGCCGGCTCAGATACCACTCGCCGGGAGCGTCCAGGGCATCAAGGGAATTTTCGATCCAGTATCGCGAGTTCTCTTCTTCGTAGCTGGGCCACACCTTCGAGGCTAGCGTCACGTTATGCGATCCTTCGTCGACCGCGCGGACGGTCAAGCGATAGGCCTGCCATTTGTTGAGACCCACCACTTCGACGTCGCCCTGCTGAGCGTGCTCCGGACGAACCTCACTCCCGTGAAAGCGGAAGCTGGCATCTTCGTCGCGCGAGATCTGGCCGTCGACGTTAAAGTACGAACCCACATTGGGGGTGCGCGCCCGCACCCGCCGTTGTCCATTCACGAACAGTTCGCGGAAGTATCCCTTGCCGTCTTTAGCGTCAGGGACAGGCGCCGACCAGAGTCCTCCCTGCCCTTGCTTCCACCCGGTGATGGGACGGCCACCGCTCAGTACCGGCACCTCGCCCGGATACGCGGCATATACAACCGGCGCGTCAGAACTGCCGGAATCCTGCGGACCAAACACCAGCGTTTCGCTCAACTCATATACGCCGCCGCGCATTACGACGGTTAGCGGCCCGGTGCCGTGGCCCTTGAGTTGTCGTACCGCATCGCGGGCGCGTGCGACACTGCGGAAAGGGCCGTCACTGTGCGCGGGGTTGGGCTTCTCCAGCCGCCCCGACCAGGAGTCGTTGCCTTCCGGCGAGACGTAGAACGAAGCCTTGGCGGTCGCCGACGGTTGTTCGCGGGGGCCGCCACCAGCCCAAGTGAAGCCGGCCAGCGCCAGCAAAGCTGAGAGAGCGATCAAAGCCAATAGCCGTGTTGTCACTGCGATTCCCCTGCGAGAATCTGAACCGCGGACATCCCGCAAGCTCAGAGAATTGGATGAGCGCTGTGCGCGGATGCTACGCCGCTCACGATAGGCTTCCGTCTGGGATTGGATGCGCGCGTATTCTACTACACCGAAATTTCCTAGCACCGAACAGTACCGTACAGGGAGCAAAGAAAAGGCAGCCGCAGCCGCCTTCGTTTTTCTTGCTCGTTACTTGGTACCGGTTCAGCGCTAGAAAAGTCCCGGAGCCAGAAGGTTGACCGGAAACGCGTTTGAAACGGCCGGTGCCGAGAGCTGCCCCGGGTTGGTCCTTCCGGCCTGACTGGGATCGAAAGGCACAAATCCCACCTTCAGCGCGGGTGAACCGGACTGCAAGTTGAAATCATCCGCAGGAGCGATGGGATTCACGAACAGCGGATCGGCATTCTGCGAATGAACGTCTTCGCCCAGCCCCTGCCATCCGCTGAAGGTGTATTTGGTGTGCGTGCGTGGGTTATTGGGATCGGTCGTAATAAAAGACAGCGCTTTGCCGGCAGCATTCCAGTACAGGTTGCTATCAAGCGCGAAGCGCGTGGAACACGGTACGGGCAGGCCGCTCTTGCCTACGTCGTAGCACGCCCACTTTCCACCCTGAAGGGTTCCGGTGTTGTAGTAGACGATGTTGTGAGTGAAGCTCATCGAACTGGGATTCATGCCGCCGTGGTTGATCACGTACAGTCCGCTCAGCGCGAAGATGTTGTTGTCGATCACGTTGTTCTGCGAGTAGGTGTCACTGGTACGGTCGGAGAGGTTGTTGAACAGGCCGGACGACGACGTGCGGTACACCAGATTGTTGCGGGCCACTACATTCGATGTGCCCTGATCGAAGTAGATCCCATTTCCGCCGTAGCCATCGGTGTCGGTCCAGGCGTGGGTAACGTCGTGAATCACGTTGTTGAGCACCTGGTTGCCGGTCGTGGCCGAGGAGGCGAAGTAGATGCCGGCCATGTCGTCAGTGACTCCCTGTCCCAGGTTGTAGAGCAGGTTGAAGGAGACGATGTTGTCATGCGCCAGGCTGCCTCCGCCAGCGATTCCCCACTTCAGTCCGACTCCAATCGCGCCATTGTAAAAGTCGTGGACCTCGTTGTGGGTTACGGTATTGTGGTGCGCGTTGCCCACCAGGATGCCAGTGCCAATGCCCGAAGGCTGCACTCGGCCGCCGCCGGAAATCAGGTTGTTCTGTACCAGCACGTGCTGGGCAACATTCGCATCGGTGTCTTTCTGGTTCACACCTGTACCCACGCGGACGCCGCCCGCCCCCAGATCGAACAGCAGGCTGTTAACGACCTGGTTGCTGGGTGTGGTGGAAATGGGTCCGGTTCCGATGAACTCCACACCCCATCCTTCGGTGTGGGCGATGGTGCAACTATCCACGGTCACGTTGCTTGAGTTGACGAAACTCAGCGCAGCGGAGACCCCCAGCATGCCCTGCTGGTCGCCGAAGCCCGCCGCCGGGGGCATCCAATTGTCATGGGCGAAGGTGATTCCCACAAAATTGACGTGCTGCAGCCCGGTGGCCTTGATCAGTTGCGTCTGCTGTGGAACGATGACTTCCGCGTTGTTGGGATTTTCGCCCGCTTGCGCCAGGTAGGTCAGCGTCCAGTTTCCCGCACTGCTGGTGCAGGCCGGGGGGTTGGTACAACGATCCAGGTACCACTGTCCGGGCTGGCTCAAGGCTTCCTTCACGTTCTCAATCAGGTAGCGGTGCCCGGCCAGGAAGCCGAAGTTGCCATCAACCTGGCGGGTGGGGCCGGTCAGATACGCAATGTGGTTGGCCGTGTCCACCGACTTGAGCCGCATGCGGCTCATGGTCCACTTCTCAAAGTCAAGAATTTCCACATCTCCCAGTGCCATGCTGTGGTAGCTGGAAGCCACGTCGGTGTTGGCAAACACGAAACGGTCAAAGCATTCCCAGCGACCGCCCACGTTCGCGCTGCAACTGCTCGACTGGGTTCCGGAGTAAACCGGCCCCACATTGCGAAGATAGGTTGTAGGGGTGGTGGTGCGCGGCCGGTCGCGGCGCTGGCCGTTGAAGAAGAGCCCTTCGAAATTCTGGTAGCTGCTCGAGCTCAGCTGCGCCGTCCAAACATTTCCCGAAGGGTTCGTCCACCCCGTAATGGGTTTTCCGCCGCTGATGACTGGGACCTCACAGGGATAATTCTCGTAGATAATGGGGTTCGACGCGGTCCCCGAATCTGCCGCGGTGAAAAGCACGGGCGCACTCAGAGAGTAGTTCCCGGCGCGAATCATGACGGTGTGGGCACTACCGTGGCTGGCCTGAATAGCCTTCCGTGCGCGATCCAGAGTGGCAAACGGACCATCGCTGCCATTGACAGTGTCGAGAGTCCCGGACCAGTTATCGTTGCCGTCGGTGGCCACGTAGAAGTCAGCGGTTGCCGGTAATCCGCAATTGCCGCCAGAACCCGTGCCTCCCCCGCCACCGGTACCGCCGGTACCACCGCTACCGCCAGAGCCGCTACCCCCGCCGGAGCCTCCCGAACCACTTCCACCGCCTGATCCTGATCCTCCACCGGAGCCTGATCCCCCACCAGATCCGGTTCCGCCGCCAGGACCGGTACCCCCCCCCGAACCACGGCCACCTCCGGGGTGATGGTTGCTCGAGCCAGCGCTGTTGACCTGTGCTTGAGTGGCGTTTTGGGGAGTTCCGGCGCAGCCCGTTAGGAGCACCGCCAGAAAGAGCAGCAGGAGAGAAGTCGCAACCAGTCTAACTCGCACCTTCAGCCTCCGAACAACAGGGGAACTGACGCAGTGGCAGAAGTACTCCTTCAGCCTACCGTTCAGTTATCTGTCGGGGCAGGTCACCAAAGTACAGAACAGGAAGTAATTAGGGCATGTTGCGGGCAGTGCGGTTTCCTAACTTGGTTCAACCCGGAAGTGTCGGGCTGCCAAGTTACCCAAACCACCCGCTGGAGGAGTCGTCTCCGGCGGCGGCGCGGCGCCTCGGGACTGAGTCTTTCTTCTCATTGACACCACCAGCATCGCTATTGAAAATACGCTGTCCGCCCTCCGCCGAGCGGCGCCCCCGAGGTGTTGCCGGACGGAGAACCTAAATTTCCTCCCAGCTACGAGAGTGAACTTCGAGATATCTTTTGGTTAACGATCCATACTCTGATGTGCCAGCAATGGAGGTCGCGTGCAGAACTGTAATCGGTTGAGCGAATCGTCCGGGTGGTTTAGCATCGCCCCGCTGTTGATGCTTCTTCTGTCGGCCAGCCTGCTGTGGGGTCAGGCGAACACCACCACGGCCAAGGCTACCGGGGCAGCGAAACCTGCCAACCAAGTCGGGTCCTGGACCGCGCCGGCCATGCTGTGCCCACCGAACGGACATTGCCTGGTGGGTGCCAACCTGGCGCTGATGCACAACGGACAGGTTCTTTTCTATTACTATCCGCGGCCGGGCAGCGGCCCGGGTTCGCGCGCCGTGGTGCTTGATCCCACCACCGGCATTGTGACCGACGCGTTGTTGACCGCCTCGCGCGATATTTTCTGCTCCGGCGTCGGGATCATGCCCAATGGGCAAGTGCTCTCGACCGGCGGCAACGCACCCAATCCTCCGAACAACCACTCCGGAACGTTCAACACCGACATTTTCGATTTCACGACCAACACCTGGACTCTCGCTGCGAACATGAACCTTGCGCGCTGGTATCCCAGCACGATCGAGCTGGCCAGCGGCCTCATGCTGGAAGTTTCCGGTTCCAACGAGATCGGAACCAAAGTCCAGAATGTCATGGAAACCTTCGATTATCACACCGGCATTTGGACGGTACTGCCCTCGTCGGCGAATCTGCCGAATGCCTTGCTTGATGGCACGGCCTACCCGCGTTTGACGCTGCTGACCAGCGGCAAAGTTTTTGCCTCTACTCCTTTTGCTAAGACTTACGTGTTCGACCCGGTCGCCAATACCTGGACATTCCAATCCGGCACTAACTTCGGGAAGCGCTACTATGCCAGCCACGTACTGTTGCCGGGTCTGAACAAAGTTCTGATCGCGGGCGGTTCGCCAATTTCCAGCAACGGCGCCGGCACGACCACCAACACCGCCGAAGTGATTGACTTCTCGACCAAGAGGCCGATCTGGCAATACATCGCTCCGATGAACATCGCACGTATGAACGAGAACCTCGTGCTGCTTCCCGACGGCACCGTGCTGGTGGTCGGCGGCGGCGGCGGTGGCGGCCGGTACGCAAACCCGGTCTTGACTCCCGAACTGTACGATCCGGTTGCCGGGACTTGGACCTTGATGGCTCCCCAGGTCGGTACGCGGACTTACCACTCGACCGCTGCCGTAATGCCGGATGGCCGCGTGCTATCAGCTGGCGCGGACGACAAGGGCATATACCAGCAGACCTATGAAATGTTTAGCCCGCCGTACTTGTTCAAAGGGCCGCGGCCGACGATTACTTCGTCTCCCGCAACCCTTACGTACGGGGCCCAGTTCACCATCAACACGCCAGACGCGGCCAGCATTACGCGCGTGGCTCTCATGCGTCCCTCGGCCACTACACATGCGGACGATATGGATCAGCGCTACGTAGACCTGACCTTTACCGTTGGTTCCGGTCAGATCACTGCCACCGCGCCGCCCAACGCCAACTATGCCCCTCCGGGCTACTACATGCTGGTGATTGTGAATTCGAGCGGCGTGCCTTCGGTCATGCCATTCCTGCAGATCATGTAGGCCAATCGCTCAGTTGTGCGGTTCAACCAGGGGGACAGAACATGTCCCCCTCTTGCTCACGGGAAAGCAGCCTGGGTGAATACGTGTGCACCATCCGCACTGGTCGCCTGTGACCCGGCAGATTCCTGCAGTCAGGTGGAAAGAAGTTTGCACTTCAAGTGGGACGTGCTTTTTCTATCTCCTTGTAATTGTTGAGATTCCAGACAATCGGTGTGGAACGGCAACTGCAACGTACTGCTTGGCGGTTTTGTCTTCTGAACCGCTCTTCAGTACAAGTGGGTCTCAAAAAATCGAATCAAGCGAGGAGTGCGCATGCGCAGCAGATACATCGGGATAGCCGTTGCCATAGCGGCAGTATTGGCCGGGACAGTGGTTTCTCTTGCCTCTGCCGGAACTACCGCGAATAGCCCAGCGGACCAGGCCCGTGTGCTGAGCGCCTACGCCAAGCTGCCCTTGAGCTTCGAGGCCAACCGGGGCCAGGCGGACTCCAACGTGAGGTTCCTATCCCGGGGTCACGGCTATAGTCTTCTGCTCACCGGCGACCAGGCCATCCTCGTACTCAAGCGTGGCACGGCGAACCAGGGCGCAGCTACAACCGCCGCCATATCGCTAGTTCGCATGCGCCTGGCCGGAGCCAATGCTTCAGCCGCCTCGGTTGGAGTGGACCCACTGCCGGGTAAAGCCAACTACTTCATCGGTAAAGACGCCAAGAACTGGCGCACGAATGTACCCACCTATGCTCGTGTGAAATACAGCGATGTGTACCCCGGCATAGACCTGATGTATTACGGCAACCAGCAGCAACTGGAGTACGACTTCGTGGTTAGGCCGGACATCGATCCTCGCACCATCCATCTGGATTTCAGCGGAACCCGGCGCGCCTCTGATCTTGCGATTGATCGCAACGGTGATCTGCTGGTGAAGACCGACGGCGGTGATCTCCGCTTCCACAAGCCCATCGTGTATCAAGTGGACAGCACCGGAGCGAAGCTCTCAGTCGACGCGCACTACGCGCTCCAGGCAGGTCAGTCTGGAGTCTCGTTCGCTGTGGGTTCGTACGACCGGTCGCGGGAACTGGTCATCGATCCAGTGCTGGTATATTCGACCTATCTCGGCGCGACCCAGACCGACGTTGTCAAAGACATCGCCCTGGACGGAGCGGGCAACGCCTACATCTCGGGCCAGACGTTCTCTTCAGATTTTCCCACCACAGCCGGCGCCTTCGATCGCACCTGCGGCGGATGCACGGTGTCGAGCGATGACTTCGTGGCCAAGATCAATCCCTCGGGTTCGGCGCTGGTTTACTCGACGTACCTCGGCGGCAGCAGCGTGGACGCCAGCCTGGGCATCGCAGTAGACTCTGCCGGAAACGCCTACGCAGCCGGCTTCACCCAGTCAACCGATTTCCCGGTAACGGCTGGAGCGTTCAGGAACACTCTCAAAGGGAGCCAGGACGGAACACTGACCAAACTCGATCCTACCGGCGCTTCCCTGCTCTACTCGACGTACTTCGGCGGCAAAGGAAAAGACCAGGCGCTGAAGGTAGCCCTCGATGGCAGCGCCAAGGCGTACATCACAGGCTTTGCCCTGTCCAGCGACCTGCCCACGACTCCAGGAGTGTTCCAGCCCACTTTCGGTGGAGGTAGTGGCCGCGGCGACGCCTACGTGGCCAAGTTTGATACTACCCAATCCGGCGCCGCGTCCTTGATCTGGTGCACTTACCTCGGCGGCAGTTCGGATGACACCGGTGCGAGTCTGGTCATCGACGCACTCGGCAACTCCTACATCACCGGCGGCACCAGTTCCACCAACTTCCCCACCACCCCCGGAGCGTTTCGCACCACCCTGACCGGCGGCGGCGATGCTTATGTGGCTAAGCTGAATCCCACCGGCTCGGCGCTGGTGTACTCGACCTACGTAGGCGGCAGCCTGGGAGACGAAGGCGTCAACCTCGCGTTGGATTCTGCCGGCAACGCATACGTCGCTGGGTCGACTGATTCCACCGATTTCCCGGCCACCGCCGGTGCGCTGCAAACCGTCTACGGCGGCAACAATAATCCCATCAATTGCAACTTCAGTTTCTTCACTCACTGCGGCGATGGATTCGTTGCCAAGGTAAACACCACCGGCTCGGCCCTAAGCTACGCGACTTACCTGGGCGGCAACGGAGCCGACTACGCCTCGGGAATTAGGATCGATTCCTCCGGGGACGCGTTCGTCACCGGAGCTACCGACTCGACCAACTTCCCGACGGTAAATCCGCTGCAGCCGAGTTTTCTCGGCGTCACTGACGTGATCGTCTCAGAGATCAATCCGGCCGGTTCCGCGCTACTGTTTTCCACCTACCTCGGTGGCAAGAGCGGAGACGGCGGCAGCGGTCTCACCCTGGACAGCGCTGGGAACATCTACGTGATCGGCTATACCGAGTCGCCTGATTTCCCTTTGGCCAACGCCCTGCAAACCACCTATGGCGGCGGAAAGGATGACGGCTTCATCAGCAAGATTTCGCTGGCTACCAGCAATGTCGTCCTTTCCAAGACCAGCCTGACTTACATCACCCAAGTGGTGAACACGGTCAGCAAGCCCAAGCCGGTGACGCTGACCAACATCGGCACGACAGCGCTGACCATTACCAGCATCCTCCCCACCGGCACTAACGCCGGTGATTTCGCGCAGACCAACACCTGCGGCAACAGCGTGCCCGCAGGCGGCAACTGCACCATCAACATCACCTTCACACCCACCGCGGCTGGGAAACGGACCGCCAGTATCACCATCACCGACTCCGACCCCAGCAGCCCGCAGAAAATTGCCCTCACCGGCACCGGAACGTTCGTGCAGTTCTCCAAGGCTGACCTGATTTTTGGCAACCAGGCGGTAGGCACAACCTCCAGCCCGAAGAAAGCGACGTTGACCAACACCGGCACCACGGCGCTGACCATCAATAGCTTCGCGATGACCGGGCTCAACCCGGGCGACTTCATGCAGACCAACGACTGCCCGATCAGCCCGAACACGCTGGCCGCCGGCGCCTTCTGCACCATCACCGTGACTTTCACGCCCACCCAGACCGGAGGCCGACAGGCCAATGTCACGGTCAACAGCAGTGACCTGGGCAGCCCCAGCAACCTGGTAGTGAAGGGCACCGGAATATAGACCTTGTCACCGGACTACGAGGGCGGTTCGTGCGAACCGCGCTTTTCCTTTTCTTTGCGCTCCTTGGCCCGTCGCTCCACCCTTTTCCTTTCGCCGTCGGTCGGCAGTGCAGGCTCGTCGCTGGCCGCCCTCACAGGTACAATAGTGCGGAAACCCGAGGACCTCATGTCATCCACTGAAACCGCTCGTCCGCAAACCGCCGCGGCGGAGATCCCTGCTGTTCCCTTGACCGTGGAAGGCTACAGTGTTCTGCACCAGATGATGCGCTTTCGCTGGCCAGCCTGGCGTCAATTGCGTCCCTCGCAAAAGACCGCCATCCTGCACGAGGCCAGTGGCGTGCTGGCAAAAATGGAACAGAACCCGGCGGGCCAGTCGGGACTCTATTCGCTGGTGGGACACAAGGGCGATTTGATGTTCGTCCATTTCCGGAATTCTTTTGATGAATTGAACCAGGCCGAGCTACATCTGGCGCGGATACGGTTGGGTGATTATCTGGAACCGACGACTTCTTACCTTTCGGTGATCGAACTGGGACTGTACGAATCCACCACCAAGGTTTACCGGGCGTTGGTCGACCGTGGTATCGAGCCACATTCGGAGGAATGGAATCGCGAGATCAAAGACACGCTCGCCCGGCAGAAAGAAGCCATGCGTCCGCGGTTGTTTCCGGAACTGCCCAAGCATCGCTACGCCTGTTTTTATCCCATGGACCGCCGCCGTGGCGAGGACAAGAACTGGTACACCTTGCCCATTGACGAACGCGCCCGCCAGATGAACGAGCACGGCCTGGTCGGCCGCCGCTACGCCGGTGAAGTTCGCCAGATCATCACCGGTTCAATCGGTTTCGACGATTGGGAGTGGGGCGTTGATTTGTTCGCCGACGACCCGATGGTGTTCAAGAAGCTGATTTACGAAATGCGTTTCGACCACGTGAGCGCGGTGTACGCGCTCTTCGGGCATTTCTACGTGGGCCTGCGCTGCCCGGCATCGTGCCTGGGGAAACTGCTAAGCGGAGAGCTACCCAAGAAATGACCCCTGAGAGGCTCAGTCGCCTGCGTCTGAGTTTTCTCGAATGTCTACCGTGAATTTCTCCGCTGCAAAACTGTTTTTCAGGAGAACCTATGTCAATCTTCGGACTTATCGAATATCAGGATGCCAGCCCTGAAGTACGAGCTGTCTACGACGACATCATGGCCACCCGCAAGACCGACTGGATCAATAATTTCTGGAAGGCGATTGCCCACGATCCGGTGGCCCTGAAACGCACTTGGGAAGACATTAAACAGATCATGGCGCCGGGAGCCCTTGATCCGCTAACGAAGGAGCTGGTTTATGTCGCGGTGAGCGTCAGCAATCAGTGCGACTATTGCATCGCTTCGCACACTGCTTCTGCCCGGAAGAAAGGTATGACTGAGCAGATGTTCAAGGAACTTATGTCGGTGGTCGGTATGGCCAACGAAACCAACCGACTGGTGGCCGGGTACCAGGTAGAAATCGACGAACAGTTCAAGAATAAGTAGCTGGTAGCTGGCGCCGGCAGGCCCCGGCGCGACGGGTTCAGCCTTTCGATGCGCGCCCCTTCCCGCGCTTGTTGCCCGGCGAAAAATGGAATTCGTGGCGCGCCAGGTTCACCTTGCGGCCGCGGAAGGTTACGCCCTCAGCCTCCAGGCGCAAGCGCTGTTCGATGGCCGAGTCCCCGCGCAACTTGATTTCGCCCCCCGCACCCAGCACGCGCTGCCAGGGTAAGCCTACCGACCGGCGCAACGCGCCCACGACCTGCCGCGCCGCGCTCGGGTACCCCGCAGCGCGGGCAATGGCGCCGTAAGTCGATACTCTGCCCTTGGGAATCTTCCGGATGGTCGCGACGATCCGCTCGCGCATTCGCGAGGAGCGTTCGGCCAGGCTACCTGACTTGACTGAGGATGCAGAAATCATCCCTGGGGCTTCCGTAGACTCCGGCAAGCGCGGGCCGTGATGCCCGCCCAGCACAAATGGAATTACGCCGCCGCCTGCTTGGAGAACGACTGCACCGCTTGCTCTTCGTTGTCGAATACTTCGAACACGGTGATCAGCTTGGTAACCTGAAGCAGGTCGCCAATGCGCTGAGTCAGCTTGGCCAGTTTGATGGCGCCGCCAGCATTCTGCGCCGTCGTGTACAGGGCCACCAGCGTCCCCAACCCGCCGCTATCGATGTAGTTGACGCCGCCAAGGTTAAGCACAATCTGCTTGTTGTCAGCGATCAGTTTCTTGACCGTGTCGCGCAGGATGGCAGATTCCTCGCCTAAAACGAGCCGGCCACTGCAATCTACGATCAGAACACCGTCCAGAATTCGAGTACTGATTTTGAGTTGCATAAAGTCCCTCGCGTGCCGGCTCGCTATGAGCCAGCCCCATCTCAAAGCCTATCCTGTACCTAACTCCAGCGCAAGCAGTTCATGCCCGGGCTGCACTGGAATCAGTGCATCTGAGTTCCCAAGAAGAATCCGGCCCAAAACAGAAGGCGAAGCGATCCACCCTAGCCGTTGCGGGACTCCGTCGTCACGTATAATCAGAGATTCTTAACCATGAGCTACCAAGTCCTGGCGCGCAAATACCGTCCGCAGAAGTTCTCGGAAGTCATCGGACAGGAGCACGTTACGCGGACGCTGAAGAATGCCTTGGAACAGGGGCGTACCGCCCACGGGTATATCTTCAGCGGCCACCGGGGCATTGGCAAGACCACGGTGGCGCGCATCCTGGCAATGGCGCTGAATTGCAAGTCGTCCGACAAGCCGGTGATCGAGCCCTGCGGCAAGTGCGAGTCCTGCACCGAAATCCGCGCCGGCAACTCGGTGGACGTCATTGAGATTGACGCCGCCACCAATCGAGGTATCGACGAGATTCGCGAACTGCGCGAGGCCGCGCGCTATCGCCCGGCGCGAGACCGCTTCAAGATCTACATTCTGGATGAGGCTCACCAGATCACCGATGCCGCCTTCAACGCCCTGCTGAAAACACTCGAGGAACCGCCGGGACACGTGGTGTTCATGCTGGCCACCACCCAGCCGGAAGACATTCCCCAGACCATCCGTTCGCGCTGCCAACACTTCAGTTTCCGCGCAGTTCGCTTCGAGGAGATCCTGGGGCAACTGAAGGACCTTGCCGGCCGCGAGAAAATTGCAGCCGATGAGGACGCGCTCGCCCTGCTGGCCGAAGCTGGGGACGGCTCGGTGCGGGATGCGCTCTCGATTCTCGATCAGGCCATTGCCTCCTGCGGCGGCCGCTTGACCGCGGAGGCAGTGCGGCAACTGATAGGGGCTGCGGCTTCTGGTGTGCTGGAAGAAGTGATGCAGGCCGTCGCCCAGGGATCGAGCGAGCAGGTGTTGCGGCGGGTGGACGAAATCATCAGCGAGGGCCACAACCCCACGCATTTCGCCCGCCAGTTAGTTCGCTTCCTGCGGAATGCCGTAGTGGCGAAAGTGGCGGGCGGCGACTCTTCCCTTTTGCAGATTTCCAGCGACGAACGCCAGCGAGTGGCCCGGGTTGCGTCATGGTTTAGCGAGGAAGACCTGGCGCGGCACCTGCAAATCATGTTGCGCACCCACAGCGAGCTTGGCTATCGCCAGGAGCAGCGCTTCCACCTGGAATTAGGACTGCTCAAGCTGGCCCACGCACAACGACTATTGCCCATCGAGCAACTATTGAGCGATGCCGCGGGGAGTGCGTCCCGGCCACCGGGCAAGCCGTCGGTGGTTCCCGACACCCGGAAATCGGAGGCGCCGCCAGTTCGTTCGAACCAGATTTCGCCCTTTGCTGCTGACTCGGCACGCAAAGCGGCTTCGAAGCCGGAGATGTCAGCCGAGAGCAATCCCAGCACCGGCCCGCGGCTGATGCCGGCGGCAGCGGCTGTGCCCAGCGTGGTCATGGGTACGTCAGCTCCCGCCGCAGTCACTCGACCTGCCCCGGAAATGGCAGCCGAGCCGGATCCGAGGAGTGAGGACCAGCCAGAGGCGCAACTGGACTTGCGAAGCTCGGTATTGAACGCACTGGGCGCCCACCAGATGCTGGTCTCCATGCTCGAAGGCGGCGAGTGGCGAGTCGAGGGCAATGAACTGGTGATCAAGGTGGCATCCTCGGCGACCATCATCGACATGACTTTGGGCGCGGAGGCCAAGAAAATTGCCATGGCCACCGCCAGCGGAGTACTGGGAAGGCCGATAAAGCTGAGAGTGGTTCCGGGTGGCACCGTGCAAAACTCGCCTGCGACTCGGGCTCCCGCCAATGGCGGCGGACGTAGCCGCGCCGAGCAGGAGCCGGTCGTGCGCCGGATGAAGGAAAAATTCGGGGCCGAAATCCGGACGATTATTGACTACAAGGAAAAACGGTAGCACCGAGTTGCGAGTACCTGTTACCTGGACAAAAGGATGGCCATGGGCGGATTCAACCTGCAGCAACTGATGTCGCAAGCCAAGCAGCAATATGAAGCACTGCAGAAGAAAATGGAGCAGACGGTGGTGGAGGCGTCCTCTGGCGGTGGCAGCGTGACCGTCAAAATGGATGGACGCAAACAAGTGATCAGCATCCAGATTGATCCGGAAGCGGTAAAAGCCGGTGACCTCGAGATGCTGCAGGATCTGATCACCGCAGCGGTCAATGGCGCTGGCAGAAAAGTCGACGAGGCCGTGCAGTCGACCATGGGTGGGATGCTGGGCGGGATGGGAATACCGGGACTGTAGGATTTGGTTACTGCCCGACGCGCCATAATATTACCCGATTACCAACTAAGAAATTCACCTCATGTCCAAATTTGCTGAGCCCATGACGCGGTTGATCGACGAGTTAAAGAAACTGCCGGGCATCGGCAGCAAGACTGCGCAACGGCTTGCCTTCCACATCCTGCGTTCCACCGACGACGATGCAGAAGCTTTGGCGGCGGCCGTGCGCGACGTTAAGGCCAGCCTGCGACTGTGCTCCATCTGCAACAACATTACCGACGTCGATCCCTGTGTCTACTGCAGCAGCCCCACCCGCAACCAGCGCCTGGTTTGCGTGGTGGAGGAGCCCACCAACATCGCCGCCATCGAACGGACCAAGCACTTCAACGGCAGCTACCACGTACTGCATGGCTCCATCTCGCCGCTGCACGGCGTGGGCCCGGAACAATTGCGGATTGCCAACCTGATGCGCCGCGTCGAAGGCGGCGAGGTGGACGAGGTCATCATCGCTACCAATCCCACCGTCGAAGGTGAGGCAACTGCGGTCTATCTCTCCGAGCACATCCGTCGCCCCGGGCTGAAAGTGACTCGTATCGCGATGGGAATCCCGGTGGGCAGTGACATCGAGTACGCCGACGAAATCACCATGCTGAAGGCCATGGAAGGCCGCCGCGAACTATAGCCACGGCGCCCCGGCCCGGCACTGGCTCAGTGCCAACCTGGTTTTGCAATTGTGCAAGAGTTTTCCACTATCCGCCAGGAAACCCCGCCACAACGCCGGCTCGGTCGAAGCTGACTTAATACGTCATTGCATTATCAATCACTTACAAATATCTCATAATGTATCGGACGAGAGTCAGGATTGGCCCGGTGTTTGCAGTCATAGCAGGGTCTGTTTTCTCGCTCCTGATTTATTGACTGCGCGAGGATGCTCACCGCAAACCGGTGACAGCCAAAACGGGCCGTAGACGCACCTTTCGCGCCAGTTTTGCGCCGTAGCTGCGATGTAACCGCATCCAACTCGACGCACCAAAAACCGGGCCAACCAGCCCGGTTTTCTTATTTCTGCTGATTTGTGTTGTCCCTCCGCAGAGGGTGTCATTCGAGCGCGTTAGACCGCCGACGGGGTGGGCTTGTCATCCAGGAATGAGTTGGGTTCGTCTTCAGACGGAACGATTCCCTCCGGCCATGAACCCCGGTTGTATTCGAGCATGCGGTTCTTCCATTTGAGAAATTCCGTAATGGTTTGGGGCTCGATGCGGATTTCGACGCGGCGCAAACTGGCCAACAACAGGTTCATCTCGTAACGGAATCCAACGTCAATGCGCAGGTTGCGGGCCGACGGACAAACCATTGCGATCCTGCGATTGTGGTATTCGAGCAGCCCCCAGCCTTTGGGCAATTCATCGATGCGAACCAGGGCCCGGGGTGTGAAGTAGAAGCGCTCGCAGCCCACGCCGGTTTCCGGCTTCCGGCGGAAAGGCTTGTCGCGGTCAGCCAGAAAGTCGGCCCGTGAGATCTTGCATTCCACCAGAACGGAATGGCAAGCACCCTTCCATCCGATGGCATCGGGCATTTCGCCGCTACTCAAGGCTTGTTCGGAGAGGACGACTCCACAGCGGTAGGAGCGCAGCCATATCACCGCTTTCGCAACCAGTTGAGCGTGAGTCATACGATGATTGTTTTGTACTCGCAGACCAGAAAATAAGGAAGTGCCTGCCCGGCTACCAGCCCCTAACTACCAGCTACCCTCTTCACGATTCGCAGCGGTTTCACCATCACCGGACGGCGATACACCAGTTCGAGCAGGTGCCGCCCGCCAGCAATCTTTTTCGCCATTCGGTCCTGGGCAGAGTAGCCTTGTGCGGCAATCTCCAGCAGACCATTCTGATTGCGCACCTCCAACCGTCGAATGCGTCCGTCGCGGGTGGAGTCAAAAGCGTTCGCCAGGCGCAGAATAGCAGCCAGGCGCAACACCTGGGCTTTCTGGACAGCGGACCATTGGCTGAGTTTCTGATGGCGAAGCTGCGGAAAAGCTCCGCGATGGTAACGAGCAACAATCCCCACCATTTGCAGTTCTTCAGCGGTCCATCCCAGCGGTGGCTTCAGGCGGCTTATAAGGTCGCAGGATTTCTTATGGTGGCTCCTGTTTCCTTTTGATCTTCCGACATCGTGCATCAGCGCCGCCACCCGGAGGATCTCCCGCAGTCGTGGCGCTGCGCCTTCGGTTTGCAGCCCCGCACCGGCCAGTCGGTCAAAAAGCTGGATGGCAAGATCCGCCACTTGTGTGGAGTGCGCCGGGTCGGGATCGAGGAACGACGCCCATATTCGCAGTCGGCTTAACCCGGCCGCTTCGATCTGTTTGCCCTCGGGCAACGCCGCACGCCAGAGATTCCACAAAGACTGCTCGCCGACCATCTTTTGACGGTAGCGTGCGATTCGCTGGTGGCGCTCCTCTGTGATCCGGGCGCGCCACCGTGTGCGGGACTCCACGTCGGGAAATGCATTCAGTTGAACTGCTCTCACCCAGAGAACATCCAGATCGTGTACTTCCCCAAGCAGGTCCTGGAGTTGCTTCAGGTCGTCCTTCCAGAGTTGATGCAGTTCGGGCAGGAAATTCTCCACCGTGTAACGAAACCGTTTCAGGCCAATTCGTAAACGATGATAGGCCACCTGGCTTCGGCTGCGGAACGCCTGGCGATGCAGTTCACGGGCCTCGGTCCAGCGTTCCAGCGCCATGTGTTTGAACACGGCGCTTCCCACCCGGACGCGGGCTGCACGCCTGGGCAATTCCTCACACCACGAACTCCAGCGCTGGCGGTCGAACTCTTCGAGTGCCGTGAATGCCTTCCGCTTTAACTCCGGTTCGCGGAAGGCCGCATAGTTCACCAGTGTCCGGGCGACCGGATCATCGCTTGCGCCCAGGTGCTGTACTTCTTCCGTCATCACCTGCACGTCGCGCAACTCGCCCAGCGCCCTGAAAAGCGGTCTCCCGGCCCTCTTCATCGCCTTCCAATTCTTGTCGGGATCGATCACCATCAAGCCATCCGCCATGGAGCGGCATCGACGCAGGGCGACGCGGAGATCGTGCACCGGGTCAGCGGCGAAGTCGAGGCGCACGCGGTCGCATTCTGCCAGCACGGCATGCATCCAGAAGGCTAGGCCCGCCCGGCGCTTAGGCTTGGGGTTTTGGTCAGGGGACGGTGGCGTCGGCAACATGATCTCCAAGCTTTAGTAAACAGCCATTCTCGCTGCTCACCGCGTTTAAATCCACTGCCTTCTATCGCTTGGGCTTATCCTGCCGGAGAAACCGCGAAATGCGGCTGGAGAATATCGCCGTCAGGCGAAACGCGCCTCCGGCCCGCTGCCAAGCGGGGGGATTTCGGAAGAGCGACCAAGTTAGGTGCGGGCGTCGTCCTATTACCTCCGTAATGTGCATCGTCTTACCATTTCGCATTAGGCTATGCCAGTCGGGTACTGACTCGCAGGAGCGGCTTATCCTTACGCAAGACACAAATAAAGAGAGCAGAAGTTCTTCTGCCCGTGCGTTTGTGCACAGCCTCAACATCCTGGTGAAGTACGTGCGCCTGTATGGCTTCGAGCACAAGCGCACCGAGGGCCAGTTCGAGACCACTTGGGCGGAATTGCAGAACGGATTGCCCAAGGGCGACGACGGCGGCTTTCTGCTGGGCGTCACTGACAACAAGCTCTTGATGGATGGCATCCTGCTCGAGACCGGGCAGGCGGAGCGCAGCTTCGCTCAACTGCTGACCACGGCCGGGCTGGCCAGCATCCATTTTTCCAGCAACGTTACGGTCGATGATTTTGCCCGCCTGGTGCGGGCGTTCGCGGTTGGAGGATCGAAGGCGCAGGATGTCGTCAAACAGATCAAGGACACCTTCGGCGACAGCAAACAAGCCACTATCCGGATTAATGAAGTGAAATTTGTGGCCGCCGACCCGGCCACCAACGATGTAAGCATCGCGGCACAGATTGCCGCCCAGACCCTGGGCCCAGAATTCAAGCAGTGGCTGAATGACCCGCAGAAACTTCTGCAATTGATTGCAGCCGCGGAAGGCGCCCGCAGCGGTGGCGGCGAACCCGGCGGCGCACCCATCGGCAGTGTTCCGACTGTTCGCATTAGCGGAGGAGGCGGAGGTGGGGGCACTGGCACAGGCGGCGGGAGTGGAAGCGGCAGCGGTGAGGGTACCGGGGGCGGTGGAGGTACCGGAGGTGGTGGCGGCTGGACCGGCGGTGTTGTACCTCTTCAGGAAGAAGAAGTTCTACAGGCCATTCGCCTGCTCACCAAGTTCGGTGAGGTAGGTGTTGATCCGAATTTCAAGCCCGAGGCGCTGCAGAAGGAACTGAGTCACGCCGACGCTAACACCAAGGTCAACTTGCAACAATTGTTGGAGAGTCTGGCGTCAAACGTCAACACCCAGCAAACCGACACCCCGCTCTTGATGAAGGCCGCGGAGCACATGGCCATCCGCTTCGCCCTGGAACGTTTCCAGAAGGGTGACGTCAAGGTCAACGCGGTCCACCAGATGCTGGAGCACATGAGCCGGCAGATGGACACGTTGCGACAGATTTTGAAGATCCAGGAAGAAAAGATGGGCAAGGCCGGGATCCTGGTTGAGTCCCACGCCGACATCCTGGACAGAATGTTCTGGGCCGAAGTGCCCGAAGCCGGCAAGAAGAGCGTACTGCTCTCCAACGAAGCCCCGTGCGTGCCACCGCGCAACGTCCGCCAGTTCGTGGAAGTTCTGCTCGAACGCGGCGACAAGGAAACTGCCGGCGCCATCATGCGGAATTACATCGGTTGCCTGGATGCCAAGGACACGGAGCCGCGCCGCAAGACCGCCATCGGGTTGAGCCAATTGGCCGACCTGTTCGTGGGTCCGGGCGGCGATTTGCTTTCGGTGGCAGTGAAAAAAGTCGGCGACGTCCTGGGCAAAGAATCCGATCCAGAATTGCAGAGCATGCTCAGTGCTGCTTTTGTGCGCCTGAGTTCAGAAGCCAGTTCACGCAAGCAGTACGGCGCATTGGCCGAGGTTTGCGCAGCCATGGATGCATTAGCCAAGCAGCGGCCCGTCTTGGCCAACGAAATGCGACCCCGCATCGGGGTGGAAAACCGGCTGCCGGAATTCATTGAAGAGGCCCTGCACCTGCCGCAGCTGCCGCCAGATCTAATGCAGGTTCTTCGTCGCACCTCCAACGCCGCTGTGGAACATCTTTCCGACCGCTTTTTCCGCTGCATGCGGCGGGAGGAGTGCGATCGCATGGTCGACGTCGTCCAGGAACTGGGGTCGGTAGGAGGAGCGCAGCTGCGGGAGATGCTGCGTACCGGTCAACCGCGCCAGGGTGCCTCGGTTGTGGGTCTGCTCAGCCGCCTCGATGTGCCCACCATGCTCGAGTTGCTGCCCGTACGGCTGCCGGAATGGAACCGCTTCTATCACGACGTGGTGGTACGCCAGATCGCCTACGGCGCTGCCCCGGACCGCGGCCGCTCTCTGCTCGAGCTTCTGGAAATTCTTGATCCGCTGGTGTTGCCGCAAGCCATCGACGAAATTGGCATGAGCGGCGACCGCACTGCAGTGCCGCCCTTGATCGTTATGGCCGAGGCCGGAGAAGCCCAGGGCCGTTCACCTCTTCTGCAGCTGAAAGCCGTGGAATCGTTGGGCCGGCTGCGCGATCCCGACGCGGTTCCGGTACTGCGCAATCTTCTGGAAGCCAAGCGGATGTGGAAGTGGTCGCACCACCGCGAGCTACGGATCGCAGCCGCGCAAGCCCTCGCCAAGATTGATCCCCGCTATGGCAGCCAGGTGCTTGCCGATAGCGGCCTTGAGCCCGGAGAACTGGCAGTGGCCCCGCTCGATGCCGCCCCGGCCTGCCCCTGGGTACGGCAACGCCGCTACGAGCGCATCGTGCTGGCGCGTACATTCTCGGCAACGATCAGCAGTTCCTGGGGAAAATCCAGCATCCTGATTCGCGAATTGAGCCTGGGTGGCGGCATGGGCACGAAGGAAGACAACCTCCGCGTGGGTTCGGAAGCCAACTTGGACATTTCCACGGGCGTCCGTCATATCCGCGCCCAGGTCCTGCTGCGCCGCGCCAGAGTGAACGAAGTTGGGTTTGAGATCGTGAACACCGACCTGGAAAGCCGCTACCGCCTGCGCCGCCTGCTGGTCGAGGCCCTGCAGCGCTTGCCGGAAGGCAAATCCAGCGAGTGGGACGGCAACCGCAAAATTTAGTCAACCCCGTTGCGTAAACAAAAAGCCTCTGCTTGGAACGAAGCAGAGGCTTTTGACCGTCCGAGCTTTTTTCCTACTTCACCTTGGCAAAGATGATGACCAGGGTATACAACGCCAGAGATTCGATCAGCGCCAGGCCCAGAATCAGCGCTAGCTGAATCCCAGGGCGAGCGGCAGGATTCCGCGCCAACCCCTCGGCCGCAGCCGCGGTGGCTTTGGCTTGCGCCAGACCGCAGACCGCAGAAGCAATCGCCATCGAGAAGCCGGCAGTGATCGCCACCCAGTTGGTTGTACCGGCCGCCGCGCCCTGGGCAAATGCCGGCACCGCGAAGCACATTGCAGACAACGCCATGAACACATAGCTCAATTTACGCATGGATGTTTCTCCTTGTGACCATGAATTACCGCCAGTGGGTGGTTGACGTCATCCTCGTGCAGACGCCCTCACGCTTTGCGGAAACCAGTACTGAGTAGCTGGTAGCTGGTGCCTGGGAGCTGGAAGTCGGTTTTCCCAGCTACCAGCTACTAGCTGCTTGCTCCTAGTGTTCTTCCGCCACTGCTCCCGCCAGATACACCGTCGTCAGCAGGACAAAAATATACGTCTGTAGGAACGAAACTCCAATGTGGAGCCCCAGAAACAGAATGGGAACTCCTACCGGAACCAGCGAAAAGAAAACCAGCGTGACCATGTCGCCGGCGAACATGTTGGCGAAGAGACGCACAGTGAGCGAAAGCATACGCGCGAGGTGACTAATCAGCTCGATCGGCAACATCAGAACCGCCAGCGGTAATCGGATGATCCAACCCATGGTGGGATCCGATGGCCCAAAGAAGTGCTTGAGATAGCCGACCCCGGCATGCTTGAATCCCTGGGTCTGGTAGTAACAGAAAGCCACAATCGCGCAACCCAGCGGGACCACCGGCACGGCCGTAGGCGACTCAAACCCCGGTATTACCCCGATTAGATTGCACGTCAGAATGAAGAACGCCAGGGTTACCAGGAAGGGCGTGAAACCTTCGCTGTGATGGCCAATAATCTCCTCGCTCTGCCCCTGGATGAACCCGTGCACACCTTCGAAGACATGCTGCAATGCCCCCGGCCTGTCCACCGAGAGGCTTGTGCGAACCAGCATGAACAGCAACAACAGGAACAGGCACACCAGGAACTGCATGGAAACGGCATTGGTGATGGGCGCCTGCAGATTCCCCGGCGCAATATGGAGGGCCTGGAGCAGCCCAGAAACGGCTCCACCGAACAGGTTGTTCAATATCTGTGTGAACCAGAGTTGCTCGGGCATAGGTCTGCTTCTAGCTCATACTTTCAACAAGGATTTTGGGGCTTGGCTATAACCCACGCGCTACCGTGACATACACTTCGTAGGCGGCTTCGCACGCGATCGCTCCCACGGGCACGAACAGGCCCGCAAAGAGCCCCGAAAGACTCGCGGGGGAAACAGTCAATATAACATAGGCTCCCAGACCCATCAAAACGTAGCGCAGCAGGAACCGCAGCACGATTCCCTTGCTCGATTGCCGCTGCCCGGTCTGCGTGACTGCGTCGGCCAGCGCGTTCACCGCGCGCTTCAGCCAATGGAAATTCAGGTAGGCGATGGCTGCCCCGCAGGCGAATCCGGCAGCCACCCGCCAGCCGTATACCACCCACGCGGCCGCGCTCCCTATGACGCTCACGGCGAACATGAAGCGGGAGATTCGCGGCAGTGCCCGCGAGTAGAACGACTCCGCGGCGCCGGCCGGTTCCTCGAGCGAATTTGCCGTTTCGGGTTCCATGTGTCGCGTGCAACCGGGCTCTGGCGAAGCTACACCGAGGCCTCGCTTGCCTCCGGGAAATAGCTGGCTCGCCCAGTCCCGGGCAGGATGCCGTATTTGTCTTTCAGAAACCGCTGCAACTTTTGCGGCACCACCTCGGCCAGTTCCTGCCAGGTGATCATCTTGCAGCGCGGGCGCAGCTCGACGATGCGCACGCCGCGCATCACCCCGTACCACGCTTCCAGCAGGTCGGGACGCCTCGCATCAGCCATGACGCAGAATGAACAGTGGTTGGCGTGGGCAGCCAGCACGTTGCGAATTAACTGGTACGAAAGATACTGGTTCTTCTCCCGGGGCAGGCTGCGTCGGTCAAACACTTCGTGGAAGTCCCGGTAAGCCTCGACTACGGCCACTTCCCTGCGCTGGAAATCCGATTCTGTCAGCTTGGCCTCGACCAAAAGATCGCCCAGCCGCATGTCCACTTCGGTACCGTCGGCTCGCCCGTTGGCCAGCGGCACGCGGGCCTTTACCCCGAATTCAGGCACCGCTCCCGCTTCGATCCCCAGCAGATTCGGCAGCCTGGGTTCCTTCAACATTCCCGGAAAGCAGAAAATGTTCATCAGCAAGGCGTCCGAACTGTTGCTGGAGTCGAGTTCCTTCCAGGGTGTGTCGCGGCGCGGCAAAGCGCTCTTGGCCTGGGTGTGGGCCTTGGCCAGGCGCCGGCGCCAGTTGTCGTTCTTCAGGATGGCCTGGTAACTCTCGGACAGGAAATTTCCGTGCGTCTTGCCATTTGCCGAGGCCAGATAACAAATGGCCGGTGGCTGCCCGTAGCTTTCGCACATTGCGAGGCCCAGTCGCTCCGCGTAGATGCGATTACGCAGGCTCAGTTCGTGCCTCAGGCTGGCGACGAATGGGGTGGACCGCAGGGCTCCGGACGAGGGCATGCTTCGCAGGATATCAGTTCAGACCACACGGAAGAACGCTACTGCGAATCCTTTGAGGTCACGGTGCGGATGAGTTCCACGAACCCGGCGACAATCCCCAGGATCAGACCGGCCAGAGACAGCCATGAAGTGCGCAGCCAGCGGTCCAGGGCCTGGCCAATCAGCCATCCCACAACCGTCGCCGCAGGCAGCACAAACGCCAACTGGCTGTATCGTGCCAGTTGGACCCATGCGTTTTTCTTGCCGGGAGGATTGTCGCCGCTGGAAGGCATAAGGCTGAAGACCGACGACGGGCGACTGCTATCGCATCAGGCTGGCAATCGCGGACGTCTGGCTAATATTAAGTGACCAGTTCACCGCGCGAATGAACTGTTCGGGGAAGACGCCGATAAAAACCGTGGCCAGGGCCGTCACGCCCAGTGCGACCCGCATGCCGACGCTAATGGGAAGCCGGGTGCCATCCATGGCTTCCCGCATGAACATGGCATTCGCGATCCGCATGTAGTAGTAAAGCCCAAACAGCGCGTACAGCACGCCCAGCGACGCCAGCACGTAGTGCCCGCTCTCGATCAGGCTGAGGAAGATGAAGTACTTCCCGTAAAAGCCCGCCAGGGGCGGGATTCCTGCCAGCGACAGCAGGAAGATGAGCATCAGAACGGCTTCGGTCGGGGCGCGGGAAAACAGCCCCGCGATATCGTCAATCTCGTCGCCAATCACGTCGCGTTGCCGCAGCGAGGTGATCACCGCGAACGCGCCCAAGTTCATGAAGGTGTACACCAGCAAGTACATCAGGATGCCCTTGAACCCGTCAAAGAACGCGGCATCCGGGTATTCCACGGACGCCAGCGCAACCAGCCCCAGCAACATGTAGCCGACGTGGGCAATCGAGGAGTAGGCCAGCAGGCGTTTCAGGTTGTTTTGCGTGAGCGCCGCCAGGTTCGCCCCCGTCATCGTAGCGATGGAAACGAAAACCACCAGCGGCACGTAGACCGTCCGCAGTGGATAGAGCCCCCACAGCAGGATGCGCAACAGCATGGCCCAGGCCGCCGCTTTCACTGCCACCGACATGAAGCCGGTCACGCTGGTGGGCGCGCCTTCGTACGCGTCCGGCAACCACTGGTGGAATGGAATGGCCGCAATCTTGAACAGCAGTCCGGTAGAGACGGTCAGCAGCGCCAATATCGCCACCGGACCAATCTTGCCGCCGTTCAGGGCAATCTCGCGCGACAGTCTTTGCTGAATCGCCGAGAGGTTGGTACTGCCGGTCAGTCCGTAGAACAGCGACAATCCGTAAGCAAAAATGCCCGAAGAGAATGCACCCAGCAGCAGGTACTTCAACGCGGCTTCATTCGAGCGGCGGTCGGTGCGCAGGAAGCCGACCAGCACGTAGGTTGAGATCGCCATCAGTTCCAAGCCGATGAAGATCAGCACCACGTCAAACCCCGAGGCCATCACCATCATGCCCACAACCGAGAACAGCAGCAGCGAGTAGAACTCGCCGTGGTGCTCGTGCTCGATCTCGAGGTAACGCACCGAAACCAGGATGGAAATAGCAGCGCCCGCCAGAAACAGGTACCAAAAATAAATGGCGAAGTGGTCCACCACCATCGAGCCCATGAATGCCTGCTGCCCGCTGAGGTGAGCCTGGTCCAGGGCATACTGGATCTTCAGCACTCCCGCCGCCGAAAACGCAATCCCAACAAACGCCGTGACTGCGTTGGTCCACTTCCACTCGGTTGGGATCATCAAGTCAATCAGCAGAATCCCCAGCGCGAACAGCGTCAGGAGGATGATCGGCAACGACAGCAGGTAGTCAATGCCGGTGAAGAATTGTGAGATGTTGCCGGTCACTTACTTCTTCCCTTTCGCGTTAGCTGCAGGTGGTACGGCACGAATCAAAGCCTCCGGCTCCGTCGCCGGCATCGTCGGCTGGGTCGAAGCATTGACCACCCCATTCAGGCCGGGATAATTGGGGCGCACCGTGTGCACGATCTGGTTCACCGGTTGCTCCAGGATCTCAAAGAACGGCTTGGGATAGAGACCAATCCAGAAGGCCATGATGACCAGCGGCGCGAAGGTCAGGACCTCGCGCGGGGTCAGGTCATGCAGCTTTTCGTTCTTGGGATTGGTCACCGTCCCGAAAAACACTCGCTGGTAGAGCCACAGCAGGTAGGCCGCCGCCAGAATTACGCCCGGCACTGACCACGCTGCCCACTTCCAGTTCTCCATGAACGCGCCCTGCAGGATGGTGAACTCGCCGACGAAGCCGTTGAGCAGAGGCAGTCCCATCGACGACAGGAACATGATCATGGTGATGGTGGCGTACACCGGCATGACGTTAGAGATGCCACCGTACTCGGAAATCTCGCGCGTGTGCCGCCGCTCGTACAGGATGCCGACGATCAAGAACAGTGCGCCAGTCGAGATGCCATGGTTGACCTGTTGCAGCACCGAGCCGCTCAACCCCAGCGGGCTCAAGGCAAAAATACCCAGCGTGCAGAAACCCAAGTGGCTCACCGAGGAATACGCCACCAGCTTCTTCATGTCCTTCTGCATCAGGGAAACCAACGCCCCGTACAGGATGCCGACGATGGACAAGCCAATCATCCATCCTCGCACCCTGGTGTCCATCGCTACACCCGGAAAGAACGGCAGCAAGAAGCGGATCATCCCGTACGTTCCCATCTTCAGCAGAACGCCCGCCAGGATGACTGATCCCGCGGTAGGTGCTTCCACGTGGGCATCCGGCAACCAGGTGTGGAATGGGAACATTGGCACCTTGATGGCGAACCCGATGAAGAAGGCCAGGAACAACCAGATGGCGTAGTGGAACGGAATCTGCGGCGCTGTCTTGTAGAGTTCGGGGATGCTGAACGTGTAAACGCCGGTAAGTGTATGGTGATTGAAATACAGGAACAGGATGCCCAGCAGCATCAGCACCGAGCCGAACAAGGTGTAAAGGAAGAACTTGATGGCCGCATAAAGCTTGCGCGGCCCGCCCCAGATGCCGATCAGCAAGTACATCGGCACCAGCATGGCTTCCCAGAAAACGAAGAACAGGAAGAAATCCAGCGCCATGAACACGCCCAGCATGCCGGTCTGCAGCACCAGGAACCAGATGTAATATTCCTTAACCCGGGTCTCAATCGCCGTCCACGACGATAGAATCGAAACCCAGCCCAGCAGCGTGGTCAGCATGATCAGCAGGAACGAAATTCCGTCGATGCCAAGGTTGTATCCCGCGCCAATCGAGGGAATCCAGTTGTTGGCCGTGCCTTCCAGGAACTTGAAGCCGGGCTCCGCGCGCTGCGCCCAGAACAGCGGCACCAGCGGAATGGAGACCAGCAGGCCAAGCGCGGCAAAAATGTTACCGATCCAGCGGATGGCGTCCTTGTTGTCCTTGGGGACGAACAGGAGCAGGATCGCGCCCACCAGCGGCGTGAAGAGAATCATCGAGAGAATGTGACTCTGCATAAGAAGCTCTTAGCTATTAGCCTTTAGCTCTTAGCTCTTGTTTCCAGCTCACGCCTTGAGCTAAAGGCTAAGAGCTAAAAGCTAATAGCTGCCTTAGTGATACACATAATAAAAAGCGAAACCCACTAGGCCGGCAACCATCACCAGCGCGTACCACTGCACCAGCCCCCATTGCAGCAAACGAGTGGGGTAGGAAAGCATGCGCGCCAGAATCGCCGGCCCGTTCACTCCGAGCCCATCGATGACCCATTTGTCGAACCAGTTCGAGATCGTAGCGAAAGTGCGAGTCGACCAGCCGGCGCCGTTGACCGTGCCGTCAATTACGCGCGAATCGAACCACGACGAAGCCTCGCCCAATCCCATCGCGCCCAGCCGCACTTCTCCCAGCTTGCGGCGGCCGGTAAACAGGTAATCGTAGCCCTCGTCCACGTAGTACTTGTTGTAAAGCACATCGTAAATAGGCGGAGCCGCCACTGCGATGGGCTCGGGATAGTCCTTGCCTGCCTTGGAGTAGGCGCGTAACGCCATGCCAAATCCAACGGCGGCAGCCGCAACAGATAAGGCCATCAGGCCGTACTCAATGCCGCCGCCCTTTTCTTCTCCCGCCGGCTTGGCCGTTTCCGCGGCCTCTACGGTCGCGCCTTCGCGGGCAAAAACCGGTTCGAGGAATTTCTCGAAGTGGTTCGATCCACCCAGGCTCCCCGGCCATCCCAGCCAGCCCGCGGTGATAGAGAAAAACGCCAGCACCACTAACGGCATGGTCATCGAAGTAGGCGACTCGTGAACATGGTGCTCCACTTCATGGCTCATGCGCGGCTGACCGTAGAAGGTTAGGAACACAAGACGGAACATGTAGAAGGCCGTCATCAGCGCGGTAACGAAGCCAATGGCCCACAGCCACGGACTCGCTAGCCACGCCCGCCACAATATCTCGTCTTTAGAGACAAAGCCGGCTAGCGGCGGAATACCCGCGATCGCCAGAGTAGCAATGCCCATGGTCCGGTAGGTAATGGGAATCTTTCCCGCCAGGTTCCCCATGTTGCGCATGTCCTGTTCGCCGCTCATGGCGTGGATTACCGAACCGGCTCCAAGGAACAGCAGGGCCTTGAAGAAGGCATGGGTGAACACGTGGAACACACCCGCCGAAAATGCGCCGACCCCCAAGGCCAGAAACATGTAGCCCAATTGCGAGACGGTCGAATACGCCAGCACACGTTTGATGTCGTTTTGCACCAGGCCAATCGACGCGGCGAAGATCGCGGTCAAGGCGCCCACGATCGCGACTACCCACATCGAGGTTGGCGCCAGCACGAACAGCGCGTTCGACCGCGCCACCATGTACACACCCGCCGTCACCATGGTGGCAGCGTGGATCAGTGCGGAAACCGGCGTCGGGCCTTCCATGGCGTCGGGCAGCCAGACGTACAACGGCAGTTGCGCCGACTTCCCGCAGGCGCCGACAAACAGCAGTAGTGTGGCCGCCGTAATGATCGGGCTTCCCAGCAGGCTGTTGTAGTTTTCCCGTGCCAACTGGGTCACCGTCGAGAAGTTCAGCGATCCGAAGTACCAGGCGATGGTGAACATGCCCAGCAGGAAGCCGGCGTCACCAATGCGGTTCACGATGAAAGCTTTGTTGGCAGCATCATTCGCTGACTTGCGATGGAAGTAGAACCCGATCAGCAGGTAGGAACACAGGCCCACACCCTCCCAGCCCACGAACATCAGCGCATAGTTGTTCCCCAGGACCAGCATGAGCATGGAGAACATGAACAGATTCAGGTAGCCAAAAAACCGGTAGTACCCGCCTTCGTGCGCCATGTAGCCGATGGAATAGATGTGGATGAGCATCCCGACGCCGGTCACAAACAGCAGCCAGACGCTCGACAAAGGGTCGAGAAAGAAGCCGACGTCGGTCTTGAAGACTGCCGCGGTCTGACCATCGTGGGTTACGTAATTCATGTGGCCGGTGTCAGAGCCCAGCCAGGTGTAAACGATCTTCTGATACGGCTGGTTGCCGTTGGCTGTGGTCCAACCGGTGTACTGCCACACCGCACCGCAGGCCATGAGGAATGCGACGACCACCACACCCACGCACACCGCGCTTACCGCCGGCTTCTGCAACTTGCGGCCAAAGAAAAACATCATCGCCGCGCCGAAGGCCGGCAGCAAGGGAATCAGCCAGATGTGGTCGAGAAAGAACATGTCGTCAGTAGCTCTCAGCTTTCAGCTATCAGATCTCAGTGCACTCTGCGGAAGTTCTCCGCCCCTCTGCGGTTCACGATTCTCCTCGGTACTGGGTACTCGGTGCTGCGTACTCGCTACCATTTCAGCAAATCCACCTCATCCACATTGACCGTCTCTTTATTACGGAAGAAGGCGATCAGGATGCCCAGCCCGACTGCAGCCTCTGCGGCGGCATCGGTAATCACGAAAATCGAAAAGATCTGTCCCTGCAAACCCCAGATCCGCGAGAACGCCACCAGGTTCAGGTTGACCGCGTTCAAAATCAGTTCGATCGACATCAGCACCACCACCACGTTGCGGCGAGTGAGCACACCTACCACGCCCAGCACAAACAGCGCCGCCGCCACCACGAGATAGTGAAGAGTTGTGATTGGAGCCATAAAATCAGCTTCTAGCTACCTGCTCTTAGCTGCTAGTTTTCCCAGCCACCAGCTACTAAATGCGCTTCTTTGCCATCACCACCGCGCCGATGATCGCCACCAGCAACAGCAGCGAGGCAATTTCGAACGCGAACATGTAATTCCCGTACAGCAGGATGGCAACCTCCTGCGTGTTCGACTGTTCCGGCAATTGCGCCAGGTGCTCGGGGAACAGCGCTTTCCCGCCCGTGTACACCAGGATAAACAACACGCCCAGCGCCAGCGCGGCGGCAGTGCCAGCGATCCACTGTTTATTGAACTGCTCTTCTTTCGCGCTGCGCTCCAGGTTCACCAGCATGATCACGAACAGGAACAAGACCATGATTCCGCCGGCATAAAGAATAATCTGCACGCCAGCCACAAACGGGGCATACAGCATCAGGTACAGCCCGGCCAGCGACAACAGTGTCAGGATCAGCGCCAGCGCCGAATGCACCGGGTTCTTGCGGGTGATGACCAGGATTCCTCCCAGCACCGCCAGTCCCGACAAGAGGTAAAAGAAAAACGTTGTGGCTACAGGCTGCATATTAGAGCCAGACTCCCGCAATCGCCGTCAGGATGAGCACGCCTATGCCTACCGGCAACAGTATCTTCCATCCTACTTTCATCAACTGGTCAAAGCGGTAGCGTGGAAACGTTCCGCGATACCAGATGTACATGTACATTGAAACCGCTACCTTCACGGAGAACCAGTAAATGTCCTGGATGCGGTCTCGCACCGGCGGTGCAAAGAGCACCAGTCCGATCAGGCCGAGGACCGCGCCAAATCCCGCCAGGCCCATGGTTTGAATTCGGAAGTACGGGTGCTTGGGCATGCGGACTACGCCGACGAACGCGAATACTGCGAGGAAAATGAACGTCAGCCCGGGAAACAGCGAGAACACCAGGTCCCAGGTTTCTCCGCTCAACCAGGTTGGGAACGGACGCATCCATCCCCCGAGCCATAGCGTCACCGCGATCGACGACACCGCAATCATGGCCGAGTACTCTGCCAGGAAGAACAGCGACCAGCGGAACCCGCTGTACTCGGTGTGAAAGCCGGCGGTCAATTCCGATTCGGCTTCCGGCAGATCGAAGGGTGCGCGGTTCGTTTCAGCCACCATGGCAATGGCGAAGATGACAAACGCAATTAACCCGAGTGGGAAAAATTTGAACACGAACCATGTGTGTTGCGCCTGCTGCGCTTGCACTAGGCCGATCATGCTGAGCGTGCCCGTGCCCGCCTGATTCAGGCTCGACATCAGGACCGCGGAGATGACCGCGAGACCCATAGCAATTTCGTACGACACCATCTGCGCGCTGGAGCGAAGCGCGCCAATCAGCGGGTAATGCGAATTCGACGCCCAGCCCGCCATCACGATGCCCAACACGCTCAGCGACGATACTCCCAGCATGAACAACACACCGATGTTCATGTCGGTAACCGCGTGGGTCGGGCCGAAGGGCACAACAATAAAGACGGTGAAGGCGGTCATCACGACGAACAGCGGCGCCATCCAGAAAACCACTTTGTCCGCTTCCGCCGGCATGATGTCTTCTTTGATCAGCAACTTGAGCGCGTCGGCAACGGGCTGCAACAGTCCGTGGGGTCCAACCCGCATCGGGCCGAGGCGAACCTGCATGTGCGCCAGGATCTTGCGCTCCAGCCAGTTCATCGCAATGACCGCGACCGACAGGCCAAGGAAAATCAGCAAAATGTACACAAACGCCCACAAGACATTGCCCGCCGCACCCGGCGTCAGATCGCTCTTCAAGTATGAGGTGATGTAGTCGAGCATCAGCGGTCCACCTCACCCAGCACAATGTCGAGCGTTCCAATCACCGCGATCACGTCCGCAACCAGCGCCCCGCGCACCATCATGTCCAGTGCCTGCAGGTTGACAAACGAGGGTGGCCGCACCCGCAAACGATACGGCTGGGTTGAACCGTCGCTGACGATGAAGTATCCCAACTCGCCCTTGGGGGCTTCGATCGAGTGGTAGATCTCTCCCACCGGCGGCTTAATGACCTTGGGAATCTTGGCCATGATCGGGCCTTCGGGAATTTTGCCGACGGCCTGCTCAATGATGCGCAGCGATTGCCGCATTTCCTTCATGCGCACAATGTACCGGTCGTAGGTGTCACCCTTCTCGCCGATGGGGATTTCAAAATCAAAGTCGGAATAAGCCGCGTAGGGCTGCGCTTTGCGGATGTCCCACTTCACCCCGCTGGCCCGCAGTACCGGGCCGGTGACGCCCAGGGCAATGCAGTCCTTGGCCGAGATGACGCCCACGTCCCGGGTACGCTTGACCCAGATGCGGTTGGTGGTGAGCAGTTCCTCGTACTCGTCAATCTTCGGCGCCACGAACTTCAGAAACTTCTTTACTTCGGTTTCGAAGCCCTCGTAGGTCTCATACTGGCAGCCGCCGATGCGGAATGCGTGCGTGGTCAGGCGGGCGCCACAGTACTTCTCGAAAATCTTGAGAATCTCTTCCCGGTCGCGGAAAGTGTAGAACAACGGCGTAATGGCGCCGATATCGAGCGCATGTGTACCCAGCCAAAGCATGTGGCTGGCTAGCCGGTTCAGCTCGGTGAGGATTACCCGGATGTAATTAGCACGCGGCGGAGCCTGAATGTTCATCAGCTTCTCGACCGCTTCGCAGTAGCCTAGCCCGTTTGAGACCGCGGCCACGTAGTCCATACGGTCCACGTAAGGATTGAACATGGCATAGGTGCGGTGCTCGGCAATCTTCTCGACCCCGCGATGCAGGTAGCCAATGACGCACTCGGTGCCCAGGACTTTTTCGCCGTCGAGCTTAAGAATTACGCGCAGCACGCCATGGGTGGCCGGGTGCTGCGGACCCATGTTGATGATGAGTTCGTTGGAATCAAGAAAGGTCTGGTCCGGCTGGCCGAGTTCGAGGCGCGAGAGATATTTGGTGGCGTCGGTCATGATTATTGGCCGCTCTCGATCCCCAAGTTGATCTGCACCCATTCCTGGTCCTGCTGGATGATCCCGTAGTCTTTGCGCAACGGGTGACCCTTCCAGCCGTCGGGCAGCAGAATGCGCTTCAGATCGGGATGCCCGTCGAAACGAATTCCGAACATGTCGTAGACTTCGCGCTCCAGCCAGTTGGACGTCCCCCAGATTGAGGTCGAACTGGGTACGCTCTCGCTCTCGGCGATCATGGTCTTCACCCGAATGCGTTCATTGCGCGCGAACGAATAGAGGATCCAGATCACGTCGAACTGCTTTTCGCGTTGAGGATAGTGCGCCGCGGTAATGTCTACGCAGTAATCGAACTGCTCCCGGTCGCGCAGCACCTGCAGCACTTCGGGGATCAGAGAGGCTTCCACTACCAGGTAATTCTGGCCCAGGTAGCTGTTGGCTTCGCGGATGCCCGACCCGTATTGGCCCTTGAGCATGGCCACCATGGACGATTCCCACGGGATGGGAGCTGGTCCGGCAGGCTTGGCGGGAGGTGCGGGTTTCTGTGCAGCAGCGGCCAGCGGGGCCGACGGCTTTTCCGCCCCCGGGGTTGATGCACCCGGAGGTGGCGGTACAGGCGGTTTGGTTTCCTCAGCCATCGTAACGAAGAAACGGTCCTGCAGGGTGCCGCGGAAGCTCTTGAGAAGAACGTTAACTTCTAACAGCTTGATACTACTATGTCAACGGGCGGGCATCACGACGACGTGTGGGCCTCGTCCGGCTAGTGTTTAGCCTGAAAACTCTCGATCAAATCGCGGATTCGCACGGCGTCGGCCTTGCGATGTCCGTGGCTGGTGATCGGGTCCGTGCCCCCGGTCGAGTCAATCCGGATCACTGACCAGATCATTCCGGTCGTAATCTGCACCGAAGCCACCTGGCCGATGGAAATGCTCTCCTCGTTGCTGCCAAACAGCCGCGACTTCACCCGGCTCACCCGCAGCGGCCCGACCACGATACGAGTTGGGAAGAAGAGATTCCCTTTCGTCCAGCGGCTGGCGGTAAAGGTTTCTTCACCAGCGTTAGTGCTGCCTGGCATAGCGGTCATTACCCTCGCGTGTGGAAGCTAAAAGCTAAGAGCTAGCAGCCGTTTGCCCTACACCCACTCCAGTGCGCCTTTTTTCCAGATCCAGATGTACCCCACCACCAGGATCAGCAGGAAAATCAGCATCTCGAGCAGGCCAAACGCACCCAGCGCCTTGAACTTTACCGCCCAGGGAAACAGGAAGATGGTCTCCACGTCGAAGACCACGAACAGGATGGCGACAATATAGTAGCGAACGGTGTACCGTCCCCGGGCACTATCAATGGGGTCGATGCCGCACTCATAGGGCATCAACTTGGCCTTGCTGGGGTTGTCGGGGCGGACCAGCTTGGCCGCCAGCAACGTGACCGGAAGCAAAACCCCGATCAGCGCAATAAAGAGAAAGATAGGAACGTAATTTTGCGGCATCAGCCCTCGCGCGTGCTTGGAGCTTGAAAGTATGAAGCAGGTAATAGTACCGCCGAGCGGCGCTGGCTTCAAGGCGGGTGATTCCTTCCGCGCACCATGAATGCTGTCTCGGTTGTTTATAATCGCTCTTCCATCTTTCTGTAAGCAAGGAACCCATTGGCACTCGACGATAAAATCTACGAACTGCGCCGTGACAAGCTCAAGCAGATTGAAGCGCTTGGACAAGAGTCCTACCCGCGCAAGTACGAGTTCACCCATACCATCCCGCAAATTCTCGCTGACTACTCGGACAAGACCGCCGAGCAACTGGAAAGCCCGCGCGTCAACCTCCGCGTAGCTGGACGCATCATGGCCATCCGCCTGATGGGCAAGGCTGGCTTTGCCCACCTGCAGCAGAACGGGCAGCGGCTGCAGATCTACGTCAAGAAAGACGCGGTAGGCGACAAGGGATTCGAACTCTATAAACTGCTCGACCTGGGCGACCACATCGGCACCAGCGGATATCTGTTCCGCACCCGCACCGGCGAGCTGTCCATCCACGTCGAGGAGATCACGTTCCTGTCGAAAGACCTGCTTCCCTTGCCCGAGAAGTGGCACGGGCTGACCGACGTCGAGTTGCGCTATCGCCAGCGCTACGTTGACCTAGTGATGAATCCCGAGGTGCGGGAAGTTTTTCTCAAGCGCAGCAGGCTGGTGCAGTCGTTCCGCCACTATTTTGACAGCCACGACTTCATCGAAGTCGAGACGCCGATGATGCACACTATCGCCGGCGGAGCCGTGGCGCGGCCGTTCAAGACACATCACAACACGCTGGACATGGACTTGTTCTTGCGCATCGCGCCCGAGCTGTATCTGAAGCGTCTGACCGTGGGCGGGTTCGACCGCGTCTACGAGATCAATCGCAACTTCCGCAATGAGGGGCTGGGCTGGCGCTGGAACCCGGAATTCACCATGCTCGAGGCGTACCAGGCCTACACCGACTACCTCGGCATCATGAATACCACGCAAGGCGCGATTGAACAGGCGGTCCGTGACGTTACCGGGGGCACCACGACGAAGTGGGGCGACCAGCAAATCGACTGGGCCAGCGCGAACTGGCGGCGCATGACCATGCGCGAAGCCATTGTGCATTTCTGGCCTGAGAAAGCAGGGGCCAAACCTGCGGTGAGCGACTTCGCGACGCACGAGTCCGTGAAGAACCTGGTGACGCGCGTGCGCCACTCGGGAACCGACCTCGACTACGACCCCAGCGAGCCCGCAGGCAAGACCATTGCCGCAATCTTTGAATCGGTGGCAGAAGAACACTTGATGCAGCCCACGATCATTTACGAATTCCCTACGGCGGTCTCGCCCCTCTCCAAGCAGAAGCCGGACGAACCTGATTGGACCGAGCGCTGGGAGATCTTCGCCGGCAAAATGGAAATCGCCAACGGCTTCAGCGAACTCAACGATCCCGAGGACCAGCGCCGCCGCTTCGAGGGTCAACTCAAAGAGCGGGAGCGCGGCGACGAAGAAGCGCACCAGATGGACGAGGACTACATTCGGGCGCTCTCGTACGGCATGCCTCCGGCTGGGGGCGTGGGCATCGGCGTTGACCGCCTGGCCATGCTGCTCACGGATTCACATACCATCCGCGATGTGATTTTGTTTCCCCTGTTGAGACCGGAAACCAAGACCGCTGGGGACGCCGAAGAAAAATAGGTTTGGCCTTTCAATGGGCAGTTGGAAATCGAAAATCAAGAATTCCTCTGCGTCCTCCGGGTCCTCTGTGTTGCGTGCTTTTTCACAGCAACCTCCGGATAGACTCTTCGCGTCTTTTTCCCCACACTGTAATCCAATATGCGTATGGGCTTCGATCTGGATCGCCAAACGCGCCGCGAACTGGGCTACCGGCTGATTGATCACATCAACGAGTTCTACGCTTCCCTCCCCGACCTTCCGGTGCAGCTTCCGGCGGAGCGGCGCACCTACGGCCCGCTTCACGATCCCCTGCCGGAAGTGGGCGAAGATCCCGCCAAGGTGCTCGACGACATCTGCCGCGAGATGGTGGACCAGGGCTTCCACGTGCCTAGCGCGAACTACTTTGGCCTAATGAATCCCACTCCTACCTACATGGGCGTGCTGGCCGAGGCACTGGTGGCGGCGCTCAACCCGCAACTCGCCACCCTGGCGCGTTCGCAGCTGGCTTCGAAGATTGAACTGGAAACTCTCCGCTGGATCGGGGAGCGCGTCGGCTGGCCGGGTGAATTCAGCGGGACGTTCACCAGCGGCGGCAATGAAGCCAACTTCAGCGGCATGGCCCTCGCCCTGGCAGCCAAGTTCCCGGGCTCGATTGAAGACGGAGTCGCCGCCATCGGCGGACAACCTGTCGTCTATGCCTCAGCCGAGTCGCACCATTCGCTCGACAAGTCCGCCGGCCTGCTGGGAATCGGGCGTAAAGCGCTGCGCAGGATCGCGGTCAATGAAGTGGCACAACTCGACCCGCGCGCGCTCGAGCAGGCAATCGTGTACGACCGCGCCGCCGGCAAGAAGCCGTTCTGCGTGGTCGCTACTGCCGGGACCACGAACTCAGGCACAGTAGACGACATTGTCGCGATCTCGGAAACCTGCCGCCGTCACGATCTCTGGTTGCATGTGGATGGCGCCTACGGAGCGTCGGCCATTTTTTCTGACCGCCATCGCGATCTGGTCCGCGGCATCGAGCGCGCTGATTCAATCACCATCGATCCCCACAAGTGGCTGGCTGTCCCGTTCGCTGCGGGAGCGATTCTCACTTGCCATCCAGCGGTGCTGGAGCGGGCCTTCTCGGTAGCCGCCCCGTACATGCCAAAAGCTGCCGGCGCCACCTTGCCCGACAACTCCCGCATCAGCGCCCAATGGACGCGCCGCATGAATTCACTCAAGCTGTGGCTGACCTTGCGGGTTCACGGCCGCAAGGCCTACGAGGAGCTGATCGACCGGCAAATGAGCCTTGCCCGCAGTTTCGCGGATTGGGTGCGAACTTCCGGGGACTTCGAACTGGCGGCTCCGCACACCTTGCCCATTATCACATTCCGGGTGAAAACCTCGCCGGTCGACAAACTCAGTGCCGCGCATGCTGCCATCGTCGGAGAGGTCACACAGGATGGCCAGCGCTGGATCTCGGAAACCGTGGTCAGCGGTGGCAGCGTGATCCGGGTGATGATCATCAGCTATCTCACCGAGGAGCGGCATCTGCATGCCCTGCAAGCTGCGCTCAGTGCGGCCGTGCGCACCCTGACTTCTACTGCCAAAGTGGGGTAATTACTCTTGTTCCCGGTATCCGATTATGCACTGTGAGTAGTGCATCGAGCAGCCTACACTCCCCCTAGCTTTTGGGCTCTGATTGAGGCGGCGCTGCCGTAGCGTACTCTGTCCTCCTTGTACGCTGGGTCGGTAGCGCTTTGCCGCCTGCTGTGACCTCCCCGACCCGCCTTCCAAAGCAACTCCAGACCTGCTTTAGTGCGCGCTGAACCACGGCGCGTACGGCGACAACAGGTAGAAATCCAGCATCATCCGCGAAACTTTCGCGATGGCGGAGTCGTCCGGGTGAGTAAAATCGGACCGGGAAAAGTCAGTGATGACCCAAGTCAAGCCATCTTTCCGAGGAATCGTCCCCGAGGCCCAGAAGTAGGGTCCCCAGGCGATCCACGGAGCAGCGGAATAGCTCAAATCTCCAGCGGTTGGATCGATGAGCCCGGTGCGAAGCTGCACGATCTGGGCTTCAATCAACCACTTCGTGGCAAAGCCATATTCGTAGGCGAAAGGCTCCGGGTTGAGGGTGTGGGGCTTGGCATACCCCCCGTAGATGCGGCTGTGCAGGAACATCTGCTGCACGTTGGGATATCGGCCTTTGATGAATCTTGCCGTCTGGCCGACAAAATACTCGTACATGCAGGCGTCGGCCCGGGAAGTTGGCGAACAGACGTCGCGAGCGGTGAGCGCTTGACTCGGGTGGAAGTTCGCGTCCTTATACAGGATCACCTGCACCTGCGCTTCCGTCACGCCGGCCTTCTGTAGTTGCGACAGACAGTAGGAATAGTTGCGAAACGAGTCATCCAGCCAACGGTCCGCGCCCTGCCCCGGTTTGGCACAATCTACAAGAACCAAAGTGGTGTGATTGACTTGGGGATCCTTCGCCGCGACCCCCAGCAAGCTCTGGCTGTAGCACTGGCCGTTTTGCTGATCGCAGAACTCATCGGTCCAGTTCGAGAAACCGATGCCTACCACCGCGATCTTTCCCCTCGACGACGGATGGCCCTGACGGTCGAGCGGTTGCACTCGCGCTGCTGCCGCACGACCATCGGAATCGTGGTCGGCCGGTGGACTATTGGACCCTTCATAGAGAAAGCCGGGAAAAGTTCCCAGGTACAACTGCCCAGGTTGAAAATCGGTGACCGGAGTTGCGTTGAAGTTCTGCGTGAATGCGAAAGAAGCGAGGAGTAAGGGCAGAAAGAACATCAACTTCTTCATGAGTATGCCTCTTTAGGTGAAACCCAGGGATCGGGATAGAGTTGCCCGAGGTGGCGCTCGGCAGGAACAAGTGGAGACCTAGCCGTCACTTATATCTGATTCGCAGGTCGCTCACAAGCAGGAATCGGCAGCGGCCTGCGTATTTCGCAACGCGCAGAGACAGTGTGCAAGTTCTTGCAGGTGATTTACGAATGCCCCGGCTGGCAAGGGTTTTGCGCCACGGCATCCACATCGCGGCAAGTGAAAAATAGCGCCGGCCTGAATCCCAGGCCGGCGTTTCCGGTCAGAACGAGTAGATCAGATCGAACTGATAGCGGTTCAGGTACGGTTCGGTCTGTCCCGGCGTGGCAATCACTTTTTGAATCACTGCCGCGTTGTTTTCCAGGTTGCTATTCAGCGTGCGCCCATGCCACCAGTTGAAGCTCGCCAGGGTGTTACTGCGTATTCTCCACAGCGCATAGACGTGATGCTCGAGGATGTTGGTGGACGCTCTCTGTTCGCTTTCGGAAAAGGTAGCCAGAATCGCATCCTGCTCCTGGCGCCAGAACCCGTATCCAAACTGAACGTCGTTCTTGTTTCTCGTCTGGCCCAGGCTCACATCGAACAGGTAGCCTTTGCCCTGTTTGCCCAGACTCGCAATTGCATTGCCCTTGGTATCGAGCGGATGGTCGGCAGCATCCAGGTTGTCCTGGAATTCCAGAAGCACATTGAGCGGCAGCCGATTGATCCTGGTCTTAACTTCGTTGTTGATGAGGTAGTCGGTATAGAAAAACCCCGACAGGAATCGTGGCAGATTGGTGGTGGGATCCGTAAACACCGCGTTGGTCATGCCATTGGAGGCCAGTGCGCAGGGCGCAGTGACCGGCAGCTTGCCCGTGCCCGCCGATCCGCTGGCGCAGCCGGGCCCTTCGCCCGGCAGATTAATGGTATCGCCGCCGCTATCGGTGCCCTTGGTGGCCTGCACCGCGAAGGCGCTGGCTTGCAGAATCGCGCTGGGATTGTTCCACTTTAAAGCGAAAAACTGAGGCGTCGCGGTCCACCACCCGAGCTGGACTCTGGCGGAAGCTTGTCCGCCCAACGCGTAGGAATCGGCGCCGGCTGATGCCTCGTTGTACAGGAACTGGACAGCCCCGACGCTGACGTTCTTCACCACCGAGTTAGTCAAGTTCCAAGAAAGTTTCTGGCTAAATCCTTCCGGATTGATGTCCGGATCGAAGGTCAGCGAGGTTCGCGTCCAGGTATAAGCGAACTTTCCGCCAGTCACCTGGATCCAAGGGTGGGCGACAGGTTGGTAGGCGATGAAGGCACGGTCCACGCCGATGGTTTTGCGCTCGAAAAAGTTAGTGAGAGTTTCGTTTGCCGAAGTTATGTCAGCAAGCGAACCGGTGGCGATGAAAATTCCGGCGCTGAAGTCTTCGTTCAGCTTGCTGTCAAACCCAAAACGCGCGCGAACGCGGGCTCGGTTGCGATCGGCGCAGATAGCGCAGTCC
The DNA here is from genome assembly GCA_020073665.1 of Terriglobia bacterium. Lineage (GTDB taxonomy): Bacteria > Acidobacteriota > Terriglobia > Terriglobales > Acidobacteriaceae > JAIQEU01. The sequence continues at coordinate 89,367 of JAIQEU010000005.1, forward strand.
TGGAAAAGGCTCTCCCCGCGCAAGCGGACATCGCCGCTGAACCGAAAACGTCCGGCGAGGTCGGAGAGGGCGCTGATCCTCTTGTCCTCATCCTGGGTTTTGCTGTTGACCAGCGACAAGGCGGTTTTGGCTTCCACCGCGTTGGCGGAAGCCTGGTCCGCCAGGCGCTGCGCCTCGGTCGCGGTCTGCTGCGCCTGGCTGGCGGCTGTCTGGGCCTGATCGGCGCTGCTCTGCCCCTTCTGGGCGGCGGCGTTGGCCTGCTGGGTCGCGTCCAGCAACTGCTGCAGCTGTGACTTCAGCTGGTCCATCTGCTGGCGCTGCTGTTCCATTTGCTGCTGTTGCGCGGCCAGGGCGTCGCGCAATTGCTGCACGTCGCTGACCTTGACAGCCCCCGCCTTCGATCCCTTTTTGGCAGCCGGTTGGGGCTTCGAACTTGTTTGTGCGACCGCGATTGTGCCCGCCAAAATCAAAACACCGAGCCTGGCAAACATCCTCATCTCTTCTCCTTTCGTCCTCTAAGGACCGCTATTTAGCACTCGGGGGATGACTGGGAACTGAAAAACCGTACGTCCGCAACAGATCCAAAATCGACGGCGTCTTCAGAAAATCCAAGAACTTGCGGGCGGTTTCCTTGTTTTGCGACGACTTCAGCACCACCGCCGCCTGTTCGATGGGGGGATAGGTATCTGCGGGAACCTCAAAGTATCTTCCTTTCCCCTTCAGCGCAGGCGACAGCGCCAGCGACAGGGCCACAACCCCAATGTCAGCGCTGCCCGACACTACGAATGACATGGTTTGCGAGATGTTCTCGCCTAATACGAACTTGGGTGCCACCTGGTCGTAGACATTCTCGTGCTGCATGGCGGCAACTGCGGCCCGCCCATAAGGCGCGTGCGCGGGATTGGCGATCGCAATTTTCTTGATGCCGGGATTGAGCAGGACTTTCAGCCCGAGACCCAAGTCAAGCTTCGATTCGTTTGGCGTCCACAGCACGATGCTTCCCGTGGCGTAGGAATACAGTGTTCCCGGCTCGGCCAGTCCGGCGGCCTCGAGCCTCTTCGGATAGTCGATGTCAGCAGAGAAAAATAGGTCGAAGGGCGCCCCATTCTGAATCTGGGCGAAGAAATTTCCGGAAGAACCAAATGTCAGCTTGACAGTCTTTCCGGTTTCTTTCTGAAAACGGCTGGCGACATCCTGAAAAGCAGTTTGCAAGTCAGAAGCTGCCGCAACTGTAATCTCCTGGGCGGTCCCTAATGGGACTGCGAAGGCAACCATCAACATTACGGTCGTGCAATAGGCGCGGAGTTTCATACTGTGCTCCCAATATGGAGTGGGGTTGCGGCACACCAAGTTCCCCTTGCAGGCTCCGTGTTTAAGGTTCTTGGGACACCTGGAACAGCCGGGGGGCTACGGCTTTTACGTCGATGGTACCAACCCCCACTTGTGCTGCAGCCTGCGTTCGATACCCTTGAACACCAGGCCGTCAACGATGTACCCGATGGCGATGATCAGCAGCATGACGGCGATGACGGCATCCATGTCATTCAGGTCACGGCCCATCATCAGCACCTGCCCCAGCCCCAGGCTCATGTACAGCATCTCGGCGGTAATCAGGGAGCGCCAGGCGAATGCCCAGCCCTGCTTCAGGCCCGAGACGATGTAGGGAAGACTGGCCGGCAGGAGTACATACCAGAACAATGGGAACCCGCGTGCCCCCAGGTTGCGGCCCGCCATGCCGTAAATCTTGGGCATCTGCTTGCGCCCGTCCTCCATGGCAATGGTGACCGACAGGAGCGAACCCATAATGACCACGAAGAGGATGGCATTCTGGCTGAGACCGAACCAGAGCAGGGCCAGAGGCCACCAGCAGATACTTGGCAGGCTCTGGAGACTTACCAGCAACCCGCCCATGGTCTGTTCCAGAAACTTGTTGCTGGCTACGCCCAGTCCCAAGATCATGCCCAATATGACGGAGATGCCGTAGCCGATCAACACCCGACGCATGCTGACGGCGATAGCGATCCAGAAGCTATGGTCCTCGAAACCGGCGTACAGTGACTGTCCGACGCCCCAGGGCGTGGGGAACAGGTACGGCGGCCAAATCTTCAGTTCGGCGAGCAGCGTCCACAAACCGAATAGAGCAGCGTAGAAGATGACGAAGCGGGCTGTGCGTTTCATGCTTCCACTCCCGGCACCACGTGAGGTTTGACGCCATCGTGGTACTCGACTTCAAGCGAGCGGTTAATCTCTTCACGCAACTCCCCGAGAATCTCGCCCGCAGTTTGCGCTACGGTGACGTCCTCCAAGTGGCGTGGCCGCGGCAGCTCAATCTGGAATTCCCTCTTCACCCGTCCTGGACGAAACGTAAGCAGCACCACCCGATCACCCAGGCGCACGGCTTCGCGCACGTTATGGGTTACGAAAATAATGGTGCGGCCGGTTTCGGCCCAGATGCGCTCCAGTTCGTCGTGCAACAAGTCACGGGTTTGGGCGTCAAGGGCGGCGAAGGGCTCGTCCATCAGCAGGACATCGGGTTCGGTCGCCAGCGCCCGAGCCAAGGCGACGCGTTGCCGCATTCCCCCCGACAACTGGTGGGTATAGCTGCCCTTGAACTGCGACAGATGCACCAGGCGCAGGTAATACTCCGTCTTCTCCCGCCGCTCCGCCCTGGACAGCCCTTTCATCTTCATGCCAAATTCCACGTTCTCGCCCACCTTCAACCAGGGAAACAATCCCAGTTCCTGGAAGATGAGGATGCGGTCCGTGCCCGGGCTGTCTACTACTTTGTCGTCCACCAGCACCTTGCCCGACGTGGGATGATGCAGGCCGGCGATCAGGTGCAGCAGGGTGGATTTGCCGCAGCCAGAGGGGCCAACGATGCACAGGAACTCTCCTGGACTCACCTTCAGATCGATCTGGTCGAGCGCCAACAGGCGCTCGCCGCTGCTGGTCTTGTAGCTTAGCGAGATTTCCTCGAGCGACACCTTGGGGGCTCCGCTGCGATCCAACTGGCGGTGCGGCAACAGCGTGGGGCCAGCCCCCAGCTTCCAGCGATCTGCGCCGCCTGGCACCGAACTGCGATGATCGTCCGTCACCAGAGGTTGGGCATAAGTTGTCATTGAATAGCCTTCTTCCCTTTTTCCGCCAGCACCTGGTTCAGCAGCGTCAGGTCATACAGCCGCGACAGGTCCGGCATTTGCTTTCCTAAGAAACCCGCGTCGAACGCCGAGTGAGCCGAGGTCAACAGCGTATTGCGCAGCGGATCGTAGGTTACCTCGATGCGAGTGAATGCTTCATCCAGCAACCCCGCCGAAAGAGCTTTGCCAGTTTCTTTCTGGATTTGCTGATTCAGCAGCTTCTTGGCTTCCGGCAGGTTCTTGTTGATCCAGTCAGTAAGTTCGACATTGGCGCGGATCCAGTTCTTCACCAGGTCGGGATGCTCCTGCAGGAACTTGGTGCTCACGATCAGATTGGTCACCACGAACTGCCCTTTCGGCCACAGGTCGCGCTCGTCCAGGAAGAGGCGCCCGTTGCCATCGCGGATCAGGCGTGTTGCCCAAGGTTCGGGCGCCCAGGCCGCATCCAGGTCTTTCCTCAGGAAGAGCGTGAGTTGATCGGGGTTAGCCATGGGCATCACTTGCACGTCGCCGCCCTTGTCCATTGACTTCATGCCATGGGCCTTCAACCAGGAACGCAGGGCCACGTCCTGGGTATTGCCCTGCTGCGGCGAGGCTACCCTCTTGCCGTGAAAGTCTTCCGGTTTCTGAATGCCCGAATCGGCGCGTACCACCAACGCCGCGCCCCCGCTGGCCGCTCCCGCAACCACCCGCAGCGCTTCGCCTTGCGAGCGTACATAGCCACTAATGGTGGGATTGGGGCCGATGTAGGTCATGTCGATCGCACCGGCGAACAGCGCCTCGATGGCCGATGGTCCGGCGTTGAAGCTCTTCCAGTCGATCTTCACGTTCGGGCCCATCGCTTTCTCGAAATACCCATTGGCCTTGCCCACCATCGCCTGGGGATGGGTAATATTGGGAAACGCCCCCACCCGAATCACCGTCTGGCCGAGCCCCTGGGCTGCAAGCGCCAGAAAGAACCCAAGCAAAAGTGTGGCCTGCTTACTCATCTTTTCCCCTGTTCACGTTTCCGTGGGCTGCCATCGGCAGCACACTTCCATCTCCGGTCTTCTTCCTGCGGCCTTTGCGCTTCGCTCTGGATGCCGCCGACTCCGGGCCTACGATGTCGGCCAGGGTGGTGTTTTCCAGAATCTTGGCAGCAGCGTCGCGCACCTCCAGAAAAACCTGGTACAACGCCCGGTGTTCGGCATCCCGATCAATCAGGCTTCTCAACTGCTCAGCGTCTCCGAAGGGGGCCAAAGCGCCATCGATCAGGCGGATGATCTCGCTGAGCTGGATCTCGGAAGGCGGCCGGCGCAGCTGGTATCCGCCCTTGGCGCCGCGAACACTCTCCACCATGCGCGCATTTTTCAGTTCCAGGAGAATCAGTTCGAGAAACTTTTCGGGAAGTGCCTCCTCGTATGCGATGTCGCGGATGCGAATGGCGCCCTGGTTGTAGTGGCGGGCCAGCATCATCATCGCTTGCAACGCGTACAGCCCTTTTTGCGAGATCTTCATGGTTCTCTATATTGTCATAATGTCCATGTAATTAATAGACTTTATTGACATACAAGACATTGCAATCGTCGTGCCAGTTCACGACCCAAGGAGCCGACCCGTGCACGCGCTTCTTTTTCAATGGCTTACGAAATAGCTCTCGCATCGCTATCGGGTTCCATATGCAGCAATTTTCACTTGGACGTCGAATTCTTGCAGCGATGGAGGGGAGAAATAAGGCTTCTGGAGGAAGGCTCAGAAATACCGGGGGCGTGCGGTCAACTCATGCGCAGTATCTGTACGGTAATGTTATCCGGCCCGCCGCGCTCCTTGGCCACGCGCACTAGTTCGCGGCAGGCGTCCGCGGGATTGTTCTGGGAAACAATGCCTTGGACCTCATCCTCGCTGACCAGCCCCCACAGTCCGTCGGTGCAGAGTACCAGCACGTCGCCCTTCTGCAGTCCGATCGGGCTCTCAGAATAGTCGGGCGTGATTTCCGTCCCGGCACCCAAGGCTGACGTCAGAATGTGTCTCTGGGGATGGGATTCCGCCTCTTCCGAACTGATCACACCGTGCTCTACCAGGCGGCTTACATAGGAATGATCCTGGGTAAGCCGCGAGATAGTTGTGCCACGCACCATGTACAGGCGGCTATCGCCCACGTGGGTAAAATAAAGTTGATCTCCGATCAAAGCAGCCGCCGTGCACGTGGTGCCCATGCCGTGCAGGTCGGGATGCTCGTTAGCGTGTTCCTGGATCCGCGCATGCGCCGCCTGGAATCCGGCCAACAGTGCCGACAGGGGGCCATTCGGCGCGCTGGCGTAGAGTTCCTCAACGACTTTCACGGCCAGGCGACTGGCTTCCTGCCCGCCTTCGTATCCGCCCATACCATCGGCCACGATCGCCAGGCGCCCTTTGCGCTGGTACTGCTCCTCGCTGGGGGCCTCCCAGTAGGAATAACTGTCCTCGTTGTTCTCTCGCTGGCAGCCGATGTCGCTCAAGCTCGCCAGTTCAATCCCTGGTCGAATCGCCATGACACCTCACGCAACGTTTGCTTGCACAGGCCGAATTGCTTCCCCACCCAACCCGACTTGACCCATTGCGCCCCTGCAGACGATGGATGGGCAAGAACCAGCGGAAGCCGAACTCACTGCGGATTGCCTTTGGCCAGAAGAGCGGTGCGTATCGATCCGCCACATCGAGACAGGGCCCGCTACCACGGAACGACTTGGATTATACCGAACCCAGCAAAATCTAACCGCTTCTGGCGGATGACATTTGTCACCGCGGCGCCGTGATGATCTCCACTGGTGCAGCCCTCAGGCATCCCCCATGATGAACTCACGTCGCGATCGTTTCGGCGGTCGTCAGGAGACAAACGAATGGTTACCACGGAAAAGGAAGCCTCCGGAGCCCAGGAGCGTGGCGCGGCCGCCGCGATCGTTGCACGGCTGCAGGGCGTCAGCAAGAGCTATGGAGAAATCCAGGCACTGCGCAATGTCGATTTTTCCTTGCGTGCGGGCGAATTACTGGCCCTGCTGGGACCGAACGGCGCCGGGAAAACCACCGTGGTCAAGTTGCTGCTGGGCCTGGCGAAGCCGAATCACGGCACCGTGGAGGTTTTCGGCGGAACGCCAGCCGAACCCACGGTCCGCATGCGCGTTGGCGCCATGCTGCAGGTCTCCCGGGTCCCGGAAACCCTGCGAGTGCGGGAGCACATCGACTTGTTCCGCAGCTATTACCCAAAGCCTCTTTCCGTATCGGAAATACTGGGTGCGGCCGGCCTGACCGAAATCAAGGACCGGCTCTTCGGAGACCTCTCCGGCGGCCAGCGCCAGCGGGTGCTGTTCGCGCTGGCCCTTTGCGGCGATCCCGACCTCCTGTTTCTGGACGAGCCCACCGTTGGCCTGGACGTGGAATCGCGCCGCGGTCTCTGGGAGCAGATTCGCAGGTTGGTGGCGCGAGGCAAGACGGTATTGCTGACTACCCATTACCTGGAAGAGGCCGACGCCCTGGCCGACCGGGTAGTAGTTCTCAATCAAGGGTCAGTCGTCGCCGAAGGGACTCCCAGCGAGATCAAGGCCAAGACCGCCGGACGCCGTATTCGCTGCATCAGCCGGCTGGCTCTCGAGGACCTGCGCCAGCTACCCCACGTTATCTCGGCTCATCAGGACCGGGAGACCGTCGAAATTCGCACCGCAAGAGCGGAACCGGTCCTCCGGGCGCTGCTGGCGCGAGATCCCGAACTTTCCGGAATCGAAGTAACCAGTGCCGGCCTGGAGGACGCATTCCTGGCCCTGACTCGGGACCACAACCACAACAGCTCTGACAGCCCCCGCACCAAGTTCCCGGCGAGAGGTAATTGAAATGGCAACCACCACTGCTGCGCTGACAACTTCCTCGCACCAGCCGCCCACCCGCAAAATCCTGACGGTCTACTGGAAGGAAGCCAAGTACGAGTTCCTGAAGAACCTGCGGCTGCGCATGTACTCAGTGGCAACGATCTTCTTCCCGCTGATGTTCTATGTGCTCTTCGGCCTGGTATTGGGAAGGCGATCCATGGGTGGGTTCAACCCGGCGTCGTACCTGATCCCGACCTATGGCACGTTCGGAGTGATCGGTGCCTCGCTGTTTGGCACGGCGGCGGGCCTGGCGGCTGAGCGCGGCCTGGGCTGGTTGCAGGTCAAGCGCGCCAGCCCCATGCCTACGTTTGCCTACTTCACAGCCAAAATTGCCATGAGCATGGCTTTCAGCGCAGTGGTCGTGCTCCTGCTCATGCTACTGGGAGTCACCTTGGGGGGCGTGCACCTTCCTCTTTGGCAGGCCGCTAAACTACTCGGCGTTCTGGTCGCTGGGTCACTTCCCTTCTGCGCCATGGGTCTGGCGATCGGTTACTTCGCCGGACCGAACTCCGCCCCCGCCACCATCAACATGATTTACCTGCCGCTTTCCTTTTGTTCCGGACTGTGGGTTCCGATCATGTTCTTGCCCAAGCTGCTGCAGCAGATCGCAGAGTTCCTTCCCGCGTATCACCTGTCGCAGTTGGCATTGGGCGTCGTCGGCGCTGGCCGCCAGGAATCGAACTGGACCCACTGGCAATACCTGATCGGTTTCACGCTCATTTGCCTGGGCGTAGCGCGCTTCGGTCTGCAGCGCGACGAGGGGAAACTCTATGGCTAACCAGAAACTACTTGGCTGGGCGCTGATGATCCTGGGCCTGTTCTTGCTCGCCGGATTCGGCAATCTTCGGTTGCTCACAGCCCTGGTTCCACTTTCGCTCGTGCTCGGCTACGGAGCACTTTGCCTGGGTAGCGACAAAACCAAGCTGACACGCGGCTTGAAAAAGGGATAGCCTAGACCGCAATGAGAGTTCTACCTGCCAATAAAGACTACGGCTGGACGCCCGTGGTATGGCTCATCTACCTCGGCTTCCTGTTCATCCAACCCGTTCAATCCCACGCCGGCGTGCGTGTCTGGTTCTTGACCGCGCTAGGCGCCGCAATCCTGGTTGTCCTTTATTTTGCCGGCTATTGGGTCAAGGGATGGCGACTGGGCGCGATCATCACGGCACTCGGTCTGCTAGGCGTGGTTTACTCACCGTTTAATGAAGGCGCTTCGGTTTTTTTCATTTACGCTGCAGCCTTCGCGGGTTATATGGGCAGTACACCTACCGCTGTCAAGATCTTGGTTACGATCCTGGGAGCGGTCGGACTGGAAGCCTGGGTGCTTCACCTGCCTGATGGCTTCTGGATTCCCGCGATGGTCTTCTCCGCCCTGATTGGAGCGGTCAACATTCACTATGCCGAGCGGCAATGCGCCAACGAGAAGTTGCGCGTAGCGCACGAAGAGGTTCAGCATCTGGCCCGCGTAGCCGAACGCGAGCGCATCGCCCGCGACCTGCACGATGTACTCGGTCACACCCTTTCGGTGATCATCCTGAAGTCAGAACTTGCCGGAAAGCTGATTGACCGCGACCCGGCGAAAGCCAAAACCGAGATTCAAGACGTGGAGCAAACATCCCGCAAAGCGCTTGCGGAAGTCCGCAGCACCATCCGCGGTTACAACGAGCACAGCCTGGAAGCAGAACTGAAACAGGCTCGAGCCACGCTAGAAACCGCGGGCGTCGTCGTGCAGGCGGAGGCCGAGCCGGTGAGCCTGACTCCCGTGCAGGAAAGCGTGGTCGCGCTGATCGTACGAGAGGCCGTGACCAACGTCGTGCGCCATGCCCGCGCCCGCAATTGCCTGCTGCGACTGGTGCAGGCCAACGCCACCTGCGTGCTCGAAATCCAGGATGATGGCCACGGTGGCTTCCAGTACGAAGGCAACGGCCTGCGCGGCATGCGCGAGAGAGTCGAGGCGCTGGGCGGCACGTTGGAGCGCGAAACCAGCGCTGGCACCCGGCTAAGCATCCAGTTCCCTCTGACGGAAGCAAAGGCAAACAGCCCGCAATGAACCCTGCCCGCACCGACCACCGCAAAGCCATTCGCGTTGTCATCGCCGAAGATCAGGGCATGGTGCTCGGCGCTCTGGCGGCGTTGCTCGAAATCGAAGGGGACATCGCCGTGGTCGCGCAGGCACGCACGGGGAAAGAAGCGCTCGAAGCCGTGCTCGGTCACAAACCGGATGTGTTCCTCACTGACATCGAAATGCCCGAGATGACCGGCCTCGACGTTGCCGCTGAACTCAAGCGCCGCCGCGCCGGGACCCGCGTCATAATCCTGACCACTTTCGCACGCGCCGGATACTTGCGCCGCGCCCTCGATGCCGGAGCTTCTGGATACCTCCTGAAAGACATGCGCGCAGAAGAACTGGCTGACGCGGTCCGCCGTGTCCATCAAGGATTGCGGGTGATTGATCCGGAACTGGCAACCGAAGCCTGGGGAGAACCCGATCCGCTCACCGACCGCGAGCGCCAGGTGCTTCGCCTCGCCGGCGACGGCATGGCCAGCGGCGACATCGCCGATCAACTCAGCCTGTCCGAAGGTACGGTGCGCAATTACTTGTCGGAAGCCATCAGCAAGCTGGGCGCGGGAAACCGGGTGGAGGCGGCCCGCATCGCTCGGACGAAAGGTTGGCTCTAGGAACGCTACGGCTGACCGGTGTACACCAACTCCACCACCGTGCAGTCATCGCTAAGCGGCGTGCCGCTGCAGAAATCCGCCACTGCGGCGAAGATGTCGTCCAGGTTACCGTTCTTGGCGGCCACCGCTTCGAGGCGTTCGTTCTCGAAAAAGTCGCCGCGGGCGTTTTCGGCCTCGGTGACGCCGTCGGTGACCATCACCACGCGATCTCCGGGATGCAGGCTGCAGCGGTCACTCTCGTAGGTCGCGTCGCGCAGCAATCCAACCGGCAGGTTCCCGTGGGTCGGCCGGATCACTTCGTTATTGCACACCAGCAGCGGCGGGATGTGTCCGCAGTTGACGTACTCCAGTTCGCCGTCGCGGCTGACGCGGGCAATGATCACGGTCGCGTATTTTTCGCCCAAGTGCTTATGAGTGAAGAACCGGTTCACCGCCGCCACAATTTCCACCAGTGGCATGCGGGCGATGATTTGCGAATAGATCATGCCCTGAAGCGTCGAAGCCAGCAGCGCCGCCGATACTCCTTTTCCGCTCACATCCGCCAGCACCACCGTGAGTCCATCTTCAGTGTTGACCGCATCGTAGAAATCACCGCCGATTTCTTTGCAGGAAAGGTTCTTGCCGCTCAAGCGGGCAAACGGCACCTCGGGAATGGTAACCGCCATCAGCTTCTGCTGGATGGAGGCCGCAATCGAGAGTTCCTGCTGGTATCGACGCCCAGCTTCTTCGGCCTGCACCAGGCGGGCGTTCTCGATCAGCGACGCGGCTTCTGTCGCGATCGCCCGCAGGATATCGTTGCTCACGCTGGAAATATCGCGCGAGGCGAAGCGGGAGTCCACGTAGAGTGCGCCCATCACTTCCGCCGACGGGTCAGAAGGCGGCGCCTGGGCGTCGCGCGTAGCCTGTACCTGCGGCTTCCGCAGCGGAATGCAGATCACCGTGCGCAGGTCGTAGGCGACAATGCTTTGCCTTCCGGCCAGGTCGAGCGACTGGCTGGTATCGGTGAGCACAAACTCCGAATTCGATTTTAGGGCCTCATCGAGAATGGAGTGCGAAATGGTGGTGTCGTCGAGCAGCGGTTCGCCTTTGGAGTTTCGCCCGGCGGCCAGGCGCAAGGCGCCCTCGTCGGTCTTCATGAACACGTAACCACGCTCGGCCCGGGTCAGCTTCAGGGTGGCGTCCAGCAGGGTTACCAGGATCTCGTCCAACACTCCAATGGTGTTCAGCTTGCGGGCGGCCTCGAGAAACAGGGTGAGTTTCTCCAGGTCCGTGGTCTCGGTCGAGATGTGCATCCCCGAGATCTGGCTGAGGAATTCGCGGGCGGTATTCGAGGTGGCGTGCTGGGGATTGAAGATGACGTAGGCAACGTCGCGCACCCCGAATTCCAGGCGATCGTTGCGCTCCAGGGTCCGCCGCTCCACCCGCTCGCCATTGACGAAGGTGCCGTGCTTGCTGCCCTGGTCCACCACCGAGAACTTCCCGTTCTCCGACACGATGAGCGCATGGTCGCGGGACACTCGTGGGTCCGCGATGACCAGGTCCTTATCCACTTTTCGCCCCACCGCAAATGGGCTGTGGTCAAGCGGGATGTTGCGCTGCTCGTTACCCTGCACATACACCAGTACCGGGAAGATCCCGGAACCGGGAGAGGACTGCGAGCCTGTCGTATGTTGAAACGCCATGATGGCCGGTAGAAAGCTAACAGTACCAGAATTGCGCTAGCAGAGAAAATGACAGGATTGAGACCCGGAGGGAAGGCGCTGACCGCAGTCTCATTCCCGGCGGTGCTTTCGCTCGCCGCCGGATGCTTCGCCTAGGCCGCTCCTCGACGAAACGCGGCAATCGCCTCCGCTTCACTATCGTAAACCTCGAACACCGTCACCAGTTTGGTAATCTGCAAAACGTCCCGGATGCGCTGGCCCAGTCCGGTCAGTTTAATATCTGCTCCGGCCGCCCGCGCCGAAGAATAGACTCCCACCAGCGTTCCCAGGCCGCCGCTATCAATGTAAGCTACCCCGGAAAGGTTCAGTACGATCTGCCGGGTAGAGGCGAGCAGGCGCTTCAGGGTCTCACGCAACTCCGTGCCTTCCTCCCCAAACACGATGCGGCCTTGGCAAGAAACGACGGTGACCCCGTCGACCACGCGCGTCTCCATTTTGAGGGTCATGTCGTTCCTCCCTGCTTAGTCGCAGCAGCGTCCGAGAAGCCTAACCAATGATGTCGCACAATGCAAGCGCCGGCCACAAAACAAAACCGGCAGCCGCAGCCGCCGGTCCCTTTCCATGGCGAAAGATGGGTCTTAGTTATTGTTGCTGTCATCCCGCCGCTTAAGGGTGGGATGATCGTCGTCGGTAGTAGTGCTGCCGTCCTTGCTGGTCTTGTCCGTCGAAGAGGTGCGCCGCAAGCTGGGTTTTCCCGCCTCTTTGTCATCCACCAGCTTGCGCCGGTTTTCCAGTGCCGCCAGCCGCGCTTTCACCTCGTCAAATTCCGAAGTGGTCACTAGGTACTGCGGCCGTGCGGGCAGGATTTTCGCAATCTCTTCCTGGGAGTGTTCGATCCGGTCCGGCGTCTGCGGGTGAGTGGCAAAAGCCCGGGCTAGCGTGCCCGGCTTCTTTTTCTCCTGGGCCTGCACCTTTTCGAAGAAGCTGATGAAGGCCTGGGGATCGTACCCCGTCTTGTACATGTATTGCAGCCCCAGATAATCCGCTTCCGCCTCGAAGCCGCGCGAGAACTGCATGAACGTCAGGGGCAGTCCAATGCCCGCCGCCGAACGCACCGCGTAGCCGATCCCGCCACCCACAAAGATAAGGGGGATGGTCCCGATGTTGGCCCACTGCGAGCGCGTCATCTGCCGGGTGGCGTGGCGCGCCGCAACGTGCGCGATCTCATGCGCCATCACGCCCGCCAGTTCGGCTTCCTCGTCGGCCGCCAAAATCAAGCCGGAGTTCACGTAGAAAAAACCGCCGGGGAGCGCGAAGGCATTAATATCGTCGGCATCGATGACCTTAATGGTGAACGGTACCTGCGCATCCGAGTTGCGCACCAGGTTCTGACCCACGCGGTTCACATATTCGGTGACGACCGGGTCCTGGATCAGCTTGACGCTGGCTTCAACCTGCTGGGCATATTCCTTGCCCATGCGGATCTCGCCTTCGAGGGAATACCAGTTTCCCATGCCGCGGCCACCGACCTTGCGGTTACCGATGGCGTCGACGTCACTCTTGCTGCCGTCGTGCTTGACCTGGCTGGGATCCGGCTCCTTGACCGCGGGAGGCAGCGATGCGCCCTGATCGGTCGGGGCAGGGGCGCCTTGGTTATCAGTCTGGGCCGAAGTGCTGGTTGTGCTAGCGCTCTGGTCGGTCTGACTCGCGCCGCCCTGGTCCTGGGAGAACGCCCATGGCGCCGCATAACACAACAAAACCGTCGCTAATACCAACAACCGCAGCTTCATAAATCACTCCCTTGTCCGTCCCCACTGGGGCTTCTATTGCCGATTATACCCCCACCCGGGGACAGCGATGCCTGGGATTTCTCCCATAAGATTGGACGCTGGAAAGCGTTGCAAGGTTATCCCGAGCTCGAAGTTTCCCGGCAGTGCCGTCCCCAATAAACTCCGGATCGAGACGCAACCTGCTTGCCAACCCTACGAAACCGGGCAGGCGGGTTGCCCCTGGCCCCCAGAGCTGACGGGCGCGTGCCTTTGTGGTTAAGTGCCGATTTTGTGTGGTTTCTTGTGCTTGTACGGGCCGTATGTGGTTAAATCCTCTTGAACGCCTAGAATAGCGGTGGGTTCTCCAGAAGTCACTGACTGGGCCATTGCCAGTTTGCTAATAGTCGCTTTACTAGTCCGGAGAACAAGTCATGCATAGGCTAGCGATTTTCCTGACCCTGCTAGGTGGATTGCTCCTCCCCAACATCACCGTGGCGCAGCAGGCAGCCTCTGATCCCGAACCGGGTGCCGGGGTTTGCACCTTCGCGGATGGCAAGCAGTTGACCGTGCGCTACAACCGCGTCGTCGCCGACCCCAAGAAGGACTTGCCTGCGGGCAAGCTGTGGGCTCCGGGCGGCGATCCCATGAACCTGTTTACCGAGACTGAACTCACCGTGGGCAACGCCCAACTCCCCATCGGCGCCTACAGCATGTACATCATTCCCGCGAAGGACAACTGGACGCTAATCATCAACAAGAATGTGGTTGCGGGCAGTCCTTACGATGAGAAACAGGATCTGGTGCGGGTGCAGATGCCCACTGGAAAACTTCCCAAACCGGAAGACCAGCTATTCGTCTACATGGGCCATATCGCCCCGAAGCGATGCGAGATGCGGGTGGATTACGGGAAGATCCGCGCCGACGGCATCGAATTCAATGAAAAATAGTCTTCCGTCATCAACCTTACGCAAAATTGTTTGCCTTCCTGACGACTGATGACGGACGACAGATGACTGCCTTAGTCGTAGTACTCCAGCCCTAAGTGGGTGATCAGTTCTTCTCCCTTCAAGTGCCGCAGCGTGTTCTTCAGCTTCATCAACTGGATGAACAGATCGTGCTCGGGATAGAGCCCGGGCGCAGTCATGGGCGACTTGAAATAGAAGCTCAACCACTCCTGGATACCGATCCCGCACAGCTCACTGCTTCGTTGGGCCAGATCGAGGAACAGCACCAGGTCGAGAACGATGGGCGCAGCCAGAATCGAATCGCGGCACAGGAAATCCACCTTGATCTGCATGGGATAGCCCAGCCATCCGAAGATATCGATATTGTCCCAACCCTCTTTGTTATCACCGCGTGGCGGGTAGTAGTTGATGCGAACCTTGTGCGTAAAATTCCCGTACAGTTCGGGATACACGTCGGGCTGCAGGATGTGCTCCAGCACCGAGAGCTTGGACTCTTCCTTGGTCTTGAACGATCCCGGATCTTCCAGCACTTCCCCGTCGCGATTGCCCAGGATGTTGGTGGAGAACCATCCGTTCAGTCCGATCATGCGCGCCTTGAACCCGGGCGCCAGGATGGTCTTGATTAACGTCTGTCCGGTCTTATAGTCCTTGCCGCAGATGGGCGCCTGGTTACGCCGGGAGAGCTCATGCATCACCGGGATGTCCACGGTCAGGTTCGGGGCACCGTTGGCGAACGGCACTCCCTCCATCAGCGACGCGTAAGCGTAGACCATCGAGGGTGCGATGTTTTCGTCATTCTGGGTCAACGCCTTCTCGAACGATTTCACCGACTGGTGGGCTGCGGTGGGCGTAATGAACGACTCCGTGGATCCGCACCAGATGGTGATCAGCCGCGTGGCGCCGGAGGTCTTCTTGAAGTCCTGGATGTCGGCGCGCACCTGCTCCGCCAACTCCATCTTGTTCTTGCCCTTCTTGATGTTGGGCCCATCGATTTTCTTGACGTAGTTGTGATCGAAAACCGCTTTGCGCGGTTTGATGGCACTAAGAAACGGCTTGATCTGGTCGAGCAGCGAGCGTTCCAGAACCCCGGCCTTCGAGGCTGCGGTGTACATGTCGTCCTCGAAGATGTCCCAGCCGGTAAACACCAGGTCGTCGAGCCCCGCCAGGGGCACGAATTCCTTCACTCGCGGATGACGGTCATCAGTGCGTTTTCCCAGGCGGATGGTGCCCATCTGGGTGAGCGAACCGATGGGCTTCGACAGGCCCTTTCGCACCGCTTCCACGCCGGCCACAAACGTCGTAGCCACCGCGCCCATGCCGGGGATCATGACCCCAAGCTTGCCCTTGGGCGCCTTCAGTTCACTGCTGCTTCCGTCCGCCGCTTTGCTTTCCGCACGCACACTCTGCCGTTTCGCCATATTTCGGCCGCTTCCTTATGAGAACTGTGGGATGTAAGGCAAACGGTTATGTTCTCGTATTGCGTGGGGATTTGCAACCAAACGGCAGGTGAACGCGCAGGTTCCGGCGTCCAGCGGTCGCAAACAGCGGTTGGAAGTACCGTGTACCCAGTACCGAGAGACTACCTCTCAGCTAACGCGCTACTCCCGCCAGCACCCACAAGAGAATTCCCAGCAAGACCAGAGCTGCCATCAGCGAATATGCGGATTGCAGCGGGTGAAAGTGAAAATAGGGATTTCGACCTTCCCCGTGGCTCTTCAGGAACGTGGGAGACCTCATGACACCCTCCTTCAGCCGCAGCTGCGGCAGGGACAAAAGCCGGGACGGCGTGATACAAAACTCCCGCCACTATTACACACCCATGCCTACGAGAATTGCAGTGATTTCCGGCACATCCAGTGGGTTTGGCCTTTTGGCCGCCATTGAACTGGCTCGCCGCGGATGTCGAGTGGTGGCTTCGATGCGAGACCTGGGCCGCCGCGAAGGTCTTGACCAGGCAGCCGCCGCCGCGGGAGTCACCTCCCAACTCGACGTGCGCCGTCTCGACATCACCGATTTCGATTCCATCCCCGCCTTCGTCGACGGCGTGGCCCGCGACTACGGCCACCTCGACGTGCTAGTCAACAACGCAGGCTTTGCGGTCGCCGGGTTTGCCGAGGATATGCAACTAGCAGAAGTACGCCTGCAGTTCGAGACCAACTTCTTCGGCCACGTGGCCCTGACCCTGTCCGCCCTGCCCGTCATGCGCCGCCAGGGTTCGGGACACATCATCATGATTTCCTCGATCGCCGGGCTGCACGGTTCGTTCTCCATCAGCAGCTACTCGGCGGCCAAGCACGCCCTCGAAGGCTGGAGCGAATCGTTGCGCATGGAGGTAAATGCTCTCGGCATCAAGGTAGTACTGGTTGAGCCCGGCTCGTACGAGACCGACATCTGGACCCGAAACGTGGTCCTGGGAAAGAAGTTGCTGGACGGCACCTCGCCCAACCGTGCTCGCGGGGAGAAGATGAAGGAGCTAGTACAGAAGCTCAAGAAACGCGATCCCCAGGAAGTCGCCCGCCTGATCGCCGACATCGCCCAGGATCCCAGCCCGCGCCTGCGCTATGTCGTTGGCCCTGACGCCCACATTCAGTTATGGCTCAAGCGGTTGCTACCTTGGACCTGGCACGAAAGATTGATCGCGAGGATGATGAAAATAGACTAGGAGCAGTACCTGGTATCGAGCCCAGTTAACTGCGAATTGCTCTTTCTCGGTACTAAGTGCTAATCCAGTTCGACACTCTTTACCGGCAAGTCCCAGTGCGCATCGAGGATCTCGAAGCGCCGCTGCTCTTCCCGGTTGTAAGTTTCCTGGTCCGGCCACAGCTGCTTCTTGAGCGTATCTTCGTCAAAGGGTTCGTTGGCTACGGTGGCATTCTTGAACACGATGGTCACGCGATAATCCCAGCGCCCGTCTTCGGTGTTGTGGTAGCGCGGTTGATCCATCCAGACCTTGAGCATGCGCCCCATTTCCACTTCTTTCTTAAGCAGCGGGTAGTGGTTTTTCTTGAACAGGCGCAGAAATTCGTCGGCATGCCCCCACTTGGTCTTGTAGTAATACTCGACGACGAAGGGCTGGCCGGGCGCAGTCGAAGAACCTTGGGCAAAGCTGACGCCCAAGTTCATCAAGATCAGTGCCAACACGAGCACGAGACGCTTCACGTCACACCTCCAACGTCTAGATTTTCAGACTGCAGATCTTAAATTTCAGATCTGATTTGAGCAATGTCGAACGTTTCGTTAGATCTGCAATCTAACATCTAAAATCTGAAATCGCTTTACTCCGCCCGCAGCCGGTTTTGCCAGTGCGACCACACGAACCAGATAAAGCCTGCGGCCAGGACCGCTCCAATCACTACATCGAACTGGTGGAAATACTTGCCCAGCTCGCGCCAGTTCTCCCCCAGCTTCATGCCCAGCCATGCCAGGCCTAGGCACCACGGCCACGAACCAAGAAAAGTGTAGAGGTGAAAGCGGCCTCGCGGCATGCGCGCAATTCCGGCGGGGAGCGCAATGAAGGTACGAATTACAGGCAGCAGGCGCGCAATGAACACCGCCAAATAACCCCAGCGCGCAAAGAAGCGGTCCGCCCAGTCCAGTTCGCGGCGGCTGAGCAGAATCCAGCGGCCGTATCTTTCGACCAGCGGGCGCCCGCCGTAGCAGCCGATCTCGTACGCCACCAGGGAGCCCAAGTTGCAGCCTAGCGCCCCCGCGGTCGCCACCCACCACAGGTTCATTGACCCGGCATATACCAGGTAGCCGGCGAAGGGCATAATCAACTCGGAAGGCAGCGGGATGCACGCCGACTCAATCGCCATCAGCAGGACGATGCCGCCGTAGCCGGTCAGCCCGATCAACGATTTGATGAACACAAACAGGACAGCCAGAATTTTTTCGGTCATCGAATAAGTCTTGGAGCACCTTGGCGGAAGCGTAGCTGCCTGCGTCCCGGATGCGACTTCAGCTGGTCATGTACGGGGCTTAGAACGACCCTTCCTGGGTAAAGGTGTAGCCGGGCAATGCCACGCCGTCTGCGCTTTTCACCACCTTCACGCGCACGGTGGGAGCATCCGGGGCCGTAACCTCCGCCGGACGAAGCACTGCATAATGCGAGAACACTTCGCTGTACACCTTGGTGACAAGGTAATCCTGGCCGCTCTCATCCTGCCGCCAGACCTGCCCGAGTTGGACGGACTTCACCGCCATGGGTGTCGCCTGCTTTCCCTGAGATCGAATTCAGACTACCGGGCGGCGTCGGGCGAGTCAATTGCTCTTGCGGTTACCGAGGGACAATAGAACATTCACAACGGAGGCCCGGAGTACGATCACCAAGCTCAGTTGTTCGGCTCCGTGTCGCCTGGTCTCCGCGGTAAGTTCTCCGCTTTTGGTAAGATCATTTTCCGAGGCCAGTCATGCCACGCGGAGTAGTTCCCCGCCAACCCGCCAAAACCGGACGCCAAGAAGGTGCCCGCGGCGGGTCGCGCCCACCGATGAAACTGACAAAGCGCGTCGATGGAACGAGAGCAACTTTTTCCCGCCTGTTCGCGCCGAAAACACCAAAACCAAAGTCTCCTGCCCGTGCCAAAGGCTACAACCCGACTTCGCCCCAACGCGTGCAGGAAATCCTGGCTCGCCTCGACCGGCAATATCCGGCGGTGACCTGCGCACTGACGCACCGAAATGCCTGGGAGCTGCTGGTGGCTACCATCCTCTCGGCGCAGTCCACCGACGTGAATGTGAACCGCGTCACGCCAGGGCTCTTCCACAAGTATCCGACGATCGAAGACTTTGCCGCCCTCACGCCGGAACAACTGCAGCCCGATGTGCGCTCGACCGGGTTCTTTCGCAACAAATCAAAGTCCGTAATAGGCGCGGCCAGAAAAATCGTCGCCGACTTCGATGGTCAGGTCCCTGACAACATGGACGATCTTCTCAGCCTGCCCGGCGTTGCCCGCAAGACCGCTAACGTGGTGCTGGGGACGTGGTTCGGGAAAAACGAAGGCGTGGTCGTGGACACGCACGTGCACCGCATCAGCCGTCGCCTGGAACTGACGGCGAACCAGGACCCGAAGAAGATCGAGCAAGACCTCATGAGAATCCTCCCGCGCGAAAGGTGGACCCTATTCTCCCACCAGATCATCTGGCACGGACGCAAGCTGTGCATAGCGCGTTCGCCCAAGTGCGCCGACTGCCCGCTGGAAAACCTCTGCCACGCCGGGGATAAGACCTGGTCGACGGTGGAGATGCACAAGAACGCCAAGGCTTAGGCTGCTGCGCCCATCCGTTCATCTCGTCAGTTGAACGTCCTAACCCTTCCCGAAACGCAGTCCACCGGCGACCGACACCATTCCTCCAAACACGCCAAGATGCAGGAGCGCCGGTCACCAACCGCTATGACTGCCATCACCGCAACGAGCGAGCGACAGGTGCAGAGTAAACGTAGGAATTGCTGTGTTGGGAGGCCGCCACCATGGTTGATACGCGCTGGACCGAATATCCTCATATGTTCCGCCAAGACTCATCGATTTCTGGCGCGGATGGCCAGGGAGCGGCGGCCGAAAGCACGGATGGTAGACATGTAAGATTCCCCCGCTTCTTAACCCAGCTTTTGCCTGGGAACCGAGGGCTGTCGACCATCGTGCTGCTGGCTGCAATGCTAGGTTGCATTGTGCTTGCCGGCAGCGGGTGCGGCAGCGCTGGGTCAGCCAACAATCCCCCGCCCAACAACGCAATTGTCGTCAATTCCCTGACCGATACGGCGCAGCCACCTGCTGGCACCATGACTCTCCGCGCAGCGCTAGACCAGGCGACTTCGGGAAAAACGATCACTTTTGATTCTGCTCTCGATGGGGGAACGATCGCACTCAGCATCGTGGGCGAGAGTCACTCGGTGCTCAAGGGAGAGGTTTACTCCGGCATGACATTTGACGGGTATGCAGACCGGGATTACGGCAAATCGGCGCTTTACGCGCAGAAGGACGTAGTTCTGGATGCCTCTAGCCTGCCGCACGGGATCACCATCGCCTGGACGGGTGGAGACGCGAATCCCGCTCGGGTTCTTGCGGTTTACGGCAACCTGACCCTGAAAAACATTACCGTCGCAGGCGGCTTCTCCAACGCTGAAGCGATCAGCACCGGTTCGCAGCCTTATACCCTGGCCCGCGGAGGCGGCCTGGCAGTGTGGGGAACGGCGACGCTGGAAGACTGCACGGTGGCCGGGAACCGAATCGCCGGGGACATAAATGGCAGCCGCGACCGCGGCGCCTATGGCGGCGGCATCTACGCAAATGGCCTCCTGCTTACGAACTGTGTGGTCAGCGGCAACTCGGCCATTGGTTATGGTGCGGCGGGCGGCGGCATCTACTCCGTGGGAGGCGCAGACAACACCGGGGGGCGGGGAAACAATGTCTCCCTCACGGGATGCACGATTAGCGGAAACCGAGTGACCGCGCAGCATGCCTACGGCGGTGGCCTGTTCACCCTGGCGGGCGGGCCGAACAACCTGGCGACTTTGCAAATGACCAATTGCACCGTCGCTCGAAATCTGGTGGAAGACAATCCGGCCCTGCCCGAAGTCGGTCAGTACTACTACCGCGGAGGCGGCATTTACATGGGCGGCGGATCCTTATCGCTGACCAGTTGTACCGTTGCGGAAAATGAAGTCACCGGGAATCTGGCGATTTTCAGTGGCAAGCCCAACATGGGTGGCGGTGGGGTCGCGGCCACCATTGGCAACGCTCATGTCGTGGAGGATGTAAACGTCTGGCATTCGATTGTTGCCGGCAACAAACTGAGCGGAGCCGCACAGGACTGGTACTCCGGCTCGTTGCTCCACTTTTACAGCTACGGCTACAACCGAATGGGAGCGCTGGACTTCAGCCAGATCCTGGTACCGGTGCCCGCTTGGACCGATCTAAGCCGCAAGCATTACCCCAAGACCGGCGATCAAGACGGCGTCACGATTTCCCAAGTTCTCTCGCTCAGCGATATCCAGTATTCCAGTTCAGTCATCTCGGCAGGAACGGATTTCGGGCAACCCGCCGTTCTGTGGTATATGCCCAGTGGCGCTGCGTTGGATCAGATTCCCAATGCCAGCTACAGTGTCACCAGCGTGCTCGCTGGATACACGGGATACGGCGTAAGCAGCGATGACTTCCTGAACCACGTGTTAGAGCAAATACGGACGGACTACGCTTCTATTCTGGGCAGCGATTTTGGTTCTGACATTGGGGACATGAGCGGAGTGACCTGGTATGAATCGCCCGTGACCTGGCCAACCGACCCTGCAAACGTTCCCTGGATCACGTTCTGGAGAAATCTCGATACCGAAATCGGCAATCAGCTTGGAGCTGCCACCTTGGGAGATGACTTTTGGGGGACCTTCACCAGCGGGAACATGGGGAACGTTACTATGACCATGCGCCCTACGACGCGAACCATACAGTTAACCGGCTCCGATCAGAGGGGCCAGTCCCGTCCAAACGGCGGCATGGGGGATATCGGGGCCATTGAGAAATAGGATCGTGGCAGAACTCACGGTTCTGACCACCTTGTCCCGAGCGTGTTCGCACACTATGTTGCTCTGTCCTGCCTAGGGGCGAAGAGACAATCTCGTCTGCTAAACTTCATCTTCCCGAGGCCTGATTTCATGCGTACTTGCATTCTGTTTGTTATCGTCATTCTCATGAGCGCCATCGCCCTCGCCCAGACCCTGCCCACGCCCCAAGCCATCACCAATCCCAAAGATGTCAAAAGCAAGCCCAACGCCCAGGTGGAGCAGAACGAACAGGGTCTTTCGCTGGAACGGCTCTACATGACGCGGGCGGTTGGTGGCACGTCATGGTCGCCCGATGGCAAGACTATTGTTTTCGTTTCCAACATAAGCGGCCGCAATAATCTCTGGCTTGTCCCCGCCGAAGGCGGATGGCCACGGCAGCTCACGGTCAGCGACCATCGCCAGGCTTCACCCACCTGGTCGCCCAGCGGCAAGTGGATCGCGTACATGTCGGACTACGACGGCGATGAGCAGTGGGACATCTTCTTCGTTTCGCCGACGACCGGCCAGGTGGTGAACGTCACCAACACCCGCGAGATCGCCGAGGAGAACCCGACCTGGTCGCCCGATGGCCGCTATCTTGCCTACATGGTCAAGCCGAAGACGTCGTCGGTCTACGAAATCGACGTCTTTGACACGCTGATGCGCACCACCCAGCACCTGACCAGCGACACTCCCAAAGACAAGATGAACACCAATCCTATCTGGTCGAAGGATGGCAAGTTCATCGTCTACACCCAGCACCAGGCAAAGGGCACTGACTCCAACATATTCTTCGCTGAACTGGCGACGGGCAAAAGCACACTGCTCACTCCCCACCAAGGCGAGGAGCTATATGCCGCCAACGATGTCGCCCCCAACGGCAAGCAAGTGCTCCTCACCGGCAATGCTGCCAACGGATACGACAACGTCGGGCTGCTCGACGTGTCTTCGAAAAACATTACATGGCTCACCAAAGATAAATGGGAGATGAACGGCGGCGGATTTTCTCCCGACGGCAAGTTTGTTACCTGGACAGCGAACGTTGACGGCAACACCGACATCTACCTGCACGACCTCGCTGTGGGAAAGACCACTTCCCTGCCGCTGCCCCAGGGCGTGAATGGCTTGGGCGGATCGGAGTCGGCCTTCACCCGCGATGGTGCACGCATGCTGTATCACCACAACGGTGCTACGTCGCCCAACGATGTGTGGGTCTACACCATGACGGGCGGCAAATCGCACCAAGTCACCCATTCGCTGATGGCGGGCGTGCCCGCGGACCACATGGTGGAGCCGGTTCTGGTGCACTATCCCAGCAAGGATGGCAAATGGACCATCTCCGCTTTGCTGTACGTGCCCAACAACATGCGCCGCAGCGGAGAGAATGCGGCCATCGTCTACGTACACGGCGGGCCGACCGCACAGACGGTGAATTCGTTCAACCGGTTCATCCAGCACATGGTCAACCAGGGCTACATGGTGATCGCGCCCAACTACCGAGGGTCCACCGGCTACGGCAAGGAATTTCAGCAGGCCAACCTGTTCGACATGGGCGGCGGCGACTTGCAGGACGTTATCTCGGCGGCCGATTGGGTTAAGCAGACCGGCTTCGTCGATCCCAAGAAAGTCATCCTGATGGGCGGCAGCTACGGCGGCTACATGACCATGATGGGCGTCACCAAGGCGCCGGACGAGTGGGCGGCGGGCGTGCCCATTGTGCCTTTCGTGAATTACTTCACCGAAATCGAAAACGAAGACCCGGTGCTGCGGGAGATGGATCTGGCCACTATGGGCGATCCGGTGAAGAACAAAGACTTATTCCGCGACCGGTCTCCGATTTTCTTTATAGACCAGATCAAGGCGCCCCTATTGTTGCTGGCCGGCGGAAACGATCCTCGCTGCCCCAAGAGCGAATCGCAGCAGGTGGTGGATGCCATCAAGCAGCGCGGCGGTACCGTGGATTACAAAGTCTATGAAAACGAGGGCCACGGGTTTGCCAAGGTAGAAAATCAGATTGACGCTTACAAACGCGTGGCCAGTTTCCTGAAGGCGCACGTGCCGCCGGCCGATTGTGGATGTGAAATTCGTTAGCTATAAGCTAACTTTTCATTTGCGTGCGATTAGAGGCTGCCAGGTGCCTCGGACGACCTTCGGATCGTCCGAGGGTACGCGTTGAGCTTCCAGGAGGGTCTACGCCCCAGGAAATGGCATCCTTGGATGACGGCCGGACTCGACCTTCTGGCTCAGTCCCGAACACCCAGCCCGGCCGACGCATTAACTCGCCGCTAAGTTGTTAGGCTTCGGTGCAAGCTAAGGCAAACACTAAAGACGTTCGTCAGTGCGTTCCCGCCGCCGTCTTCTCAGCCAGCTTCTGAAAGAAGTCTCCGGCATTCCACTGCGGGCGGGCACTCTGCTGCGCCACCTCGTAGCCTATGGCGAGGTCGACTCTTGCAGCCTTGGCGGCAGCGTCAAAGTTGAGTGGCTGGTTCATGTCGTCGCTCGGCATGTGGTAGCGGGTCGCTTCCCAGTTGTCTTGCATCTTCTGGCCATTTAGTTTGGGGTCAACTGTCTGGTAGCCCTCGCTCACGTACACCGAAGGCACGCCCTGCTTCACAAACGAATATTGATCGCTGCGGATGAAATAGACCTCATCTGGCGCCGGGTCAGGACTGATGATCAAATTCATGTGGCGAGCTACATCCTCGACGACCCCGCTCAGGTTCGAGTGCTCTGCACCCATAGGGACGATGTCCTTGAAATCGTAGAGCAAGGAAATCTCGTCCATGTTGACATTGCCCACGATCTGCGACATGGGGACGGTCGGGTTGTGTGCATAGAAATCCGAACCGAGCAGGCCTTCCTCTTCGCCCGTAACAGCCAGAAACAGAATCGAACGGCGCGGCCCCACCGGCAAGGAACTGAAAGCGCGAGCGATCTCCAGAAGCCCAGCCGAGCCCGAAGCGTTGTCGGCGGCACCGTTGTAGATGTTGTCTCCGTTGACCGGATCACCGAGGCCAAGGTGGTCGAGGTGCGCGCTATAGACGACGTAATCATCCTTGAGTTGCGGATCAGAACCGGGCAAGATTGCCGCGATGTTCGGGCTCTCGACTTCCGAGTGACGGCTGACGATGTGCAGCGTGGCTGTAATTGGAAGAGCAACCGATTTCGCCTTGCCCGCGGAGGCGGCGGCTTGAACGTCTTTCCATGCGTGTCCGGAATTTTCAAACATGGTGGAAGCCACGGCTGAACTGATCCAGGCATATCCGTGAATGGTTGGCTGGGCATCGTTAGGCGTGCCCCGGGTATCGAGCCAGCGCAGTTCGGGCTGGCGGAAGAACCGCGCCATGTGCTCGAAGGGAGTGCGCTGCTCCTGCTTCAGTCCCCAGATTTGCAGCAAGCCGATGGCGCCGTGGGCAGCGGCGTTGGCTAGCTTCACTTCGCTGGAAGAATAGTGCGCGCCGGGCGCAGTAGGAAAGTTGGGCGGCGCGCCGTAGAAGCTCAACACGATCTTGCCGCGGACATCGACGCCGGCGTAGTCGTCGTAGCCGAAATCCGGCGCGGTCACTCCGTAGCCGACGTAGACGATCTGTCCTTCGGCAGTCGAGTTAGTGGCGCTGGGATCGCCGCCCAGCAAGTAATCCTGATCGATGGCGAGGGCGCGTTCGGCGCCATTTGCTTTCAATGTGAGTGAAGTCTGTCCGCGCGAAAGCTCGATTTTGCGGAAACGGACCTGCTGGAAGTACGTTCCGTTTTCACCAGCAGGCTTCAGTCCCATCTCCTCGAACTGGGCGCGAACGTAATTGGCGGCCAGTTGGTAGCCCCGCGTGCCGGTGCCGCGGCCTTCAAGCAGGTCGTCGGCGAGGAAGGCCATTTGCGCACGAATGCCTTCGGGGCGAATGCGGGCGAGCAATTGGTCGGGCGGGTATTGAAGCGAAGTCTGGGCCCAGCCGGCCGATAACAAGAACATGGTGAGCAGCGCAGCGAATAGGCGATTACGGGTCAATGTTCCTCCGAAGCACGAACGAATGTGTTCCAGCATTCTAACTGTATCGGTAGCGCCGGGACGGTGGCGCTACCTTCTTGCTATCAGACGCAGCTGGATGTCACGAGTTAGCGGCGAGACGCCGCGATTGCCTCAATCAGGCCTGGGATGGTGTATTCACGGGCCTCAATGTCGACGGGCAGCCCGAGTTCACGCAGAGTCGAAGAAGTCACCGGGCCAATCGAGGCGAAACGAATACCATTCAGACTTGTGTGGCGCGAGCGCGCTCGCCCGCGGGGAGTGCCGATCAAGCCAACGAAGTTCCGCACGGTGGATGAGCTGGTGAAGGTCACAACATCGGGACGGCGTTTCGGATTTTTCAACGCGGCTCGCAACCGAACACGCGATGTCCTGGGCACGACAGTCTCGTATGCCTCCACCACGTCCACCTGCGCGCCCAGTTTTCGCAATTCGCGCGGGATCACGTCTCGGGCAACCTTGGCCCGGGCCAGCAGCACTCGCTTGCCGTTGACCTGCTCGCGCAGGTTCTTCACAACGGACTCGGCCACGTACTCTTCCGGCACGACGTTCACCTTCAGGCCGCGTTTCTCAATTGCTTTCTTGGTCGCCGGACCGATCGCGGCAATCCTCAAGTGCTGTAAATGCCTACGGGTGCGCTTGAGCTTCTTGACTCGCCCCCACAGGGCGTCCACTCCATTTACGCTGGTCAGAATCAACCAGTCGTAACGATCGATCTGCTTCAGCGCGGAGTCCAGAGGCTGGTAAGAGCGAGGCTTGCGGATTTCGATAAAAGGAATCTCGATCACTTGCGCACCCAAGTCGCGCAAACGAGAGGAAAGCGCGCCAGCCTGATGGCGAGCCCGACCGACGAGCACGCGCAGGCCATGAAGCACGGGCTGGCCGGCTGTCCGGCGAACTCGCTTCCCGGAGCGCGATGAAGTCGCCTTGACCGTACTCCGTGATTTCTTCCTCAGGTTCATTTCGGTGGAGAAAAAAGCGCGGGCGAGGGCGCCCGCGCCACACGATCTATTACGGTTGCTGGGGTGCGGCTACGCCCTGCCCGTAGACTGCTTCGAGAATGGCCTCGCCGCCGCGCTGCAGCAGACTGTCGCCGACCGCTTCGCCCAGCGCCACGGGATTATCGCCGTCGCGGGCTTCCCGCAACACTTTCGTTCCGTCCGGATGCGCCACAATCGCCTCCAGGTGCAGTCGTCCATTGCGCATTTCCGCCGAGGCGCCGATGGGTACCTGGCAACCTCCGCCCAGCTTGTTCAGCAGCGCCCGTTCGCAGGTGGTGGTGGCGCGCGCGGCGGCATCGTCGAGAAAAACCAGGTGCTGCCGGGTCCCTGCATCTCCCGCGCGGATTTCAATTCCTAAAGCTCCCTGCCCCGCGGCCGGACACATGATCTCTGACGGGATCACCTGCTTCACCAGTTCCGTTTTCCCCAGCCGGTTCAGCCCCGCAGCTGCCAGAATAATGGCGTCGTACTCGCCAGCCTCCAGCTTGCGCAGGCGCGTATCCACATTTCCGCGCAGTGGATGAATCTCCAGGTCGGGCCGCATTGCCATGAGTTGGGCCTGACGGCGCAGGCTACTGGTGCCCACACGCGCTCCCTGCGGCAAGTTGGCAATGGCGCTGTATTTCTTCGAACAAAATACGTCGCGCGGATTTTCCCGCTTGGTGATGGCGGCGATTTCAAATCCCGGGGAAAGCTCGGTCGGCAGGTCTTTCAAGC
This sequence comes from Terriglobia bacterium, assembly GCA_020073665.1. Classification (GTDB taxonomy): domain Bacteria; phylum Acidobacteriota; class Terriglobia; order Terriglobales; family Acidobacteriaceae; genus JAIQEU01. The sequence continues at coordinate 116,729 of JAIQEU010000005.1, forward strand.
TATGCACCGCCAGGTCCACGCGGCCTTCGGCCAGCGCCTCTTCAATCTCCTTGGTGAACATCCCCTTGGTGCCCACCTTGGCCAGCGCCACGTCGGTAATCTTGTCGCCAGTGGTCTTGATGATTTCGAGTTCAACTTCATGCCCACGTTCTTGGAGCAGCGCGCGGATGTGGTGGGCTTGCCAGAGGGCGAGTTGCGATCCGCGGGAACCGATGCGCAGGCGGGCCACTAGTTCTTCGCTCCCGAATCGCCGCCCGACGCCGCCTTTTTCTCTTTCTCTTGCAGGTTGAACAAGCGGCGAACCAGGTCTACCACCGTGGTGGCTTCGGACTCGCGGGCCGCAGTCTTCAAAGTACTGATGGGAGTGTGCATGATCTTGTTCACGATGCCGCGGGTGAGCGCTTCGATGGCGATCTCCTGCTCGGGCGAGAGTGGACCGAGGCGCCCGCGCACCCGGTCAATCTCTGCTTGCCGGATGGTCTCAAGGTGGTCCTGCAGCGACACGATCGTCGGGACCACGTCGAGCGTCTGCAGCCGAGCATGGAAACGCTCCACTTCGAGATTGATGATGTCCTCGGCGCGCTCCGCTTCTTTCTTCCGGTCGGCCACATGCGAGGCCACTGCCTGCTGCAGGTCATCAATGTCGTAGACGAAGAGGCCGTCCACCTTGTTCATCGCCGGATCGACGTCGCGCGGCACGGCGATATCGATAAAGAACATAGGACGGTTCTTCCGCCGGCTCATGAACATCTCCCCGTGTTCGCGGCGGAAAATGGCGTGCGGCGAACCAGTGGAGGTGATCACAATGTCGCCCCGGTCGCAGGTCTCGTACAGGCGGCTGAACTCGATTGCCTGTCCGTCGAACTTCTGCGCCAGGCGGATAGCGCGGTCGTAGGTGCGATTGGCGACGAAGATGGAAGCGGCGCCATGCGCCAGCAGGTGGCGGGCGGCCAACTCGCTCATCTTTCCCGCCCCCACCAGGTAGACATTCTTCCCTTGCAGCGACCCGAAAATCTTCTTCGCCAGTTCCACCGCGACGGAGGCCACGGACACCGCCGAGGAACCAACCGCGGTCTCGGTGCGGACCCGCTTGGCCACCGCAAAGGCGCGGGTCAGCAGCAAGTCGAGTTGCGAGTGAATGGCGCCCACGGCCCGGGCGGTCGCGTAGGCTTCCTTCACCTGGCCCAGGATCTGCGGTTCACCCACCACCATCGAATCCAGGCTCGCGGTCACCCGGAACAGGTGCCGAATGGCCTCGCGCTCACGGTATTCATAAAGATGGGGATCAAGTTCCGTCGGATCCAAGTGGAAATACTCCCGTACAAAGCCGCGCAGGTCGGCGCTGCCATTCCTGGTCTGGGCCAGCAGTTCCACGCGATTGCAGGTCGAAAGAATCAGCGCTTCGTCTACACCCGGGTGTTCCGCCAGGCGCTTCAGGGCCTCGGCGAGACGAGATTCGGGAATGGCGAGGCGCTCACGCACCTCTACCGGCGCCGTGTTGTGGTTCACGCCGATGAGCTGAAAGTTCATGACTGAACAAACCTGTGAATGGTGCTGAAATAATTGGCGGCCCAGGCCACCACCGCCGCCACAAACACTCCGGCTGAAAGATACGCCGCGCGGCGGCCGCGCCATCCCGCATTCCAGCGCGTGTACAGCATGACCATGTATACCGCCCACATCAGAAGGGAGAGCAAAATCTTGGGATCGAAAATGTCCAGCCGTCCGTAAGCCGACTCGGCCACCACCACTCCCGCGATCAACCCCAGAGTCATGAAGGGGAATCCCAGCAGCAGCGAGCGGTAGCCGATCTCGTCAATCACTTCCAGCGCCGGCAGCCGGGACAGGAGGCTGCTCGACCGTTTGGACTTCAGACCGCGCTCCTGGATGAGATAAAGCAGGCTGGCCCCGAAGCTCAGAATCAGGGCGGCGTATCCGGTAAAAATCAGGGCGATGTGGGCAAACAGCCAGCCTTTTCGGATTCCTTCGGTCATGAACAGGAAAGGCTGCTGTCCCGTGGCCGCCACAAAGACCAGCAGGAACACCACGGGAAAAACGATGATGCCGGGCGAGGTCGTCTTGTAAATCAGGTACGCCAGCATGAACACCATCATGATCAGGAAGCCGAGCAACGATTCCGAATTGTGCACCGAGGCCAGGGTGAGCTGACCGGTCAGACGGACCGCTTCCACCAGAGAAACCAGGTGGAAGACCATGCCCAGATAGGCGGCATGCAGCGCGATTTTGGTCAGCAGGTCGCTGGTGCGGCTGAGCGCCACCAGGGCATACAGCAATCCCACCCCATAAAATGCAAGCGCTACCCGTAACCAAAGTATGGACATATATGATTTGTGTTGCCGCGGGAGCCGGGCATCCTCTACCCGTCCGCCACGGTGATTATAGTCTGCCCCGAGGGTGGGGCAGAAGGCAGCGGGCCTGGTCACAAGTACATGTGACCCGGGTCACAAAACAATGTCCGGCAGCAAAGCTCGGAGCGGTTTCCCGGCCGAGGCGAGCTTCGGCTATTCCACCCCCAGGGTCGCGAGGACTTTTTGCAGGTCGCCGGCACTCACCTCCAGGCGCCGGCCGTGGGTCATCATGTCTTCAATTTCGTCGAAACCTTGGAATAACCGCATCTTGACCGCGCCATACTGTTCCGCCTCCGTGAGAGCGCGACCGTGGACGCTCGCCCAGTCGCGTACCGCCTCCTCGGACAAAAAAACGCTGACCGCGAAGGTGGTCTTGCGGTCGGAAGTGACGTCAAAAATGTACTCCGTCGACGGACCTTCGCTGCGCACGTGCGGTGCCGGCCGTTTTCCCACAAAGTAGTACTGGTAAACGTAACCTTGGCCCCCGGTGTAGGTCTTCATGCGACGAATAGTCATCGCAACACCATCTTTCCGGTTCGTCGCTCCAGCTCTTCTTGGAACAGATTGGCATTTCGATGAACACAATGGGCGATCTTCGTCCCGTCCACACTGCACACAACCGTCGCAGCCTGGCTCGGGTCAAACGTAATGCTGGCTATGTCAGCGTAGCGGATCACAGACTTCCCACCAGAAAGCTTGCGTTGCCATACTGAATCACTTGTCAAGTGGATGGTTCGTGGCCACAAGAAGACGGCCAGCGCGATGAATAGGGCGGGGACAGTCAACTGCCCGGGCGAGTCCTTCTCGTGAATCAAGCCCCAGGCCAGCGCACACATGGAAACGCTCATGGCAATGCAAAGCATCTTTATAAACATCGTGCCCGGGAACAACTGGGGGGCTTTTTCCCCCAGCCTTTCGTCGGCGACGAACTCCGCGACCGACGTTGAGAAAAGGAAAATGAACCAACACGCTGATAACGTTCCCATCACCAGGAAGGGTATCCGGTAACTCTGCCACCACGCGCCATCGAGGAGCCGGTCTACCAAGATTAGAAGCGCAGTTGCCAAAGCTACCGCTATAAAGAACCTCGCGCTCGAACCTGCCGCTTTCCGCGCAGATAGCCGTAAAGCGGCTGACCAATCGTGGTTGCGGGAGGTCATGGTCTCACCGATTGCTGTTACCGGGCGAGACTACGCGCCCGTACTCTGATGCTCTCGCCAGGCGGTCGAACATGCGGTAGGCGGCCAGCGAAATCTTACTGATGGCCTCTTCCCCATCGCGTTCCCGCCGCAGGTACGTAGTCATCACGCACAGCACGTAAGGGCAATTCCGCACGAACACCACTCCCGAGTCATTGCGCACGCCCTCCAGTTCGCCGGGCTTGTTAGCGACCATCAGATCGTCAGGCAGGTCCCGTGGAATCCAACTGTCCTTGTGGGTGCTGAGGACCTTGAAGAAATCCGCAGTCATTTCTTTGTTCAGCACCTTGCCCGCATACAGATCTTCGAGCAGCGTCATCATCCCGCGCGGGGTCGAGATATTTTCCCTGCCCTCGGCGGCGGCTTTCACGTCCATCATCTTGCGGCGGAGGCGGGTGTGCGTAAGTCCCAGCGAGTCCATCCGCGCATTTACATTTTTCAGTCCGACGCGGTCAATCAGTACATTGGTCGCGCTGTTATCGCTGACCGCGACCATCATGGTGGCCAGGTCCCGCAAGGTGATTTTCGTCACTCCCGGCGTGAGCCCGCCCATGATGTCGCTGTCGGGCACGAGGTCGGAAGCCTGAACCGTGTAGATATCGTTCAGCTTCAATCTCCCCGCCTGCGCCTGGCAGTAGAGCTCCGCCAGCACCGCGATCTTGATCGAACTGGCCTGGGGAAAGACTTCGTCGCCGTGAAGCAGAAACTTCTGACCAGTCGTGAGGTCGAGGACGGCGACCCCGAGAACGCCATCCAAGTCGTGGTCCACGGTGGCGATCGAGGACGCCAGCTTCTGCCACAACACCTGCTGCTTTTCAGCAGGCAGCGACGTCTGAGCGAATGCGACCGTAACCAGCAGAAGCGCGCCGATGAGCTGCCTCATGGCTCGACCCTGACTTGCTTCAGCCGGGCCACAGCGGTTTCCGAAGCCACCGGCGAGTAGTACACCTCCTTGAAAGTGTACGACCGCGCTTTGTCGGAAATAATGGGCAGGATCTCGATATGCCAGTGGTAGTCCTCGTCGATCGTCTTCCAGTAACCCAGACTTTCCGAACGGTGCTGGCTGTTGGGCGAAGTATGCAGCACCAGGTGGAACTCTTCCGCGATGGTGCGAATGCGCTGCAGCGTCCGCCGCAGCAAGGCACCGAGATCGCGCAGGTTGCTCGGCCGCCCCAGCGCGAACCGTTCGAAAGCCGCCTCGTGCGTAGTGGACATGATCCAGGTCTCGTAGGGGACCCGCGGCGCATACGGACACAGCGCCAGAAAATCGCCGCGCACCTCAAGCACCCGCAGGTTCTGCCGCATCTCCTGTGCAATGATGTCGCAGAACACACAGCGCTCTTTCTGCGCGAAATAGTCGCGACCAGCGCGCAATTCGTAGAGCACGCGGCGGGGCACGAAGGTGGTCGCAGTCAGCTGCGAGGTGGCGTGCTCGAACTCCTGCCCCGCGCTGATGCCGTGGTTCTTGAAGATGCTGACGTACTTGAAGCGCTGGTCCCGCTTCAGGTCCTGGATGCGGCGCGCCGCCAGCAGCAGGAACTGCTCAATTTCCGCATCGCTGGCGCTCCACAGGTGGTGGTCATGCCTGGGGCTTTCGATCAGCACTTCGTGCGCTCCCACCCGGCTCATGCGATCGTAAAGCCCGTCGGCACGGCGCGACGCCTCCCCTTCGATGTGGTACAGCGGAGTTGGATGGACCACGGCCCGCGCCGACCAGGCCCCACCATCGATTCCGGGCATGTTGGACACCACCTGCGGCGCCGCCGGCGTTTCCGGACAGAAACGGCAGAAGGCCTCGGCACGCGGCGTGTTCTCGGCGGCGTCGTCCCCGGTAATGACCCAGGAGCGGGTAATCGGATCCTTGCGCAGCTCCATGCCTGTAGGAGACCAAAACCAGCAACAGGAGTCAATGACAGGATTTTCTATTTATCTGGCTTGGTAATTTTGTATCGAACCAAATCCGGACCGGCTTCGGTGTTTGAATGACCCAATTACAAAATTCCTCAATTGCCCAATTCAGCTATAATCCGCCCACGAAGCTGCCCCAAATGACTGAGCCGTCGACGCCGCTGATGCGGCAGTACGCCGCTATCAAGAAAGACCACCCCAGCGCCCTGCTGTTTTTTCGCCTGGGCGATTTCTACGAGCTTTTCTTCGACGACGCCATCCTCGCCGCCCGCGAACTCCAGATCACGCTGACCTCGCGCAACAAGGAGAAAGGCATTGCCGTCCCCATGTGCGGGGTTCCCTATCACGCCGCCGAGGGCTATATCGCCAAGCTCATTCGCAAGGGATTCAAGGTCGCCATCTGCGAGCAGGTTGAAGACCCGCGCGTGGCCAAGAAACTGGTCCGCCGCGAAGTAGCTCGTGTGGTGACTCCGGGGACGGCCGCCGACTCGTCGCTCAGTTCCGAAGAGAACAACTTTTTGGCAGCGGTGACGCAGATCGGAGATCGCGTGGGCTTCGCTGCTTTGGATCTCTCCACCGGCGAGTTTCGGGCCACTGAATTCAGCGGCGAAAACGCCGGCCAGCGCATTCAGGATGAACTGCAACAGTTGCGACCGAAGGAAATTCTGTACGCATCGTCGGCGCCGCTGTTTGAGAGCGCGGCTCGCACCGGTGGACGGCCGCTGCCAGCCTCACCACGAGACCCGGGTTTGGCAGCGTGTTCTGACACTCCTCTCGACGACTGGGTCTTCGCTCCCGACCACGCCATTCCCCTGCTGGAGAATCATTTTGGGGTCTTGTCATTAGAAGGCTTCGGCTTGGCTGGCAAGCCTGCTGCGGCTTCGGCGGCGGGCGCCATCCTGTACTACGTCCACTCCACCCAGCGCGGCACACTGGATCACGTGGATCGGATCGGCTTCTACGAGCGCCAGGACTGCCTTGTGCTCGACGCGGTGACCGTTCGCAACCTGGAGTTGATCGAACCACTGTTTGCAGGAACGGACGCCGGGGTAACTTTGTTTCGCTCCATCGACGCCACCTGCACTCCCATGGGCAAACGCCTGCTGCGCTCGTGGATGCTGCGGCCTTCCATCGATCTTGTCGAGATCAACGCCCGCCTGGACGCGGTTGACGCTCAAGTGCGCGAAACCATGGGCCGGGAGGAGTTGCGCCGGGCACTCGATGGCATCCTGGACCTGGAACGCCTGCTCAGCCGGGTGACCCTTGAAACCGCCAATCCACGGGATGTTCTGGCGCTGGCGGCGTCGCTGGGGAAAATTCCTGCGGTGCGGACGGCGCTCGATCGGTTCGTCGCCGGCAAGCTGCAAGCGCTGCATTCCCTGGTGGATGAACTCGGCGACCTGCGCCAGCGCATTGAGCACACGATTGTCTCCGAGCCTCCGATCTCTCTCAGCGACGGCGGCGTAATCCAGGCTGGAATTGAAAAAGAATTGGACGAACTGCGCAATCTGAGCCGCAACAGCAAGCAATTCCTGGCGCAGATCGAGCTGCGGGAGCGCCAGCGCACCAGCATCTCGTCGTTGAAAGTAAAATTCAATTCCATCTTCGGCTACTACCTGGAGGTTTCCAAGCCCAACCTCCACCTGGTGCCCGCCGATTACGAACGCAAGCAAACCCTGGTCAATGCCGAGCGTTTCACCACGCCCGAGTTAAAGGAGTATGAGTCCAAAATCCTCGACGCCCAGGAAAAGATCGTGGAGATCGAGCGGCGTTTATTCGCCGAGCTGCGCTCAGTGATCGCCGGTGAAGCCAAACGCATCCGCCAGACCGCGCTGGCCCTGGCCGAGGTGGACGTGCTGGCCTCGCTGGCTCACCTCGCTGCTCTGCGCAACTATTGCCGCCCCCAGTTCGATGAGTCGGCAGACATCGAGATCGTGGAAGGCCGCCATCCGGTCATCGAACAACAGGATTTCGCCGGCACCGCCGAACGCTTCGTGCCCAACGACCTGTTTCTGAATTCCACCACTCACACCGTGCTGGTATTGACCGGGCCCAACATGGGCGGCAAATCGACCTACCTGCGGCAGGCGGCCCTGATCGTGATCCTGGCGCAGATGGGATCATTCGTCCCCGCGCGCTCCACACGACTTGGCATTGTGGACCGCGTGTTCACCCGCATCGGCGCCAGCGACAATCTGGCTCGCGGACGCTCCACCTTCATGGTGGAGATGACCGAGACCGCGGCTATCCTGCACACGGCGACGCCGAAGTCGCTCATCCTGCTCGACGAAGTGGGCCGTGGCACTTCGACCTACGACGGCCTGGCGATCGCGTGGGCGGCGATCGAGCACATCCACGCCCGCACCCGCGCGAAAGCCTTGTTCGCCACCCACTACTTCGAGCTGACGGAGTTGGCCGACCGGCTGTCTGGGGTGAAGAACTATCATGTTTCGGTAAAAGAAACCGGCGGGGGCATCGTCTTTCTGCGCCGGGTCGAGCCGGGCGCTGCCGACCGCAGCTACGGAATCGAAGTCGCCAAACTGGCGGGTCTGCCGCACGAAGTCATCGAACGCGCGCGCGAAGTGCTGGCCGAGCACGAAAACGCCGAGCATCAAGTGACGGGACATCTATCGCCGGGCGCTGACCCTCCGCCCGCGCAATTGACGATATTCACCCCGCTGTCGCAGCCGGTGCTGGAGAAGCTGCGTGAAGTGGACTTGAATCGCTTGACGCCTTTGGAGGCATTGAACCTGCTGGCCGAGTTGAAGAGGCAGATCGATTAGACAGATCAACGTGATGAAAAGAGCCACGCCTTCCCCCGGCCACATCGGCCAACTTCTCATCGTCGGTTTCGACGGCACCCAACTCTCGTCCCAACTCCGTTCTCTGCTCACCCGCCTGCAGCCCGCCGGCGTAATCCTGTTCGCGCGCAACATCGTTACTTCCGACCAGACGCACCAGCTGCTCACAGACTGCCAGGCCTGTGTCACCACTCCCCTGTTCACCTGTGTAGACATGGAAGGCGGTCGGGTGGACCGCTTGAAGAACGCCATCGCCCCTGCCCCGTCCGCCGCCGAGGTGTTTGCCGCCGCTGATCGCCGCCTGTTTCGCACTCACGGCAGGCTGATTGGGGAATCCTGTCGAGCACTGGGGTTCAACACCGACTTCGCCCCGGTCGTGGACCTCGCGTTTGAGGCCTCAAGTACCGTCATGGGCTCACGCGCCGTCTCCGCCAATCCCAAGCAGGTGGTCATTTATGCCCGTGAATTCCTCGCCGGGCTTCGTTCCGCGGGCGTGCTGGGAGCAGCCAAGCATTTCCCCGGGCTGGGCGAAGCAAACCTCGATACTCACCACGAACTCCCGAACGTGAATAAATCGTTCAAGAAACTCTGGGACCAGGACCTCTATCCCTACCGCGCCATGCGCCGCGAGTTGCCAATGGTGCTGGTCGGACATGCCAGCTACCCAGCGGTCACGCCCCGCGGCACTCCGGCCTCGCTCTCGAAGAAATGGATCTCGGATATTCTGCGCAAGAAGATCGGATACCGCGGCCTGGTAGTCTCCGACGACCTGGAAATGGGAGGCGTTCTCAAGGCCGCGCCAATCGAGCAAGCAGCGGTCGCACACATCCGCGCCGGCGGCGACCTCTGCCTCATCTGCCACCAGTACGAGCACATCGTGCGTTCTTACGAGACTCTTATCAAAGAAGCAGAACGCGATCGCAAGTTCGCCGCGCGGGTGGCGGAGTCATCGGCGCGCGTGCTGGCCTTCAAGAAGAAATCGCGGGAACTGAAACGGCGTGTCCCTCCCCCTGCCCAGGCGAGGCTCGACCGGCTCTCGCGGCAGTTGTGGGAGTTTGGCGAGCAAGTGCGCATGCAGACCATCACGCGGCAGGGCCAGGCATGATCGTCGCTGGAGTGATGAGCGGCACGTCCGCCGACGGCATTAACGTAGCGCTGGTGCGGATTACTAGGACAGCGCGGCGCGATTGGCCGCGCTTCCGCCTGCTCGCGCACGCGGAGTACCCCTACTCGCAGCGCGTACGTCGAGCGGTGCTGGCCGCCATGAACGCGAAACAGGCGTCCGTGGCAGATCTTGGCCGCCTCAACTTCCTGCTCGCTGAGCTTTACGCAGAAGCTGTGATGGCCACCCAGCGTCGTTTCCGAACCAAGGTAGAACTGATCGGCAGCCATGGCCAGACGCTTTATCACCAAGGCGAACCCACTGCCTATCTTGGACGCAAGCTGGCCGTCACCTGGCAGACCGGCGATGGTGCGGTCCTCGCTGCGCGTGTGGGCGTTCCGGTGGTTTCTGATTTCCGGCCCGCCGACATGGCGGCCGGCGGCAAGGGCGCACCGCTGGTTCCCTTCCTGGACTATCTGCTCTATCGCGACCAGCGTGTGGGACGCGTCGTCCAAAACATCGGCGGCATCGCCAACCTGACCGCAATTCCGGCTGGAGCCTCCGCCAAACAGGTGCTGGCCTTCGACACCGGCCCCGGCAACATGGTGATCGACGCCGTGACCGAGCGCCTGTTCGGCAAACCCTACGATCGCGACGGCCGCATCGCCGCCGTCGGCAGTGTGCTCGAACCCGTGCTGACCCGCACCCTGCGCGCCCCGTTTTTCCAGCGCAAGCCGCCCAAGACTGCGGGCCGGGAACAATTTGGCCGAGAATTTGTGAGTGCGTTTCTGAAGCACTGCGGCCGCGCCGGGAAAAACGACAGTGTGGCTACCGCGACTGGGCTGACGGCGCGCTCCATTGGCCTGGCACTGCGTCTGTTTGTCGTGAAGCGCCCGGGCAAATACCGCGACTTCGTCGTCTCTGGCGGTGGTGCTAAGAATCCCACGCTGCTGGCGATGCTGGCCAATGAGCTACGCCCGCTCGGACTGCAGGTTCGCTTGTCCGACGAGTTCGGATTGCCCTCCGACGCCAAAGAAGCCGCGGCCTTCGCCCTGCTCGCGTATCAGACGTGGAACCGCCAGCCCTCGAACATTCCCTCGGCAACGGGAGCACAGCGAGCGGCCATCCTGGGAAAGATTTCGTATGCGTGAGCCCGCTGTGCCTACGTGGTTGGTAACGCTGCTTGTCGTGGTCTTGTCCCTTGCCTTGCTCTCCTGCTCCGGCAAGCCTGATCCCTCCACCGTGGTCATGATTATCGAAAGCAGCCCGACCAATCTCGATCCACGGGTGGGGCTGGACGCACAATCGGAGCGCATTGATGACCTGCTGTTCGACGACCTGCTGACCCGCGATGAGCATCTCAACGTCGGGCCTGGGCTTGCGCACAGCTGGGAGATTCCCGATCCCCTCACCTATATATTTCACCTGCACCCGGGAGTGAAGTTTCACGACGGGCGGCCCCTGACAGCGCGCGACGTCAAGTGGACATTCGATTCCCTGCTGCAAGGCAAAATTCGCAGCACCAAGGCCGCTGCCTACCGCTTAGTGGATCACATTGATGCGCCCGATGACTTGACCGTCATCTTCCACTTGAAGGAACCGTTCGCGACGTTGCTGTGGAACCTTTCCGGCGGGGCCATGGGCATTGTCCCTTACGGCAGCCTCGACGAAATCAGCCGCCAGCCCATCGGCTCCGGGCCTTTTCGTTTTGTCCGCTCCGAACAGGACCGCGATGTGGCCATCGCCCGCAACGATGACTACTGGGGACTAAAAGCGCGCCTGGCTCGCGTGGTGTTCAACGTGGTCCCCGACACGACTACGCGCGCCCTCGAGTTGCGCAAAGGCAGCGCCGACATCGCCATCAATGCGTTCACTTCCGATACCGTGCTGACCCTGGAGCGCGAACCGAGCCTCCAGGTACTGCGCGCTCCCGGCACCGTACTCAGCTACATGGCGTTTAACATGCGCGATCCCATTCTGAAGGACGCACGGGTCCGCCAGGCGCTGGCCTACGCCATCGACCGCAGGCCCATGCTGCAGTACTTAAGTCGCGGCTTCGCCCGTCCTGCCTACAGCATCCTCCCGCCCGAGAGCTGGGCCTACAACGGGGACGTCCCTCGTTACGACTACAGTCCAGAGAAAGCGCGGCAGCTGCTGGATGCAGCCGGTTACCCGGTGGTGAACGGGGTGCGCTTTCATCTCGCCATGAAGACCTCGACCGAGGAAAGCACGCGCCTGATGACCGCGGTCCTGCAGCAGCAACTGCGGGTGGTGAACATCGTGCTCGACATTCGTAGCTTCGAGTTCGCTACCTTCTTCTCCGACGTTACCCACGGAAGCTTCCAGCTTTATTCCTTGCGCTGGATCGGCGGCAACGAAGATCCCGACATCTTCGAATATGTTTTTCACTCCGCGAAATTTCCGCCCAACGGCGCCAACCGCAGCTACTACGCCAACCCGCGGCTTGACGCCCTCATCGATCAGGCCCGCGCCGAACTCGACCAAAACACCCGCAAGCAGCTGTACGCGGAAATCCAGATGATCCTGGCCGAGCAGCTTCCCTACATCAATCTGTGGTACCAGGACAACGTGCTGGTCAGTTCCCGGAGGGTGAAGAACCTGACGTTGAATCCCTCCGGCAACTACGATTTTCTGAAGACGGCAGAACTGGTGGTTGGTCGCTAGTCGTTGGTCGCTTTCAGCTCTCAGCTATCAGCAACATCGGAAAGAGCTGAGAGCGGAAAGCTCAACTTTTCCGCGTGTTACCATCAAACAACACCAGAAACTAGAAACCGGAAATTGTCTTCATGCGCATTCTTTTTATCGGCGACATTTTTGGCCGGCCCGGCCGGACGATCGTCAAAGATCGCCTGCCCGGCCTGGTGCAGGAATTCGCCATTGATCTCATTATTGCCAACGGCGAGAACGCTGCCGCCGGATTCGGGATTACGCCCCCGCTGGCCGAAGACCTGTTTGAGATCGGTATTGATGTCATCACCACCGGCAACCACATCTGGGACAAGCGCGAAATTGTCGACTACTTCCAGGCTGCCGACAACAATCACAGCGTCGCCCGGCGTCTGCTGCGACCCGCGAACTATCCCGCCGGATTACCCGGCTGGGGCGTCTACGAGGGGCGCAAGAAGGACGTCCCCTATGCCGTCATCAACCTGCAAGGGCGCGTGTTCATGACCTCCAACGACGACCCGTTTCGCGTCGCCGACGAGTTACTGAAGACCGTGAAAGCCAAAGTCGTGTTCGTGGATTTTCACGCCGAGGCAACGTCGGAAAAGATCTCTATGGGCTGGTACCTCGATGGACGGGTCACCACTGTGGTTGGAACTCACACCCACGTGCCCACCGCGGACGAGCGCGTGCTGCCGGGCGGAACCGCGTATATCACCGACGTCGGCATGACCGGGCCCTACGACAGCGTCATCGGCGTCAAGAAAGAACAGATCGTGGCGCGCTTCCTCAACAACATGCCCGTCCGCTTTGAGGCGGCGACCGCTGATGTCCGGCTGTGCGCCGTGGTCATCGACTGTGACGAGACCACCGGCCGGGCGCGGAAGATCCAGAGAGTGATGCTGGAGTAAATGACACCGATCCCGCAGCACTCCAATGGTTTCCGCTGGTTCGACGCCGATGCCTATCTGTTCGATATCGACGGAACCCTGCTCAACAACGGCGATCACGTCCACTACAACGCCCTGAACCAAGCCATGCTCGATGTTTACGGCGTCGACTCCACGATTGCCGGAATTGCCTACCATGGGAAGACCGACGTGGGGATTTTGCGCGCGGCCCTGGAGCGCGCTGGCGTATCGACGCTGGCGTTCGAGGCCAAACTTTCAGATGCGCTCGAATCTGTACGTAGCCATGTTCGAGACAACGCCCATACCCTGACGCCCCGTGTTTGTGCCGGCATACCCGAGGTGCTGGCCCAGGTGAAGGCTGCGGGAAAACTCATCGGCATAGCTTCAGGCAACCTGGAATCGGTGGGGTGGCAGAAAGTGAAAGCCACCGGCCTGCAAGATTTCTTTCAATTCGGCTGTTTCTGCGATCAGCGCGAGCTGCGGAAAGACATTTTTCGCCAGGCCGTGGCTGAGGTACACACCCGGCTCGGGTACACTGCGACCGCTTGTTTCATCGGCGATACCCCCGACGATATTCAAGCCGCGCAACACGCCGGCGCCAGGGTGATTGCAGTTGGTACCGGGATTTTCAAACCTGAAGACCTGGGCCCCTACCAGCCCGACGTTTGCGTCGCCTCGTGTGCCGAGTTGATCGCTGAGCGAGGGTAACCGTAGCGCCGGCGTCCCGCCGGCCACCAAGGGCCCTCACGGTTAGTGCGGAGCTTTCTCGTCCGGCGGATTCTTCTTGGGTGAGAATGTACGAATGTAGTTCACCAGGTTCCACAGCTCGTCCGGCTTCAGACGATCTCCCTCGGGTGGCATGGAACCTTTGCCGTTCTTGATGATGTAGAAGAGCTCTCCGTCCGTCCTGTCTTTCAGAGTCGCCAGGGCAGAAAAGTCGCTGACCTTCACTTTCATATCCGTTCCCACTTCACCCTTGCCATCGCCGTCCTTGCCGTGGCACATGGCGCAGTCGTAGCCATACCACTTCTTGCCCTTGGCAATCGACTCCGGGGTTGACTTAACGGGATTGGCCTGGCGTGCTGCGGCGACGGGAATGACGTCAGACGCGGGCGGCGCCGACTTAGCGGGGGCCTGAGTTTCTTGCGCTGATGCAGAAAAGCCAAACAAGAACGCCGAGAAGATCAGGAAATGCCTCAACATTGCGGCCTCCCGTGAGCAAACTTTCGATGCTCGAAGCCATTTTACGCCCCAGAGACATCAATGACGATCAGACCGCCGGTTATCACCTGTTTGCCGCAGGTGCTGCTAGCACTTTCCCAAGCTGCTTCCGCTCCCGCGCAGGCAAATATCGTAGTGCAGCGCGTGCCAAGGCCAGGTACAGATCCCGTGCCGGGGGAACTTTCTTCAGCACTTGCAAATGTTGCCGCACCACCCCGGCATCACCCCTCACCAGCGGCCCGCTGAAGGCACCCGCTGGTCCCAGGAAGGCATAGTTTGCCAAGGTCTGGTTCACGATCGGCAGCATCCGTCTGCGAGCTTGCGCCGGAGGAATGCCGGCGGCTTTCGCTACCCGCTCACCCGTCACCAGCGCGGCCACTAGCAACGGAGAAGTGAATGCGCCCCAGGCGTGGTAGGCCGCCTTGTTCTTCTTGGAAATGAGGAACGTTTCACCGCCCAGGTCAGCAACGATCTTGCGCGCCTGTCGTACCGCCGCCCTCTCTCCTTCTACCGCGAAGGAAACCCCTTTCAACGACGGCTTCGAACCGCCGACAAAAGTCATCAACGGATGGACCGAAGCCACGGCCGCGCCTCGACTCCGCAGCACGTCCAGTTTGTCGCTGGCGAGCGCGCCGCTCGAGTGGAAGGCCGTCTTCCCCTTCCAGTCGATCAGCGAGGCCAGTTCACGGGCCGCATCCGCAATCTCGCGATCGGCGACGCAGAACCAGATGACGTCTGCGTCCAGGCGGGCGCTGGCGCGAGTCACGGTGCGGGCCCGGACCGAGCGAGCCAGCGCACGCGCCTTATTCTGTGAGCCAGCAGCCGTGCGGGAGACTACCTCGCGGATGGTGTACCCCGCGCCCTTCAGCCGAAGCGCCAGCGCACTTCCCAGCCTTCCCGGTCCCACGATCGCAATCTGTGGCTTTCGCGCCATCGCCGCAGCATATCAGACAACACCAGCTAACCCTCCCGTGCCGCACTCGGTACTCGGTACTAGGTACTCGAATCTCTATATATTGTTCGCATGCCCAAATTAGCTCGCCGCATTCAGAAGTCACCGCGCAGTAAGTCCAAGACTCGCGTTCTCTCCTCGGTCGAAGTTTTCCGCGGACCAGTTTTCCGGGTCACTACCGACCAGGTGCTGGAACCGGCCGGCATACGCGCTCGTCGCGACATCGTGCGCCACTCCGGCTCCGTGGTTATCCTGGCGCTGGAAGAGAGCCACTCGCAGCCGCGCATCCTGCTGGAGCGCCAGTACCGCCACGCGGCCAAGAGTTACATGTGGGAACTGCCCGCCGGCCGTATTGACGAGGGCGAGCGCGAGCTGGCCGCCGCCAAGCGCGAGTTGCTCGAAGAGACCGGCTACACCGCCGCCCGATGGCGGCGCATTCTGAAGTTCTACGCCAGCCCCGGGTTCATCGACGAAACCATGGCGGTCTACCTGGCCCGCGGCCTGCGTGCCGGCATCGCCAAGCCTGAGGCGGACGAATTCATCAAGCTGCGTCTGTTCCCACTCTCCGATGCCGTACGCATGGTGATGAAGGGCGACATCCACGATGCCAAGACCATTTCTTCCGTCTTGTGGTTGTCCCAGAATAGGGCTGGGAAGGTGCGTCGTTAGCGGTCTTGCGTTGATGTTGGCTTGACAGCCCATGGCAACAGCAGCACAATGAGGCTCAAGCAGCAAGGCACGGCCTCGAAGCGAAAGAGTACGTGCTCGAGGGGGGCGTAAGTGGAACGTTTGAAAGGAATTGTGAAGTGGTTTAACAATGCCAAGGGTTTCGGTTTTATTGGCCGCGACGACGGACCCGATGTCTTCGTGCACTACAGCGCGATCGCGTCGGAAGGTTACAAGAGCCTGCAGGAAAACGACAAGGTGGAGTTCGAGATCATCCAGGGCCAGAAAGGCCCGCAGGCGGCCAACGTAACCAAGGTAGAGTAGCTAGCACCGGGCTCATCAACGATTCGTTTTTGTGCGAGTTCCCCCAAACCCAGCACCACGCTTGGGTTTTGTCTTTTGCAACCCTGCTTCGCTCCACTCTCTCGCCCGCAGCAATTTGGCTCTCTTGCCCCAACTTGTTTAATCTCTATGGCACATGGACAACAAAGCCATCGCCGGCATTCTCTATGAAACTGCCGACCTGCTCGAAATCGACGGCCAGGACTCATTTCGTATCCGCTCCTATCGCAACGCCGCCGAGGCCATCGAAGCCCTGCCACAGCAAATCGCTGACCTGATCCCCGAACCGAAAAAGGTGCTGGAGATCCCCGGCATCGGCAAGGGCATGCTGGCCAACCTGCAGGAGATTTTCAAAGAAGGCCGGCTGAGCGTTCACGCCGACCTGCTCAAGAAATACCACTCCTCCATGCTCGACCTGCTCAAGATCCAGGGGCTTGGGCCCAAGACCATTGCGCTGATCTGGAGCGCCTACCAGGTGAGTGACCTCGAAGGGGTGGAAAAACTGGCTCGTGAGGGCAAGATCCGCATCCTGCCGCGCATGGGCGAGAAGCACGAGCAAAAACTGCTGAAGGCTATCGAGGACTACCGCCGCATCGCCGGTCGATTCCTGCTCGACGCGGCGGAAAGCCAGGCAGAGAAAATCATCGAGCACCTGCGCCACTTCCCCGGCGTGGAGAAGATCACTCCCGCTGGATCCTTGCGCCGCGGCCGCGAGACCGTTGGCGACCTCGATGTCCTGGTGACCGGCAAAGCCTGCGCCAGCGATGCGCAACGCGAGAAGTGCATCGAGCACATCGTCAAGTTGCCCGGCCTGATGGAAGTCATTGCCCGTGGCGACAACAAGATCAGCTTCCGGGTTCGTGGCGGCATGCAAGTAGACGTCCGCTTGCTCGCTCCCAACTCGTTTGGCGCCGCCATGCAGTACTTCACTGGCTCCAAGGCGCACAATGTCGCGCTTCGCCAGCGCGCGCTGAAGATGGGCTACACTCTCAGCGAGTACAGCCTGGCCCGCCTGGACAACGAAAAAGCTGTGGCCGGGAAAACCGAGGAAGAAATCTATGCCAAGCTCAAGCTGGATTATATTCCCCCAGAGCTGCGCGAAAACCAGGGTGAGATCGACGCCGCCGAAGAACACGCGCTACCCGCGCTGATCGAGCAATCCGACCTGCAGGGTGACGTCCACATGCACACCGTCGAGACCGACGGTCGCAACACTATCGAAGAAATGGCGGAGGCCGCCCAGGCCCACGGCTACAAGTACATGGCCATCACCGACCATTCCAAGAACCTCGCCTTTGCCAACGGACTCGACGACAAGCGTGCCCAGGAACACGTCAAGCGGATTCGCAAGGCCAACGAAAAGAGCGATGGCATCCGCATCTTCGCCGGCGTCGAAGTAGACATCCTGGCCGATGGCACGCTCGACCTCTCCGATTCTGTGCTGGAGCAGATGGACCTGGTCATCGCCAGCGTGCACTCGCACTTCAACCAAAGCGCGGCGGAAATGACCGACCGCCTGCTGAAGGCGGTCGAAAATCCGAACACGTCGATGATCGGACATCCCACCGGGAGACTGCTGCTGCGCCGCGATGCCTACCAGTTCGATGTGGACGCGGTGTTAAAGGTCGCCGCCCAGCGCAAAGTGGCCATGGAACTGAACGCCTATCCTGACCGCCTGGACCTGTGCGACCGGCATCTGCGCCTGGCCAAGCAGCACGGGGTCAAGATCGTGATCAACACCGACTCTCACCATACCTCCCACCTGGACAAGATCCGTTACGGCGTGCTGCAGGCGCGGCGGGCATGGCTGACCAAACAGGATGTCCTCAACACTCTGCCGGCAGAGAAGTTCGCCAAGGCCATGCGACACGCGTGGTAGGAGACCCCGGACTTCAGACTCAGACCCTGGACCCAGGCTCTGCGGCTTGAGGTCCGCTTCCAGAAGCTTTTTCTTGGCTATAAGGTTAGAATCACTGCCAACACCATGCCAGATGAAACGCCGTCTATGCCCGCGGGCCCTCCCACCCCCCCGACTCCGGGGGAGCCCAAGCCTTTGCCTCACCTGGAAGAGGAGTTTGGCACAGCGGGCAAGAGCCTGCCTCCCACCAAGATTGTGCTCCTCGGGGTGGCGGCCGTCGTCCTGGTAGCCTTGATTTGGGCCGTAGTGCAGCGCCCCCAGTCTTCGGCGACCGGCACCATCGACGATATTGTCTCCGTCGAGGTCCCCAACCAGAATTCCACGATGGTGGGGATCAACGTTTCCGTCCACAATCACGGGCAAAAACCGTTTTGGGTTAAATCCATTGAGGTTGACCTCGATGCCGCGGGCAGCAAGTTCACCGACGAGGCGGCCTCGGCCGCGGACTTCGACCGCTACTTCCAGGCTTTCCCGACGCTCAAGGAACACGCGCTCCCGGCTCTGAAGCCCGAGACCATGATTGAGCCCAACGGCGACGCCAGGGGAACCATCATCGTGAGCTTCCCGGTCACGCCCGACGGGTTCGCCAGCCGCAAGTCGATCCAGGTGACCATCCGCCCGTACGACCAGCCAAAGTCGCTGGTGATCACGAAGTAAACATCCTTCTAGAGTCGTGGTGCAGGCTGTCTCTACTGGTGTTTCTGCAGGAATTTTCTGCGGGCCAGATGGCTGCCCGCGGTGGGCTTGATCTCGTCGTACTTCAAACAGCTGATGGAACCATCCACCTCGAGCACGGCCAGCGCGACGTCGTGATAGCTGGAAATCCCGTGCTCCCGCAGCGCGCGTTGCAATTCATCCATGCTGACGTGCTCTTTCGCCATGTGCGATTCGATGATCTTGCCGTCGTGTACCAGCAGGCTGGGCTGTCCTTGCACGAACTTGCGGAAGCTGCGGTTTCCGCCGGAGACTTCGGCCACCAGGTAGTTCAGCAGCAGCAGCGTCGCCGCCGCCACCACGCCGCCCATGAGGGACGTGTCCGTTCCTGTCATGGCATTCTGCACGGCGTTACTGATCAGCAACAGTAAGGTGAGGTCGAAGGGCGTCATCTGCCCGACTTCGCGCTTCCCGCTCAAGCGCACGCCCGCCAGCACCGCGATATAGACCACCGCGGTTCGCAGCGTGATTTCGAGCAGAACGCGCCCTCCGGCTGGCAACATGTCGGTTATTGCGGCGTGACCGGCACTGGAGCACCCTTCGGCGTACTCAGGTACCCGACCGCCTTGTTCTTGTCTACCGACCAGACCACCATCTCGTACAGCAAGTGATCCCGTCCGGTATAGAACTGGATGGGCTCGCTGACGTTGCGGTCTTTCTTTTCGATGGTTTTGTCGTCCGCGGTCACGTTCAAGGTGAACTTGCCCTTCTTCTGATCGGTCTTCTTGAGTTGCAGGCTGACGGTGGAAACCGGCTGTGGCCGGGCACCTTTCAAAAGGGTGAACTCGTAGTAGTTCCGGTCGCCCTTGTGCTTGAGCAATTCGAGATCGTCGCGGGTGTGGGCGATCAACCCGCTCTGCACCCCCAAGTCGCCAATCGTGCTTTCCAGTTTGGCCTTGGTGGCTGCCAGGTCTGCCTTGGTGGAAGCCACGTCGGTCTTAACTCCGCCCACGTCGGTCTTCACTCCGGCCACTTCGCCGGTGACCGCGCTGATCTGTTGTTTCTGCTCCTCCGCTAGACGCGCTTCCGCGGCCCGCTGCTGCCGCTGCAATTCGGCGGCGCGCGCGGCCAGATCTTTCTTGGTTATACCGACCTGCTGGCCCAGGGTCTCGGCTTCGGCTTCGGCGGACTGCATCCGCTTGGTCAGGTCGGCAATCTCGGCCTTGCTGGCCGCCTGGTCCTTGCCCAGGGACGTGACTTGAGCCCGGAGATCGAAGAGGAAATACAACGATCCAGCAACATAAATGACCGCCAGCAAAAGCAGAATCCACTTCCCTGCACTGCTGTCCGTCGCAGGATGCATCTCCGCGACCGGTGCGCCCTCGTCCGGCATACACGCCTCCCTTGGTTGTAATCGGGTGTTGACTTAATTGTTAAGCAGGGAGGCGAGGGTGTCAATTGCTACGCTGGTGCGGATGGTGCGAGTCGGGTTCCCGATTACGCGCGGACCAGGGTTCGAGAAGCGGCCCCGGATTCACTTCCTTTCCCGCGGCTGCGAAGCCCGGGCGTCCAGAGGTTCGCTCTAGCCTGGGCAATGCAGATCACGTGAAAGATGAAGAACAGGGGCACCAGAAACGTTGGCACCAGGCTCAAGGGCAACACGGTCATTGGGCCCATGGGAACGCCGCTTGGATTGATCAAGCCAGCAGTGGTACCGAGACCTACGGCCATGACTAGATCGGCCATTCCCAAGGCCTGCCAGAGAATGAAGCTGGTGCGGTGAGTTGGCTCCGCTAGTTTGAGCGCCACCAATGCCGCCGTCGCCCCAATGGCCATGTCGCCGTAGCCTGCGGGCAGCGCAAAGATGGCGGGCAAAACTCCGCGTGCCTTCAGGATGACGAAGACCACGCCCATGATTCTCCAGGAATGAGCCAAGGTCAAAATGCGGGAATTAAGCGACAGCGCGAACTGGCGGAACCCCGAGGAAAACGCAGCCCATACCGCGAAGATGAGAATTGGTGCAAGCGAGCCCACCGCAACCGCAAGCCCTATGCGGTTCGAATTGTTTTGGAATACGTGCATCGCCGAAGCGAAGAGTGCAGAGGCGAACCAGACCACAATCAGCCAACTGGTGAATTTTCCGTAGCTTTTCATATCGAGTCTCCTTGAGTGATAGCAATGTCTGTTAATTGATTGGTGAGTTGAAACAGGTTCTGCCAGACCTGCTCCCCGACCCGGCGGCGCAACCCGGCCTGTGCTTTCTCCCAAGCCGGCTGAGCGCGCTTGAATTGCGCCTCTCCCGCTTTGGTCAGGCGCAGCCATCGTTGGCGACGATCTTCGCCACGGCGCTCCGCGACCCAGCCGCGCCGGACCATGATGGCGAGGGTTCGAGTCAAGGTCGTACTGTCCATGGCGAGTATTTCCCCGAGCTGGCCCTGGGTCGTTTCATTCACGTGCACCAGAACCTGCAGGATGGTGAATTGCGTGGCCCGCAGCCCAAAGGGGCGCAGAGCCTGCTCATAGAGCTGAGTCAGGGCCCTCGAGGTGCGGCGAAAGCTGCTGCACATGCACGGCAGAGCCGGAAGTGGAGATGCGCTCATGGCATGATAGATGTATATACATGTGATTGGGATGCAGAAAGATTATGGCGGCTTTATGCGGAAATCGGGATTACCCGCCGGCGATGGCGCCGATGACCAGGAAGGGCTCCTTCCCAGAGGCGACTGCCTCGGGCAAAGGGGCGTCGGGCGGCTCGTGGGAGAGATCTTCTTCGCACGCGAAGAAGCGCAGGAAGGGGCGGCGCTCCAGGGTAACATGGTCGCGGATGGCGCCGCGCAGCATGGGATAGCGGGCTTCGAGCGCGTCCAGCACTGAGCGCTGTGTGACTGGACCATCGACGTCGAGCGTCAGTTCGCTGCCGACGTGGGCCAGGGTGCGGAGGTGTTGCGGGAGTATGACGCGGATCATTTGAGAACTTATCCTCGGGTGTTGAGATGCTCTACAGTGGTTGACCACTCCTCAGGCACTGTATCGCTGATCCATCGTAGTCAGCTTTCAATATGCCAGACTGATCGGAGCAGAATGCTGGCATCCCCGGAAGCAGCGGACTTGCAGTCAAGTGGTACGTTGCGTTCGATCTGTTTCCGACCGTCGCTTCACAGTCGCGGATCTCAAACATGTATCCGTTGTTCCGACCGCTCGCGATTTTCGAATCGCCCGCAATATCGGCTAACTTACATGTGAATCCGATCGCCGGATGAACCTCCGCGAACTTGTTTTCATTAGCCGCTAGAGTCCTCATTGTGCCTATCGCAGAATCAACGTATCCCAAGTTCCGCAACCCTACAAAATACCTCACAGCAAGCCAACCTAATCCCCCGACTAGAATTAGTCCCAGGATCGAAAAGAGCACAGGGATCGGCTTCTTTCCCCTCATCGGGGTGATCGTGTCTAATTCATTGCGATTGACAAATACCATCATCGGAACGGATTTCGAATCGTCAGTTGCCGATTGATTACCTGTCCGTCCTGCAAATCCTCGGAGTAGAGCGTTTTACAGCCAGCCTCCAGAGCGGCGGAAACGACCAGAGCATCGTAGACGCCATATCCGTACTTCTCTGCGATGGCCACGGCCGCCTTGTGCGTGTCGAGCGAGATCGGAACTGGGTCGGGGCACAGAATACAAATGGCATCCAACAGCTCTTTTACTTCTTTCCAGGACATATCCAGCTTGCGACGCGCGACCGACACGAACTCGTTCAATGATTGAATACTTACAATCCCGCCGCTTGCCAGCAGTGCCTCCGCTTGGGACGCGCGGAGATCATTCTTCGCCACCGCGTAGATCAATACGTTTGTATCGAGGAAGTCTTTAGCGGGCATTGGCTTCGGCCCGGTCGAACACAAAGCCCGCGGGCAAAGGACGACGCAGCCGCCGTAAGCGTTCGAGGGCCCGCTGCCGGGCGGGGTCGCGGCGTACTTCAAATTCGCGCGTGTCGGCTATCCTGATTTCGATCTGGTCGCCCTCTTTCAGGTGGAGTGCTTCCACAACCTCCGATGGTAGCCGTACCGCTAAACTATTGCCCCACTTTGAGACCTGCATGATTACCTCCACTCCCACTATGATATACATTTACATTGTATATCTTATGTCAAGCGAAAGTCGATAATCTTTAGGGCTTCAACAGCAGCCCTCATGGGCTGAAGCCAACTTGCATGAGCTGCATGCGGCATGGCTAAAGCTCCACACCTTCCCGCGGAGTTCGCCGCGGCACTGCTCACGCCAGCGTTTGCACCTCCACACTCAGCACCGCCGGCAAATCTCGCACAATCGGGTTCCAGCTGTCCCCCGCGTCGGCCGATGCGTACACCTGCCCGCCGGTCGTCCCGAAATAAATGCCGCACTTATCGAGCGAATCCACCGCCATGGCGTCGCGCAGCACGTTCACGTAGCAGTCTTTTTGAGGGAGGCCTTTGGTGAGCGCTTCCCACTCGTTGCCGCCGCTGCGGCTGCGGTAGACGCGTAGTTTGCCGTCGGGCGGAAAGTGCTCGCCGTCACTTTTGATTGGGACCACGTAAATCGTCTCGGGCTCGTGGGCGTGCACATCAATGACAAAACCAAAGTCGGTGGGCAAGTTGCCGCTGACTTCTTTCCAGTTGTCGCCGGCGTCGTCCGAGCGCATGACGTCCCAGTGCTTCTGCATGAACAGCACGTTTGGGCGCTTGGGATGCATGGCGACGTGGTGCACGCAGTGTCCGACCTCGGCGTTCGGATCGGGGATGTACTGCGATTTCAGGCCGCGATTGATCGGCTTCCAGGTCTTGCCGCCATCGTCGGTGCGAAACGCGCCCGCCGCCGAAATGGCGATGAGCATCCGCTGGGGATTGCTGGGATCGAGAATAATGGTGTGCAGACACATGCCGCCCGCGCCCGGCTGCCACTTGGGGCCGGTGCCGTGGCCGCGCAGGCCAGGAAGTTCGTGCCAGTTCTCGCCTCCGTCGGTGGAACGGAAGATAGCAGCGTCTTCCACCCCGGCGTACACCATGTTGGGGTCGGTGAGCGACGGCTCCAGATGCCACACCCGCTTGAACTCCCACGGATGCTGGGTGCCGTCGTACCACTGGTGCGTGGTCAACGGCTTGGCGGCCGCGTCGTAAACGAACTTGTTACTGGCGGCCTTCGGAGGTCCTGGAGGTGGTTCCTGTCCGGGCGGCGTTCCCGGCTGGTGCCAGGTTTTGCCGCCGTCGTCGGAGCGCTGAATGATTTGCCCGAACCAGCCGCTGGTCTGCGAGGCATAAATGCGGTTGGGGTCGGCAGGCGAGCCCTTAAGGTGATACATCTCCCATCCAGCGAAATGCGGGCCGCTGACGCTCCAGTTTTGGCGCTTGCCGTCCGACTCCAGAATGAATGCGCCCTTACGTGTACCTGCCAGAACTCGTACCTTGCTCATCCTCGCTCCTTCCCAGGTTTTGCAGACCGCATGAATTTACCCTGCAGACGGAATTTTAGTCTAGAGACGGGCCTCAGGCCGCTATAGCCCGCATCATTTGGATGCCCGGAGCGGCACGGCTGATGCCGTGCCCTCCCACTCAAGCGATTTAGTTCTTAAGCTGCCTTTGTCCCCTGCGCGCGCATCTGCTTTATGAACTCGCGCATGGTGGCGATGTGCCCGGGGGAACGCTTTTCGATCCAGGTTTCATATCGCTGGACAGCCTTCTCCATCTCTGCCAGGTACAGCTTGTAGGCGAATTTCTCGCGGGCA
This sequence comes from Terriglobia bacterium, assembly GCA_020073665.1. Classification (GTDB taxonomy): domain Bacteria; phylum Acidobacteriota; class Terriglobia; order Terriglobales; family Acidobacteriaceae; genus JAIQEU01. The sequence goes on from JAIQEU010000005.1 coordinate 141,219, forward strand.
TAGGGGACAATCGCCTTGCAGCGCTCCCAGATTCCAAAAAACTCACCGGAGGTCTGGAAGAACAGTTCTTCGTTGAGCAAGCCGCTGTTGAGCAATGCGCACGCCTGCTCCCAATAGCCGAGGACCATCCCTACAAACGCGCCGCCTTCTGTTCCGGGAGCGGCCAGTCGCATGGCGTCGTCCAGGTTTTCTACGAAGTAGTTCTTAAAGAACCAATCGCGTGCCTGGCGCAGGCGGGCCTCGCGGCGAAGATCATAGACTTGCAGGTGAAGTTGTGCCTGTTCGTGTGTCGGTTTCGTTTCCATGATGGTGTGTCTCCTTTTCTATTAGTTCCTTTACGTTTTGCTGATTTAACTGCATTGCGCGCCATTCGGAGAGGTGTCGAACATCGGACGAATCTCCAACTCACCGTCGTAAGACGGTCCCAGTATGTCGGCGTGGACCTGCATGAACCGGGTTCCCGCCTGGACCGCCTCTTCCTTCGACTGCAAGTCGAAAATCGCGAAGCCGCCGACCAGTTCCTTGGTTTCCGCGAAGGGGCCATCGACGACCGAGGTTTTTCCTCCCGACACACGAATGCGTGCGCCCTGCGAACTGGGTAGGAGTCCACCGGCGCTGACCATCACGCCGCGCTGGGTCGCCTCTTCCGCCATTTTCGCGACTGCGGCCATCAACTCGGGCTTGGGAGGGAGGCCGGCTTCGGATTCCCTGTTCGCCTTTACGATCATCATGAATCGCATTCATTACTCTCCTTGAAAAGGTTACGTGCAAAATAAATAGTTCCGATGGACTAGCTTGTCGGCAGGTCCGGCAGCTCGACCACCGGGCGGATTTCGACGGTGCCTTTGCGCGCGCCTGGAATGCGACCGGCAATGTCGATGGCCTCGTCGAGGTTCTTGGCGTCAACCATGAAGTAGCCGCCCAACTGCTCGCGCGTCTCCGCGAAAGGACCATCGGTCACCAGACGCTTTCCCTCCCGTACCCTGACGCTGGTAGCCGTCGACACCGGCTGCAGCGGAGAGGCGTCCAGGTAATGGCCGTTCTGCTTGAGCGCGTGCGCAAGCTGCGTGGATTCCCCGTAGCATTGCTCACGCTCGGGCTCGGTCCAGGCTTGCTCGTCGGCGTAAATCAGCAGCATGTATTTCATTTCTGGGCCTCCATCGGTTAATCGAACAGCAGACGTCAAAATCGACAGTTGGCCATCATTTCTTTCTTGCCACCTGGGCGCGCCAACGCTGCTCATTTTCCCTGGACTCAGGGGTGAGCGAGGGGCCGAGGTCCTCCAGCTCGAACACTTGGCGAATCTCGACTTCAGTCCCCTCATCAAACGGAGCGCGCTTGAGCCACTCGATTGCTTCTTCCTTCGACTTCACTTTCCACATCCAGAAGCCGCCGATGAGTTCTTTGGTCTCCGCGAAGGGGCCGTCGATTACCGTCCGCTTCCCACCGAAGAACTTTACGCGCGCACCTTTGGAACTCGCGTGCAGCCCCTCGGCTGCGAGCATCACGCCAGCCTTTACCAGTTCTTCGTTGAACTTCGCCATCGCGGTGAGAAGCTCCTTGCTGGGGAGAAGGCCTGCCTCCGAGTCCTTGCTTGCCTTGACTATCACCATGACCCGCATGATCTCCGTCTCCTTTGGTTGGAAGCTCCTGTTTGGATGCCTCTATGGGTAAATCGGATGAAGGAAGTCCAAATCGACACCTCACCGCAAGAAATTTACAATCAATAGATGTCGTTGGATGCCACTCAGGCTGTGGAAGAAGTTTACCGAGAAGATTGGGGCCGGATTGTTGCTGCCCTCATCAGCCTGGTCGACGACTTCGACTTGGCCGAAGAATCTGCCCAGGAGGCCTTCGCCGCTGCTGTAGACCAATGGCGAGAATCGGGCGTGCCGGAGTTTCCGCGCGCCTGGATCATCTCTACCGCCCGGCACAAGGCCATCGACCGCATCCGGCGCAAAGTTCGGTTCGAGGAGAAACTGGAATCGTACGCCAGCAGCGGCCTGGTCCGCACCGTGGAAGAGCCGGACTACGACACCGGTGAGATCCCCGACGACCGTCTTCGCCTGGTCTTCACCTGCTGCCACCCGGCGCTGGCCCCGGACGCGCAAGTGGCACTGACCCTGCGCACCTTGTGCGGGCTGGAGACCGACGAGATTGCGCGCGCGTTTCTGGCACCCCCGACGACCATGGCGCAGCGACTGGTGCGCGCCAAGCGCAAGATTCGGGACGCAGGCATTCCGTACGTGGTGCCCGAGACCAGTGACATGGCCGCACGGCTCGACGCTGTGCTGACCGTAATCTACCTGGTTTTCAACGAAGGTTACGCAGCCACTCGCGGTGGACCGCTGGTGAGGACGGACCTGTGCGCCGAAGCCATTCGCCTGGGACGCCTGGTCAGGTCGCTGATGGCGCCGCAGCCTCCGGCCGAAGCTACTGCGCTGCTGGCGCTCATGCTGCTTCACGACGCCCGCCGCGATGCCCGCATCGATGAGGCCGGCGATCTGGTCACTCTCGAAGAACAGGATCGCAGCCGCTGGAACCAAGCACAGATCGCCGAGGCGTTGCCGCTCGTGACAGAGGCGTTTCGTGGCGGCGTCGGGCCATTTGCTCTGCAGGCAGCGATTTCAGCGGTGCATTGCCAGGCATCGCGCCCCGAAGACACGGACTGGCCGCAGATCGTCCTGCTGTACAACCTCCTTGAGCGCATGCAGCCATCGCCCATCGTGTCGCTGAACCGTGCAGTAGCGGTTGCGATGATGGAGGGCCCGCAGACCGGGCTCGCACTGATCGATCAACTGGCCGCAACCAACCATCTCGACAACTATCACCTGCTGCATGCCGCGCGTGCCGATCTGCTGCGGCGAATCGGGTCCGCAGAAGAAGCGGCGGAGAGCTACAAGCGAGCACTCGAGTTGGCCACCAATGACAGCGAGCGCCGATTCCTTGAGCGCCGCCTGCGCGAGGTTCAGTCGCCGGCCGCCTGACGTGCATCAATCGGGCCGGGGGCAACGCGCACACACCTCATAGCTGCACTTTCCGCAAGCGCAGCGAGTTGGTGATCACCGAAACTGAGCTGAAGCTCATGGCCGCCGCGGCCAATATTGGGCTCAGCAGAATTCCGAACAGCGGGTACAGCACGCCCGCCGCCACCGGCACTCCCGCAGAGTTGTAGATGAAAGCGAAGAACAGGTTCTGGCGGATGTTGCGCATGGTGGCGCGGCTGAGTTTGCGAGCGCGTACGATCCCGGCCAAATCGCCCTTCACCAAGGTCACGCCGCCGCTCTCCATCGCGACGTCGGTGCCTGTGCCCATGGCGATGCCCACGTGCGCCTGCGCCAGCGCCGGAGCGTCGTTGATGCCGTCGCCCGCCATGGCCACTACCCGGCCTTCTTTCTGCAGCCGCCGGATTACCTCGGATTTTTTTCCGGGCAGGACTTCCGCTTCAAACTTTTCAATCCCCAACTGGCGCGCCACCGCCGCGGCTGTGGCGCGACTGTCGCCAGTGAGCATCACGATACGCAGGCCTTCCGCTCTCAAGTCGCGCAGCGCCTGCGGCGTGGTCGTCTTGACCGGATCGGCAATGCCGATTAGTCCTGCCGGACGTCCGTCCAAAGCCACGAACACGACAGTTTTTCCGTCAAGGCGCATGGCCTCAGCCTGAGGCAACAAAGTGTCCACGGCCACTCCGGAGTCGGCCAATAACTTCTCGTTTCCGGCGGTTACCGACTTGCCGTCCACCTTGCCGCGAACTCCACCTCCGGTTACGGACTGAAACTCGCTCGCACTCGCCATCGCAAGTCCGTTTTCTTTCGCTGCCGCCACGATGGCGGCCCCCAGCGGATGTTCGCTTCCCTGCTCCAAGCTGGCCACCAGGCGCACTAGTTCGGAATCGATCACACCGCCGGCGGTCACAACCGTTTCCACGCTGGGTCTTCCTTCGGTTAGGGTTCCGGTCTTGTCGACCACCAGGGTGTCTACTTTTTCCAGGACTTCCAGCGCCTCCGCGTTCTTGATCAGCACTCCGGCATGGGCGCCGCGCCCCGTTCCCACCATGATGGCCATCGGGGTTGCCAGGCCTAGCGCGCAAGGACACGCGATGATCAGCACCGCCACGGCGTTGACCAGCGCGTGCGCCAGACGCGGCTCCGGCCCGAGGAAACTCCACGCGATGAACGTCACCACCGCGATTCCGATCACTGCCGGTACAAACCATCCTGCCACTCGGTCGGCCAGTCGCTGAATCGGAGCCCGGCTGCGTTGGGCCTGGCTCACCAACCGCACGATCTGCGCCAGCAGGGTCTCACTGCCTACATGCTCAGCCTGCATGATGAACGACCCGGTCCCGTTGACCGTCGCCCCAATCACGTGGCTGCGGGCTTCCTTGCGCACCGGCATCGACTCGCCCGTGATCATCGATTCGTCAATGGCACTGCTGCCTTCAAGCACCATGCCGTCCACGGGCACCTTTTCACCGGGCCGTACTCGCAGCCGGTCTCCCTTTTGCACCTGCTCCAAGCGAATGTCCTCTTCCCGCCCATCGCGCAGCAAGCGTGCTGTCTTGGGAGTCAAGTCCAGCAGCGCGCGGATCGCCGCCCCGGTGCGGCTGCGGGCTCGCAACTCCAGGACTTGCCCCATCAGCACCAGTGTGGTGATCGCCGCGGCCGCCTCGAAATACACTGGCACGGTGCCGCTCACCTCGCGGAACGCGGAAGGAAAAACCTGCGGCGCAATCGTTGCCACCAGGCTGTACGAGTAAGCCACCCCCGTGCCCATGGCAATGAGGGTGAACATGTTGGTGGAGCGGTTCACCACCGAAGCCCATCCGCGCTGAAAGAACGGCCACCCGCCCCAGAGCACCACGGGCGTGGCCAACACCAGTTCCAGCCACGGCAGCCAGCCGTCTTGCAAGGCGTGTTGCACCGGCATACCCGGCAGCATGTCCGCCATGGCGACGGCCAGCAGCGGCAAGGTCAGCGCCGCGCTAATCCACAAGCGCCGCGTCATGTCTGTCAGCTCAGGATTCTCTTCAGCTGCCGCCGCTACCGTGCGTGGTTCGAGCGCCATCCCGCAAATAGGGCACGTCCCCGGCCCCGGACGCAGCACTTCCGGATGCATCGGGCAGGTGTACTCAACCCGCGTGGTGGCAACGGGCGTCTCGGGTTCGAGGGCCATGCCGCAACTTGGGCACGCCACGGCCTTGGTCTCACGCACTTCCGGACACATGGGGCAAACGTAGGCGGGCTGAGCGAGGACCGTACTCACAGCTCGCGACGCGCGACCTGGCCCCTGCGCAGGCTTCGCAGTTGGCCCGCCGAGGTACTGTTCAGGTTTTTCCCGAAACTTCCCCAGGCAGCCTGCGCTGCAAAAATAGTAGGTCTTTCCCGAGTAGTTGGATTTGTACTTCGCCGCGGCGGGATCTACGTCCATCCCGCATACCGGGTCTTTCGCTTTGGAACCGGCTGCGGGCTTGGCGGCTCCCAGCATAACCAGGCCAGGGGCCACAGATTGCGGCGGGTTCAGATACTTCTGCGGATCAGCTCTAAACTTCTCCGCGCAGTGGCCGCAGCAGAAGTAATAGGTTTTTCCCGCCTGATCGGCCTTGTGCTTTGCGGTCGCCGGGTCAACGGTCATCCCGCACACTGGATCTTTTACTGCCGTCGCGGACTTATGAGAGCTTTCCATAGTGGTGTTGCGGCCAGCCGTGGCCGACCACAACCATATTAGATTCCCGGACGTGCCCCGTCGATTGTTGTATCTTGGAAGCAGAGGCAAAGCAGAAATGACGCAACTGGAAGTCGCCTACCGTTACGCTACCCCCCCGCACCAGGGCACCCTGCGCGCCCTCGACGGCGTACGCGAAGTCTATGGCATTCGCCGCATCACGTTCGACCCGAAGGACCAAGTCGTGCGCGTAGAGTTCGACGCTTCCCGCCTCAAGGAGCCGGCGGTCGCCAGGTTATTGCGCGGCGCGGGAGTTGATCTGGTGGAAAAGCTGGTGCTGGCCTGATTGGGCGAAGAACTCGCGTCCAATATTCTTCCCAGGGCAACACATGCGTGCCGTTCGGGCGCATGGGTCTATCCCAAGTGTAAGACCAAATCCAGGTGAGACAGGGTAACCGCGGGAGTGCTTCGGAGAGCTGAACCGCTTGCAGGAAATGCAAAGGGGCGCTCAAGAAAACCTCTGGCCGAAGTTTATTCTCAAGAGCGCCCCGTTGCGCGCCACTTCGTCTGCCTGCTTCTGTAGCATCCGCTATGCCAATCTCAACTCTCTGAAAACACAAGCCGGGATTGGTTTCCCGACGGGTAGGAATTGCCAGATGCCGGGAAAGATTTACTTTGGCGACGGTTCTCGGCACGCGGCGTGCCCAATTGCTGTTGAAATTCCTGAACTTTCCAATCACCAGGGATGCAAGAAGATTCGGCGCATTACCGAGGCCTGTTCGAAATGCCTGGCGGACCCGGAGAGACTTGAACTCCCAACCCCTGCGTTCGAAGCGCAGTGCTCTATCCACTTGAGCTACGGGTCCGAGTTTCCTGCAAAGCTTAACAGGTTTTAGGGTGCCAACCCAATCCGCCGAAAATTAGAATTTAGAATAAAGAGCACGCCTCTTGTTTGTGTCGGTGTGAAGGATGAAGCAGCAAACACCCAATGTACCCACACCGCCGGAGCTAAAACAAAGTCGAAATTGCGTGGTAAACAGTTGCGAGAAAAGAGCTAAAGATGGTGCGCCCTGAGAGATTCGAACTCCCGACCTTCTGGTTCGTAGCCAGACGCTCTATCCAACTGAGCTAAGGGCGCGGCCTGGTGCGGTTACGAGCGGGTGAACCGATTATAGCGGAAACTCCAAAATTGGTGTATTTTCCTGCTGCTGGAAATCACGGCTTGCAACACTCTCCTCCTCGGATAACCCATCGTACTTCGCATTTTGAAGGAGCCGCCCATGCCTGCGGTCGCAAGCAAACTCAAATTCAAGTCCAAATCGCTCTACAGCGTTCACCCCGGCGTCGCCATGATCCAGAAGTGGATCGCGGAACTAGCGCAAAAAACCGGGCGTTCCCTGGAACAGTGGATCGCACTAGCTAGAGAATCAGGACCGGCCACGGAAAAAGACTGTCGTGAGTGGTTGAAGCGGGAATACCAGCTCGGCACCAACAGCGCCTGGTGGATTGCAGAACGCGCGGTGGGCAAAGACCAAGGTGACGGCGACGGCGACCCCGAAGCCTACCTGCGCGCCGCCGACGCCTACGTGGAAGCTATGTTCAGCGGCAAGAAGGCAGCGTTGCGTCCGCTTTACGATCAACTCTTAAAGTCCGGCTTACGCCTCGGCAAAGACGTCAAGGCCTGCCCCTGCAAAACCATTGTGCCTTTGTACCGTAACCATGTCTTCGCTCAGATCAAACCCACAACCAACACGCGCATCGACCTGGGATTCGCTCTGGGTGATCGCAAGGCGCCGAAGCGCCTGATCGCTACTGGTGGTTACGCCAAGGGCGACCGCATCACCCACCGCATCGAGATCACCAAGATTTCGGATATTGATAACGAAGTAAAACGCTGGATGGAAATTGCCTACCGGCTGGACGCCTGACGCGGCGCATGCGAGAAAAAACGCATTTAAATTAAGAAGCGCCCCAGACTCTTACGAGTCGTGGGACGCCCGAACAGCCCTCCCCCAGAACTGCTCGAGGACAGGGTACGTTTGCCTTCACAATCTGTAAATCCCACGTTCGTGCCACTTCTGTAGCACGAATTGGCTAAGCCGCTTTGTAACCGTAGGGTTAGCATCCGGGAAGATGCCCGACGTTCTATGGTGTTTCCGGCTTGATAAATTTCCCCAGTTGAAGTCTACTTGCCCATCGCACCTTGCGGATCTCGTTTGGGAGCTCCGCAACATAATTTCTGCTGCCGGGTTTAAGCAGCAACAGTGGGGTTCCCAGGCTTCGACTGGTAAGCTGCGGACTGCCTTCTTTGTCCTCTTCTGCCGGTCCGGCACCAAAAGTTGACTCCGAGCTTGGTGCAAAGTGCAGGTCGCTGTTGTGAATTTATTTGCACACCGGCTGCTGTGCCCTGCTGGCGAACTGTCTGTAAGCGATTGGTTTTAAAGAATGTGCATTCCGTCTTTCTTTGGCAGTTGAGGTGCAGGAGTAAGTGCCGGTGGGTTGTGTGGTGTGGGGTTGAATCACTGGCATCATTTTTGAGGATCGCAATCCCAGGATCAGGTTACGAGTTTCCCCAGGAGGAGTTATGCGGCGAGTATTCTTGTTGACTCTGCTGGCTTTGGCGCTGCCAATGGCAGCCTTCGCAAACAGTAGCGTTGATTTCACCAACTCGGGTGGAACCTTGGTAGGGACGAGCGGTGGCATGACCCTTACCAATTCAACTCTGATTGCGGTCAATGGTCTCGGCGGCGGCGGATTAATCACCGGTTCCAATCTCGGAACCGTGGACTTCACGACCGGCGCGCTGACTAGCGGATCGCTACAGATGGGCGGCACATTTGCAGCCGGGGGCACATTCACCATTACCGGCAATGGAACCAACGGCGTTCCCAACGGTGTGATCTTTACCGGCACCTTTAGCGGTCCAGTTACCTGGACCCTGGTGACCCTGGCGAACGGTACCCACAACTACACCCTGACTGGTGCCCTCAGCGGGTCGATGGGCGGTGGCAGCGGTGTCACCGTGCAGTTGACGGTCAACACGGGCAAGGGCTTCTTCAACGGTTCGACCACCATTTCGAGCGGTGATACCAACATTGTAGTTCCCGAGCCGGGCACCCTGGGGTTGCTAGGGACAGGCTTGGTGGGTATTGCCGGACTCATTCGCCGCAAGTTTATCGGGTAAGCGCCGAAACCGGCTTGCCAGCAAAACCATTTGCCCCGTCGTTCTTCGGCGGGGCTGTTTTTTTTCACCATCATCTGTGCTCTCGGGCGATCACGTCGAGGTAACCCCTCAACCTCTCCCACATTGGGCTAGGCATATCCACCGTCCATTCTGGCCCAAGTGGCGTCCTTGCATACACTTGGTCATGCTCCCCGGACCTGAAAGTGCGGGGCAGTCAGTTACTGCCGTAATCTTCCTGGCGGGGAATACGATTGACCTGTACCCCCCTACATCCTTAAATTCGCCTGCAGGGGGTTGTATGAAGGATATCCATGAGGTTTTGCGCCATAAGCAAGCCAGATACGCGCAACTAGCCAAACAGATTGAAGCCTTGCAGCAAGCCGCCGAAAAGCTGCGGGAAGTGGCCCCGCTGCTGACCGAGAACGACGAAGACGACAGCGTGGTTCTGGCGGAGGCTGACGAGCCCAACACCATGGCAAAAGCCGCTTCCGCGAATTCGGCTCCAGCTGCCCCCGCCAAGCGTGGCACGGCCCCGCGTTGGCCGTAAGGGGTACAGCCAACCACTAACGACACTCGGGCGCTCTCATGACTTTTCAGGCATTGTTGGTTTCCAAAGACGAAGAGGCCACTGCGGTTCTGGGCCCGGTCCTGTCCGGGTTCGGGGTGGGTGTGCAGTCCTGCGGATATCCGGACGCCATCTGCCGGCTGACGGAACAGAACTTCGATGCGGTGATCGTGGACTACGACGATCCGCACAGCGCCGCACTCGTGCTGCAGAACGCCTATCAGGCCTCGGCGCGAAATAATGCCGTCACCATCGCCCTGTTGAGCGACAAGACCAAAGTACGCAACGTGTTCGGCGAGGGCGCAAACTTCGTGCTGTACAAGCCGGTGTCTGAGCCGCAGGCCCAAGCTAGCCTGCGTGCCGCCACCGCTCTTATCAAGCGCGAACGCCGCCGTTCCTTCCGCGTGCCGGTACAAATCCCGGTGCAGCTACGGGTACAGAACGGGCCCGATTTGGAAGGCATCCTCCTGGATCTGAGTGAGGACGGAATGGATGTCCTGGCGGCCCAGCCGCTGTGCCCCGCAGCTGGTATCAGCGCCAGTTTCACCTTGCCCGACGGCACCACCGAAATGGAAGTGCGTGGCGAAGTAGCGTGGGCCAACCCCAACGGGCAGTCGGGCGTGCGCTTCGTCGATCTTTCCGAAAATACGCACAGCACCTTGCGACAATGGGTCACTGCCAATGCTCCCGAGCTTCCCCCGGACGACCCCGAGCCGGTTTCGCAGTGCAAGCTGACCGACCTCAGCCTGGGCGGATGCTACGTGGAGACCGAATCGCCGTTCCCGGAGAAATCCGGCATCGTGCTCTGCCTGAAAGCGGAGGACATGGAAGTGCAGGCCGAGGGCATGGTGCGAGTGATGCACCCGGAATTTGGCATGGGCATCGAATTCGCCTCGCGCACGGCGGAACAGCGGGCGCAGGTAGGCAGCTTCATCGATTTTCTGACCAGCCGTCCGGGGACCCTTCCCGAATTGCTCGTCACCCCGCGGACTTTGACGGTCGCCGACGATTACGACGGCCACGCGTCTGCGAACGGAGAGGAACTCGAGGATTCCCTGCTCCAACTTCTCCGCCAGCACGAATCCATGAGCCTGGAACAATTCGTCCAAGCCCTGCGCCGGCAGCGCAACTCCGAAGAAGTCGCCTCTTCCTAGCAGGGCGCGAAGAGAAGCAATCCCTCAAAAACCAAAAGACCCGCACGCCGTCTCTCGTGCGAGCCTCTCAGTGCCCTCGCGGGCGGTTCCACCTCGTAATGCAGGCAGTGTAGTGCGTCGGCATTACTCCAAGGTTTCAGGCAGGTTAATTCTTCGTGAATAAGCCGCTGGTTTTTTCACATTTGCCCCAGCGGCCAATCCCTCACATGCGCTCGTGATGGCAATCACCGCCGAACCGCGGCCACAGCGTTATACCAGAGGTGCTGGGTCTCCATTCCGCACAGGCCTGCGACGAGGTGTCCCATGCAAGTCCCAAAAGCCAATCTCCGCCTTTCCCTGAAGAACGTCCTGTTTACCACCGACTTCACGTCCGCGTCCGTAGCCGCGCTGCCCTACGTGACGGCCCTGGCCGGTTGGTATGGAGCCAAGATCGTGGTGGTGCATTGTGTCGAACCGGAACCCGTCCTCAGCATGCCCATGGAACCAATGCCCCAGGACATGGATTTCAACTGGCGCAACGCGAAAATAAAGATGGGCGAGTTTCTCCGCTCCCGTCCGCTGGAAGGCACCGCGCACGAAACTCTCGTGCTCCAAGGCGACCTCTGGCCCGTCCTCGAGGACGTCATCCGGCGTCACGAAATCGATCTGATTGTGCTCGGCACCCACGGCCGGGAAGGAATCAAGAAGCTGGTGATGGGCTCCTCCGCCGAGCAGATCTTCCGGCGCGCTGCCTGCCCGGTTCTTACGGTCGGGCCGAAGGCCATCCATCCCTCGGTCCGCTTCGAGAACTGGAAACACATCCTGTTCGCCACCGACTTCTCGGCGGGCTCGCTGGGGGCGCTCCCCTACGCACTTTCCCTCGCCGAAGAGAACCAGGCTGCGCTGACCCTACTGCATATGATCTCGTTGGTTCCGATGCAGCGGGAGCAGTTCGTGATTGAAGCCGCCCGCAAGCGGCTCGAACTACTGGTGCCGCTCGAAGCGGCCGCGTGGTGCAATCCGGAATTCGTGGTGCAGCTGGGATTCCCCACGGACGGCATTCTGCGAGTAGCCGAGGAGCGCGGCGCCGATCTTATCGTTATGGGAGTCCATACCCCGCGTTCTCCCCGGGCTTCTGTGCATCTTCCCTGGGCGATCGCCCACGAGGTGGTCAGCCGCTCGCATTGCCCAGTGCTGACCGTACGCGGATAGGGTAGCTGGCGGACAGCGCCGGAGCTGTTAACAGGGGCGTGGGCTCGGTGGGTCTCTACCAGGCCTGAGGGCGTGCCTTACCGCGCCTGCGGCTTCCACTTGTTCAGAAACTGCAGCAGGTCTTCCGGCGCCAGCGCGCGAGCTTTTTCAAACTCGCCGTTCCTCTGGCTGTAGAGCAGTTTGCCATCGTTCTCGAGCACGGCGAGGCCAGGAATACCTTTCGTCATCGGCACTCCGTAGAGCTGCATCAAGTCCTGGTTCTTGTCGCCTTGCCCTACGTCAACGTGCACCACTTCGTAATTCCTCTGGAGCACCGGTGCAAGCTCTGCGCGATGGAACGCCAGGTCCAGCACGTGACAGTCGTAGCACCAGTTGGCTCCGAAAACCAGCAGAACCCGCTTGTGCGCGCTGAGCGCACGCCCCAGTGCGGCCTTGATTTCGGCCTTGGCGTCCACTCCGTCCTCGTAAATATCCTTGTTCTCGGTGGGCTGCTGCAGACGGGTGACGTCGGTGCGCTTGGCGACGGTAATCCGCCACTGCTCACCTTGCTGTTGCCAGAGTTGCCCTTCCTCCACGTAAATCGTGCGCGTTGCGCTACCGGCCTTGGATTTAACTTCTGCCTGGAAGACCACTTGTTGCACGCCCGGCTTCGGCGACACCGACTGCAGAACATCCAGATCAATGCTTCGCGCTTTCAGTCCGTTCCAAAAAGTAACTTCCGCAGCAGCGTCGCTTCCACCGCTGGCGCTGCTCACCTGGGCCGCAGGATTCGCGCTATACAGCCCATTCAGAGCCGCCGTGTCCCCGGCCACGATCGCCTTTTTCCATTGCTCCAGCGGAGCAAACGCCGCGCCAGGCGAAGGGGAGTTCTGCGCCAGCGGGGCCGTCGAAATTAACGCTACCCCTGCCAAAGCAGCTATCCAACGCACACTTGACTGCCAACCGAAAGACATGAATCTCTCCCTTTCAGAGGCGCCCCATAGGGCTGCCCGAGCCTGTTCTGAGCCGAACCGGAAGGGCTGTCGGACGCGTGCCAGCCCAGTGATTTGCCAAAGTTGCAGTATATCCGACCGGCTGTTTTGCTCTATCCTGTTCCGTCACCGTCCCCGAGGAGCTTGCTCTGAACCACCGCATCCAGGGCTCACCGACCGCGCGGTTAAAGTTGTTCCCGCTCCCCGCGTTGGTTGTCGCGCTCACAGCCTTCGCGGTGGTCGCTCCAACGCTATGGCTGGGCATTCCTTCCGGGCACGATTTCGAGTTTCACATGAATTCCTGGATGGAGGTACTGCAGCAATGGCACCAGTTTGTTCTCTATCCGCGCTGGGCGGCCTCGGCCCATTACGGCTACGGTGAAGCGCGATTTGTTTTCTATCCCCCGGCTTCCTGGACGCTAGGGGCGGCACTGGGCGCGCTACTGCCCTGGGAACTCGTACCCGGCGCCTACAGCTGGCTGGTGCTCACGTTTTCCGGTTGTTCCATGTTCCTGCTGGCACGCCGCTGGCTGCCTCGGGGCGACGCCATCTTCGCGGCTGCTCTTTACGCCGCCAACCCCTATTACATCGTTGTCGTCTACTGGCGAAGCGCCAACGCCGAACTACTGGCGGGCGCGCTGTTGCCCCTACTGCTGCTGTTCGCGCTCCGCACCGACGAGGAGCCCGGCAAGGTAGTCCTTCCCCTCGGCCTGATTGTCGCGGCAGCATGGCTCACCAACGCCCCCGCAGCCGTCATGGTGAACTACTCCCTGGCCTTGCTGCTGGTGGTAATGGCGATCGTCCGCCGCTCCCCCCGGGTTCTGCTCTATGGCGCAATGGCAATCGTTTTAGGTGCTGCCCTGGCAGCGTTCTACATCTTCCCGGCGGCCTACGAAGAGAAGTGGGTGAACATCGCAGAAGTGCTTTCCCCGGGGGTGCGCCCGCAGGACAACTTTCTGTTCACCATCATCCCTGACCCCGATCACAACCGTTTCAACTGGCTGGTTTCGCTCGTAGCCCTAGCCGAGATGATTGCGTTGGCTGGAGCCGCGCTGCTCACATCCAGGCGACCCAAAGCCCTCAAAGTACCTGGGACACGGTCATCCCTGCGTGTGACCCTGTTCTCATGGTCTGCCGTCGCCATGCTCCTCATGTTTCCCATCACCTTCCTGGCCTGGCAGTATCTGCCCGAGCTGCGGTTTGTGCAGCTCCCCTGGCGCTGGCTGCTGTGTCTGAACGTGGCCTTCGCGCTGCTGGCCACTATGGCCTGGCGGCGATGGATCATGCGGGCTCTAATCTGCGCTGTGATGGTGGGCGTGCTGGCGCTGGTTTGGTTCCGGGTGCAAGCGCCTTGGTGGGACGCCGCCGCCGACATCGCCTTAATGCAGAACAGCTTGGTCAGCGGTGAGGGCTACCAAGGCACGGACGAATACGTCCCCGCAGGCGCCGATCCCTATGAAATCAAGCAGGACGCGCGCCGCGTCACCTTCGCCGGCGAGGGCCAGGCGCGCATCCATGTGCTCGCGTGGGATCCCGAATCCAAGCGCTTTTCCGCCATTGTCAGTCAGCCGGGAGAACTGATCCTTCGCCTGTTCAACTACCCCGCATGGCAGGTGGAGGTCAACGGACGCCGCGTCACCGCCGGAAGCCAAGACGTGACCGGACAGATGCTGATCCCCGTCGAAGCCGGCGAGAACCTCATCCAGGTGAACTTCAGCCGCACCTGGGACCGCACCGTGGGAGGCATGGTTTCGGGCGTGACTGCGTTCCTGTTATTGGGATTCACCATGTTCCGGCGGAGGCTTGGGAGCGCCGCTGGAGCAGCAGCGCCACGAAAACCGATGAAACACGTACTCATCGCCACCTCCAACCCCGGCAAGCTGCGCGATTTCGCCGGCGCGGCTGCGGCACATAACATCGAGGTAGCCGCCATCCCTGACTTCTCGTCGCTTCCCACCGTGGTCGAGGATGGACTGACCTTTGAAGCCAACGCCCGCAAGAAAGCGGAGGCCTACAGCCGCTCCGTGCCTGGAGAAATCGTGTTGGCGGACGACTCCGGCCTCGAGGTAGATGCCTTGGGCGGCGCTCCCGGGGTGCATTCCGCCCGCTACGCCGCCGACCAACCGCACCAGGCAGAGAATAATACCGACGACGAAGCCAACAACGCCCGCCTCATCCGTGAGCTCGCCCCCATTCCCGCCGACCGGCGCACCGGCCGCTTCGTTTGCGTGATCGCCGCCGCTCGCGACGGCCAAACTCTCGGCGTCTTCCACGGAAAAGCGGAGGGGATCATTCTCGATAGCCCACGCGGAACGAATGGTTTCGGCTACGATCCCCTCTTTTACTTTCCCCAGATTCAAAAGACCTTTGCTGAACTGACCGCCCAGGAAAAATCCCGCTATAGCCACCGCGGAAAAGCTTTTCGCGAGTTCCTGTCGTGGTGCGAAGCCCACGTCGGCTGCTGCTGACTGCCAACCAAGCCTTACGCTTTCAAGTACGGTTACGCCGGCTGGGCGGTTTGCCGGCGATAAAAACCGGGGCGTATATTGAAAGGTTTGGCCGACAGTGTCGGCCGGTACAGTTTCGGACCTACTACTACTAATCCTTTCCTTCTACGGAGTCCTCATGAAACGCGTCTTATTGCTTTCCAGTTTGTTATGTGTTTTCGCCTGTTCCATTGCCGTCGCTGATGAAGGCATGTGGCTGTACAACGCTTTTCCCAAGGACAAGGTTAAAGCCAGCTACGGATTTGAACCCACGCAGGCGTGGCTGGACCATATTCGGCTGTCCTCGGTGCGTTTTAACAATGGCGGTTCGGGATCGTTTGTTTCGCCCTATGGGTTGACCTTCACCAACCATCACGTGGGTGCGGAGTGCGTACAGCAACTTTCGACCGGCGGCAAAGACTTCATGAAAGCTGGTTTCTACGCCGCGACCCAGGCGGAAGAGGCCAAGTGCCCTAATCTCGAACTCAACCAGTTAGTTGGGATCGAAGACGTGACCGCGAAGGTGAATGCCGACGTGACGGACGGAATGTCGACGGCGGAAATAGGACAGGCCCAGCGTGCGGCCATGTCGAAGGTGGAGAACGAATGCACTATCTCAACCGGCCTGCGCTGTGATGTGGTCACATTCTATTCCGGAGAGGTTTACCAGTTGTATAAGTACAAGAAGTACACCGACGTGCGACTGGTGTTCGCCCCGGAATTTGATATGGCGTTTTTTGGAGGCGATCCTGACAATTTCACCTTTCCGCGCTATGACCTGGATATCACCTTCTTTCGGGTATACGAGAATGACAAGCCTGCCCACATCGAGAACTATCTAGCCTGGTCCCGTACGGGGGTGAAGGAGGGCGACCTGATCTTCGTTTCCGGCAACCCTGGGACAACAGGACGCTTACGAACCATGGTGCAACTGGCATTTCTGCGCGACCTCGACTATCCCTCCCGGCTGGACAACTACAAGCGCCGCATCAACCTGCTCAAGAATTTCAGCGCCGAGTCGGACGAGAACGCCCGCATCGCCAAGGAATGGCTTTTCAGTTACCAGAACTCCCAGAAGGCAATTACCGGATACCTGGCTGGCATGGACGAACCTACGATGGCGCGTAAGGCTGCGGAAGAAGCACGGTTGCAAACTGAGTTCAAAGCCAATCCCAAGAACACCGGCGTTACCGATCCTTGGGAGCAGATTGCCAGCGCCACGAAACGGCAGCGGGAGCTCTACCTGCCCCTGACCTATGTCGAACGCATGCGCGGCTTCAGCGGCGATCTGAGCACCAGGGCTCGTGTGCTGGTACGAGCGACGGCGGAGAAGACTCGCCCCAACCAGCAGCGTCTGCGCGAGTACCGTGATTCCAACCTGCGGTCAATTGAACAGGACCTGTTCTCCACGGCACCCATCTACAAATCGCTGGAGACGGTGATGCTGGCCGACTCGCTGGCACAGATGCAGGAGGCGCTGGGCAGCGACAATCCAGTGGTCAAGAAAGCTCTCGGCGGGAAGACTGCCGCGGAAGCCGCCAAGGACCTGATTGCCAACACCAAACTGGAGGACGTGAGTTTCCGCAGACAGCTCTACCAGGGTGGCACGGCGGCGATCGAAGCCAGCACCGATCCGCTGATCGTCCTGATGAGCAGCATTGATCCCGATGCACGGCAGATACGAAAGAGATTCGAGGACGAGGTCGACTCCGTAGAACGCCGAGAAGGCGCGGTAATCGCCAAGGCCCGCTTTGCCCACCACGGCTTCACCGTCCCTCCCGACGCCACGTTCACCCTGCGCCTGAGCTACGGAGCGGTGCGCGGCTACAAAGAGAATGGCAAGCCGGTTCCCTACTTCACCATGATCGGCGGCGCTTACCGGCATGCGGCGGAGAACGGGAATAAGCCGCCCTACCAACTTCCGGACAGCTGGGTGAAGGCCAAGACCAAACTGAATCTGAAGACTCCCCTGAACTTCGTCTCCACTGCGGACATCATTGGAGGCAACTCCGGCAGCCCGACCCTGAACAAGGCCGGCGATGTCGTTGGCATTATCTTTGACGGCAACATTCCGTCCCTGGCCTGGAATTTTGCCTACAGCGACGAGCAGGCGCGCGCAGTAAGCGTAGATGCCCGGGGAATCCAGGAGGCCCTGCGAACGATTTATGGGGCGACCGCACTGGCCGATGAACTGATGGGAAAGTCCCACAAGGGTGTTGCCGCCGAGCGGTAGGAGGAAGCCCAATCACCAACATGCCCGCATGTTGGGTGAGGTTACGCCAGGTGACGTGATTGCTGGTGTAAACGCCCGGTTTCGACACTAGTTTCGCCGCGCAGCGTTTCCCGTTACGCAGCAACTTCCGGCTGTGCAGTGCTCAGCGGGTTGCGGTCAGCGAGACTGACGTCTCTTGGCTGATTGTGGCCGACGTGCCGACCACGGTGATGGTGTACTTCTGCCCCTGAACTCCCCCGCCGCCACCACCCGGTCCACCACCACCTCCCCCACACGCGGCTGGCATTCCAAGCAATATTACCGCCAGAATGAGCGCGAGGAAGATACCTGCCTTTGCCTTTTTCCCGCCGGGCAAGACTCCTCCCGCAGCGAGCATCCCGAGCATGGGCAAAGCCACCCAAAAGGCGAACAAGGGGGCGCGCGCGCCGGGTTTTTCCAGGCGAGCGAGGCTTGCGGTAGCTACGGTAAGCGTGACCGAAGCCGCGACACTGCCCAGAGTGACGGTCGGTTGAGAGAACCCGCAGGTTGGGCCAACGGGCTCAACGTAGCAAGACAGTGCGATCGGATCGTTGAAGCTGCCCGACACCGGGTTGAGCCTGATTGTGTAGGTGGCGGGCGAACCACGCGACACGGTGTTAGTAGGCGGATTGGCCGCGAGTGTGAACCCGGGCCCCACGTTCAGATTAAACACCAGCGTGCCGGTGGTTCCTATGTACCGTGTGGAGACTATAAAGTGGATGGGGGCTGCTGAGTTGACAGGGAAGCTCAGCGACCCGAGCATGTAGTTGCCGTACGGGTTATAGCTGCAGCCGAGGTGGACAAAATTACCCGGCGATCCCGTCCACGCCGACACGTCGTTGCCATAGTTACTGCCTAGAGTATCCGCAGTCACAAAGCCGCCACCCGCGGGCGGAGTGAAACTGAACCACACACTCTCCTCAACGTTTGGAGGCGACACAATGCAGGGCGGTTTCGGGTCCAGGGCGTCGGCAGTTGCGCCAGGTGTGTTCTCAGTTAAAGTGAATGGATAAGTGGGGATAACGGTGGCATCGGCAAACTTGTCGTTTGCCGGCGGCGTGATGATCGAAACCGTCAATGGATTTGAGGTGTCGCCACCTGGCGCGGGATTGAATACCGTGACCTGTGCTGTGCCCAGCGATGCGACATCGGTGGCGGGAATTGACGCCGCCAAGAATATAGCATTGCCAAACTGAGTCGAGCGATCGCTGCCGTTCCAGCGTACTACTGACGCGGGCGTAAAGCCGGTGCCGTACGCCCGCAGAGTGAACGCCGGAGCGCCAGCGCCCACGAAGCGAGGAAAAGGGTATCCAGGAGAAAGCACCGGGGCGGGATTGACGACGCTGACCGTCAGCGCATTCGAAGTGCCACCGCCGGGCGCGGGGCTGAAAACCGTGACCTGATGCGCTCCGATGGACATGATGTCGCTGGTCACGGTGGCCTGCAACTGCGTGCTGCTGAGTGCCGTAGTGCGAAGGTTGGTACCATTCCAACGCACGACCGAGCCGACGACGAAATTGGTGCCGGTCAGAGTAACCTTGACGCTGGCGCGCGAGGACTCGACTGGAAGTTGAAGTGGAACGGGGTTCGGGGCGATATCGGTCAGCGTCGGCACAGGATAGGAAGAATAAACGTGGAAGAACGCGGGGGCGGATTCGCTGCCGCCGTTCGGTGGCGGGTTGAAAACGGTGATTTGCGCGGTACCGGCTGCGGCGAGATCGCTGGCGGTGATGTTTGCCGTCAACTCGCCGGCGTTCACGAACGTGGTTGACAAGTCCTTGCCGTTCCAGCGGATCACGGCGCCCGGTAGAAAACTCCGACCGATCACGTGCAGAGAAACCCCGGGGTTGGCGGCCAGCACACTGAAGGGCGAGAGCTGCGTGATCACGGGCGTCAGTTGGCCAGTTTGCCAGAGGATGGAAGAGTTGTCGGTCAAGCTGGCTGTGTTGAAGCTGAACTGGTTCGCTGCGCTGCTGTTGGACTGCACACCGACGGTGGCGCTGGCGCCTCCGTTCACCTCCTCGGCGCACCCTCGCCACGGGTCATTCGGGTCATATGCGCCCAGTTCTACATCCGCGTAGTTAAACAGGATGTCGCTGGAGTTTTCGAAAAAGACAATCTGAAATGTCGCGTAATCTCTGGGCGATTCCGACCACAGGCAGGCCATGGCGAAGGCATTGCGCCACTCGATTACGAGTTCGCGGTTGGGTGCGGTTCCGGTCACCTCCCAGCGCACACTGCCAGAAAGGTCGTCCCAGAAGGGGGCGACCAAAGTCGCGGCGCCCGAAGCTGGGAGCGGCGAGTTGTCCCATTCGGCGAACGGCGCGAAGAAAGTGACGTTGCCGTTGCTGCTCGCATTCAGGGTCGGGAAACTGGCGTCGCCGAATTGAATGGGGAACGGCGGGCGGATCGTGGTGCTGTCGTCGTCTCGTAAATGCAAATCCGTTCCCACGATGTCGCGGTAATGGAAAGGAACAGCGGTGGAGTATGTGTAGGCAGATAGCGGAGGGAGGACATGAACAGTAACAACATCGTTGTTCGGAAATGCCAGGGTGTGGTTGCCGATCTCCGAGGCGAGCCATTGCCGCTGGGCCACATAGATCCCGTCATTGGCTTCGACATCGGGCGAAACGCCGTCGTCAGCCAGAGTGATTGTCTCCGGGCCTCCGTCGAGGGCCACTTCCAGCAAGCCGTTCGGGGCCCCGCAGTTGATGTTGAGGACCGTAAACGTCAAAAAGTCGCCGCCCAATAGGTAAACATCCGCGTCCTGCGGCTGCAGTCGCGATTGGAGTACGGAGTGTGAGCAGGTCATCGCACCGTACGCGTTGAGCCGCTTTTGCGCAATGGTGTTGGCGACCGAGGGCACGGCGTCACCACCCGCTAGAAGCAGGTTCTTGATGGTTTTCCAATCGCGTGCCGGGTCTTGCGCCTTTAGCAGGGCAGCGACACCGGTGACGTGCGGTGCGGCCATGGAGGTGCCGGAGTACACAGCATAACTCTTAGGAAGGATGGTACTCAAAATCTCGTTGCCCGGCGCTCCGAGATGAACACTATGGCGGCCGTAGTTGGAGAAATCCGCCAGCGCATCGTTGCGGTCAGTGGCGGCGACCGTAATCATGTGAGGGAGGCCGTAGTTGGCGGGATAAAAAGATAGAAGATCGTTATTAGCCCCCGCATTTCCGGCGGCGGCAATGAAAAGAATGCCGCGTTGGCGATGGGAGTCAACGGCGTCCTTCTCGGCCTGCGAGAAACCAGCGCCGCCGTAACTGTTATTGGTAGCCACCAGGTTGACGCCGTTGTCTTTCATCAGCGCGACATATTCCAGGCAGGTGATCATGGCTGAACTGGTTCCCTCGCCACCAGAGTCCAGAAACTTGCAGGCCATCACCTGCACGCGCCAGTTGATCCCCACCACGCCGGTGCCGTTGTCGCCCCTGGCGCCGATGGTGCCGGCAACGTGGGTGCCGTGACTGTTGTCGTCAAGCGGATTGCAAGTCATCGTGATCGCGTTGAATCCATGCGTGCCCGCGGCACATGTGATCGATCTGCCGTTGAGCGTCACTGTATAACCGGTGGGACTTGACCAGACGTTCGCGGCCAGATCCACGTGAGTGGAAGCCATCCCTGTGTCGATGACAGCTACGACCACGCTCGAGTCGCCGGTGCTGAGGCCCCAGGCCTCTGGTGCGTGGATGTCCGCGCCGGGCGTCCCGCCGGACTGGCCGGTGTTGTGCAGGTTCCACATGTCCGGATAGAGCGGGTCGGTAGGGGTAAGCGGCGCTTGTGCGGCCTGGCGGAAGTAATTGGGCTCAGCGTACAGAACGTCGGGGCGCGAGCGGTAGTAGCGCCTGGCCTGTTCGACCGACATTCCCGCAGGCAGACCGACGAGTTGCAGGTTTTCGACAACGCGGAATTCCTTCAGGACTGCGGCGCGGACCAGACCATGTTCCGCCTGAATGGCCTGCTTGCTCATCCCGCGGCGGAAACGGACGAGCAGTTGATTCGGCACATACTTCGCTCGATCGCCCGTTCCACCTTGAGCGGCAGGCGCAATGCGCTGGCCAGCCGGACTCCCCGGGCTGCCGTACGCGATCCCGCCTAACAGTGCCACGCCGAGCAGACTTGCCACACATACGTGACGATGCCAAAGCATCTCACACCTCCCGGATCTCAGTGGACCTAGGCAGCTGGCCTTGCGCCTGAGTACACCTCAGGGGGTGCTGCGTCTCAACTGGCGGGAACTGCTCTTCGGAGAGGCGCCCAAAGCTACCTGTTCATTGTCTCGCCCTTCAGCTGTGCTGACTAAGGAAAGGTGGAGGGGAGCAGACTGGTGACTCCCAAGTTGGAGCCCAGGCTGGTGACTCCCAAATCGGAACCGTTGAGGTGGAGGCAAATCGGGTTCTTATGAGACGTGCTGAATAGTTAGCTGTCGTAACATTGCCATTGGACCGGCAGCCGCACTAGTCATCCGAAGGATCGAAACGAACTCGACCGCTGGAGCCATCCTGCCGCTCAACCCGGGGCTTTCGTGCGCAAGCCCGCCCTACCCGACCGTTCTCCTCCTGGTGATAAACACAGAGGTACCACTCCCTCCGGAAAGCGCTCTGAGGCCGCCCCATTCCCGGGTACAATCGGGGTGTATGCGCGGCTGGATGCCTATTCTCGCGGTGGTAGCGCTGGGCGTGGCGGCTTGGTCTACCGACCAGCCACAGGCCGTGCCGGTCGTGCCCTGCGGCCAGGGTGACCAGCAAGCTGTCGGCTGTAATCCATCTCCAAAGGAATTGAAGGAGGCGCAAGCCGCCTTCGCAAAAGGCTTGAAACTGCAGAAGGCGGAGCGGGGTGACGAGGCGTTTGAGCGCTTCGAGACTGCGGCTCGGCTGGCTCCCAAGAACGTCGATTACGCCACCATGCGCGAGATGTCGCGCCAGCAGTTGGTGTTTGAGCACGTGGAGCGTGGCAACTCCGAGCTGCAGAAAGGCCACCCCGTGGAGGCCCAGGCGGAGTTCCGGAGCGCCCTGCAGCTTGACCCGCAGAACGAATTTGCCCAGCAGCGCCTGTACGACGCTCTCGGCGAGTGGGCCCCCAGCGTGTCCTCCACTCCGCAGGTACTGGCCGACGCAGGCGAAGTGAGGCTCGCTCCCCGCTCCGGGCTACACGATTTCCATTACCGCGGCGATGCCCGCGGGCTGCTCACCCAGATCGCGGAAGCGTTTGGCGTGTCGGCCATGCTGGACGACTCGGTGGTCGGTCGACAGATACGATTTGATCTGGAGCAAGTAGATTTCTACACGGCCATGCGGGTGGTTTGCGACATGACCCGCACCTTCTGGACGCCGCTGGGCACCAGCCAGATTTTCATGGCCGCCGATTCCCCGGATTTCCGCCGCCAGTTCGACGGCTTGTCGCTGCGAACCTTCTACATCCCGGCGTCGAGTGACCCCAAGGACCTCAACGATATCGTCAACCTGCTGCGGCAGTTGTTCGAAATCCGATTTGTGACCCCGGAACCCAGTACCAGCACCATCATCGTACGTGCGCCCCAGCGCGTGCTGGATGCGGCCACGCAGTTGCTGGAAAACCTGGGGGACGGGCGCCCGCAACTGATGCTTGATTTGAATGTGTACGAGGTCAGCCACACGCTGATGCGGAACATCGGGATGCACATTCCCAACCAGTTCCAGTTGTTCAACATTCCCGCCGGGGCGCTAGCCGCGCTGGGTGGGCAGAGTATCCAGGACCTGGTCAACCAGTTGATCTCAGGCGGAGGCATCAACCAGGCGGGGTCGCAGGGGATCGCCGCCCTGCTGGCGCAATTGCAGGGACAGCAGAATTCCATCTTCAGCCAGCCGCTGGCCACGTTTGGTGGCGGGTTGACCTTCATGGGATTGAGCCTGGGCACAGCCAGCGTGCAAGCCTCTCTGAACGAGAGTTCGGTAAAATCGCTGGAGCACGCTTCCCTGCGCGCCGCCCAGGGAAACCAGGCCAGCTTCAAAGTCGGTTCGCGGTATCCCATCCTGAACGCCAGCTTTGCCCCAATCTTCAACACCCCGCAGATTTCCCAGGTGCTCCAGAACAACACCTTCCAGGCAGCATTCCCTTCTTTCAATTACGAAGATATCGGGCTGACGCTGAAGTCCAAGCCTACCGTCAACAGCAATCTGGATGTGAGCCTGGAACTGGAAATGCAGATCCGTTCGATTGGAACAGCCAGCTTGAATGGTGTACCCGTGATCTCGAATCGTGAATACAAAGGCGCCATCACCCTGATGGATGGACAGCCCGCCGTAGTCGCGGGATCGGTCTCCAGTACCGAACTGAAAAGCCTGAGTGGAATCCCGGGCCTGGCCCACGTCCCCGGGCTGAACAAGGTGACAGCGACCAATAGCAAAGAAGAGGACGAAGACGAACTTCTAGTCGTCATCACGCCCCACGTGGTGAGCCGCCCCAACGACAAGACCTCGGAAATCTGGATGGCGAAGTAAGGACCGAGGAGAATGCAACCTCAGCTCACTTTGCTTCCTTCTCCGCAAAATCCACCAGACCCTTGAGAACGTCGTAAGAAATCCCGCCGACATTGTCGATTTTTCGTCCGTTGATGAAAAGGGTGGGTGTACCGGTAACATCCAGGGAGCGGCCCAATTCGAGGGAGCGTTCCACGCGGCCCGCAGTTTCAGGCTTAGCAGCGCAGACGGCGATGTCGGCACTCTTGGCGCCAGCCGCATCGGTCAAACCGTTGAGCTTTTCATCTGCGTTGGCGGCGGTAATGTCTTTCTGGGCATCGTAAACGCTGTGGATGAACTTCCAGAATGCGTCGTTGTTGGTCCGGCCAATGCAATCCGCGTATTCTGCAGCCTTTTGCGCCCAGTCATGCGTCGGGATGGGGAAACTCTGGAACACCAAGCGGGCGTTCTTGGACTCGGACATGAGCTTGTCGATGGTGGGCTGTGCCTGTTTGCAGTGCGGACATTGCAGGTCGCTGAACTCGACCACCATGACGGGCGCGCTCGGCGGTCCCTGGGAGGGCCCGGTCATCTTCTTGCGCAGTTCCGCTTGGGCAGCAGCGAAGGGATGCGGCCCGAAGGGGCTGATCTCGCCGCTGATGGCGTGGGCACCGTCGGCGGAAACGTAGAACTTAATACTCCGCGGCCCCTGTGGACCCGTGACGATAACATCGACTTCGCTGAGGCCTCGGGCAACCGACGGCTTGATCTCGAGGACTTTCCAGCTCACATCGGGGTCGTACGCGAACATGTCGTGCAAGAAACTGTTGACGGTGTCCTCGGATGGCAGGCCGGCAGCACTGGCCCCAGGCGCAGCGGCGTGGGAGGCAGGCTTGGCGGCCGGTTTCGCCGTCGGTTTTTCCTGCGCGCTCAAGGTCAGGGACGACAGCAATACGCAAAACAAAATGGTCAGTTGACGATGCATGCAAACCTTTCCGTTCCTGATGAGTTGTAAAGCAGTCTCTGTTTCCTACACATCCGGCTGGGCGGCGATCGGGAAACGCCGGCCGTAACCAAAGGCCTTGGCCGAAATCTTCAGTCCCGGGGCAGCCTGCTGGCGCTTGTACTCGCTCCGCTCCACCATGCGAATCACCCGCCGCACCAGGGCAATGTCGAATCCGCGGTCAGAAGCAATCTGCTCGGCGGTGTGCGATTCCTCGACGTAGTCTTCCAGAATCGCGTCCAGTACTTCGTACGGCGGCAGCGAATCGCTGTCTTTCTGGTCGGGCCGAAGTTCAGCCGAGGGCGGCTTCTCCAGGCTAGCTTGCGGAATCACCGGGCGACGCGAATTCACATAATGACTCAACCGGTACACCATGGTCTTGGGGACATCGGAGATCACCGCCAGTCCACCCACCATATCACCATAGAGCGTGCAATAGCCTACTCCCAGTTCGCTCTTGTTCCCGGTGCTGAGGACGATGCCGCCAAACTTATTGGACATCGCCATGAGTAAACTGCCCCGCACGCGCGACTGGATATTCTCCTCGGTCACGTCTTCCTTGCAACCGGCAAAACTTTTCTGCAGAGCTTTCTTGTAAGTATCGAAGATTTCTGAAATGCCAATCAACTCGAATCGGATACCCAGGTTTTGCGCCAGGGTGCGGGCATCGTCAATCGAGCCAGGCGAGGAATATGGTCCTGGCATGCCGACGCCGATGACGTTTTCCGGCCCCACGGCTTCGGCGGCAATGACGGCAGTCAGAGCAGAATCGATCCCGCCGCTCAACCCGATGATGACTTTCTGAAAGCTGCATTTGCGCACGTAGTCGCGCGCGCCCAACACCAGGGCGGCGTAGGCGCTGGCCTCTTCCCCTTCCAGTTGCGCGTGCATGTCGCCGGTGAGTTGATCGGAATCGAAATAGACGAGGTCCTCTTCAAACGACTTGCCCCGCGCGATGACCTTGCCAGTTGCGTCCAGAACCATGCTCGATCCGTCGAAGACCAAGCTGTCATTTCCTCCCACCTGGTTCACCATGGCGACCGGGACATGGTAGTTGCGTGCAATCGTGGCCAGCATGTCGCAACGCAGTTGGCGCTTCCCCAGCCAGAACGGAGAGGCAGAGATGTTGAGCAGGAAGTTGCCGCCGGCGTGGATGAGCGCCTCTACTGGATCGAAGGTGTACAGGCGTTTGTTCCAGAAATGCTTGTCGTTCCACGCGTCCTCGCAGATGGTGAGGGCCATCTGTTTGCCGCAGAATGGGAATAGGACCTGGCTCTTGGCGGCGGCAAAGTTGCGCATCTCATCGAAGACGTCGTAGGTCGGCAGCAGCATCTTGGACTGCAGGAATGCGACTCGGCCGTCCTTGAGCAACGCTGCCGAATTCATCACCGACTTGCCCGTCTCGGCCTGTGCCGGCGTGGCCAGGCCGCAGATCACGGCGATTCCCCGGGTCTCGGCGGCAATGCGTTCCACGCTTTCGCGATTGTGTGCGACAAACGAAGGGCGCTCGACCAGGTCGCGCGGCGGATAGCCGCAGACCGAGAGTTCAGGAAACAGGATCAGGCCAGCGCCATCCGTTTGCGCGCGGCGCGCAAACTCAATGATGCGGGAGGCGTTGCCCTTGAAATCCCCTACCGTGGGGTTGATCTGCCCCAGCGCGATCTTCACCCTCTCAGTGTAAAGGCGGGGATGCAAAGGAGCCAAATCGCCGGGCCGGCGCCCGCTCAGAAGCGGAACAGGTACGAGACCTTGACGAAAAACTGGCGGCCGTCGTTGATGAAGTCGTCCCGCGTAGTGAGCAGGCCGGTCGGGGTAGGCAGCAGACGACGGTCGAGGTTCTGCAGATTGCTGTTGTATCCCACGTAGATGGCCGTGCCGGGGCTCACCAGGTAGGTGATGAGGAAATCGGCGTTGAAGTTCTTGGTCGGTGACAGCGAGCTGAGGAACGGATTGGACAGCACTGCGTTGTATTGGAGGATCACACGGGCTGAGAGTTCGCGATTGAACTGGTAGTTCCACTTGCTGCGCAGAATGTGGTTGGTCACGGCGGTGAGCCGCGTGTCGCGCTCGCGGATGTGCTCGAGCAAGTAGGTGTTGTCAACACGCAGTCGCCCGGAAGCATGGAGAGTGAGCGTGAAGTTCCCCGAGTCTTCGTGGCCAATCACGGGAATGCGGCCGGCCGCAGGGTTGTAATTCACCCCCGCTCCGGAGACGAAAAACCAGTTGAAATCAAACTGCTTGAACCAACTGGTGGCACCCTCGATTCCCCAGAATGGCTGCGGATACGACTTTACTCTGGTCAGGCCAACGTAGTCCTCGGGACGGAGGAAGACTCCGTCGTATGCAAAGGGATGAAAGTTGACCCAGGTACCGCGCGTCATGTCGACGCGGAGGCCGGGCAAAGCAAAGTTGTCGAGTCCTGTGCCGCTGTGGTCCCAGATGCTGAACTGCTGCAGGGTCGGGCCCCAGGAGATCAGAAACTTGCCTTCGGGACGGAAGAAGTAGCTCCCGTTCAGGTTCTCCTGGCGAATGTCGACCCGATTGACGAAACCGGTTTCGGTGTCGAAGCCGGGACTGTAGTCGAGATAGATGGACTGCAGGTTCAACTGGCGGCCGGAACGCTCGAGATCGACCTTGTATCCCGGTCCGGCCGAGTGAGAGCCGTCGGTATTGAGAGTGGAACTGGTGACGGCTGCGCCCTGCAGGCGCCAGTTCTGGTTGATCTTGATATTGGCGTCAACGCCGCCGACGCGATTGAACCCGCCTCCGAATTCTCGGTCGGTAAAGATCGCGCCGATGGTGGATTGGTCCAGAATATCGCGGCTGACGCGCGCGATGGTGAAGGTGGCGTGGTCCCCGCTGTGCGGATCGCTCGGCGGTACGCTTTCGCCAGGTGCTCGATCGTCACTGGCGAGAATGCCTACGGCCCAAGGCCCGGACTTGCCGGTGAGCCGGAGTCCGAACTCGGGATGCGCGATGCGGCGCGTAAACACCAGATTGATCGGGGTGGTGAAGTAGTTGCTGTTCTCCAGGAAGAACGGCCGCTTTTCCGGGAAGAAAACTTCGAAACGCTGGTTCACCGTGATCTGCGGCTGGTCTGACTCTACCTGGCTGAAGTCGGGATTGACCGTGCCATCGAGCACGAACCGGTCATGCAGGATGAACTTGGAGTCGAGACCGACATCGGGCTTGAGGGTGCGGCCCTCGAAAAAAGGGTTATTGGGGTCGCGCTGGTCAATGTCGCGGAAGCTGCGGAACAGCCCGTAAGGAATCAGTTGCACGTTGCGGCCAGGGGAAATGTGCTCGATGCCGGTCGCGGTTGCGGACTGGTTGAAGCGTCCCTGGATGCGGTTGGAAATGCGCGGCCAGAAAATGTTCTCGTTGGTGCGCGGGATGCTGCGGTTCAGAAGGATTCCCCACTCCTGCCGATCGGTATCAGGGAAGCGTAGGCTCTTGAACGGGATCGCGATCAGCACTAAGTAGCCGCGGTCGGTGAGGCGTCCCTCGGAGCGCCACACGGTGTCAAAGGAGGAGTCGAATCCGTTGAAATCGCCGGCGCCGCCGGTTCCGATTGCGCCTTCCGTCCACAGAGCATCCCACTGGATGCCAAAGGGATTGGCGGCGAATGCGTAGCCACGGCGAGCGTCGTGGAAGGTGTCAATCATGATTTCTGCCGAATCGTCGGAGAAGATGTCTTCCCGCCGGGTCATGCGCGCCCGTATCTTGTCCGGTTCCGTGTCCCAGCAGACGAAGACCGCATAGAGATCATGCTGGTCGTATGCCAGATAGACGTCGGTGTTCTGCGAGGGCTGCGTGCCGTCGGCAGGCTCACGCACGATAAAGCCTGTGACTTTCAGCATGTGGCCGGCCACGCGGGCGCTCGGCTGCATGCCGTCAAAGTCGGAAAGCGTCGGCGGCACATCAATGCGAGGGACATGGATAGTCGGAGGAGCGCCGAAGACCCAAGGCGTCAGGACCAGAACCAGGACAACCACCGAAGCCGCCCTGAGCCGAGATTTCCCGTTGCTTTCGAACCCCAGAAGCATGGTATCGCCCTGTGCCCTCCCGAGCGGCTTGCCGTGAGTTCCAGGGCCGTCCCTAAGGGTTGTCGGTCAGTTGGACGTCGACCGAGCCTACCGGAGAGCAGGAGATTGTTGTTGTACACCTTCTCGCCAACTATGTCAGCGGACGGCGTGGAAGCGATACATGGGATCACCGGGATGGGCGGGACGGGGATCTTTGCAGGCAGGTCATCGTCGAGCGCCAAAGGGTACACTCGTGGCACAGCCCAATGCGCCCATTGGGTACTCGGTGATGGCCGACTAGAGAAACTTGAGGACCGCCGGAAAGCGGTCCTCATCCTAGTTAATGGTAAAGTCCATCGGAGCGGAGGTTTCAGACTGTGTACCGCCGCCGTACGGGCCCCCAGGGGTTCCGGGGTTGGTTACCGTAACCTGCACGGTTCCAGCGGTGGCGATGTCCGCCGCGCTGATCATGGCGACCAACTGGTTCGCGCCCATGGAGACAGTGGTTCGGACCGAACCGTTCCATTTCACCTGGGCCCCACCTGAAAAGTTGGTCCCGTCGATGGTCAGCATGAAGGCTTGGCCGCCGGCAATGGTGTTAGGAGGGGAGAGCTGGGTAATGGCGGGAACAGTTCCCGGTTTCGCGGGGGTTGAAGAGTGCGAGCCGTAGCCGCACGCCAGCGTCGACGCAATCACTCCAGCCAGCAATATTGTTTGTAAGGTTCTCATAACTTCCTCAGTGGGCAGTGGCCCGTATCAGAAGTCTAGGAAAGATAAAGAACCGAAACGTCACCAGCACGTAACTTTGGTGTCAAGATTTTGTCAGGCATAAATTGGCGGGGATACCTGGGGCCACCACGAAAAGATTTGGGCATGAACTTGCTATCGGACGCATGCTTCTCCCCCACGCGGGTCTCGGATCGCCGCCTTAACGGCCGAAAGCAGAAACCCAAGTCGATGGTTCCGCCAAATTGGGCCCCGAGGGTGGAGGCCCGGGATCGGGCGGGGGTGGGGGTGGCATGGGCCCTGGCTGACCCGACGGGGTCATGGTCGGCGCAGCGTTGGGGACATCTTCTCCGGGACGTCTCAAACTAGGGGCATTGGGCGGGCGTTCCGCCGGCTGGCCCTTGGCGACGCTAGGCTGAGGTTCTAGGATGACTTCCTTCTCGGTGCGGACAACCTTCTCCCCGCCTACTTTCATGGTCTCCACCCGAATGACTTCGTCGCCCACGAAGCGTACAAACTCGACGTCCTGAGGCGGGTCGCCGTAGATCCATTCTTCGTATTCGACGTCGCCATCCTTTTCGCGGTCCTTCTTGGGCGCGCGGCCCTTGGCATAAATCACCATATCGCGGTTCATGCCGACCAGGACCTGGTGAGCCTTAATAGCCTCCTTGATCTTTGGCGGGACGGTCTCGAGATAGGCGTCGAGTGGCGATTTGGAGTCGAAATCGAAAACCGGGCGAAGCTGATCCTTCAGTTGCTGCGGTGTCAACTCGGGCACGTAGCGGTCAAAAGCCAGGTCAACGTAGGAGCCGCGCGGGTTGGCACTGGAATCACTCGGCGTAATCGGGGTGGAGCCGCCCGAACCGCTGATCTGGATGCGCTGGTACCACTTGGCTTTCTTGATCGGCCCGCCGTTGATTTCGAAATGAATGTGGTCGCTCTTGATTTCGATATTGGTGATGCGCGCCTGGTCGCCGGGCTTTACCGCCGGCCCCCACATCGCGATCAACCCCCGGAGTTCCTCGGTGCGGGGCGAAATCTGGCCGTTCTTGAGCGTGAGCCCCTTCTTCCCCATCGGAAAGGGCGTTCGGATATACACCAGTTCAGCGTTGAAGGCGCGCATGAGATCCTGGCGCGTCTCCTTCGACATGGGCGGAAGGGCGGAGGATGGCTTCTGGTCGCCAGCAGCCGCAACAGCTACGCATACCATCAGGAAAGGAAGGAGAAGCGAAAGGTAGCGTGGCTTCATGCGACACCCCGGGGCCGATATTAAGCTGATTATAACGCCGATTGCCCCGCGCGGCTCGCGGCAAATCGGCGGCCCGAACATTGGGCAGGACGAGGTCCTGTCTCAGACCGAAGAGCTGAAGCGCAGTCCGTCCCGCGCCACTTGCAGCGGAAGCACGCGCCCGCCGTTATCCCCGATGGCGGTGGCCACGCGGCTGGCGGCGCCTTTCTCTACCAGGAAGATGACGCAGCCCCCTCCGCCCGCGCCGCAGGCTTTGGCCGCGAGGCCTCCGTTCTTCGCGGCCGCGGTCACCAGTTTGTCGATCAGCGGCGTGGTAATGCCGGGCGCGTTAGTGCGTCGGAATTTCCATTCTTCGCGCAGCAACTTGGCAACGTCCTGCCAGTCTCCGCGGACCAAAGCCTGATGCATGGCGCGGGCGATGCTCGAAATACGCTCGAAATTGCGGAACACGCGTTTGTCGCCGTTAATGTGGGCCTTGAAGACTTCCCAGTTATTGATGCCCGACTGCCGCGGTGCGCCAGTGTAGGCAAGTACAAAACGGGATTCGATTTCCTCCGGCGCGACCGGCACGGCTTCCCGGTGAATGCCGTCGGCATCGAGGTGGATAGCGCTTACCGACCCGTAGAGCGCCGGGTAGTAGTCCTGGCAGCCGGTGGGAACCTGGATAATCTGGGCCTCGACGTTCTGCGCGATTACACGCATTTGCTCAAGTGTTAGATTACGGTCGGTAAAGCGCGCCAGGGCTGCAGTGGCAGCGATCATCAGGGCAGACGATCCGGAGATTCCAGCGCCGGCCGGTGACTCCGAGTTGGTCTCGATGAGCAGCCCTTCCTTGGGCGCAAAGAACTGCAACAGCCGGGCCGCCAACGGAAGGCGGAAGCTGCTTGTCCGGCGGAGGTCGTCGAAGCTGGCGAAATTCTCTTCCTTGTTGGTGTCGAGCGAGCGCAGGTGGACCTGCTTGCCCTTGAGCGGAGTGACGCGGCATGTGGTCAGGATATTGACCGCGAAATTCAGGGTAAGCGCGCCGGGATGAAACAGGTACAGCGGCCAGAGGTCGATGGTGCCTCCGGCCAGATCGGCGCGGCAGGGCGCCTGAGCTACGATCGTGGGCCCGGCTGGGCTGTAGGTCGGTTTGCGCATGCAGTGTTTGTACCACGATGGCTGCATGCCCGCGCAGTGCTTTGGCGGGCGCGGCCCGGAGCGATTACAAGTCGCGGGAGCAGGGTGCTACTTCACAGCGGCCAGGACTTCCGGCACTACACTATCCACATCAGCTTCGCTGGTGCGGTGGTTGACGAGGCAGGCTCGCAGGCAGAACTTGCCGCCCAGCACGGCGTTCGAAAGATAGATGCGTCCGCGTTGCACAACCCGTTGCAACAGCTCCCGGTTGATGCGATTGAGGTCCTCTTCGGAAACTGGCTCGCTCCCTTTGTAGCGGAAGCAGACCGCGCTCAACCCCACGGGGGCGAGCACTTCCAGTTCAGGCTGTGCGGTGATGGCTGCGGCCAGGCGCTGCGCCAGATCCAGATCCTTCCGGATGGCGGCGCGGAAGGCGGGCAGGCCGTGATAGCGCAGCGATAGCCACAGCTTCAGCGCGCGGAATCGGCGGGACAGCTCCAACGATTCTTCAAAGAATGCAAACCCTTCGATGGGGTCAGCGCTGAGCGTCCGAGCATAGTCGCCGGTGTGCGAGAAGGCGGTGCGGGCGGCAGCCGCGTCACGATACAGCAGGCAACCGCAATCCAGGGGCTGGTAAAGCCATTTGTGCGGGTCGAGCGAAAGCGAGTCAGCCAGCTCAAGACCACGGAATTTTTCAGGCATCGCCATGGCCGCCAGGGCCCCGTAGGCGCCGTCCACATGCAGCCAGATCCGGTGACGCTTCGCGATTTCGGCGATTTCGGGCAGCGGATCAATCGCGCCAGTGTTTACTGTGCCAGCAGACGCAACAATCGCTACGGGCGTCTTCCCCGCCGCGAGATCGCGCTCGATGCTGTGCTCAAGCTCCGCGGTGATCATGCGGAAGTCA
The DNA here is from genome assembly GCA_020073665.1 of Terriglobia bacterium. Lineage (GTDB taxonomy): Bacteria > Acidobacteriota > Terriglobia > Terriglobales > Acidobacteriaceae > JAIQEU01. The sequence continues at coordinate 174,154 of JAIQEU010000005.1, forward strand.
TCGCCCGATGGGATCAGGCGCAGGTTCTCGCGGCCAACCCCCAGCAAGGCGATGCTCTTCGGAATCGACATGTGGACTTCGGTGGAAGCATAGAACGTGCCTTGCGGAGCACTGCGCAGTCCACGCTCGTTGGCCGGGAGCTGGGCCTCACGCGCCATCGCCAGGGCCATCAGATTGGCGGAAGAGCCGCCGCCGGTGAGAGTGCCATGAAAGCCGGTGCATCCGATCGACCGGGACAGCCATTCGAGCACGGTGCGCTCGATGGTGACGGCCGCCGGCCCAGATCGCCATGCGGTCACATTCTGGTTCAGCACGCTGGCAAACAAGTCGGCCAGGGCGCCCACCGGTTCCCCCGACCCCAGCACGTATCCGAAGAAGCGGCCGTTCTGTTTCCGGGAGTAGTCGGCGACCTGCTTCAGCGTGTCCAAAGCGGCTCCGCCCAAGCCCACCTCCGGAGGGGCAGTGTGGAACAACTGCTCCACCTCAGCAGCGTTGGTGGAAGGAAAGGTAGGGGTTGAATCCAGGTCAGCCAGATAGTTGGCAGCCATCTCCGTTACTTGGCCGGCCAGACGGCGGAATTCGTCAGGGGAGATACCGAGCGGGGATGCCATGGTCGGGATTCTACACGCCGCCGGACGGGGTGGCCGGACTGCTTGTCTGGCGTGGTTTTTCCACGCATTACGCCGTTGACAACTGGGCCGGTTTGGAGGAAACTCTGCCCACGTTCCACTTCGCTGCATCCAGCCTGAAGCAGCGAATCTGACTCTGGCCGCTTAGTTGTCGCGATGGCTTATTCCCCGTTACCGACTCCACCTCCCCCCGGGGTGCCGGAAGCGAAGTCTTTCCTGCAGCGACGCTCTCTTGTTGCCCAAAACAAGGAGGTAGCGCCGCCGAGTGACACCTCTACCACCCTCAGAACTTTGAACCAGGCGATTGCCGCAAACACCTTCGACCCGGACGTGATCCTGGGCACGATTGCGGAAGCCGCCCAGGCGTTGACCCAGGCAAGTGCGGCGGCGGTGGCCCTGTACCGCGACGGGGCGGTGATCTGCCGCGGCCGGAGCGGAGAGATTGCCCCGGAAATCGGCTCACGGCTCAGCGTGGATTCAGGCGTCTCCGGCGAATGCCTTCGTACTGGGAAAATCCTGCGCTGTGACGATACCCAGCGCGACTACCGTGCCGATCCCGAGGTGTGCCGCCGCTTGGGATTGCGGTCGATCGCCGTGGTTCCGGTGCGCAGAGAACATCAGACCATCGGCATCGTGGAAGCGTTCTCGACTCGCACCTACGCCTTTGCTGAAGAACACATGGATGCGCTCCGCCACCTGGCGGATCTGGCCGAAACCGCCTACGCGCGGGAATTCGGCGTTCCTGCTCCGGCAGAAGCTCGGCCGCCTCAAGCTCCTATTGAAAGCGCACCGGTTGCGGGCGTCATGGCTCGCGCCGGAGATGTGGTCGCTAGCGGGCTTCGAGTAGGGTTCTCTGAAAAAAATCGGCGATACCTGATAGCGGGAACAGCCGCGGTGATGCTGTTGTTGCTGGTGATGGTGGGTCTACGGTTCTGGCCCAAACCGGCGGCCGAAACTACAGCGCAGGCTGCGGCCGCGCCCTCAACGGTGGAAGTCAGCACACCGGCGGCGGCCGCCTCCCTAGTATGGAAGCCCAGTCCGGGGCGCGTCGACGCATCCAAGTCTAGGGGCTTGCCTAGCGGCGTCCAACCCGCCTCTGTGGTGGAGAAGCTAGCTCTGGACAGCCCCAAGACTGCCGCCCCAACGCAAGAAAATACCGCGCCAGATTCGACAATTGCGGCTCCGTCGAGCGCGGCCAACGTGCCCCCTTCGCCACAACCGGGCGCGGGCGACGTCGATGCGCCCAAACTGGTAGCCACAAGTCCGGATGCGGCACCCATCGGGAATTTGGTCTCCGTCCCGGCGACTATTCCCGCCTTCGGGTCTCCAGTCTCGGAGGGCGTTTCGCCAGGGGTACTCATTCATAGGGTTCAGCCGATTTATCCGGTCGAAGCCCTTCCCTCCCGACTGGAAGGCGCCGTCGTTCTGCAGGCGACCATTGCCGAGAACGGAAACGTCCGGGACCTGAAGATCGTTAGCGGACATCCGACGCTCGCCCGGGCGGCCGCCGATGCGGTTTCGCAATGGCGTTACCGGCCGTATCTGCTGAACGGCAAACCCATTGCCATGCAAACGCAGATCACGATTACCTTCAAGGCACAGTAGAGGTCTGGGGCAGGGCTCGCTGGCTAGGACAAATTCAGCGCCTGCTTGAACGATCCGCGCTGCTTTTGGATCTTTTCCTGCAGCAAGGTGATGGCGTAGATCAACTGCTCAGGACGCGGAGGGCATCCTGGAACGTACACATCCACGGGAATTACCTGGTTCACGCTCTGCACCAGCGCGTAGTTGTTGAATACCCCTCCCGACGTCGCGCAAGCTCCCATCGAGATCACCCATTTGGGTTCGGGCATCTGTTCCCAGAGTTGGCGGATGACGGGTGCCATCTTGTTGGAGACGCGTCCGGCTATGATGATCAAGTCTGATTGCCGGGGCGAGGGACGAAACACTTCCGCGCCGAAGCGTGCGATGTCGAAACGCGAGGCGCCCATGGACATCATTTCGATGGCGCAGCAGGCCAGTCCAAACGTCATCGGCCAGATGGAGTTCTTGCGCGTCCAGTTGACCGCGGAATCCAGAGTCGTCAACACGATCCCCTCAGGCGCAGGGTTGCCGTAAGTAAGTTCCTTGACGACTTTCTTGCCGTTCTCGGTAGTGACGTAGCTGCCGAAGCTGAGTTCGCCGGGCATGTTCCCTATTGTACCCAACCTAAACCAAAACCGCAGGAGACGCTGAGGACTCTTCTCAAGAAAAAAGAATTCAAATTGCTCTGTGTCCCCCGCGTCCCCTGCGGTTTTGGTTTAGGGGTTGAGTACGATCTTTCCGAACATCTGGCTCTTTTCCATGTGCTCGTGGGCGGCGCGAACGTCCTTCAGCGGGAACGCATGATCCACCACCGGCTTGAGGCGTCCGGCGAAGACGTGACCCAGCACTTCGTACAACTCGCCCATGGTGCCCATATAAGAGCCCAGGATCGAGAGTTGCCGGGAATAGACGAAACGCAGTTCAGTGGCGACGTTCGGCCCTGTAGTGGCTCCACATGTCACCACCGTTCCTGCGGGCTTGACTGACTTCATGCTTTCGTCCCAGGTGGCGGCGCCAACATGCTCTACCACAATATCCACACCTTCTTTATTCGTGATTCGCTTCACTTCGTCGGAGATTTTTTGTTTGTAGTGATTGATGCCGTGGTCGGCGCCGAGCGCGCGGGCTTTTGCCAGCTTGTTTTCGTCCCCGGCGGTGGTGATCACGCGGCAGTGAAACAGCTTCGCAATCTGGATGGCAGCGATGCCTACGCCCGAACCTCCTCCGAGCACCAGCACCGTCTGACCTGGACGAATGCTGGCGCGGCCAACCAGCATGTGCCAGGCAGTCAGGAATACCAGCGGGACGCTGGCAGCCTGGTTGAAGTCCAAGCTGTCGGGAATAGGGATCACGTTCACGGCCGGGATGGCGATCAACTCGCAATTGCCACCGTCGACGCGATTACCCAGCACTGTGAACTGCGCGCACTGGTTCTGGCGCGCAGAGGTACAGTCCGCGCAAGTATTGCAGAAATGCATGGGCACCAGCAGAACGCGCTGGCCCGGCATGAAGCCGGAAACGTATTCGCCCACCTCGACAATTTCCCCAGCGATGTCGCTGCCGAGAATATGGGGCAGGTTCACGCCCGGGAGTCCCTTGCGCACCCAGATATCCAGATGGTTCATGGCACACGCCCGGATGCGCACCAGCACCTGGTCCTTGCGCAGCTTTGGATCCGGGGCATCTTCGTAGCGTAGAACTTCCGGACCACCAAATTCGTGGATGCGGACGGCTTTCATGAGAGCGCTCCTGAAAAAAGATGGAAAGTCTAAACTAGCACGACTCGCTACTCAATCGGATCGATGACCGTCACTGGCTCCCGCGAGGTTCGATCCGGCATTTGCACTAGCATAATCGCTACCAGCACAATCACGATTCCCAATGTCTGCACTAACCCCATGACCTCACCCAGTGCGACCGCCGCGATGACGATAGAGAACACCGGTTCCAGGCAGCTGACCACGATAGCGCGGGTGGGCTCCAGATGCTGCAACCCGGCGAAATACAGCGAAAACGGCGCCAGCACTGACACCAGGGAGAACACCAGTAGGAACAACCATTGCATTCCGGAGTAATGGGCGGCGGCCACTTTCCACGGCGGGTTTAGCACGATCCAGAACGCCGAGGCCGCCAGCAGGGTCCAGAGCAGAACAATCCAGCGATCGTAGCGCGCCAAAATGTCGTGCCCGCCAACGTTGTAAAAGGCAAACGAAAAGGCGGCCACCAGCGCGGCCATGACCCCGACCGCGTCCAAGCGCAATTTGCCCGACCCGATCACACCGATGACCATGGCACTTCCGGCCACGGCCAGGGTAACCGCCGAGACGCGTGACACCGTTGCTTTCTGCCGCCCTCGCACCACCATGTAGATCAGGACCCAGACCGGTGCCGTGTATTGCAGGATGATCGCGGTGGCCACGTTGGTCCGCTGGATCGCCAGGTAGTAGAGATAATTGGAAGCGGCCACACCCAATACTCCCAGCAGGAAAGTTTGCACGACGTCCGCTGCGGGCAGAAGCAACTTACGGCCACCGCGTTGCCAGGTCAGGACGGGGAGCAGGACCAACAGTGAGAACGTAGTGCGGGTCTGGGAGAGAATTAAGGGATCAATGGGACGCAAGGCCTGTGTGGGCAATAAGCGTCCGGTAAATGCCGCGCGTCCCAGGCTGGCGGCGATTCCCCACAAAAACGCGGCGGTGGCAATGTAGACATACCCCCGGACGGGGTGCGTTCGATTGGGCGAGGTGTGGGGCAATGGAGACCGGAAAGCGAATTCCTAACCCTCAGCGTATTCGATTTCATAGCTGATCCGGGTAGTCTTTTTCAGCATCGCAGCTACGGAACAATAAGTTTCTTCCGACAACCGCACCGCATCTTCCATGGCTTTGCGGGATACCTTGCCGCCCACGCGGTAGATCAGCCTGATTTCAGTATAGACGGTAGGCGGGCTGGGAGCGCGTTCCGCTACGGCGCGAACCGCGAGGCTGCGGAAGGGTTCGCGTTTCTTCCGCAGGATGCTAGCCACATCGTAGCCGGTACACGCGCACAACCCCATGAGCACCAGCTCCATGGGGCTGTTCGCAGTTTTCTTGTCGCCGTCGATCGCGATGGCGTGTCCGCTGGAGGATTCGCCGAGGAAACGCTGATTGTCAATCCAAGTAGCGCGGGCTTCGGTCATGGTGCTTATCTCCGGTTATCGGTGCTGGGTTCGGGATGAATGAGCACGCGGAACAATTCCGGCGCTGCCTGCTTGAAACGGATTTCAAGATCGGTCTGGATATCGTGCACGCGCGACAGGGGCAGATCGTCCGACAGAGTGCAATGACAGGACACATACAGGCGATCGCGCACCCGCTTGAACTGGACATCGTGCATGTCCACGATCTCCGGGAACTCCGCTGCGATTGCCTTCAGACGTTTTTCCAGGGCGGCATCCCGCAGGACTTCGTCGCCGGTCTCGATGGTGGCCGGCTCGCTTTCGATATGCGTGAGGATGGACGAAATCTCGGGCACGTCATGACGGATCTCGGCTTCCAGCACGGTGACGCGGTCGTGGGCTTCTTTCAGGCTCAAACGCTCATCGAGTTCCAAGTGCTGTTCCACGTGCAAGCGCCCGTTCAGGGCCTGCACGCTGACGTCGTGGACGTTGAAGTTGTTGCGGGTGGCGACGGCCCGCACCCGGTCGAAGATATTTTCTGTTTGCCCGGCTCGCGGAACCGAGTGCACCACCACGTCGGCATCGGGCAGCACGGAATGTACGGCGGCCCGCACCGCATCGGCCATCTGCTCCGAACGCTGGAAGGTAACGTTGCGCGCCAGCCCAACGGAAAGGTCAGCAAAGTACCGGTTGCCGGCGCGTCGAATCCGCACGCGATCGACTTCCAGCAAGCCATTCACTTCTGACACCGCAGCAATGATCTGGTTGCGCACTCCGGCGGGCGCGGCATCGAGCAAGGCGTCAATGGTTTTGCGGGCCAGCCGCCAGCTCACGTACACCACCACCCCCGCTACAAACAGGGCGGCAACCGGATCGGCGTCGCGCAACCAGCCAACCCCGTAGACCCTCCCCAGCTGTACCAGCAGCAGACCCAGGATCACGACTGCACTCGACCAGATATCGGTAGAGAAGTGGAGGGCATCGGCTTCCAGCGCCTGGCTGTCGTACTTCACGGCAATTCTTCCCAAAGCCCGTGAACGCCAGAAGTCCACGGCCATGGAAAAAAACATCACCACGAAGGCGGCGATGCTGGGCTCGATTTCGACGTGGTGGAAGAACAGGCGTTTGACCGCCTCGTAAATGATCCAGACGCAGGTCAGCAGAAGCAGGCCGGTTTCGATGAAGGCGGAGAAATTTTCTACTTTGCCATGCCCATACTGGTGGTCCGCATCGGCGGGCTTGTCGGAGACCCGCACCGACAGAAAAGTGATGACGGCGGCCACCAGGTCCAACCCCGAATGCGCTGCTTCGGAGAGAATGCCCAAACTACCGGTCGTGAAACCCACCACAATCTTCAAGGCGGTGATGGCGATGGCCGCAAGCACCGAATTCCCGGCGACGGCGCGCTTCTCTTCGCGCATCGACTTCGAGCTATACAGCAACGGGGAATCGGCCATATAGGGCATTATCGTCGCATGCCGCTTTCCCGCCAAGTCACCAGCGAGTTCGGTCGATCGAGTTACCTCGCGGGAACGGGTATGCTAGGATTCTGTGTACGTCTGATCGATCTTCTCCTGGAGGAAACCCTTTCTATGACCCATCGTGGGTTGCTATGTCTGCTGCTTGGCACCCTGGCCTGGGGACAGGCAGCCAACTCAAACCCCGCCCCGGCTGCACCGGCGCAGGCGGCTCAATCAAGTTCTGCGACCGCACCCAAGGCCGCGGAAACTACGGTCGCGCCCGATGCCGTCGTCATGACCATCCCGGGCCTATGTGAAGGCTCCGCCGACCAGCCCGCACCGGCAGACTGCAAGACGGGAGTGACCCGGGCCGAGTTTGAGGCCGTGATAAACGCTGTTGCCCCCACCATGCCCGCGGTCGCCCGCAAGCAGTTCGCCTCGCGCTATGCCATGGGACTGGTCATGGCCAGCGAAGCTCACCAGATGGGCCTCGACAAAGGCGAGCACTATGAGCAAATGCTCAAGCTCTCTCGCATGCAGGTGCTCATGCAGATGATGGGCGATTCCATGCGGGAAAAAGCGTCACAGGTTTCCGACAAGGACATCGACGATTTCTACAAGAACAACACCGCGACTTACGAGGAAATCGCCCTGCAACGCCTGGTGATTCCCCACTCCAAGCAATTGCCACCGTCGAAGATAAAGCTGACTCCCGCCGCCACCAAGAAGCGCCAGGAAGACGCTGACGCCTCCATGAAGGTCGAAGCTGCGGCCCTGCGCAAGCGCGCCGCCGCGGGAGAAGACTTCACCAAGCTGCAGAATGAAGCCTTCACCTTTGCCGGGATCAAGGCCAAGGCCCCGAACCCGGACATGGGCAAGGTGCGGAAGGGCAACGTGCCCCTGGCCCATCAGTCTGTGCTTCAGCTCAAAGAGGGTACGGTCTCCGATTTAATCACGGACCCTTCTGGATACTACGTGTACAAAGTGGGGGCCCGGGATACCCTGACGCAGGAGCAGGTGCGAGAGGAAATCCTGAATACGCTAAAGGGGCAGCGGACACAGGAAGCGATGCAGGCGCTGCAGAAGAAAGCGGCCCCGACGCTCAACGATAGCTATTTTGCCCCACCCACTCCGCCCGCGCCCCAGGGTGAACCAGCGCAAAGCAAACCACCGTCCGGACCGGACTCGTCCGAGCATAAGTAATGGCAGTTGCCAAGCCAGTTGTGGTGGTTACCGGTGTTGCCGGAAATCTCGGGCTCCGGCTGTTGCCGCAGTTGGCGGATTTTGAGGTCATTGGAATCGACCTCAATCCGCCAACCACCAAGCTTCCCTTACGTTTCGTGCCCATGGATCTCGGCCGGGAGGAGTCCTGCCGCGAGCTCTACCTGCTGCTGCGCGAATCGCGTGCCGCCGCCGTGGTCCACCTGGCGTTCGTGATCGACCCGGTGCGTACCGGGGTGCTGGACGTGGACCGCATGTGGCACATCAACGTGGCCGGCACGGCGCGAGTGATGGAGGCGATTACCGAGGCCAACCGCGACGAGGTCACGGTACAGAAGTTCGTCTTTCCCAGCAGCGTCTCGGCCTACGGTCCCGATCTCCCGGGCCCGGTCACCGAGGAATTCCCGCTGGGGGCGCATACCTTGCCCTACGCGATTCACAAAATGGAGTCCGACAAAGTGGTGCAGCAGCGGGCGCCCGCCTTGCGGGGATGCAGCGCCTACATGCTGCGGCCGCATATTCTCACCGGCGCCAGCGTACAAAATTATCTGCTGGGTGCTTTTCGGGGCACCCCTAACGGCCGAGGCGCGCGCGCGGCCAGGATGCGCGCCGAGGGTAAGCGGCTGCCCTGCGTGCTGCCTGCAGGCAGGCAGTACCTTGAAAACAAGATCCAGTTCGTGCACGTCGACGACACCGGGCGCTTGATCGCCTACGTCCTGCGCAAGACTGAGCCGGAAGCGCAGCGCCTGACCGTGCTGAACGTCGCCGGCCGCGGTGAAGCTTTGACCTTCGCACGTTGCATCGAGATGGCCCAGGCAAAGCTGGTACGTGTGCCCGGCAAGTGGGGGCTGGGTGTAGCCCTGCAGCTAATGTGGAAGCTGGGGATTTCCGCCATCCCGCCGGAAGCGCTGCCCTACATGACCGGCGAATACATCATGAATACCGATCGCCTGCAGAAGTTCCTGGGTCCGGAGTATCAAAACGTAATCCGCTACACCATTGCGGATGCGTTTGCGGACAGTTTTTCTTCTGATGCGGCCGCCGCGCGCGACTCAGCAGCCGGCTAGCGTCCCTCGCCGCCATCACCGCCGGTTCTCCCAGGCTGCCCTTGGGCGGCCGATGCCGCAGGTAAACCACGATCTGCCAGATTTCCTCATCATTGAGAATGCCCTTGGATGCAGGCATGCCCGAGGGAAAGATGCCGTTGTCGATCAGGTCGTCCGTCAAGCTTAGCGGCGCATCCCTCGGCATGGGCGTACTCTACTCGGCCCCTTCCCGCGGCTGCGGCTGGGGGCGAAGTAAGCGAGTTCTTCGATTATCCGGTTTGCAACCTGGATAACCGGCCGTGAACAATTTATTCCCTGAATATTTTGAAATGCAGAGGGAATAAATCCGCGGTTCGCTGGTTTACTCTATGGAGGTGGCGGAAGAACGCTTGACGGCGGCGACGTTTGAACAGCTGGCAATGCCGCTCTTTGACCAGCTTTACAATTTCGCGCGGTGGTTGACCCAAGACACGGCCGAGGCCGAAGACCTGGTGCAGGAGACCTACGCCAAGGCGCTGCGCGGTTTCCCCACGTTCCAGCCGGGCACGAATTTCCGGGCTTGGATCTATCGCATCCTGCGCAACACGTTCCTTACCTCACGCAGCGGAATGAAGGCGGCCGTGGTGCCGCTCGACGAGGAGACAAGCACGGAACTGCCCGCGGCAACGCCGAGTCCGGAGGCCATCCTCATTGAACGCTCGCAGCAACAGCTTCTGCAGAATGCCATGGAGGACCTGCCGGTGCACTTTCGCGAAATCCTTCTGCTCTGCGAAGTGGAAGAGATGTCCTATCAGGAAATCGCGGAGACCCTGTCGGTGCCGATCGGAACGGTAATGTCGCGCCTGTCGCGGGCCCGCACTGCGCTGCGTGACCAACTCCGTCAAAAGTTGGGGAGCAAACATGGCTGACGCCTGGACGCCAAAACTCGACACCTACCTCGACGGGGAGCTTGCGGGCAGCGAGATGCAGGCTCTGGATGCGCACCTGCGAGGTTGTCCCGCGTGTGCGGCAGATATTCTGAACCGCGTGCAACTCCGGCGTGCCACGCAATCCGCCGGCCGGCGCTACCAGCCCAGCGGCGACTTTCGCCAGCGGGTGCAACAAGCCGTTGCCCCGCGCCGTGCGTGGTCTCCCTGGCGAGCTTGGCTGTCTGCGGCCACGGCAGTCTGTGTGCTGGTGTTTGCCGGCCTGGTCGTGACCTACATGGGCCGGGCTGCGCTGGAGCGGAAGCAGACGTTCAGCGAGGTCGCCGACCTCCACGTGGCTACGCTCGCCAGCAGCACTCCGGTGGATGTGGTTTCCACCGACCGCCACACGGTGAAGCCGTGGTTTGCGGGCAAGATCCCCTTCACCTTCAACTTGCCCGAGTTGCAGAACTCGGATTTCACCCTGGTGGGAGGCCGGGTAACGTATCTCGGACAAGCGCCAGGTGCGCACCTGATCTACCAGGTGCGCAAGCATCAAATGTCAGTTTTCATTTTTCAGGATCGCGACATAGTTCGCGGACTTGGTTCAGATTCCGGTCCGGAAAAGAAGTTGTCGTTCAACCTGCAGACCTGGCGGCAAGATGACCTTCGCTATTTTGTGGTCGGGGATGCGAGCCCCGAGGACATTGGGAAGTTGGTTGACTTGCTGAAGGCCGCGGCGAGGTCATGAGCAAGGCCGCGTTTCCTTCGTGTCACTTTTTTCCGCGATAGAGTCCCGCAATTCCAAAAGTGTACGGCGTCCACGCAGCCTCGCGAAAACCGACGCGTCGCATGCGCTCGAGCATCTCCGCCGGCTCCGGGAAGCGCTCCACGGATGCGGGCAAGTAAGCGTAAGGCCCACGCACCCCGGAAATCAGCGTACCCACGGCAGGCAGCACCCTTTTGAAATAGATCCGGTAAAACCTGCCGATCAACCCTCGGGGCTCACCGAAGTCGAGGATTCCACACTCCCCTGCGGGGCCCAAGACCCGGGCAATCTCGCGCAGTCCGGCGTCATAGTCCGCCAGATTGCGGAAGCCGAATGCGGAAGTGACGAGGTCGAACTGGCTGTCGGCAAAGGGCAAGCGGAGCGCATCGGCTTCCACCCAGCGCAGCGGTGTGCCTTTGAATTTATCGCCGGCGCGTAGCAGCATGGCATGGGAAAAGTCCGCACCCAGGATTTGGGCGGATTTTGCTGCCTGCCGGTCCAGGGCAAACGTCATGTCCCCAGTCCCGCAACACAGATCGAGCACGCGGACATCGGGCCGGGCCAGAAGATCAGCAAACGTTCGTGCCACCCGACGCCACCACAGCCGGTCCACGTTGAACGAGAGAACGTGGTTCAGCAAATCGTACCGAGGCGCAATCGCGGTGAACATCTGCTGTACCGCGCGCGCCGCCGACTGCTTGTCGCCCGCACCTTCGGGCGCGGCCCCAACTACTGCGCTTTTCATGTGATCGTTCAATTCAGGCAAAACCGCGCTCACCCTAATTCCTGGCTGACAATCTTCGCAACTCACTCACGGCTTCGGCAATGACATTTTCGGGCACGTGGCTCGAGACTTCGACTTTGCCAATGTCGGTGGGAAGGACGAAGTGAACCGTGCCATTCAGCGTTTTCTTGTCGGCCTGTAAACGCCGCACAATGTTGCCGGGCTTGACGTCCACTTTGGGCAGCGGTCCCAGACCCAGGACAGCGTCGGCGATCCGTCCGGCGGTTACGCTCCCGATTTTCCCCATCGCCAGAGCGATTTTGGTGACCGCGACCATGCCCCACGCCACGGCTTCCCCATGCAGTACCTTTCGGTAGCCGGTCTCGGCCTCGAGCGCGTGTCCAATGGTGTGGCCGAAGTTGAGCACGCGACGCAGGCCGCCTTCCCGCTCATCCGCGGAAACCACCTCAGCCTTCAGCTTCACCGAATCGGCAATCACCTTCTCCAGCACTTCAGCGTCCCGTTTCAGAATCTTGTCTTTATGATCTTCAAACTGGCGGAACAACTCCGGGTTGCCGATCACTCCGCATTTCAGCGCCTCGTACAATCCGGCACGAAATTCGCGGTCGGGCAGAGTCGAGAGCAAATTGGGATCGATCAGGACGACCCGCGGCTGGTGAAAGGTCCCCACCAGATTCTTTCCCGCGCGAAGATTCACACCGGTCTTGCCGCCGATCGAGGCGTCTACCTGTGCCAGCACTGTGGTCGGCAGCTGCACCACGTCAACTCCACGCATGTAGAGGGAGGCCAGCAACCCAGCAACATCACCGACTACCCCGCCTCCGAAGGCAACCACGACAGCATTCCGGTCCGCACCCAGGCTGCTCAACTTCTCCGCCAGTTGCTCCACCGTGGCCAGCTTCTTGTGGCTCTCGCCATCGGGCATTTCCACAATCCTGGCCGAGAAACCCGCGGTGGCGAGCGACGCCAGCAGCTTCTTCGCCCATTTGCGCCGCACTGGCGAAACCGTAACGAGGAACAAGCGATTGCGCTCGCCCAGGACTGCGCGCAGGTGCGCCCCGGCACGCAGCAACAGGCCGCTATCGATCACCGCCTCGTAGGGTCGAGGCGGAACCGCAATATTGACGCGGATCATGAGTCATCATCATAACGTAGAGCCGAGAGAAGTCACTGCCGCGGCGCGTGGTAACATTTCCGGCAGATGAAGGGCGTACCTACAGAAACCGACTTTGTTGTGATTGGAGCCGGCGTTGCAGGATTGCGCGCTGCCATCGAACTGGCGGATGCCGGGCAGGTGGTGGTCTTGGCCAAACGCGAGGTCGAGGACTCCGCCACACACTTGGCCCAGGGTGGCATCGCCGCCGCCCTCAGCGACGAAGATGAGATCAGCCTGCACCTGCAGGACACCCTGAATGCCGGCGACGGCCTGTGCAATCTCGAAGCCGCCAAGGTACTGGTAGAGGAAGGGCCGGAGCGCATTGAGGAACTCATCCAGTGGGGCACAGAGTTCGATCGCCAGGGCACCAAGCTGGTTTTTGCCCGCGAAGGCGCGCACAGCCGCAATCGCATCCTGCACGCGCACGGTGATTCCACGGGACGCGAAATCCTGCGCGCCCTCTACGCCAAAGCCAAAACCCTGAAGAACATCTCGGTCCGCGAGTTCGAGTTCTCCACCGATCTGGATGTGGAAGGCGGCCGCGTCTGCGGCGTTCACCTGCTCAGCGACAAAGCTACTCCGGAGCACGTGGCGGCATCGGCGGCTCTGCTGGCCACCGGAGGCCTGGGCCAGTTGTATCGCAACACCACCAACCCGGGAGTCGCGACCGGCGATGGCGTCGCCATGGCGTTTCGTGCGGGTGCCGACATCAGCGACATGGAGTTTGTGCAGTTTCATCCCACTGCGCTGTACCTGAAAAAGGCGCCGCGCTTTCTGCTCTCCGAAGCGCTGCGCGGAGAAGGCGCCTACCTGCGCAATCTGGAACTGCACCGCTTCATGCCCAAGTACCATCCCATGGGTGAGCTTGCTCCACGCGACGTGGTGGCGCGCGCCATTGTGCACGAACTGGAAGTGAGCCGGGCCAAAGAGCCCATGGTGTATCTGGATCTCACCCACCTCGACGCCGAACACGTGAAAGCGCGCTTCCCGCGCATCTACTCCACCTGCCTGCAATACAACATCGACATCACCACCGAACTGATTCCTATTCGTCCCGCAGCCCACTACGCCATGGGGGGCGTACATACCGATCTCCACGGACGTGCGACTCTGGCCGGTTTGTACGCGGCTGGAGAAGCTGCCGCCACCGGAGTCCACGGAGCCAATCGCCTGGCCAGCAACTCCCTGCTCGAAGGCCTGGTCTTCGGAGCCCGCGCAGGAAAAGCGATGCGGGAGGAACTGCGGAATACCGCCAGAAATGGCAAGGGCCCGCGGGCAGCGCTGTCAAATGGCCCGGTGGATGCCGGCGCCGAGCAGGTCATCGGAGAAATTCAGGACTTGATGTGGCAGCGCGTGGGCATTGTGCGCGACGGTGCGGGGCTGAAGCACGCCATCCAACATCTGGAGATAGTGGGTTCGCGGGTGGAACATCCGCAAACCCGACGCGCCTGTGAAGCGCAGAACATCCTGGCCGCCAGCCTGCTGGTGGCACGCTGCGCCCTGGCCCGCGAAGAAAGCCGCGGCGCCCATTACCGCACCGACTTTCCTGCCCATAACGACGCCCGCTTCCTGAAGCACTCGGTGGTCGAGGGCGATTCGATCCGATTCGTGTGAATTGACGGCGCCCGGCGGTTAGGTTCTTGCTTTTTTCGGGTGTGCTACCGACGCCAGCACCGATATCAACAGCACTCCCGCCACTACTCCCAGCGCCACGCTCGTGGGAATCGCGTAGTAGTTCGAGACGAGCATCTTCGCTCCTACAAAAATCAGGACAATCGACAAGCCGTAGTGCAGGTAATGAAAAACCTCCATCATGCCGGCGAGCGCGAAGTACATGGAACGCAGCCCGAGAATCGCGAAGACATTCGACGTGTAAACGATGAAAGCATTGAGCGTAATTGCCAGTACGGCGGGGATGGAATCAACCGCGAACAGCAGGTCGGTGGTCTCAACCACTACCAGCACGATCAGCAGCGGAGTGGCGTAGAGACCGGGGCGGCGCACCCAGAACTTGTTGCCCTCAAAATCCGGGGTGACCGGCATCCAGCGGCGGAAGGCACGCAGAACCGGGTTCTTCTCGGGATGGATCTCCATGTCATCCTGGCGGAACAACTTGATGCCGCTGTAAACCAGAAGCGCGCCGAACAGATACACGATCCAGTGGAACTGCCGGATCAGCCCCACACCCAACAGGATGAATATGCCCCGCATGATGAGTGCACCCAGAATCCCCCAGAACAGGACTTTGTGCTGGTGCGCCGCGGGGACACGGAAATAACGGAAGATCAGGAGAAAAACAAACAGGTTGTCGACACTGAGCGAGAGCTCAATGACATACCCGGTCACGAACTCGAGTGCAGCCGGACGACCGTGCCAGAGATAGACCAGGGCAGCGAAGCTGCCGGCTAGCGCGATCCACATTACGCTCCAGGCCAAAGCCTCGCGAAACTTCACCGCATGGGCGCGGCGATGAAAGACCCCGAGGTCGAGGACCAGCATGGCCACCACGAACAGGTTGAACAGAATCCAGAAGGTTAGCTGGTTCACTCACAATCCCGCGCTTGGAATTTTCCCCTGGTCGGTCTTCAATACTCGATCCCGGGGACCTGGCTTCTCAACCGCCTATCGGCAATTGCTAAAGGCCATGCTACTGGGTTCTTCCCCGCTTCCGGGTTTCCCAGTCTTTCCACATGCCATTGGCTTTCATCTCGTCGTCGAAATGAGTTTCCCGCATGGTTTTCTCGATCTGGGCGCGACTCAGGCGCGGTCCAATGCGCTCGGACGCGTCGGCAAGTGCGAAAGTGATCTCCGCCATTTCGGCGACATCTTTCTTCAGTTGCAGGACATCCACCTTGTCGAAGGTGTCGGAGCTGGCGTGGTAGTTGATCAAATAGTTCGCTTCTTCCTGATAGGCCACGAACGTGGGAACGCCCTGCAGCAGGAAATCGAGGTGGTCGGTTCCGGACTCGATGTCGGTCATCAACTTGATTGCGCCAAACTGCTTGAGGGGCGCGACCAGTAACGACGTCCGCTGCACCAGGTCTCTGCGTCCGCCCAGAGAGAGCCCGGTAATCCGGCCGCTGCCGGTATCAATGATGGCCACCCCGGCGGCCTTGTCCATTTCACTCAGATGCCCATTAACGTAGGCCCACGAACCCAGCAAACCTTCTTCCTCGCCGGAAAACAGGATGAAGCGGATGCTGCGCCGTGGCTGCCCGCCAGCCGCCTTAATGGCACGCAAGGCGTCGATCACTAAAGCGGCGTTGCAGCCGTTGTCGAGCGCACCCGTACCTAGCTCCCAGGAATCGAGGTGGGCGCCGAGTATTACGAACTCTTCGGGCTTTTCGCGGCCGCGAACCTCCGCAATAACGTTCGAGGTAGTAATCGGCCCGCCAATCTGGTTGGGAATCGAGAGGTCGGCGTATAGCGACTGCCCGGATGCCAGCAGCCGCGCCATGCGGCTGGCGTCTTCGCGGGCAACGATCACCATGGGCATGCGATCAATTTCGCCCTCCACCGAATTGGCATGGCGATAAAGCAGATCATGGGGACGGGTTGATTGAAAGGCAATGGCCAGCGCTTTGGCCGCAAGTGCACGGTCAATGATGCCTGGGGCTCGGGTGTATTCCGCGTCCAGGTCTGCCCAGGTATGCATTTCACCCTGGTGAACCAGCAGAATAGCGCCAGCCAGGCTCCCTGCCTGGTTGAAGTCTTCAGAGGCGCCCCGGCCAACGTCCACGATGCGTACGTGGTGCTGCGGGGCAAGCGCCGGGGCCCAGGCGATAGAGACCGCCCGGGCATCGAATTCTTCAGGAGCGACAACCCGCATTTGCGTCGCACCTTCCGCCCAGGAGAACGGGATAGTGAAGTCCTCGGTGTGGACGCTGTCCGCCCCAGCGCTTTTGAACGCGTCCACGGCCCACTGCACGGCTTTCTGCATGGCCGGAGTACCCGGAACGCGCCCCCCGACCTCGTCGGTAAGTCGCTGCAGGTTGACCGCGATCGGAGAGGGCTTCAGCGCCTCGTTGATCAGGCCCTCCGTGGAATTCTGGGCCACCGCCGTGCACAGGAGAACAACCGGGAGGAAGAGACCGAGCCTGGTTCGTCGCATAACGCGAAATTAGAAATGAAAACGGGAAAAAGCGCAAAGAGCGGACCTCGGGCGTCAGGCGTCAGACCGCAGCACGTCTGAAGATTTGAGGTCCAAGGTCTGACGTCTGAGTCTGCTTTACAGCAGCCTTAACGTCTCCAGGATTACGCTCCCCACGATCTCAATGCTCTTCGGGCTGAGCTTGTCGAGCGTGTCCTGAGGGGTGTGGTGGATGACGTTGCCGTACCCGTAGTCGAGATCGATCAAGTCGGCGCAAGGCACGCCCAGTTTCACGAAAGGCAGATGGTCGTCCTCGACGCTGATGGTGCGGGCGAAGAAATGCGACTGGTATCCCAGGCGGGTGGCGGCCTGGTAAACCAGGCTTTCAAGTGTGGCGGTGGAGGCGGCGTCCTGGTCCACGTTCAGATCCGCGTCGCCGATCATGTCGGCCAGCAGGAAGGCCTTAATCTGTTTGACCGTGCCGTCTTTTTGCCACTTCTCCGCCAAGTGTCGACTGCCATACAGGCTGTCGGTTGGGCTCCACTGCTTTACGGCTTCCTCGCCATCGGTCCAAAGCAGCCACACGCTGTAGCCCTCGAGTTTCTTGCCCCGGAGTTGGTTGGCCAGTTCCAGCAGGACCGCAGTCGAGGACCCGCCGTCATTGGCGCCGACATAGCCGGTATCGCGCAGGGGATAGTTGGTGTCGTAGTGGCCCGCGATAACCACAATGCCGTCCCGAGACCCTGGAAACTTGGCAACGATGTTGCGTACCGGGAACTTGCCTTCGGGGGTGTCTGCGGTGAAAGCATCGTCCTCCACCGTGTCGCCCTTCAGGTGGGAAACAATGTAGTTCTCCAATTTCTTGTGATTGGAGCTGCCGATCGGACGCGGGCCAAAGGCCACGATCTCGCGGACATACTGCATGGCGCGGTCCGCGTTAAACGACGGCGGGTGGGGATCGGCAGCGGTGCCGGCGGCGTCCATCGCGGTAGGCAGAAGCGCGGTGGAAGTGGCCTGTTTTGCCGCCTCGGCGGGTTTCTCGCGGGCACAGCCGATCAAGGCGATTGCCAAGACGATCGGTAGCACCAGGAAAGCCCTCGGCCAGCGAGCAGAATTGTGACACTCCGCGACTGGACAAGCCCGGCCCCTCGCCGCGACCTGATCGACATCAATACCCAAGGTCATTCTCCCTTACGCTCGCGCCGCGCCTTGCGCTGCTTGGGATGCACCAGCCATGCGACACCGATGCTCAGGATGTACAAGGCGACCATCGGCGCCGCAAACAGGCACATGTTCAGGATGTCAGTGGTTGGCGTGAGGATGGCGGCGATCACAAAGATCACCAGGATCGAATAACGGATGTTGCGCCACATCCACCCGGCGGTCACTACTCCCATCAGGGCCAGAAAGAACACCAGGATGGGCATTTCAAAAACCACGCCCAATCCCAGGATGATGGTCAGGAACAAGTCGGTGTACTCGCCGATGGTGATCATCGGCTGAAACTGGTGGCCGTAGCCGATCAGGAAATCCAGGGCCGCCGGGTACACCATCGTGTAGCCGAACAACCCTCCCGCCAGGAAGAGGCTGATAGTCGAGACCATGAACGGCAATACGTAGCGCTTTTCATGCCGGTAGAGCCCCGGAGAAATGAACATCCACAGCTGGTACAGGATGAACGGCGAGGCCACGAAAATACCCGCCATGAACCCAATCTTCAAGTAAAGGTTGAAGGGTTCGGTGGGGTTCAGATAGACCAGTTTCTCCGGCATCCCGTTCTTTTTCAGCGCCTCCATGATGGGCCGCTGCATTAGAGCGTAGATGTTCTCGGCATATCCCCAGCACACAAAGAAGCCGCCGACGGCCGCAATAATCGAGTAGACCAGCCGCTTCCGCAGTTCCTCCAAGTGCTCCAGGAAGCTCATGGCCGGCATGGCATCCCGAGACTGGTCCGCAGGTGGCACTTCAGCAGCGATTTCAGGCATCGGGAGCCTTGGCTGGAGTATTGGATTCCGTGGTAAACGGGACTGGGGCAGGAGGTTCCACTGGGGCGGGGGGGGCTTCCTCGGCCGGGGTTAACCCCGTAACTACGGACCCAGCTGGCGGCTGGGCCGGGGGTAGGATCTGCTGCTTGGTTTCGGTGACATCCAGTTGGGAGATTTCCGATTCGATCTGGGATTTGAACTCGTTGCTGGCACGCTTGAATTCGTTCAGCGCCCGGCCGATCTGGCGGCCGATCTCCGGCATCTTCTTGGGCCCAAAGATGATCAGGGCCAGCAAGAAGATGAAGATCATCTCGGGTAAACCCAGGTTCATAAGCGTCTATGATACTGCGGCGGCGTGCCACCGGCAAAGCATCGATCCCGGCGAACAAACATCGGCAGCGTGTTGCCCGCACCCCAAACCCGTGCTGGCGCATCTTATCATTCGGGCGCAGAACCCTGGATTACCCGGGTGGTTACTTCCGGATAGGGGCCTCGAGTTTGGCCCTCGGGTACGTGCTATACTGCGCTGAGAAGCGGTGGCTGGGGCGTTTGATACCCAAACCGAAGGAAACTCAAGATGGTCCGTAGTTCTCGTCGCTCTCTGTTCCTAGTAGTCTTTATCCTGGCACTTTGCGGCTGCCTGGGGATGGTTTTCGGCCAGAAACTCAACCCGGCCGCTGCCCCCAACGGCGACTCCGATGTCCGTGACAGCCTGCGGCAGTTTTCCCAGGTGTACGACGTCGTCGAGCAGAACTACGCCGAGCCGGTGAATGCGGATAAAGCCATCTACGATGGCGCCATTCCGGGCATGCTGC
This sequence comes from Terriglobia bacterium, assembly GCA_020073665.1. GTDB lineage: Bacteria > Acidobacteriota > Terriglobia > Terriglobales > Acidobacteriaceae > JAIQEU01. The sequence continues at coordinate 193,716 of JAIQEU010000005.1, forward strand.
ACGTGCTCGATCCACACTCGAACTTCTTTGATCCCAAAGCTTACGCCCTGCTGCGCGAGGACCAGCGCGGCAAGTACTACGGCGTCGGCATGACGGTCGGCCCACGCAACAATAAAGTCATCGTGATCGCGCCCTTTGCAGGCACGCCAGCCTACAAGGCCGGCATTCATCCCGGGGACATCATCATCGCAGTCGATGGCAAGCCCACCGACAACATGAGCACCGGCGACGTTGCCGATTTGCTGAAGGGCCCCAAAGGGACCACGGTACATATCACCATTCTGCGCGAAGGCGCCGATAAGCCGCTCGATTTCGCCATCGTTCGCGACGAAATTCCGCGCTACAGTGTGGACCTGCACTTCATGATCAAGCCCGGCATCGGCTACATGCACGTTTCCGGGTTCAATGAGACCACCGAGCACGAGGTCGGCCAGGCGCTCGACGAAATGGGCGATCTGAAGGGTCTGATCCTCGATCTTCGCCAGAATCCTGGCGGGTTGCTCAGCGAAGGTGTGGGCGTAGCTGACAAGTTCCTGCGCAAGGGAGCGCTGATCGTTTCCCACCACGGACGCTCGTCCCCGGAGAAGCGCTACGTGGCCACTCACGGCAACGGCGGCAAGGAATATCCGCTGGTAGTGCTGGTGAACCGCGGTACCGCTTCCGCTGCGGAGATTGTTGCGGGCGCGATTCAGGACCACGATCGTGGCCTGATCGTGGGCGAAGTAACCTTCGGCAAAGGCCTGGTCCAGACCGTGTATCCGCTTTCGGAGAACACCGGGCTGGCCCTGACCACCGCGAAGTATTACACCCCGAGCGGCCGCCTGATTCAGCGTGATTATTCGAACGTGTCGCTCTACGACTATTACTTCAATCGCGAGAGCGAGGACAACAACACCAGCCACGAGGTGAAACTCACCGACAGTGGCCGCACCATGTACGGCGGCGGCGGCATCACCCCCGACGTGAAGCTGGCCCCGACCAAGTCGAACCGCTTCCAGGATTCGCTGCTGCAGCACTACGCGTTCTTTAACTTTGCCAAGCGCTACGTGCTGAACCATCACCCTAGCAAGAGCTTCGAAGTCGACGATGTGACCTTGCAGGACTTCCGCAAGTTCCTCGACGAGGAGAAAATTGCCTACACCGAGGCTGACCTGCTGGAGAACAACGACTGGGTGCGCAACAGCATCAAGAGCGAAATTTTCGTGGACTCCTTCGGCCAGGAGGAAGGCTTGAAAGTCCGTGCCGAAACCGATCCCGATGTGGTCAAGGCGCTGGACCTTCTGCCGCAGGCCAAGCAGTTGGCCGAGAATGCCCGCAAAGTGGTGGCGGAGCGTACGTCGGCCCACATCCTGAACCGTTAACCTGCAAATGACTTTCAACAGAAGGCCCGGGAAAACCGGGCCTTTTGCTTTTGCTCGGCAGTCGATCCTGGGTACTCGGTACTACCGTTGACTATCATTGAACGCTGTGTGAAAATCCGCGCTGAGCGCGCTTCTGGGGCCGTCTGGAGCCTCGCATGACGAATCCATCGCTTCCCTACTCCCGGCAGACGATCCTGGTGTCAGGGTCCTGCCTGCCGTGCTTTCCACCCGCATGGTGAAACCGGAAGTGTGGATGTTAGCGGCGTTGCTCGCGGCCGTCGCCGGGTGGACGGACTGGCGCTCCCGTCGTATCCCGAACTGGCTGACGGTTCCGGGATTGCTGCTCGGCATCGCGGCCAATGCGCTGGCTGGGGGCTGGAGCGGCGCCAAGGATTCCCTGCTAGGGGTTGCATTGGGATTCGGGCTGCTGCTGCCCTTTGCTCTGATAAAGAGCCTTGGCATGGGTGACCTGAAGCTGGTGACCGCGCTAGGCGGGTTTCTGGGCCCGCAGCGCTTACTCCTGGTGCTGTTTGTGGCCGTCCTGGTGAACGGCTTGATGGCTTTAGTCCTGGTGATTTGGAAGAAGCGGGTGCGGCAGACGTTGCGGAACCTGGGCCACATGCTGGCGGCACTGTTCAGCTTTCACCTGCCCGGCCCACAGTTGACGCTGGAAAACCCGGAGTCGCTGAAAGTGCCCTTCGGGGTAGCGGTGGCGGTGGCCGTGATTCTTTATACTGTGAGGCAGGCTTGGGGAGTCTCCTGAGGCGCGTATGAGATTTTGGCAAGAAATCCGGCACGAAACCCGGGGCTCGCAGATCGCGGAAGCGGCTGTCATCCTGCCGCTGGTTTTCGCGATGCTGCTGGGAATTGCCTGGTTCGGACGAGCCTTCAACCTCTATGCCACCATCAACCGGGCAGCGCAAGAGGCAGCCAAGGCGGCAGCAGCCCCGACCTGTGCGACGTGCTTGCCGCCCAACAGTTTCTATGACCAGGCCACTCTTAAGGCAACAGTGATCGACCCGATTTTGACTGCCGCCCATCTGGATTCGAGCCAGGTGCAAGGTTACACGCTGCAGACGGGTGTCCAGCTGAACCCAGGACAGACTCCGCCTGAATTTGGCACCATTGTCACCTTGAGCTATCCCTACGGGTTTCGGCTCAACGGACTTAGCTGTTGCCCGCTCGCGATCGTCCCGATCAACACCGGAGTTACGATCACTGCGCAGGCGCAAGCGCGAGAAGAGGACTAGTGGCGAAGCGGCGTTCAACGATGGCGCACACAGCCCGTGAAACCCGGTTGCGGTGGCTGAACAGAACAGAAGCTTCTCAGATCATTGAGTTCGCTCTTACCCTGCCCCTGTTGCTGGTTTTCGTCGTCGGCATCGGGGATTTTGGCAGCGCCATTGTGCTGAAACAAAAACTGAATGCCGCGGCACGGGAGGGGGCGCGGTTTGCCGCCAACGAGCCCACCAGCGACCTCACCAGCCTGGCTCCGTCGCCGCCGTCAGTAGACACCGTGGTCAAGCTGATTGGAACCTACCTGCAGGCCGCTAGGCTCAATGACTGCGGCTTGGCCAGCGGAACCTGGACACTTAATCCAAAACCAGGTCCCGTGGCGTGGAGCTACACCGGAACCAACTGCCCGTTGACAGTAATTGTGGATCGCGGATCTCCGGTGGAGGCTCCGGCAACTAGCGGGAGGTGGCTCATCAACAGCCAGGTAAGCATCAGCTATCCCTACCAATGGCAGTTCTACAAGGTAATCGGTCTGATCGTTTCCGGACCAAATTATCCCAGTTCGAGCCAGATCACGGCGAACGCCGCACTGCCCAACCTGATCTAGGATATTCAGCATGAGTCGAAGCCGCAGAGATCACCGCGAATGGCAGCAGTCGCAACAGGGAGCTACCTTGATTCTCGCCCTCGCCGGCATCGTGGTGGCAATGGTTATGGCTGCCCTGGCGATTGACATCTCCACCTTGTACCTGGCCCGCAGCGAAGCTCAGCGCACCGCCGAGGCCGCTGCCTTGGCCGGAGCCAAGGCGTTTGTCTTGTCTTCGACCACCTCGGATCTTCCCACCTCGCCGCACACCGTGCCCGACGCTCTTGCTGTTCAGTTGGTTAACGCAGTGCTCCAGCAAAACCTGATCGCCGGACGACCCGGACAGCTGACACCGCCACTGGGGACGTACCCCATTTTCGATTACACCAATCCCGGCAATCCCAAGATCACGGTTTCAGTTCAGCAACAGGGTCTGCCGACATTTTTTTCCCGCATCTGGAGCCGCGTGCCGAATACGGTCACTGCCACGGCCACGGCCGAGGCCTACAACCCTTCGGGCAGTTCCGCCAATCCTCCAGTCACGGCGCAGTGCGTGAAGCCTTTCATCGTGCCCAACCAGGATCCGGGGCACACCGGGTTTCCTAGCTTTATCGATCCGACAACAGGCGCTATTACGAACCTAGGGCGGGTCACACCCTTCGGCTCAGGAGTGGTTGGGGAGGGGATCACATTCAACGTAGATTGCGCTGGCTTGGCACCGTTTTGTGGGAGCGGCGCAAATCCACCCGCGGCCCACAGCGGGAATGCGCTCGATTTTGTACCGGCAGCGCTTCCTACCGGAGGGCAATCCTGCCCCTCTTGCGGCGGCACCGGCACACAGCTTGAGCAAAACATCGCCTGCTGTAACACCACCGCACTGGCGTGTAACTCGGCGACGCAAGGGGCGCAAATGAATATCGACTTGACTGGAGCGGACCCGCGAAGTCCTGTCAGCAACGGCCTGCAATGTCTGATTCACCAGAATCCGGGCCTAGGGATGGACGCGCTCGACCCCAGTGGCTTTCCCACTGTCGGAGGCGCTCCGTTTCGCTTTGCCGCGGGCGCCAACAATCCTTTGACCCAGGCGCCGAATCCAGTGGTTGCGGTGGGGAATGTGGTCACGACCAGCGATTCGATCATCACTCTACTCATCGCCGATTCGTTCAACACGGGTGTCTCTCCGCCGACGGCTGACATCGTTGGCTACATGCAAGTGTTCGTGGTCCAAGACCTCGGGAGCGGAAATTTCACCGGAGTAGTCCTCAACGTCTCCGGATGCGGCACGAACGCAGCGACAGTTCCACCCATCGTCGGCGGAGGCGTCTCCCCGATCCCCGTGCGCCTTATCCACAACTAAGCGCTCCCACTCTCAGCGGTGATCTGGATTGTCGTCGTTTTCGTTCTGATCGGGCGGAATCTGGTCGGGCTGGGGTTGCGGTATCTCTGGCTCGGGATTCACCTGGGCTACCGGCGCGGGTGGCGGAGAGTAGCTTCCCACCGCCTGCGCCATCGGGCCGCCGCGCACGCTCAGCAGCACTGCGCGCAACTGCGATGGATCTCGGTCTGAGCCCACCATGATGAAGTTGAATCTAGACCCGTTGAGCAGCGCGGCCAGAACATCGCGGGCGGGGCCGGGTCCAAGGTTGGTGGCGACCTGTTCCTGCTCGGCGCCAGCCGGGATGGGAATGTCGGCGCCGGTGTGCTTGTGGACTTCGTAGAGGACTTCGGCCAGCGTCGCCTTATCAGCCCAGATGCGCAGGTTCCCGTTGCGGAATTCCACTTCGACCTTGGGCGCAGGCTTAACCGGCGGGGGCGGAGCGGGCTCAGAAACCGTGGCTCCGACGACTGTGCCTATGATCGCGCCACCAGTCGGCTGGCTGGGGGCTGGCGCGGCCTGGTTGGGGCTGGCACCCAGCTTCACAATTACCGTATTGCCTGCGGGAAAGAGCTGGTAGGGCTGCGCCGACTTCAGGTCCAGCACCACCCGCGTGACCGGCGGGTTCGCACGAAAGAGCCCCACTCGAATCGCCTTCATCTCACCGCGACTGACCGCTACATTGTGCAGGCTGCCGGCCGGCTCGGCGTTAACGAAGTCTATGACAAGCCGGTCGGGCCCGGTGACCACTTGGGCCTCAGGAACAAGGGGTTGGCTGCCGGTGATTTCGACTTCCACATTGCTGCCCGAGCCCAGGATCGCTACCTTCCGGATCGTGGCCGGGGCCTTCACACCCGCCTGCAGCGGGCAGGTCAGCCACACGCCCGCGCCGGCCAGCAACAGGCCGGCTAACGCCCTTTGGAGAGGATTCATGGGTACTCTGAGAAGGATTTTAGCAGCGTTACAGGGCCACGGGCGGGAACTTCAGTTGTAGCACCATACGTCTACATGGTGCCTGGCCAGATACGCGGACCGGGGCTACTTTTTGGCCATCTTGCGATAGCGCGCATAGAGTGCGGCTGCGCCTGAGGATACCAGCACAATGGTCCCTGGCTCGGGCACGGCTGGGGGCGGAGGTGGCGGCGGGGGTGGAGGCGGCGGCGGACCTACCCCGCCACCACCGCCGGTCGGAATTGGGGGCGGGTAGACTGGCGGGAAACCGCCATTCCCGCCCGCGCCATAAAGGCCGCCAGCACCGGGAGCAGCCCCGGGCTCGAATCCAGAGAACTGCCGGGTCAGCAGCGAAGACTCGAAGTTGCCTGCAGGCGGAATCTGCAGCGAGCTGCCATCGGCCAGCATGGGCTGGTCAAACTTTTCGACCGGTGGCTCCTCCGGGGACACGGCTGCCTGCGCGGTGGGCGAAACCTGGTTGGCGCAGCGAGTACGTCCCGTGATCTTTCCGTCCGTGATCAACTTCTCGCCTTTGTGCAGCGCTACCTTTTTCTTTGTCCAGAAGATTTTGTCCTTGAGACGGTAGGACAGATACACCAGTTGGTCTTGCCGCAATTCCTCAACCCGGGCGCGGCGGAAGTCGAACCCCGCGTAATGGGAAGCCACTACCAGGTCATGATCGCTGACCTGCTGCAGCTCTTCGGGAGTACGGACGCCACCCGGAACCACGGAATAGGGGTACACAACCCGCTTGGCACCGGTGTTAGGCAGGGCCACGGCAGTTTGCGCGGCTAGTAGCGACAAACTCGGGCTGGTGTCACGGTTCGCCCGTTGGGAACTGGAAAAGTCAGCGGATGTGTCGGGCAAGGAAAAGGAAGAAGACCGGCGGTACAAAATCCAACCAGCGCTCAACGCAACCAGCGCCAGCAGGCCGAGGATTCCGGCGCGACGAAGCCGCCGGTGACGGCGGAACTTCCCCCTGCGCACACGCCTGATCGGGTAACTCACAAAACGCTCCTACCACAGAGCTACATCACCGCAAGTCCCCGGTGAGGGGAGCCAACCAAAGCACCTACCCAGACCTGACTGGTGCAATTACCCCTCCACAGTCAGAAACTCAAAACCAGTGATACCACGGGAGATTTGGGTGCTGCGAGCGGCCATGTTACCAGACTGTGAATTTGTTTGCACAACCGGGCTGTGGATATCTCTCTGGCCGGATGTGATCCCGGTGGCACCCCCATCCCGGTTTGTCTCGATTCAGGAATGGAAGCCGTTTGGAGCCCGGTAAAGATGTGGCGGCGAGCACAAATAAGCGCACAATATTGGCAGGGAGAATGTTCCGCGCCCAGCACCCCAATCCTGCTGCCGGCGTTCATCCTCCCGAGGAGGTCGCTATGCCGCTGACCAAGTTACGTGCATTCCTCGACAGCCACCACATTCCCTACACCGTCATTTCCCATTCGGTCGCTTACACCGCCCAGGGAATCGCGGCGACGGCCCACATTTCCGGCAAGGAGTTGGCCAAGACTGTAGTCCTGAAGATCGACGGCAAACTGGCGATGGCAGTCCTGCCGGCATCGACACTGGTCGATCTGCCCTCTCTGAAGAATGCGGCAGGTGCCCGCGAGCTCTCTCTGGCGAATGAACTTGAGTTCAAGGACAATTTTCCAGATTGCGAGACCGGCGCGATGCCGCCCTTTGGCAACTTGTACGACATGGCCGTTTTCGTCGACGAAAGCCTGACTCGGGACAAGGAAATCGCATTTAACGCCGGCTCGCACCGCGAACTGGTTCGCCTGGCCTACGCCGATTTCGCCCGACTGGTGAATCCGAAGATTGCGAACTTCGCGGCTGGCAGGAGCAGCACGCACGCCGCCTAAAAAGGGGCCGCGACGGTTCTGTTGTTCTCGCCAGCGGGTCGCCGCTATTTTTTGTCGGGGACGGTGGGGACACTCGCCGTAGTCGAGAGCCGCTCGACTTCCGCCAATTGCTTTCTTGCCTCCTCCGCGTCGGCGGGTGTCTTCGCAGTCAGCAAGTATTGTTGGAAGTGAGTGGCGGCCTCGGTGTACTCGCGCTTCTCGATCAAGATCATACCCAGCAGGTACTCGAGCTTGGGGACATGCCGTTCGTCATCAAGCTTCAACCCTTGCCGCGCGCTCTTCTCGGCTTCCCCCAGGTTCCGCAGGAAGTAATTTCCAACCCCGTTGAGAAACCACGCGTCGGGGAAATTGACCGGGTTCAAACCCAGAATCTTGCCGGTCAGGTCGACTACCGATTGCCACTGTTTTTCCTTCAGTGCCAGCTGAGCCAACTGCTGGTAAGGACCCACATACTTAGGGTCCGCGGCTATCGCGGTATCGAATGAGTGCCGTGCTCCCGCAACATCGTTCTTCTGCATCTGAACTCGGCCCAGTTCAAACCAGGCCACGGCATACTTTTCGTAGATGCGGACCGCGTTTTCGAACGATCGCTGCGCCTCGTCCCACTTCTTGTTTTTCTCCTGACTGACACCCTTTTCGAACGCCTTCCTGGCGGCATTCGGAGCAGCGGCGCTGGTGGCGCTGATCGTCAAGCCCTCAACCTGTCCCAACCGGTGCAAGACGATGCGGCCCACGTTGTTGTTTTGGGAAGTCGAAATCAGTCCATTCAGTTCGATGATCTGGGAAGTAAACCCCGGCAGCGAAGCCTGCAATTCACAGTCTTGCAAGCTGCGGCTGCCACCGCGGCTGGAACCGGTACTCGTCGAAGTCGACCACATGGTTGTATCGGCATCGTCGTAACCGGCACTGTTGTTTGCCGTCAGCCGGTTGGCAAATTGAAAACTGAAATTGCCGTGGGCATCGGTTACGGTTTCGCGGTGCTTTTGACCCCCGCAAATGGTTTGAATGGACACGCCCTCGCTGGGTTCAGATCCATCCTCCAAAACCACCTTACCGGAAAGAAATATCGTGGCCGTCGCATTGTAGTCGGGCGCGCTTCGACGCGGCTGCGCAGTACCGGTGCTGACGCTGCGACCGCCACCCGCGCCACGCTGGGCCAATACTGGAAGCGAAAAGAACAGGGCAAGCAAAGTGCAGGAAACAACTTGACTCTTCATGGTAAGCCCCCCAACCGTTGAGCGAATTATAGGTCCGTTTCGCCTCGCTGCAGCGACAGTATTTCTCCGCATGGCCAATCCTTCGCAAGGTCGGTTGTGCGCAGGCGCGCACGCCGCCTGTCGAAATTCTGCGTCGGAGGGGAACGACGGTGGGATGTCTCACGAATGTGCTTCCTCGGAGGCCGCCGTTCCCGGACCAGCTACGGCAGATACTCGCTTGCCAAGGCGTACCCAGTGGGTGTTAGTTGAAACTATGGTGGAGCTAGTCGGGCTCGAACCGACGACCTCATCGTTGCGAACGATGCGCTCTCCCAGCTGAGCTATAGCCCCATCTGCGGTTGGAACATTGCTGTTGCTGAGTAATTTTATCAGCGTTTCCGGCGAAGACCAAACGCCCTACCCCGAACGCGCAGCCCGCAGAGCGAGACGCGGCCTGGATGCGTCTACTTCATCCCCATCCGCTGGGGCCCGTAGATTCGGCCGCTCCCGCTATAATACGGGGGTGAGCTCTGACTCGGTCCGACAAGTGGCGTCAGCGGACTTCCCCACGCGCTGGGGCAAGTTCCGCATCCTGGGATTTGAAGGTGAATTCGGCGAGGATCGGACGCCCGAGACCGCCGTCGCCCTGGTGATGGGTGATGTCCACTCCGCGCCACCACTGGTGCGCATTCATTCCCAATGCCTCACCGGAGACGTGTTCGGCTCGCTACGCTGCGATTGCCGTGCGCAGCTGGAAATGGCTCTTTCCATGATCGCCCAGGCCGGCTCCGGCGTGCTCATCTACGAACAGCAGGAAGGACGCGGTATTGGACTCATGGCCAAGCTGCAAGCCTACGAACTGCAAGATGTCGGTCTCGACACGGTCGAAGCCAACGAGCGCCTAGGCTTCAAAGCGGATCACCGCGAATTCAACCTGCCGGCCGAGATTCTGAAGACTCTCGGCATTACCCAGGTGCGGCTGCTTTCGAATAATCCCGATAAAGTCGCGGCGGTGGAGAGAATCGGCATCCGGGTCACTGAGCGTGTGCCCTGCGAAGTTCCGCCTAACACCTACACCGAGGAATATCTAAAAACCAAGAAAGAAAAGATGGGGCATCTTTTCTCGCACTGAGAATTCATAAGTCCTAAACCGCAGGATTCGCGGAAGAGCCTCTCGCAGAGACCCAGAAAAAACCACCTAGACCGGCCAGATTCCCAACGCGGTATGGCTCAGGATCTGCTGTTTGGTTTCCGGAGGCAGAGCGCAAGCCTGGAAGTCTTCCAGATTTTTCCTGACCTCGGGCACGCCCGGCCCAGGCCAGTCGGTGCCGAACAGCGTTTTGTTTGCGATCTCCTCCAGCCGGGGAAAATACTTCATCAAAGCCTTGGGCGGAATCCCACTGATATCGAGGAACACGTTGGGGTGCCGGCGAACCAGGAAGAAGGCCGTGTTCATCCACAACGGACGTCCGCCATGCGCCAGCAGGATTTTGAGTTTGGGGAAATCGACGGCGACGTCATCCACATAGATTGGGTCGCCATATTTGTTCCGGGCGCCAGGAAAAATCGATGTGCCGGTGTGGAACATGACCGGGATGCCATTGGCCTCGGCCGCACGATAAATGATTTCCAACTCCTTCATCCCGGTCAGGTAGTCGTTGGGAAACAGCAACTGGTGTGGCGGATGAATCTTGATCATTTGGATGCCGAGCCGCAGTAACTGGTCCATGTCGGCCATCACATTGGAGGTGTGCCGCGGATGCAGGCTGCCGCAGGAGATCAAGCGCTTGCGATCTTCCTTGACGTAGTCCGCAATGAACTGGTTAACGCCGGGAGTAAAGCCGATCACTTCGGGAGCGACATAGTTGATAAGGACGGCGCGGTCGACTCCCGCGGCGTCCAGGTGCTTGAGGAAGGCTTTGGGCGAACGGCAGAACTCGGCGATCTGGTCGAAGTTCGCCCGCTTCTTCTTCATCAGTTCCAGCGCGTGGGGCTTGAACATCTCCATCGGCTGAATGTGAATGTGGCAGTCAGTAATCAAAGTGGTCGTTGGCCGGTCTCAATTGTTCGCTGCCAGCACCGCGCGTTTGGCGAATACCCGGATCATCTCCCGCCGGTACTCAGGAGTGAGCGCCGAAGTTGTCAGCGGCTTGGCAGTTTTGGCCGCCAAGTCACCAACCGCCTCCGCCAGTGCTTCATCGATAACTTTCCCTGCCAGCATCTCACTGGCTCCCTTAACCAACAGCGGCGCGGGATTCACCGCAGTGATCGCGAGTCGGGCATCGCTCACATGCCCGTTGGAGCGCTTTAGAACCACAGCCACACCTGCGAGGGGGTAATCGATCGATCCCCGCACCCGCAACTTGCGGTACACACCCAGGTAGTCCACCGAAGCTTCGGGCAGAAATACGCGAGTCAGCAACTCGCTCGGCCGGAGCTTGCGGTAGGCATCGCCTACGCCGGTGTAGAACTCGCGCAGGGGCAGGCGGCGCAAGCCGGATGGTCCGGCGATCTCGACCTCGGCATTCAAACACAGCAGCGCAGGAGGTGTATCGCCGGAGAACACAGCCCAGCATTTGCTCCCGCCGGGGGCCACATGACACAGGTCTCCGTCTTTCTTAATGCAGAAACCGCAACCCTTTCGCCAAGTGAGCGACTGGTTGTACCAGAGGCAGCGCGTGTCGAGACAGATGTTGCCGCCTAGCGTACCCATGTTGCGCAGCACTGGCGAAGCCACGGTGGCAGCCGCTTCTGGCAAGACGGGGTAGTGACGCCGCAGGAAGTCGGAATGCTCAATCGTGCTCAGCGAGGTGAGTGCCCCGATGCTCACTCCTTCCCCGGCGCGCGGTTGGATGCCTTTTAGTTCGACAACGTGACGGATGTCGAGCACATACTCGGGCTCAAACAACTTCTGGCGCATGGACGGGATCAGGTCGGTCCCGCCGGCCAGCACACGGAGTTTGTCGGTATGCTTTGCCAGATAGCCGACGGCTTCGTCGAGGGTGCGCGGCCGCAGCAGCCTGAATTGCGGGAGGCTCAATCGTCACCTCCCGCCTTAACCACAGACTCGCGCCGCGACGGGTCCTGAGCATGCCGCTCTGGGCCTTTTCCGCGGAACCACAACGATCCGCCATGCTCGCGGAAGCGCACAGGCGAAGTCGGATCTACTCCCTCCGTCAGGTTCAGGGTTTTGGCATTCTTCTTCGCCCGCAGCGCCGCCAGCACTCGCTCGGGCGTGAATGGCGATTCGTGCAGGCGGACGCCAACCGCGTCGTAGACGGCATTGGCAATCGCGGGGATCGTGGCCGCCAGCGAGCCCTCGCTGCACTCCTTGGCACCGAAGGGACCCTCGGGATCGACGCTCTCGACGATGATGGCCTCGATCTCGGGAGACTCGACCGATGACGGACTGCGGTACTCGAGCAGCCCGGGGTTCATCAGCATGCCATCTTTCCAGACCATTTCCTCGGTCAGCGCCTGGCCCATGCCCATCCACACTGACCCGATGATCTGGCCTTCTACGGAAACCGGGTTCAGCGCCCGGCCGCAGTCGTGCGAGGCCCAGACTTTGTGTACCGTGACTTCTCCGGTTTCCTCGTCCACGCTGACTTCCGCCACTTGCGCTGAGTACGAATATGCCGGCGAGGGACCGACGCCTGCCCCCTTGTGCTTGCCGCCACGGGCCTCCGCGGGTGGAGCATACGATCCGGTGCCGCTGAGAGCGCCGTGAAAATCAATGGCCGCGACCACAGCTTCTTCGAACGTTAACTGGTCTTTCGGGCCTTCGTCCTTGCGCTTTTGCTGAAGGGAACCGCGGAGGATCTGGCCCTCGACTCGTCCGGAGACGGATGACTGCTGGTGTGGGGACGGGCTGCCCTGCTCCGCCAGCGCAGGCAAGCCGCCCGCGCCCACATGGTTCTTGCTCACTTTGTCTTCGCGGAAGACCAGGTCTTCGGGCGCACAGGCCATCTTTCGGGCTGCGGCCGTGGCGATCTGCTTCTTTACGTCTTGGGCTGCTCGCAGGGTGGCGTTACCGTTCATAAAGGTGACACGGCTGGAGTAGGAACCAATATCAATCGGCGTCAGGTCAGTGTCGGCCGCTACCACCTTGACCCGGGCCATGGAACATCCCAATGTTTCGGCGGCGATCTGCGCCACCATGGTGTCGGAGCCCTGGCCAATGTCGGATGCCCCGGTGTACACCACAACGCCCCCGTCACGATCAATCTTGATGTTGACGGTGGAGTGCGGCATGTCAGACCGGATGATGGAATTGGCGGCGCCGCTCACATAGTGACTGCAGGCAATACCCAGGCCACGTCCCTTCGGCAATTTGCCGATGCGATTCTTCCAGCCGGAGCGTTCAACCACTTTGTCGATGCACTCCGGCAAGCCATAGCTCTGCACTCGCAGACCGTTGATGGTGATGCACGGCGGCTTGAGCAGGTTACGGCGGCGAATCTCGGCTGAGTCCATCTTCAGTTTCAGGGCCAGTTCATCCAGCTGTGACTCAAATGCAAAACGCACGTTCACAGTGCCGTGTCCGCGCATAGCGCCGCAAACCGGTTTATTGGTGAGCACGCGGTAGCCGTCGTATTGAATGTTGGGAATGTCGTAAAGCGCGCCCAGCAGCGCCCCGGAATAAAGAATCGTCACTACACCGTAAGAGCAGTAGGCGCCGCCGTCCTGCACCACGCGCGCTTTGACGGCGGTAATGTGACCGTCCTTGTCGACGCCTGTCTTTAAGTCGATGATAGTCCGCGGCCGCCCGCGGTGGGCCCAGAACACCTCTTCGCGGGTGTATGTGATTTTCACCGGCGCACGCGCGGCGCGGGCCGCCACGGCGGCGATGATTTCGAGCGGAATCACTTCACTTTTCCCACCAAACCCACCACCCACCAGTGGCTTGATGACGCGAATCTGCGACATCTGCATCTCCAGCACCAGCGACAGCTTGTGCTGCAGGTAATACGGCACCTGGGTGGAGGACCACACTGTCAGCCGGCCGGGTTTGCCGGTGAGCGAATCGATTTCGAACGAAGCCAGCGTGCAATGGGGCTCCATGGCCGCGTGCGTAACTTCATTGGCAATGAAGCGAGCTTCAGCCACATGCGCAGCCTCGGCGAAAGCCTTCTCCGGATCACCGAAAACGTGGTGATAGTCCTTTTCCAGGTTGTGCGGCTTGTTGTCGTGAATCAGTTCGGTCTCCGCCTTCATCGAGTCTTCAGGATCGAAGTAGGCGGGCAATACTTCGTACTCGACGTCGATCAGTTCGAGCGCTTTGTCGGCCGTAGACTCGTCGACAGCGGCGACGCAGGCCACATTGTCTCCAACATAGCGAACTTTGTCGGTAGCCAGCGCGTGCTCATCGTGGCCGACGGGCAGAATGCCGTAGGGATTGGGAGCGTCTTTCCCGGTGACGACCGCGACCACGCCGTCAAGTTTCTCAGCGCGGCTGGTATCAATGCGCTTGATGCGCGCGTGCGGAAACGGCGAATGCAGGATGCGGCCCACCAGCATGCCGGGCAGGCTCAAGTCGTCGGCGTACTTGCCGGCGCCGGTGGTCTTGCCGGCCGCGTCAACCATGGCGGTCGGTTTGCCGATAATGGTAAAGTCGGTCATCTTTCTCGGTACTCGCTACCTGGTAGTCGGTACTGCTTTCTGTTCGGCTTCAATCGCAGCCTTGATCGCCTGATACATCTGGCTATACCCAGTACAGCGACAGAGATTGCTGCTAAGCCCGCTGCGAATCTCTTCTTCGCTGGGATTCGGATTCTGCGCCAGCAGATGTTTCACCGTCATCATGAAGCCCGGTGTGCAATACCCGCATTGCGAGCCACCCCAGTCGCCGTAGGCTTTCTGGATCGCGGCCAGGCTGCCGTGCTCGCTCACCCCTTCAACCGTGGTGATTTCCTGTCCTTCACAACTGGCTGCAAGCATGGTGCAGGAAAGCATGGGAGTGCCATCCACCAACACGGTGCATGCCCCGCAGGAGGAATCGTCACAACCGCGCTTGGAGCCGGTCATCTGCAGGTCCTGGCGCAGCACATCCAGCAGCAACTGGCTGGGCTGGATGGCGAGCTCGTGCGAGCGCCCGTTGACGCGGAGTTCGATGAGTTCTTTTTTCATTGCAAGCTTCTATCTTCTAGCTCTCAGGTCTCAGCTCTTAGCTTTGCGCGATTTACGCCAACGCCGTCTTTTCAGCTAAGGGATAAGAGCTAACAGCTAAAAGCTGTTTTCAGTACAGCGGCACCTTGGGATCCACCGTGCGCGCCCAGCCATCGATGCCGCCGCGCATGGACTGCACTTTTTCGAATCCTTGCTGCCGCAACCAGTTGGTGACGCTCAACGAGCGCACGCCGTGATGACAAACCACAACGATGTGTTCATCCGGGTCCAGTTCCTGGTACGCCCGCGTGGGCACATCGCCCATCGGAATCTGCTTGCTTCCCTCGAGGCTAGCCTTCTCGCACTCCCAAGGCTCCCGCACATCGAGCAGTACGAACTTGTCGCCACGCTTGAGCATGGACTTGACTTGCCCGGCGCTGATTTCGAAATCCATAAGGCAGCTCTTAGCAATTAGCATTTAGCCACTACAGGTCCGATCCCACTCGCTACTCACTACGCGCTGCTCACTGCTCCCTACTCAATACCCGAAATCAGCCTGCGCCGCGTACGCGTGCTGCTTCACGCCCAGGTCATCCACACGGCAGCCACCTAGCTGATTCATGTAGGCCCGGCGATCGGTAACTCCATGCACCCAGCGCGACAACCAGGCATCGCTGTCCTGCTTCGTCTTGGTCTGCTCGTGATATTGGCGAAAGAACGCATCATCGCGCTTGTAATAGCCCTGCACCGGCGACGGATGCGCACCGTACGCGCACTCAACCACCGCATTCACCAGGAATCCGGGGATCACCGTGCGGTTCGGATCGCTGGCAATCACCTCCGCCGCGACGATTTCCTCGGCCACCACGATTACCCGTTTCGCCGCTCGAATTCCTTCGATCATCACCCCGAAATTTCCCCAGCAGTGCGCGTTGCCCTCGCGATCAGCGCGTTGCACGTGGACGATGGTCACGTCAGGCGTGATCGCCCGCACCGCATGCAGTTTCTCCTGCTCTCGGCTGCTTTCTCCCCGTCCAAGTGGGAACGGCGACTCAATTTCCGCAAAGAACTCGTTGCCCCTCGCCGTGTCGCTGCCTCGGGCCGTGCGCGTGGGAAAAAACGGCACGCCCATGGCACCGGCCTGCAGTGCCAGCGCCACCGCGAAATTGGTCAGGTTGACGACCTTCAGCCCACCCTCTTCGACCGCTCGGCGGAAGTTGTAGGCCGACCCCATCATGACGTTGCCGACCCAGGCTGCGATCACCTTTTCAGCGCATCCTGCCCCGATGAGCTGATCAAACAGCGTGTCGGAAATGGGGCCAACCAGCGTGAGCCCGCGCTTTTGTTGGCGGATAATCTCATGCCCTGCCGCGAAGGGAATCATCTGCTCCATCTGCAAGCCGAGCGCGACGCTAGCCCCGTCGGGGACCAGGTCGGCGATGGCATCGTGCATGGAGCGTAGTTTCGACATCAGTTGCCCTTCCACACCGGCTGACGCTTTTCCAGAAAAGCTTTGATTCCCTCTTGTGCGTCTTCGGTCTTCATCAGGTCTTCGAAATAAATCTTTTCGGCGCGCGCCAGGCCCTTGTCGAAATGAATCGAATCCCAGGCATAGATCGCTTTCTTGGTCACCGCGAGCGCCGCCGGGCTCAGTTTCAGGAGATGGCCAACCGACTCCTGCACCGCTGATTCGACCTCGCCGTCGGCCACAGCTCGGTTCGCCAGCCCCATGCTCGCTGCTTCCGTCCCGGTGATGGTGCGCCCGGTCAGAACCAGGTCGGCAGCACATTTTTGCCCGACCAGCGCCGCCAGCGCCGTCACCGCCACCGGCGGATAGCATCCCAGCTTGATCTCTGGAAAACCCCAGGTGGCAGCCTCAGCCGTGTACACCAGGTCGCAGACCATGGCCAGTTCGGCACCACCGCCCAGACAGTGCCCATGCACTGCGGCGATAGTCACCTTTTTCGTGCTCACAAGTTTCAGGATGACTGCGTGGAACTTGGAGAGCATCTCCTCGACCTTGTCAGGCGTGTGGGCAGCAACATCGACCCCCACCGAGAAGGCCTTGGCGGAACCTGCCAAAACGACTGCCGCGATCTCCGGCTTGGCCTCAACCTCGTCGAGCGTCGTCGCCAGTTCTTCCATCATGGGGACATCGATCACGTTCAGCGGCGGGTGCTGCAGCGTCAGCCGAGCGACAGCTCCCTCGATTGCCAGGTTGATTCGTGTTGGCGCAGGGGCTGCTTCTTTCGTCTTCTCGGCAACCGGTGCCATTGGACGTACGGTGCGAAATCCTAGGTTGTCCAAAAGCCCTCCTTGTCGTATTCCCGAATAGCGCGCAGTTCCTCCGCGCTTGGAGCCGGAGTTTGCGACAGGCTGTCGCTGGTTCGCAGCGGCCATCCCGTGTTGGCCACCACATCGGCTGCCTCTACGCCCGGGTGGAGCGACGCCAGGTACGCTTCCCCGCTCTCATCAAACCGCAGGACGGCTTTCGTAGTGATTACTGCAGCCGGCCCGCCCCGTGGCAAGCCCACACGCTGCCGCCAACCTTGGCCATCTCCGTTACCCGGGCTGGTCATGTACGAAACCCGCCCCGGCAGCCGCTGCTTGCTGTGATCGAGCAACACCACGAAGCGGTGCGCCAGCGAGGCGATGTCGCAGGCCCCACCCGAACCCGGGAGTCGAGTCAAACCTCTGGGTCCGCGCACCTCGGTGGAGTTCAAATTGCCAAAGCGATCTACCTCGGCGGCTCCGAGAAATCCCAGATGAACCCGCCCGGATTGCAGAAGACTCATCACGCCGAGCATGTCCAGGCACTGGGTGGCGCCCAGAATGTTGGGCGGATCTGCCATCGTGTAAATCAACTCTGGCGCTGGCGTAGATCGAATGACGCCATTCTCGAACAGCCCGACAGCACTGGGCGCGTGAGTCTTCTTGGCCACGACGAAAGCAATCAGAGGCAATCGCATGCCGACAAAAACGACTTCACCATCGTGAATTTCGCGTGCAGCCGTCGCCACCATCAGCTCGCCCAGTGTGTACGAGCGAGAGGATGGGGTAACCGCGATGGTAGTCGAGCTCGTGCTCATTACAGGTTGATCGCCGACTTTCTGGGCTCGCTGATGGTTGCCAGCGGGTCGCGTCCGCCTTCTTTCGGCACAATCCACTTCTTCTCGTTGGCAATGATGTCGAGCAGCAACTTCTTGTCTTCCGCTGTCGGCATGTACTCCTTGAGATGTTGCGCCCATGCGCCGTCATCCACCGGTTCGCCCGTCTGGGCGTGGAACTTCTGCCCGGCAAAACGGCCTATGTTGCGATTGAACTGAATGTGCGGGGCGTACAGCTTCGGCTGCCCCGGCTTGAGGAAACCGTTCAGACGCTCGACGAGGCCCGCCACTTCGTCACGATATAGATGCCGGTTGTAATCGTTCAGCTCGTCCAGGTCAGCGGGCTTGGCATTCTGAGGCTCATCGTACCGACCCTTGACGCCCCACACGTACGCCCAGTGCGCCGAAGACGAATGGTCGGTGCCAAACAAGTCGTAAGAACAGGAAATCCACTTGTTGAGGTATTTCTGGATGAGCCATGCCGGTACGACGCCCGCTTCAACAATGCGACGCAGGCCGTCGTTGCCGGTGCCCATGTGGAAGGCCTCTTCCCGCAACATGTACGACATGGACCGTCCCAGCGGCGCAAACGCCGAGTACTTCAGCATCTGCAGCTGGAACTTGCCGTCGCGGTCTACAAAGTCGGTGTAGGTGAAAAAATCCATCCAGTTGTCTACATCGACATTGAAGGCGCCGAGCAGACGCTTGTTGTCAAAGGCGCGGCGCTCCAGCATTTTCTGGGCCTCGACTTTGCCGGAATACCCGAAGTGGTCAACCAGCAGGGCGCACATCTGCCAGCCGTGACGCATTTCTTCGATCATGACCCGCGTGAGTGCCTTGCGGTCCCAGTCGCTGGGCGCGGTCTGGAATAAAAGCCGCTGCTGCTCCACGCTGGCAAACTCAGTGTCGCCCTGGTAAACGATCATGTTCATCAGGGCATCGCGCATCTGCTGCGTGGGGATCTGGCGCATGTTCTCCCACTTGCGGCGGCCCTTGTATGAGCCAAACTGAATCTCTTCGGTCTCGATCGCGCCGTATAGGGTGTCGAACTTGAAGCTGGCAATCTCGTCGGTATTGACGCCGATTTCCTTGCGCCAATCGTCGAACAGTCCGACCCAATCGCTGAAGGTTCCGATTTTTGCTACTTTTCCTGGCATAAGTCCTCGATAAACTTTGTGGTTGGCCGGCGAGATGCCGGCGCTACGTCACGCCATGTTCAGCCAAACGGTTTTTACTTCCGTGTAATGCTCGAGCGCGTTCATTCCGAGCTCGCGGCCGAAGCCTGAACTCTTGTAGCCGCCGAAGGGCAGCGACGCGTCCATCAATCCATAAGTGTTGATCCACACCGTACCTGCCTTCAGTTGCCGGGAAACGATGTGCGCCTTTTTCAGGTCGCGGGTCCAGAGTGCCGCTGCCAGCCCGTAGGGGTTACGGTTGGCCTGCTCGACGACCTGGTCGACGTCGTCGAACGCGAGCGTAGCCAGCACCGGCCCGAAGATTTCTTCCTGAGCAATCTTCATGTCGTTGGTGACACCGCCGAAAATCGTGGGCTCGATGAAGTAACCCTTGCCGCCGTCGAGCGACACCCGGTTGCCGCCGGCAATGAGCTTGGCTTCTCTCTTCCCGGCCTCGATATAGCCCAGCACGGTCTGCATTTGTTCCTGGCTGACGATCGCGCCCATACGGGTCTTGGGATCGAGCGGGTCGGCGGGCTGCATCTTCTTTGCGCGTGCCACCAGTTTTTCGAGAAATTCGTCCTGCACCTTGCTTTCGACAAACAGCCGCGAGCCCGCGTTGCAGACTTCGCCTTTGCCGTAGAAGATGCCATTGATCGCGCCCTTCACGGCATTGTCGATGTCCGAGTCGGCGAACACGATGTTGGGCGACTTGCCGCCCAGCTCCAGCGTTATCCGCTTCAAACTGTCGGCCGCACTGCGCATGATCTCTTTGCCCACCGACGTAGAACCGGTGAACGCGATCTTGTCGATCCCCGGATGGCGAACCATGGCCTTGCCCGTCTCTGGCCCACCAGTGAGGATGTTAAGCACGCCCGCGGGCAACCCGGCTTCGATGGCAAGTTGACCAAAACGCAAAGTCGTCAGCGGAGTCTGTTCGGCAGGTTTGATCACGACGGTATTGCCGCAAGCCAGCGCCGGTCCCAGCTTCCAAGACGCCAGCAGCAGCGGGAAGTTCCACGGAATAATCAATCCGACAACGCCTACTGGTTCGCGCAGCGTGTAGGTAAAGGCAGTTTCGAAGGTGTTGACGGTTTCGCCGTGAATTTTTGTCGCCCAACCCGCGTAGTAGCGCAGTACGTCGACCACCATGGGAATATCGACGTAGCGCGATTCGAAAATAGGCTTGCCGTTGTCGAGCGTCTCCAGTTCCGCCAGTTCGTCGATGTTCTTTTCGATCAGGTCGGCAAGTTTCCACAGCAGACGTCCACGTTCGCTGGCCGACATCTTGCGCCAGGGGCCACCACGGTCCTCGAAAGCTTTGCGGGCGGCTTTGACCGCACGATCGACGTCTTCCGCTGTGGCTTCCACGATCTGGGTGAGAACTTCCCCACTCGCGGGATTGATGGTGTCGAACTTTGTTGCGCCGTCGCACCACTGGCCGTCAATCAGCAGGCGGCCGGGCACGATCTTCGCTTTCGTCGCTGCGATCATTTCTTCTTCTCTTTCAGCAGATCATCCCCGAGCCGGACGCGGGCAGGAGTGCCCGCGCCACACACTCGGGACTCGGTACCAGGTACTCGCTACTACTTCCCTGTGAACGTCGCCGGACGTTTCTCCACGTACGCGGCCAAGCCTTCTTTGGCGTCGTCGCTCTGGAACAGGATCTGCTGGTTTTCACGCTCCACCGCCAGCGCCGATTCCATGGGAATTTCCCAGCCGGTCTGCACCGCGCGCTTGATGCGGCCCACGGCCTTGGCGGCCTTGTTAGGCGGGCAGAATTGGCGGGCGTATTCCATGATGTTCTCCATGAAATTGTCGCGCTCGAAGATGTCGTTGATGATGCCCATCTCCTTGGCCTCTTCAAACGAGAAGGTGTTGCCGGTCACCATCAACTCGATGGCGCGGCTCTTGCCCACCATGCGCGAAAGCCGCTGGGTTCCGCCGGTGCCGGGCAGTACGCCCAGGTTCACTTCCGGCAAGCCGATCTTGCCAGCATCCTTGCGGGCGATGCGGATGTCCGCTGCCATGGCGATTTCCAGCCCACCGCCGACGCAGTGCCCGTTCAGCGCAGCGATCACCAGCTTGGGGGTGTGCTCCAGGCGCAACAGGGTCTCATTGGCGTGCAGGCAGAAGTAATATTTGAAAGTGGGATCGACGCTGGCCAGCATCTTGATATTGGCGCCGGCGGAGAAGAACTTGTCGCCGGAACCGGTCAGCACCATGACATACACGTTGTTGTCCATGCGCGCTTTCAGGATGGCTTCGTCAAGCTGGCGATTCATTTCGTAGGTGTAGGTGTTGGCCGGGGGATCGAACATTTCGATCACCGCCACGCCTGCTTCGGTGCGGTAGTTGATCAAAGTCTTGGTGGTCTCGCCGGCGGCCGACTGGACTGTCGTAGCCATGGTTAAAACTCCTTTTTCACAAATGTGTAGAATTCAGTTCGGTACCGCAGTTTTCTTCTTTGCCGCCTTGCCCTTCTTGGCGGCATGTATGCCTCGCAGAAAAATGTCGCCCATCTGGCGGGCCAGTTCTTTGGCGTCCGCGTCCACTCGCGGGTGGTGCCAGGTGTAGATCCAGTTCATCATGCCGAACAGGCTGAGTACGGCGATGCGGCTGGAGAATTCTAGTCCTTTTGCCTGTTGAAATTGGTCCAGCAACTCCAGACAGATGCGGTAGTACTCGCGCTTGAGTGTGGCGATCTCGCTGCCGAAGCTGTTCTTCAACACGTCGTCTTCGTGCGACAGCACCTTCATCGCTTTCTGGTTAGCGAGGAAATACTCCAGGTGATTGAGAATGAATACCCGGATGCGCTGTTCCGGATCAGAAACCTCCTGCAGACGCGCCCGCAGCCGCTCCACAATCGTTTGGAACGTATGCTTCTGGATCAGGTAGAGCAGCTTTTCTTTGGATTCGAAGTAGTAGTAAAGCCCGGCCAGTGACATGCCGCTGCTGCGCGACAGATCACGCATGGAGGCGCCTTCGTAGCCCTTCTCGTAGAACTCGTTGGTGGCGTGCAGGAGGATCTTCGCCAGGCGGCGGTCAAAACGGGATTCGGGAAGCACGCGCTGGGCGCGCGGACGCGCGGACAGGCGAGACGCAGCTGGAGAGGTGGAGGCCACAGTTCGAACGTTCGTTCTAATACTACCTCAAAGTGAGGTAGATCACAAGGGGTTGTGACGACACTTGGCAGGCGACACTTCCACCCCTCCGGGCCCGGGCTTCAGCCAAACAGCCGCATCAGCCCGCCCGGCGCCAAGTCCGGCACCAGGAACGCGGCGTGGCGCATCCCCGCCACCCGCGCCACGCACTGCGCGGCCAAGTTGCCGCTGCGGACCGCGCCTTCCATGGTGGCGGGCCAGCCGGTAGCGGTCCAGTCTCCCGCCAGGAACACCCGCGGCCAGACGGTCTCCGGCTGGGGACGGTGGAAGTCGATGCCCGGCCGCGGCGAATAGGTGGCGTGTACTTCCTTGATCACGGTGGATTTGACCAGGTTGGCACTCTGAGCCGCGGCAAAGAACTCGCCCAGCTCCCTCACCGCCAGATCCACAATCTCGCTGCGCGATTTCTCCACCAGGGTTTTGGAGGAACTGACCACCAGTTCGACGTAGCTGCCGTCACCCTCCACCTTCCGGCCCAGCAGTTTCGACTTGTGAAACATCCACTGAATGGTTCGATCGAGCAGCACCGCATGCTCCAGGTCAGTAATCTGGCGGTCGAACCACAGGTGAATGCCAGTAATCGGCGACGTCTCGAACTGGTTGAGCGTCTGGCGCAAGGGCTCGGCGGTGGTGGTGTTGGGCAGCAAACGCGACAACACATCAAACGGCACGGCGAAAATCACGAAATCGAAACCCTGTTCCCCGCCCGCCATGGTGAGCTTCACGGCTGCCAGTTCGGCGCGGAATGAGTCGACCCCAACGCGCAGCTGCACCTCGCCACCGCGTGCCCGGATGTAGTCCTCGGCCACGTCATAAAGCTCGGTGAGCGGAACCGTGGGCACACCCATCCGTCCAGCTCCGGCGGACTTGAGAAATGATTCGCGGACCACCTGGGCGGCATAGGGGACCGACACCCGGTCGATATCTTCATTCAACGCGCTCACCAGGATGGTCTTCCAGAAGCGGTCGATGGCGCGCTCAGTCTGCCCGTGGCGACGCAACCAAGTTAGAAAGGATTCGCCCGTGTCACGCGGCGTCATCGGAGCCAGCGCCGCCATGGCCCCAGCGATGGCCAATTTGTCCGGTAGACTCAGGCAAGCCGCGCGCAAGAAGGCTGGCGCCGTATGCAAGGGCGCTGGCCAGGTTGAAGGCTCGATGAGGGAGGCTCGGCCGCCGGGCTCAAGAAAAGTGAGCCGGTCGTACCATCGGATCTTGTCGGCCACACCCACCCGCTGGTAGAACTCGATCAGGTTGGTACAACAGCCGAGCAGGACGTGCTGGCAATTGTCCACCACTTCGCCGGTTCCGGGATGCTGATACGAGGAGGCGCGGCCTCCCAGGTAGGGACGGCGCTCGAACAGGGTCACGCGCAAACCGCTGTCGGCGAGGGCACAGGCGGCGGCCAGTCCCGCTAACCCGCCTCCCACGACTGCTACCCTAGGAGATTGTGTCCAGCGCTCGGTCATCAGGCCAGGCGTTTCACGAAGCCCTTTCCCAGAATCAGGAGCTTCTCCCGGACGGTGAGGCTGACTCTGCCGCTGAAGACGTCATACTGGCGGAGAGCAATCTTGTCCAACAAACGGCGATAAATGGTCATCAACACCCACAGGGCGGGCTGGCTGTCTTCGTCGATCAGCGAAACCAGCAGGTCGCCGGCGCGGTAGAACTCGCGCGCCCGGTCTGCCTCCACGGCGAGGAGTTCCCGGAAACGCGCGGGGTCGGCGCCTGGAGCAAAATCCGCAGGCCCGATGCCATACTTCACCAGGTCTTCCTGCGGAAGATAGATGCGACCCATGGCGGCATCTTCCTTTACGTCACGAATGATGTTGGTCAACTGGAACGCAAGTCCGAGGCGCTCGGCCAATTGCTCCGCCGCAGGATCGCGATACCCAAAGACCCGGATACAGGCTAGGCCCACGACCGAGGCCACGCGGTAGCAATATTGATAAAGATCATCCAGAGTCTGGTAGGGAGCAACGAGCGAAGCCTGCGCTGCGGAGGTACCTTCACCGGACCCTTCCGGCGCCTCCTGGACATCCATGGCGGTACCGTAGGCTAGTTGATCCAGCAGTTCACCCGGGATTTTGAAGCGACGTTGCGCATGGGTCAGGGCCAGCAGCACGGGGTCATCCGTGGGTTGGCCCTGCTGCGCGCGATGCACTGCCTCCAGCCAGTCGGCCAGTTTCTGGCGCCGCTCGCGTAGGGGCAAGCTGGCATCATCGGCGATGTCGTCGCAGCGCCGCATGAACGCGTAAATGGCGGACAACGCCTGGCGCTTGGGCCGCGGCAGCACCAGAAACGCATAGTAAAAATTCTTGGCCGACGCGCGGGTGATACCGCGACACACCGCATACGCGACTGCAAGCTGCGATTCGGTGGGCGCGAACTGGGAAGTGGCCGGCTGCACGGCAGTGCTCATAGCAGTTTCCCCAGCGCGGCGCGGGCTACCAGCGCCAGCTTCCGCGTTCTGGAGATGGCTGGACGCTGCCCCAGCACCTTGTAGCCTTGGCGTTCGATGGCATTCAGAATTTCCTGCCCGCCGCGGGTGAACAAATCGAGGTCAATCGCGAGTTCGCGATCCACTTTCTGCACCAGCGGCTGTCCACGGCGAAACCAGTCGCGCGCCCGCTCCACTTCAAAGCGCATCATTGTGCAGAACGCCGGCGTATTGCGCCGAGCCGCGATGTCCTCTTCCACCACGCCCTCCCGGCGCAGATCCTCGAGCGGAAGATAAATGCGGCCCTTGGCGTAGTCCACGCTCACGTCTTGCCAGAAGTTTGCCAACTGCAGTGCGGTGCAAGTGAAATCGGAAAGCGACTGGCGCTCGGCATCGTGGTAACCGCAGAGATACAGCACCAGGTGGCCCACCGGATTGGCCGAATAGCGGCAGTAACCCAGCAGGTCGTCGAAGGTCTGGTAGCGGGTGACGGTTTGGTCCTGGCGAAACGCCGTTAGCAGATCCGCGAACGGTTGCCGGGGAATATCGAGGCTGTGAACCGTTTCCGCCAGCGCCACAAATACCGGATGCCGCGGCGAACCTTCATAGCAGGCATTCAGCTGGGCTTCCCACTGGTCAAGCAACTGAAGCGACGCGGCGGCATTGCCGACCTCATCTCCCAGGTCATCGGAGATGCGGCAATAGGCATAGACATTGAAGAAATGCTGGCGCAGGCGTTCGGGCAGGAACCAGGTGGCGACGGAGAAATTTTCGTAGTGGGTGCGCGCCAGGCGACGGCAGTATTCGCGGGCCTCCGCCGCAGACGGTGCCTGCGCGGGAATCGCGTACTCGGGTGGGAGGTTGTCCCAACCCGAGGAGACCCGGGAATCGGTGCTGGCCATAGAAGACACCAGTTAAACCATCCTGCGTACAAAACATGAACCGCGAAACACACGACATCTTAACGAAGAGAACCGCGAAATCGTAGGATTGCAGATGCCTTCGTGTGCCGGAGCCAGCACTGCGCGCCGTCGAAGCGTGTCCCTCGTGGTTATAGGTCTTACGCCTTCTGCCTGACCGGTCAGTGCCCAGGAATAATGGCGGTCTTGATATCGCCATTGCGGTTGAGCATATGGCGGAGGACCTGCTGCAATCGCGACAACGGGGCCTCGCCGGTAATGTAATCGGTCGAACGGACTTTCTTCTCCGCGATCAGCGCGAAGGCGCGGCGCACGGTTTCCGGAGTATGGTGGAAGGTCGCTTTCAGCGTTACTTCCGAGTAGTGCAAACGATTGGTATCCAGTTGCACCTTGGTACCGCTGGCGCAGCCGCCAAAGAAGTTGACGGTACCGCCCTTGCGCACCATGTCAATGGCCCATTCCCAGGCTTCGGGACGGCCCACCGCTTCGATCACCACGTCGCCACCCCGCTTGTCGGGAGATAGCATCTTTACCGCTTCCACAGGATCCTTCACTTGCGTGATCTGCACCACCTCGTGCGCGCCCATACGTTTGGCCGCGGCCACCTGGGAGTCGCGTTTGACCACCGAGATCACGTTGCATCCGGTGGCTTTGGCTACTTGTACGAACATCAGGCCGATGGGGCCCCCGCCGATTACCGTGACCGTGTCGCCGATTTCTACGCCGGTCTCGTGCAATCCGCGCAGCACGCAGGCCAGCGGCTCCACCATGGCGGCTTCTTCGTAACTCACGTCGGGCGGGACCGCCAGCATGTTGGTCTCGACGATCCGGCGCGGAATGCGAATGTACTCCGCGTAGGCGCCGTTGTTGAACAGCAGATCTTCGCAAAGGTTTTCCTGGTGCTTGGAGCAATAGAAGCACATCTGGCAGGGCGCGGAATTCAGCGCCACCACCCGCATTCCCTTCTTGAACCCGCGCACTCCCGCCCCGACCTGCTCGATCACTCCGGCCAGTTCATGGCCGAACAGCGCCGGAGGCACGATCATGCGGGCGTGGTAGCCGCGCTGGTACACCTTCAAGTCAGTGCCGCAGGTCAGCGCGACTTGCACTTTCACCAGTACTTCGCCATCTCCAACGCGAGGGATGGGCACTCTTTCGATCTTTACGTCCTCTTTGCCGTAGAGGACTGCGGCGGTCATCTTTCCAGTCACTATGAACGTCCTTCCCACGAGCTGCCAGGTTGAATCACGATCTTCATGGAATCAGGTTGGGGGCTGGCAGCCAGCTTCAAAGCCTCCACGCTGCCGGAGAGAGCAAAGCGATGACTTATTAGATGTTCCAAATCGATCTCGCGCTGCATCACCATGCGCACCGAATCTTCTTGCCGCTCGACCGAAGCGCTGTACGACCCCAGCAGAGTTTTCTCGTCTACACAAATGGACGCTGGGTCGATCGTCGCCTCCCCACGAACGGTCTGCGCAAATAACAACACCCGGCCGCCTGGCCGCACTGCGTCCATGGCGGTCCGTATCAGGCCATTGCCGCCGACTGCCAGAATGGCTGCGTCAGCCCCGCGCCCCTCGGTTTGCTCGCGCACCACTTTCACCGTGTCGGCGCGCGAAGCATCAATGGCATTTCTCAAGTCGTAATTTCTACCTATTGTAAGCCTCTGAGGATACAAATCGGAAGTGATTACGTTGGCCCCGGTCCGTTTGGCCAATACGCTCAATATGATGCCGATGGGCCCCTGCCCGATGACCAGCACGGTCTCGTCGCCCGCCAGAGCCAGATTCTCAATTCCCTTCATGCAGGTATTCACCGGCTCCACAAAGCAGGCCTGCTCGAACGAGATCTGGTCCGGAACACGGACGGTACCCCGTTCCACGATCCAGTCCATCACCCGCACGTACTCGGCGAATCCACCGCCGGAAGGCTCAAATCCCGCGGTGCAGCCGACTTTCTTGTACGTCTCACATTGAGCAAAGGTCTTATGCTGGCAATAAAAGCACTTGCCGCAGGGGATGTGATGGAACACCACCACGCGGTCGCCCGCGCTGAACTGGTGTACGCCTTCTCCGACTGCGGCCACTACGCCGGAAGTCTCGTGCCCAAAAATGCGCGGGGCAGAGTGTGATCCGGTGGCAATCTTCTTGAGATCGGTTCCGCAGATACCGCAGGTGTGCACCCTCACCAGCAACTCCCCGCGACCGATCTGGGGAACCGGCACGTTCTCCAGGCGGACATCGTTCGCGCCGCGATAGACGGCCGCCAGCATCGTGGTTGGCACTGCTTGCTTCTCCGTCTTAACTGCGAATTGTCCGGCAATCGCCATGTTGTCTTAGTTGCCCGGCGGATTCGTGTTGCTAAACTGCACTTCCACACTCATGGAGTCCAAATGCGGCTTCCCCGGCTCTTCGAAATGGTACTGCTTTACTTCGATGCTGCAATAAAACTTCTCTACTTTGATCACGCGCTTGGCGCGCACCGGCACGACCGCATAAGGACTGGGGTCAAGCATGGCAACATTGCCCTTGAGTCCGGTGTTCAGGTACGCGTCCCGGTACGGGAGCAGCAGGTTTCCATAAAGCTTGCGATGCAAATCGACCAGACTCACCCGCCACGACAAGATGCTGGGGTCCTCCTGACCCACTCTGACCGGGGCCAGCGAAAGCATGAAGTGGACGTCCCCAGTCGAGTCCTGGATGCGAGCTTCATAGCTCGGTTGCTTGGTGCCTAGGTTCACCTGCAAAGTCTTCTCTGCGATCCGGGTCGAGCCCTTACGAAAGCTTTCAACATAAACCGGAGCCGGCGGGGACTGTGAGAACGCGGGTCCGACCAGTACCGCCAAAAGCAGCAGCCAACTTACAGGTTTCATTTCAAATCTCGACCCGACAAAGCTGGCAACACGGACTCTTGATTTTCCTGCAAAACACGCTTGTGCTGCTCCAGCGAGATGCCCAAGGATTGCGCCGCCCGCAGGCTGTCGTTCGCTAAGCGCCGAACCCCTCTCCAATGCCAGGGCCGGACGGCAATGTGAACCAGAAACTGGAGCGCGTGAAAGCGTCCATCGCTCCCGATGAAGCGCGCGATCGGAGGCAAGCGGGAATCGCTGGTGTCAGAAATCACCTTGCATGCCAGAAACTTCACTCCGTGCGCCTGCGCGGCACGGGCCACGGCAGCAGCTTCCATGTCTACCGCGTGAGCTCCAAATGCTGTTGCAAAGCGTGCCTTCTGTTCGGCGTCGGCCACCGTTTCAAAACTGATCAGCACGCCCTCGCCGGTGCCGGAATCGGTACGGCTACCGTCGGTAGCATCGATGACATGCCGCGGGGTCAGGGTATGGCCAACCGGCAACGCCGGATCCAGCCCGCCGGCAAAACCTGCCGAGATCACTAACCCGGGAGCGTACAGGGCGATGATCGCTTCGGCAGCGCGTCGTGCCGCCTCCGCTCCCATGCCTCCGCAAACCAGCACCATGCCTTCCTTCTCAAAAAACTTGAACCAGCGTCCGTCGTGTTCCCGTCGAGTCGTCGGCCAGTCCTTCACAAACGGCCAGACTTCACGTTCCAGGGCAGCCACGACCGCTACCTTAGGCATGGACGTACCCATGCACTTGAAACCACTCTACGGCGCGCCGCAAGGCATCGTCGACGGGACCCGCCTTCCACCCCAGTTCGCGCTCCGCTTTCGCTGAGGACACAAACATCTTCTTCCGCCCCATGCGTACCGCGTCAATGGTGGCGCGGGGCTCCCGGCCGAAAAGATGGCCGGTGACCATCTCGTCCACTACGCCCGTTGCCAAGGCCACCACGTATGGAACCCTGACCTTTGGCGAAGGCAGACCGCTGATTGCGGCCAGCTTGTCGAGAATCTGCTTCAAGGTCAGGTTCTCGCCACCCAGGATGTAACGTTCTCCACTTCTTCCTTTTTCGAAAGCCGCCGCATGACCAAGAGCACATTCTGTGACATCCACCAGGTTCAAGCCGGTGTCTACGTATGCAGGAAACTTCTTCTTCAGAAAGTCCACAATAATCCGGCCCGTTGGCGTCGGCTTGATGTCCTGCTCACCCACTGGAGTGGAGGGATTCACCACCACGACTTCCATTCCACTTTTTCCCGCTTCGAGAGCCACTTGTTCGGCCATAAACTTCGACCGCTTGTAATGGCCGATCATGCTTTCCAGCGAAACCGGCGAATTTTCATCCGCGGGACGTCCATTCGAGGTAAAGCCCATCGTGGCCACGCTCGAGGTATAAACCACCCGGCGGACCCGGTTCTTGCGCGCCGCGTCCAGGATGGCGCGAGTGCCCTCGACATTAGAGCGGTACATCTGGTCGGGATCACGTATCCACAGCCGGTAATCGGCGGCCACGTGAAATAGCACATCGCAGCCCGACATCAACTTCTCCAGCGAGCCCGGGTCGCGCAGGTCACCAATCACCCGCTCCGCTTTGAGGCCCTGAATGTTTTTCGGATCGCTGGTGGAGCGGACCAGTAATCGCAGCTCGGCACCCTGGTCGGCCAGAACCCGGGCTACGTGGCTGCCGACAAATCCCGTTGCGCCTGTAACGAAGGCTTTCATAGAAAGCTGTCAGCTCTCAGCCATCAGCTTTCAGGATATCCAACGCGGTAGCCTGCCTCGGCGTCAACCGCCGCATCCAGCAAGGCTGAC